>CALANS010000075.1 GCA_937926105.1 uncultured Actinomycetes bacterium | reverse complement strand
CATATCGCGTCGGTGTATGCGGAGAACTCCCCGCAGCGCGTGTACTTCTTGATCCTGTACAACCTATTCGCCGAGTTCCTCGACGACATCAGCGAGGATGTGCTGCCCAACGATCGGACCGGCTACCAGGACACCGAGGTGTGGAAGGCACTGTACAACTTCCAGAGAGACGCCGCGGTCGGTGTGATCAACAAACTCGAGACCTACAACGGCTGCATCCTGGCCGACAGCGTCGGTTTGGGTAAGACGTTCACGGCGCTGGCGGTGGTCAAGTACTACGAGCTGCGCAACAAGTCCGTGCTGGTGCTCGCGCCGAAGAAGCTGGCGGACAACTGGACGAACTACAACAGCAACTACACGACGAACATCTTCGCCAAAGATCGTTTCAACTATGACGTTCTGGCCCACACGGACCTGTCGCGCGACCGCGGGGAATCTCTGGGCAAGCGACTGGATCTGGTCAACTGGGGCAACTACGACCTGGTCGTGATCGACGAGTCGCACAACTTTCGTAACGCCGACTACGTGCAGGAGCGCGAGACCCGCTACCAGCGGCTGATGCGAAAAGTAATCCGCGAGGGCGTGAAGACGAAGGTGTTGATGCTGTCTGCGACACCGGTCAATAACCGGTTCAACGATCTCCGCAATCAGCTTGCCCTGGCGTACGAGGGTGAATCTGCGCAGCTTGCTGCGAAGCTCAACATTCAGACGTCGATTGAGGAGGTGTTTCGGCAGGCGCAGCGGGTGTTCAACGAATGGTCCGAGCTGCCGCCGGCGGATCGGACCGCTGAGGCGATCTTGGCCCGGCTGGATTTCGACTTCTTCGAGCTGCTCGACGCTGTCACGATCGCCCGGTCCCGAAAGCACATTCAGGCGTTCTACGACACCACCGATATCGGCGCGTTTCCGGAGAGGCTGCCACCGGTCTCGCTGCGTCCGCCGTTGACGGACTTGGCCGATGCGCCCACGTTCAACGACATCTTCGAGCAGCTGCAGCAGTTGACGCTCGCCGTGTACACGCCGCTGGCCTATGTGTTCCCGAGCCGCCGCGACAAGTACGAGCAGCTCTACGGGGCAGGTGCAGGTCAGAACTATGCGGGCGGCGAGACCGGGAACCTGGGTGCGGCCAACCGGGAGCAGGGCATCAAGAAACTGATGACGGTGAACCTGCTCAAACGGCTCGAATCCAGCGTCGAAGCATTCCGGCTCACCCTCAGCCGCTTGGAGGGCACCGTCGCCGAGGCGATGGAGGCCGTCGACAACCACGCCGCGAACATCGCCGACATGACCTCGACGCTTGCCGACCTCGACGCCGACGACGACGATTTCGAATTCCCGACGTCGGGCACTGTTGGCCGCAAGGTGCAGATCGACCTAGACGACATGGATGTCGAATCGTGGAATCGCGACCTTGTCAACGACGGACAAGTCATTCAGCAGCTCTTGGCCGCGATCAGCGGCATCACCCAGAGCCACGACTCGAAACTCGCCGCGCTTCGCGGCTTGATGACAGAAAAGTTCGCGAACCCGCTGAACGCCGACAACCGCAAGATCCTGATCTTCTCTGCGTTCGCCGACACCACCGAGTACCTATACAAGAACCTCGCCCCCGCGCTCAAGGAGCACGGCTACGACGCCGCTCTCGTGACCGGACAGGGCAACCCGTCGACCACGGTCGGCAAAGGCTACGACTTCCAGCAGACGCTCACCTTGTTTTCGCCGCGTTCGAAGCAGCGACATCTCGTCATGCCGAAAGAATCATCAGAGATCGACGTTCTGATCGGTACCGACTGCATCTCCGAGGGCCAGAACCTGCAGGACTGCGACTTCCTCGTCAACTACGACATCCACTGGAATCCCGTCCGCATCATCCAACGCTTCGGCCGCATCGACCGGATCGGATCGACCAACGAACGCATCCAATTGGTCAACTTCTGGCCAGACATCTCTCTGGATGAGTACATCAACCTGAAAGAGCGCGTCGAAAACCGCATGGTCATCGCGGATCTCGCCGCGACCGCTGACGACAACGTGCTTACCCAGGAGGCCAGCGATGCCGCATTCCGCAGAGAGCAGCTGCGCAAGCTCCAAGATGAGGTCATCGAGCTTGAAGACGTCCGCACCGGCGTGTCCATCACCGATCTGGGGCTCAACGATTTCCGCATGGATCTGCTCGGCTACATCAAGGAGTACGGCGACCTGGCCGGCACCCCGAAGGGTCTACATGCCGTGATCCCTGCCGACCCAGGCAAGGGCCTCAAGCCGGGTGCGCTGTTCGTGCTGCGCAACATCAACGCCGACGAGCACCTCAATCGCGGCAACCGCCTCCACCCCCACTACCTCGTCTACCTCGACAACGACGGCCACGTGATCGCCGACCACACGGAGGTCAAGCGGCTGCTTGATTTGATCCGCGCCGGCTGCCGCAACCGCAGCGAGCCCGCGTGGCAGGTGTGCCGCATCTTCAACGAGGCCACCTGCGACGGCGCCGATATGGGCGAGTACAGCACCCTGCTCACCGACGCGATCCGCTCCATGATCGACGTCACCGAGGAACGCGACATCGACAGCCTGTTCAGCCCCGGCCACACCACCGCCCTCGTGCAATCCATCGCCGGCCTCGACGACTTCGAACTAATCGCGTTCCTCGCCATCGTCGAACTGCAAACCGATGAATGACGCCGCGCCTCACACCGTGCTGTTCCGCTGGCCGCAGGCAGCAGCGTTCGGTCGAGTGATACCGAAAACCAAGTTCTACGAGCACGGCAACGTTCGTACCGCGTTGCGCGACAAGTTCGTCGAAGACGTCCAGCGCATCACGTGGGCCTACAAGCTCGCCGACGAAACCATCCACTTGCGGGGCACTACTGCTGTGCCCGAGATCCAGGTGTTCACGGTCGAAACCAAGGGCTCCGACGTCTCCGACGACGTTCTCACCGCCATCGACACAACAGTTCACTTTCCCATCATCTTCGAAATCACCACCGGCAACAGGGCACGTACGGCGGCCGCCCAGAAAACCCTCGGTGGCAAGACCCCCAAGATCGGCACCTATTTCACTTCCGACTGGGAATCTTCTGACGCCCCGCGTCGCCCTCTACCAGCAGCACTCGACCTGTTGGGACTCTACGAGGCAATCCTCTCTGTCCTACTGCCGGTGTCCACGCGCCTCGGGGAGTCGGTGTCGGAGGCAACCGGAAGACTGGACCGCAGCGGCAAGCTCCAACGGGAGATTGCGGCGCTGGAAAAGAAGATGCGCGCCGAGCCGCAACTGAACCGCAAGATCGAACTGCGCAAGCAGATCAAACAACGCACCGAAGTGTTGGCAGAATTGACCGACCCCGCACCGAGCAGCAAGGACTGACCGTGGACAAGCTTGACCCGCACACGCCCGACCTCACCCAGCGCAACATCGAGGCCATCGCTGAGCTGTTCCCCATGGTTGTCACCGAAACCCTCGACGGTGACGGCAACCCGACGCGCGCGATCGACTTCGATGCACTTCGCCAGGAACTCTCCGACCACATCGTGGAGGGGCCGCAGGAACGCTACCAACTCGACTGGCCAGGTAAGCGTGCCGCCGCCTTCGCAGCGAACGCTCCCATCGCCAAGACCCTGCGCCCAGTGCGAGAGGAGTCCGTGGACTTTGACACGACCAAGAATCTGTTCATCGAGGGCGACAACCTCGACGCTCTAAAACTGCTCCAAGAGTCATACCTCGGCAAGGTCACACTCATCTACATCGACCCGCCCTACAACACCGGCAACGATTTTATTTATGACGACGACTTTGCCGAAACAAGCGCCGAATACCTTTCCCACTCAGGACAGAAGTCAGAGACCGGCGACCGCCTTGTCGCCAACCCTGAATCCAACGGGCGCTTCCACTCCAACTGGCTCAGCATGATGTACTCGCGGCTGAAGTTGGCCCGTGGCCTACTAACCGACAACGGCGTGATCATTGCCGCAATCGGAGATAACGAGCGGGCGAATCTTCGCGCGCTGCTCGATCAGGTATTCGGTGCTCAAAATTTTATCTCGGACGTCGTCTGGCACGGCGGTCGAAAGAACGACTCTCGCTACGTCTCCAACGGCACGGAGTACATGCTCATCTACGCGAGAAACGAGATGCGACTGAGTGAACTTGGTGTTCGATGGCGCGAACCGAAGGCTGGGCTCGATGCTGCCCTCACTCAGGCCGCTTCGATATGGACTGCTCGTCAGAGCGACGAAGATGCCGCTATTCAATGGAAGGCTTGGTTGAAGAAAAAGAAGTCCGCCGGTGAGATCACCGATGCGGTCGCGCGATACGACCAGCTTCAACCGGGCACCGGCCGTCCGATGAGCACGTACCGAGACATAACATGGCCAGGCAGAGGCGGTGCCGTTTATGAAGTCCTTCACCCGGTCACGGGTAACCCCGTGTCATTCCCAAAAACTGGATGGCGCTTCAAGAAGGACGAGATGGATCGCCGGATCGCCGCGGGCCGCATCTGGTTCGGCGAGGATGAGAGTTCGATTCCGCGTGGCATCATCTTTCTCGACGAGACTGGTGACCAGGTCGCGATCTCGGTATTCGAGCAGGATCGCAAGGCCGCAAGCACCGATATGCGCCACCTGATGGGCGAGATTGTCTTCGAGAATCCCAAGGATAGGCGTGTGCTCGCACGCTGGTTCCGGCTCGTAACAAGCGGCAGAAAAGACGCCGTCATCCTCGACTTCTTCGCTGGTTCTGGCTCAACCGCCCACGCTGTCATGGACCTCAACGCGGCAGACGGCGGAAATCGTCGATATATCATCGTCCAGCTTGATGAGGCGGTCGACCATCCGGACTACGACACCATCGCCAGCGTCGCCCGTGAACGTCTGCGCCGAGCTGGCCAACAAGTGAAGCAGACCGCCGGCATGCTCGGCACTGATCTTGATGTCGGATTCCGCTCACTGCATGTTGCTACCACGAACATGGCGGATACGCTCGCAACGGCGGACGACCTGGGACAGCACGCATTGTCCGATGCTATTGCCAGCGTCCGGTCAGACCGCACGGATGAAGACCTGCTGTTCCAAGTGATGCTCGGACGGGGTCTCGACCTCGGTGAGTCGATCGCGGTCGACGAGATTTCAGGTTGCCGCGTCCTGGCCGTCGCCGACAACGCGTTGATCGCATGCTTTGCGGACGATGTGGCTGATGAGGTCGTCCGCGCGATGGCTGATCGTCGTCCGCTGCGTGCCGTGTTCCTGGACGCTGGGTTCACCAGCGACGCCGCCCGCATCAATGCTGAGCAAATCTTCCGAGAGCTATCGCCCGAGACCACGGTTGAGGCGATCTGACGCTATGAAGCTTCAGTTCAAGGTCCAGCCGTACCAGACCGAGGCTGTCGATGCCGTCGTCGATGTGTTCGCGGGGCAGCCGTTTGCGGACGGGGTCAAGTACCGCATCGACCCCGGCAAGAACGCCGCGCCGACTCTGACGGAGGACGCGGGTCTACGCAATGCGGAGATTGTATTGACCCCTCCGCAACTTCTATCCAACGTGCACGCGGTGCAGCAAGCACGGGGGCTGCCGCTGTCGAAGGATCTGAAAGACCCGGTCAGGAAGGCCGCAGCGCCGCTGAACCTCGACATCGAGATGGAGACCGGCACCGGCAAGACCTATGTGTACATCAAGACGATCATGGAGCTGCACAAGCGGTACGGCTGGTCGAAGTACATCGTGGTGGTGCCGTCGATCGCGATCCGCGAAGGTGTGAAGAAGTCGTTCGATATCACCGCCGACCATTTTCAGCAGTTCTATGGCACCAAGCCGCGCACGTTCATCTACAACTCATCACGGCTTCACGAGGTGGAGCGATTCTCCTCTGACGCGGGCGCGCAGGTCATGATCATCAACATTCAGGCGTTCAATGCCACCGGCAAGGACGCCCGCCGGATCTATGAGGTACTCGACGATTTCCAGTCGCGTAGGCCGATCGACGTGATCGCGGCGAATCGGCCGATCCTGATCATTGATGAGCCGCAAAAGATCGAGGGCGATGCGAAGAAGCCGTCGAAGTCGCTGGAGGCGCTCGGGCAGTTCAATGCCCTTTTCGCGCTGCGCTACTCGGCGACGCACAAGATCGAACGGATCAAGGTGCACCGCCTCGACGCGGTGGATGCCTACAACCAGAAGCTGGTTAAGAAGATCGCGGTGCGCGGCATCACCGTCAAACACCTGGCTGGTAGTAGCGCCTACTTGTACGTCGACGGCCTTGAGGTCGGTAAGGGCGCGGACTTCCCGAAGGCCAGGGTCGAGTTGGAAGTGCAGACCGCCCAGGGCATCAGGCGGCTGGTGAAGCGACTGAGCCAAGGAATGAACCTGCACGATATCTCCGGAGGCATCGAGGCCTACAAGGGCCTCTTCATCCGGGACGTGGACGCGAACCGTGACATCATCGAGCTCAGCAACGGTGACATCATAAGCGCGGGTGAGGTAACCGAGGACGTCGCCGAAGATCAGAAGCGCCGCATTCAGATCCGTGAGGTAATCCGAGCGCATCTGGACAAGGAACGCGAGCTGTTCGGGCAGGGCATCAAGGTGCTCTCACTGTTCTTCATCGACGAAGTCGCCAAGTATCGCGACTACAACCGCGAGGATGCGCTCGGTGAATACGCGCGAGCGTTCGAAGAGGAGTACGAGGCGGTGCTCGCCGACGTCCTCAGCAAGCTCGACTTGGACGAGGCCGGGAGACGGTATCGCCGGTATGTCGAGGCGATCCCCGTGCGCAAGACACATAATGGATATTTCTCGATTGACAAGAAGACCGGCCGGTCCGTCGACGGCAAGATCGCGGCTCGTGGCGATTTCGCGGGCCAGTCCGACGATGTCGACGCCTACGATCTGATCCTCAAGGACAAGGAACGGCTGCTGTCGTTCGGCGAGCGCGTAAGGTTCATCTGGTCGCATTCGGCGCTGCGCGAGGGCTGGGACAGCCCGAACGTGTTCGTCATGGGCATGCTCAAAAAGAGCGACAACACGACCACGCGGCGCCAGGAGATCGGCCGCGGTCTGCGTCTATCGGTGGATCAGCACGGCGAGCGCATGGACAATCCCATCACGGTGCATGACATCAATGAACTGACCGTCGTCACCGACGAGTCCTACACCGAGTTCGTCACCGCTTTACAAAAGGAGATCATCGAGTCGCTATCGGCCCGGCCGCGCAAAGCGAGCGAGGCCTACTTCACCGGCAAGCAGATCATCCTTGCGGACGGGTCGAAGAGCGTCATGGAAGCCGAAGTCGCCAAAGCGCTGTACTTCCACCTGGTCAAGAACGACTACATCGACGAAGCCGGTTTCGTCACCCAAACCTACAAGGACGCCCGCGCCAGCGGCACTCTAGTCGCGCCAACGTCGGAGATCCTCAAGCCGATCATCGACTTCGCCTGGCCTCTCGTCGACGCGCTCTACCTAGACGTGCCTAAGCCGGTCGACGGGCGCAAGCCGAAGAAGATCCCGCTCAACGAGGCGAATTTCAAAAAGCGCGAGTTCCAGGAGCTGTGGGGACGCATCAATCACAAGGCTGTCTACCAGGTCAAATTCGATTCCGCTGAGCTGATCGCGAACTGCATCCGCGTGCTCGACACGTCCCTGAACGTCACTGTCATGCAGTATGTCGTCGAGAAGGGTCAGCAGGTCGTCGGCCTCGAAGTCGAGCAGCTCGAAGCCGGTACTGGCTTCAAGGTCTCGGAGACGAAGGTCGAGCACTCCGCGGTGTCGGCCGGCTCCACCGTGAAATACGACCTGCTCGGCGAGATCGCAGAAAAGACACAACTCACCCGGCGCACCTGCGCAGCAATCCTCACCGGCATCAATCCCGGCACGTTCGCGAAGTTCAAACAGAACCCGGAGCAGTTCATCACCGAAGCTGCACGGCTGATCAACGAACAAAAGGCCACCGTCATCATCGAGCACCTGACCTACGACCCGCTCGACGACCAATACGACTCGTCGATCTTCACCGAGAACCAGACCGCTCAGGACCTATCCAAAGCCGGGGAGAAGCTGAAGAAGAGCGTCTACGAGTACGTCGTCACGGACTCGAAGGTGGAGCGAACGTTTGTCGAGAAGCTCGACGTCAGCAACGAAGTCGTCGTCTACTCGAAGCTGCCCCGCGGGTTTTCCATCCCCACGCCGGTCGGCGACTACAACCCCGACTGGGCCATCGCCTTCCGCGACGACGTCACCCACATCAAACACATCTACTTCGTGGCCGAGACCAAAGGCTCCATGTCGACCATGCAGATCAAGAAGGTGGAGGAAGCTAAGATCGAGTGCGCCCGCAAGTTCTTCGCCTCGCTGAATGCGAAGGCCGCGAGCGGCGCGGTCAAGTACGACGTCGTCGACTCCTACGATTCCCTCCTCCAACTTGTGGGGGCGTGATTGGAGTGGCAATCGAGCTGTATTTCTCTGAACACTTCCGGGCCTCATCGAAGCTGCTAGAAGACTACGGCGCGTTCGATATCAGCCTCGCCTCCGACCTACCGCTCTTCGTCGACCCCTTCCTGCTCTTCAACAGCAAGAAGCAGGAGTACCGCGATCTTCACGACGGAATGATCCGATACCTCGTATTCCTCCGCGATCGTGCCGCGCCCAGTCTCGATCCGGGACTTATCAAGTCTTGGTACATGTTCCAGGAGGTCAAGCAGAACTGGCTTGGATTCACTGTTCTCGGTAACTCAGGGAGCGGCCTAGGCGTAGATTTCGCCCGTGCACTGCACAGCTCCCTTGGCTCGATTCTGAAAGTGTTCGGGTCTGAGTCGATCACCCAAGGCACCCACCTAGAAAAACTCGCGCTCATCAAACCCGGCATAGGTCGCGACAACATCAGCGACTTCACCACGAATCTCATTAAGGGCTATCTACTAGAGTACACCCAGGAGTTCGCACGGGCGCATTTGCCGGCCGACCAGAGGGGCACATTCACGGTAGTCCGTGCGGTCTTCAATTATGATACCGAGACTTGGGAACCACGTCGTTACGAACTTCCCGCGCTTCGCGGAGACTATGTTCTGCTCACCCCGGCTGACATCCTCACTAAGGACGACACCTGGATCAGTCGCACGGACCTTGTGCGCCAGTTCGTCAGCATCCCCAACGCTATCGAAGATGAGCAGCTTCGCGCGCAAGTTAACAATTACCTACTCAAGAGACTGAGCGACAATCCGACAAAGAAGGACTACTCCGACTTGGCGGCTTCCGCAATCATCCAATTTCCTGAGATAATCGATTACTACATTCGCAAGAAGGAGGATACCGGGGAGCAGGCAGTGGGCCTGAGCGCACGGCGGCGGCAGGAGGTCTTCGAGGTCCTCGTGCAAATGGTGCAGAAGGTCGTCGAAGACATCCGCGCCAACACCTCGCTGTACCTGACGCCAGTCAACAGCTATGACGAGGCGCTCACCCGCGCGAACGGCTTCAAACAGTACGTCGAGAATCAGGACGGCTACCGGCTCATCAATACGCCCGGGCGGGAACGCCCGCTCGCCACGGAGAAGGAAGTTCAGCTGTTCTTCGGTCTCATCTTCTTCGGAAGCGAGTTCGATGTGAATCGGGAGGTCAATAACGGCCGTGGACCGGTCGATTTCAAAATAAGCAACGGGGCTGTCGACAAGTCGCTGATCGAGGTCAAACTCGCGAGCAACAAGCACCTGAAGCGGAATCTTAAGAACCAGGTCGAGGTTTACGAAAACGCGAACGGAACGCGCACTTCGGTCAAGATGATCGTCTGCTATACGGAGGCGGACATTGCAAAGGTTGATGCCGTCCTCAAGGAGCTGGATCTCCGCAGTGAAAAGTCCATCGTGGTAATCGACGCACGCGCCGACAACAAGCCCTCGGGCTCGAAGGCGTAAGGCGGTTCAGCTGCGATGCTCCAGTACCTTCGTCTGCGTGGTGCCCCTGCATTCGATCAGCTCTCTGGCGTTGACATCGGTCCGCTAGAGCCCGTGAACTTCTTTTTCGGTCCTAATGGATCGGGCAAGACGACCATCAGTCGGGCGCTGGCCGACCCGGCGCAGTTTGCCGGAACAGCTTTGGAATGGAAACCGCCGAGCAGCGCGCTCGGAGTCAAGGTCTATAACCGCGACTATGTCGATGCAACGCTCACGCCTGCGGGCCATCTCCCTGGCGTATTCCTCCTGGGTGAGACGAGCGCGGAGATCCGGGCTGAGATTGAGTCGCTCACGGGACCGAGCGGCTCAATTGCTACCAGCAAGGATGCACTCACGCGACTTCAGTCCTCGTTAGAAGCGAAGGACAGTGAGATCGAGAGTGTCCGGGCTGTGTTGAAGGAGGCTGCGTGGGCAAAGCGCGACGAAGTCCCCGCGGAGCTGCGTGAGATGTTCACTGGCTATAACAACAGCAAAGATCGGCTTCTGGAACGACTTCTCGAAGTCGCGGCAGCGAACTCGGCCACCGCAGAGAGCTTCGCGGCGCTCACCTCTGAGGCCGCAGCAGTTCTCGTGGAAGATGCGCAGCCGTTCCCGGAGCTGCCGCTCGGACATGACATCAGGATCGAAGCGGCACCCGGCCACTCCCTCTTGGGTACAGCCGTTGTCGGTAGCCGAGATGTACATCTTGCACCGCTGATTCAACGGCTCGGCAACGCCGATTGGGTTCAACACGGTCGCACCCATCTCGAGCACGCGAACGGTGTCTGCCCGTTTTGCCAACAGACCGCTCCGGCCGACCTGCGCGAGCAACTGGAGGCCTACTTCGATCGGACCTATGTCGAGCAGATGGAACAACTATCGGCACTCAAGCAGTATTTCGAGTCCTGGGTGCAGCGGTGGACGGCCTATATGGACGATCTCCTGGCGAGGCCGGGGGCTTCGGAACACGTCAACGCGGAGCGGTTTGCGAGCGCGCGTGCTGCGCTGGAGAGGCTGATCGCTGACGCCCAGGCACAGATCAGCGCAAAGTTGTCGGCGCCATCGACTCTGCTCTCGGTTCCCGATCCCTCGCTGCAAGTAGAAGGCATCAACGCCGTGGTTCGGGATGCCAACGTGTCAATCCAACGCTTCAATCTTCTCCTTAAGAACCGATCAGCCGCGAAGAAGTCACTTCTTCGCCGCTGCTGGGTCGTGTTCGCCCGGGTGGCTCTTGTCGCTGAACTTGCCCGTTACGAAGGAGCGATGCCTGGTCACCTGACGGGCAAGGAAAGTCTCGAAAGACAGATCGCTGCGGCGACGGCGGACGTTCGTGCCAAGACATTGCGCCTCCGCGAGCTTCAGTCGAAGGTCGCATCGAGCAAGCCGATCATCGATCGCATCAACCGCCTCCTGGATTCCGTCGGCTTCCACTCCTTTTCACTTACGGAGTCGACAGCGGTTCAGGACGGCTACACCCTCGTCCGTTCGAACGGCGATGTCGCCACGGAGACTCTCAGCGAAGGCGAGCGGACGTTCATTACCTTCCTTTACTTTGCGCAGTCACTCCAGGGCGCACCACAAGATGAAGCTGAGTCGAATGATCTCTTGGCGGTTATCGATGACCCGATCTCAAGCCTCGACAGCGATGTGCTGTACGCCGTCTCTACTGTTGTCCGCAGGATCGTCGAGGATGTCGCGGCGGGTAAAGGTCGTGTGCGGCAGCTTCTGCTCATGACGCACAACGCTCATTTTCACAAGGATGTGACCTATCGCCCGCACGGCGGTCCGAAGCTTGGGCCTTGGAAGTACGGGATTGTGCGGAAACGAAGTGGCCTGCCGAGCGAAGTTGAACTTGTCGACAGGAATCCCATCCAAACTGCCTACGGAGCCTTGTGGAACGAGGTCAAAAGGTCGGCCGAGCAGCCCTACGAGAGCGCTGTCGGCCTTCAGAACACACTGCGCCGCATCCTCGAGACGTACTTTAGGGTGCTCGGCGGCGTTGATGACCCCACAATCATCGCCAACTTTGAGGGAGACGACCAGATCATCTGCCGGTCCCTCTTCGCCTGGGTCAATGCTGGGTCCCACTCGATCTTCGATGAGCTCGACTACTCGCCGTCGCCGAGCACCGTGGAAGCTAACCTCCGAGTTTTCCGCCGGATCTTCGACGTGAATGGGCAGATCGGGCACTACTGCTTGATGATGGGTGAATCTTCCGCTGAGAATGCCGAGGAGAAGCCTGCGGCCGCATCGAGTCCGAGAAACAGGGGAGCCACATGACGGATCGCGCCAGTCTCTTACTGGATCGGCGCCAGCGACGCGTATGTGGGTCACTACCGCGCGGGACGCGCACCTCCTGAGGGCAGGAACGTCGTTTTCCGACGCCGCCCCGAAGGGAGAGAATCATGGCCACCATCACGAACGCCTGGGCGAAGACTCCGGCGCGCAGACTCGTGAGCATCGCCACCGCTGCCGACTACGCAGCGTGCTCCGGCAAGACGATTCGGCGCCGCATCGCCGACGGCACGATCCGCGCTTACCGCTTTGGCAAACGTGCGGTCCGAGTGGACCTTGCCGACATCGACGACGCGCTGCTGGAGATCCCGACGGTAGCTGCCGGTCGCGTGACGCGCGCGTCGTGAACCGCTTGCGCGATGGCTGGAGCGCGCTGATGGGTGGGCGCGGCCATGTACCGTCGCGCCCCCAGCTGTCGCTGTCGGCATCAGGATCTATATGCATTGGGCACGTATTGGGCACGAACGCGCGAGCAAGGCCGCTTAAACACGCTCGGACCTGCGGAAATAAGCAGTCTGTAACCTCACTCGTAAAGTGTCGGCGCAACGGTAGTTCGAATTCCTTACCTGCCACCACAGCGATTGCACCGGTTTAGCCTGCGGTTGTGCTGATCCGAACCGCGTGAGCGATCGCCGAGTCCACCGTTGTCGGTGACGCTCGAAAATTGATCAGATTTGCCGCCGTTGAGACCGGCCAGGCATCGAAGAAGCGCCTCGCCGTCGACAAGCCGTCCCACACGGGAAAACACTGGTATCGGCGGCGCCCGACGCTGCAATCTCTTGGGGGATCGTCCTCCTCGGGGTCGTTCGTGCCGCGTCCTACCCCTCCCGGTTTCAGCTTGAAAGCGCTTGCGCGACCACAGCTGTGATGCACTGGGTAGTCTCGTTCAGTGCGAGGTCGCGGCCAAATGTGTCGAGGAGAGGAAGAACGGTGACATTCGGCGGCACCGTCACGCCGCGCTCCGCGGCACCGCAGACGACGAGAACTGGTCGTGACCCGCTTCGATCGATCACACCTCCCACGACCTTGCCGCGCAGCGATTGCGCATCGAATTTGCCTTCGCCGGTAACGACGAGATCGGCGGTGTACATGGCGCCGTCGAGGTCTGCGATCTTGGCCAGCGTGTCGAACCCAGGGACGATCCGGCATCCCAGTGCCGCGAGGCCGCCCGCAAGACCGCCTGCCGCCCCAGATCCGATAATGTTTTCCACATCCACGCCGAATTGCTGCAAATAGGTCTCGCGTACTCGACCGAGCCTCATGCTCAGCTCGTATATCTGCGCCGAGGAGGCGCCTTTTTGGGCGGCAAAGACGGTGGCCGCGTCGAGGAAGCGTGTGTTGACGTCGACGCACACGCTGATGTTCCTCGACTTGATCTCGGAGAGCGTGTACGTGTTGAGGAGCGCCTCGACCGCGCCGATGCCGCCGTCTGTCGTAGCCGAGCCTCCGAGCCCGACGAGGATGCGGGTTGCTCCGTGCTGCATCGCGGTAGCTATGAGCTGTCCGGTGCCGCGTGTCGTTGCCTGCATGGGGTCGTTGTGAGTTGGCCCGCCGGCAACGAGCAGCCCTGATGCCTCGGCCATCTCGATCACGGCTTGTTGACCCTCGAGAGACCACCGAGCGTCCACCATTGATCCCAGCGGGCCGCCGACCTGGGTCATGCGATTCCCGCCGCCGAACACATTGAGTGTCCCTTCGCCGCCGTCAGCCAACGGCAATTTCCGGCAGTGCCCACCGGCTTCGAACACAGCGACTTCGATCGCCGCACAAACCTCAAGCGCAGTCGCTGTACCGCGGAATTTGTCCGGCGCAGCGAGCACTCGTACAGGGCGGTTTGTGGACGGCACCACCCCACCTCCCAACCGCTGTCATGCAGACGCACGCAGTAGAGCTCTCATCGAAATAAATCGGCCTGTTGAGGTATCCCTGTGGGCATCAGGACTCTGTCTGATGGTACGAGCGTCATACGGTCCGGAGGGCAGCGCCGCACCATCATAAACTGCCGCGTTTTCGCCGCGACCTACCTACTCCATTATTCGCCAGTCGGCGACTGCGTAGCGATCCTCGTACACGAAAACAGGGTTCAGATCGATCGAAAGACCAGGCTTCGAAGCGATCGCGTTTCCGAGGCTTTCGGCGAGGTCGCACACGGCATCAATAGCAAGTGCGGGGCTGCCCCGATAACCCGTCAATACAGGGTAGCAGCGCAGCGTGCTGAGCGCACGGCGCGCCGATTCGTGCGAAAAGTCATTGACGAGCAGCACCGAATCGGACTCCAACTCGGTCAATACACCGCCTTTACCAATGACAACGATGGGACCGAACCAGTCGTCGTGGAATGCTCCGATCAGCAGCTCGAAGCCGGCTGGCAATTGAGGCATCACCAGCATGGGCGACTCCTGGCTGCCTGCGCGCAAAGCCGCTTCCGCCTTCCGCACAGCCTCGCGATCGGTGAGATTCAACTGAACCCCGCCTACGTCCGACTTGTGCACGATCGACGGGTCGGCGGTCTTGAGGCAAACCGGGTACCCCATGGTTTCGGCGGCGGCAAGCAGATCCTCAATCGAGGTTGTGACCGCCACTGTGGGCATGTGGACGCCATGATCGCCGAGCCACTCGGCAGCCACACCGGTAGGCCACTGCCGGGATGCCTCACCACCGGAAGCCGATGATGACGGTGCCGGTTTTCGAAGGCTCTGGCTGCCGTCGCTCGGCGCGGCGGCGACTCGGCCGACCGCACGCAGAGCCCTGTCGACAGAATCGAAGACCGGAATTCCGCCGCTTTCCAACAGCGCGAGCGGTTCCGATTCGGACGGAAGAAGCGGACTGTGTGCGACCACTGTCGGCCCCGACTCGGCGGCGAGTGCGACCATCTCCTGCGCGGCCTGGATTTCCTTGGCCCGATTTTCCACGTACGATCCGAAAAGCCCGCTGAGTACGACGATGTCGACCGCGGGCTCGGCGGTAATCACCGCCGCCGTGCGGCTGACTATGAGCGGATCGTCCTCCACGCCGCCCGCGGTATCCAGGGTGATCGGATTGTTTCCCGGTGAGCGGGGCGCATCCGGCGGGAGCAGCGCCTCGAGGGCCTTGACAGTGTGTGGCGAATATTGCGCCAGTTGGAGATCGCTCGCCGACAGCGCATCGAGCGCCAGCGCGGAGTCGCCTCCGCCATCGGTGACAATGGCGAGGCTCCGGCCGCGCGGCGCCCCCCAAACCGTACAGCGCACAGCGTCGACGAGCTCGGTCGCGGACGAAAGCCGGACCGCGCCCGAAGCCGCCAGCACGGTGCTCCACACCCTGTCGTCGGCCGCCAACGAACGAGTATGTGTCATCGTCGCAGCGGCGCCCAACGGTGATGCGCCACCTTTGATCACGAATACCGGCTTGCCTGCGGCCCGGCAAGCCGCTACTCCGCTCTGGAACGCCGCGCCTGCGCCAACCTGCAGCCCTTCGAGATACAGCGCGACGCTTTTGGTCGCCGGATCATTCGCAAACAGGTGTAGCAGGTCTGGGAAACCGACGTCGAGCTGATTCCCCACCCCGACGCAATGCGAAAATCCCAGCCCGTATCGCCGCAGTTCTAGGCCGATCTCTCCCGCAATGTTCCCCGACTGGCTAGCCAACGCTACATCGCCGGGTCGGAAATATCCGAACGGAGTCAAGTTGACACCTCGGCTGCCGAGATAGACGCCGAAACAATTCGGCCCGATGATGCGACTGGTCGACTCGCGTGCCGTTGCCAGCATGGTTTCTTCCGCGGCAGCACCCTCGGCCGAGTGCTCGCCAAATCCGGACGCCGCCACGATGATCGATTGAGCTCCGATCTTCGCGCAATTGTTAACCTCTGGCACAGAAAGGTCGCTCGGCAGCGCGATGAGGGCCAAATCCGGTGGGGTTGTAATGTCGCCCACGGTCGCTACGACGGTCGCCCCAGGTATCTCGTTGGGAGCCGCGCTCGGATTGACGGCGAAGATCGTGCCGGTGAAGCCAGCATTCCGCGTGTAGCGGATCACTCGGTGGCCCCATTTAGATGGGTCTCGGGACGCACCGATAATCGCGATGGACATGTCGTCATGCGATGAGTTCATTAGATTTAGCACAGGGTCTTCTCCAGGGATTGTTCACGGTTTAGGCGTGACATACAGCACGACAGGTTGTGCCACGCAACACGGTCGTTCCGAATTGTCGACTGAAATAGTTACCTCGTATTCGACACGGACATCAAGTCCGTGCATCTCCGCAGAAACGACTCTCACGACACCACGGACGGAGCTACCGGACCGCACCATGGCCGGAAAACGGACCCGGTTCAAACCGTAATTGAGGATCGATTCGACGTTGCCGACAGATAGCACGTCGGCCAAGATGGCTGGAACCATGGCCAGTGTCAAGTACCCGTGCGCAACCGTCGTCCCGAGCACACTGCCGCGAGCACGCTCAGTGTCGACATGGATCCATTGGGCGTCCTCAGTGATATGTGCGAATTTGTCAATCCGTCGTTGGTCTAGCAAGTACGGCCGGCTGGAACCGATTTCGCGTCCGACATGATGCAGCAGGGTGGTGGCGCTGTCGACTCGTAGCATCTCAGTCGGTGATGAGCTCGATGATGGCGGCGAGGGCTTGGCCGCCGCCGATGCACATGGTGACGAGACCGAATTGCGCGGAGCGTCGCTGCATTTCTGCCATCAGCTTGATGACGAGGATCGTTCCCGTGGCGCCGATTGGGTGGCCGAGTGCGATGGCCCCGCCGTTCGGATTGGTGAGCTCTGGGTCGAGTCCTGCGTCGCGGATAACAGCTACTGCCTGCGCCGCGAAGGCCTCGTTGAGTTCTACGACGCCGATATCGGATATCGCCATCGATGCCTTGCTGAGAACACGAGCGATGGCAGAGGCGGGCGCGTAGCCCATAATTTCGGGTTCGACGCCGGCCTTCGCCACGTGTAACAGGCGTGCGAGCGGTTTCCTGCCGGTCGCCCGTGCCACGCTCTCCTTCATGAGGATCACTGCGGCAGCCGCATCATTGATTCCAGAGGAGTTGCCGGCGGTTACCGAACCGCCCTCCCGGAAAGCGGGCTTGAGTCGGGCAAGCGCCTCGAGCGTGGTGTCAGGGCGCGGGTGTTCGTCCGCGCGCACCTCACGTGTGACGCGCCGCTCGGTGACCTCGATCGGGACGATCTCGCCGTCGAACAGATGCCGCTCCAGCGCGCGCGCAGCTCGCTGTTGGCTTGCCAATGCGAATGCATCCTGCTCCTCGCGGGATACATTGAAACGGTTGGCGACGTTCTCCGCAGTGACACCCATCGGGTAATCCCCCCATGGGTCGGTGACCAACGACAACGTGCCGTCCACAAGAGTGTGGTGGCCTAGGCGATACCCGGCGCGCCCCTGGTAGTTGAGAAACGGCTGCATGCTCATGTTCTCGTTCCCGCCGGCTACGACGATCGACGCTTCGCCAGCTGCGATCTGCATCATGGCCGACCAAATCGCCTGCAGCCCCGAGCCACACAGGCGATTCACGTTGTAGGCCGTGCTACCGGTCGGTAGTCCTGCCTCGAGCGCCACGCGGCGAGCGTTAAACGCATCGGGACCAACCTGGCCCACGCAGCCCAGGACGACCTCGTCGATTTCATCTGCAGTAACCTGCGCACGGGCAAGCGCCGCGCGGACTGTCGCAGCGCCGAGCTGATATGCGGGAGTGTTCTTGAATGCCCCGCCGAATGTGCCAATAGCAGTACGCGCGCCGCCAACAATGACAATACGGTCTTCCATCAGTCAATACTTCCTATCATAATGGACAGCGCGCCGGCTAGATCTGGTAGCCGCCGCCGATATTAATGATCTCACCGGTGATATAACCTGCCCGCTCCGATGCGAGGAAGCTGACGAGGTCGCCAACGTCTTCAGGCTTACCGATCCGGCCGAGAGGAATCTTGTCGAGCTGCGCCGCGAATATATTCTCAGGCAAAGATTTGGTCATGCTTGTTTCAATGAATCCCGGGCACAGCGCATTGACAGTGATGTTGTAGCGCGCCAGTTCTTTCGACATCGTCCGACTCAATCCAACGACACCTGCCTTGGCGGCAGCGTAATTCGACTGACCGATATTACCCATCCAACTCGCAGACGCAATATTGATAATCCGGCCACTATTTTGGGTCCGCATGACACGCGCGACCGCTCGACTGAGGAAGAACGGGCCACTGAGATCGACCGCCAGAACCGCGGCCCACTCCTCATCCGTCATCTTGTGCAGCATCGCGTCGCGATTGATCCCGGCGTTGTTGACAAGAACATCGATACGTCCGTTCTCTGCGACAAGGTCATCCACCAGGTTGTCGCACGCTGCCCGGTCCGACACGTCAAGCGCAACGGCCCGGGCGCTGACGCCACAGGTGGCAGCGACCGCCGTCGCTCGATCGACAGCGATGTCTGCGCACACCACCGTCGCACCGTCTCGGCTCAGGCACTTCGCGATGCCGGCGCCGATGCCCTGCCCGGCTCCTGTGACCAGCGCGATCCGTCCTTCGTGATCAAACAAGTTCCGATTCTCCCTTACACCAGCACTCACAGCGCTCGGGTCGAGCAACTGCCAGTAAGCGAACGTTCGATTACCCGTCAAGGGTCACTGTGCCGCAAAGGCCTTCTGAAATCAAGGGGTGCAGGAGCTCGGTCACTGATCGGACCGGCGTCGTCAACGCTTCGGCGCTAGGGGGCCCCGCTAGCTGCACAGACAGGAGGGCAAGCGGCCGAAGCGCGGTTCGGCATCGACGCATCCGACGAAAATCTACCCCGATTCGGCTCAGGTCTTGACAGGGAACGATCGATCGATAACACTCAGCCCCACCAATATGGTGAGTGCCTCACAGCGCATCCGAACCGAGAGATCGTAGATCGTGGAGCACCGACGGAGGGCGGGTTTCGAGTGTCAGTGGAATATGCCGAGACGGATCACATTGTTCGCATCGAGTTGAATCGGCCGGATCGGCTCAATGCGACAGATCCGACACTCATCGACGAGTTGTGCAGGGCTTTGGAAGCGGCGATCGTGGCTTTGCCTGCGGTGGCCGTGATTTCCGGGCGAGGTCGCGCCTTTTGCGCCGGGCACGACCTGACGTACGAAGCCGCGGATGTGCCCTATGCGGTCGATAGACTGGACGTGGAGAGGACCCACGACATCACCAGACTGATACGTCGCGCGCCGTTCCCTGTTGTCTCATCGGTCCACGGTTATGCACTGGGCGCTGGGTGCGAAATCGCCCTGTGCAGCGATTTGGTCATCGCAGCAGATGACGCCGTTTTCGGGTTTCCGGAAGTATCTGTCGGGCTCAGTATTACCGGGGGCATTTCTCGTATACTGCCGCATGCGGTGGGACTCGCGAAGGCGAAGGAGCTCGTTTTCCTTGGTCAACGCTTTGGAGCCGCCCAGGCTCAGAGCTGGGGTCTCGTTAATTTTGTGGTGCCGAGTTCCTCTCTTATAGAGGAAACCGACCGACTGACCAAGCAGATTTCCGGGTTGCCAGCTCATGCGCTCGGACTCGCCAAAAGCGCGCTTAATGTGGGATTCGATGGAAGCCTGGACACGGCGTTCGAGATCGAAACCTTGCATGCGCTGGAAACACGCTCAGCACAGGAGGCGCGCGACGCGACAGAAAAATTCCTTCAGAGGAGGTGAACCCCAACGACGTCGGACTGCCCTACAGATACGTCGAAGACCACACTCTGATGAGCCCGTTTCGTGCGGACGCCCTGCGTGTGTGAACAGTAATCGAATACTCCATCCATGTCACTAGGAAAGGAAACGCCCCATGTCGAAACGCCCTACGGTACTACTGGGTGCTGTCTTGTTGACCGCGTCTTTGGTGATCGCATCCTGCAGCAGCTCAGGAACGTCCGCTGGTAGCGAGTCGCAGGCTGGCAGCCAGTCCGAGACTACGGCGGACACTTCCTCCACAGCCCCGACGGCTACCGATGCTCCGGCCGAGTCCTCGAGCCAGGAATCTTCTGCTGAGACCAGCACCTCCGAGGGTGAATCGGCAGGCGAGGGCCCCCTGCGGGTCAAGCCTGTCGACAAGAACCTGGATGGCAAGCGCATCGCGTTGCTGAGCTTCGCCAACAACCCCTACTGGGATCCGGTCCAAGCCGGTTCGAAAGCCGCGAACGACGCCCTGAAGGCGCATGGTGCGACGGTCGACTATATCGTTGCAGGCCCGAACCTCGAAGTACCCGCCGTGATCTCGGCCATTGAAGGTGCGGTGACGCAAGGTTATGACGCCATCGGGGTGGTTTCATTGACGCAAGGGACGTGCCCGGCGATTAAGGCAGCAGTCGATCAAGGTGTCGCCGTAGCGACATTCATCATTGAGGGAGCATGTTCCGAAAAATCCGGTTCATTGTTCTACTACGGGATGAACAACTATGCCGCAGGCCAGGCAGCCGCGGACGCCATGGTCAAGGCGATCGGCGACGACGGCCAAGTAGCCGTTATCACAGGCTCGTACGGTGCGGAGTCGCAGGAAGACCGACGCCACGGCTTCGAGGATCGGATGAAGAAGAGCCATCCGGGCATCAAGATTGTCGGCACGACCGAGAATAAGGACGACGCAGGCACCGCGCTATCCCAAGCGAATGACTTCATGACAGCATACCCGGACTTGAAGGGTATTTACCTCACGGCTGGTGGTCCGTTCGGTGCGGCGCAAGCCGTCGAGCAAGCCGGCAAGGCCGACCAGGTCAAGCTCGTATCCTATGACCTTGTCCCTGAGACATTGGCGTTCGTGAAGAAGGGGATCATCGCCGCTACGATCGGTGGCGACGCTTTCGGCGATTCCTACAATACTGCAATGTTGCTGTTCAACTACCTGGCCGACGGATCGAAACCGGCTAAATACTTCCAGCAGGAGCCATTCGGCATTGTGACACCGGAGAATGTCGACAAGGTCCTTGGCGCACAGGGCTGACACATCACCGTCGCGAGACCGCATGGCAGACTGACGCAGGGAGGTTAGGCAGGGCAATGGATAGTGCATTGGAGCTGCGCAATGTGAGCAAGCGATTTGGCGGTGTACAGGCACTGCAGGACGTGGACGTCACTTTTGAGGCCGGAAGTGTGCACGTCCTGCTGGGCGAGAATGGCGCCGGCAAGTCAACTTTAGTCGCTGTCTGCTCCGGTGCTGTCCATGCCGATACCGGCCAGCTCCTCATGGGTGGTAAAGAATTTCGGTTCGCCAACCCGTTCGAAGCATCGCAGGCCGGTGTATCGGTCGTCCACCAGGAACCGGCATTAGCGCCGCAGCTCACTGTGTTGGAGAACATCTACCTACCCGAACTGTCGACTCGGAAAAGCCTCAGCCGTTTTCGCGTTGCCGAACTCGAAGAATCCGCGCACGCTCTCCTCAATAGCCTGGGCATAAGCCTGAATTTGGACGCGTTGGTGGGGTCGCTGGCTATTTCGAGTCGACAGCTCGTGGAAATTGCGAAGGCCGCTGCCATGAACCCGCAGGTTCTGATCCTTGACGAACCAAACTCCGCGCTGTCTCCGGCTGAGACCGACCGGATGATGGCCATGATCTCGCGCTTGCGAGATCATGGCCATGCCGTCGTGCTCGTCTCCCATCGTCTCGATGAGGTATTTCAAGTCGGACAAGCCGCCACCGTGCTTCGCGATGGGCGTGTGGTATGGCGAGGAGCGTTGTCGACGATCACACGCAAGGAGCTAATTCGTTATATGGCCGGTAAACCCGGCGGAATGACGGACCAGGCGCAGAAACCGGCGGCGAGATCTGGGTCGTCGGCGGGCGGCAAACCTATGCTCGAGGTGCGTGGTCTCAGCAGGAACCGCGAGTATCACGACATCGACCTCACGATTGCGCGAGGCGAGATCGTGGGTTTGGCGGGTCTTGTCGGAGCGGGACGAAGCGAACTCGCAATGTCGCTTTTTGGGGTGACCAAGCCCGATCGCGGCAAAGTGCTCCTGGACGGAAAGCAGGTGGCCTTTCGCAGCGCCCGCGACGCGATCCGCTCCGGGATCGCCATGCTACCGGAGGACCGGCACGTCCAATCCTTGTTCGGGCAGATGCCGGTGCGCTGGAATATCGAGGTCGCTAGGCGGAGCGTCGGAATCAGGGAACACGACTCGGTGTCGTCCCTCGTCCAACGATTCCGGATCAAGGCCGCTTCGATCGGCGCTGGGGTACTGACCCTCTCCGGCGGCAACCAACAGAAGGCGGTCCTTGCGAGGTGGGTCTCTGTCCGGCCGAAGGTGCTGATACTGGACGAACCCACTCGCGGCGTAGACGTGAACGCGAAAGCTGAAATCTATCGGCTTATTCATCAGTTTGCCGACGACGGTATGGCAATCCTTTTGATTTCCTCGGAACTTGACGAGGTAATGGGTCTCTCCGATCGAGTATTGGTAATGCGGCACGGTGCCGTGCGCTGCGAGTTCGCCGCAGGCGCAGACCCCGCCGATGTTATTGCGCAGGCATTTGACGAAGGAGGCGCGAATGCGCGCTAGCAGCGAAGGCATGACACTAGTTCGGAAGGCCCGCCGTAATACATCATGGATGCAGTATCTCGCTCGAACCGAAACCGGTATCGCAATTGTTATCATTTTGCTCGGCATTCTGATAACAGTCACGAACTCGGCATTCCTGACATCGAATAACCTCTTCAACCTGTTACGTTCGATGGCCATCACCGGTCTCTTAGCGGTAGGCATGACGTTTGTCATGGTGAGCGGCGAGCTCGATCTGGCGGTCGGATCGACGCTGGCGCTGAGCGGAGTCGGCGCCGCAATGTTGGCGCCGACGATCGGCTGGCCTGCGGCACTCGCGGCGGGCGTTGTTATCGGTGGCGGCGTGAACTACGTGTCGGGGATGTTGACCACCGCGGTCGGGGTGAGCTCCTTTATCGTGACCCTGGGCATGATGTCGGTCGCACGGGGCTTGGCCCTCTTGTTTTCGGGCGGCATGCCACAACAGAGCCCGGCGAGCATGAACTTCTTGGGGCAAGGGAAGCTGGGTCCGATACCGGTGCAGGTCGTAGTCCTGGTGGTCGTGGCGGTCATCGCGCATTACGTCCTTACCCGGACCGTTCTTGGCGGGCAGATCCACGCGGTGGGAGACAACAAGGAGGCCTCTCGGCTCTCTGGGATACCCGTGAAACGCGTGAAGTTGATCTGTTTCGTATTTCTCGGTGCCCTCGCTGGGTTGACGGGGCTCATCAGAGCTTCGCAGTTAGGTGTCGCTGAGCCGAATGGTGCCATTGGTATCGAACTTGACGTGATTGCCGCTGTTGTCATCGGCGGTGCAAGCCTCTTCGGCGGTCGCGGGACTGTCCTTGGCGCGATGCTCGGCGCGCTGTTGCTGGCGGAGCTACGAAACGCATTTGTCCTGTTGCATCTCAGTAATTTCCTTCAAGTCGTGAGCATCGGAGCGGTGATCATCTTGGCGACGATCTTCGACCGAGTACGGTCTCGCCGCGGGGTACGGGGAACCTGAGACCCGCGACGCCATGCCCTGAATCTGATAAGAGCGAAGAACGGCTATGAAATTGATCAGTACGTTGTGTGAAGGGTTGGATCACCCGGAAGGCGTAGCTTGGGCAAACGACGGCTACCTGTATTCCGGTGGCGAAGCGGGTCAGATTTACCGAATCGACCCGATGAGCGGCCAATTTTCCGAGATAGCGAATACCGGCGGCGCTATTCTGGGAGTCACGGTAAATCGCGACGGCGCCATTTACGTGTGCGATCGGAAACGGCGCGCAGTCATTCGGCTGGACCGAAGTGGATTCATGTCGGTGGTGAGCGCTGGTTCACAGCGCCGTCCGTTCGTAATGCCCAATTACGCCGTCTTCACTCGGTCAGGTGACCTCTTAGTCTCCGATTCAGGCGACTGGCTCGGCGACGACGGATGCATTCACCTTATCCGCCCATCGGGCGAGACGACGGTGTGGAGCGAAAACGCACCCGCGTTCACTAATGGCTTGGCGCTGGCTCCTGATGCCAGGTCTCTCGCCGTCGTGGAGTCGACTGGGCCGCGCATCTCCCGCATCGAGATCAACGATGACGGATCCGCGGGCCGGACGTCGGTGATCGCAGAACTTCCCGGCACTGTGCCCGACGGCGTTGCGTATGATGCGGAAGGCCGATTATATGTGGCCTGTTATCGGCCCGATCAAATATTGCGCATAGATTGCGACGGACGCATTACGGTATTCGCGGACGATTTTCAAGGCACCGCATTGGGGGCTCCGACGAACATCGCCTTCGGAGGCACGGGGCATCGAACCCTGTACATCGCGAATCTCGGGCGCTGGCATATCGCGACTGCGACCGTCGACGTGCCCGGACTGCCGTTGGCATCTCAATCGTCCCACTGATGTGATCGCGGCAGCTGTATCGACTGGAGGCGAAGGAATGAGTACTGAACGCTTCATCGGGAAGCATGCGCTTGTCACGGGTGCCGGATCCGGAATCGGGCGCGCGGTCGCACGTCGCTTGCTGGATGAAGGCGCTCGTGTGTCGGCAGTCGATATCCAAGCGACTCGTGCAGAAGTCCTCCTGAGCGGAGGCTCGGGTGAGGAGACCATGGATCGAGGCGATCGCCTGCACTTCCTGCAAGCAGACGTCGGTGACGCAGAGTCTGCACATAGGGCCGTCGAGGCAGCCGCCGAGTGGGCCGGCCCACCGGAGATCGCCATCAATTGTGCCGGTATCATTCGCCTGCGCCCAGCGTTAGAGACGGCGATTGAAGATTTCGACGAAGTCATCCGCGTAAACCTTAGAAGTGTATTCTTGATTGCTACCGCGGTGGCACGGCATTTAGTCGAGCTGAAGAAACCGGGGCGGATCGTCAACGTCTCATCGATCCACGCCGTCGTCTCCAACCCTCAGGCTAGTGCCTATACGGCTGCCAAGGGTGGCATGGAGGCGCTCTCCAGAACATTGGCTTCAGAGTTTGCCTCGTACGGCATCACCGTGAACTGCGTGCGTCCTGGCGCCACCCGCACGCCGATGAATGACAATTTTTATAGTCCCGACGTCCTCCGAGCTCTCCGTCAACGGATACCTCTCGGCAAGATCGCCGATCCCGGCGACATCGCCGCGGGGATTTGCTATCTAGCCTCGGACGATGCCCGGTACACCACTGGATCGGTTCTCGATATTGACGGTGGTTACATCATGAACGGCGCTTTGCCCGGTGCGACGTATGTCTGACACCACGGGGACCCTTGCGTGGCTACACGTCTTGGCGACTACTGACGCGGTCGACAACGTGTCGTTATACGGCAGTGCTCGCGAATTGCTACGCGGTCGAACAGAGGAGAGATGCTATGCCGTCAGTGCAAACGGTTAACGGCCCGGTCGACGCCGAGAGCCTCGGATTTACCCTGATGCATGAACACCTCTTCATCAATTTGCTACGCGAATACCGAGGCAATGGCCTACTCAACGACACCGAGCTTGCGGTCCAAGAGGCGAACCTGTTTGCCGATCGCGGTGGTCGTACCATCGTCGACTGCACCAATGGCGACATGGGCCGTGACCCGCTGGCGCTCAAGGAGGTTGCTCGGCGCACAGGGTTGAACGTCATCATGGGGACGGGCATCTATCGTGTTCCATACCTTGACCCAGCGTATGTCGATTCCCATTCAGCCGACGATATCGCCAACGACATCATCCGTGACTTGGTCGATGGTGTGGGTGAATCGGAAGTTCGCGCAGGAATTATCGGCGAAATCGGGGCAGACAAATGGTACGTATCTGCGCACGAGGAGCGTGCTTTTCGCGCAGCGGCGCGAGCACACCTGCAGACCGGAGTGACCGTGACGACTCACGCGGCTCGCTGGCCGGTGGGGCTGCCTCAACTCGACATCTTACAGAGTGAAGGTGTCCGGCCGGCGCGGGTGATCATTGGGCATGCCGACACGGTGCCCTCGATGGAATATCACGTTCAACTCGCACGGCGTGGTGCATATGTTCAATTCGATAATGTACGAGGCGACACGGAATTCGACCTCGTCCGTGGTGTCCGGTACGTGTTGAATATGAAGGAGAATGGATTCATCGAGCGAGTCCTCCTGTCCCACGACGTCTGCCTTCGCAGTCATCTGCACATCAGCGGCGGGCCCGGCTACACCTTGATTCACGATACGTTCATCCCTCGGCTGCTGGAAGCCGGGATATCGCAATCCGAAATCCGTTTGATTACCGAGGAGAACACTGCGAGAGCGCTGACTGGACACTAGCGACAGAAGCTATCGGGACAAGGCAAGGATACGGATAGACAGCCGGCGGCGCGAGCGTGGCGCCTCGGGGCGCTTGGTGTTGAGCGGGGATCGAGATGAGTAAAATTGTGAACTTGGACGGGCCCCATCGTCTTCGTACCACTTGTATGGTGGTGCGTAGTTCGGCGTGGAGGTAGCTGTCGGCAGGCTTAGGGCCAATGATCGGCTGGAAATGGACGTGAGGACGCAGGATGGCAGCGAATACTGGAAATAGCACTAGCGAGAGACTATGGGACGCTGCTATCCGCCTATTCGATCGAAAGGGTTTCGCGGCCACAGGAATTCGCGAACTCGCCAGCGAGGCCGACGTGTCGATCTCGGCTCTCTATCATCACATGGATACCAAGAACTCACTGTTGCGTGATTTGATGTTGGAAGGAATGAACACGCTTCTGACGCCGGCGAGAGCTCTCCTCGAATCGCCTGGGTCGCCGGTGGTGGACCTGTTGGGCCTCATCAGGATACATGTCGCGTTCCATTGCGAACGGTCAGCACTCGCGAAAGTTACGGACGTTGAGCTCCGGTCACTTTCCGCAGAAGATCGGCAGTCGATCATCAAATTGCGGGATGAATATCAGAAGCTCTGGTTCGACACGATAGTTCGCGGTTGCACCGAAGGTGTATTTGCGATTAAGGAACCACGACTGGCGACGTTCGCACTTTTGGAAATGTGTACTGGTACGTACCACTGGTATTCGCCGGAAGGGCATTACTCAGTCGAACAGATTGCGCGCTATTATGGTGCTCTCGCTCTCAATATGCTCGGACACGGAGCAGCTGGCTCCGATGTCGGCGGCGCGTCCGTATAGGAGATTATCCGGATTTCGGTGTAACCGGAGTTTCGCGAATTACAGGTCCTCGGCGGCCGGCATGCGGTCGGCGAACGTAATGGCGAATGCTTTTATAGCGCGGGCTTTCACCGCATGGTCCATCGAGGCGTGCCCGGCGGGGCACCTCCGGCGTGCCCGGGGAACCTTCGGGTCCAGCGAGCGCATCACGAGATAGACCGTGTTGAGCGCGGCCTGCTCCGGCGGGAAATTGCTCCGTGCCCGCACCGCTCGGCGGACCCGAGCATTGAGCGATTCGATCGCATCGGTCGAGCACGGCACTTTGAGGATCCCGATGTCGTAGTCGAGAAACGGGGTTAGCTGCTCCCAGGAGGATCGCCAAAGCCCTGATGTCGCAAGGTATTTCGGTGCCCGTTCCGCATCGGACTCTGCGAATGCCGCGAAAGCCGCCGTGGCCGACGGTGTACATAGGTCTGAGCTCGCGGGCGATACGGTCCGGGGATTTCTTCGAAGCGTAGCGGAACGTTCCGCGGATCAGATGGATGATGCACGTTTGGATGGTGGCCAGCAGGAACACTGCGTTCGCCGAGTCGGTCAGCCCCTTCAGCCCGTCGCAGACGATGAAGAAGATGTCCTGCACGCCGCGGTTCTTGATCTCGGTCAGAACGCTCATCCGGTACTTCGCGGACTCGCCCGCCGGTCGCTACCGGCCCAGATCCCGAGCACATCGCGGTGGCCCGCCAAGTCGACGCCGATCGCCGCGTCGAAGGCCTGGTTGGCGACTTGGGGCACCTCTAGCTTGCGGGGGATCCGTCACGGACCTTGCCGTGGGTGGCGTCGATGAGTCCGCCGCATAGACCGAAAGCAGCGGCCGGGAGCACCCCTCATTCGTCTCGTCGACCACGGCGTCGGTGATTTTCGAGATCCGGTTCTTCGAGTTCGACGCCCCGTAGATCTCCTCGAAGTGAGCCGAAATCTTGTCCGTGGTCTGGCTTTTCGCATAAGCGCGACACGGCGATTGTGTCCACACGTCGCCGAGCCGGCGCTGGTGCTTGGCGACGATCACCGGCTCGAAGCTGCCATTGCGCTCCCGTGGCACTACGACCTCGACCGGTCCGGCGTTGTCCATCCGTCAATACCGTCTTAGTGCGCGGCGTGCCGGGCCGGTTATCCGTACAGACCCGCATTGCATCCGATCACGAATGCGACGAGATAGGGGCAGTCATCCTAAATTCGCGCGAGACATTACTTGACTCCCCTCACTCGACTAGTTACGTTCAACGAACGAACACAAGTCAGAATGGCTGCGGCGAGGAGACAGGGTGTTGGAGCTGTTAGGGCGCTCGCGAAGGGTGACGAGATGAGCACCGCAGTGGCGGCGCGCCTCGCGGCGGTGTCTGGCGGACTTGTCGTGGACCGCGACGGTGCCGCACGGTGGCGCGACATGACGATCTCGCACAGCGGCGTGATCCGCGACATCATTCCCGGGCCAATGGCCGGCGACTTTCACGGGGTGCGGCCGCTGGATGCGTGTGAGCACAGGGGATTGCTCGACGCCACCGGGACCGTGGTAATGCCTGGCTTTGTCGACGCACACGAGCACCTGCGCTCGTTCGCACCCGGCAGCCGCGAAGGAGAGGGCCAGGCGCTTCCAGAGCTCCTCGCGTCTTCGGCGCGGGCGAGCGAGGCAGCGACAGCGGCCGACTACCGTGCGCTCACCGCGCTGGCGACCGCCAGGCTGGCCCGGTCGGGCGTTACGTCGGCGATCGATCACATATATCCGCTGCACCGATCGGGCATGCTCGCCGCAGCTCATGCGGGCCACGAAGCCGTCGGTGTGCGCTGCGCCCTTGCCGTCGGCGTGATGACCAAGGTTCCTGACGCCATCCGCTCCGACCCGACGGATGTCTTCCGGCTGGTGGACCAGGCGGTCGACACGATGCTCCCGGCGGACCGGCTGTTCGTTGCCCCGGTTTCACTTCGCCAGACCGACTTGGACGCGTACCGCGCTTCCGTCAGGTTCGCGACCGATCGTAGTTTGCGGCTCTATACCCATATTTCCGAGTCGGTCGACGAGGTCGAGCAGTGCCTCGCGGAGCACGGCAAACGCCCCGTTGAGCTTCTCGCCAGCCTGGGATTCCTGCGTGAGGGCACGGTCTTAGTGCATTGCGTCCACCTAAACGAACACGATATTTCGCTGATTGCGGACAGTGGCGCCACCGTCGTCTACTGCCCCACTAACCATGCGTGGCTGGCGAAGGGCACCGCGCCTGTGCTTCGCATGCGCCAGGCGGAAATCCCGGTCTGTCTCGGTCTCGACGGCATGCCCGACCCGTTCGCCGAATACCGCCAAGCCATCTTTGCGCAGGGATCGGCAGCTGGGGATCCGGGCGCCCTATCGACGAACGACGCATTCGCACTCGGCACGACGGCAGCAGCGGGCACGGTAGGCGGTTCGGGTGTCACGGGCAGCCTTGAGCCCGGGGCGCCCGCCGACTTCGTCACGCTACCCATGCTCGCGGCTCCGCTGCAGCCCATGGCCGATCCGGTCTTTTCGGTGTTGCGCCATGCCACGGCCGCGGCAGTCCGCGACGTCGTTGTCGCAGGCGAGCCAATCGTGCGCGACGGCGCCCTTGTGCGCGCAAACGAGAGCGATCTCATTGACCGGGCCTGGGCCGCGATCACCGGCATCGCCGAACGCGCCGGGAACACCCCACCCCCAGACTGGCGCGGCGGTGCCGCGCTCTACCCGACGAACCAACAAGGAAAGGCCATACCATGAACGGTCGCAAGAACCCACTGTTGACCGCGCGCGATTTAACGCCGCGAATGTTCAACCGCCGCGCGTTTCTGGGCCTGGCCGGTGGCGCAGCTGCCACGGCCGCCTTGGCCGCCTGCGGATCCAACGGTGCCGCGAGTCCTAGCACCGCCGCCTCGGGCTCGTCGACCCCCGGTGGCAGCAGCGCACCGACCGCGAGCAGCAGCGTGGACGGTAGCTCGGCCGCGTCCGTGCCGAGCGCCGATCTTGTCCTGTGGACCACGACGCGATTTACGCCGAACGACGAAGCGGGTGTGCCCAAAGCCGCGGCGGACTACGCCAAGAAGTTCGGCGGGTCGGTGACCGTACAGGGATTCCCGCCCAATGACTTCCTGGACAAGATCACCACTGCGGTTGCGGGCGGCGGCGGGCCCGATGTCATCATGTTCGACATTTCACAGATTGCGCCGCTCGCCGCGGCGGGCCTGCTCGAGGACATCACAGATAAGTTCGCTCCGATGAAGGATCTCTTCAACCAGGGTGACATCACCGGCGCGAATTATCAGGGCAAGCAATACGCAGTCCCCTACGACACCAACAATGTCGGTTTGTTCTGGAACAAGGCGATGTTCGAGAAGGCCGGGATCTCCGCGCCGCCGACGAACTGGGACGACCTGCTGTCTGCCGCGAAAGAGCTCACCGGCGGCAAGCAGTACGGCTACATGCTCGGTGCCAAGGGCTACGGATCGTTCCTGTACTGGCCGTGGCTGTGGCAGAACGGCGGCACGATTTTGAACGAGGACAACACAAAAGCGACTTTCAACGAGCCCGCCGGTACCGAGGCATGGCAGTTCTACGCCGACCTCTACCTCAAGCACGGCGTGGTTCCGCCCGCATTCCTGTCGGCGAGCAACTCGTGGGACCAGTTCACTGCACCATTCATCCAAGAAACGGTGGCCATGATGCCGATCGGTGCGTGGGGCATCCAGCCGGTCAAGCAGGGTAACCCGGGACTGGAATTCGGTATCGCGCCGCTCCCGAAGAACAAGGCGGCAGGTACGGTCATCGGTGGCGACGGCTTGGCGATCACCAAGACCAGCAAGAACGCCGATGCAGCGTGGGCCTTCGTGCAGTGGATGACGGACGCTGCCCAGGAGCCGGTCATCGAGTCGTACTCGCTCATCTCGTCTCGCAAGGACGCCGTCGACTCGGACTTCGTCAAGAACGATCCGTACAACTTGGTATTCGCTGAGCAGGGTGCGGTCGGCGTGGCACGGCCCGCCATCGCAAACTGGAGCGACATTGAATGGGGGGTTATGGCGGACGCGTGGGACAGTGTGATCGGGAAGTCTGCCAGCCCAACCGACGCGCTCAACAAGGCTGCCCAGGCGACGAACGCCAAACTCAACGGATGATGACGTCTCGCCCGGCGGCGGGTGGTTGGAAGGACCGGCGGCCAACACGATGAGCACGACAGCCGAGCGCGGGACGGTTGAGGCGGTGACGGCGATTGCCCCGTCGCGGCGCCGGCCACGCTGGTTGACCCCGACACTGTTCATCGGACCGGCTCTCGTGTTGATGGCAGTCATCCTGGGTTACCCCGTCATAAACGCAATCTGGACCAGCCTGACGGATGACTTCCTCACCAAACCAGGTGCGGAGCACTTCGTCGGACTCCGGAATTTCCAAACACTGCTTTTCCACGACTCCACGTTCTGGACGACAGCCCTGCGCACCGCCATTTGGGCGCTGGCCAACCTGATTCCGCAGGTCGGAATCGGGCTCGCGCTGGCCCTGATCCTCAACCGCCGGCTGATAGCGCGCGGCCTGATCCGCAGTGCGGTGATCATTCCCTGGATCGTGCCCACCATCGTCATCGCATTCCTGTGGCTGTTCCTGCTCGATCCCACGTCCGGGCCGCTCAACCGCCTGCTGATCGAATTGCACATCGTCGACTCGGCGCCAGTCTGGTTTGCAGATCCGGCAACCGCATTCCCCGTGTTGATCGTCATCAGCCTGTGGAAGTGGACACCCTTCGTCACCGTGATCCTGCTCGGCGCCCTGCAGACCGTCCCCTACGACCTCGAGGAGGCATCGCTGATTGACGGCGCGGGATCGTTCCAGCGGTTCCGCTATGTGGTTGTGCCACACATCAGCACGTCGATTGCTCTGGCCAGCCTGCTCACCGTCGCGTACTCCGTGAACAACTTCAACGGTATCTGGATGTTCACCCAGGGAGGCCCGGCGGGCGCCACCGACACGCTGACCACACTGGCGTACCGCACCGCGTTCAAGAGCTATGACTTCGGCATGGCTGCCGCGATTTCCGTCGTCATCTTCATCGCGCTGCTACTGATCAGCGCCACCTACTTCTATGTGCTGGAAGGCAGGCGGAACAAAGGGCTGCGGAGGAGGGGCCGATGACACGCACGAAGCGGGCCGGAATCCTGTGGCACCTCCTTGCCCTAGTCGCGATCCTGGTCACCATTGCCCCCTTTGCCTGGATGGTGCTGACCTCACTCAAGTCGCCGCCGGAAATCATCGGCACGCAGACCGGGATCCTGCCGGCCACCTTGTACTGGACGAACTACGGGAACCTATTCGACACCGAGTTCTTCGTGTACTTCCTCAATAGCGGCATCATCGCGGTCGCGACGACAGCGATCGCGCTGGCGGTCGCGATCCTGGCGGGCTACGGATTCGCTCGTTTCCGCTTCGCGGGTAGCCGGCCGCTGTTGCTCATCGTGGTGTGCGCGCAGATGTTCCCTGCGGTACTGCTGGCGATCCCGCTGTACAAGGCGATGCGCGTGCTCGGTCTCCTGGACTCCCGCGCAGGCCTCGTCTTGGTCTATGTGACGTTCGCGCTGCCATTCTGCATCTGGATGATGCGGAACTACTTCCTGTCGATGGCGGTCGAGATCGAAGAGGCTGCCCTTATCGACGGCTGCAATCGCTTCACCGCGCTGTGGCGGGTCGTTTTGCCGCCGGCACTTCCGGGGGTCGCCGCGGCGAGCGCGTTCTGCATCATCTTGGTCTGGGACGAATACCTGTACGCCAACACCTTCATCGATACCGACTCCAAGCGGACGCTGTCTGTCGGCCTGGCAAGCCTGATGGGCCAATACACCACCGACTGGGGCAGGCTCATGGCGGCGGCCGTGGTTATGACGGTGCCGATCGTTATCATCTTCGCGTTCCTGCAGAAGTTCCTGACGCACATTGCAGGCGGCGGTGTGAAGGGATGAGCGGGGCACTGATCAGGGGCGCCCGGATCCCGGGAGTCGGCGTCCGCGACGTACGCATGTGCGACGGGATCGTCACCGAAGTGGGCTTGTCGCTGCCGATCGCTGGGAACGACGTGCACGACTTGGCCGGGTATGTGTTGTTGCCGGGCCTTGTTGAGCCGCACATTCATCTCGACAAGGTGTTCAGTGCGGCGCCCGACCCAGGTGAGGGTGCCGCCACAGCGCAGAACGCGGACGGGCCGGCGGGCCTGACCGACGCAATCCGCCGGCAGGAGTCCCACGCGCGTGAAGCGGCAACGAGTTCCGGCACCGGTAGCCACCGGGACGTCGTCGCTGCACGCGCGGGGCGTGCGCTGCGCCGCTATGTGGCTAGTGGGACCACTGCGATCCGTTGTCACGTCGGCTGCGGCCGGTCGATCGACAACGAAAGCCTCCGGGCGATCCTCGATGTTCGGGAGCAGTGGCGGGACGTGATCCGCGTTCAAGTTGTCGCCGACATCGGCTGGCCGCAAGGCTCCCCATGGCGCGAACATGTTGGCCGACTTCGCGAGGCGCTGGACGCCGGGGCGGATCTCGTGGGCGGATACCCGTCACTCGAAGCCGAGCCGGACGAGGCGATGGAGGCATGCTTGGCGGTCGCTCGCGAGTATGGCCGCGGCGTTGACTTCCATCTCGACGAGGTGCTCGAGCCGGAAGACCAGGACGTCCGCCGCATGGCACGGTTGTTGCTCGATGATCCGCTCGGGGCGTCGACGACAGCCAGCCACTGCGTTGCGCTGGGCAGTTGCGAACCGGCTCTGCAACGCGAAATCGCCCGCGAGATTGCGGCCGTCGGGATCAGCGTGATCACCAACCCGATGACGAATCTCTACCTTCAGGACCGCCCGGCTGCACAAATGCGCGGGCTGACCGCTATCCAGGCGCTGATCGCGGAGGGCGTCACAGTCGCCGCCGGGAGCGACAACATCCAGGACGCTTTCAACCCGGTAGGCCGGTGCGACCCGCTAGAGATCGCGTCACTGCTCATCACCGCGGGGCAATGCGAGGTCGACGACGCTCTCGACATGGTGACCACGTCCGCGCGCCGCGTTATGGGGATGCCGCCCGCCGGCGCCCGCGAGGGCATGGTCGCCGATCTTGTTGCCGTTCGCGCGACGTCGCCTACCACCGCCATCGCCGATGCGCCCGCCGATCGGGTCGTGTTCGTCGGCGGCCGGCTTATCGCGAGCACCCGCGTAGCGACACAGTTTGCACACGACAGCGTGTGACGGCGCTCCCGTCACAGTCGGAAAGGGTATGACGTTGAAAATCGTGGATGTACGCTGCATCGAATACGAGGGCCGTCTGGACGGCACGCGGGATTTCTGGCTCGATCGGCTCCGACAGCCGACCGACGTCTATCCCGAGTATCGTGCGGCTGGCCCGAAGCAACTGCGACGTGACGCCGACGGCCGTGCAATAGTGACGGCGCTGTTCCTGCACATCGAAACGGACTCCGGGCTGGTTGGCTCGACCGCAGCGATCAACATCAACACCGCCGCTGTGATCCTGTCCGACCTGAGGGAACACCTGATCGGCGCCGACGCGCTCGCGACTGAGAAGGTATGGGACGTCTGCTACCGCGCCATGATCCACGGCCGGCGCGGGTTTGGGATGATGGCGCTGTCCGCCGTCGACTGCGCGCTGTGGGACATCAAGGGCCAGCACTTCGGAGTCCCGGCTCACGTGCTGCTCGGCGGGCCAACCCGCGACACGGCCCCGGCCTACGTGTCCACGCTGGGCAGCTCGCTGGATCCAAGCAGCGTCCGCGCCGAGGTGACCGAGCTTGCGGCGCGGGGCTATCGCGCCATGAAGTGGTTCCCGCGATCGGGCCCCCAGGATGGCCGGGCGGGCATCCATCAGGTGGTCCAACTTGTCGGGGCGATCCGCGACGCCGGTGGGCCGGACCTAGGCATCATGCTCGACGCCTGGTCGTCGTGGGACATTCAGTTCACCGTCGAAGTCGCGAAAGCAACCGAGAGCCTGGGCGTGACCTGGATCGAGGAGCCGCTGATGGCCGACGATGTGCAGGGCTATCGCATGCTGCGGCGGCTTGTCGGCGATCGTACGCGCATCGTCGGCGGCGAACACGAATACACCCGCTGGGGATTCGCCGGTCTCGCCGGCGAGGCGACGCTGGACCTCCACCAGGCTGACCCGCAATGGGCCGGCGGAATCAGTGAGGTGTCCAAGATTGCGACCATCGTCAGCGCGATGGGCGGCCAGTTGATACCGCACGGACAATCGATGCAGTGCAATGCGGCGATCACATTCTCGGCGTCGCCCGCGCTGGTCCCGCAGGCGGAATACCTACGACGGCACGCAGTGCTCTATCAACATTTCCTGGCGCACCCGATCAAGCCGGTCGGCGGCGTGATTACGGCGCCGACGCTGCCAGGACTGGGGATGGCGATTGACCCGGACAAGGTCGTGGCCACACGATCGGTCGGCGCGCTCGTCGACCACCGGCCGGTCGGGTAACCCACACTGTCTGGCGGCGCGCGCTGCGCCGCCAGACCACGATGTCACAGGGCCTGCACTGTCACCATCGACGCTGCATCGTCACCACCGCCCGGTGGTGACGGCATCGATGAGGCCGTCGCGCCCGACGCCGGCGAGATCGAAATCGGCCAAGGTGCGGCCGCTCGCACGGAAGTCCGTCTCGGCCGCGATCGACGCCAATGTGATCATCGCGTCGATCGTTGGGGTCGGCACCCGCAGCTCGGCGCCGATCGATGACATGAACACCTGCGCAAACGGCACGTCCTCGGTGATGAACCGTGTCTTCAGCGCGTCGGGACCGCAGGCGAAGACGCTGGAGGCGAACCCGCTCGACTGCAGAGTGGCGTACAGCGAGCCGCCGTATTCAGGGGCGAATCCCTGCTCTACCAGGTACTGTGCGTACCCCGTCCGGTTCGCGATACCGAGTGCGGCGCGGATCGCCAACAGTTCGTTGTCGATCCCCTCGATCACTCGGGCCACCGCCGGCGTCGCGCCCTCACCCCACAGCAGCATGCTGCTGGTGCGCCCCTCGATGGTGCCCAGGTTGCAGACGATCGGCGGTACGTGGTCAATCGCGTTGAAGTTGAGAAGAACTGTCTCCCAGACGTTCTGGGCAGGGCTGACCCACGGCCATATCTTCTGCGCGATACCCACCAGAGGGCTGGTCGGCGGCAGGCCCGCGACCACCGTGCCACCGCTCTTCCGTGACGCGGACACCGTTGCCGGGCCGCGAACCCGCGCGCCGTAGGGGAGGCTGTTCGTTTCTGCGATCTCCACCTGTGGATCACGCCCGGCGCGGCGGAGCGCGGTGGCCAGGCTCAGCGCGCCGCCGCCCTCGCCCACCCACAGCACCTGCTGCCCGTCGGTGACGACCCCCGCAAGCAGCTCCGCGAACGGCGCATGCCCGAACGACGGCACCGAAACGACGATGAGCTGGTGCGCGGTAACGGCCGCGGCGGGATCGGTGCTCGTCCCGGCGATCTCCGCGACTTCGTCGCCGTGCCAACCGCATTGCATCCGGATCGACCCGGTTTTGTCGATTGCTTCGATGCCGTCGGAAAACCGGGGGAAGTCCGCGACGGTGACGGCGACCCCGTGCCCGGACAACTCGACGGCCGTCGTCAACGCGCCGGCGCCGGATCCGAGGACGAGGGCCGTGCTGGGGAGGGATGCGTCGTGCGCGCGCGTCGGTGTCGTCATTGAAGGACCGCCTTTGCAAGTTCGGTGAAATAGTGGGTGCATTCGTCCAGGTCGCCAGGACTGACCGAGAGGATGACCTCGTCGACGCCGAGGTCACGCAGTTCCGCCATGCGGTCGGCGACATGCCCCGGTGGCCCGGCAACGCAGAACCCGTCGACCATTTCGTCGGTGACCATTGACGCCGGCTCGCGGCCCGCGCGGACCGCTGTACGCAGGGCGGTGACGTCGTCGCGGTCCAGGCCGTAGACCTCGATGAGTTCATCCGCGTAGGAACCGCCGGCCATGGTGATGCAGCGAGGCCGCAACCGGTCGACCGCCGCCGCTCGGCTCTCGTCGATCTCGACATCGAGCATCAAGACGACTGAGGTCGCGCGACCGTCAGAGCTGCCTGTGGCGACATTGCTGCGCACATAGTCGATATGGGTTTTCGCCAGGCCGTGGGTGATGACGCCGTCCGCGATGCGACCGGCCAGTTGTAGCATTTTCGGGCCGCGGGCAGCTAGGTAGATGGGTGAGGCGGGTGCGGTGAACTGCAGCCGGGCCTGGGTGACTGCGAACGTCGTTCCGTGGACGTCGGTCACTCCGCGTTGCAAGCCGCGCACGATTTCGACGGTTTCCTTCGTGGCGCCCAGGGGCCTTGCGATCTTCATGCCAAGCTGGGTGGCGAACTCGAAGCCCCCGGGGCCGACGCCGAGGATGAACCTCCCGCCGGAGATCTCCTGCACGGTGGCAGTGGCGCTGGCCAGCAACGCTGGGTGCCGCAAGAATGGGCTGACCACGGCGGTGCCGAGCGTCACGCGCGATGTCCGCTCGGCCATGAGCGTCAGCGCGGCCACGGCGTCGCGCGCGAAATAATGGTCTGCCAGCCAGACGCCGTCGAAGCCGAGGGATTCGATGCGCTGGGCGAGTTCGGCTGCCTCGGTCAGCGGCCGATCCAGCCGGACGGTGACTCCGTATTTCACGGGTGATCCTTTCGCAGGTAATCATTCGAGTTGCGTACGAGCGCAGCCGTCAGCATTTCGGCGAGAAGGCCGCCCGCCGCCCGCCGGCGGTACCCGGCCGATCCGCGGACGTCGTCGATGGGCTGCAAGTCGGCGGCAATCGCGGCGACAGCCTCGCCCAGGCCGGCAGCGGGCGTTCGGCCTTCCAGCGCAGCTTCGGCGCGTCGGCAGCGCACCACGGTCGGTGCCGCAGCTCCTACCGCCAACCGGACTGCCCGTAGCGTGCCGTTCGGCATGAGGCTCGCCGACCAGGCGAGGTTCACGACGGAGATCGTGAGGGCGGCGCGCGCGCCGATCTTCCGGAACCCGTGCAAGACATCTGCACCCGGGTCGGGCGGAGCGTCGGACACGTCGACTGCTTCGATCCACTCGCCCGGAGCGAGGCCGGTTTGCCTGGGACCGAGCAGAAATCGATCGAGCGGCACTTTGCGGCGGCCGGTGCTGCCCCGCAGCTGCACGACAGCATCGCAGACGATGAGCGGGGGCATCAGGTCTCCGGACGGTGACGCAGTGCCCAGGTTTCCACCGATGGTGGCGCGATGCCGGATCTGTGGTGATGCGAAGGCTGCGATCGCCGCCCGAATCCCTGGAAGTGCCGTACCGAGGTGATCATCGATGACGCTGATCGGGGTGATGGCCGACAGCCGTAGCGTGTGCGCGCCCTGCTGTGCCACCGGCGGCGGCCCGTCCGTCACGTTTGTCAGGTCGATCATCGTCGCCACGGCTCGGCCTGCTCGGCGTTGCACCAACAGGTCGGTTCCGCCGGCGAGCAGCAGCGCGCCGTCCGCTCCGCCGGCCAATAGGCGATCGACTTCGGTCGCCGATTTCGGCACATGCAGGGTCGCGCGGGTCATCGGCCCACTGCCTGGATGGCGCGCACGAAACTGCGGTAGCCCGTGCAGCGGCAGAGGTTTCCTTCCAAGCCGCAGCAGATCTGCTCGTCGGTGGGCGACAGGTGTTCGGTGAGCACGGCATGGGCAGAGACAATGAGACCGGGGATGCAGAATCCGCATTGCGGCGCGTGATGGTCGACGAGCTCGGCGCGCAGCCGGTCGGTGAGCCCTGGGCGCCCGGGCGGGTCACTGCGTTCCAGTGCCTCGGCGGTAACGATGTCCGAGTCGGCGATCTGTCCGACCAAGACCAGGCAGGAACAGACCGTGCGCCCGTCGACCAGGACGGTGCAGCTTCCGCATTCGCCCATGCCGCATCCCTCCTTCGCTGCCCGCAGGTCGAGATCGTCCCGCAAGAAGTCGAGGAGCCGCGCGGTGGGATCCTCCGGGTGGACCCGCTGGCCGTTGACGTTCATGCCGTTGCCCCTTTCACGCGATTGCCTCCTGCTCGCCGCTCATCCAGCGCATCATTCGTTCCGGCGTGATCGGTATCCGATCGGGCAACACGCCGGCGGCATCCAGCACGGCGGCGGCAATGGCTGGCGCTGTTGGCACGACAACCACCTCCGACATGCCTTTGGCGCCCATCGGCCCGGTCGGCTCCGAACCGTCGACCAGAATCGTTTCGATCGGCGGCACGTCACGCGATGTGGGGATGGCATACGTTTCCAAGCTTTTCGTCAACGGCCGACCGCCGGCGATGAGGTGTTCCTCCATGACCGCATAACCCAGGCCTTGCGTCACGCCGCCCTCGGCCTGGCCGATAACTCCGGCCGGGTTGATCGCAGTGCCGCAGTCGATGGCGCAGACGATGCCACAGACATGCAACTCTCCGGTGTAGCGATTCACCTCGAGACGTGCCACCTGTGCGCTGCACCCGAAGACGAGGTGCGGTGCGAAGGTCACGAGCTGTCCCGGCGGGATCATGCCGAGGTCGGAGTCCGGCAGCCGGAACTCGGCGAGGATTTCGGCATCGCCGCTGTCGATGAGCGCTCGACAGGTCGACGGGTCGACAACCCGCGTGCCCGTGGATGTCTCGATGCGGTCAAGGAGTTCGACGCAGGCGCGGCGTACCACCTCGCCACCCGCGTACATACTGCGTGACGATGACGTGGAACCGGCTTCGGGCACGAGCTGGCTGTCACCGACGGTCATTCGGATGCGGTCCATGGGGATGCCCAGGGTATCCGCGGCGACCTGCCGGTAGCTGCTGTCGATCGACTGGCCGGTGTGGTTGGGGCCGGCCCAGATCTGCACTACACCTTCGCGGGACACGATCAGCCGGGCACGGGACGTGTCGCCCTTGCCGCTGCCGAGACCGACCCCCTTCATGGCCAGCGCGATCCCGGTTCCGCGCAACCACGGGCCGGTGGCCGCGGCCCGCCAGGCCGCGCGGTCTCGCCACCAGGCGTGCTCCGCGGCGGCTTGGAGCGTCTCGGCGGCGCGCAGGCTGGTAGTGACGTGGTGACGGTACAGCGCATGTTCGTCGCCGCCGCGCAGGATGTTCATCAGGCGCAGCTCGACCGGGTCGATACCGAGGTCCGCGGCGGCCTGAGTCATCGCCGTCTCAATCGCGAACGCCGACTGCGGCACGCCGTATCCGCGGAACGCGCCGCCGTTGGCGTTGTTCGTGTACACGACGGTGCCGTCGAAACGTGCCATGGGCATGCGGTACGGGCCCACCGAAAGCTCCGCCGAAGTTTTCAGCACGTTCGGGCCGGAAGTCGTGTACGGGCCGGTATCGACGAGCGCCGTCATGTCCGAGGCGACTATCCGCCCATCGCTGGAAAAACCGGTACGGGTCGTGATGTCGAACGGGTGCCGCTTCTGGCCGATCAGCATCACGTCCTCACGCGACATTTTCAGGTGCACCGGTCGTCTTGTTGCCCAGGCGAGTACGGCGAGGTACACAGGCATCGGGTCGTCGTTACGGGAGCCGAACGCGCCTCCGACCGGATTCGAGATGAGGCGCACGTCGGCGATGTCGATGTTCAAGGCGCGCGCGATTTTTCGCCGATGCACGCCGGGGAATTGAGATCCGCACCAGACGGTGACACCGACCCCGTCGGGCATCGCTATACCGCCCGGGGTTTCGAGCGCGACGTGCTCCTGCACGGGGGTTCGGACATGCCGTTCTACCGTCAGGTAGGCGCCTCGTATGGCCGCGTCGACGTCGCCCGACGCGAACGCGAGATGCCCTGCGACATTGCCCTTGTCGTGCAGCTGCGGGGCGCCCGGTTCGAGCGCCGACCGCGCGGAGTCCACGATAGGTAACGGGAGGTAGGCGGCGGTGACCGCTGCTGCTGCGGCCTGCGCTGTCGCTTCGTCGACCGCGGCGACCAAGGCGATCGGATCACCGAGCTGGCGGACGACTGTGTCGACGATGACGGGCCCGTCCCCGTCGTCGTCACCGAGTGCGTTCACTGGTACATCGCCGCCGAGCAGCACGGCCACGACGCCGGGCACGGCGCGCGCAGCGGTCACATCGATCGACTGAATAAGCGCGTGCGGAACTGTCGCGTGGGCAATCGCCGCGTGCAGCATGCCATCGACACGCCGATCGGTGACGAACTCCAGCGCCCCGGTGACGATTGGCCACGCGTCGTCGGCCGGCAGCGACTGCCCGACAATTAGCGCGGACCGCTCCTGCACGGTGGTGGCCAAGGGTGCCGGTGCGCGGGTCATCGCGACTGCCTTCCGGCGTGGCCGCTGCGCGGCTGCCACGTCATAGACACCGCCGCCTCGCGCAGAGCGCACCTGCTTTTACCCGTACGGTGAACAAAACAATCATCTCTCCGGAAACCAGGAGCGCTCGACAATGCCATCACCGGTGATCGCATGTTTCTCCTCGTACTCGACCGACCTTGTCCGCGAACTCGCCGGACGCCCCGACGTGGACGTGCGCGTGCCGGCTCCCGGCACGGAGCGTGCGAGCACACGCCGTCGCCAGGCCGTGGTCACGGATTTGGCCCGGGATGCCGATATCGTGATCGGCGACGCGGCGCGGCGTTACGTGCTGGACCGGCCGGCGATCGCCGCCATGCACTGCTGCCGGTTGATCGAGCAGCCGTCGGTCGGCTACAACACAGTCGATGTCGACGCTGCCTCCGCATACGGTATTCCGGTCGCCAACGCCCCCGGCTACAACACCGACGCGGTCGCCGATTGGGTGCTGATGGCGATCCTCGTATCGTTGCGCGACGGCATTCGGGCGGACGCCGTCATGCGCGCCGGCCAGTGGCCCGCGTGGGCGAATGGACGCGAACTCGGCGCACTCACCGTGGGCATCGTCGGCATGGGCAACATCGGTTCGGCAGTTGCGCGCCGGGTGGCCGCCTTCGGCAGTCGTGTCGCCTACACCAGCAGGCGTGACCACCCAGGCGCCATCGGCGAAAGGATGCCACTGAATCGCCTGCTCGGCGGCAGCGACATCGTGACCGTGCACGTCCCGCACACCCCAGACACGGAGCGCCTGATCGGCGCCGCGCAGTTGGCGTCCATGCGCGCCGGATCGCTGCTGGTCAACGCGAGTCGCGGCCCCGTCGTCGATGAAACAGCGCTGATCGACGCGCTGCTGGCAGGCCGGCCCGCGCGAGCAGCGCTGGACGTCTTCGACGTTGAGCCGCTCCCGGCGACGTCCCGATTGCGCACTCTGGACAATGTGTACCTCAGCCCGCATATCGCCGCGAACTCGGAACAGGCGCGCGAACGGGTGCTGTCGATGGTTGGGGAGAACCTGAAGGCCGTGTTGGCGGGCCGGCGGGCGCAGCACATAGTCAACCCGGACGCCTTCGTGTGACGATGGGCGGCTACCCATCTGCGTGGGTCTGTACTCCGCCGCGGAGCGCCTGGGCAGGAACATCATGACGAGGCCAGCCAGTCGAGCGCTACGGCCGCAGTCCACGACTGGCGCCGGCTGCCGAGAGGCGCGCCGGTGAGCGGGTCGTAGTACTCGGCGAATGACCCGTCGCCGAGTTGCCGGAGCGACTCGGTGCGCAGATGGTGTGCGAACTCGTCGTCGCCGAAACGCCGGGCCGCCCACCAGAACAGCCAGCTCACGATCGGCCACTGCGGACCGCGCCAATAGCTGAGCGGCTGGAACTGCGCCGATCCGGGTGCGGTAGTCGGCGGCAATGCGTACTTCAGCGATGGGTGGCCGGCCCACTCCGGGCCGAGAAACCGCTCCGTGAGGTCGGCACGCCGGTCGCCCGATTGGACGCACAGCAGCGGCGCAAATGCAGCCACGGTCTGTGAGTCAATCCACCTGCCGGCGCGCAGGTCGCGGTCCCTGGCCAGTCCGGTCTGCGGCGAGGCAGACTCGCATATCGCGCTTCGCGTGTACCGGGCGACGGCTCGCAGGTCGGCGGCGTCGGAGTGCCGGCCCATCTCGTCGCCGAGCTCGGCCAGAACGTCGCTGGCAACGGCGAAAAGCGCGGAGAAAAACACGTCTTGAACGCGGAAGTCGACAGACTCACGGACAGCGTCATCGGCCCAGCCTGCATCGGCCATCTGTTCGACAAGCCACAGATACCGGCGGTAGTCCGCATCCGTCGGGCGCTGCGCAGCGTCCGCGACGTGCAAGGTGTCCAAGCGTACATACGGTGGCATCGATCCGGGATCGACCGCGGCATACGGGGCGTCCCACCGCGGCGAATTGTCCATCCCGGATTCCCAGCTGTGATGGATCTCGATGAGGCCGGTACCAGCGGCGCCGCGCGCGGCTGACAGCCAGCGATGCCACCGCAGCAACGCGTCGAAGGAGGACGCCGCGAACTCGTCGGCGACCTGCCTGTCGGTGCCACCCCGGCGGCGGCCTGCAGCCACGATCGCGTGGACCGCAATCGCGTGAATCGGCGGTTGGCAGATTCCGGAGGTCGGCACCCCAACAGGAGAAACCGCTGCGGTCCGCCAGCGATCTGGCCCAGGGAAATACCCCGGCTCGTCGGCGAAGACGATGTGCGGGATCATGCCCGTCCGCCACTGCGCCCGAAGCAGCGACGTGAGTTCGGTGATCGCGCGGTCGACAGACAGTCGCGCCAGGCCCACCGTGATGATCGCCGCGTCCCAACTCCACTGGTGCGGATAGAGCGATGGCGATGCCACTGTGTGCGAACCGCGGTCGTTGTCGTGCAAGACTGCGGCAGACGCGGCGGCAAGATCACGGCGGTCGAAGCGGGTTGTGCGCGTGGTGGTCATCGGTCTCACCCGCTTCCGAGGCCCGGGCGGTCTTGCCCGCTGCGAGGTACCCGCGCACCACTGTCCATGGGCGCGTGGGCGACGGGTCGCATGGCAGGGCGATAGGTAACGACGCGGAGTTGGCCGCAAACTACTTGTGTTCGTGTGCTGAACATAACTAGGTATTGCGTCGATAGTCAAGCGTGGGCCAGAGTGGTGACACGGTGCGCGACCGGGAGGTCTAGGTGGTGGTGTGGCATGGAACGCTGGGCGGGCCCGGCGAAACCGACTCGGCGAACGCACGTTCGGAAGTGAACGCTGCACCAGCGCTCGCCAGTGATCGGACCATCGATGCGCACCGCACCGCACCTTCGGGCCCGGCAACGCCCGGGCACCTGCTGGGATTGATCCGGTCACGACCGGTGTGGACGCGGCAACAATTGCTGACGGTGACCGGAATGTCCCGCACCACACTGTTCGACCGCCTGGACACGCTGTTCCGTCACCGATTGATCTACGAGGCAGGATCGGCAGACTCGAACGGCGGCCGGCCCGCGACGCTGCTGCGGTTCGACGACCGACGCCGTGCCGTGCTGGTGTTCGATCTCGGGCAGACCCACGGCAGGCTCGGCGTGGCCGACCTGTCCGGACGCACGCTGCGCATGCGCGTCGAGGCGTTGGACATCGCCGAGGCGCCGCAGTCGCTTCTGCCGCGACTTATCGACTCGGCAGCCTCGCTGCTCGCGGACGATCCCGGACTGGAGCTCGCAGGGATCGGGATGAGCGTCCCAGGGCCGGTGCGCCGGTCGGCCGGGACGCTCGCTACCTCAACCACGATGCGTACCTGGGTTGACTTTCCGATCGCCGAAATGCTGCGCGCGCAGTGGCCTGTGTCGGTGCTCATCGAGAATGATGCGCACGCGTTCGCTGTCGGGGAATCGGCTACAGCCGGGCCGTCCGTGTCGCAGCCTGTACTCGCCGTCAAGTTCGCCAGTGGGATCGGCGCAGGCATCGTATTCGACGATCACGTCCTGACCGGCAGCACCGGTGCCGCAGGCGATATCGGTCACATCCGCATTAGCGACGACGGTCCGATCTGCACGTGCGGCAGGCGCGGGTGCCTGGCTGCGTGGGCATCCGGCCACGCGCTCCTCGGACGATTGCGCAGCGGCGGTGTGCGCAACCTGGACGACCTGGTCCGACGCATTGAGCGCGGTGAGGACCAAGCGGTCGCCGCCATCGATGTCGCGGCGGCGCAAGTCGGCGACGTCCTCGCCGCTGTGGTCGCGACCATCAACCCGGGTGTCGTCGTGATGGGCGGGCGACTGGGGCGGCTTACTCGGGTTGTCTCGGGAATCGACCGCCGGTTGCGGGCGGTGGCCCTCGACCGGTCGACCACCGGCATGGACGTCGTTGCGTCACGGCTCGGTGACGAGGCGGTCACGGTGGGCCTGACTACGATGGTCGTCGCGCATGCGTTCGCCCCCGAAGCGATCGACGAGTTGACCACGTGACGCCCGGACAAGCGGGTTCGCTTTGATGTGCACCCGAACCGGATCACGGTCGGAAAGCGGCAGCCGACTGACTCAGCGCTATGGGCGTTCGGGTCAGGCGGCGAGCATCACGGGACGATTCCGAGGCCGAAAATCAAGAGGCTGCACGTGAACATCGGTGAACTGACCGCGGAGCGCGACTCTTTAGAACACGAGCTCGGTCGCTTCGAGTCGCTGTGCCTGGCATGCGCCGACGCCACGCCGCCGGAAGGGCGGCCATGGTTGTTACCTGCGACCAAGCGGCTGCCGGCCGCCTGGGTTTAATCGAAAGCGATATCGCGTCACCTGGCGGCGCGCCGCGAAGCGGCAAGAGCGCTTCCGCGAGAAGCTTACGAAGCTCGGCGGGCTCATCCTGGCCTTATCGCATGACCCGTAGAGCGTCACCGCGTGTCGTACCGGCGCGGCGGGGAGGAGATCTCGGTACAATTTTCGGTTCACTGGCCGACCAGGGCGTGCGCGCCTTGCACGATCGGCGACTCCCGCAGAGCGGGGCGAACATCAACCACATCGCAGTCAGCGCGGCCGACGTGTTCGTCATTGGCGCGAAGTGCTGCATGTGCCGCCCATACATGCGTGTGGTCGGGATCCTGCGGTCGGGACCGAGTCGCTGATGGTCGGCGGCGATCGCACCAACCACCTGATCGATGGAGTGAACTGGCAGATCGCCGTCGTGCAGAGCGTGATCGGCCGCGAGAGGTGCCGATCATCGGAATGTTGGTGTTCCCGGCGCCGGTTGGCTGATGACGATGTCGCTGGATGCTCAGCCGAAGCTCCGCGTCGGATCTCCTACGCGGACTTTCAGGCCCGTTTCGATATGGCACGTAAGTTGCACGAGGGGCCGCTGATGAAGATCAACAACGCCGTGAGCTGGAGAAACAAGCGCTATGCAACCTGACTGTAAATCAGCCGCGCAAGCTTCGGGAGTTCGAATCTCTCACCTG
>CALANS010000074.1 GCA_937926105.1 uncultured Actinomycetes bacterium | reverse complement strand
TCGACTTGATTGCGGACCCACGCCGCGGGACTCGGTGCATAGTCTGTGCTCACTGTTCGCGCAACGTCATACCGGCCGGCATTATTCCGGCAATGGTGACGAGTGCGTGGGGGCAGCGGCGAGCCCGGGTTCACCTGGACGCAGCCCTGCACCCATCGGTGCAGGTGGGGGCCTGTGCTGGAGCCGCCTGTCGGACTCGAACCGACCACCTACGCTATATACGCCCGGTACATCCCGCGCTGTCACGCATGGCCATTGGTGCGGGCTATACACGCCGCTCAACGGGCTATAGCGTCACGGCTACTCACGTAAATCACCTAGTTTATGGGTATGTTTGTGGGTACAAAGTGGCCGTTTATGGGTATGCTCAGCGCCACCAGCCCAGCGCACCCGGCGCTGGCCGGACTACAGGAGATAGCCAGAATGGAAACTGAACAGGAGGCGCGCGAGCGCCGCCAGCGCGTCGCGGTAGCGGCTTTGACGGTTCGCCTCTCGACGGCAGAGCGGCTTGCGGGCGACTGCGCCGACGTTCGCGAGGCATCGCGCAGTGTCGAGACGGTGCGCTCACATCACGACTACCGACGAAGCGCAGCTCTCATGAGCAAGATCATCGCGGATGCGCGTCTAGCCAGCCTGACGCCGCCCAGCGCAATCATTTCGGAGTGGAGCGTGCGGCAACTGGCGGCGCTGGAATGGGGCGATGGCATCGCGTGGGTATTGGATGAATCGACCCATGAGGGAGTGCTTCGCATCCCGGTTGAGGCGACGAGCGATGCAGTTCTGATTGCCACCGTTCAGGAGCCCCTGCGGGACTGGATGACGCGGCAGACCATCGGCTACCTCGATGGATTCGAGTACGTGAGGCTACAGCAGAGAGGGCCGGGCCTCATCGGCACATACATGACGGATGCAGAGATAGCCGACGCGACGCGTGATGTGAAGGAGCGTGATCGCAGGACCCGCGTTCGCGTCTTCCGTGGTTTCGTGTGGGATTACGACCGAAAGAAACGAACCGGACTGCTCCGCGTCCCCGCAAGCGCTGGATTCGCTGATGAGCAGATGCTTCACGCGGAGCTTGCGAAGCAGGGCCTCATGGTGGACTCCTCGGACAACTTTTGGCACTACCTCGGCGGGTACGAGTACCTGCGGCTAGTCCCGTTGGCGGACTGACAGCAACCCGCTAGGAGATGCCAAACCGGCCCGGTCCATTACGGACCGGGCCGGTTCTGTATGCGTTTACGGTACGCCCGCCGGATTAGAGCGCCGATGGATCGACCCCGGGGCATCAGCCCACCGAGCCGCCGAACGCCAGCCGTAGCGCTCACCGATCGGTGGCAATTGGCTACGCTGCGCCCTCCCCCTGCGCCCATGAGCGCATACCCCACCCCGGGAGCCTCTCGCGCAAGATTGCGCGGGCTGCCAGTGGATAGCCAGCCTGGAGGAGCCCAAGTTTTGGCAGCGATCAGTTAGCCACGCTAACCACCCTACGCGGCAGCCTCGGCCGCATTAGCGTCTAGTACCTGACGGTCCACGCGACCAAGCTTCGCCGGATCGACTATGTACTCAACCCTAGTCGGCTCAGTTTTCGGATCACCGAGTCTGAGGCAGGCAACTACCGCGTCACGCAGCGGGACCGTGGACAGCACTACCGCGTTTCCGCCGGTCATCTTCGCCCAATGGTGAGCCACCTTCACCGCAAAACCGTAATGCGGGGTCCATGACAACCCCACACCCTGCCGCCCCTTCGGCGGCACCGTCAGGCCGCGATAGCATCGGCCCGGATCAGAGGGGATGGGCGCATTCGCGCCAGCAACGGGCAAGACTGCGAACATCGCCAACACTCGCGCCCGATCACGTGGCCGCGCGATGCCCGTGTAAACGTGCCAGCAATATATCGACGCCGTAACTAGATCATGGTCAGCAAGGGCACGAGACGACGCAATCGCCATCACCGCCTCTGGCCAATAGCGCGGCCACGAGTCCCGCAGGAGCGCCAGCGCTTCGGCCTCGGTGGTTGGCGCTGGCCAATCCTTGGGATCACTCGGAAACCGAATATCTCCGCCGCCGTTGGCATGCGCCCAGCGCGCGAGAGTGGCACGATAGGACGCCCCAACGATCGCCTCAGCGGCGGACCGTATTGTCTCGACGGCATCCTCCCGCCACCTCATGTCGAAACACCATGGATACGACATCCTCGCCCCGCCGCGCCCCGGGTCACAGTCGGCGGCGCGATAAGGCATCGAACACTGCTAGGCGGGAGCACACGTCCACGCCGTTTCGCGTCTCCCAGTGCGCGGGACATGCTGTAGAGCCCAAGTGGCTCCCGTCCCCGATCTGTCTCGGTCCCTAGGATCATCGCTAGCTCGCCGGGCTTGAACTGGGCGTGTCCATCGGAGTTCACGCGTGCTGCCATGGCGAACTCTAGTCGGGTGACTACATCGCAGCTCTCGTCATGCGCCCAGCGCATCAAACCGTCGTCAGTGGGATTGCGCATTGCTAGGAGCCATCTTCGACGCGGCCTCCGCGTCTTCGGCGGCGTTGAAGATCAGGATGTACACTCCGCCTTCACCAACCTGTACATCACGGACCTGGCCCGCCCCGGCGATCGGGAGGCCGACCAGCGCGTCGCGCACGTGGCCGATGGGCAGCGTTTCCGGCCACGTTGCCCCGTCCCTGGTCCGGGTCCAGCGCACCTGGCAGGTGCGGGGATCGTCGCCAGCCTCGACGCGAGCGGACAGGACGAAGTCATCGTCCATGGATCGCTGAAGTACATCGGGCCAGCGTTCCTGTGGCACGGCACGGATTGCGGCGGTTACGGCATTCGACACCGACACCAGGTCTATCGGTCCGTCGTGGCGGCGTGGGTCGATGATCTCGGCAGTGAAACGCCCACGGGTATCGACCTGGGAGCTAAACACCAGAATGGCGCCCTTGGCGACCGGCCCGTGCTCCGGTCGGTTTGACTCCGGCCGGGTACCGATGAGGGTCGCGTCAAGGACGATCCGATCGTCCTTGATTCCGATCGATCGGATGGCGGCGTACGCGCCACCGTCCAGCGGGTCGTATGCCGTCAAAGGCTGGACGTCCGCCCCGGTGACCTGACTCAGTAGCTCGCGCCCGTAGGCCGCGTCGTCGTCGTCTACCTGGTCGGCGTCATCGATCAGCTCGACCACGGGCATGTCCTCAGGGTCATAGGTACCAGTTCGCACAGCCGCGATAACCGCCTCCGGTGATGTCGGACCGGATGGGGGTATCAATCCGCTGATCGGTGGCACCAGCCCGCGCGCTGTGCGAATGTTCAGCGCCGGGTGATCGACGGCCCACGGCAGCCCGGCGGCGCGCGCCTGAGCGGCCAGCGCCGCGCGCCGTGCCTCAACCTCCCGAAGATCGGCCAAGGCCTGCGCTTGAGCTAGGGTGACGAATCCCCCGAAGCTGAGTGCGATCTCCCGCTGAGCCTCACCGGTTACCGCAGGGTCAGCAGAGACGCGCGCCAGAACGGCGCCCGTATTCAGTCGCCGATGTTCCGCTTCGGCGATTGCAGCGACCTCCTGAAGGCGCGGCAACCGGCCTTCAGCGAGACGTAATGCGGTTTCTGCCGCCATTATCTGAGCGGCAGCCTCGTCATCGTTACTCGGATCGTCATCCACTGATTCCTCAATGAGTCGGGTCACCGACTCAGCACGAGTTGCGATCTCCATCGCGCAGGCTTTCACCGCAGCCTCGGCGGCTGTGAGCCGTTCGGCTGCCTCTGCTACCGGGTCGATTACCTCGGTAACGTCGTTCGTGGCTTTCGTCTTACTACTCACTCAGATATTCCTCTCTGTAATCGCACGCCTATGGCGCGCATTCATCGGCAATGCAATTGATAAGCCTTCACACCGAGATGACAACCTGCCGTTGTCTTTGACTGGTAGCCAACATCGGCGGCAATGTGGAGAGCCTCTATCGGCGACGCCTTGCTGTCGTCAGAATGGCGTCTCTCAGGTATTCCGCCTGAGCGTTGGGGCTCACGCCCCAACGGGGTTGAGCATCTTTAGGATTCTCGAAGTGGGATACGTAGCCCGTCCGGCTATCGGATCAGACGCCCTGACGATGCTTTTGGGACGGCTCGCCAGAGCCGGCCCCTCAGCGTGGTTCTTCCCCCTATGCTTTTCTTCGCCGTCGTGAAGCGAGCGACAGCGAGCGAGAAACGAAGTGTCAGGCGGGGTGAGGTTATAGGGGAGGGGGAAAGACGAAACTCTGAAACTTCAGGCAGCCTCGGCCTCGGGGATTAGGGCAGCGAACCCGCGCTTTTGGGCGAACATGACTTCAATCGCCGCAGGTCGATTCTTGGCCTTGGGGCTCAATTCCGGGAACTGAACGGCCAGTCTCCGGCTGGCCTCGGCGTTCGTCACACCCTGGCAGTTCTGCGCGTACCAGTCGGCAATCTGTCCGTCCCGTGCCAGCGTGTCCGCACGGCTCCGCTTCTGCCGCTCGCCAGGGTTGCCCGCGTGGTCGAAGACCAGGCGCCCGTCCTTCTCCAACAGGTGCGCTTCCCACGGCGCAGATTCGCGGGGCCGTATCTCCAACGTCAGGTCGGCGTTGTCGCGCCCGTACGCCTCCCGGACGTAGACCTTCGATCGACTGAAGTTCTCCCACGCGACGGACCCCAGCGGGGTTCGGCTGCGCCTGTTGCCAGCCTGAGGGTCCGGCTTGGCAGTGTGGTGGGCGACCAGCAACGACACCCGATCAGGGCCACTGTGCAGCGGACGCAGGTCCGCGAACAGGTCACTCACCCGCTCGTTATCGTTCACGCTGCCCCTGACCATCTCAGTGCCGTTGTCGAGCACGACCAGCCCCGGACCCCAGCCCAGCACCGAGCCGCACAGCTCCCGCCAGTCCGCCGACGACGGTGCGATCCCCACGCGGTAGACACGCACCGCGTCGTCGTACTCCAAGCCGATGCCAGTCCTATCGAGATAGGCCCCATACTCACGATCCGCACCAATGTCCGTCGCCAGAATCGCCACCTTGCGAACCGGACGCGTCCAGCGTCTTCCTGCCCACGGCTTGCCAGCCACGGCAGCCGCGACAATCTCCGCAATAATCCGGCCCTTGCCGATTCCGGACGGCCCATAAAGGATGGTTGTCCCTGAGTGCAGTACGCCATCGAGAATGTCCGCCGGAGTGTTCGCCGCTAACTGCCTCGCTTCCCCCAGAGTCACAAACTGGACCCCCATCTACGCGGCAAGGCTTTCTAATGTCTCATAGCGGTTCGCCGCGATATAAGCGTCCACGTCGGCACGCTTATACCTGACGCTGCTCGCGATCTTGACCCACGGGATACCGACCCCGGCAGACCTTCGATTCGCAAGCGTGTTCTTGCCAACCTGAAGAATCTCGCTGACCTGATCCGGAGTCAACAACTCATCTACCCTGTCCATGCGTTCGTCCTTTCCGCTTTCAGACGCGCGTCAGCGCAGCCCATTGATTGTGTGATCTCATTCCGATGCGCGGTGATGATTCAGTGTAACGCCGAGGGGGGCTCACCAAACGGCAATGCGATTACGGGCGTTCCACTAGCCCCCCGTGATTCGCACGTTATCAGGGCGTACCACAACCTGTGGATGACTTACACGCACGTACATACCAGGTTGCCCGGTAGGCCGGCCGCACACGCCGTCAGAACAGCCCCGCGCCGCATCGCGGTCGAGAATCTGAGCCGCGTTCGGGCCATCGCCGGGCAACCACCTTCACTCGGCCGTAGTGGCCCTCAGAAACGCCAGAATAGGCAGAACGCCCCCGGCCGTAAGCCGGGGGCGCCCACACGCCACGCCTAGTCCATCAGAGCCCGCACAAACTCCTGGTCTTCCGGCGTCAATTCATTCCATGAGCCGGACTCCTGAAGTTCACTTAGGGCTGCCTGTGTCGACTCCAAGTCCTTGCGCAGTCCATCCCAAAGCGCCTCCGCTTCAGCCTTCGTAATCCGAACATCCGACGCATTACCTACCGCTGCCATGTCGTTACCTCCCATCGTCGTGGCACCAAGTGCCGTTTCGCTCGCGCCGACTGGCGCGAGCGGAGAACTCCCCGCCTACCTATAGGTGCGGACCATGTTTGACGTAAATGCCCGCCCTGGGGCCCCGAAGGTCGATCTGTTCAGTCCCTCACCTATAGGTGCGGACCGCGACAACGGAATTGCACGCGACACGCGGCAGGGCCACTAGGCGATCCGATCGGCCGAACGTCGCATGACGTCGTCATTCTTAGGTGCGGCCCGCAATAGTGGAATTACACGCGGCACGCGGCAGGATCGGGCGCGCCATCCTCCCACCTCGCTCTCTCTCTGTCGCTCACCAGCGCGGCCGTCAAGGCCGATCAGGTCGGCCCCGCGCCTATAGGTGCCGCGATCCGTGCGACACGAATGCACACCAACCGATGGGCTTACCAGGTGATGCCCTATCGAACGGCGTTACGGTCGATCTGTTCAGTCCCACCCATAGGTGCGGACCGTGACAGCGGAATTGCACGCGACACACGGCAGGCGATCGGCGGGCGATGTCTGATCGGGTAACCGATCAGCGCTCACACCCAACGACGTGGCGATGCCTCGCACTTTTGCGCGGTGCGTGGAAGGGATGACACGCGCTAGGGTGCCGCGCGCCGGTGTCCCCATAGCAACCTGGCACACGTTAGACGTTCGGTTGGGCTAACCGATCAGATCCGCCGCACCCACCTATAGGCGCGCGGGACGTCAACCGCACTCTTGCACGGCGACGCGGCGCGGCACGGCCGATCAGGTCGGCCCCTCACCATTAGGTGCCAAGCGCGTTACGAACGAATGCACACCGATCGGCGCGCTAAGCGATGCCTGATCGACTGGGGCGACCCGCCGTAACGGTCGGATCGGCTTTCACCTACAGGCGCGGACCGCGACAACGGTTTCGCCCGTTACCTGATACATGATAGACAAGATGCGTTCCGCCACTTCGTATGGTGAAGTCGATCGATGAACTTCTGCCGAGCCGCGCGCTGTATGTACAGCAGAATGGCGGCAGGTTGCCACCGCCAGAGTTGGGACTGAGATGGGTCAAGAGGCAAGGCGCCGGCTCTTCGTCGGGATTGTTGGTGCCGCCCTGGTCGTCATAGCGACGGTATTGCGGGAGCAACGTCTGCCGGCCCAGAGTGACTGTGCCGTGAAACAGATGGTGTATGGCATGTATCCGCACCAGGACTGCGACACGTTCGGTAGCGGCTGGACGATCGCCGCGTGGTCACTCGGGGGAATCGGCGTCTTGGCGATCCTCTATGCAATCTTCGTGATGTCATCACGCAAGAACCGCCCCACGCCGCTGTCTCCATGAAAATCTGAGCGACTTTCAGGGGGCCCCCGGTGTGAGATGGTCCAGGGGACGCATCTTGAGCGCGCAAAAACGCCCTGCCTCTTTCGGGGCCGCGCGCCGCGACGGACACGGGTTTACAGCAGTTGCGCTACCTCGTCAGGTACCTCACCGCGCGCGACGTAGAACCGGCTGGTGGTGCTGATCGTGGAATGCCCAGCCAGCGCCGCCGCAACGCGTAGCGGCTGAGTATCCGCAATCAGCGTGATGGCCGTGCGTCTTATGCCGTGAAAGCTCAACCAGGGGAATCCGGCCGCGTCGAAGGCGCGGCGTAGTTCCTTCGCGGTATTCGATGTATCTCGCAGACGGCCCGCCGGATCGGTGTCCCATCTTCCCGGCGCGTCGAATATGACGCGCTCACACGTAGCCAGTTCAGCCAGCGCCAGACCAGCCGCACGCGCCCGGCGCCGTATCAGAGCGGCGATCCGACGCGGGACCGGAATCGTCCTTACTGAGCTGGCGGTCTTCATCACGTCCGCACGGTGCATCCCGGTACCGGATTCCCGGTACAGAGTGGAATTGAGAGACACCTTCGCCCGACCATCCGGCAATAGCTCGACGTCCTTATAGCGAACGGCCAGTAGTTCGCCTAGGCGGCAGCCCAGCGCCAGCCCAGCAAGCACCACGTCCCGCACGTCCATGCGGATGGCGCGCGGGTCCCGGGACACTGCCCATGCCAGCGCCGCCCGCTCAGCCCGCGTCAAGGCACGTCGGTGGTCCAGGTGGTCAAGGCGCCCGGCCTTGCGCCCACGCGGCGCCTTGATCGCGCCCGCGTCCCGTACCGGGTCACGCTGTACCAGTTCCTTCCGCACGGCCCATGAGAACACTTTGGAAAGCACGGCCTTACCGTGCTTCGCACTGGCCGGTCCGGACGTCTCAGCCAGCGCCGCGAGGTAGTCCGCCACGTCAGCCACAGTCACGTCTGCCAGTCGCATGGCGCCCAGCGCGGACGGTGCTAGGTGCTTGCTGATCTGCAATTCGTACGATCGCCGCGTGGACGCGCTCAGCCTCTTGTGCTCAGCCGCCACGCGTTGCACGGCAGCGTCAGCCACCGTCATGTCAACCGATGGCCTCCGCGCCCTGGTGTCCCGATCCTCATGCATGGCGCGGACCTTCCGCGCCTCCGCCGCCTCCGCGATGGCAGCCTCAGCGTCATCGGGATTCCGGACCGTGGCGTAAAGGTCCACGAGGATGCCAGGTAGGTACTGGCCCGTCTCGGGATCGGTTCGTGTTCGATCCTGGAGCCTCATGCGCGCCTTAGCGCGGTACTGGCCGTTAGGGAGGCGCGTGAGGCTGATGCGCCCGGGTTTGTTGGGAGCGAGCTGCGGTCTGGGCATGGCGCCAGACTACGCCCCATAATGGGTACTTGTAAACGGTTTGTGGGTCGGTAAATGGGTACAACCCAAAACAGATCAGAGCCATAGCGCTCTGATCTGCCTGAACGAGCCGCCTGTCGGACTCGAACCGACCACCTACGCTTTACAAGAGCGTTGCTCT
>CALANS010000073.1 GCA_937926105.1 uncultured Actinomycetes bacterium | reverse complement strand
GGTGGCTGTCGGCGATCTGGGCGGTGTGGCGCGGCACGTGCTGGATGCCACCCGCTCAGGCATCCCTGACTGGCGCATCTTCGTGCTGTGCCCGGAGGGGCCACTGGCCGACCGGCTGCGCGCGCAAGGCTCCGCAGTCTTGACGGCGCCGATCAGCCCAGCGGATTCCCTGGCCGGAGGAATTTCCGCCGTGCGGCATGCGGTCCGTACGCTGCGGCCGGCGGTGGTGCATTCGCATCTGGCTTACTCGGACTTTCTGGTCGCCGGCGCCACCACCGGATTGCCGGCCAAGATGATTTCGACGGAGCACGGCATCGCGGGGAACGACCTCGTCTACCACGGCACGCGATGGAAGTCCCGCGTCATGGAGTTGGCGCACTCGGCGCGGCTACGACGCTTCGATGCGCTGATCGCTGTCTCGCAGGCGACCCTCGATGCCGTGCGCCGGAAGTGGCACCCGCAGCGTGGACTCCGCACGGTCGTGATCCCGAACGGCGTGGACGCGCCAGCGACACTGCCGGAGCCGGTCGCCGGACGATTCCACGTGATCTCCCTGTCGCGGCTGGCCCCCGAGAAGGGCCTGCTCGACCTGCTGGAAGCCTTCAAGCGCGTCTACGACGAGCATCCGGAAGCCCGCCTCACTATTGCCGGCGAAGGCCCGCTCCGTGCCGAACTCGAACCGCGCATAGCCGGCTTCGGTTTGCAGCAGATGGTGACGATGCCCGGCTACGTCGAAGCCGGCCAGCTCCTGGCCAGAGGTGATGTCCTGGTCCAGCTCTCCACATGGGAGAACTGCTCCTACACCCTCCTCGACGCCCGCACCGCTGACCTCGCGATCGTCGCCACCGACGTCGGCGGTAACAAGATACTTCCCCGATCACTCCGGAGGCACATGTCATTTCCCACCAACCCACTTCAGCGTAGTATCGATCTAAGTAGCAATCGGTCCGGCATCACTTGACGCGCTGCGTCGCTATCTCAGCAAGAATGGTCAGCTCTAGCCACAAGGAGTCAATTCTCAGCGCACTTGCTTCAACAGTTTGAATCAACCAGCCAGCCAGCCAGAAGAATGTTCACGATTGACCATTACGCTGCAGCATTCGTTCATAAACATATTACAACTCAACAGATCAGGCCTGTTACGGACGCTGCCTAGCGAGTCACAAGGTACAATGAAAGGGAGTTTTCCGGGCGCTGGAATTTGTGACTCAGGATAGCTCGAATCAGTGAATTCGCTCCCGTTGATGAGTTTCGTGGCAGGATTCTATGTATTGCAGGGCTCATTTGCCCGCCCGCCCTTGACTAACGACAACGATAGACTGCCCGCGCCCTTATCCGCCTCCGCACCGATAACATTGGCCCTCACCATACTGCCGCAGCCATACCGAAGGGAATCACCGCGTGATATCGACATACAGATAGGAGGGGAAATTCGCAGGCCATTTTGAATATCGAGCGTCTGAATCCTGCTCCGTCGGCTGCAGGCTCTTGCCGATCGGCGCATCGCGCGCACTGCTCCTCAGGCTTGAGGCGGGACGATCGACGCAGACATGGCGGGCTTGCCGAGTATTTTACGGCCGTGCAATGATGGACATGGATCGCCGACGAATCGACAATAGCTGCCCGCGATTTAGCTGATTCCGTTACAACTTCTTGCACCGCGGCACGTCGACCTCAGTGATGAGCCTCGGAGCACCCTGCTGGCCAAGACGGCGCGGCGCCCCTCGCGGTCGCTGCGAACAAGAGAGCGCATATCGACGCGGCTACACAATATGGCACACTGCGTCAGTAGCAGGCAATCCGAGTACTTAAGCCGTGGAATGTTGATTCGCTTCGAAACGTAGAGCAATAGACTGCAATATCCACAGCCTAGGGTTTCACTATTCCAAATTGAATTACATGGCGTTTTACCGTAACGGCCATCGACGTCGATTGTATTTGCCCTGTGATGAAATTAGAGAGGTCCGGCATTGACGTCTTCACGTATCATAATAGACACAGTTCAGGTCTTGAAAAACGCTAAACACCGTCTACTGCTGGCGCGCCGTAGCGTCATGCGCCAATACGTGTCGCTGCTTGACACCCTCTTTCGTGCGTACGACAGCGCCTTCCGATACTCTTTCGACATCAATCGACACCGAAACAGATCAGGAGAATTGCCGCGTTTATACTTCATTGATCGCCCACCACCCCCTACGGCCTCACCTCGAACAGTCGAGACAAGACTCTTTACGCTATGGACCGGGCTAAATGCAATGTCCGAGAATCGCAGAGCATGTCTCGAATCCATTCAGCTGACGAATGATGATTGCAACGTCACACTAGTCACACCACTGAACCTCCCCGAGTACATCGTACCCGGGCGGCCTCTCCATCCTGCGTATGAGCTCCTCTCTCTAAACCACCGGTCCGACTACTTGCGTGCCTATTTGATGCACCATTACGGCGGAGGGTACTGTGATATAAAACGAGTGCATAGTAATTGGGCGGACGCATTCGACCAGGTTCGCGACAACCCCAAGATTTGGATGGCGGGGTATCGCGCTCCAAGTTCACGTGAAGTCGGTGGTCGCGATCCAAAATTAGGGCCCGAGCTCAGGCGACGCTATCGGCGTCTCCTCGGCTTCGGGGCATTCATCTGTAGGCCAAGAACTCCACTGACGGCGGAGTGGCTACGCGAGGTTGAACGCAGGCTGGACCTGTATCATCGTCAGCTAGTCGAAAATCCAGGAAACGACAACGGTTCCAATAGTGGATACCCTATTGCGTGGATCGAACTTGGCATCGATATAATTCACCCGCTTCAACTTAAATATCACGATACTCTCGAGGCAATACCATTTCTTAAGCCGGACCTCGAAGGGCACCGCTAGGCGCGTACTGCAATCAATGGGCAATTCGCGCGACGCGTGACTTTAGGGCAGTGTCGTACAGGCGGACCCACTCTTGCGCGATGGTGGTCGGTGCATATCGCGCAGCTGCGTCTGCGGCGGCGGCTCCTCGGCGCCGTAACTCCTCAGGGTCACCCAGCAGGTCGTGCAGTCTGCGAACATACGAGGCCACGTTGTCCATCTCGACTACTTCTCCACCGAGTGAAGTTACGAGGTCGACCACGCCAGGGGAACAGGCGAACGCAAGCGCCGACACTCCAGCCTGCGCCGCCTCGCAGATCGAGGCAGGCCACCCTTCGAAGCTTGACGTCAGCAAGAAGAGTGAACTCCCAGATAGTGCCGCAATCGGATCCTGCGTCCAACCCTTCATGCGTACATGCTCAGGCACACCCATTCGACTAATTAAAGCTTCAAGCGCCTCTCGCTCGGGTCCGTCGCCGTATATGTCTAACTTCCAATGTCGGAGCTCACGCGACGAAGTCGCCTTCGCAAACATCTCGACCATCAAGTCGACACGCTTCTCTTCCGCGAGCCTGGCGACCGTGGCAACCGCGCCCTTTTCGCTCGTATCTGCCAGCTCGGCGTCCTTGGTCGCAAGGTGCCTGCGCGTCGGTGATGCTGGATTCGGGATCGAGGCACATGGTGTGGACACAAAGCTGCTGAACTGCTTCGCGTCCTCCGGCGTCAAGGCGACAAATCTGTCGGTGCGATCATATGCACGAGCCAGCTCATGCAAGTTCCGTCCTGGGAAGTACTGCGCCGCCGTGGAGAACGCGCTATGGTATTGGCCAAATACGACCGGTGCAGACCCTTTCGCTACGATTCCGTGATCGGCAACATATTCGGACTCTATCGGACCTTCGTTGATGATCAAAGTAGAGGTGCGTGACGTCTGCCGAACCCAAAACATCACAAGCGTCGCCCTAATCTTGAGTAGCCTCTTGGTGAACACTCGCACCAGAAAGGCAATGGAAGGGAGTGAGCGGGCACCTCTAGGCACAGGCTGCAGTAGCCACCGCTCGCTCGGAAACAACCTTGTAGTGTGGATCCATCGCGCTTCATCCTCGCCGGTGCCCCAGAGCGATATCACTCGAACTTTGCAGGACAGCTCGCGAAATCCATGCGCCAGATTCAACGTGAACGTCGTTCGCCCTCCCCGCTGCGGGTAGTCCGTCGATACAAATATGACCCGCTTTGGCAGGTTATGGATACGAATCAATGATAGTGGCGCTTCCGGTGAGAAGTATTTGCATGTTCTACCTGAATGGCCGTCTCGGTCTAGGTTCATCCGCATAATCATTGCACTCCATGATTCTCATATCGCGATTTAGAGCAATCCGCGGTGTACAAACCTCAGCATTGACTGCCCGACGGAGAAACCTATACTTGATGTGGCCTTCGACTGTGCCTATGCACCAACCGAGATCGAGGAAGTCGTTCATATTGACTGATTTGCGAATACTATGCTCACCTAGTCTCGCCAGACTGGAAGCTAACCTCCTCAGAGCTGCACGGAACGATATAGGTGATAAGCCCGGAGTCGCGGCACTAAATCGCGTCCATAATAGAATGGCGGTGGATGCATACCGTCTGCGCTGGTGGATAGCGGTACGCGCCGTGGTTCTTTGACTATACATAACTACGGCGTCCGGTGCACCGTTGACCGAGAAACCCGCCTGTTGAGCCCGCCATGCGAATTCTACCTCCTCGTGGCCGCCATTGAAACTCTCATCGAATCCCGCCAGCGTTTCTATGACCACGCGACGCATACCCATTGCACACCCAAGGGGATAGGGAAGAAAATCATATATCGTCGCCAGCGGACCTAACGAGCGGGATACGATTGGCGCGGAATAGTTGTCGGCTATTACGGCCATCCCCCCTACGATGTCTGAGGTTTCAAGAGCGGCTGTCATTGCGGCGATGTAGCCGAGAGAAATTTCGTCGTCAGAGTCCAAGAACAGAATCTTGCTGCCCCGTGCATATGCAGCGCCGATATTTCGTGCGTGATTAGCGCCTTCTTTATCCCCCGAGTCGACCACACGTAGGGACTGGAAGCAGCTACGAAATGCTTGCGCAATCTCGAATGTCCTGTCAGTCGAACCATTATCGGATATGATTACTTCTATTCGCTGGGCCTCATCTTGGGCGGCTAGTGCTTCGAGCTGAGTAGCAATGCCAGACTCGCCATTCCGCACAGGTATCACGACGCTCACTCCGGATACGGGAACGCTAGGAGTCTCATCGAGGACCTCATCCGACAGCCCATAGAGGCCCACGACCTGACGCTCGAATCGGGCGCGCCCGTATCGCGATCGAGCCCAGATGGCGCCTTCTGCCGCCCTCTCGTGTTCGTCACCCGCATTTAACATTGCGCTTACAACTGCGTCCGCGAAGTCGGTCGCGTTGTCGTGTCTTGCCAATTGAAACGCGGTGTCGCCAATGCCTTCTGCTGCCACGGTCGTCGCTACTACAGGGGTACCGCGTGCGAGCGCATCGACGACCTTGAACTTCACGCCTGCGCCGAATCGTAGCGGCGCAACCACGACACTCGCGCCCGCATACACGCCGTCGAGATCGTCTACGAAGCCGACCACTTCGACTCCTGGCGAGCCCGAAAGCGGCGGATGATGTTTCGGCTCAGCACGGCCGACAATGAGCAGTCGAGCGTCCGGCACGGCTCGCCGCACCAGCGGCCAGATACTCTCGACGAACCAACGGGCTGCGTCGAGATTCTCACGGCGGGTAAGCGGTCCAATCAGCACCGCGGTCGGAGGACCGACAAGTGGCACCGCATCCGGAGGGCTCACGCTATCGACATTCGCGGCAATTGGAGGATGCACCACAGTCACCCGCGCGCTACTCCGCAACAACTGCCTGTCTTTATCGCTGAAGACCACAATTGTATCGGCACGTTTGCCGACAGCGTTTTCGATCACTCGAGCATGGAGATAGTTCACAGCGGCGCGCACCCGGGCACGCAACAGCCGCCGCTGGCGGACCTCTCGCGAGTACCGTTGGCTGACAACGTCGTGCAGAGTCGCGATCACCCGCGCCTTCGGCGCGAGCCTGCGCATGAGCGGTACCAGGGGTGCCATGACGGGCCACTGCAAGTCGACAACGTCGGCCTCCCGGAGAAGAGAGCGCGCACGAGGATTGCGAATCAGCGCCCGAATGAAACCAACGGGCGGCGCGACGGGCGCCATTCGACTCATTATCGTCGAAAGCCACAACCGAAGTCCGCTGCGCGGCAAATCTGGACTGATCAGTAGCCTCTCGGACCCGTACGCGCGCCCCATCGCCTGCTGATTGGCCGGGGCCATCGGGGCAATGATGGCCACGGACGCTCCGTGCAACGCTTCGCAAAGCCAATCGACGTACTGGACGCCGGCGTTGTCCGGCGCTGGCTCGGGCACGTGCAAGGACACCAGGACGATGCGTCGTGTACCACCCATACCGAACCTCTCCTAGCGACGAGAACACGCACAGTGGCGCCGCGTCCAAGCATCGTGCCGGCGCTGCGCCGTTTCTAGTTACTTCTTTGTAGTACTCATAGGTTCCGTTATGCGCGGGCTAGACGTACCGGCCCGGCCCGCGACGTCCGCCATATGAGCCAGGGCAACGCGCGACCAGCTATTCCATGACAGATTCTGGCCTGCCCGTTCAATGGCTCGTGATGACATCTGCGGCGCGTCACCTTCGGAGATCCGAAGCAATGTTTGTGCGGCATCCCTAAACTCGTCTGTGCTCCTATGGATCAAATAGCCAGTCTGCCCGTCAACGACGATAGATGACATACCACCGGTGTCGAGGGCGATAACTGGTAGTCCGTGCGCGGCCGCGTCGGTCGCTACGACACTCGCAGCGGTGGCAACAGAAAGGTCGAGCAGCACGTCCGAATCGAGATAGATCTCGCTCAGTTCCGCATGCGTGAGCTGACCCAGGCGCTTCGCCCAGGACGGGAGCGCCACCGGCGCGTCACCGACTATCCGCAGTTCGACACTCAGGCCCCTTCCTCGCGCTGCGGCAACCGCCTCTACGCACGTGTCTCCACGTTTACGCTCCCAATCCGCGGCAACGACAAGAACGCGCAGCGGGCCGCCATGGTTGTCATGTCGCGGCGGCGAAGCCGGTTCGATGGCGGGCCCGAGTGGCGCCACTACGCATTTGTCCACGGAAACCCCATAGTCCTGCACCAGCGAATCAGCCGCCCACTGGCTGGTGGCCAGGAAGCGGTCGGTGCGTCGGGTGGAAGACATAGCGATGACCTTCGCCTGCAAAGATGAGATCCACGATAGCCCGGTGAACATGGGGTAGAACCCGAGAATGCGCTTCAACGTCGCGTCGGCGACCTGCACTACCGGTCTGCGAAAGCGGGCAAACGCCACATCCACAGACGCCGCCGCTGCCAGCACGACATCGACATTCGCAGCCCGGACTCTCCGGCTGGCGACGCGACTCCGCTTCCATGCGTTCGCGATCCCGAACTCCCAGAGATACTTCTTCCGCCCCTGCTTGCCCAGAAGCTTGGCGGCCACGCGATCCGGAAACGCCGTCTTCACATCGCGTGTGCTGATAGGCACCACGTCCGCAACAGTCGATAGCGCGCGCAGCATCGGCTGAATGACGCCGGACCACGAACGGTCGTCGTCAATGGGCCACGGTGTCAGGAATGCGACTCTCAACGGTCGAGCCTGCGATGATTCCGCATCGTGCCTGCGCCGGACTGCCAATGCAGCCAGCTCAGCCTGCATATCAGCCACCGGGTGAACATCTCGTCCCGTGGCTCGTCTCGCGGCGTTCGAGGCGAGATTGACCGCCGACGCGCCGACCAGGGACGCACGCATCAGGCCGGGGTGTTGGTGCCACTTCTTCGCGTAGCGGACGCGGGAGTTCATCAGCATGGAGCGGCGACGATGCGAGCCTCCGGATGACGCACCCCCGAAGTGGGTGACAGCGACCGATCCGGCAAATACCGACGGGACGCCTCGATCGCGCAGCCGGCGCTGCAGGTCGACCTCTTCGCAGTTCATATGGAAGGCTTCATCGAAGCCGCCGGCAGCCCGGAACTCCACCGTCGGAATCAACATTGCCGCACCCATGACCCAATCTACGGGCTGCGTCACTCCGGCCACACAGCGCACGTCGTGGCCGATCGCCGCGTGGCGCCAGCGGGTGTCCTTGTACCTCGCGAGAATCGTCAACCACTCGAC
>CALANS010000072.1 GCA_937926105.1 uncultured Actinomycetes bacterium | reverse complement strand
CACCAAGCTACGCACTGGCCGCAAGATCCGCCGGTCGCGTTGGTTGAGCGGCCCCGGGCACGGCGGCGCGGTGCAGAACATGACCATGATCGACCAGCGCCCAGCCGAAGTCGAGACTAAGCAACAAGTCGGTCACTGGGAAGGCGACCTCGTCCTGGGCGTCGGCTGCGCCTCGGCAATGGCCACCCTGCGAGAGCGCAAGACCCACTACGGCATCGTGATCAACCTGCCTGCCGACACACCGCGCAGAGCGTGAACGCCGCCGTCACGGCCGCGTTCGCGCCGCTGCCGCCGCACCTCAAGCGCACCTTGACATGGGACCAGGGCTCGGAAATGGCCCGCCACCTCGAGTTAGCCGCCGCAACCGGCGTCGCGATCTACTTCGCCGAGGCACACAGCCCCTGGCAACGCGGCGCCAACGAGAACTACAACGGACTGCTGCGCCAATACTTCCCGAAAGGCACCGACCTGTCCGTGCACTCCGACGCGCACGTCGCCGCGGTCATGGAAGAAATCAACAGCCGACCCCGCAAGAGCCTGGACTACGACACACCGGCCGCACGATTCCGAAACGAAGCGCGGGCGCTCACCACGCCGGCCTGAAATCCCGCCGGACAGCGTCACACCAGACGACGACACACCCCGGAGCGACCACCCGAAATACAGTTCATTTTCCGATCGACCCGGACGATCTCAACCAGCACGCCGGTAGCATTCGAACCAGTCGAAAAACGACTCAAATCATCACGCGTTGCGTCGACCAACAGAATTCACCGTCCCGTTTCCGGTCACGATCACCGGGCGGCCCCTACGGGACGATGGCCCTCGGGCGCACGCGGATCAGGTTCCATCATCGGCGGTATCCCGGCGTCGTTCGGCTGCCGGGACATTCTCCGGGTTGTCGCAGCAGACGCACGTAGCTGTTCTTGCCGAGCAATGACCACCGGAGCATTGTGTCGCGCTGTAGCGGTATCTAGGAGGCTCGATTCGAGCAACTCCGGCATCTGTGCTGCTTTGCGCGGGAGCCGGGAGCGTGCGTGACCCCAGCCGACCGTAATGTCGACTAGGGGTGGTCCTCGGCGCTGAGGCGCGCATGCCGCCCCAGGACCTCGGTCCAGTCTGGATCTCCTATCAAAATGAATGTCGGGATTCAGCGCCGGAAACGTCAGTCGCCCCACTCGCTGACGGCACACCTCGCAAGAGCCAGCGGTTTCCATCCCAGAGAAACGCGCGTTGAGGCTCGCGGCGGCGGCGCAGGATCCGCGACATGGTGCGGGGCAGAACGCCAGGCCGCAGTCGCCCTGAAACGGGCCTACGCTCTCCGACCGGTGGGAACGATCGCCGCAGGCCTGACCGCCTCGGTAGACACCGCACGGCGATTCATCATGGTTCAGAATTTCCAGCGCAGCAGGTTGGTGAGCTGGTCCGGGTCGGCGCCCTGCGATGCGCTGATGGCGCCGCGTCGCACGTCGACGAGGGTCATGCTGAGTTCCTTGCCGAAGGCGTCAGTGAGCGCGGTATCCGCCTCGAAGGCTGCGATTGTCTGTTCGAGAGTCGTTGGTAATGCGGCGATCCCGCGTGCGTCGCGTTCGTCGGCGGTGAGAGAGTTGGGGTCGACTCCGACGGGCGGGGGCAGCGTTTCGTGGCGACTGATGCCGGCGAGTCCGGCGTAGATGAGGCCGGCGACCACCAGGTACGGATTCGCGGCGAGGTCAAAGGCCTTGACCTCCAAATTCGCCGCGCCGCTGTGTCCGGGTGACCCGGCGATCAGCCGCAGCGCGGTTTCCCTGTTTTCCAATCCCCACGCGGCGAAGGCGCCTGCCCAGTGGCTGGGTATGAGCCGCAGATAACTGACAGGTGAGGGGGCGCCGATCATCAGCAAGGCGGACAATCGCGAGAGGATGCCGGCGCCGAATTCGGCTGCTTCACGGTGCATGCCGTGGCTCTGACCTCCGGCGAACAGGTCAGCACCGTGTCGCCACAGGGATAGGTGGACGTGTCCGCCGTTTCCGACTCCGATCGGGACGACCTTCGGTGAGAATGACGCGCGCAGGCCGTGTCGATGCGATAGCGCCCTGATGGTTTCTCGGACGAGCACGGAGGTGTCGGCGGCCGCGACGGGGTCCTCCGGGGCAACGGACAGTTCGTACTGGCCGGCGCCGTACTCGGGGTGGATTTGTTCGACGGTGACACCCTGCTGGTCGAGGGCTTTGAGAAGGTCCGCGAGGTAGTCGGAACGTTCCATCAGGCGGGCGAAGCCATACCCGTGGCCGTCCGCGGCGGCGGCGAAGCTTCCATCGTCGGTCGCCAGACCGAGCGCCCATTCGATCTCGAACGCCATCTTCGCGGTATAGCCGGCGTCGGTGAGTGCCGTAACTGCGCGGCGTGCCAGACTGCGCTGGTCTTGTGGGTGGACGGCGCCGTCTTGCTGGTATCGGTCGACCGGTGCCCAGCCCCAGGCGGGCATCTCGGCGAGAACAGTCAGCCGTGACAGGTCCGGGTGCAGCCGCAAATCGCCGACGGGACCGCCGGCCACTCTCCCGGCGACGATCGAGTCGTCGGGCAGGAACGCGTCAAAGACCGGGGACATGCCGACGCCCCAAGCGGCCGCGGATTCGAGCCGCTCGATGGGTACGCCCTTGACCCTGGTCATGCCGCTGTTGTCGATCCAGGTCAGTGCCACGCCCCGCACGCCGCGGTTGGCGAGCAGGGGAATAGCGGTTCGTGCGGCGGCCGCGCGCCGCTCACGCTCCGCCGTGTCGAGAAAGTCCGTCATAGTTCCGTCACAGTAGGCCTCCTGAACTGATTTTTACAGAGGTGCAAACCTGTTTATTTTTCGATCAGACGGTGCCATACTGTGTCGCATTCAATTCGGCATTCGCGGCCTGAGGAGTGCGTCCATGGCGACAACCGGGAACAAACGTGAACTTCGTAGGAACCTGACGGTGTGGCAGGCAGTCGGCATGTCGATCGCGCTCATGGCGCCGAGCATGGCGGCGAATATCAATCCTCAGCAGACGGCGACGACTGTCGGTCGCGCGGTGCCGTTGTCCTTCCTGCTGGCGAGTATCGCAATCTTGCTGGTGAGCTACGGGTTCGTGCGACTGTGCCAGTACTACCAGCACGCGGGATCGGTGTATGCGTTCGTCGGGTCGACTCTCGGTCCACGAACGGGGGTGGTGTCGGGGTTGTGCCTGTTGGCGACATACACCTTCTACGGCGTCGTCACATCGTCGGCGTTCGGCATTCTCGGATCGTCGTTCTTGGAGCAGATCGGCGTATGGCATTCCCCATCGCGGTGGGCGCCGTTCCTGCTGGCCGCGATCGCCCTGGTCGGCGCTTTGTGGTTGACGATCATCCCGGCCCGCCGAGGCACGACGACGCTGCTGGTGATCGAGGGCGCCACGGTGTTTTTGATCTTGTTGGTCAGTGCCGTCGTGCTGGTACGGCTTCTGGCGCACTCGGTACCGGACGGCGGCACGCAGTCGTTCACACTCGACGTGTTCGCCCCGCAGGCCGGCACGAGCGCGTCTCTCCTGTTCTTGGGCATCGTCTTCGGGTTCTTGTCGTTCGCCGGGTTCGAGGCGTCGGCCACGCTGGGCGAGGAAACCGCCCATCCGCACCGCGACATCCCACGCGCGATCCTGGGCACCGCGATCTTCGGCGGACTGTACTTCACGGTGGTCACGGCGATCGAGATGATGGGGTTCGGCTCGGGGTCCGACGGCGTGAAGAAATTCGTCGCGTCCGGGTCCCTCGCCGGCGACCTGGGCACGACGTACGTGGGTGCGTGGGCAGGTGACCTGGTCAGTCTAGGCGCGGCGATCAGCGCCTTCGGCTGCTGCCTGGCGTGTACCGTCGGCGCGGCGCGCATGCTGTTCGCGATGAACCGCGACCTCGTCGGAACCACTGGCTTGTCGAAAGTGACACGGCATTACACACCGGGTCGGGCGGCGACGCTCGTCATCGCATTGATGATCGTCATCTACATCGTCAGCATCTCGCTCGGCGGCGCGACCGCAACGAACACCTTCGCCTGGTCCGGCACGATCGGCACGCTGCTGATCTTGGTGGCATATGTGCTCACCACGGTCGGGTCGATTCGACTCGTGTTCGTACAGCGCAAGATGCGGGTGCCCATGTGGCAGGTCGTCATCCCGCTCGCGGCGCTCGTCATGCTCGTCTACACGCTCTACCGCAACGTGATCCCGTTCCCGACTTCCGGCGCGGCCATGTGGTTCCCGATCGTGTCGGGCGCGATCGTGGTCGCCGCGATCATCGCCGTCCTCGCCGCCCCCCAAGCGGCCAGTCGACTCGGCGCGAACCTTGCCGCCGAGGAGGGCATCATGACGCGGCACGAGCCCGCCGGTGTGCAGGCCGACGCGGCCGTCGACGTGGCCCATGGCTGACGAACCCGCGCCGCTGCCCCTGCGACAAGGCGACCATCCCGACACGTACCGGCCGGCGCGGGCGAGCACGTTCGTTCCGCGCACGCGGCCGGTGGTTCCGCCCATCCACCACGCGGTGACGTACTTCCTGGACGACATGGCCTATAAGGACATCCAGGAGGGCGGGCTGGAGGAAACCTGGTACGGCCGGTTCCGCAACCCCAGTGTGGACATCACCGCCGCGCAGATCGCCGAACTTGAAGGTGCGGAGGCAGGGTTCATGACGGCGTCCGGGATGAGCGCGATCGCCACCACCTTGCTGACGCTACTGCAGGCAGGGGACCGGGTCGTAGCCGCCCGTCAGGTGTACGGCGACACCCGAGACCTCTTGGTGCGGGACCTGCCGCGCCTAGGCATCGACGTGCGCATGGTCGACACAATCGACCTAGACGAATGGAGAGTCGCGATCACCGGCGGCCGGACACGGGTCGTCTACGCGGAAACACTGTCCAATCCGCAACTCGAGCTGACCGACCTGCCGGCACTCGCCGAGATGGCGGACGCGGCGGGCGCGACACTTGTCGTCGACAACACCTTCGCCACGCCCTACACGGTCAACCCGCTGCGGCACGGCGCCGGGGTCGTCGTGCACTCGGCGACAAAGTTCCTGAACGGCCACTCCGACGCGATAGCAGGCGCCGTGCTCGCCGACAGACGAACCGTTACCGCCGTGCAGCAGCGCGTAATCACGTTTGGGGCATGCCTCGGCCCCTACGAGGCATACCTGGTCTGGCGCGGCCTGCAGACGTTCGACGTGCGCATGGCCCGGCAAAGCGCCACCGCACACGCACTCGCCAACGCCCTGGCCCGCCGCAGCGACGTCGTCGCGGTCCGGCACCCGGGCACAGCCGGCTACGCCCGCGCCGACGTCGTGAAACGGGTCATGAGGCCGGACAGCGGCGGGGGCGCGATGGTGTCAATCACCGTCGCGGGCGGCGATAGGCGCGCACACGGCGTCATGCGCGCGCTTCGGATCGGCTGCGAGGCCACCAGCCTGGGCGGGGTCGAAACGCTCGTCTCCACACCGTTCAACTCGTCCCACTTCTCGCTCACGCCCGCCGAACGCGAAGCCGCCCGCATCGACGACGGCATGATCCGGATCTCCTGCGGCGTCGAACCCGCAGCGGATCTGATCGCCGACTTCGCCCAAGCCCTCGATCGCACATCATGACCGGCACCATCCTCGACGGGCTATTACTCATCGACCACCACTGCCACGGCGTTACCCGCGAGCCGCTAGGCCGGGCCGAGTTCGAGACGCTGCTGACCGAGGCCGGCGGCCCGGGCCCGTGGCACGGTAGCCTGTTCGACACGCGCGCCGGCCTTGCTGTACTGGCCCGCTGCGCGCCGCTTCTCGACCTACCCACGCACGCGGACCCGGAGGATTACCTGGACCGCCGCGCGGAGATCGGCGCCGAAGCGGTCGCACGGCGCCTGCTGTCAGTCACGGGCATCGGCACATTCTTGGTCGACACCGGATTTCTCGCCGACCGGCTGACTTCCCCCGCCGAGCTTGCGGCCTGGGCCGGCGGCACGAGCCTGGAGATCACCCGCCTGGAGACGGTCGCTGAGACCGTCATCGCCGCCGACACCACAGGCGCCGGATTCGTCGACGCGTGTGCGTCCGCGCTTGCCCAACACTCCACAACTTCGGTCGCATTCAAGTCGGTCGCCGCCTACCGAGTTGGCCTGGACCTGGACCCCGCTCGCCCCAGCGACGCTGACGTCGCCGCCGCAGCCGCCGCGTGGCGGCACACCATCGACAGCGCCGGCGTCGGCGCGGCCGCGCGGCTGACCGACCCGGTGATCATCCGATGGCTCATCTGGACCGCGATCGACCTTCGCCGGCCCGTGCAGCTGCACGTCGGGTACGGAGACAACGATGTGGATCTGTCGCGCTGCGACCCGCTGCTGCTCACCCCGCTGCTGCGCGCCACCGCCGCCGCGAACATTCCGATCATGCTGCTGCACAACTACCCGTTCCAGCGCCATGCCGCGTACCTCGCCCAAGTCTTCGACCACGTCTTCGTCGACGTCGGACTCGCCCTGCAAAACGTCGGTGGGGCCGCCGGCACGGTGCTGGCCGAACTCCTGGAGATTGCTCCGTTCGGGTCGGTACTGTTCTCCACGGACGGATTCGGACTGCCCGAGCTGTTTGCGGTGTCCACGGCGCTGTTCCGTGAGGGGCTGACCCAGTTCCTCGACGTCGGCATCGCCCGCGACGAATGGAGCGCCGCCGACGCGCGGCGCATCGCCGAAATGATCTGCGCGGCGAACGCGGCCCGCGCCTACGGATTGGAGACGCATGCCCGCTGACGTGACAGGGCCGCCCCGGGCAACGAATGGGCACATGTCGGCGGCTCGCGGGCGTGGCGCGACACGGAAGGGTACGGCGACGAGCGACGAGCGGACGAGCCGGCTGACCGAGCGCATCTACCGGGCACTGGACGCAGAGCTGCCGGCCGCTGTGGAACTGCGCCACCGGCTACACGCCGACCCGCGACGTTCCGGTGACGAATCGGA
>CALANS010000071.1 GCA_937926105.1 uncultured Actinomycetes bacterium | reverse complement strand
GGTGGGTTGCTCGTGGGCGGCGCCGTCACCGGGGTCGTGTTGGGTGTCGCGGCTCAGCAAGCGCTCGGTAACTTCTTCGCCGGCCTGGTGCTGCTGTTCGCGAGACCTTACGCGCCCGGCCAGCGCATCATCGTCCGCTCCGGAGCCCTCGGCGGCCCGCTGGAAGGCACCATCGTCGACGCGGGCCTCATCTTCACCACGCTGCTGACCGCCGAGGGTCCCCTGCATCTGCCCAACGCCGGGCTGCTCGGTTCAGCCATCGGTCCCGCCCCACCCGCCGCCGCGGATCCGCCCGTCACGCCACCGGCGGCCGAGCACTAGAGACCTTGACAGTGCACGCGCGAAACCAAGCTTCCGAGTCCGTGGCCGCGGCATACGAGCCGGAGGCGCAGGACAGCCGGTGCTACCGTGCTGGCGAGCCGTCACCCGGCCCCAACACCGGTGTGGTTCATGGTCGCGAACGGTGAGCACGCCACACCGAAGGTTACCGACGAGCGACAGGAGCGGGAGCCGCTGTGCAGGCAACGGAATGGTTCCTCACCCCCACTGAGCGCGGGAATCCGGCGACCGTCGTCGACACTCGACACGGTGACGGCGCCGCATACACCCTCGGCAACGATGTCGCGGCCCTGGTGCACGGCCGGGTGTACTTCCAGGCGCTGTACGAGGTCATCGAGGGTCTGCGGGGCGGCGATCTGCTGTTGTTCACCGACTGGCGCGGGGACCCGGATCAGCTGCTGGCCGGTCCCGGCACCGAGGTGGGCGAGGTCTTGGCCGCGGCCGCTCGGCGGGGCGTGGTCGTGCGCGGGCTGGTGTGGCGCTCGCACTGGGATCGGTTCCGGTTCTCCGGGACGGAGAACCGCCAGCTCGACGCCGACATCGACGCCGCCGGCGGATTGTGTCTACGAGACATGCGGGTCCGGGTGGGCGGCTCGCACCACCAAAAGCTGGTGGTCGCACGCCACCGAGAACGCCCGCAGCTCGACGTCGCGTTCGTCGGCGGCATCGACATCGGCCACTCCCGCGGCGACGACGACCAGCACGACGGTGACCCGCAGGCCCAGCCGATGGCCGCCGTGTACGGGCCGACACCACCGTGGCATGACGTGCAGGCCGCGATCCGCGGACCCGCGGTCGGTGACGTCGAGGCCACCTTCCGGGAACGCTGGGATGACCCAGCAGCAATCTCACGTCATCCGGTCGGCGTGCTCGCCGACTGGGCGCGCCGCGACCGGCGGCGCGCCGACCGCCTCCCGGACCAGCTGCCCGATCCCCCGCCCTGCGGCACGCACGCCGTACAGATCTTGCGCACCTACCCCTACCGCCGACCCAGCTACCCCTTTGCCCCAGCCGGGGAACGCAGCATCGCCCTGGCCTACCGCAAAGCGCTGACCAACGCCCAACAGCTGATCTACGTCGAGGACCAGTACCTGTGGTCCGCGCAGATCGCCGAACAGTTCGCTGAGGCGTTGCGCCGCGCACCGCAACTTCGCCTGGTCGCCGTCGTGCCGCGCTACCCCGACCAGGACGGTGCCCTGTCCCTCGCCCCGTCGGCCGCCGGACAAGGCCAGGCGCTCGAGGTCTTGCTGCAGGCCGGCGGTGAGCGGGTCACCGTCTACAACCTGGAAAACGCGGCCGGCACCCCGATCTACGTCCACGCCAAGGTCTGCATCATCGACGACACCTGGGTCAACATCGGATCCGACAACTTCAACCAGCGCTCCTGGACGCACGACTCCGAACTGGCCTGCGCCATCATCGACACTGCCGCCGGCAGCGGCTCCGGTGGGTTCGCCCGCACCCTGCGCCTGCAACTGGCCGCCGAGCACCTCGAGTCAGACACCTCGGGCACAGCCCAGCTCATCGACCCCGCCCCCTTCAGCGCCGCGTTCGCCCGCGCCGCGGCCGAGCTGGACCGCTGGTACGACACCGGTCAGACCGGCGCCCGGCCACCCGGTCGGCTGCGCCGACACGACCCGCCCCGCCTGGCGCCAGCCACCCGGCTATGGGCCGGGCAGGTGTACCGAACATTCTTCGACCCCGACGGTCGACCGACATCCCTGCGGCGAGCCGGGCGCCACTGACCCGCACCGCAGGACGGACTCCGCGAGACCTGAGGGGGCAGTTCCCTGCGGAGACCAAACCCCCGTCGATCGCTGCCATCAACGAGGAGGATCCGCGGACGCAACCGGAACACGCAGGAGCGGGACCTGCCGCTATCATCGGTCTATGACGAACGTTAGCGACGCTGCGGCGTGGGTCAGCACGGCGTCGTTTCAACGGGTCGCCGACGTGACCCGGCCGCCGGTCACTACAGAGCCGGGCGTTGCCAAGCGGGCCGTAGTCGACCTATCGGTCCACCGCGGGCCGGCCCAGAGCACCGCGTCCACACACCTGACCGGTTTGGCCACCGGCGCCGTCCTGAATCGAACGCCAGGCGTCGCCCGGTTGCGCCCGCGCGTCGTCATTGCCGCCAGCGGGACGACGCGATGACCACCCAACACGACAGCAACCTCGCCGATATTTCGGCGGAATCGGACACGGGTGGGTGCGGTTCGGCGGCGGCGGCTGGTGGTGGTGGTGGTGGTGGTGGTGGTGGTGGTGGTGGTGTTGGTGGTGGTGGTGGTGGTGGTGCGCAAACGCACGGCAGCGCGCAGTGGATGCGCACAGCGGCGCGGGCGAGACGCTTGTCCTGGCTTTCGCTGGCCTACCTTGGTCTCGAAGGCGGCGTCGCGATCATCGCCGCGGTCCTTGCCGGCTCGGTGGCGCTGCTCGGGTTCGGCATCGACTCGGCCATTGAAGGCTTGGCCAGCGTGATCATCGTGTGGCGGTTTTCCGGCGCCCGTACGCTGTCCGAGACCGCCGAAGGGGGCGCGCAGAAGGCGGGCGCCGGCTCCTTCTTCCTCCTCGCGCCCTACATCGCCGTCGAGGCGATCATCACCC
>CALANS010000070.1 GCA_937926105.1 uncultured Actinomycetes bacterium | reverse complement strand
GTAGATGGGGAAGACACGACCGATGGGCTCGGGAAACTCCACCCATTCGCCGGTGCGCGGCGGCACGGACTGTTCGGCGCCGTCCACGATCCGTCCGGCCGGCAGCGTGTACTCGTCGATGATGGCGTCGAGCGCGAACGGCCAGTGAAACGGGCTGGAGCGTGGTGTCAGATCGTTCATGACGACGGTGATGTCGATCGAATGGATCGTGTCGAGACGCTCGACCGCCGCCTTGGCCATCATGTTGGACAGGCCGGGCGCGCTGCCCGAGCTGAGCAGCGCGACGACCCCGGCGTCCCGTGCCGCGTCGGCACGCTCCATCTGCGCACGGCTGGACCGGTAATCGCTGCCCATGTCCACGTAGTGGCAGCGCGCATCGATGGCGATCTCCATGGCCCGCGGGAAGGTAGGGGAAGGACTCGCCGCGATCATCAGGTCGACACCGTCCAACGCCCGCACCGACCCGGCATGGTCGAGCACATCGAACGAACCCGAGGAGACCCGCGGGTCGTCGAATTCCTCGGCCCGCCGGCGTACCGCGTCCTCGTCGAGGTCCAACAGCAGGAGGCGGTCATCCGCATCGCCGAACTCCAGGAGATCGAGAACGGTCCCGCGCGCCTGGATACCGGCGGCACCGATCACGGCATAGTGGGTCACGGCATGATCCAATCGTTGTTCAGTCGGTGCAGGCGCGACGTCTCGGCGCGCACCCGGGCGATCCGCCATTCCCCGTTCACCTTGACGAAATCGTCGATATACCGGGCGAACGCGACCACGCTCTTCTGCCCGTGCGGCGACGCGTCGTCGTGGAGTACCTCGAAGATGTGCGCGTAGAACTCACCTCGCGCCGTCTGCCGATCCGGCGCCAGATCGATCAGCGGGCGCAGCAGGTAGTGGCATGTCCAGACATATTCCTTGCGCACCTCTTCGATGAAGTCGCGGAGCGCCTCGAAGCCGCGGTATTCGCCGTAGTCCGCGCCCTGCCACACACCGTCCGGAGCGAAGACCGAGGCGAAGCCCTCCGGGTCATAGGGGTCGCAATAGCCCACGTACAGCGACTTCAGGTTCCGGATCGCCTCCAAGTCCTCCAGCCTGGCGATCCGTTCTGCCAGGTCTTCGCCGTCTCGCGAACCGCGGGTGAGTGGGCCGATGACGGCCGTGTCTTCGAACATTGTCGAATTCATCCTTTCGTGTCGATGGCTCATCGGAAGAACACCGATGGCAGGAACAGGCTGATACTGGGGATCAGCGCGATCAGGACCAGGGAGATCACCACTGATACGAGGAAGGGCACCAATGCCTTGCTCAGCTCCCCGAGCTTCACGTGGGTGATCGTCATGACGGTGAAGAGCACGGCACCCACCGGGGGCGTCGCACCGCCGACCGCCAGCGCGGCCACGACGAGCACGCCGAAGTGGACCGGGTCGGCGCCAATCTGTAGCGCGAACGGCGCCAGCAGCGGGGCGAGGATGATGATCAGTGACGCCGATTCCATCACCGTGCCCATCAGCAGCAGGATCAGCACGATCAGCAACATCAGCAACACGGGATTGTCGGTGATCGAGGTGATCATGGTGGTGAACGCCTGCGGCAGCCGCTCCACGGTGACGAAATACCCGAACGCGGTCGCCGCGCCGAGGATCAGCATGATGACGGCGGTCAGATTGACGGCCTCCCGCAGAATGCCGGCCAGGTCGCGCACCTTGACGGTGCGGTAGAGCACCATCGCAAGGAACAGAGAGTAGGCGGCGACCACGGCGCCGAGCTCAGTGGGGGTGAAGACGCCTATCCGCAGGCCGACGAACAAGATCACGATCATCATCAGCGACCAGAAGGCCCGTCGGAACTGGCTCCATACCTCCCGAATGGACCACCAGCCGCTCGTCGGCTGGTAGTTCTTGACGCGGGCGATGATCCACACGGTCACGGACAGGCCCGCCGCGATGAGCAGCGCGGGCAGCAGCCCGGCGATGAACAGGCGACCCACGGACACGCCCGTCTGCAGCCCGTAGAGGATCAGCACGATCGACGGGGGGATCAGCGCGGACATCACGCCGGAGGTCGCGGTGATGGCCGCTGAGAACGGTTTCGGATAGCCCTTCCGCACCATCTCGGGCACGATGACCTTCGAGTCGATGGCGGCATCGGCGGTACCGGAACCGCTCATCCCGCCCATGATCACGCTGTTGAGCACGTTGACCTGGGCCAGCCCGCCGCGCATGTTGCCGACCAGGCTGTTGGCGAAGCCGATGATTCGCTGCGCGATGCCGGAGCGCGTCATCACGACCCCGGCGAGCACGAAGAACGGTATGGCCAGCAATGGGAACGATTCCAGCCCGCTCACGAAGCGCTGGACGATGAGATCGTTGGGCGCCCCCTTCACGAACAGATAGACCAGTACCGACGCGAGCATCGCGAAGGCCACGGGCACGCGCAGCACCAGCAGCAGCGCGAAGAGACCGATGAAGAGGAGGGCGATCATGGCGCGACCACCTCCGCGGCCGGCTGAGCGTCGTCGGCGTGGGATCCGGACGGCGCGTCGGGATCGTCGATGGCGGCGAGGGAGTCGGTGAGTTCCTGGTACCGGCTCCGGCCATCCCACAGGTCGCGGAGCAGCTGCACACAGTCGTGCAGGGTGTGCGTGCTGATCAGCCCGAATCCGACCGGTATGGCGGCGGTCAGCCAGAGCCTCGTTATCCCGATGATCGGGAAGCGCCGGTCGGCCGTCTTCGCGACGTACAGCACGCTCACCACCAGGATGAAGATTGCCAGCGCCGCGACGATCAGCGTGCTCACCAGCAGGACAGCGGATCGCGCACGTCCGTGGAACCGGTCTGCCAGCGCCTGTACGGCGATGTGCTGGTGGAACCGGGCGGCTCGTGCGGATCCGAGGATGACGACCCACACGCTCGCGATCAGCGCGATCTCACTCACGCCCCGGATGGGGGCGTGAGCGAGATACCGTGCGCCGACGTCCGCGCACACCAGCAGAACCACGCCCAGCAGCAGGATCGCGGGTATCAATCCCTCGATAATCTCCAGCAGTCGATGCGTCACGGTTCGCATGCCGGTCCGCCTTCCTGTCCTGGTCACAGCAGCGTGTTCGTCGCGGGGCCGATGACGTTACTTGCCGTCCCGGACCGCGAGCAGGCGGTCGACCGTGTCCGTGCTCCACTCGGGGAAGTAGCCGAAGTAGCCCGCTGTGGCCTCGCGGTATGCGGCGATGTCAGCGTCGTGGAACGCGATGCCCTGCTGTTCCATCAGCTCCCGGGAGTCCTGATCCTTCTTCGACGTCGCCTCGGTGACCTCGTCGCCGCCGGCGCCGAACTCTTCCAGGACTACCTGGCGTTGCGCCTCCGTCATCTCGTTGAAGATCTTCGCCGGCATCACGTAGCCCAGGAACAGGTTGAGATGCCCGGTCAGCGTGATGTCCGTGGCAACCTCGTTGAAGCCGAGGTCCACGATGCTGGCGAGCGGGATCTCGCCGGCGTCGACGACACCCTGCTGGAACGCCGAATACTGCTCGGACGAGGGCACCGCGACCGGTGTGGAGGGCAGCAGATCGCCGAAGATGATCTCCCAGGTCCGCGCCTCCGGGATGCGGATCTTGACACCCTTGAGATCGTCGGGCTCGGGCACCGGCTTCTTGCCGACGATATGGCGCGGGCCGGCGAACCAGTTCAGCGCGAGCACCTGGAGTCCCGCCTTGCCCGCAAGCTGGTCAGACCACTCGGCGAACAAATCGCTGTCCAGGATCCGATGGCCTTCCTCGTAGTCCTTCAGCAAGAAGGGAGACGCCAGCATGCCGAACTCGGAGACGCCGTAACTGGCGACATGGGCCGCGTCGACGTACGAGATCATCGGCTGACCCAGGGCGGCCTGCTCCGTGGTCTCCGCCGTGGAACCGATGGTGCCGGCGGGAAAGACCTCGATGGTGACGGTGCCGTTGGTGCGTTCCTTGATCCGTTCCGCCAGTGCGACGGACGCGGTGTGCACCGGATTGGCCTCGGGCAGCGTATGGGACAACTGCAACGCGAACGTGGGCGCGTCGCTCATGTCATCATCGGCCGCGGGGCTCGATTCCGTGACGCTCTCGCTCGTCTCGGTAGCATCGGACGCGCTGGTCTGCGTCGGGGTTGGGGTTGATGTCGGGCTCGATGTCGTCGAGCTTCCGGATTGGTTGGAGCTCGAACCGCACGCCGCCACTCCTGCCAAGACGGCCAGGGCCGCAGCGGCTGCGCCCCACCGTCGTAGTCGACGTGCCGGAGCTGAGTGACGTACCGAGCGTGTTGCCGTGCCTGTCATGGGACCTCCCAGGTAGTGGTTCGTTCCTGCAATGCCTTCGCGCACAGTACCCAAACGTTTGACTAGGTAGCGCAACGCTAAACGCTGCTGCCCGGCATGTCAATACATCGATCACAGCGAATATCAATAGCGAGCCTCTTCCTCGACGAGGGCGGCTGGCGCTAACGCCAGGGCAAAATACCTGTTAAGACAGGTTGTCTGCATCACGCCGGTGTCGCAGGCCATACTCCTGTACCGGAATCGCATCGGCTGGACGGATGAGTTGACGCCGCCCAAGTAAGTGTGACATTGTTACCCAAACGATTGGGTAACGGGTCAACAGGAGTGACGCTATGTCTGTGCAGTGGACGCGGATCGGCCTGGACACGGGTTCGCCCGTGGTACCGCCGCCGATACCGGCCGAGGAGCTCGCCCGACGCTGGGACGCGGTGCGCCGCGGTCTGATCGACGCCGGTCTCGACGCGCTACTGGTGTTCGGCAACGAGTCAGAATTCTCGTCGCTGCGCTATGTCTCCGACTACTGGCCGTTGTTCGAGAGCGGCGCCGCCGCCTTCGCACCGTCCGGTGAGCCGATCCTGCTGTGCGGTCCGGAGAGCGAGGCGTTCGCCGTGCAGCGCGGACGAATGGACCGGGTACGGTGCATCCGCAGTCTGCGTGAGTCGGCCGACCCGAGCTACCCCGAGGTAGCCCTCGCCACCTACGCGGACGTGCTCCGCGAATTGGCGGTGGTGTCGCCCCGCCGGGTGGGTATCGCGGGCTCGTTCGCCGCGAACCTGGTGATCATGGACGAGCTGCGCGAGTCCCTGCCGGGGGCCTCTTTGGTACGCGCGGACGAGATCATCAGTGATCTGCGGATCGTCAAGTCCGCGTGGGAGGCGGAGAATCTGCGCGCCGCGTTCCGCGTCTCCGAGATCGCGCTGGACGCAGTTCTCGAACGGCTCCGTCCCGGCCTCACGGAACAGCAGGTGGTGGGCATTGCCCAGGCAGCCATGTACGCCAACGGCGCCGAATACGAGGGTATGGCCCAATACGTCCTGTCCGGGCCGAACAGCCGGCCGGCGATCTCACGGCCCGCGCCGCGAGTGATCGGTAGGGACGAGGTGGTCCAACTCAACATCTCGGCGCGCGTGAACGGCTACTCCTCGGGGGTGGGACGGCCAGTGGTGGTCGGGACACCGAGCACGGCGCACCGCGACCTGATCGAGTTCTGCCGGGACGCGCACCTGGCCACCCGGCAGTGGCTGCGCCCCGGAGCGGACGCGTCGGAGATCGCCCGGAACTACCGGCAGTTCTTCACCGAGCGGGGACGCGACGACGCCTTCCTCTACGGTCCGTGCACCGGGCTGGGTCTGATGGAGACCGAAAGGCCCTGGATCGAGACCGACAGCAACTACACGATCCAGCCGGGCATGGCCTTCCAATTCGACACATTCGCCCAGGGTCCGGATGTCGGCGTGCGGTGGGAGAACGGTTGCATCGTGCATGCCGACGGCGTGGAGATGCTGTCGTCACGGCACATGGACACCTACACCCTCTGACCCGAACCCGTCGTCGGGTCGCGGCGACACCCGCCCCGGCAGCGCCGCGGCGATCCGCACCAGGCCCCCGAAAGACCACCAAGAAGCAAGGAGCGACCGTGCCGACGAACCACACCTACGCGCGCACCGCCAACGAACTGACCCACGACGATCTCACCGCATCGGTGCCGGAACTCATCGCGCGCTCGCGGTACCCGATGCAGGTGTTCGACGACAAGGCGGCCCTGTACAAGTGGCTCGCCCGCGAGATGGCGGACGAGCTGTCCGCCCGCAACGCCCAGGGTGCCCCCACCCGGTGGCTGCTGCCGGTCGGCCCGAAGAGCCACTATCCGATGCTGGCCGAGATCTGCAACCGGGAACGCATCAGCTGGCGATCGGTGTACGCCTTCCATATTGACGAATTCCTGGACTGGCAGGGCCGGGAGATCCCGCCGAGCCACCCGTTCAGCTTCCGCGGCTACTGCCAGGCGAATCTCTACGACCTGCTCGATCCCGAGCTCCGGCCGCTGCCCGAGAACATCGTCTACCCCGAGATCCGCGACATTGACGCGTACAGCGAACGCATCGCCGCCGAGGGCGGGCTGGATACCGTGTTCGCCGGGTTCGGCTACCGGGGGCATGTGGCTTTCAACGAGCCGCCGTCGACCCGTTGGCACAAGTACTCGGTCGCCGAACTCGCCGCCTCCAAGACACGGGTCGTCCCGCTGCTGCAAGACACCATCGTCGCGCATTCGCATCGCACGACCGGCGGATACACCCAGGCAATCCCACCGATGGCACTCACCGTCGGCATGGCGGACATCTTGGCCGCGCGCAGGATCCGGCTGCTCACCGACGGCGGTCCCTGGAAGCAGTTCATCGTCCGGGTCGTCGCTCTGACGACGGAGCCCGATGTCGACTACCCCGTCACGCTGGTCCACGGCCACCCACAGGTGGACATCGCGGTGGACGCCGCGTCGGCGGCGCCCATACCCCTGGGTCTGGAACCGTGATCGCGTCCGTCGGACTGTGCATCGTCGACGTGACCCTCACCGTCGATCGGCTGCCGACCCGGGGCGAGAGCCTCAACACCACCGGCATGAGCGTGAGCGACGGCGGCAAGGCTGCGAACCAATTGGTGGCGGCCGCACGGCTGGGTCGCAAGACCGCCCTGATCGGGCGGGGGGGCGCCCCGTTCCTGGGCCGTTCGCCGCTGGCCTCCCTACAGCGGGAGGGCGTCGACGTGCGCCACGTCCGCGACACCACCGCGGATGCCGGCTTCAGCATGATCCTGCTGACTCCTGGCGGCGAACAACTCATCATCACGCACAACGGCCCCGGAGCGGACGTCGATCTGCCATCCGTGGCGGCGGCGATCGACGATCTCGATCCCGGCATCCTGCTGCTGCAGGGCGAAGTGGATCCCGACGCGACGGTCCAGATCGGTCACAGCTTCGAAGAAACCGTCATCCTCGATCCCAGCCCGGTGGACCCTTTCGTCGGGATGGACCTCTCGTTCGCGTCGATCCTCACGCCGAACCTGAGCGAGGCGCAGCGGCTGACCGGCATGGCCGAGCCCACCGCGCGCGATGTCGCCGCGGCGACCAGCGCGCACTCCGTCGTCGTCACCCAGGGCCCCCGCGGGGCTGAATGGTGGCATGAGGGGACGAGCGGCCGCGAGCCCGCACTCCAGGTACCCGTAGTGGACCCGACCGGGGCGGGCGACGCGTTCAACGGGGCGCTGGCGGCGGCGTTGGAGACCGGGTCGACGTTCCCCGAGGCGGTACGGTTGGCCACGTTGGTCTCGTCCTGGTCCGTCCAGCGGCGGCATTGCATCGACTCTTACCCGACCCTGGAGGAGCTGTCGCAGGTGGTTCCCATCGGCGCCGCATTCGAAGGACTCCTGCTATGAACGCAACCATCGTGATGCCCGATGGCGATCCGACCTGCGACGCGCTGTTCGCCTCAGCCCCCAGGGCCGAGGCGCTGGCCGGACTGGGTGGCCTGCGGCTGTACACGGATGCGCCACTCGCCTCCGCCGAGACCTACCTGGAACGCTGCCGCTCGGCGCGGGCGCTGATCGTCGGTTGGCCGTTGCCGGACGAGGTGCTAGCGCTGCCCGGAATCGAGGCCGTGACATTCATGGGCGCCGGCGTCGCCAACTTCGTCTCACTTGACCAGGCCCGTGAGCACGGCGTCGCCGTGTACAACACCCCTGGATACGGCGACATCGCCGTCGCCGAGCACACCGTCGCGCTGATGCTGGCGGCGCTGCGGGATATCCCCGCCGCAAACGCCGCCATGCACCGCGGCACCTGGCCGCAATCAGCGCCGTCGCAGGAGATCCACGGCGCCACCGTCGGCGTCGTCGGGCTGGGCGGCATCGGCGCACGGGTGGCGCGGATGCTCGACGCGTGGGGCGCGCGCGTGATCGCGTGGACCCGGAACCCGGACCGGGCACGCGATCTGCCGTCCAGCATTGACTTGGTGGAGCTGCCGGAACTGTTCGCGCACAGCGACATCGTCTCACTGCACGTGGCCCTGTGCCCGGCCACCGAGGGCCTCGTCTCGGCGGAGCTGATTCGCGCCATGCCCACCGGAGCACTGCTGGTCAACACCGCTCGAGCGGAGTTGGTCGACGAGGTGACGCTGCAAGAATCGCTGCGCGCCGGGCGGATACGAGCCGCCCTGGATGTGTTCCGGCCGGAGCCGCTGCCGACCGACCACCCGTACCGTGAGTTGCCGGGCGTGGTGCTCAGCCCGCACATCGCCTTCAACACGCCGCAGGCGCTGGAACGGATGGCGGACTTGACCATCGCCAACTTGAAGGGGCACTTCGAGGCGGGCACCGGCCCGCACAGGGTCGCCTGACTGCCGGCGCGCCGGCGGCGCCCGCCGGGCGGCAGCTCGCACGACCACCCATCGATCACGAACGAAAGGAGAGCGGGTGCTGGCAGTCCCGCTGTCAGCACCCCACCGGCTATGACGACGTCCTTGTCTCGTCTTGATGTGTTGGGTGTTGATGGGGTGTTGGGTGAGGATGAGTTGGTGATCCGGGAGGCGACTCGTCGTCTGATGGATGCGGCGGTCCGGCCTCATGTCGCCGGGTGGTACGAGGCGGGCACGCTGCCCGCCCGCGAGCTCGCCCTGCGGTGCGGCGATACCGGCTTGCTCGGCATGCACCTGCAGGGTTACGGCTGCGCCGGCACCTCGGCGGTCGCCTACGGCCTGGCCTGCCTCGAACTGGAAGCCGCCGACTCCGGTATCCGTTCCCTGGTGTCCGTGCAAGGCTCGCTGGCGATGTTCCCCATCTGGAAATACGGCTCCGAGGAACAAAAACAGCAGTACCTGCCCGGCATGGCGGCAGGTGAGATCATCGGCTGCTTCGGCCTGACCGAACCCGACGCCGGCTCCGACCCCGCCTCCATGCGCACCCGCGCCCACCGCGACGGCGACGGCTTCGTCCTGACCGGCGGCAAAATGTGGATCACCAACGGCACCATCGCCGA
>CALANS010000069.1 GCA_937926105.1 uncultured Actinomycetes bacterium | reverse complement strand
AAGTGCCGATACTGAGGGTGACGACGGCTCGATAAGCTCGGCCCCGACCGGCGTCACCACTGCTGCGTGACGCAGCCCGACAGCATCGTGATCGGCCACGGAGTGCAGGGCGAATACACCGACGAAAAGCAGCGCCCAGACGACCCAGTAGGCGACAGAGCGCCGCCCGCACCGGGCAGGCGCAGCACCACTGAGCGTGACCACGACACCCAGTATGCCAATGCGAGCGACGCCGGTCGAAGGCCGCGCACCGCGTCCCGGCCGTATCGGCCCGCAGACAGAGGGTCGCGGTGCAGCCGGATCCACCGATTAATGCAGGAGAACCTGTGTAAAATCGGTGCCGGCGTGCCGACGACGACACAGGCCGAGCAGTCTGGTAGGCACTTCGACAGGAGCAGACGCATGACGGCACGACCGGGAACCGGGGCCGATCAGCCGAAGCCGGGTCGGCGATCGTCACCCGGGCGGCGACGAGCCGTTCGCGTCGCCATCGCCGCGATCCTGGCCGCGTCGGGGATCATCGCCGTGCAAGCGGTGCGCGGCTCGCAGGGGCCGGCAGTCGGCGTCGCGGTAGCCATCGACTCGCCTGCCGCAGACGCGACAGTGACGAACCCCGTGCATTTCACCTTCACAGTGACCGGGGCAACCCTCGGGACCCCGGAAAACGGACTCGACCATCTGCATCTGTCGCTCGACGGCGGCCCGGAACTCGGACTCTATGAGGGCTCCTTCACGTCGCCGATCCCGGCCGGGCGCCACACCCTGACCGTCGAGCTGGCCGATGCGGCGCACGACTCGACCGGCGTCAGCGCCGAGAGCACGTTCACGGTCACCGGTCCCACTGGATGACCGATCGGCTGATCCGCCGTCATAGCCGGTCGACGGTCGCGGCGCATGCGTTGCTGGCCGCCACGATGCTCGCGCTCGCAGCCACCGGCCTGATGATCGACGCGAACGCATCATCCTGGTTCGTGGCGGCGCTGGGCGGGCACGACCGCCTGGTCAGCTGGCATCGCTGGATCGGGATCGCCGCTACGGCCGCCCTGGCGGCGACGGTCGTCATTGCGCCCGGCAACACCATGCGTCTCGTCAGGCATGCAGCGCGCTTCCGCCGGGCGGATGCCGCGTGGGTGCGGTCGGCGCTGCGGGCTGTCGTCCGCCCGCGCGTGTTCCGGCTCGGATTCCATGACGGGCATTTCGACCCCGTCCAACGCGTCGTCTTCATCGTCATGGGCGCAAGCCTGTTTCTGCTCGCCGCAACAGGTGTCGCCATCAGCGTCGCCCCGCGTGACATGGCAGCCTTGGTCGGCGTCAGCATCCGCGTGCACAACACTGCCGGTTGGGTGTTCATCGCCGCGGCTCTGGTGCACGCCGTGGCCGGCAGCGGCGTCCTACCCACGCATCGCGGTGCGGCCCGCGCCATGATCGACGGGCAGGTCAGAACCGACACCGCCGCCCGGCTTTGGCCTGCCTGGGCCGAGCGCAGGAACCCGCCCGCACCGCGGTAACAGTGAATGTGCGGGTGTCGATCACCGACACCGTCGTGCCGGGCTGCTCTTCGGCGCCCTGGTTGGCGACCGGCAGGTACCTGACTCGATGTCGGCCGGCCGGCGCCGGGCTCATCGCGAGGCCGCGGTGCGCAGGATGTCTGACCGTTGGTGGTATTCGGTCTCGTCGATCTCGCCGCGGGCGAATCGCTCGTCGAGTATCGTGACCGGATCGCGCTCCCGGCGGGCGGGTGTCCGATCGTTTCGGCTGGATCGGAATACCGCCACTATTGCGAATGCGACGAGTGCCCAGAACGCTGCCATGCTCAACGCCATCAGCAGCCAGCCGCCCCAGCCCAGTCCGCCGTGATACCAACCCATCATGGTCCGCCTCCTCCGCTTCCGGATTCGACTTCAGCGTGGGTGCGCAGGATGGTGGGCGGCGTCTGCGTTTCATGAAGGTTCGCTGAAGGATTCGGCTCGGGCGGTCAGCTTCCGCTGCCCCGGGGGCCTTGCTGTCAGGATGGGGGCATGGGGACCCAGGACTCCGGCGCCGACATTGCGGCGAACCGTCAGGCCGGGTTGCGTGCTCTGGTGGTGGAGGATGAGGTCGCTCTTGCCGGACTCGTGGCCAGCTATCTGCAACGGGACGGTTTCGAGACGGCGATCGTGCACGATGGTCTCGGCGCGGTTGCCGCGGCTCGGGAACTCGACCCGGATGTCGTCATCCTGGACCTGGGCCTGCCCGGCCTGGATGGCGTGGAGGTCTGCCGCCGGATCCGGACATTCTCCGATTGCTACATCGTCATGCTCACGGCCCGTGCGGACGAGATCGATACCCTGATCGGGCTTGCGGTCGGGGCCGACGACTACATGACCAAGCCCTTCAGCCCGCGGGTGCTGATCGCCCGCGTCACGAGCATGCTGCGCCGGCCCCGGGGTGCGACCGCCGCCTCCGACGGCCACGACACCCAGACTTTCGGGGCGCTGTCGATCGACGTTGCCGGTCGCGATGTGTGGCTCGGCGGCCAACCGGTGCCGTTGACGCGTACGGAGTTCGACCTGCTTGCTGCTCTGTCCGAGCGTCCACGGATGGCGTTTTCTCGGCGCCAGTTGATCGAGCGGGCGTGGGGCGAGAACTGGGTGGGCGACGAGCATCTCGTCGACGTGCACGTCGGCCATCTGCGGCGCAAGCTCGGTGACGACGCCACCCGAGGCAGGTATGTGCGGACGGTGCGCGGCGTCGGCTACCGGATGGGCACCGGCGAGTGAGGAGCGCGGCAGCGAAGCAGCCCGGCGGCGTCGGCAAGCGGCGGCGCGGCGGGTTCGCGACCCGGCTGTTGGTGGCACAGGGGTTGGTGCTGGTTGCCGGCGCGTTGACGACGTGGTGGGTCGCGACGGCCGTCGGGCCGGGCATCTTCCACGATCACCTCACCCAGGCAGGCGTCCCGCACACCGCAACCGAGACGCGCCACGTCGAGGAAGCCTTCGCGTCGGCCCTGTTGATCTCACTCGGCGTCGCCCTGATCGCAGCGGTGGTCGCCGCGCTCGCGGTGTCGTGGTATTTGAGTCGGCGCGTGCAGCGCTCCCTGGGACAGGTGACGCGCGCCGCCGCGCAGATCGCCTCGGGCCACTACGCGGCGCGAGTATCTGCCCCGGGCCTGGGCGCGGAGTTCGCAACCCTGGCCGCGACCTACAACGCACTGGCGCAGAAACTGGAGTCCACCGAAGCGACCCGCCGGCGGATGCTCGCCGATCTGGCGCACGAGATGCGCACGCCGCTGGCGACGGTCGACGCGCATCTGGAAGCGGTCGAAGACGGCGTTCGCGATCTCGACGCCCCGACGCTGTCGGTGCTGCGCGATTCCACCCGGCGGCTACGCAGACTCGCCGAGGACATCGGGGCGATCTCGCGCGCCGAGGAAGGCAACCTCGGCCTGCGCCTGAACCTGGTCGATGCCGCGTCGCTGGCCAGCGCGGCGGTGGCCGCCGCCGCAGACCGGTACGCCGCCAAAGGCGTCGCGCTGCGCGGCGTGACGCAGCCGGCCGGCTCGCTGACCGTGGACCCGGAACGAATCGGCCAGATCCTCGGCAACATGCTGGACAACGCACTACGACACACGCAAAGCGGCGGACAGGTGACCCTGACCTGCCGGCGGATCGATCACTGGGTCGAGTATTCGGTCGCGGACACCGGGGCCGGGATCGCCCCCGAGCACCTACCGCACCTGTTCGACCGGTTCTACCGAATCGACACCGCCCGTGATCGCGGCCACGGCGGCTCCGGCATCGGCCTGGCGATCGCCAAAGCCCTCGCCGAAGCCCACGGCGGCGGCATCTCCGCCGCCAGTCCCGGCCCGGGCCTGGGAGTCACCTTCACCCTCCGCCTACCAGGCTGAGTAGGACGCTCTGCGGGACCGCCGCGGCGGTCATCCTTCACCGAACCTTCATCGAGGCACCGCGAGAACCTCACGCACGGGCCCGACGCTGGATAGTGACCGATGACCACGTGAGGAGGGCGCCCATGCTTGCTCGACCCCAGCCCGGCAGCCCACGCGCCGGCACCACGAGATCTCCCGACGCATCACGGGTGCAAGTGACGGTCGTGGAGTCCGACGGCTGCCACTTCTGCGTCGATGCCCGGCGAGTCCTCGCGGACGCGGCAGCCGACTTTCCGGTCGAGGTGAGCACGGTGGACGTACGAAGCCCTGAAGGCGAGGATCTGATGCGGGCGCACCGGGCTACCATGAGCCCGCTGGTGCTCGTGGACGGCCAATTCTTCTCCAACGGTCGACTGCCGCGCCGCAAGCTTGCCAAGGTGCTCCGCCAGCGATTCGCGGAACCGGTCCCCACGGGCGGCGCCGCCACCCACGGCGGGGTGCACCATGGATGACCTCCTGACGACCGGATCGGTACTGGCGGCATTCTTCGCCGGCGGGGTCGCGCTCTTCGCGCCGTGCTGCATCGTGTTCCTGGCCCCGTCATACCTCGCGGTCGCCGTCAAGAACCATCGGTGGCGCATTCTGCCGCTGACCTTCGTCTTCGCGGCGGGCCTCGCTCTGGTGCTGGTACCCATCACCGTGGGGATGAGCCTGGTGGCCTCGACGATCGCGAACTACCACCAACTGCTCTACTACATCGGCGGCATCCTGATGCTGGCGCTCGCCGCGCTCAGCCTCTCGGGCCGGATGATGAGCCTGCCTTCATTCCTGCGTGCACCGGACACCCGGGCTGGAGACACCGGCAGTTTCTTCGCTCTCGGTGTGTTCTCCGGAATCGCAAGCTCCTGCTGCGCGCCGGTGCTCTCCGGCGTGATGACGCTCTCCGCGCTGTCCGGCTCCGCTCTCGGCGGCGTAACCCTCGGCCTGGCCTACACCTTCGGCATGGTGTTCCCGCTCTTCGTGATGGCACTGCTGTGGGATCGCTTTCGCCTCGGCGACCGACGGTGGCTGCGCGCCAAGCCGCTCCGGGTCAGGGTCGCCGGCCGCGTGGTGGCCACCAACACCGTGAACATCGCGGTAGCCGCTGCGTTCGCCGTGATGGGCGGATTCGTCCTCTACCTTGCCAACACCGCCCAGATGACCGGGGGGCCCGGCTTCCAGGTCGCGATCGGCAACGGCCTCGAGCGCGTTTTCACCCGCATCGAGGCCTGGGCCGATCCGATCCCCGAGCCGATCCTGGGCCTGGTTGTCCTGGGCCTCGCCGCGGTGTTCGCCGTCGCTGCGCTCCGTGGCCGCGAACGGCGCAGACCCGATGACGAGACGAAAGGCGTCTGCCACGGCCCGTCACCGACCGGCACCACCGAACACCGGCACTGAACACGAGAAGCACGCAGGAGACGTCATGTCGCACAATGCCGCTCAGAAGGCCCGCGCCCGGCGTCGCGCCGCGGACCTCGCGAAAAGACAACGCCGCGCCAAGCGCCGATTCATCTGGGTGATCGTCGGGCTTGTGGTCGTCTCGGCCGTCACCGCGATGATGCTCACCTCCCGACCCGACTCCTCCGACGACGTTCGAGCCACGCCGGGCTTCACGCTCACCGACACCACCGGCGTCTCCCACACGTTGTCGCAGCACCGCGGAGAAAACGTCCTCCTCTACTTCTCCGAAGGCGCCGGCTGCCAGTCCTGTCTGGTACAGATGGGCGAGATCGAAAAGAACGCCGAGCAGTTCGCCGAGCAGGGCGTGACAGTGCTGCCAATCGTGATGAACACGAAAGAACAAATCACACACGACATGCGTCTCAACGGCGTGACGACGCCGTTCCTGCTCGACGATGGCACCGTCTCCCAGGAGTACGACACCCTGGGTAAAGGCATGCACGCGGGCCTGCCCGGGCACAGCTTCGTGCTCATCGACAAGTCCGGCCACCAGCGCTGGTACGGCGAGTACCCGTCCATGTGGCTCAGCCCGCAGGACCTCCTGGACGAGGTCCGCAGCCGGCTTGACGCCTGATCCGCCGCGAGCCCAGCGGCCGGGTTCCCGTCAGGGGACCTGCGAGATCGCCGCGGGCGC
>CALANS010000068.1 GCA_937926105.1 uncultured Actinomycetes bacterium | reverse complement strand
AGGTGTGATGGTCCGGTCTGTCGGTGGGGCCGCGGTGACGTGGTAGGCCCACGCCCTGGCGTCGCTGCCGAGGATGAGGGCGGCGCGGCGTGCCCACTGGGCGGTGTATTCGGCCAGGGTCGAGACGTGTTTCGGCTGCCGCGTTTCCAGCGTGGCCTGCTGGCGGATGCGCACCGCCTCAGGGCCGGTGGGCTGCCGGTGATGCTTGGCGACGAACGTGTCGATGGCGGCGTCCTTGGCGGCGGTGATTGCGGCGGTGCGTTGCGAGAACTCGGTGATCAGGTGGTCTGGGATCGCGGCCAGCTCTCGGCGTGGATTGCGGGCCCGACCGCGCAGCCGCACCTCCCAGTCGACGCCAAGTGCGCGGGTGAGGTTGTCGGCGAGCAGTAGGTCGTAGGTGTCCGAGTGCGCTACCGACGCCGCATACAGCGACCGGGAATCCAACGTTCGCCACTGGCCGTCCGATGCTGCTTGGACACGGTTGGCGATCGTGACATGCGTGTGCAGCTGGGGGTCGCCGGCGCGGGAGTCGTGGTGATCGAACCCGGCCGCGATCAGGCCGCGCACCGGCACCCGGGCGGAGCCGCCATGTCCGGTGCGCGTGCGGGCAACGTCGCGCTCGATCAGCCGGATCGTCGACGCAACAGCCTGGTGATGCGCGGTCACAATGGCGCGCTGCACGTCCGCGTCGGATAGCGCCCACAACACGGACACGGATTTCGGCACCGAGAACGTCAGATCGAACCCCGCCACCGCCCCGCGCGAGTCGCGGGCCTTCTCCGCTGCCGCGATCGCCGCAATCTCGGCCTCCCGCGCGGCGGGCGGCAGGTCCGTGGGCAGCTGTGCGACCTTGGCTGCGATCCGATCCGCTGGCGACGTGGTCGCCGGGTATTCGCGGCCCAGCGGGGTGCCGGTGACCGGGTCATGGCCCGCGCCGAAGAGGCGGGCCATCTGCTCCTCCGACACGACGCTGCCCACGGCCAGGCCGGCCCCGCCGTTCACCCCGGCCAGACCGGCGCCGAGCCACACGCCTGCCGGATAGCCGGCGTTCACGTAGTAGCGCGTCATCGCCGTCGACCGGTCCGGCGCGTCGCCGCGCGCGGTGTGCCGCATCAGGTACTCGAAACCCGACCCGGCCGACATGCGCGACAGAGACATCACCACACCCCAATAAGGTGCGCACCCCGCGCGGTAGTGAAGCAAGGTTGTCGATATTGCAGATACGGGTACTATGAGGTCATGGCTACTCGCGCTACGACGATCGCGTTTGACCCGGCGGATCCGGCTGTCCGGTCGGATGCGAGATCCCTCGCGGCCCGGCTTGGTGGGGATAGTCCGGTCGAGATTGCGGTGCGCTCGATGCTCGACGATGTTGCCGATGGCGCGCGCGTCGTGGTGCTGCGTACGGACGACGAGGTCACGCCCGGTCGGGCCGCCGAGATTCTTGGTGTCACTCGGCAGTTCGTCGATCGTCTCTGCGAGGACGGTGTGCTCGCGTTTCGTCGCCTGCCTGACAGCCGCCATCGCCGCATCCGAGTGAAGGACGTCACGGATGTCGCCGCCGAACGGGAGAGACGCCGGGCCGGCGGCGCCGCGATCCGCGCTGTGATCGGTCAGTGACCCTTGGCCCACCTGCGGCGGGTGTTCATTGACACCAACGAACTGTTCCCGTTCACGATCATGGACCTGCTCCTGACGCTCGCAGAAGACTTTCTATTCACCTGGGTGTGGACCGACGAGATCTTGGATGAATGGGAAGAAGTCATCATCCGAGAGGGGAGACGGACCCCGGAATCGGCTGCGTCAGTCATTAATGCGGTGCGAACGTACTTCAGCAACGACCGCATCGACCCGGCCACCTATCGCAATGCGATTACCGACGATCTATCGCCCGACCCTGATGACCGCGTGCATGCCGCGGCTGCCATCCACGGCAACGCCGACGTGGTGCTCACCCGGAATCTCAAGCATCTGCGCACGGAACCGGTGCTGGCCGCCGGCGTCGAGGTGATCAACTCGGACGACTTCCTCTGTGCCCTTCTCGAAAACCATCGCCGGGGCGTCGTCGAGTCGTTCATCCGTGCCGCGGACGGCAAGAAGAACCCGCCGACCACACCTGCCCAGCTCGCGGAGAAAGTCTCGAATGCGGGCGCCGCGCAGTTTGCCGAACGCATTCGGACGTTCCTACCGCACTGAGCTTGCCCTGAGGTCCTCCTGGAAGCACGGGGCCTGCGTCACAAGGCTCGTCTGAATGATTGCTCCATCGGCGAATGTGTCCAATCGCATCAGATGTGACGGGGTGAGGATTCATGCTGGTCCCGAGTGTGTGGGAGGTGCATACGAAACCTATTCGGCACCTTTTTCACCGTGGTGCCAGTCGTGTATGCCGATTTTTGAGTCGCCCAGCGATGGGCGCATCCTGGGAAGTGGCGGGCTGCGGCAGCCTTCGGCGGGTGGGGTCGGCGCTGCCGAATCGCACGTCGGCAAGCTGGTCCACGGCGGGTTCAGGCAGGCTTTAACGGCTGCTTCGAAACGATGTCGCCCTCCGGATGAGGGTGGTTCCCGTCGAGATCCGCGCGGGCAAGGCCCCCCTCCAGTCGATCCGCGGGCCCACCGCTCACCTCGTGGCCGGATACGTAGGCTGGCGGGATGTCCGATGGCGTGCATGCGGCCGATCCCCACGAGGGCCTCGAGACGTTCGGCACGCCGGAGGAAGCGGCGTTGGCCGGGTGGCGTTCCACGCCGACTGCGCACGCCCGGGTTGTCGAGGTCACGCCGGCCACCGGGTTCGTCGGCGTGTATGTGACGGTGCAGCTCGACGGCCACCCCGGTTTCCACGACCGCGACATCTCGTCATGCGTTCAGGCGCCGGACGGCCGATGGCTGGAGGTCGGTAGCGCGGGCGCATAGCAGGGCATGACGGCGTGGCCGCCCGCGGGCGGGTTGCCAGGGCGCCGCATCTACGACCTGCGCACCTTCCATCGGCACGTCGATAGGTGTCACGTGGCCATGTCGTCGGCTGATGCGCCGGCTTTGGAAGCGCGGCGGGCCGGGAGTTTTTCGGCGGGGCGCATCCTGAGCGCAACCTGCGGCCGGCGTTCCAGGATGCGCAGGTCAAAGGCGTGGTGTCCGTCAGGGTGCACCTTCTGCGGTCCAGCATGCGCTGCGGATAGACCCAGGATGCGGCCAAAATGCGGCCAAGATGCGCTCAGGATGCGTTCAGGTTGCAGGGAGCCGTGGGGGCGCCGTTGCCGAGCCGACCCGCGGTAGCGTCGCCGTCGCATCGGTGGCCGGTCGGCGTGGGGCGACGCGGGAATCTCGTCCGGGCTCGCGTTGTTCGGATGGCACGGGCGTCTCGCGGAGGTGGACTTCCTCGCCCTTGGCGGAGTCGATGCTGGTGGCGTTGGTGCGTAGCGATCCGATGTAGCGCGGCGTCGCCGTCGTCGCGTGCTTCCGTACTGCGAACGCCTCGAGCGCTGGACGACATGAGCCTGCTTCGCCCGTCCGGCGGAAAACTCGGTCCGAGTACTCGTCGCCCCGGCGACCGCCGGAGTCACCGGATTGGTGCCCGATTGAGGATCCCTCCGCGGCACTGCGGCACGTGTACTGGCGGTTGCCCGACAAGTGAGTATGATGATTGTATGAAGCGGATCACCGTCAGCCTGCCGAACGAACTGGTCGACAAGATCAAGCAGTCTGCCGGCGGTGAAGGACAGGTCAGTTCCTATGTGGCGACCGCCCTAGCGGACTACCAGGAGCGAGAGAGCCTGGACCAGGTGCTCGCCGCATGGTCTGCCGAGACGCCGATCTCGGACGAGGTTCGCCGCGCGGCGATGGCCGAACTGGATGACGCCGGACTGCGCGCCGCACCCACGGGTGGCCGGATGGTCGGGTGACTCCGTCCTTCACCACCCACGGTCTCACGCTCGACGCCGGAGCCCTGATTGCGCTCGACGAGCTCAGCAAGGCGGCGATCATGCAGGCACGCCTGGACGAAGCGCGTCGGCGCGGTGGCAGCATTTGCATCCCGGTGAGTGTCATCGCCCAGGCCTGGCGCGGACCCCGCCAGGTACGCCTGGCACGACTGATCAAGTCTTCCGACGTCGATATCGCGATGATGACGCTGCCGGTCGCGCGCGCCGTCGGCGTCATGTGCGCCACCGGTGGTCACCAGGACGTGATCGACGTGCATGTGGCGCTGTGCGCGCGCGAGCGTCACCACGCAGTCGTCACCAGCGACATCGACGACCTTGCACACATCGACCCCGACCTACCGCTCATACACGTATAGCCGCACAGCCGAGCACCGATCCTTCAGATCGACGCGATCATGCTCCGCACCGTCAAATTCGTGACCGAAAGCGGCTCTTCACAGTTGGGGGTGTAGTTGGGGTCTGAAGCCGCCGGATTCGAGGAG
>CALANS010000067.1 GCA_937926105.1 uncultured Actinomycetes bacterium | reverse complement strand
GCGGGTCATACAGGTCATAGCCGACGTCGCGCAGCGTCCCGAGGATCTGCTCCGGCGAGACCAGCGCGGGCTGGTAGTCGACCAGCGCCTGCTCGTGTGTCAGGCTCACCGCGACCGTGCCGACCCCGTCCATCCGACCCAGAGCCTTCTCGATCGTGCCGGTACACAGCGAGCAGTGCAGGCCCGCGATCCGCGCCCGGATCCGGGCATGCCCCGGCACGGTGCTGGGCTCACTCGCCCACAACTGCGGACGCTCTTCCGTCGTGACGGCCATCTACGCCTGCCCCGCATCGGCGACCCGGTAACCCGCGGCCTCGATCCGCTCGATCAACTCGCCGGTGTCGGTCAGCTCGGGACCGACGCGTACCTCGACCCGCCCGGTGAGGTGATCCGCGGCCACCTCCCGGACGCCCTCGACCCGGTGCAGCACCGTGCCGATTCGCTGCTCGCAACCGGTGCACGACATCCCCTCCACCTGCAACACGAACGTGCCCATCAGCAAGCCTCCTATGGACTTAACGAGCGGTGATCCCGGTCGCCAGGACAGCGTAAAACCTTGCCCCTGGGGTAAGGTCAAGGGCGAGTTCCCATGAGCAAGGAGGAGACATGGACATCAATGTCGGCGCCGCCGCCAAGGCCGCCCGAGTGAGCGCGAAGGCGGTGCGGCTCTGGGAATCCAAAGGCCTGCTACCGCCCGCCGGCCGCACCGAAGCGGGCTACCGGCTCTTCGACCAGCAAGACCTCGGCGTGCTCAAGTTCATCCGCCAAGCAAAAACACTCGGCCTCACCCTCAACGAGATCAAAGACATCCTCGACCTGCAGCGCGGCGGCGGCGCACCCTGCGGCCGCGTCATCGAGCTCCTCGACGCCCACATCGCTGACATCGACCAGACCCTCAACGAGCTCCGCCAACTCCGCCGTTCCCTCACCACCGCCAGAAACACAGCGCGGGACAGCCAACGCCGAGGCGAACATGCCGTCGTATGCCGCATCATCGAGAGCCAGCAATCGGATCAAAGCTAGCCAACCATCTCGAAAATGCGGTAGGCCGCGAAGTAGTCGCCGCCGGTTCCAGGGCAGAGGCGCTCCGGTTGAGGAACGATGACTGGGCAGCGATGCTGCTCGCTCATCGACGCGAAACTCACGGCCGTCATAGCCGTATGCCCTGCCCAAGAAAAATGCCCGGTGAACGTGCGACAACTGCAACGCCGGGCCGGCGCCTTCCGGGCGGTCAAGCGAGCAAGTATCGAAAGCTGCAGGTGGTTCGGTTCTCGCCCACTCATCTTCGGCCAGTTGCCGATAGATATGCGTAACAGCGCATTTCCATGCTGACAACGAAGCGCTCTGTCATCGGCGTGATCGGTAGCTTCCGGCAAGCAGGCACGAACCAGTCTGGCGGTCGATGACCGGCGTGTGCAGCACACACAACGCCGACCGGGTTTGGCACCGCCGTGATGCGGGCCAGTCGCTTCCGCACTCTCCGTAGCCGCGTGGCCGCCAGCCCGAACAGGTGGCTGACTAGCACCTCGACGCCGTGCCCGAGCAGCACCGCGTGGAACTTGGCAAGGCCAGGCTGAGACTCGCGCATACGAACGCGGCCCGGGAGCGCTTCTTGCTAGCATTTCGCCGTAGGCGGGACGCTCATGAGAGCCAGCAACTGTGGAGAATGTGACAACCCGCTGTGCCAGCGCGTGCACGTCGAGCACGTTCGAGCATCGACCACGGTGCTCAACCGTCGCGAGTGGGCCGCGCGGCGGCGACTGGCCGGCTCGGTCGTCAACGATCGACGAGGCGCGCGCGGTCGCGCACGAGCGCTACGTGACGCCGTGCGGGCCGGCGGCGCCGAGCTGGCTGCCGTGGACGGTATCGGGCGTGACCCGGGCGTGCAGATGCCCCTGTGGGGAGCGGAACCCACAGGGGCATCTGTCCTCGGCGAGACGCTGAGCGGGACGCCTGCGCCGTGATCGAGGTCCCGGCCTTACCCGCCCGGGAACAACGCGAGCTGCTGAGGCGGCGGCTGGTCCACAGCGGTCGGGCGCGGTAGAGATGGCAGGCCGAGCCGTACGCGCTGCCGCAATCGAGCGGTGCGACCGAGCCGGAAACCGTAGCGGTGATTGCCGCCGTGGCGGATCCGCGTCGCGCCGACCTCGTCGAGGGCCACGGTCAGCCAGGCCGCCGGGTCAGCGTGCGGCCGCCGTGGGGTCGCACCGAGTCGGACGAGTTGCTGCTCGACGTGGCGGTGGCCGCGTTCGCCCGCGCGGACCTTCTGGGCCGAGCGCGGGGACAGCACAGCACCATTGGGCAGCACCGTCATCGTTCTGGCGGTGCTGCGGCCTAGGTAGGTCGCGTTGGCGGCCACGTAGATGTGCCCGGTGTGCCCGGCGAACAGCACGCGGCCGCCGACCTGTCGCGGGACCGGGTCGGCGAAGGCGACCACGCCGCGCAGCCCACGCTCGGCCTCGGCCTCGAACACGCGGGCCAGGAACCACGACTCGCCGTTGCCGGGCACCGCGTCCTCGAGCACCAGGCGCGACAGCTCCAGCGCGTCGCGCACCGGCTCCTTCTGTGCACCGATGGATGCACCGGGGCCTGGTGTCGTGGCTCGCGATGAGTTGGTCGATTGGTTGATCGACTGGAGACGCGCTACGAGCCGACGCCGTCGAGCAGCCGACTGTTCTCCAAAGGCAGCGCGCCCTGAACTGTCATCTGGCGAAGAAGATCGGCAAGACGGCACCGTCCTACTGCCCCTAGCAGCGCTGAGCAGCCCCGACCGCATTAGGCCCGGCAGGGGCGCCAGCGGCCATGGCGGCCTTCGTGGAATGAACCCGACACTGTCACACACAAGGGCGGACCGTAGTCCGGTGGTGGATCCTCAAATGGCATGGGCAGCCGCCCATATCGCCAGGCCCGACGGCCACTCGTCAGCCGCCGAACCCGGTCCGGCATAGGCGTTCGTACCGGACGGGGAGCCGCCATCGCTGGTCACTTCTAGAGACCGTCTGGATGCCGATGGCTGTCGCTTCAGACGAGTGCGTCAACGGGGGCGAGGAGGCATCGACCCACTGAGGCGTCGTTCAAGGAACGGTACGAGTGAGACGATTAGGCATGCCGGTGCATAGAAGGCTGCAGGTCGGGGAAGACGTTGGTCAGCACCCGGTCGGACATCGGCACGCCGAGCACGCACGCGCCGACGAGCTGCTCGCCGGCGAACAGGCCGTAGCGGCGCGATGCGGCCGGGTAGCTGGCCGCGTAATGATTCGCGACCACCCAGGCGCGGGCTGTCGTATCGGTGATCGGCTCGACCCGGTAGCGGCGCGCGTCGAACCCGCCCTCGTGGACGTGCCGCCACGAGTGTTGCCCGGCGCGCCACCGCTGGCACCACCGCGACGCGGTCGCCACCTCGGGCAACGCCGCCGGCGATGGCCCGGTCACGGTTCGTCGTCCTCGTCGACGTCTACGACGGCCAGGTCGTAGCCACCGAACGGGGTGCGGCTGGGGACGTGCCGGGTGCCGTAGCCGCTGCGGGCGGTGCGGATCGGACCGCCGTCCTCGAGCCAGCCGGCCGGGTACAGCTCGACCGCTCGCTCGACCCAGGCGGCTCGGCCCTTCGGCGATTCCGGGACCGGCGACACGACTGGCACGTCGGCCCAGCCGGGCCAGGCGTGATCGCAGGCATCCTCGGCGGCGGCGTTCTCCCGGTCGCGCGGCTCGCCTTCCCAGTCGCAGTGGCGGCACGCTCCCCGGTACATGAGGTCGCCGACGCAGCTGCACTCCTCGTAGCGGTCGCAGTCACAGCGCAGGTCCGCGCTGAGCACGGTCGGCTGGCACCGCGCGGTCGGTGTGTCCGGGCAGGTGAGGCACACCGTCCAGGCGTGGGAGCGGCCGTAGGCGCCGAACGAACCGTGCGCCTCGCGCCAGGCCAGGTACTCGGCGGCCCGGGCGGCCAGGCCGCGCGTGGACGAGCCGTAGATCGAGGGTGCGGGCGCGTCGACCTTGGCCTCCTCGATCGCCGCGAACAGGTCGAGCTGGCCGGGCAGCACCTCGGTCATCCGATCACCGCGCTGGTTCGCTGGGTGGCGAACAGGGCGGGCTGCTCTGCGCCGGGTCGGTCAGCGGCGTCGATGACGCGCTCGCGCCAGGCGAGGGCGTAGCGCTGGCAGTTGGCCTCGCTGCGGTGACCGGCCGAGCAGCCCGGCTCGCGGCGGCCGGCGACCGACCAGGCCATCGAGTCGGCGCTGGTCAGCCAGCGGGCGTAGCGGCCGATGCCCTCGGTCTTGACGCCGAAGCCGTGGATCGGCAGGACGGCGCCGAGCGAACGGACGATCGTCTCGATCTCACCGGTGGCCTGGCGGCGGCACACCGAGCCGAGTCCGACCAGCGGGTAGTCGGCCAGCCGGACGCCGGCTTGGGCGTAGAGGTCGACGCAGGTCCAGTAGTCGGCCAGGTCCCAGCCCTGCAGCACCGGCATGAACGGGCAGCTGTTGCGATCGCACGGGCGCAGCCAGAGTTGCTGCTGGGCCTCCCACAGCCGCTCCAGCAGGACGAAGTTCTCGACGGTCCGCTCCTGGTGCTCGCGCACGGACCGGCCGGTCTTGGCCACGATCCACGGCTCGCACATCCAGTCCTGCGGAGCGGCCCAGTTCAGGTTGCCGACCTCCCGGTCGTAGCGGTCGACGTAGTACACGTACTCGCTCGGGTCGGTCTGCCATTCGCCAAACATCGACAGTTCGGAGAAGCCACCGGAGTCCAGCGCCCAACTGGCCCGTGCGCGGGGTAGGCGCGTGTAGCCGCGCAGCCGCCGGTGCGAGACGAACAGCGGGACACCGGCGCGGGCGAGCCAGCCGGGCTGGTGGGTGCCGAGGTAGAACTGCATCAGAACAGCGCCTCCTCATACCGGCAGCCGCGTCGATCCTTCGGCGCCCGGTAGTAGGTCTCGTAGCCGTACTGGTAGGACTCGCGCTCGTCGAGGGTCGCGTAGCGGTCGGCGGCGTTGGGGCGGCCGTCGTAGCCGTCCACGCTGCCGCGACAGTGGGCCTCGGCGGCCGGGCCGGTGAAGGTGACCGCGTAGCCGCGACCGTGCACGGCGGCGGCCGCGCGGGCCCGCTCGATCTTGTCCATCAAGGTCAGGCGCTGGCCGGTCATCAGAACAGTCGCGCGGCGCGGATCGGGTCGTTGTGACACGGGCACCCGCAACGCCACAGGAAGCCGGGCAGCGACAGCTTGAGGATGATGCCGCCCTCGTGCGCGCCGCCGAGTCGATGCCCGCACTCGTCATGACGCTGCTCGTCGCAGGACTTGCTGGGCGCGTTGCTGGGCATCTCGATGATGACCGGCTGCCCGTCACGCTCGTCGCGGTAGCTGATCCACCGCACCCCGCTGCGGATGGTGACCTTCGCGCCGCGCGCCATCCGCTCGACGGGCCGCGTGAGGCTGCCGACCCACTGCTCCCACGGCTCGATGCCGACGTCGCCGGTCACGCGCAGTCTCCGAGCAGGAAGGCGACGATGCCGCCGAGCCACTGGGCGACGTTGGAGCTGACGGCGTTGCCGAAGCCCATGGTCTGCTCGCCCTGGTTGCCGAACACGGTGTAGTCGTCGGGGAAGCGCTGGGCGCGGCCGTGCTCGCGGGGCTTGAGCATCCGGAACCGGCACTCGTCGATGTCGATGTCGGCGGCGGCCGACAGCAGCGCGGCGGACTCGCGGGTGGCGACGGTGTGCAGCGGCTGGCCGGTCGGCTTGGCGCGGCCCTTGCGATAGGGGATGACCAGCGACAGGTTCGGGCGGGCGACCACGCCGGGCATCGGGTCGGCGACGCTCTTGGTCATGTGCTCGATCGCCTTGTAGGACAGGCTTCCGTGGTGCTTCTGGATGAACGCACCCTCGACCAGGGCGTCCTCGTCGCCGCCGGGCGGAACGGTGAGCGCCTGATGCCCACCACCAAGCCCGCTGCCGGTGGCCACGGTGGCCAGCGGGTCGCTGATGCTGGCCGCGTCGGCGTGGTTGCGCAGCACGGTGATCCACGGCTGCGGCGTGAACAGCCCCTCGGTGTCGCGGGTCAGCCGGGTGCGCATCGGGTCCTCGACGGTGGTGGCGTCGTCGTTCCACGTGCCACCGGCCGGGACAACGAGCGGCGGCGCGACGATGCAGCGGTTCGAGTGCCCCTGGGCGGTGATGGTGCCGAACGGCGTGCTGTTCGGGTCGCTGACGCGCCGTCCGTCATCGCCGTTGCCGTCGCGGCGGTCGAGCAGGAAGGGCGGAGTGACCAGGGTGCGGACGCTGCGGCCATTGGCGGTGACAGTGGTCATCGGCGAGCTGGACGCGTCGTGGACGAACCGGTGATCGGCGGTGTTGCCGTACTGGTAGCGGTCGAGCAGAAACGGCGGGCAGGCGACGCCGTCGCCGATCTTGGTGGAGCGGGTGGGCATCGGCGCGGCGTGGGCGGGGTAGCTGCGCCGGTCGCCGTCGTCGTGGTTGGTGGAGATGACGGTGGGGACGGCGAACTGGTCGATCCCAGCCCGGATGCGACGCATGGTCGCATCCGCCAGCGGCTTGCTGCGGTCGCCGATGCGCTCGCCGAGGTCGGTCCAGTCGATCGCGTCGGACGCGGGCCGCACGAACGGCTCGACGATGCTGAACCGGCAGGCCTGGTTGGGGCAGCGGTAGACGTACTGGGCGCGGTACTTGCCGATGCGCCGCCCGCCCGGCTTCTTCCACGACTGCACGGCGTGGTTGATCTCGTCGCAGTTGGAGCACCAGGCCAGCGGGCGCGGGCGCACGTCGGGCATCGGGATCCCGACCTTGACGAACATGACGTAGAGCCGGTCGCGCCACTGCGGGGCGTGCGGGTTGGTCTCGTCGCCGACATGGGCGGAGCTGACGGAGATGAACTGGTGCTGGTAGCCCAGCGCGTCCATCGCCGAGCACCAGATGTCGAACAGCTCCCAGGACGCGGCCTCGACGACGTTCTCGATGAGGATCACCTTGTAGCGGTGCACCTCAGTGGCGCGCACGACGTCCCAGAAGGTCGCGCGGGTGCGGTCCAGCGCGGCGGTCGGCACGTGCCCGGCAGGCTCCAACAGCGACAGCTGGGCGGAGTACTTGCGGCGGCGGCCGCCGGCGGGGGACAGCTCGGTGCAGATCGGCGATGCCCACAGCACGTCGCTGTCGGGCAGGCGACGCATGTCGTAGTTGGACACGTCGGCGATGAGGTGGTCCGCGCCGGGGAAGTTGGCGGCGTGGGTCTCGATCGCGAGCGGCCAGTGGTTAGCGGCCAGTTGCAGCTGCAGGCCGGCGTTCTCCAGCCCGATCGAGCTGCCGCCGTAGCCGCAGAAGATGTCGGTGTAGGTGATGCCAGTCGGTGCCCCGCTGGGCCGCCAGTTGCTGGTCACGGCGGCCAGGGCGGCCTCGATCTCGGCGAGCTGCTCGGCGGACAGGTCAGGTGCGTGCAGGGTGCTCATGCGGATGCTCCGGGGCGGTGGAAGACGGCGGCGATCTCGGCCGGGTCCACCTCGCGCAGCGCGGCGAGCGCGCGGGCGGCGTAGGCGAGCAGGCGCGGCCGTGAGTAGCGGGCGATGGGTTGGCTGAGGTGCCAGCCGGGCTGGCCGAGCTGGTAGCGGTAACTGGTGCCCGCGTGGGGCAGGCGGACCCCGGCGCGCAGGCTGGCGGTGAACGACTTGGCGTCGGGCCGATGGCTGACGACGAGTTCGCCGATCGCGGTGCCGGTGCGGCCGTGCTCGTCGACCTCGCCGAGCTGCCAGGTGAACACGATCGTGCGTGCGTGCGGCTCGCTGATTTCGGGCTCGGTCTGGACCGGGTGCATCTGGCTGGGGAACTCGCCTTCGGCGCAGGTCTCGCACCAGGCGAACCACTCGGCCTCGGTGTCGGCGGGGTCGAGGTCCCAGGTGCGGGGCGCGCGGCAGGCGGGGCAGGGCGGCGGCGTGGTGGCCGGCTTCTGGTCGTTCATCGGGCATCCCTGCCTTCATGCAGGACGTAGACCGCGACGTCGTCGAGGTCGAGCAGGTAGTACCGGTTGCGGTCGTCGGCCAGGCCGACGAGGGTGCGGTCCTGCCCGTCGATCTCGACGTGCTCGACGGCTGCGGCGTGCAGCTGGTCGAGGCGGCCGAAGAAGATCGCGACGGTGAGCACGCGGACGGGCGGCCGCTGCAGGTGCGGGAGTCGGTGTGGCTGGTCGGTCCAGGTCATGCGGGCGGCGGCGGCCGTGATCGCGTCACGATGGGTGGCTGTGGCCTGCCAGCCGGTGTCGGCGCTGGCCGGGCTCCAGTGCGCGGTAGGCGCGAGGGCGGTCATGACGCGCTCCCACGGGGCGAGACCTGGACGCCGGCCAGCGCTTCGGCGACACGGTCGACGTCGGCGTCGGCCTCGACCTGCCAGACCTCGGGTCGGCCGGTGGCGTAGTTGAGGCCGACGCTGCATCCGGCGACGGTGTAGCTGTCCTCGTCGCGGGTCCAGGGCAGGTGGGCGACGTCGAGCGCCTCGGCGACCGACTCGCGCAGCTGGTCCCGGTCCTGGTGAAGGTCAGCCAGGCTGGGCGCTGTGCGCGGGTTGACCGCTGCCTGCATGGCGTAGCGCAGCAGGTCGGCGGCGCTGTAGTTCGGCGCGGCGGCGTCGAGGTAGTCCAGGGCGATGCTCGCCCGGGCGCCGTCGCCGAGACGCCACTGCGCCCACGCGTAGAGGAACCACGGTGCGGCCGCGCGCTCGTCCTGGGGGCAGTGCCGGGCCGTGTGCAGGTACTCGGCTGCCTTGCTCGTCAGGGCGGCGTTGTCGCTGGCCAGCTCGTCCAGTGCGAGCCATGCCTGGTCGCGCGCAGGGATCGGGGTGAGCGCGTGCGCGCGGCGGGTGTCCTCGTCGATAGCCGGGGCCGGGGCGAGGCTGGCGGTGATGGCCTGGCGGGTCGGGGCCGGGGCTATGCCGAGGCTGACCGCGGTGGCGCTGACGGTGCCGGGCGTCGTGGGCAGCGGCCGACCGTCCGGCGGGCAGCAGGTCGGGTCGGTGCAGAGCATCGAGTACCAGCGTCCGCCGGTGACCAGTAGCGCCTCGCTGAGCAGGTGGGTGGGCTGCTGGACCCACTGCGGGGTGGGCTGTTCGGTGTAGACGATCATGACCGCGCGCTCGGTCTGGGCGAGCAGTTGCCGCAGCACGTCGGCGGCCGCGCTCTCGCCGTCGTCGAGGTCCACGCGGGCAGCGACGACGACCTGGTTGCCGGTGATCCCGACGATGACCGTGGACTCGGTCGGGGCGAAACCGATCAGGTAGGGCACCGCCTCGATGAGGTCGGCCGGGCCGGTGATCCGCAGCCGCCCGGTCATGACGCGACCCCCGCGCTCGCCGGGGCACTGATCGGCGCGAGCCAGCTGGACCGGCCCGAGGTCGTGAAGACGTTCACGTTGCGTCCGGGCGCGTCGACGTGGTCGATGGTCCGCACGACGATCTCGACGCCTCGACTGTTGTGGTGGATGGCCAACACGCGCGCGTCCTCGCGCCCGTCCCGGCTGATCAACTCCACTTTCTGCCCCACCTTGTAGGGGCACTGCGCTGTTGCCATGGCTACCGCCTCCTGCGTTCCGCTCATGGCTCCATCGTACCTTATACATCCTCTAGTGCCTAGAGGATGTATAACCTTCTTTTTCCCGGATTTGCTGCCCTGTAGGTGGACGTATTGGGTCCTCGCGTCGGTCGCGGGCGGAGGTCGATCGGACCACTCGCGTTGCTCCCAGCTCCTCGTCGGTGCGCGGTTTGAGGTTGACTAACAAGGGCGGGGAGCCGGCGGTGCAAAACACGTTGGTGTTAGTTACCGGGCTGGGCCGGGGGACTGGCGAGGTGTGGTACCGGGAAGCGGATGCGCGTCGGCGTTCATGGGCGTTGCGGTGCTGTGTTCACGGGGCGCGGGTTCGACCGCGGCGGCGACTTCGGTGGCGTCGACGAGCCGGTAGTGCAGGGCCCGCGCCGGGCTCTCGTCGGGCAGGACCTCGGCGGCCAGCGCCGCCAGCTGGTCTCGTGCGGGGTATCCGGCGGTCTCGGCGCGCTGCAGGGCGTGGGCGAGGGCGGGCCAGCTGGGGTCATCGGTGATGGCCGGGTCGATGGCGTGAGCAAGGGAGAACCAGGTCTCGGGCGCTGCCTGCGGCGGCTCTGCGGGGGCCGCCTGCGGCGGCCGGCCGAACGTGGCCAGCTCGCTGGGGTCGATCGGCCGGACGTGGCTGATCGGCGCGGCGCGGCGCGTCCCGAAGGGTGACTCCACGACGACCTGGTCTGGCCCGGGATGCCCGACCACGGTGCCGCGGCCGAGCTGGCGGCCGGGTCCGTCGGCTCCGATCGCGTGGACGGCCAGGGCGGTGCCGACTGGGTGTCGCTGCACCGATGTCCACTGGCTGGTGTCCGGCGCTGCGCTCGTCACTACTCGGTCGGCGGCGGTCCATCCGCCTGGTGGTGCGTTGTCGAGGAGGGAGCGCGGGCCGGCGGCCTGCGCAGGTGCAGACTCAGCGGGCGCACCAGGGACCGACGCCGAGCTGTTTCGCTGCAGCGAGTGGTTGGGGTCGTTCTCGGAGGGCGGACCTGGCGGGGCATCGGGCTGCTGCTGGGGGCTGGCGGGCTCGGTGCGGGTGGCGTCGGCGGCGAGTTCTGCCTCGAGTTCGGCGCCGCGGTGCCGGGCGGCTTCGAGCGCTTGAGTGTGGGGGAACGGTTGGCCGAGCTCGGCGGCTGCGCGGGCCCGTTCGGTGCTGGCTCGGTCGATCTCGTGGCTGACCTCCGCGCGCACCGTGGCGAGCCCGGCGACGCGGTTCTCCAGGCGGGTGATGATGCCCAGCGGACGGTCGGTCCGCAGCTCGTCGAGGCCGATGTCGAGGCCGCTTCGGGGGACGCCGGCCAGTTCGAGTCGCAGGTGCGGCTGCAGGAGCCGCCGGCCGGCGGCGAGAACTTCGAAACCACCGATCTGGGCGACGGGTCGTGGCTCGGTGTCGGCATAGCTGGGGTCGATCTTGGCCAGCACGGTGCGCAAGGCGATGGCGGCGTCGGCGCGCGAGCGCACCCCCGCGCCTTGGATGGTCATGTGGAAGTCGTCGCCGCGGGTGGGCCGGACGCGAGTGACCGCATCGTCCAGACGTTGCAGGTCGGCGTGCAGGGCGGGCAGGCGCCGGTCGGCGCCGTCGATGGTCGCGCCGAGAGCGCGCTGGGTGCGGGTCCAGGCTCGTTGCAGCCGTTCGAGGCGTGTCGTCTCGGAGTCGACACGGGCCTTCTCCAGGATGCGCGGGTCACCGCAGGCGAGGGCCTTCACTTCGGCGTAGGACAGGGCGACGTCGCCGACGTCCTCGATCTCGCGGACATCCAATCGCCCGCGCATGACCTGGGCGATGAACTTGGCCTTCCGCTCGACGGTCTGCCAGGTGTAGCCGTCGAAGCTGGACTCGGTCACATAGCGGTAGAGGGCGACCTCGTCGTTGAGGTTGCCTTGGCGGATCGCGCGGCCGTCGCGTTGGGCGAGGTCGGCGGGCCGCCAGGGGCACTCGAGGTGGTGCAGGGCCACGGCGCGGGCTTGCACGTTGGTGCCGACGCCCATCTTCTCGGTCGAGCCGATCAGCACGCTGATGCGGCCGGTGCGGGCGGAGGCGAACAGCTCGCCCTTCTCGCGGTCGTTGCGGGCCTCGTGCATGAACCGCACCGACTCGGCGGGCACGCCGCGCTCGACCAGCAGCTGCCGCAGCTCGCTGTAGGCGTTCCACCCCGCCCCGCCCGGGGTGCCGAGGTCGCAGAACACGAGTTGCAGCGCGCCCGCGGTCGGGTGGTTGGGGTATGTCCGGGCGGCGTGTTCGTGATGGATGGCTGCGATGCGGTCGGCGGCGACGTCGAGCTTGGTGCGCTCGCCCGGGTCGGGGGCAGGCAGTGCGGCGTAGAACTCGTCAGGGAGCAGGCGCAGGTCGAGCGCGGCCAAGCGGCCGTGGCTGGCCACGCGCAGAATGTTGTCCTCGCGCGGGTCGACGGCCTTGGACTGCACCTTGTCGGCGCGGGCGGACAGGTCGGCCATGAACGCGGTGAGCTGACGGCTGGCCGGGACAACGATGGTTTCGGGCGCGCCGCCGGCGATGGCCGGGGTCGGGAGCTTGAGGTCCTCGGCGGTCTTGATGTCCGCGCTCAGGTGCCACATCCTCAACAATTCCGGGACGTTTCTGAACTTGGCGAAGCGCGACTTCATCTTGTAGCCGCCGCCGTCCGGGGTGAGCTCCAGGTCGGTGGTGACTTCGCCGAAGGTGGCGGCCCAGACGTCGAAGTCGGTCAGGCCTGCGGCGTCGAGGACGTCGGGGCGTAGGTAGCGCTGCATGACGTAGGCCTCGGACACCGAGTTGGCGATCGGGGTGGCGGTCGCGAAGGTGGCGACCCGGTGGCCGTGGCGTTCGCGCAGGTAGTGCAGCTTCATGTCCAGGTCGCTGGCCCGTTGGCTGCCCTCGTTGCTGGCGCCCGGGATGTTGGAGGCGACCTGCAGGTTCTTGTAGCCGTGGGCCTCGTCGATCGCCAAGTAGTCGATGCCGGTGGATTCGAAGCTCACGGCCGGGTCGCGGTCGAGGTCGGTGAGGTTCTTCAACCGTTCCTCGGCCCGTTGCAGCGTCCCCTCCAGCCGCTTGGTGGTCAGCCCGCCGCCGGCACGTGAGTTGTCCAGGCGGGTGCGGAGAGTTTCGAGCTGCTGGTCGTAGTAGCCCTGCTGGTGCTCAGGGGTCAGGGCGAGGCGTTGGAACGCCGAGCGGGACAAGATCACCGCGTCCCAGTCGCCGGTGGCGGCCCGGGCGACGAACAGCCGGCGCCGGTCGCGGGTGAGGTCCTCGGTGCCGGCGGCGAGGACCTTGGCCTGCGGGTATGCCTGCAGCCACTCCCGGCTGAACTGCTCCAGCATGTGATTGGGCACGACGACGGCGGGTTTACGGGCCATGCCGAGACGGCGCAGCTCCATACAGCCGACGACCATCTCCAGGGTCTTACCGGCGCCGACCTCGTGGGCCAACAACACGGACGGTTCAGACAGCATCCGCACCACGGCGGCGACTTGGTGCGGGCGCAGTTCGATAGTGACGGCCAGACCGGGGAACTGCCGCTGCTGCCCGTCGTAGCTGCGCAGCACGATCGCGTTGAACGTGTCGTTGTACAGCCGCGCCAGGCGGGTGGCCCGCTCGGGGTCGTCCCACACCCAGTCGGCGAACCGCTCGTTGAGTTCGGCGGCCTTCTCCTGCGCGGCGACGGTCTCGGTGAGGTTGGGGATGCGGCGGCCGTCGTCGAGCTCGTCGTAGATCTTGATGACGCGCTGCTCGAGCAGGGACTGGGCGAGGCTGACAGCGCTGGCCCGGCCGGTCCCGAAGGTGGTCGTGGCCAGCACGCTGTGGTGGCTGCCTTTGACTGACCAGGTGGAGCCGCCGGGGTTCTCGACCTTGATGCTCGGGTCGTCGAGGGTCTCGCGCAGGAACTCGGCGACGACGTCGGCGCCGATCCAGTTCGCGCCCAGGCGCACGGTGATCTCGGCCGGGGTGAGATCGGTGGGTTGGACCTCGGTCAGGGCGTCGATGTTGTCTGCCCACCGGGTGTCGCCGTCGCGTTCGGCGGCCGCGCGGGCCTCGGTGAGCTTGATGCGGACGTTGCCGGACAGGTACTCCGCGGCCGGGATGAGCCGGTCCGGTTCGGTGGGGTCGTTGAACACGAGCCGGCCCAGCTCGGTACGAGCGGCGGTCTCCTCGACGCCGAGCAGCCGGGCGGCATCGGGCAGACGCACCTCACCGTGGGTATCGAGGCAGATCGCGACGGCGTCCTCGGCAGTGTCGGCGCCGAGGCGCTGCGGGCGGGGCGCGACGACACGCTCGGTGAAGATGGCCGACTTGCTGGCCGTGCCGGTAGCCGGGTCGTAGTTCTCCAGGGCGTAGACCGCGGGGGAGTGCGGGTCGCCACGAAACCCGCCCTGCGGGGGCCGGATGCGCGCCAGGCGTTCCTCTCCGGTGTCCGGGTCGACCTTGCCGGTGCGGCGCGTCTTCACCCGGTTCAGCGGCCCGCAGGAGGCCGCGTAGGCGTCGTAGCGGCGGTTGAGGTCGCCGCGCAGCTCGGCGATGTGCGGAGTGTCGTCGGTTGTGGCTGCTTCGGCTGCGAGCAGAGCAACCTCGACGTCGCGCAGCGCCAGCAGCGCGCGCAGCTCCTTGGCCTGGGTCGCCGGGACCGGGTGCTCCTGCAGCTGGCCGTCGCGCACGACGCTGAACCGCCCGTTCTCGGTGGCCTCGAGGTGCCCCTCGATGGCGCCGACCGGCGCGTCCGGGCGCATGATCGGGGCGGCGGCGTCGGGTACCTCGATCGCTGCGAACACCGGTCCGTGCTCCGTGCTGAACCGGTCGAGCGCGGCATCGAGCGTGCTCCGGAACGCGTCCGGGGTGTCGCCGCCGTGACGGACGGCCAGCTCCGGCCCGAACTGCCCGGACCGGGTGCCGATCTCGCCGATGACCTGCTCGGGGTGCTGCCGAAAGTAGCGGTTGACATTGACCGCGCGGTCCTCATCGCCGCCGATGCGCTCGACCAGCTCCCAATCCTCGTTCGCGGGCGACGGGATCTCATCAGTGCTGCGGCGGCGCAGCACGAGAAGGTCGGTGACCACCTGAGTGCCGGCAGCGCGCTGGTGGGCCGAGCCAGGCAGCCGGACCGCGGTGACCAGGTCGGCCAGGCAGGCAATCTCGCGGCGGGCGGCCGGGTTGGTCGAATCCATGGTCCAGTGCGAGGTCAGCACAGCGACCACCCCACCGGGGCGGGTCAACGCCAGGGACTTGATGATGAAGTGGTTGTGCATCGAGTGGCCGCCTGCGTTGTGCACCTTGTCGTGCAGCGCGTTCTGTCCGAACGGGACGTTGCCGATGGTCAGGTCGAAGGAGTTCGCGGGCAGCCTGGTGTCGGCGAACGATTCCCTGCGGATGCTCGCGTGCGGGTACAGCGCGGCCGCGATCGCCGCGGTGGTGGGATCGAGTTCGACGCCGACGAGCTCGCGGGCGGACTCCGGAGCCAGACCGAGGAAGTTGCCAGCCCCGCACCCGGGCTCCAGGACGCGGCCCGCCGTGTCGTCGAAGCCGTGGGTCTCGAGCACGTCCCACATCGCCGAGGCGAGCGCGGCATCGGTGTAGTGCGCGTTGAGGGTGGTTCGGGCGGCGGCCTGAAACTCCTGCGGGGACAGCAGCTGCTGCAGCGCGCCGCGTTCGTCGGCGAACTCGTCCTTGCCGGGATCGAACACGGTCGGGGTCGCGCCCCAGCCCGACCAGCGCGCGAGTGTCTGCTGTTCCTCACCGGTGGCGGGCCGGCCCTCGTCGGCGAGAGCGCGCAACGTCCTCAGAGCGGCGAGATTGGCCGACACCTTGGCCTTGCTGCCGGACGGCGCGAGGTCGTCCTGAGCCCGCGGGCGGAACCGCGCGGCGGCCGGGGAGGGATCGCTCAGCTGAGCTGCTGTCGCGATTCCTGGCGCTGGGTCTCGATCGGGTCCTCTGAGTCGATCTGGTCCTCGACCCACTGACCGAGGCGATTGCCCTGCTCCTGCTCCTCGTCCTCGGCCGGCAGGGTGATCCGCAGCGGCAGCAGATCCGACTCGGCGCTGATCCGCGCCTCGCGCAGCCGGGCCGTCTTCTGCAACGTCGTCTCGCCCGGCCGGTCCGCTCCCGCGATCTGTTCGGCCAGCTCGTCGATCTCCTGCTCGGTCTCCTGGCCCAAGGTCGAAAAGTACGTCTGCGGGTCCTCGATCCCCGACAGCATCCTCGGCCGCCACTTCCGCCAGTGGTTCCACGCCATCTGCCCGTACCGGTTCATCGGCAGCGGGCTCGCTTGGGGTGTGCTCATCGTCGACCTCCTCCGGCACCGCCGGACCCCACAACATGTCGAGGGTCATCTGGCCCTCGACCTCATTGTCCTGCTTGCGTCGTCGACTCACCCGTTGCCGACCCCTTCCCGCGCGCCCCATCGGGTTGTTGCAGCAGGCCGGCCGGGAGATATGCCCGCCGCGCGGTGTCACCTGCTGCGTCTCTGTCGAAACCAGAAGGTGATCGGGGATCGCGGGACGGACATCTCAAACCCCCCTGGCAAATTACACGGGGTTTGCGCGACCACGGCGACGTTCGCGCTTCCGTGCTCTAGAGGAACTACCAGTACCCTTGATCTATGGCGAGGGCGAAGACGCAGCGGCTCCCGGTGGTCGGCACCGCCGAGCTTGTGCACCTGCTGGATGTCAGTCAGCCGCGGGTGTACCAGCTCGTGCACAGCAGCGGGTTCCCGGCGCCGTGGGTCCGGTTGCGGGCTACCCAGGTGTGGCTCATGGAGGACATCGAGCAGTGGGCCGAGCAGCGGGAGCGGACCCTCAAGCCGTTGCCGGTCGAGTGGGGGACACGCAGCACGCCGGGCGCGAAGGGGCGGGCGAAGAGCGAGGCATAGGCCCGGGTGTCAGACCTGCGGTGCACGATGAGCGTGAGCCGAGCCAGAGGAGGCGGCGAATGACACAGCTGGAGAAGGCACCACGGGTCGGGCGGACCGCCCTGTGGTGGCGTGCACTGGTTGCCGCCCCGGTGATGCTGGGCGGCCTGGCGGTCGTGGTCCTGGTGGCGGGTCCGCTGGGCGCATGGGCTCCGGTCGTGCCGCTGGCGTGGCTCGCGCTGGCCGGCGTGTGGCTCACACGCTCCGGGGAACGGGTAGCGGTGCGTATCGCGTACCGGTATCGCCGCCTCAATACAGAGCAGGCCGGGCAGCTGCGAGCTGCGTTCGCCGTCGCCGAATCGCGCACCAAGATCGTGATGAGCGAGGTCGACGTCTACGTGCGTGCCGGCACGGGCAACAGCATCAACGCCTATGCCGCAGGCCGACGCTCGATTGCCGTCAGCGAGGGTGCGATCGCGGCCGCCGCGGACGGCCGGCTGACCACGCCCCAAGTGGGTGCGCTGGTGGCCCACGAGCTTGGGCACCTGCAGTCGCGCGGCACCCGGTATGGGTTGGCGATCGCGTGGCTGGGCGCGCCGTGGCGGGCCGTCGTGGCGGTGCTGGGCGGGATGCTGCGCCTGATCGTGGGCAAGGTCCCCACTGCTCGGGCCGGGCTGGTTGTGCTGGGCCCGATCGTCGTCGCCGTCGCGGTGGTTCAAGGCGTGCAGCAGCATGCGTGGGTGCCGCTGGCGGCGATGGTCACGGTCGGTGTCTTGTTGATCGTGCAGCCGCTGGCCGCGGCGGCGTTGTCCCGGTCGGGGGAGCGGGCCGCGGACGCGTACGCGGTGCAATGCGGGCTCGGTCCCGAGCTGGCTGGCGCCCTGCAGGCATTCGAGCAAGCTGCAGGCGGGGGCCGCGCGTGGGCGTCGCACCCGCCGCGGGAACGCCGAATCCGCGAGCTCACGGCCGCCGCGGCCGGGCACCAGCTCACCGACGCTTGCTGAAGCGGGGGCTGCACCACCGGAATCCCGGTGGCGCTTCTAGCTCGCTCTCGGCGGTGAGGACCCCGTAGTGCCCGGTCCTCGGGCCGGGCGGCAGCGGCCACCAGCGGTGGTCGCCGTCGAGGCGTAGCCGCGGCACCCGGCTGTAGTCCTCGTGCTCGACGCGCTGCACCGCGGCGGCCGGCGCCCATGCGCTGCACCACAGCTGCTGCGGAGCTTCGAAATGGTGGGCAACGTAGCGCTCCCAGGTCACCAGGGCCCACCAGACGTTGTGCGGGTCAGCGCCCCAGGCCAGCAGGTGGACGCCGTATTGCGGGGGCAGCTCAAGGCGCACCTTCGGCGGACCCCATGACTGCACCACCCGATTAGAACACCTGTACGGCTATGCAACTTGATACAGATTCGTGCGCTCAGCGATGTCCGATCCTGGCGCCGCATCCACCCTAAGGGGAGACAGACGGTTCCCAGAGCGGGGTGCGGCGATGACAGAGTGGGCGGTATTCGGAGATCACGGACTTGTGGCCACCTGGCCCACGCCCGTGGCTCGCCAGGCCAAGCTCGTGGCCGAGGATGCGGCGGCTGAGCCCGAGACACTGCAGTTGGTGGCCCAGGTTCTGACCGATCTGTCCGGCGTGATCTGGCGGATCCACCGGCTGCCCTGGGTGGTGCCGGTGGGCGAGGCGAGCCGGGGCGTACTCGTGGAGCAGTTGGGCGCCCTGCTCGCCGAGGAGCTGGTCACTGGGCGTGAATCGCCCCCGCAGACCTCCGAGCTGCTGGAATCCGCAGCCAACCTCGGAGCCGAGTTGTACGAGGCATGCGACGAACTGCCTCCCGCCGTTGCCTCGGCGGTGAGACGAGAAATTCACCAGGAAATCGAGGCGCTGCGCGACGCTGTCGGAGACCGTTTTGACGGCCGCGCGGCGCAAGCGCTCTGCGCGCCGCGACCGTCGGCGTCGCCAAGTCAAGTCGAGAAGGCCGCCTGCATCTTGCTTCGGCGCAGGTATGACATGTTGCCGTTCGAGCTGGCGACCGAGGTCGAGCCGGCCTCGGCCGCTGTCGCCGCCGGGGAGTGGTTCGCCGCGGCGTTGCAGGTCGTCTCCTCGCAGCTGGGCTACCAGCATTTCCGGACCGTGCTGCTGGCCGCGAATGATCAGCTCGGCCCGCTGCCCTTGGCCGTGTTGAGTAGCGTCGCTGACCAGCTCGAGGCTGGCATCGATCCCGCCACCGCGGTGGAACTGCTGCTCAACGACGCGTATCTTGCGCAGTCGGGTTGGGCGCTGGCGCGAGTTCCGATCGCCGCAGATGTCGCGCCCCGCCAGCGGACTTGGACCGGGCTAGGCCGGTACACCGAGCCGGCCGATGAGTCGGGACTCACCCGCATCTCCACGCTGGATCCGGAAAGGTCCGGTCCGGAACTGCTGGTGGCGCTCGTCGCCGGCGTCGCTGCCTGCCGAGATCTCTACGTCGCGGACGCAAGCGCGTTCGGACGCACGGACCGCGCGGCAGTGATGGACGAGTTCTTCGAGCGACTGAGCGCGGTCGTGGTCCTGTGAGGATGCGCGCCCCGGTCCGGTCAGAACGTCGCTGGATGACCGTGTATCGAAACCGGCTGTGGTGGCCGGCGTGGTCGGGCCGCGGCGCGCGTGCGTGGCAGGCCGGCGTGGTCGCGGTCTTCTGGCCGCTCACTCTCTGGGCGTTGGGTTCGGTGTTGTTCTGGGCGGCCGACCACATGCTGCGACTGCTGCTCGTCGCCACCGCCTTCGGATGGCTGGGCACGGCCTGCTGCGCGGCCGCCGCGGTGCTGCCCTTTGCCGGCGGACTCATGCTGCTCTTGGCCCTGTTCCGGCCCGCACCTACTCCCGGCGACCGGTCACGAGCACTGAACATCGGCGACGTCGACGCCGGCGTCGAGGCGGGGGTCTAGGCCATGCCATATGTCCACGGGCATCTGCACAACGGCGAGTGGGTACGGCCTCGCTACCGGGTCAGCCGCCGCGGCATCGCCGGCTGGGCGGCTGCGGTCGCGGCGGTGCCGCTGATTCTCGGCGGCGGGGCTGCGCTGCGACACGTAGGGCCAGCGGCGAGTCCCGGCACGACCGCGAGTACGGGGGGCTCGGCGCGGCCGACAGCGGCGAGCGGTGCGCTGAGCCTGTACACCGAACCGCAGGCCGGCATGCGCCCGATCTACGGGCTGATCTCCGGTGCCCAGCACACGATCCGGCTGGCCATGTACGAACTGGTCGACCCGCAGGCCGAGCAGGCCCTGGCGACTGCCGCCCGCCGGCACGTCCGGGTGCAGGTGCTGCTCGACCACAACCGCGAGCGCGCCCGCAATCAGGCCGCGTACACCTACCTCGCCTCCCAGGGCGTGCAGGTGGCTTGGGCCGACCCGCGCTACACCGCCACACACGAGAAGGTCATCAGCGTCGACGGGCGGACCGCGGCGGTCATGACCGGCAACATGGTGGCCGCCGACTACGCCAGCACGCGCGACTTCCTCGTGGTCGATCGACAGCTCAGCGACGTGGCCGCGATCGATGACACCTTCGACGCAGACTTCGCCCACCGGGCAGTGACGCCACCGGCAGGGACGGACCTGGTGTGGTCGCCGACGACAAGCCAGCCGCGGCTGCTGTCGATGATCGCGGCCGCCCGCCACACCCTGGCCATCGAGAACGAGGAGATGGACGACCCGGACGTCACCGCGGCGCTGCTCGCGGCGCTGAAGCGGCACGTGCAGGTGACGCTGGTGCTCACCAGTAACCCGGAGTGGGAATCGACGCTCATTCAACTGCAGGCGGCCGGCGCACGGGTGATCGAACTCGGCGACTCAACCGGCACGATCTATATCCACGCCAAGGTCATCGCCGCCGACACCGGCACACCGTCCGCGCGACTGTTCATCGGGTCGCAGAACTTCTCGATCGCCAGCCTGCGCTACAACCGCGAGCTGGGACTGATCAGCTCGGCCGGCCCGCTCGTGTCAGCGGTCGCCGCGGTGATCCGTTCCGATGCGGCCGATTGAGGTCTCAGCGTTGGACGGTTCCGGTGTCCGGGCGTGGGTGGCGGATCATCTGGCGAGGGTCGCCGTGCAGGCTGCGGAAACCGTGTCGCTGGTAGAACTCGATCAGCCCGGCGGTGCGCGCGGTCAACTCGGCCGGCTCACTCGCCGCATCAAGCACGACCTCGAGGCCGGCCATCAATGCAGACCCGCGGCCACCGTCGCGAGGAAAGGCGACCACGAACGTGACCGACACCGGTACCTGGCCGTCGAGGTCGACCGCGGTGGCAAGATCCAGCGGCCCGGGCCGGTGCCTCAGCGCCCGCCACGCGCGGCGCACCGCGGCGGCCAGGATCGCGCCCGCCAGCTCGACCACGACCAGGGCGAGGAACACTGAGTACACCAGCCAGCCCGGCAGGCCAAAGACGAAGTCGGCGATCGCGACGTAGACGCAGGTCAACAGCGCGAAGCTGACACTTGCAATCACGGCCGCCGGCCGGACGTGCGCGGTTCGCCCGAGCTGAAGCGAGGCGGCGCGGCGCGTACGCATCACCTGCGGTCCGCCGAGCAGGACCAGCGGGATCTGGGCAGGGAACGTCAGCGGCAGGAGAACGAGCGCGGCCCACCCGAGCCGTCGACTGATCGATCCGTTGCTCATGGCGCGTTGAAACGCGGCCGAGGCGACATCGCGGACACCGTTGAGCGGACGCGGGATCTCGGCGTCCGCAGCGCTCATGGCTGGTCCGGCTGGGTGTTGCCAGGTTCGAGAGCTGGCGGGGTCGTCGAGGTGATTGCGCCGGCATTGCTGCGCATCTGGTCGAGGCTGATCAGGTCGAGGGTGGCCATCTGTCGTGCGCGTTCGTATTCGGCGAGGGCGTAGGAGCCGAAGATCGGCACCGCGAGTGCGATGTGGCCGCGCTGCAGGCTGTACAGGTCGCCCTCGCTGATCAGAGTGTCGCGGACCTTCGACAGCTCCTGGGCGGTTCGGCCGAGGGTGCGGGCCACCGTCGCGGTGGTCGACGAGCCGCCGTGCAGCGCGACCGCGGCGATGTACTCCATTTGGCGCTCGGGCATCGCCCGCCAGCGTGGTCCGAGGGTGCGGCGGGCCAGGTCGTCGTGCGCTTGGACTAGGCCTGCCCGCGCCTCAGCGAGGGTGATCAGTCCCGGGCTGGCGGCGGCCAGCCATGCCTCGTGGGCGAACATCTGCACGTGGGCTGGGTAGCCGTTGCTGGAGTCCACGATCTCGTCGGCAGCCTGCGGCTCCCACCGCACGCCGCGTTGGCGGGCGGGCTCGATGATCGCGTACAGCGCGTCGTCCCGGCTGAGGGAGACCGGGAGCTCTTCGAGCAGGAAGAGCCGATCGGGGTGCGTAACGCGGGAGGTGCGCAGCACGTCGGGCGTGTGGGGCAAGCCGGTGCCGGCGAAGACGACAGCAGCCCCGCGGTGATCGACGGTGAGCCGTTGCAGGGTGGCGGCGAGCAGCGCCAGATCCGAGGCCGAGGCTTCCTGCATCTCGTCGATCGTGAGCAGCAGTCCGCCGGCTGGGGCGTCGCGACGCACCTCCTCGGCCAGCTCGGCCAGTGCTTCGGCGAGCGTGCCCGGGTCGAGTCGCTGCCCGCCGGCGGGCTCGGGTCGGGCTTCGATGCCGACGCTGAGGCCTGCGACCCCGAAGCTGACGCTGGCGATGCGGTCGAAGGCGCGTCGTGCGCGGGTCCAGGGTCCGCTCTGCCGCTCGATGCCGCGTGCGGCCCGTTCGAGTAGCGAGGACACCAGGCCGGTACGGCCCGAGACGGCCTGCAGGTTGATGACCTCGAAACCGCCGGCGCGGGCTTGGTCGCCGTAGACCGACATGGCGACCGTCTTGCCGACCCCTCGAGGCCCGATGAGGATCACGTCCTGGGTCCGGACGCGCCCCACGGTCGCGACGTCGTTGAGACCGAGCATCAGGCGATGCAGCAGGCGATCCCGTCCGGCGAGGACCGGCGGTAGCGTTCCCGCGCCCGGGCTGTACGGACTCTGGTCCACGGCGTCGACACCTTCCGGATTCATACTCGTTCATACTGCGGCCGTTGTATGAACGACTATACCCGGGCAGGGTAGTACGGGAAGGGGTTTCGGCGGGCGTCAGGACGGGGGCCGAACACCTGATGAGGCCGGACTCTGTCTAACCGCTCCGCACCACGGCGCGCATCAGCTCGGCGTCGGAGCGGAACGACGCGACGATCCGGCTCGGGTCGAGGTCCGTTGGCGTTCCGACGACTCCGCCGCTATCCAAGGTGTCGGCAGCGGACTCGATGTAGCGGGCGGCGCGCAGCAACCATGCCCGCGACACCACGACGGCGTCGGCGCCGTACGACTGGTAGAGGCGGGTGCCGTGGATCGAGAGCATGCCGATGCACTCGCCGACCAGGCCCGAACCGACGCTGGTCGGGTTGGCCAGGTGAACCAGGACGGCTTCAGACAGCGCGGTCACCGCGAGCGCGGCCAGCCGTGGGTCGATCTCAGTGTCTGGTTCGGCCTCGGCGAGGTCGAGCCCCGGTTGTTCCTCGGCGAGGGAGGCGACCATGCTGCGAGCCAGGTCTCGGATCGTGTCGTCGTTGAGGTAGCGCCGGGCGGCCGCCTCGGTCACCCGCAGCGCCCCGGCGATCGTCTGGAGCCGGTCACGAACGACCAGTTCGGCGGCGGCCTGGTCCAGGGTCATCCCGAGCGAGGAGGTTTCCTCGATCAGAACCAGGGCCTTGCTCGCGATCCATCGGGTTGGCATCACATGGCTCGACTGACGAAGTGGGCAAGAAGCACCGGCTGCGGCGAGCGGTGGTGACTCATATCCTCGCGTCTTCGGTATCGGGTTGGACCCAGCATGACTGGTATCCGTTCTCGTCTTGGTAGCAGCACAGCGGCGCGGCGGTGATCAGATCCTCGATGCCCTCGAGGGCGTCTTGACGTCTGTCGAACGGCCCGGCCATAACGGGCCATCCGTCGTGGTGGCGCTCGCGCAGCATCCAGCCGGTGGCCAGCGATGAGGGCTCGTAGTCGACCCGAAACGCCCGCTCGTCGCGAACGATCTCGATCGGCTCCAGCTGCTGCTCGGGTTGCGTTGTGCCGCTCACTTCGGGTCCTCGGGGGTGCTGCGTTCGAGGTTGGCGATGGCGCGGCGGTAGGCGTCCAGGTCCTCACGGCGGCCGACAGCGACGGCTTCGATCGCGACCGCGGTGACCTCTGTAGGCGTGTAGCGGTAGACGAGTCTGAAGCGGGGTTTGCCAGACCCGTCCGGGTCGAAGTAGAGCTTGTAGCAGTCACTGAGGTCGCCGGTGCCGACACGAGCGTCGAGGGTCTGGCCGCGGGTCTTGCCATCGCGGACGAGCACGAGCATGTCGAGGGCCATCTTGCGGGTTGCGAGATCGGGCAGTGCGTCGATGTCGCCTTGGAACCCGGGCAGCGCACGCAGCGCCAGCTGCGGCGCGCGCCGCTGTGGTGGCACTAGCGGTAGCTATCCGGGTCGAGCCCAGCGGCGGCCGCCACATCGGCCAAGGGCACCGATTCGCCGGCGGCCGAGCGCTCGCGCACCAGCTTCGCGATCTCCACGTCCTCGATGACGGGCAGCAGTTGCGCGTACAGCTCGAACGGGATCACCACGGCCTCGGGCTTGCGGTGTGACCCGAACACGACTGGGGCTGCCGTGAGCCCTTCGGCGCGGAATCGGCGCAGCGCATCGGGCAGCGCGGTTCGCGCGTCGCCGCTGGGCAGCACCGGGGTCAGTGGGGAGATCGACATGCCATTCATCGTACCAGCACCCGCCAGAAACATGTACATCTTTCGGCACAGAAATAACGCCGATAACAGAGATTATGTCATTCTAGCGGGAGTTTGCGCGGATTCCCCCGACCGGAAACGAGTTCGACCGGGGACTCCCCTCCTGCAGAGCTCGTATTGTCGCCTCGCCACGGCGGGTGAGCAGCGGTGGGGATAAGGGGGGCAGTGCCACCAACATCCGAAGCCGTAACAGTCTGAGCTGCAAGCCGACGTTCTGCCCGTCGAGCCGGTAAGGCTCAAAATCGCCGTAGAGGATGCCCCGTTGCACTCTGCCGGTGGCGATGGCCACGAGCAGGTTGCGGTCCTTCGGATTCAAGCGTGTCGCGCGCGCGGCGGCGCGTTGTTGCCGGCGCTGGCGGTTCACGGCTTGGCGAACACATGCGGGAACGCCGCCTCGTACGGGCGGCTGGCATCAGTTCGCGAGGCGCAGGTGTCGCGTAGTGCGGTGATGCAGCCGCAGGAGTTCCAGGCAAGCGGGTCCCGGCACCGAGCGGTGTGGGCAGCCAGCCACTTGCCGCGCCACCAAGACCGCACCCGCACCGCTCCACTGCGCCGCGGAGTCTCGTCGGTCTCGTCATTGGCGTCGAACAGGACGGGCGTCATCGTGTGGCCTATCGCAGTATCGATGGATGTCAATACTGTGAAGTATTGGTCCGGTATTGACGCCTGTCAATACCGCATAGGCGGCGCGCGCGACCCCGGTGCCGGGCTTAGTGCGGGGCAACTTTCGGTGCCGGCTGCGCTCGGGTGCCGGTGACGATGAAGATGGTGTGCCGGGCAACGGCCACGGCGTGGTCGGCGTAGCGCTCGTAGTAGCGGCCGAGCAGCGCCATGTCGATGGCGGCTTCGGTCCCGTGAGCCCAGTTGCTCGACAGCACAAGGGTGAACAGCTTGCGCCGCAGGGCGTCCATGGAGTCGTCCTCGGTTTCGACGGCTTGGGCGAGCGCGACGTCGCGGCCTTCGACGACCTCGGCGACGTTGCTGACCAGTGAGTGCGCAACCGTGCCCATTTGGCTGATGACATCGCGCGCGTCGGCGGGGACAGCTGGCACCGGGAATCGCCACCGGGCGATCTTTGCAACGTGCAGCGCGAGGTCACCCATGCGTTCGAGGTCGGCGGCGAGGTGGACCGAGCTGATGAGCACACGCAGATCGGTCGCGACGGGCTGTTGGGTGGCCAACACCTGGAAGCAGCGCTCGTCCACTTCGCCGCGCAGTGCGTCGATGCGGCTGTCGGCGGCGATCACGAGTTCGGCGAGTTGCAGATTGGCGTCCAGCAGGGCGCTGGTGGCCTGTTCGATGGCGATCCCGACCAGCGTGGTCATCTCGAGGATGGCTGAGCCGATGCCGTCAAGTTCGTCGTGGTAGATGTCACGCATGCCGCGCACCTTTCGTGTTTGGGTGTGGATCGCTGGTGGGGCGGCGATAGCTGGGGCGGGGTGTCGCTCGATCGTCGAGTCGGTCCCAGGCGAGGTTGGCTAGTGCGTCGGTGAAGGTGGCGGCTGAGCTCGGCTGCGTTCGGCGGCCGCTGAGCTCGTCATAAGCAAGTGCCATCCAGCGGCGGTCGCTGGCTGCGGGACCATGGTCAAGAAGTTCCACGCACAGGGTGCGCGGTCCGTCTGGGCTGTGGTGTTCGAGCATGACGGCGTTGAGGGTGTAGTGCTCGTCGAGGGTCGCGGTGAGCGGGCCGACGAGCTGCTTGGCGGCACAGTCGCGGACTTGGGCGGCGAGGTCGGACGTCGAGGGCGTTGCCCAGTTCGGCGCTGGCTCTGTCGCGCCTGCCGGCTGGGGCCTGCGGTGGTGCGGGATGGCATTCATGAGCCGTCGCTGTTGATGCAGCTCGGCGCGGAGCACTCGGAGTCGAAGCGGTACCCCAGGCCACGGATCGTACGGAGCCGGACGGGGTTGTTCGGGTCGGTTTCGATCTTCCGACGCAGCCGGAGTACGTGCACGTCCAGTGAGTTGCTGGCCGGGTCGTCATCCCAGATCCAGCGGACGATCTGTTCGCGGGTGAGCACGACGTTGGCGTTGGCGACAAGCAGTTCGAGCAACTGGAATTCGCGCAGGGGTAGATCAACCTGTTCGCCGCGGATAGTGACGCGGTGCGCGGTCCGGTCGATGTCGATGTCACAGGCGTGCAGGGTCTCGTGGCTGTGCACGACGGGCACGCGCGGCGGCCATTGCCCGAGGCCGGCATCGTGATGCGGTGGCTTCATCCGAAGCGCCCGGATACGTAGTCCTCGGTCTCCTTCTGCTTTGGAGTGCTGAAAATGTCGGTGGTGGAACCGACTTCGACCAGGGTGCCGGCGCCTTGACGCACGTTCATGAACGCGGTGGTGTCAGCGACGCGGGCGGCCTGCTGCATGTTGTGGGTGACGATGACGATGGTGAGCTCTGATTTGAGCGAGGCGATGGTGTCCTCGACGGCCAGTGTGCTGATCGGGTCGAGGGCTGAGCAGGGTTCGTCCATGAGCAGCACGTCCGGGGAGACGGCCAAGGCTCGGGCAATGCACAGGCGCTGTTGCTGGCCGCCGGACAGGCTGGCGCCGGGTTTGTCGAGGGAGTTGCGGACTTCTTCCCAGAGTCCGGCGTGGCGCAGGGAACGCTCGACGACGTCGTCGTGGCGTCCGCGTCTGCCGCGCCGGCCCTGTCCGAGTCGCAATCCGACTAGGACGTTGTCCTGGATGCTCATGGTCGGGAACGGGTTGGGTCTTTGGAAGACCATGCCGATGCGTTGCCGGATCTCGACTGGGTCGATACCGGCGGAGTAGAGGCTGGTGCCCCCGAGCAGCACGTCGCCGTCGACGCGGGCGCCGGGGGTGGTCAGGTGCAGCCCGTTGAGGCAGCGCAGGAGCGTGGACTTTCCGCAGCCGGACGGGCCGATGAGGGCGGTGACGCGGTTGGCGGCGACCTCCAGGCTCACGTCGCGGATGGCCGGCTGGGTCGAGTAGTAGGCGGTGAGATCACGGATGGTGATGGTGCCGGCTGGTCGGGTGATGGACCGGTCGGCGGCTCGGGCGGCCGGCTGGGAAGCCAGCACACGTGGAGTCACCATCGTTGTTTGCGGGCTGTCCGGCCCCGGTGTCGACGCTTCGAGCGCCGGGGCGCCGGCGGGGCTGGCCGGTTTGCCGGTTGGGGCAGTGTTCATCGCTTTCCTCCGGACACGGCGGTGCGTCGGCCCGCGATGCGGGCGATCGCGGTGAAGATCAGGACGAGCAGCACCATCGTCAGGGCACCGGCCCAGGCCCTGCCTTGGGCGGCCTGGAAGCCGGTGATCGCGTTGCTGAACACCTGCAAGGAGAGGGTGGCCATGCGATGGTCGGGGTTGGTTTCGACGAACAGGTCGTTGCCGAGCACGGTGAGCAGCAGCGGCGCGGTCTCCCCCATGGCCCGGGCGATTGCCAGCATGCAGCCGGTGATGATGCCGCTGGATGCGGTGGGCAACACGATCGAGACGATGGTGCGGGACTTGCTGATGCCCAGCGCGAGGGAGGCCTCGCGCAGTTCACGGGGCACGGTGCGCAGCATCTCCTCGGTGGCGCGGATGATCAGTGGCAGCATGATGGCGGCCAGTGCGATCGCGCCGGCGTAGCCGGAGTAGCCGTAGCGGATCACGATGAGGGCGTAGACGAAGGCGCCGGTGACGATCGTGGGGACGCCGACCAGCACGTCGGTGACGAACCGAGCGACCTTGGCGACGCGGCCGCCGTACTCGTGCAGATACACCGCGGCGGCGATGCCGATCGGGATGCTGATGGCGGTGGCTATCCCGACGATGATCAGGCTGCCGATGATGCCGTTGGCGAATCCGCCGCCACCTGCGCTCGGGTTGCCCGGCGGGGTGTGGGTGAGGAACTGCGGGCTGAGGTATTTCAAACCCTCGGCGGCGACGTAGCCCAGTACCCAGACCAGCACGGCGATGGCGAGCGCGAGTACGGCGCTCAATACGACGATCATCGTGATGTTCTTGCGCTTGCGGCGTGCCGTCGCGGTGGTGGACTGCCCGAGCGGTGGCCGGGTGGGCATCGTCGCCACCGCCGTGGCCGTGGCCGCCTCGGTGCTGTCCGCGGTGTCGCTCGTGCCGGCGGCGACCGGGACGCCCGGTGCGGTGTCGGGGGCAGCCGGGTCGCTGACGAGGTCCGGTGGGGTTCGAGGCGGGTTGGGGCTCATGCGATGTGCTCCCCGCTGCGGCTGACGATGATCTTGCCGATGACGTTGACGATCAACGCCAGGACCAGCAGCCACAGCCCGACCACGAACAGCGAGTCCAGGTGGAAGGGTTCGGTCGCTTCGTTGAATTCGTTAGCGATGACCGAGGGCATCGTCGCGCCCTGCCCGAAGATCGAGGTGCTGATGGTGAGCACCGAGTTGCCGATCACCATGGTGACGGCGATAGTCTCGCCAATGGCGCGGCCGAAGCCGAGAATGGCAGCGCCGACGATCCCCGACCGTGAGCGCGGCAGCACGGCCAGGCGCAGCATCTCCCACTTGGTTGCGCCCAGGGCGAGGGCCGCCTCTTTCTCACTCACCGGTGCGGTGGCGAACACTTCGCGGCAGATCGCGGTGATGATGGGCAGCACCATGATCGCGAGGATGAGTCCGGCGGTGAAGTAGGACAGTCCGAAGAAGGGTCCGGCGAACACCTTTCCGATCACCGGGACCTTGCCGAGGGTGTCGTTGACGTCGGTGACGACAGGTTTTAAGGCCGGGATCAGGGCGAAGATGCCCCAGAAGCCGTAGACGACGCTGGGAATGGCGGCGAGCAGGTCGATCAGCCAGGACAGTGGCCGCCGCATCCGCCGGGGCGCGACGTCGGTGACGACGAGTGCGATCGCCACCGCGGCCGGGACGGCGATGAGCATCCCGATGAAGCTGGTGAGCACGGTGCCGTAGACGAACTGCAGGATCCCGTACGGGTTGCCTTTACTGGTCGCCGCTTCGCTGGGGGCCCAGCGGCTGGAACTGAGCGAGCCGAAGATGCCGTACTGGCGCAGCGACGGCCAGGCCTTGTCCACCAGGAACGCGGTCGTTCCGGCCAGCAGGGCGATCATCAGCCAGGCGGCGGCGCCGGTGAGGTACCGAAAGCTGGTATCGGCCAGGCGGGGTCGGCTGCGTCGTCGGCGCAGTCTGTCGGGCCCGTCGAGCCGGTCGAGGGTGGTGACCATCAGATCCTCCTGGAGGAGCTCCGCGATGGTGCGCGGCCGCCGCGGCGGCGGCGCACCATCTGATCGGACCTCGGCTGGTTCGGTTGGGCGCTAACCCGCGACCGGCGTGCCGTTGACGGTGATCTTGCTGAGTTGGGCCATGGCTAGCTTCTGCAACGGCGCACCCAGGGGTGAGTAGTTGACCTGGTGGTTGAGGTCCTGGCCCTTGGTCAGCACCCAGCTGAAGAAGTTCACCAGCGCGGCGGCTTTGCCCTTGTCGGTCTGGTTCTGGTACACGAGGGCGTAGGTGGTGCCGGTGATCGGGTAGGAATCCTTGCCCGGCTCGTCGGTCAGGTCGCCACGCAGGTCGGCCGGGAAGTGAGCCTGGTTGGCCGCCGCCGTGTCCGTGCTCAGGCAGGGCTGCACGTAAGCGGACTTGTCGGCGTTCTGCACCTGCCCGAAGGTCGTGTTCTGCGCCAACGCGTACTGCAACTCCAGATAGCCCAGCGCGCCTTCGGTCTGGTTGACGACACCGGACACGCCCTCGTTGCCCTTGCCGCCGATGCCGACCGGCCAGGCGACCTCCTTGCCCTCACTCGTGGCTTTGCCGCCGAGCTTGCTCACCCACGTGGGGCTTTCCTTGGTCAGGTAGGTCGTCCAGATGCCGGTCGTGCCGGAGCCGTCGGAGCGGTGCGCGACCGCGATCGGCTCGTCGGGCAGCTTGACTCCCGGGTTGAGCTTGGTCAGCTCGGGGTCGTTCCACTTGGTGATCGCACCGGCGTAGATCTTGCCGAGCACGTCGCCGGTGAACTTCAATCCCGACCCGATGCCGGACAGGTGGTAGGCCGGAACGACCGAGCCGACGAGCAGCGGGACGTGCAGGATGGGTCCGCCCTTGGCGGCTTTCAACTCCGCATCGGACATCGGGGTGTCGCTGTCGCCGAAGTCGACGGTCTTGGCCTGGATCTGCGCAACCCCACCACCGGACCCGATCGATTGGTAGGCGACCTGGCTGCCGGTCGATGCGTAGGCCTTGGTCCACACCGAATAGGCGGGCGCCGCGAAGGTGGAGCCAGCGCCGGACAGGCTCTTGGTCGCCCCGGCCACGGTGGCCACACCGTTGCTGAATCCGGGGGTCACCCCGCTGGTTGTGTTACAGGCGGCGGTGTCGAACGAGGCGCCGCCGCCGCTCTTGGGGGCCGCAGCGCTGCCGGTAGGGCCGCCGCCGCTGTCGCCGCCACCGGTCGAACCGCACGCGCTGAGCGTGCCGACGATCACCAACGCCGCGAGCACTGTCGTGATGGAACTTGTACGGCCGATGCGTGGCATCTGCCCCTCCGACTTCGTTTCGGACGCCGATGCGTCACTGACGGACTAAATCAACAACCGTCAATATCGAAGCTGGTCAACATGGCAGGAGCCTGTCACGACGGTGAACAGAAGCTGAACTAATCGACGGTGATTGATGTCGACGTCGACCGATGCCGCGTGGAGCGAGCCACGGATGTGAGGCCCGGCACCGGGAGCGGTTAGGGCAGCAGCGTGCGGATGCGGTCGAGGGCCTGCGGGGCGACGCGATACCACACCCAGCTGGCACGACGGTCGCGGGTGAGCAGGCCGGCCGTAGTCAGCACGCGGAGGTGGTGGCTGACGGTGGGCTGGCTGACGGCCAGCGGCTCAACTAGGTCGCAGACGCACATCTCGCCCGATTCGGAGGCGCTGATCATGCTGAGCAGTTGCAGCCGGACTGGGTCGGCGACCGCCTTGAGCAGAGTCACCAGATCGCCGGCCTCGCGAGTCGTGAGGGCCTTGCCCGTGAGGCGCGCCGGCGGGCAGGACTCGCTGTCCGCCGGCTTGGTGGATGCGCTACCCCTGCGGGTCCGGGCACCGCTGGAGGCACGGGGCATCGCAGGGGTCACCTCATCACCTTAGAGCGGGCGAGTGAACAGCACATGAATCCGAGACGGGTGTCGCGGTCTCTCGTGACGCGGCGCTGGCCACCAGTACGTTGCCGCTAGGCCGCGCGCGCCGCTACCGGAGGGCTCGAGCCTGCGTGGTGCTGCGCCCTCGCGCGTGATGCGACGCGCTGGTGTTCAGCTGGTGACGTCCGCGCCTGGCAGCGCAGCGCAGGCGCCGGCCAGGGCGAGGTCGAGGTCGGCGCAGCAGTCTGGCTGTGCGCTGTAGTAGGTCCAGGCGCCGCGACGGTGCGCGCGGATGAGCCCGGCCGCGCGCATCGCGGTCAGGTGCGCGTCGAGTTCTGCCTCGCCCAGCCCAAGTAGGCGCCGCAACTGGCAGAGGCAGGTTGGATCGTCGACGGCGGTGTCGCGGATGATCGACAGCAGCTGGACGCGCTCCGGTTGGGCGAGCGCATCTAGCTGGCGGCTGAGCGTCTGGGCGCGGCTCGGGCTCAGCGGGACCGCTCGTGCCGCCCCGCTGCAGTCGCCGTTCAGCATGGATTCGTGATCATTGTCGATGTTGTGGTCAACCAGTACAGGCGTATTCACGGCCTTCCGCCTCCTCCTCTGGGTCCGACTGATGCAGCGCGCGCGGCAGGACGGCGACGCGAGCTGACAGGTGATTGTGCAGCGGCGTGATGCCATCGACGTCCCATCGACGTCCCAGCCAGCCGGATCGGGAAGTGGCCACACGTCCACCCAGGTGCCGTCCATTGCCGGAATGGCCAGATCGGGTCTGAGCGCGATCACGACGTCGGCCTGCTTGACCAGCGTCGCGGCCCACGGCGGCGGCCAGTTGAGAGCGGCCGGCGTTGTAGGCGCAGACAGACAGCACCTTCGGCGCTCGGCGCTCACTCATGACACCGGCTGCGTCCGGCGCAGCTGCGCCTGCTGGGTAGCGAGCAGGTGTTCGCGGACCCATGCCTGCGTGGCCATCTGCACGGCGTCCCACGGGGAACCGAGTGGCGGCGTGTAGGACAGGTCGAGCTCGCTCATCGCGTCGACGCTCATGCCGTGAAACAGGGCGGCGGCGTAGGTGTCGACGCGCTTGGCGGTCTCGGTCCCGCGGGGCCCGATCAGCTGCGCGCCGAGCAGCCGCCCCGTGCCGGCATCGCCAGTGATGCGAATCGTAATGGGCTGCGCGCCCGGGTAGTAAGCCTTGTGGTCATCGGGAGTCGAGGTGCTCGAGACGGGCGTGAACCCGGCCGCGACGGCCTCGTGCTCGCGCAGCCCGGTGCGGGCAGCAACCAGGTCGAACACCTTCACGACCTGAGTGCCGAGCGAGCCGGCGAACCGCGCCCGGCCGCCGAGGGCGTTCTCGCCCGCGACGCGCCCTTGTTTGTGCGCGGTGGTACCCAACGGGAGATAGGTCTGTCCGAGCAGTCGGTGGTGGGTGATGACGCAGTCGCCGGCCGCCCACACGTGCGGCAGGCCAGTGGCCATCGTCTCGTCGACCACGACTGCGCCACCCGGACCGGTCTGCGCGCCGGCGTTGGCCAGCAGTTCGGTGTCCGGTCGGACACCGACGACGACCAGGACCAGGTCGACATCCCATCCCAGCGTGGCCTGGTCGGGCCCGATGCCGTCGACGTGGAGCCGGGCCGGTCCGTGCTCGGTCCGGCTGATGCGGGTGACGGTGCTGGAGGTGTGGACGGCGACGCCGTGCCGGTCGAGCTCGGCGTGCACGAGCGCGCCGAGTTCCGGCTCGACTGTCGGCAGCACTTCGGGCAGTCGCTCGACCTGGGTGACGGCGATGCCCCGGGCGGTGAGGCCTTCGGCCATCTCCAGACCCACATAGCCGGCGCCGACGATCAGGGCGGTCTTCGGTGCGATGCGCTCGAGGCTGTCGGTGAGGGCGAAGGTGTCACCCATCGAGTGCAGCAGGTGCACCCCGTCCCCCGGTCCGAGACTGTCGAGCCCGTCGATGGGTGGCCGGACCGGGACGGCCCCAGTGCCCACTACCAGTTCGTCGTAGTCGATCACCGACTCGGCGCCGCCGCACTCGCGCACGCGGAGGTGCTGCTCGGCCACGTTGATGGCGGTGACCAGCGTGTCCAGTCGCAGACCCATGCCGGTCGCTTCGAGGTCGGCGTGGGTGCGGTGGGCGAGGTTGGTCCAGTGGGTGACTTCGCCCGAGATGTAGTAGGGGATGCCGCAGATGGAAAAGTTCGGGTATGCGTCGGCGACTACGACGGTCACCTGTGCGGTGGGGTCGAGTTCCCGTGCGCGCAGCGCGGCGGAGATTCCGGCGTCGCTGCCGCCGATGGCGACCAGGCGGGTCATGCGTGCTCCTTCGAAGAAGTGCGGCGGCGCCGCTCGTGTCGTGCGGGGTTGGTCGCCTGCCGAGCTGTGTCGCAGTGGTTGCAGCGGAAGGCGCGGGCCAGCGGCTCGACCGGCACCTCGCGGCCCATCCCTTCGATGCGAATCAGCTGGACGGTGCGTTCGACGCTGTGCCGTTCGCAGATGCCGGCGCCGCACTGCACGCACGCGGCGGTCGCCGGCGCGGCCAGCTGGTCGGTGCGGGCGCACTCCAGGCAGTTCATCGGGCCGGCTCCCGATCGGCACTCATCGGCTCCGCGGGGGCGATCCGCGGGGGCGGCTGATCGGTCGCGGCAGCGGGCGCGCCGGCGCCCGTGCCGGCATCGGGGGCGGTGAAGTAGCGGCGGCGCAGCCACAGGGCTACGTAGACCAGCGCCACCAGCACCGGTACCTCGATCAGCGGCCCGACTACGCCGGCGAGTGCTTGCCCGGAGGTCACGCCGAACACACCGATCGCGACCGCGATCGCCAGTTCGAAGTTGTTGCCGGCCGCAGTGAACGACAGGGTCGCGGTCTTGGCGTAGCCGAGGCCCAGGCGCGCGCCGAGGATGAAGCTGCCGCCGAACATCACGAAGAAGTAGATCAGCAGCGGAACGGCGATGCGGATCACGTCCAGCGGGCGGGAGGTGATGGTGTGGCCCTGCAGGGCGAAGAGCACCACGATGGTGAACAGCAACCCGTACAGGGCCACCGGGCCGATCTTGGGCAGGAACCGGTTCTCGTACCAGTCCTGGCCCTTGCGCTTCTCCCCCACCGTGCGGGTGAGGAACCCGGCCAGCAGCGGGATGCCGAGAAAGACCAGCACCGACACCACGATCGTGCCGATCGAGAACCCGGCGTTGACCTGGTTGAGGCCCAGCCAGCCGGGTAGAACCTGTAGGTAGAACCAGCCCAGGAGGCCGAAGGCGAAAATCTGGAAGACGGAGTTGATCGCGACCAGCACGGCGGCGGCCTCGCGGTCCCCGCAGGACAGGTCGTTCCAGATCAGCACCATCGCGATGCAACGGGCGAGCCCGACGATGATCAGGCCGGTGCGGTAAGTCGGCAGGTCCGGCAGCGTCAGCCAGGCGAGGGCGAACATTAGTGCCGGCCCGATGATCCAGTTCAGCAGCAGCGACGTGACCAACAGCTTGCGGTCACCGGTCACGCGGTCAAGCTGTCGGTAACGGACCTTGGCCAACACCGGATACATCATCAACAGCAGCCCGACCGCGATCGGCAGACTCACCGAGCCGATCTCCACCTTGTCCAAGTCATCGGCCAAACGCGGGATCGCGCGACCGAGCCCCAGGCCGATCGCCATCGCGGCGATGATCCACACCGGCAGGAACCGGTCCAAAGTGGAAAGGCGCTGCAGCACCGGGGCGTCCGGGTCGGCAGCAGGCGTCTCAGCGACGACGTCACTCATCAAAATGTCCTCTGTCTCGTAGTCACAGTCATCTCGTAGCCACAGTCGGCGTGGTGCTCTGTGCACTGACGTCAGCAGGCACGACGCGCCGGCAGTTCATGGGAAGCGGCCGCGAGCGCTCGCATCGCCTCACTGACTGCGTCGAGCGCACCGGCTCGCAGCCGGAAGTAGGTGAAGCGGCCGCAGGGGGCAGTGTCGACCAGGTCCGCATCGCGCAACACCTTCATGTGGTGCGACACCAACGTCTGCTTCGCCCCGAGCAAGTCCTGCAGGTGCGTGGTGCACAGTTCCTCGCGAGCCAGCAGCTGCAAGATTCGCCAGCGCGTCGGATCGGCCACGATCGGCAGCAGATCATCGACCTTCACATCAGTCGGCATTGATATCAGCACGCACTGATCTAATCAGGTGCCATTGACGTCTGTCAATATGACGTTCCGCCTCGGCGGCGGCGCCCCCGATCTGCTACGAGGCGAGTGCCGGCTGGTCGGTCAGCGCTCGAAGCGCCGGGACACCGACCGGTTCCTCCGCCAGCAGTGGGATCACCGCGGTGCGCGCAGACAACTCGGTGATCACGGCCTCGATCTGGGTCGTTTCGGCTTCAGCTCGGTGCTGCAGCAGAAGGCTGGCCGGTCGGGCGGCCGCGATACTGCTGTTGATGACCCATGCCCAGGGGTGGATGCCCGCGCGCTGCAGGTCGGCCTGGAGCGAGGCCGCTTCCAGCACGGGCGTTGGTTCGGCCAGCGTGACCAGGATGACTTTGGTGTTCTCCGGATCGCGCAACCGCATCAGCGGAGTCGTGTAGTGGATCCGCTCCCCCAACTGTCGAGCGATCTCTCGGTGATAGGAACCGGCGGCGTCTAGCAGGAGCAGGGTGTGCCCGGTGGGTGCGGTGTCGATAACGACGAACCGGCGGGTTGACTCGTTGATGACGCGGGAGAATGCCTGGAACACCGCGACCTCCTCGGTGCACGGCGAGCGGAGGTCTTCCGCCAGACCGGCGCGACCCTGCTCGTCCAGCGCGGCGCCTTTGGTGGCTAGCACACGCTCGCGGTAGCGGGTGGTGGCCTCGGCGGGGTCGATGCGGGACACCGTCAGGTGCTCGACCTCCCCCTGCAGCGTCTCGGCCAGATGGGCCGCCGGGTCGGTTGTGCTCAGGTGGACGTCGTGCCCGCGGGTAGCCAGCGCGACGGCGAGGGCGGCGGCGGTCGTGGTCTTGCCGACGCCGCCCTTACCCATACACATGATCAGGCCGTGGTCCTGGGCCGCAAGCTGGTCGACCAACGCGGCTAGCGAAGCGGCTGGCACGTCCTGGGCCGGTGGCGGCGTCTGAGTCAGAACCGGCGCGGTGGTGAACATGGTGCTCAGCGCGGCGAGTCCGATGAGGTTGGTCGCCTTGAGCTCGATCGTGTCCGTTGGGAGCGCGCGCAGGGCAGTCGGCATGGCGGTGACCGCGGACTGCTCCCGGGCATAGAGCGCCACGGCCACGGCATCGGCACCCGTCGCCGGCGCGGGCAGGACGGCGTTGATGATGACGTGCTGTCGGTTCAGTCCGAGCGCGGCGAGTTCGCCGTGAGTGCGGGCGATCTCGGCGAGCGCGGAGGTCTGGGCGCGGGCGACCAGCACCAGCCGAGTGCGCACCGGGTCGGCGAGCGCCTGGACAGCGGCGGCATAGCTGCGGTGTTGCTTGTCCAGGCCAGACAGCGGCCCGAGGCAGGAGGCGTCACCTGCGCCGGCGTCGAGGTACCGCGTCCACGATCCCGGCAGTTGCAGCAGCCGGATGGTGTGCCCGGTGGGTGCGGTGTCGAACAGCACGTGATCGAAGCGGGCGATGATGCCATCGGCGTCGGCGAGCAAAGCGGTGAACTCGTTGAACGAGGCGATCTCGGTCGTGCATGACCCGGACAGCTGTTCGGTGATCGCGGCCACCTCGGCATCGGGCAACAGTCCGCGGACCGGACCGACGATGCGCTCCCGATAGGCGTGTGCGGCCTGCTCGGGGTCGATCTCCAGCGCGGACAGGCCCTCGACGCCCGCCACTGCCGTGATCGTGTTGCCGATCGCCAGCCCGAACACCTGCCCGACGTTCGATGCCGGGTCGGTGCTGACCAGCAGCACCTGCCTGCCTGCGGCCGCGAGCGCGACGGCCGACGCGCACGCGATCGAGGTCTTGCCCACACCGCCCTTGCCGGTGAAGAACAGGAACCGCGGCGGGTCGGCCAGGAACGCCGGACCGGGCTGCGGCATCAGTGTTGTCTGCGGCATCAGCAACAGCCCGAGGCGCCGGTCGAATCACTGCTGCAGCAGCTGCCCGTCTCGGCCAGCTCGAGCATCTGTACGCCGGTAGGCGCCGCGGTTCGCGGCAGTATGGCCGCCGGCACGGTGCCCGACGCCGACTCGCCGACCGGTTCGGTGGCTGATTCGGTGGCTGATTCGAAGGGAAGGCCGGCCCAGCGGGCGAGCAGGGCGCGGTCCGGGTAGGTGCCGGTGAGTGCGGTGATGCCGTTGACCAGCACGAGTGGCAGACCGGCTGAGCCGCGCAGCTGCAGGTACTGCTTGACCGCGTCGTTCTCGGCGAAGGCCATCGGATCGTTGGCGAGGTTGTGTCGCACGAGATGCCCGCCGCGGGCAACAGCCCAGTCCAGGTCGGCGGAGAACGTGACCAGCGCCTGGTCGACGTCCTCGCCGCAGATGCCGGTGTTGCAGCACAGCGCCGGCTCGAACACCTCGATCGTCGCCGACGCGGTCGCCGACGTCGACGTCACGGTTGGGGCGCTGGCGGCTCCTGCCGCGTCCGACTTGCAGGCGCAGCTGCCGGACGGGTGTTCGCTACTGCAGCAGGTGCTCTTTGCCGACGGCTCGCAGCAGTCGGCCTGCTCGCGGGCCGAACAACACTCGGCGGGTTTGGTCGCGTGCACGATGGCGCCGTGCATACCGGGAGCCACTTCGTGGGTGAAGACAACTTCGGCGTCGCCGAAGCCGGCGGCGGTCAGGCCGTCGAGATACTCCGAGCGGGAAAGCGCACCGGCGATGCAGCCGATGTAGGAGCCGCGCTCGGCGCGCATGTCCGGCGTCAGGTGGTCCTCGGCAACGACATCAGAGATGCCGATGCGGCCGCCCGGGGTCAGGACCCGGAGCATCTCGGCCAGCACGGCCGGCTTGTCCGTCGACAAGTTGATCACGCAATTGGAGATGACCACGTCGACCGCGGCGTCGGGCAGCGGGACATTCTCAATCGTGCCTTTGAGGAACTCGACATTGCGTGCCTCGGCCTTGGCCGCGTTCGCGCGAGCCAGCGCGAGCATCTCCTCGGTCATGTCCACGCCGTAGGCGAAGCCGGTCGGGCCGACCCGCTTGGCGGACAGCAGCACGTCGATGCCGCCGCCGGAACCGAGGTCGAGGACTCGCTCCCCCGCTCGCAAGTCGGCCACGGCCGTCGGGTTTCCGCAGCCCAGGCTCGCTGCGACAGCCGCCGCGGGCAGCGCGCCCTGCTCGTCGGCGCCGTAGAGAGCCGCACCGAACGCTGGATCGACCCCGGTGTCGCTGTGACAACATGATCCGGCGGGCTCGGCCGTACCGGCAGACTCCACAGGGACGCAGCATTGGTTCGCATCGACGACCGCCAAGGCGTTACCGCCGGTGGCGGTCACCGCCTCAGCGGCCGCGGCGTAACGCTGGCGCACCTGCTCCCGGACCTGGTCGCTCATCGTTTCTCCTATCGATTGTCTTCGATACAACGAGGGTCGGTCATCTATCGACGTTTGTCAATGTGGGTGGCAGACTGCACGCATGCCCACGATGGTGACCAGCCTCGGCGACGTCGTGCCGATCTGCTGCAGTCCGGTGACTGGCGGCGTCATCGGCAACGATGAGGCCGAGCGGTTAGCGCGAATCTTCAAAGCTCTGGGTGACCCGACCCGGGTCCGCCTGGTGTCATTGATCGCCGCTCATCAGGACGGCGAGGCATGCGTCTGCGACCTCACCACTCCGGTCGAGCTTAGCCAGCCCACCGTCTCCCACCACCTCAAGCAGTTGGTGGAGGCCGGCTTACTCACTCGCGAACAACGCGGTCGCTGGGCCTACTACCGCGTCGCCGGTGCGGCCCTCGAAGCGCTGGCCGGCGCGCTGGAACCCGCAGGACGGTCCACCGCGTCGAGCAGCAGCCGCGGCCGCTGAGGGGTGCGAGACCCGCGGACTCGCGAGTCGCGCGCGCAGCAAGGGAACGGCACCATCTGTGCTCAGTCGGTCGGGCGCGATCGCGCCCGAGGAACGGCAGGCGAGTTCTCGGAGCTCAGACGGTCGCGGATGAGACGACGAGCGGGTTCACAGCCGAACACCGCGCAGGCCCCCGGGGTCTGAGCGAGGAACCTCGAGCGACAGCCTGCGGGGACCCCATGCCGTGCGGCCGGTATAGAAGCCTGTTCGGTCAGTCCAATTCGATGTTGAAGTCCCACACGGCGACCACCTTGCCGCCGTGGCGCCAGGTGACCTCGGCGGCGCCGCTGTGGAAGGTCCCCTTGACTTGTAATCTCGTCGCGGAGCCGGCGGTGACCGTGTGCGATGCGGCCCCGACCGGGATGAGTGCGATGAGGGCGCCGGTCTCGTCCTTGGAGGTGAAATCGCTGGCCTTGATTGTCAAGGTGCCGCGGCTGGGTTTGATGGTGATGGTGATGATGCCGACCGTGCTTTGCGGAGGTTTGGCGCCGCCGGTGTAGGGCGTCAATTCCTCGGGACCGAGGGCGGTCACCAGCGCGTCGGCATCGGGCAGTTGGGCCTGCACCGGTTCGCCGATCGCCAGCAGCGCGAGTTTCTGCTCGGATGCGATCGGCGTCGCTGGCGCCGAAGGGGCAGTGGGGATCGGCACGGCGCCCAGCGAGCGCAGTACGACGGACGGATCGTCGTCCGGCGCGGCGCTGTGCGTGCAGGCGCTCAGTGCGACGGTCAACAGAGCGACGCCGGCCAGCGCGGCCAGTGGTCGTGCGCTGGGTCGGGACCTCCCGGACCCGACCCAGCGCACCGTGCAGCGAGGGTGGACGCGCACTGCCTAGTGGCCGTTCACCGGGATGTTGGCGTGTACGACCTTGGGGTTGACGGTCTGGCCGATCGTGGCCGAGGCCGGGTAGATCGTGCTTCCCGTCGGCGACGGCTTATAGGCCCGGCCAGCCGGGTTGTTGTAGACGTCCGGCCCGAAGGGGCGCAGTCCGTCGGCGGCGGCGTACCCGAGGTGCCCCTGGCCGTCGGTGCCGCCCTTGCTGATGCCGTACAGGTCTTCCATGCTGCGCAGCCAGCTGTAGTGGTTGTAAGGCTGGTCCGTGACTGACCCGGGTTTGATGAAACGGCTGATGAACACTGCACCGGTGATGCCGCCACCTGGAGTGGTGTCCTGTCCGAACGCTTGAAAGCCGGGCTGGCTGGTGTTGGGTCCGGGCAGTTCGTTGCAGCAGGCGACGACGGACTGGGCGGTGTCGGTCGGGGTGTTCAGGGTGGGGTCGCTGTTACCGGCGTAGTCGGCGATGGAGTTGTTGTACATCTTGTAGGGCGGGAACGCCTCGTCGAACAGAATCTGGATCTCGCCGTCTTTCTGGAACGCAGGCGAGGCCATGATCTCCGGAACGATCTGCTTGAGGAAGTTGTCCGCCGCGTACAGCCCGCCCTGGTGGTTGTTCGGGTCACCAGACAGGTTGTCCCCGGCGCAGGTGGCGTCGTGGGCGTCGGAGCAGTTGTTGGGGCTGATCCAGGAGAACGCCGGTGTGGTCTTGATGCTCTTGAGGTCCTGCGCCAGGCCGCTTTCGGCCGGGTGGCCCTTGGCCGCCGACAGGCCGTTGAGCGGGACGACGTTGGCGCAGTCTCTAGGGCTGTCGATCAGTGAGTGGAACCACGGCGCGGGGTTGTGCTTGGGTACGTACTGGTCGGCCGGGGTAGCGCCGCCAGGATCGACCACGCCGTTGCCGGCAGGATTGCCGGGGATGCCGCATTGGTAGGCGTTCTCCCGCGTCGGAGTGTTGCCCATGTCCTGGGCGTAGATTTTCCAGCTCTTACCGATCTGGTCGAGCTGGTTGAAGATTGTCTTGACCGAGGACGGGTACACGCAGCCGGTAGAGGCATACGTCTGCCCGTCAGGTGCCGGGAATCCAGGTTTGACATCTTTGTATTGGGGGCAGTCGTTTTGGTTGTCCGGCGTCGGTGCCTGGCCGGCGACCAGGCTGACGTAGTTGTCCAGCGAGTAGTGGCCGGTGCCGTAGTACTGGGTAAGCAGCTCCCCGTAACTGGGCAGCGTCTTCCACAAATAGTCATTCTGGTTCAGCCCAGTGAAGGTGGCCTCGTACGACTTGTTCTCCAGGATGATCGTCCACACGTGGCCGATCTTCGGCGCCCTGTACTTCCCATGACCGCCGCCTCCGCCCGTACGGGCTGAAGCCGGGCCGGCGGCCGCGACCAGCGTCACCGCGGCTGCGACCGCCAGGGTGAGCAGGCGTCGTCGGCGCCGCGTGAGCGTGTGGTTCATGCGCAGCTCCTCGTATCGAATCCCCGGTTAGGGGGTGCCGTCAGCATCAACGATATTGACCGGTGTCGATGTAGCAGCGGCGACGGGACCATGGCATGCAGATGAACAGCCGCTGCGGGGGCCGCAACCCCCTGTCCCGTGCGTGTTCCGGTGACCGGCAAACGAGGCGCACTACATCAGGATGCCCGGCGGTGGCCGTTGATGTCTTGGATTACGTTGGCGACCAGCGCGGGCCCGTGTGAGGCGTCACGGTCTTGAGCACGTCGAAACCGTGGCCGACGATAAAGGCCCGCAGCAGCGGGCAGCGGCCGGCGTAGGCGGCGCACATCCAGGGGCTGACGAACAGGGCGCCGGGTCCGTAGGGGACGTGGAAGGCGCTTCGCATGGCGATCACTAGCAACACGACATACCAGCGCCACCGCAGGCGTAGCGCGAGTCTGATGGTGAGGCCGAGCAGGATCGGCTCCTCGAGTAGGCCGGCCCACGTGCCAACGACGAGCAAAGCCGGCAGCCGGTCGGTCGGCCCGGTCCCCGAGTCCTGATGCACGTGCTGCGCAGCGAGCCGGCGTAGTTGATCAGTTCGGCCGGGATGGAGTCGGTCGCAGGCGTGGCGTCTGCGCCGTGGTGGCGACGAGCGACACGACGACCGGCAGGCGAGCGGGCGGGCTCGGCGCTGGCGGCGCGGCGCAGCTGAGCGGTGAGGTGGTCGAAGCCGAAGCCGAGGTCGACGCGGCGTCGTACCTCCGCTCCCCCGCGGCCGCCGCGGCCGCGGGTCGGGGTCCATTCGTCGTGATCGGACGGAGCGGTGGACGTGTTCGCTGTAGGACCGGTCGGTGATGACGGTGTCGACGGCTTGCAGGTGCGGGGCAGGACGGTGGCCCGTCACGCTCTACCAGGCTGACTGCCCCTGGTCTTGGTAGTACGGCGCGGGCAGCATCAACTGGTGCCCATTTCGGCGAAGCGTTCCTCGTGCGCTCCCCCGCAGTGGGTGCAGTGTCGCCACTGCACTCCGCAGCCGTTGGGGTGGGGGTACCAGCTGGACATCTGGTGTCCCGTGGCTTGGCAGTCGGCCGCCTCGGAGCAGTGGCGGCACAGCAGCCGGCCATCGGGCAGCTGGGTCCAGCCCATGCCGTCCTCGCCGAGCACGTAGCCCAGGGCAGCAGTGACGGTGTCAAAATGGAACGGGCCCTCGTCGGGCCAGCCGCGGTCACGGTCGCAGTCGGGCTCATCGCACTCGACCCAGACACAGGTCTGGTTGTGCGTGGTCATGGTGTGCGGTCGGCCAGGCCGGCCGAGGTGGTGGCCGCGGCGAGCGCGGCCCGGTACTCGAGGTCGGCGGCGATGAGGTGGGCGTGGGCTGCGTCGATCCAGGCGGCCACGCCGCTCTGCTTGGCAATGTGCAGGACGCAGTCGGCGTCGAACAGGTGCTGGGCGGCGTCGCTGACGCGGTCCTCGCCGGTGGTGGTGAGGGTCGTGGCGGCGTCGATGCCGGTGTCGGTGGTGGTCATCGCTCCTCCAAGTGGGTGTGTGTTCAGTACGTGAGGGTGGGCGCGGAGCCCGGATCGGACATGGTTGTGTCGACGAGTTGCTCGGTGCTTGTACTGGGTACGGGGCGGATGGCCTCGGCACATGGGTGGCAGATCAGCAGTTCGCCGGCGGGCAGCAACTCGTCCTCGGCCGGCGCGGTGGCCAGTGGCCACAGGTGCTCCGTGGATTGGTCGCACAGGTCGCAGATGAGCCGCGCGGGATCCGAGCACCAGGGTGGCGGCATTGGCTGTCCGGGCAGCAGTAACGCCACCGCGGTGCTCAGGACGGGCCGGTCGGCGAGGTGCACTGTGGTCATGACCGCTCCCCCCGCTCAGGCGGCCATGTTGTCCACGATCGCCTTGACCGTGGGGTAGTCCAGGTCATAGGCGTTCATGACCCAGGTGACGGTCATCCCGCGGGCGATGTGCTGCTCGATGTGCTGGCGGGTGTCCTCGAGCACGCCGGTTTCCGCGACGCGCTGCTCGGGCGACTGGTCCGTGTCCTCGTGCTCGTCGACGTCGCTGACGTCGTCGGCTGACGGGTTCGTCGCGTCGCTGGCGACCTGGGCTTCTTCGTAGGCACGTCGGACGGCCGGCGGGATGTTGCGAGAGCCGGTGAGGTCGTATCCGTTGCGGTCCGCCCATCGCCGGATGGCGTTGCGCTGCTTGCGTTCCTGGTTGAACCGAGCGCCGGCCTTGGACACGGCCGGGACGCGGACGAAGAACTGCTCGATGTTGCGACCGCGTCCGCCGTTGTAGCGCTCAACGATCACGGCGGCACACAGGCGGGGCAGCGTGCCGCGCTGCAGCTCGCGCAGCGCGGCGGCGCGAGCACGCAACTGCTTGGGCGGGACCTCACGCAGTTGGGTGACCAGGCGATCGAGGTCGATCTCGTCTTCGTCGTAGTGAGCCAGCACCAGCGCGACTCCCTGCATGATCGCGCCGTCGTAGCCGTCGTAGGCGCGGCCGAACGCTGAGGTCAGGACGACCAAGACGCGGTCGAGCATCTTCAGGTCGCCCAGCTCGGCGACGATGGACTCCACCGCCTTGGTGGCGCGGATGTTGCCGTCACGGGCGCTGGGGTTGATCTGCAGGCCGTGCCGGGCGAGCACGGCGTCGATCGCGAGGACGCCGGGGTCTCCCCCGCCACGGCGTGCTCGCCACCGGTCCCACCAGGACAGTTGCTTGCGGCGGGCGTCGATCTCGTAGAACACGCGGGCTTCGTCCTCGATCGACAGCCCGGTGTGGATCTGGCAGACCAAATGAGCGTCGTCGCCGCTCGGGTGCGCGCGACAGGTGGTGGCCCAGCGGTGCTGTCCGTCGAGGATGGCGTAGCGGCCGTCCTCTCGTGCGGACACCTCGAGCACGCCGACCAGACGCTGGTCGAAGTCGGCGGCCATGGTCTCGACTCGGGCATCGTCGAGGTCACGCTGATAGGTCGGGTCGGCGTACATCAACGCAACGCTCACGGCGTCGATGTACGGGGCGGCGCTGCTCTGCTGGCTTGGTGCGTGGGTGGTGACCATCGGGAACCTCCTCCAGGTTCGGGCGTTGACGGTCCGGCTGCTGTCTTGCTGACCCCAGAAGGTGAGTGAGGTGCCTTCTTCGGACGCGGTCGGCGAAACTCGATACCCAATACCACTAGCCTAGAGGAACTATTAGCCCTTATCAATACCCTAGTAATGGATCGTCTAGGGCAGCCGTGGGGCGGCGGACGGACGACGGCGGGCGTCGGCGGCGGCTACAGGTGTGACTGCTGAACGTGGCGGGCGCGCTGGCGCGGTGATGGGTGGGTGTCCATGCCGATGCCGGCGGCCAGTCGCCCGAGTGGACTCTGCGCGGCGCGCAGGTGCTGGATGGTGCTCAAGACCGCCTCGACGCCGATGAGGTTCGTCGACCACTGGTCGGCGGCGAGCTCGTTTCGCCGGCTGGGGATCACGATGAGCCGCAGGGCGAGCAGTGCGGGGATGAAGGCGAGCCCGAACCACAGGCTGGTCTGCTCGGTGGTGGAGTCTCGCACGCCGATGACGCAGCACGCGATGGCCAGCGCCCACAGCGGTATGCCGATCGCCAGCACCCAGCCAGCGTGCGCCGCGCGTTGGTGACCGAGTGCGAGGTGGCCGGCCTCGTGCGCGAGAGTGCCGCGCAGGTATTCCTCGGGCTCGTCGGCGACGACAGGACTGATCCGGATCAGGCCGACGCCGTGGTGCACGCTTGCCAGCGCACGGTTGCCGCCGGCGACCCGCGGGTCAACACGCACCACCGGCGCGGGGCTGGTCCATCCTGGGCTGGCGAACAGGTCCCGGGCGATCTGGTCGACGCGGGTTTGCAGCGCGACCAGGTGCTCGGGCGGGTGACCGGCAGCCATGCCCCATGCTGGCATGCGGTGTTCGTGGGCGTCAGGCCGCGCCGAGCGTGCAGCGACGGGCGAGGGTCTTCTCGGCGTGGTCAATGTGCCGGCCGATGAGCTGTTCGTAGGCGTCCTCGGCGGCCTCGATGAGGTCGAGCAAGGTGGCCGAGTCAGCGACGCGTGGCGCCGTGTGTGGCAGCGGTACCGCGCGTCGCATGGTGGCCTCCACGTCAGCGAGGACGTCGGCCGGGTCCGGTTCCTCGCCGGATTGCGCACGGCGGTCGTAGTGGTAGTTGGCGAGTTCGGCCGTGGCGTCCCACTCGATGGTGAGGTCGTCGACGCCGGCCAGCACAGTGCCGAGCCGGCGGCGGAGCAGGCGTGTGTCCCAGCCAGTGACGTGAAGTCTTGCATCGTGGGCATCGCTGGCCGAGATGCCGAGCTCGGCCAGCTCTCGCCGAGCTTCGCTCGCGCGCGGCCACGAGCTGAAGTGGACCCACACGGTGTCGTCCAACGGGTCGGTGAGCACCGCGAGAACGGTGTTACCGCGGTTGTGGGCGGTGGCCTGGCGACAGATCCGTTCGACCAGGTCGGCGTCGAAGGTGCTCGTCATCGGTTCTCCTCCTGCCCGCGGGGCTTGGCCCGTCCGGTGGTGGTCTTGCGGGCCGCGCGTGGCTTGCGCCCTGTGCTGGCGGGCTGCTCGGCCGGGCCGGTCGTGGTGCCAGCCAGCGCTTCGGCTCGCGCGGCGCGGTCGGTGGCTGCGGTCAATGCGCTCGCGAGCTGTGCGCGTTCGTCGGTCAGCTCAGCGAGCCGGGTGCGTGCCTGGTCGAGCTGGGCCTCGAGCTTCGCCCCGGCACGATCAGCGGCGGCGTGGTCTCGCTCGGCCCGCTCGCGGGCCGCGTCTGCACGGTCGGCTCGGGTCAGGGCGTCGTCGGCGCGCTGCGCGGCGGCGGCCAGTTGTGCGTCCAGGCGGCTGTTCTCGGCGCGCTGCGAGTCGACCTGCGTCCGTGTCTCTGCCAGCTGCTCGCCGAGCTGCTCGGCGCGGCCGATCGAGGCGGCCAACTTCTGCTCGATCTCCTCGGCGCGCGCACCGGCCTGGTCGGCCGCGGCCCGGGCGGTCGCGAGCGATTCGTTGAGCGTCGCGACCTCAGCGGCCGACTCGGCGGCGCGCGATTGGATGGCGGCCAACTCGCTGCGGGTCTCCCCCAGTTGCCCGGTCAGGTTGTCGATCTGGATCGCGCGTTGGTCGAGCTCCGCGCGGTCCAGATCGCGCTGCTCGCCGGCGGCAGTCAACTCCGCCTGGACTCGGGCGAGCTGCTCCTCAAGGTCCGCCGCCGCGGCGTCAGCTTCCTCACGCTCTGCACGTGCCTGCCGGGCCGCTGCCTCCGCCCTGCTGCGAGCACCTTCGGCCGAGGCGACCTGCTCGGTCGCCTCGGAGGTCACTGTCTCGATCTGCGCAGCGGCCGCATCGGGGTCGGTCATCGTCTGCAAGTCCCCGACGATGCGCTGCAGCTGATCGACGAGCTGCGCAACCGTCCCGGTCAACTCGTCTCGCAGCATCCCGGCCCGGGCGCTGGCCATCGCCACCGGCCGACCGAAGTCCTCGGATTCGGGCTCGACTCCCCCGGCCCGGCGCGCGCGCCACGCCTTCACCGCAGTGTGGTCCGGGTCGTCGCAGTACTCCGGCGGCCGGCCGGGCGTGCCCGACGCGTCTACGGCCGGGCGCTTGCACCCGGGGAACCGGCAGAGGCGGGTGGCGGTGGGCGTCGTCATGATCTGATCCTACCGCGCGATGTAACGATATGAAAGTAATGAAACGCAATGAAACTAAACTGGTTTCGCTCAGCCCTCGCCCCGGTCGCGAGCAACCCGCACCCAACCTCCCCCGGGCAGTCCTTGCTCAAGAGGTTCCCCCCGCCTTGGGCGGAACGTTGGCACCGGACCACCCCCCCGGTCCCTCCGCCTTCGGGCGCGATGGACCGTGCATGCACGCATGCGTTCTAGCGGGCTAGCTCGCTCGCATGACTTTCGTTGGCATGCGCGGGGCGATGACGGACGCTCCGAGGAGGGCTCCCCCCGGGGGTTTGGATGCGAGAGACTTGCCGGGCCGGTGTGCTCACGGTGAGTCCTCCCTTAGACGAGCGAGGTAGCAGGCAATACAGCACGCGATACAGCGGGCAATACACCGACCACGCCACGAGGGCAGCAAGGGGAGCGGCTGCATACCGAGGCGGCAGGCGCGCGCGGCGGCGTGTCGCGCTGCTAGATGGCTCGTGAGTTGGCATACTGGCATGCATGATTGAGGACCGGACAGCGCTCGGCCGTGTAGTCGCGATTGCGAACTCGAAGGGTGGGGTGGGCAAGACGAGCCTGTCGACCACGCTGGCCGGGCTCGCCGCAACGGCCGGCTACAAAATCCTGCTCATCGACCTCGACCCGCAGGGCAACGCGGGGGAGGACCTGGGCTACACCGGCCGCGGTGAAGGCGACGACGGGGCGGGATTGGTTGCGGCGATTGCTGCCGGAACGCCTCTGGCGGTCGCTCTGGAGCAGGTGCGCGAGAACATTGACGTGATCTGCGGTGGCGACCGGCTCGATGATTTGGCGGGGTTACTGCTCTCGCGGCATCGCCGAGGCGAGGATGTCGCCGATGTGCTGGCGGCACCGTTGGCGGTGCTGCTGGCCGAGCGCGACTACGACTTGGTCTTGATTGACTGTCCGCCGGGGGAGTCGACGCTGCAGATGCTGGCGTTGGGTGCGGCTCGATGGCTGGTGATTCCGACTCGTGGGGACGCGGCCAGTCTCAAGGGAATGTCACGGATCGCGCACCGTCTGGTTCAGGCCCGCACACACAACCCTGACATCGAGCTGCTCGGGGTGGTCCTGTTTGACATCGCGATCTCGGCTACCCGATTGCGTCGTGAGATTGCCGAGCAGATCACGAAGGCGCTCGGGGGAGTGGCCCCGTTGTTCGATGCCACGATCCGGCACAGCGTGGCGGCGAATGACGCCCGCGGTCGCGGATTACTGATTCACGAACACGCGGCCGCGCTCGAGGGAGACGAGCCGTTCTGGCAGGCATTGCGCGAGGGCCGCAGGCCGGTGTCCCCAGGCTCCGCTCCGGCTCTCGCCGGCGACTACGCTGCCTTGGCGCACGAGATCCTGCTCCGCATCGCGACCCTTGAAGGGGCTCCGGAGGAGGCGCACGCATGACCGGGCCCACTCCCAGCCCCATGCAGACCCCGGACATCGGAGGTCTTCTCCGCCGCAATCCGCCGACCGCCCGGCCGACACCACCGCCGGCCGAAGACCCTCGATCGAATGTCGAGGTACCTTCGGCGGCGCCTTCTGGGACTCCACCGGCTGCGGCAACACCCGCGCCGGCCAAGACGCCTCGCCGTCGCGGCAACGCTCCAGCAGCGGCGCCCACGTCGGTCCAGAAGCGCGTCTCACGCGGTCCGTCCGGGCATCAGTACCTGCGCTCGATCGCGGTGTACCTGCCCCGAAGCGTCCACCAGCAGCTCAAGACGACGGCGGCCGCTGGCGCGACGACGGCCACGGCGCTCATCCTGGCCGCGGTCAATGCCACTCACGGCCGCGTCGGGGACCTAATCGAGGAGGACCGTGACTCCTCTGCCGGGCCGTCCGGTGGCGGGACTGACCTGTTCGAGATCCCGCAGGCGCGCAAGGCGGCCGAGCCGACAGTGCAGACGACGATTCGGGTCACGGACGCTCAACTGCAGGCGATCACGGAACTGGCCGCGACCCTTGATGCGAACAGGTCGCAGTTGATCACCGCGTCGCTGCGTCTTCACCTGACCCCCGCATCGTGAGTGTCGGCGACTGGCTTGCGCCGGCGCTGTCGTTTGTCGGAGGCGGAGCGGGGGCATGGCTCGCATTCCTAGGCACCCGATCATCGACTCGCGTCGCGGACGCTGCCGGGCGGCGAGAAGAGTGGGGGCGCCGCTTCGCTCAGTCGCTGGCCCTGCTCGCTGACGAGCATCCCCGGCAGCGCCAGATCGGGCGAGCTCTGCTGGTCCAACTGCTGGACAGCGACCTGGCGACCGACGACGATCGGGCTACGGCCGACCGCATCATCGCGCTCGACGCAGAGCCGACGCGCACGCAGCTCGCGGCACTGCCCTCACCTGATGAGCTGGACGCTGCGCGGTTCGTGAGGGACGATGGACTCGACGGCGAAGACGAAGGGAGCAGCGAACAATGACGGCAACGATTCACGTCAGCGGTGATCAAGTCGACGCTGCCCGCGCGCTGATCCGCATCCGTGGCGGCGAAGACAAAGTCGACCCGGTGATCGTTCGTATCGCTCACGCCGAGGACGCTCCGTCGAGCGGCAAGCACGCGCCGAACCGCCGCGCTTCCTGAACAAGCAGCAAAGGACTCGGGTCGCCTCGATTCCAGGACTGGTCTGCGCGGCCCTCATTGCCGCCCGGCGGCGATTTTCGGCTTAGATGCCACCTCGTGGCTAGCCGGCGCGCCTCAGACCGTTTCAGGGCGTTTCGCTGGCTCGATCCGGGCAGGTGGGTCGGCAAGCTCGCAGTGGATAGGGCGGGTCGCCTTCGACGGTGCCGACGACGATCGTCTCGGTATCTGGGGTCAGCGGAGTCCGGCAGAGGGCGCATCGGTCCGGGTTGAGCCGGGCGATAGAGGCGAGCCGGGTCGCGACGGCGACCGGCTCGTAGGTTCGTTGGCCGGCGTGGCTGCGCAGGATGCCGAGTTTCTGGGCCCGGTAGAGGTGGATCACCGTGTCGAGGCGGCGTGCTGCGGCGAAGTCAGCTCGGCCCGGCGGTGTGGCCTCTGGCCGGGGCGGCGGTGGCGTGGCTTCTTCCCCTGCCGGGCAGCGGTGGAGACGTAGGCAGGTGTTGGGCGGCGGTCGGCCGGGGTCGATCTTGGCGACGTATCGGTGGGCGAGCACGACGAAGCGATCGTCGGGCTCGACGTCGTCGAGCGCGTACTCGGCGGCCTCGAAGGTCTGCGGGCCGGCGTCGGTCGGCAGATACAGCACGTCGGTTCGACAGCGTGGGCATAGGTCGCGGCCGAAGCTCATGGCACTGGCCCGGTTCGGGCGTGCCTCGCCGCGCCGCCGCCGCGGGCGTCGACGTGGCTGCTGCTGCGGGTCATCCGGTCGCCTGTTCGTCGGGCTCGATGAGCGTGGCACCGAGTTCGGTGCGGAGCAGCTCGAGCACGGCCGCCTCGAGGTCCGTTACCCAGTCCGGGCGGGGCGGGTCGGCGGCATGCAGGATTTCCTCGGGCGTCGGGCGGGCCTGTTCGGGTGGGCTCGCGCCCGCGTGGGGCATGCCTGGCCAAGCGACGGTGAAGGCGGCGGGGTAGTGGATCTCCTCGAGTCCGTGCAGCAGTCGTAGGGCGTTGCGTTCTTGGCGCCAGCGACGGACCAGGTCGTGTAGACGGCCGGCGATGCCGTTGAGGCGGGCGAACCGGGTGAGGCTGCGGCGGCCGAGAGCCCAGGTTCCCGCGGCGCGCCTGCGGGCGAGGCCGGCTCGTTCGAGTTCGGTGAGCGTGGCGTAGACGGTGCGCAGGGGCATTGCCGTGGCGCTCGCGAGCTCGGCCGGGGTTCGTGGCTCGCCGGGGTGGCTCAGCGCCGTGTGGAGGCGGTAGGCGGGGCGGGGGAGCAGGCTGAAGGCCGGGTGCACTCCGATTGGGGCCGGTGGCAGGTCCTCGTCGATCGGGACGTCCTCGAGGTACTGGTCGGGGATACGCAGCTCGTAGACGTCGGGCTCGACACCTCGGTCGGAGTCGACAAGCAGCACGAACGGATCGTCCTCACTCGCCAGGACCTTCAGTGTCTTGGCCAGGCCTGACTGTTCCACCACGGTCCCGGTGCCCATGGATAGGTGTCTGACCCCGAAGGCTGGGTAGATGGTCTGGGTGCGGCGGGCAGCGTCTCCCAGCGCGGTCAGGACGAGTTCGATCCCGTAGGACTTCTGGCTGTCCCAGCGACCGGTGCGGACAGCGATCGCGACAGCTGCAGCCCACCGGCGGAGGTGTGTGCGGGCGGCTGTCCCGCCACCCCCCCGTGGGCGCGTAGCGCTGGTGTGGATTCTGTGCAACGGGAGCTCGTGCAGTCTGGCTTGGGCGCGGGTGATGTCGCTGGCGAGAGCGGTGCCTGCGTACCGGGAGCCGTAGTGCTCGCGGTAGAGGCCGGTGAGTCCGGCCCAGCGGCCTTGTCGCACCTCGTCCTGGATGTCGCGTTCGGTCCAGCCCCGGCAGAGCGCGTGCAGCAGGACCGCTGCACGGGCCTCCGACGCGGAGGGGTAGCGGCGCGGGTCGTAGGCGCCGGTCGTGGCGATCGTCGCGTAGGAATTTGCTAGCGGGCGGCGCGGGCCGGTCACCGCGTCGCCCGCTGCGGGGGAGTGCAGGTCGATCGTGCGGCGGGTGTCCTCGATCGCCGGCAGTTGCGCGAGGAACGCCGCCCACGCCGCAGCGCTGGTGCGGCGGTTCAGTGCCCGGTAGACGGCGTCCATAGGTGTGATCAGGCGTTGGTGGCCACCGTCGCGGTGGGTCGCGCCAGGAGGCCGGATGCAGCCTTCGGTGAGGTTGACCAGCGGTCCCGGGTCCAGTGTCGGCAGCGCCCCGGCCGAGCGCAGGTGCCGGGCCAGGGGCGCCAGTTCTGAGTGGCTGACCTTGTGGTCGAGCAGCACGTAGACGTGGCGGCCGCCGCTGACCGACTCGTCGACCAGATAGGAGCAGCCAGCCTCAGACAGCCACGCCGTCAGGCGTTCGCAGTCGCGGAGTACCGCGCCGCGGGTGGCCTTCTTCTTGGCGTCCAGGTCAAACGCGACGCACTTCGTCTCGCCTGACGCGTCGTACGTACGGACCGCGGCAGGCAATGTCGGCCGGTGAGCAGGGTCGAGCCGCTGTTCCCACGAGCGGCGGAACTGACGCCCGTCACGCGCCACACGAACACGGTCAAACGCTGCGATAGCGGACGCCGTGAGAGCCCACAACGCATCGGCCGACGGCGTGTCGCGCGGCTGCTTATGGGTATCTCTATCGAGGCTTGGGCTACTCTCGATGATGCGACCTCCTCACTTGGCAGTGGCGGGATTGCGAAAGTCCTTCTCGTTAGCGCGAGAGGGCACAACAGAGGTCCCGGTCCTTGGCAGGGCGGTCTCTCTCACAGAAGCGGATCGACTGGGGTTGGCCCCCCAGAGCGATCACGAAGTACCAGCGGCGGTGTTGGGGTTGGCCCCCCGAAACCGCCGCCGCTTCGTTTAAGGGCTACGCAGCATTGGATGCCTCCTGGGCGTCGGCGAGGAGCAATCCGAGCGGCTGCTGACCTACGGGCTGGACGGCGCGCTTGCCGCCGCGGCGCTGGCGAGGCGCAATTTCCCCGAAGACCTTCAGCTCAAGCAGGGCTTGGACCGAGATTCTGAGACCCTTCGCTTCGGTGTGCAGAGCGGCGAGTTGATCGTTCGACATACGGAAGTGGAAGGCGACGTGCGCGCCCGGCGCTGACCGGCGAACCCCAACGTCACGTCGAAAGCGAAGGCGAGGCGCGATCGCGTCGAAAACCTTCAGCTCCAACAACGCTTGCAGTGGCAGCGCATGGCGGCTGGCCTCGTCACGTAGATCCGCGATGCGTTGCTGAGTCAGCCGGAAACAGATCCCTGCCTCCAGCGCGGTCTGCCGTTCAGTCATAGCCGCAGGTTAGTGATACCTGTACCTGAAACCCTGGGGGACACGCCGTCCGCACTCGCCTCCGTCTCCCGCCGAGTTCTCACTGCACGCACGTCCTCCCGGCGCTGCAAGTCACCCCGACCTTCAGCCGGGCAGGGCGTTTCGTCGACTGACTGAGGCCCGTAAGGTGTCGAGCGGTTGAGTTGGTTGACTGGGAAACGGACAGGTGTGGCGGACTGGGATCTCCGGGGGGATGTTCTCGCGAGCGCGCGGCAAGCTGCCGGCCTGTCGCAGCGAGCGCTTGCCGCCGCCATCAACGTGGCCGATGAGGATCGCGTCCGACTGTGGGAACGTGGCGAGGCGCGGCCGCAGGCCAGAGTGATCCCGTTGATTGCCGAGGCGATCGGTGTGGAGCCGCTTGCGCTGCTGACCGGCGCCTCGGCTGATGTGGACCTGACCCGGTTGCGCGTTGCCGCCGGCCTCAGCCTGAAGGAGATGGCCGCCCGAACCGGGCTACCCATCACCAGCTACCACCGCCTCGAGCGACGCGGTGCACCACAGGGTGGCATCGACGCAGAGTCCGCGAAGGTGATCGCGGATGCCCTCGACGTCGCCCCAGACCAAGTGGCTGCACTGCTCACTCGAAGCACCTCCTGACCCCCTCCCCAAGGCGCGACCAAACCCCTTGACTGGCTTGTGCCGGTCTGCGCTCCGTACCCCTGGTAAATTACCTAGTCGGGTGTAGGTGTCCGATTGGACCCTGCGGGTCACCCTCTGGTGGTGAGGAGGTGCGGATGTCGAACCGACGAGCACAGCGCAGCCGCGGCGGCGCATGCGACGAGGCAGGGACGCTCGGCGATCTTGGACCAGTTGACACCGCTGAGATCACGGCCAACGCTCTTTGTACCTGTTGGCCCGAGTTAAGGGAGTCGGCCTCGTGAAGCGCGTCGTCCTGGCAATCATCGCGATCGCATCCATCACGGGCATGGCCGCCTGCAGCAGCAGCGGAACGCACACCCAATCGCTGAGCCCGTCGCAGAGTTCCAGCACGCCGTCCGGGTCGCCTTCGACCTCGCCGAGTGACCCATCAACGACGGCGAGCCACAGTGCAAGTCCGTCCGGCAGCACAAAGCCGGTCCCCACGCCCACCGTGACTCCGCCGGCGCAGGCGGCCGTTGACGCATACATCTCGATGGCCAATGTTCTTGACGTCTGGGACCTCGACCCCGCGAAGGCGAACGGTGCTCAACTTCAGCCGTACGTAACTGATCAGACCGTCAAACAGCTCGTCGCGATCTACAAGGACATGACAGCGCACGGTCTCGCGTACCGCGGGGATCCGGACACGCCCCATCTGACGGTCCTGGTAGCCGGCAGTTCGCTCACTGCGCTCAGCGACTGTCCGACGCCGTCCAAGACCAACCCTTCCGTCCAGTACGTCGTGGCCACCGGCAAGCCAGTGCCGCCCGTCGCGAACCCGATTCCTGGACTGCACCCGAAGGCGATCACCGTCGTGTTCACGGGTGGGCATTGGAAGGTCCAGTCGATCATCCCCAATGAGGCAAAGGTGTGCACGCCGTGACGCCGACTGGTCGAGCGTTGCGGGCGCCCGCTGTCGCGATCCCACTCATCGTGGCGGTGCTGATGTCAGTACTTGCGATCACTGCCACTTCTGCGCACGCGGACCCGACCTCCGGGTGTAACCCGCTGAAGCAGACGTGCGGTGTAGGTGTCGGAGGCGGCGGTTCACCAGGTGGACCTGGCAATGGTGGTGGTGGACCTGGCAATGGTGGTGGCGGACCGGTCACCGCGGGCTGCCACAACACCGATCCGACCGGGAACGGCTGCGACCCGTGCTACAGCTACCCCAACGGAACCCCGCTGAATCCCGGCGTCCCTTCGGATCCGGCCGCGTGCACCGTTTACTCCCAAAATCTGTTCTGCTCGCAGCAGAACCCCGCTGGTACTGGTGCCGATCCAGCGACGTGGGTCGCGTACTTGAAGGCAGTCGGCTGCTACACAAACCCGTACAGACCTGGTTCTGCAGCAGTAGCAGCTGAGAAAGCGTATGCGTCGATCCATTTCCCGAGTCCGACTGGCGATCGGTCGCCGAGGCAGACGTTGTCGTATCAGGGTTACCCGTTCACCTACGTCAATCTGTGGACTTGGTATTGGACCGACCCGAGCACCTGGGTGAAGTTGACGGCCACTGCGTCTGATGGAGACCAGTCGGCGACGGTGACGGCGACGCCGGTCGAGCTGGATTTCAGTCCGGGCGATGGTGGCGCGGCGGTGGCGTGTGACGGGCCGGGTCGGCCGTGGGTGGCGGCGGATGGCAACGGCGCGCCGACCGATGGAGGGTGCGCGTATCAGTACTCGAAGGTGTCTTCGGGACCGATCACGTCGACGCAGACGATCGTTTGGCAGATCACGTGGAAGGGCACCGGCGGTACGGCTGGGGAGATTCCGAGCTTGTCGACGTCGACGTCGGGTCAGCTGCAGGTGCTGCAAGTTCAAGTTGTAAACCGCTAACCGGAGGGCTGTGTAGTGACGACGACTTTGCCGAAGGTTTCGGCCAATGGCCGCGGCCCGGGATCGACGGGCCGCAGCGGTCCTTTGCCAGTGCGCCAGAAGCGGCCGGGTTACGCGGTGATCGCGATCGTGCTGATCGTCGGCCTGGCCGCGCTGGGTGCGTACTTCTACACCAAGGCGGGACAGAAGACGCCCGTCGTCATGGTGGCGAAGGACGTCCCTGCTGGTCATCGCATCGAGCGCTCGGATCTCACGACGGTGAGTGTCGCTGGCGGGATCACGGCGATTGCCGGCTCGAATCTGGATTCTGTGCTGGGTCAGGTGGCGACGGTCGAGCTGTTGCCGGGGACTCCGCTGCAACGCGCGATGGTCACCTCGACGAACCCGCTGCCTTCGGGCTCGTCGCTGGTGGGTGTGGAGCTGAAGCCGGGACAGCTACCGGCCGGCGGGATCAACGACGGGGCCAAGGTCCAGGTGCTGCAGCTTCCGAACAAGAACAGCACGTCGGCGAGCGCGCCTCAGAACGCCACGGTGCTGGCGACGTCGGCGACGGTATATCAGTCGGCCTCGGACCCGTCACAGACGGGCGGCTCGCTGGTCACCTTGATCGTGCCGAGCGACAACGCGCCGGCGATCGCCGCGGCGTCGAGCTCGGGCCTGGTCGCGTTGGTTCAGGTGGGCTCGTGATTCTGACGATCTGCTCCGACAAGGGCGCACCGGGGGTGACGACCGCGGCGACGGCACTGAGTGTGATGTGGCCCAGCGAGCGGGTGCTGCTGGAAGCCGACCCCTCTGGCGGCGATCTGTCGTTGCGGCTGCGTACCTCGCAGGGGGAGAACCTGCGGCTAGATCGGTCGGTGACGTCGGTGGCAGCAGATGCCCGCGAAGGTCTTCCGCCCGGCGCGTTGGCGCGGTACGCACAGCAAACCAGCCTGGGGTTCCCAGTGCTGCTCGGTCCCATGTCGGCCGAGGGTTTCGAGCCAATGTCGAGGTTGTGGCCGCAGGTCGCGGCCGCGGCGCACGCGTGGCCGGGCACGGTGATCGCCGACCTGGGCAGGTTGCAGATACGGCACGCGTCGAGTCCGGTGGCTGCGGCCTCGACGGCGGTGTTGCTATTGACTCGCGCAAGCACGAGCGAGGACCTGTTCCACGTGCGGCAGCGCGCGCACGAACTGGCGGCGCGGCTGGGTCAAGGGCCACACGGCCGTAGCCCGCTGGCGGTGGCAGTAGTCGCTCCGCCGCGCGGCGCGCACGGGCAGGTAGGGCAGGTGCAGCAGGCGCTGGCCGCGCAGCCGACGACGTCGACGATCCCAGTGGTCGGGTTCATGGCGTACGAGGAGAAGGCAGTCGTGGCACTGCGCGATGGTGTGGTGACGAAGAAGCTGCTCGGCAGTGACCTGTTGAAATCGGCGAAGGAACTGGCAGAGACGCTGACCGGATGGTTTCCGGAGGTCGCTGGTTTCCCGATCCCGCCGGTCGTGCCGGCGAAGGAGGCGGGGCGGCACCATCCGACTGGTGGCGACGGGCATGAATGGCGGCAGCCGATGACCCCAGTCGAGCAGTACCAAGCGCAGGCGGCGTGGAGAACAGTCACGGAGCCCAAGCCAGGAGGTGGCTCGGTATGAGTGAGGACGTGATCGACTACCAGGTGGTGCGCTCGCTGCAGAAGCGTGTCGCGGACATGCAGATGACCGATCGTCGTACGCGCGCCGCTCAGGGCGAGCAGGAGCGCAGCTCGGCTGATGAGCAGCAGCAGGCACAGAGCATCATCAAGCAGGTCGTCGCGTGGCACATGCAAGAGCGCCTCGGGTCGGGGGAGGAGCTGCCGGACCCCACCTACGATGCGCGGTTGCGGGCGGCGATCTTCGCGGCGATCTACGGTGCGGGCGAGCTGCAGGAACTGCTCGAGGACCCGCTGGTGGAGAACATCGACATCAACGGCTTCGACGAGGTGTGGGTGTCCTACGCCGGCGAGGACTGGCCTCGCCGGTGGCGGCCGGTGGCGGCGAGCAACGAGCACTTGGTCAGCATCGTGTCGAACCTCGGCTCGTACGCCGGGATGAACGCCCGGCCGTTCTCGACCTCGACGCCCGAGCTGGATGTGCGGCTGGCGGACGGGTCGCGACTGTCGGCGGTCATGGTCGCGACGGAGACGCCGTCTGTGAGCATTCGGCGTAACCGGTATCCGCAGATGTTCTTGCGGCAGGACATCGCGCAGGCGGCCACCGAGGACGGCAAGGAGCTGCTGCCAGACCTGGTCACGCTCGGCACCTTGACACCGGAGTTGGCGGACTTCTTGTTCGCCGCGGTGCGGGCCCGCTGCAACATCGTCGTGGGCGGCGCGACTGACGCCGGCAAGACCACCCTCCTCCGGGCGCTCGTGAACTGCATCGATCCTCGGGAGCGGTTGATCACCGTAGAACGAGCCCTGGAATTAGGCCTTTCGCACCATCCGAGGCTGCATTGGAATGTCCGCGAGATGGAGGAGGTCCTGCCCGACGCCGAGGGCAAGGGCGGGGTCAACATCGCCCAGTTAGTGCGCCGCACGCGACGCATGAACCCCTCACGGGTGATCGTGGGTGAGGTCCTGGGCCCCGAGGTCGTGGAGATGCTCTCGGCGATGGCCCAGGGCAACGACGGCAGCCTCAGCACCATCCATGCTCGCGACGCGGTAGAGGTCTTCAACCGCATCTCGACCTACGCACAGCAGTTCGAGAATCTTACCTCTCCGGTCTCGCACGCGCTGATGGCCGGCGCGATCGACTTCGTGATCTTCGTGGAGAAGAATCCGCTCCTGGGCGGCCGACGCTGCGTTACCCAGGTCATCGAGGTCAGCGGCATGTCAGGCGACCAGGTGGGCCGAAACAAGATCTTCGTGCCGTCTGCGGAGGACGGCCGCGCCGTGCGCGACCCGTCGATCCCCATCACCCCGCAACGGGCGCCGAAGCTGACGGCTGCCGGTTACGGCGAAACGTTGTTGAGGCCGTGGACCGAGCAGCAGCCGGCCGGCCCGCAGCCGGCCGGGCAGGGGTGGTAGCCCGATGCCCGAGATCAACGTCATCTTCGCCGCACTGATCGCAGGCGCGTTCGGCGGCGCGATCGTGCTGCTGATCGTGGGACTGCGCGGCGTCGAGGTCGACCTGACCAAGCCGCCGAACCGGCTCCAGGAGTTCATCGAACGTCAGCGGTCCCCACTGCTGGCGATCCGTCTGACCGCTGGGGTGCTGCTGGCGCTGGCGATCGGCGTGGTGACGCACTGGCCGGTCGCGGCGCTGGGCCTCGGTGGCATGGTGGCGTTCTGGCCAGCATTGACCGGCGGCTCCCGCGCGGAGCAGACGCAGATCGCCCGGCTGGAAGCCCTGGTGACCTGGACAGAGGCGCTACGCGACACAACGGCGGCGCACGCGGGCCTCGAGCAGGCCATTCCAGCTACGGCCGAGACCGCGCCGCCGATCATCCGGCCGGCGCTGCAGCGCATGGTTGGCCACATCCGCACCCGGGTGCCGCTGGAGGACGCGCTGCAGGACCTCGCCGAGCAGCTCGACCACGCCGCCGACATGATCATTGCGGCGCTGATCAACAACGTGAAGCGGCGTGGCGACGGTCTGGTGAATGTGCTGTCGGGGTTGGCGGCCGCGAGCCGTGAGGAGCTGGACTTGCGTCGCAAGATCACCGGCGGCCGGGCCGGTGATCGCCGCGCGGTGCAGCTGATGCTGGTCATTGTTTTGGCGGTGGCGACGTTCCTGGTGATGTTCTCGGGCGGCTCGTACACCAAGCCGTACGGCTCGCCGGCTGGGCAGCTGGTCCTGGCGATCGTGCTGGCGATGTTCACGACGTCGTTCTTGTGGATTCGCAAGCTCGCGGGGGCGCGGCCGCCGAGCCCGTTCCTGCCCCGCAGCGGTGAGCGGATGGACGATATCGAGCTGCGAATCGTGGCCACCTTGACCGGCACCGGGGACGCGACTGAGCTGCCGGTCCTGCCGACCGCGGTGGGTGGCGCGCAGTGATCTCCTTGATGCTGATCGGCGCGGCTATCGGCGTTTGCCTGTTCTGGCTGATCTACCAGCTGGTGCCGCCCAAGCGCAGTCCGCTGGTCGAGCTGGCCCAGTTCGACGCGCACCGGCAGGGGCCGGCGGCCCGGGAGGTCGTCGAGGCAGGGGACGCGAGGACGAAGGTCGCGGCCGATGTTCAGGGCCGGGTCGGGCACTGGTTCGCGGCCGAGTTGCAGCGGCGCGGTATCCGTTACAAGGGGCTGCGGCAGGACCTGGTGCTGACGGGTCAGAGCTTCGATGCGTTGATGGGCCGCAAGGTGGTCGCGGCGGTCGGCGGGTTCTTGCTCGCGGTGCTGGCCCTGACGTGGTTGCAGTACGGCCGCGGTCTGAACTTGCCGACCGGTGCCCCGGTGGTGGTCGCACTGTTGCTGGCCGCGGTGCTGTTCATCGCGCCGGACATCGACATCCGCAAGGAGGCCAAGCGGCGGCGGGCGGAGTTCACCGAGGACCTGTCGGTGTACCTGGAGCTGGTGTCACTGGAGATGGCCGGCTACGCCGCGGCCGAGACCGCGCTGCCGCAGGCCGCCAAGCGTGGCGGCACCTGGTCGATGTTGCTGATCCGGGAGACGCTGCTGCGCGCCCGGCTCTCGGGCGAGGACACCTGGGACGCGCTGGCCGATCTCGGTGAGCACATCGGCGTGAGCGACCTGCGCGAGCTCGGCAGCCTGATCAAGAACGTGGCCGACGACGGTGCTCAGGTCCGGCAGACTCTGTCGGCCCGGGCCGCGTCGATGCGGCGCGCGCGTCTGGCGAACGAGGAAGGCGCGGCCGAGGAACGCAACCAGTCGATGCGGCTGGCCCAACTGCTGATCGCGTTCGGGTTCATGTTGTTCGTCGGCTACCCAGCATTCGTGAACATCAAGTTCTAGCCCGCCGGGCCAGAACAACCACCAAGAAGGGGAGTGGAGTAATGACCGAACTACAGGTGCTGTGGGCGTGGGTCAACGCTCGTATCGGCAAGGTGCGCGAGGAGCACGGCGACGACGCCGGCTTCACCACGCTCGAGTGGGTAGCCATCGCCGGCGTGGTCATCGTGGCCGCGATCGTCATCGCGACGATCCTCATGAACAAGGCCAAGGACGGCGCGAACAACGTCAACGTCCAGTAGCTGACCGCGGTAGCTCGGTTCAGGTACTCGAGATGATGAGACGGCGGCTCAGGCAGTCGCTGCGGGCCCGGCTTGCCGTGGCGCGCAGCGAGCACGACCGCGGGTTCTCCACCCTCGAAGCGGTGGTGGTGATCCCGGTAGTCGTGATCCTCACGATGCTGGTGGTCCAGTACGTGATGCTCTGGCACGCCCGCAACGTCACCGAGGCGGCCGCGCAGGATGCTCTGCGCGTTGCCCGCGGCTACGAAGCAGCAGCGGCGCAGGGCCAGGCCGCCGGCACCGAGTACCTGCACAACGCCGCCGGCAAGCTCCTGGAGAAGTTCACCGTCACCGTCGACCGTGGCCCGGCGGTCGTGACGGTGCACGTGCATGGCACGGTCACCTCGGTCGTCCCGTTCGGCACGTACACCGTTGACGAGTCCGCGTCCGGCCCGGTCGAGAAGTACGTGACGGGCGCGTGATGGCCATGACCAGACGCCGCACCGCCGGCTGGCTCAGGGATCGGGTGCGCAGCGCCAGGACTCGCGCAGATGCCGGGTTCGCATCGCTGGAGCTCGTGATCCTGTTCCCAGTCATCGTGCTCATGCTGCTGCTGGTGGTCGGTTTCGGCCGGCTCACCCATGGCAGGGACCTAGTCCAGCAGGCAGCCTCGGCGGCGGCCCGAGCAGCGACGCTGGACAGCAACCCGATCCAGGCGGGTACTGATGCCAAGCAAGCCGCGCACGACGTCCTCGATCAGGCAGGGGTCAGCTGCAGCACGTTCACCGTGACACCGGACACCAGCGACTTCGGACCAGGGGGACAGGTCACCGTCACCGTGACGTGCACGACGAGCCTGTCCGATCTGGGTCTAGTGGGCTTCCCCGGCCACAAGACGCTCACCGCGTCCGCGACCTCGCCGCTAGAACAGTTCCGCCAGTACGGGGGAGGGGGCACGTGATGCTGCAACGCACATCAAGCCGAAACCGAGACGATGATCCGCTCCCGTGGTGGTCAGGGCTGCTTGACTCGCGGTTTTGCCGTGGGGTCATCGTCGCGGTGATCGTGCTGCTCGCAGTCGTCTGCATCTACTCGATCCTGACGAACAAGAGCCACATGACCACCGTCCCGCCCAACCCCGGATTCTTGCGATGATCGCCCGCCGGGTGCGGGCCCACCTCAGGCGGGTGGCCACCCAGGAGCGTGACCGTGGAGCGGTCATGTTCTGGGTGATCCCGATCATGGTCGGGCTGATCGCGATGGCCGGGCTGATTGTGGATGGCGGCAATGCGATCTCCGCCCGGGAGCGGGCCGAGGACGTGTCCCAGCAAGCGGCCCGGGCCGGTGCCGATGCGCTCTCCCCGACCGCGTTGCACGACTCCGACCCAGGTGACCTGTCCGCCGACCCCGGGGCGGCCCGGGCAGCGGCACAGCGCGTACTCGACAGCGCCGGCATCACCAATCCCAGCGTGGTGGTCAACGGTGACTCGGTGACCGTCTCGGTGACGGTGCACGAGAAGACCGAGATTCTGTCCGCGTTTGGACTCAACGACATCAGCGGCAGCGCGAGCTCGACCGCGACGGCTCTGCACGGCTCGAACACCGGAGGTACGGGTTGACGTCCTCCCCACCCTTTAGCGGGGCGAGGATTCCACGACTACGCAGAAAGGAGGTGCGCAGGGTGAGGTTCACGCTTCGTCGACCGGCTGGTGCCGAGGTCTCCGCGTGCTGTCACCGCCCGTCCGGCGGCGATCGTGCGCTGTGCAATGTTGCGTGCCGCGTTGACGTCGGCGTGATCGGTGTAGCGGCAGGACCGACAGGCAAAGACGGCTTGGCTCTCGCGCGCCTTTGCGTCCACGATCCCGCACACCGAGCACGTCTGCGACGTGTAAGCGGGGTTGATCTTCTCCACCCTCCCTCGGGCTTTGTGCTCAAGACGGGTGACGAGCTGACCCCACCCGCTGGTCAGGATCCCGCGGTTCAGGCCCGCCTTCGCGGCCACATTGCGGCCAGGCTCCTCGACCGTGCCGCGGGCGGTGCGTGTCATGGCGCGGATGTGGAGGTCCTCGACCCGGATCACGTCGAAGCGCCGCGCGAGGTCGGTGCTCGTGCGCTCGACCCAGTTCCGGCGTCGGTCCACCTCGCGGGCATTGAGTCGACCGATCGCGGTCTTGATGCGACTGCGGCGGTTCGAGCCACGCTTGGACCGGGCGAGCGACCTCTGCAGGCGGAGCAACCGCTGAGCCTCACCGGGACGCAGTCCCGGGCAGGTGAGCAGTTCCCCTGTCGAGAGGGCCGCCGCTACAGCCACACCGCGGTCCACACCGACCACGGCCTGGTTGTCGGGCGCGGGGATCGGGTCGGGTCGGGCAGCGAAGGCGACATGCCAGCGGCCGGCACGATCGAGCGTCACTCGATACGAGACGGCCGAGGGAACCTGGCGGGACCAGCGGAACCGAACCCAGCCCACCTTCGGTATCCACACGACGCCGTGCGATCGGTTCAACCGGCGCACGTGCCCGGTCGAGATCGCGACGATTCGGAACCCTTCGTGCCGCCCTTGCTTACGCCAGGTCGGTCGGCGATGGGTGCCTGCGAAGAAGTTCCGCCGCGCCCGGTCAAAATCACGCAACGCCTGCTGCTGAACCATCTGTGCCCCGGCACGCAGCCAGGCGAACTCCGCCCGCGCCTCTGTCAACTGGCGTGCCTGGTCCACGTAGCCCGGAGCCGGGCCCTTCGCCGGGTCGTAGCAGTTGAACTGCTCCACGGCGAGGTTCCAAACAAGCCGCGCATGTCGGCAGTGCTCGCCCAGCAGCGGCAGCTGCTCCGAACTCGGCTCGAGCCGATAACGCGCCACGCCACTGATCTTCACCCGAACCACCGACAAAACCCACGAAGGAGGGAGCGGCGATTCGTGCTGGCCCGAAACGGCCAGATTTCCTCGCCGCGCTGCCGATGAGACGAATACGCCAGGGCGTCGCGATTGTCGCGCTGCTCGCTCTGCTGGCAGGCGTGCCGTGGGTGATGGCGGCGACGATCGGCAATCCGCTGAACGGCTGGGGATCACTCAAGGCGGGGGACCTGTCCGACAGCGTGATCATCGACGTTCTCGCCGCTGTGGTGTGGGTGGCGATCTGGGTTGCCTGGTTGCAGTTCGCGGTCGCGGTCGTGGCTGCGGTCAACACTGCGGTGCGGACCTCGCGCCGTCCGGTGGCTGGCGGTGCGTGGGCCGCAGGCCCTGATCTCTCGACGGCACGGGTGCCCGGTGAGTTCACCGGCATCCCGAATCTGGCTCGGTGGCTGGTCGCCGCTGCATTGCTGATCGGGACGGCGGCCGGTGTCGCCTCGACACCGGCCCGGGCATTCGCCGCGGGCCCTGCCCAGGCACCGGTCGCGGCAGTCGCGCAGATTCATGCAGTGGCGCCCACGGCCACCCCGGCCACCGCTGACCACTCCCGACACAGCGCGGCGCGCACGGCCAGCGCAGGCACCCGGACCTACGTCATTCCGCGAGATGGGTCCGGTCCGGATACGTACTGGGACATCGCCCAGTCGATGCTCGGCAGCGGCGAGCGGTGGCACGAGATCTGGGCGTTGAACGACGGCCGGACGCAAGCGGATGGATCGGTGATGACCCAAGCGGGGCTGCTGATGCCGGGCTGGACAGTGCTCGTACCGGGCCAGGCAGGTGGCACCTCGGCGACGTCGGCGAGCGGCGTGGTCACGGTCAAGCCGAACGACAACCTGACCGAGATCGCCGACGATCACGGCTCGACCGAGCCGGCTGTGTGGGCGCGCAATGAGGGCAGGGTGATGTCAGACGGGCGCGTCTTCACGGACCCCAACCTGATCAAGCCGGGCGACACGATCGTCATCCCGGGTCCGGCGCACACCACGCCGGGCACGCAGGCGCCTAGCGGGGGCGCGCCGACGCGCACAACACCCGATCAGCCCGGCGGGCAGACGCCGAAGACGACTCCGACGCCGGGGCGCGCGACACCCTCGCAGCCGAGCACGCCGGCAAGCACAGCACCCTCGACCCATTCGAGCCAGGCTGACCGTCCCGAGCATCAGCAGACCAGTCCGGCGGAGCAGTCGTCCTCCTCGTCGCCGTGGGGCGAGGTATTCGCCGGCTTTGGCGCCGTGCTGGCTGCCGGACTACTCGGGGCCCTGGTCGTGCGGCGACGGATGAGCTGGCGTACCGCGCGGCTGGGCCGGACGATCGCCTCGATGCCGCCGCACCTGGTGCCGGCCGAGAAGGCCACTCTCACGCACGGTAGTGCCGGGGCGCCGGACGGCCAGTTCCTCGACTTCGCGCTGCGCAGCCTGGCCCAGGCGACGGCCGGGGGACAAGCCGCGGCTCTGCCTGATGTGCTCGCCGCGCGGATGACCGGTGACGAGCTGCAGTTGCGGCTGGCTGAGCCACACCCGAGCGCCCCGCCAGCGCCGTGGCGGGTGGACGAATCAGGGCTGTGGTGGTCGGTGAGCGTCGGCGCGGAGCTGCCAGTGTCGGCTGCCAACGCGGGCGACGTCGCGGCTCCCTATCCAACGTTGGTGGGGGTGGGCTATCTCGGTGCGGGTGTCGGTGAAGACGTCGACGACGACGAGCAGGGCGGGAGCGAGAAGTGGCTCGTCGACCTTGAGCGGGCCGGCGCGGTCGCGCTCACTGGCGATTCCGCCCGCTGCCTGGACTTGGGGCGGTTCATCGCCGCGGGTCTGGCCGTCAATGACTGGTCCCACCATGTCACGGTGACGATGGTCGGGTTCGGCGACGAGCTGGTGCCGATCAACCCAGCGCGGCTGCGCTACAGCGAGGACCTGGACGAGGCGACGGCGCTGCTGTCGGCCGACTACGCCCACGGCTGTTCTGCGGCCGAGAACGCCGACACCACTGTCCTGGATGCGCGGGCGCACCAGGTGGCGCTGGACTCGTTCATGCCGCACGTGCTGCTGGTCGCGCCACATATCGCCGCTGAGCACGACAAGCTGAACGAGCTGCTCGGCGAGCTGGCGGCGCGGCCGGACCGCGCGTCGGTCGCGATCGTGCTGGCCGGCGACCACGGCGACGTGCCCCCCGCGGGCTGGGTGCTGAACGTCGATGACGGCGGCCGCTTGAGCCTGCCGGACCTCGGGACCGAGCTGACGGCCCAGCGTTTGCCACGCGAGCAGGCGCACGACATCGCCGAGATGCTGCACCGGGCAGGGGAGGGCCAGGAGGAGGCCGTGCCGCCGGCGAGCGGGGCGCGACCGTGGGAGCAGTTCATCGACGCCGCGGGCAGCCTGCGGCCCGAGTACACGTTGCCGCGCACCGGCGAGCGGGTCGGGCCGGTTCTCGTCACCGCCGCACGTGTTCCCGGACCGGCGGACCTGCCCGGCGGCGCCGGACAGGTCGTGGTGGCTGCTGCAGGCGCCGCGGCGGTCGACGACGCGGCTGGCACGCCCGCACCGTCGACGAGGGAAGCCACGGCCGAGGCGACAACCCTGCTGCCCGCCGAGGACGAGGCGTACTTGTCGGCGGCGGCCACCACTGCCGAGGACCTCGAGGTCGTCGCTCCGCGCGTCCCGGCCGAGGTTGGTGAGCGGGTCGCCGAGACGGTCAGCGGGCTGGACGAGGCGCTGGCGAGTTGGCGCGACCCGCAGTGCCCACTGCCTCGCCTGACACTGCTGGGACCGGTCGAGCTACGCGCCCACGGCCAGACGCCGCAACGCATCGGCTACCTCACCGAGCTGGCTGCTTACCTCGTGAGTCGAGACCACGGCGCGACCATCGATCAAATCGCCGAGGCGTTCGGGGTCAAGCCTGAGACGGCGGCCGCGCGGCTGAAAGAGCTACGCCACTGGCTTGGTGTGAACCCGAGGACCGGGGAATGGCATCTGCCGGATGCCCGCAAGTCGAAAGCCAGCCGGGAGCGCGGGGTCAGCGTCTACGAGATCGAGGACATGCTGGTCGACGCGGACCTGTTCCAGCAGCTGCACCTACGTGGTCAGGCGCGCGGCGGCGAGGCCGGCATCGCCGATCTGGAGGCTGCCCTGGAGCTGGTGATCGGCGAGCCGTACTCCCAGCAGCGCACGGGGGGATACGCCTGGCTGCGGGACAACCCGGTCGACGAGTATCTGAAGGTCGCGGTCGAGAAGGTGGCGCACACGGTGGCCAGCTGGGCGCTGGAGTGTGGCGAGCTGGATCGGGCCGAGCGGGCGGCGCGGACTGCGCTTACGGCCATTCCGTACGCGGAGGTGCCGCGTCTGGACCTGGCCGCGGTGCTGGAGGCGCGCGGGTCCAAGGAGGCCGCCGAGCGGCTGCTGCGCGAGGAGGTCTGCAACCGCGACGACGACGGGAACGGGCCGTTGGACCTGTCTGAGCGCACGGAGCAGATTCGCCGCCGCCGCGAGTGGCTGTCGGCGAGCTGACCGGTGACCGGCACGGTGTCGATCGCCTGGGCGCTACTTGCGGTCGCCGTGGTGGCAGCGGCCAGTCCGGTGCTGGCCGGGTGGGCGGTCGCCCTCGCAGAAGGCCAAGGCGCCAGCTGGTGGCGACCCCGGTCAGTGCGGTGGACCCAGGTCGCTGTCGTGGCTGCGGTGGCCGTAGCGCTGGCGGCCGCCGCGGCGCCCGCGCGGCCGCGGGCGGCGTGGTTGATGCTGGCCGCAGGCGGCGCTGTGCTGAGCGTGGTCGACGTTCGCACACACCGGCTACCGCTGCCGCTGACGATCAGCCTCGCTGCGAGTGAGGCACTGGTGCTGACGGCGACGTCGCTGATGGACGGAGATCCCGGCCGACTGCTGCGCGCCGGGGTGGCCGCACTGGTTGTTGGCGTCGCGTGGTTCGGCCTGGTGCTGGCCGCGCCGCGGTCGCTCGGGTTGGGCGATGTGTGGGTGGCCGCCCTGTGCGCCGCGCTGCTGGGGTGGTCAGGCTGGTCGACCGTGCTGGCAGGGCAGGCCGCGGCGTGGGTGCTGGCGGTGCCGCTGGCGGCCGCGGTCGCGGCGACACGGCCCGGTCAGATCGGTCGGCACATGCCCGTCCCACTGGGCCCGGCGATCATCGCTGGTGCGGTCGTTGCGGCGGCCTGGCTGTGAACCGCACCGGCAGGGGAGAGGATGGGGTCATGATCGACCTCGGGTATCCGGTAGTGGCCGTAGATCTGGCGATCGACGACGCCTCGGGCAGGGAACCGCAGGCGACGGGCGGCGCTGCGCCGCGCTCGAGCGGTGTGATCGCGCATCGAGTGGTGACCGAGGCGCTGGCCAGCCAGGACTACGTGGTGGCTGAGCGGGCCGCGCGAGTCGCCTGTGAGCTGCTGCCCGGTGATGAGACGGCCGTGCTGGACCTCGCCCGGGTGCTGGACGCTCGGGGGCAGGTTGAGCGGGCCCGGGCGGTACTCGCGTCATTCGCGAACAGTGACCGGCCGGCGCCGGTCACGGACGAAAGAGAGTGATGAGCATGGGTGACATCGGACGCAAGCGGCGTCGGATCGAGGTCCTTCCGGAGCGGGAACCGGCCGAGGCGCCGGCTCGCGCGCCCGAACGGACCCCCGCGCCTGAGCAACCCGCGAAGACTCCCGCGCCTGCGGCGCCGTGAGCTCCGAGCTGGCCGAGCCCGCCGGCGTCGGCCAGGTGCGGCTGGTCCGGACCTTCCGCGTCGCGGCCGATGGCGGGCTGTACGCGGTGCACAACCACACCTGCTGGGTCGACGGGTGGAACGTGGCCACCTGCCGGAAGGGCCGCGCACACACCCCACCCGCCGGGGGCTGTGCCTGCGGGTTCTACGCCTACGCCGACCCTGCCTACACCCGCCGCCAGCCCACGGCCGGACAGGTGCTGGCGGTCGTGGCGGCGCAGGGAACGATGGAGGCCGGCACCCGCGGCGCGCGGATCGGCCAGGCACGGATCGAAGCACTGTGGCTCGGCCGGCGAGTCAGCGAAGACCTGGCTTCTCGGGTACGCGCTAGGTATCCGACCGTGCTGGTCTACCGCGACCGGGACGCGCTGTTCACCGACTTCCCGCTCACCAAGTTGGACGGGTTCCGCGGCCCGCGGCTCAGCGACCGCTGGCGGTGGGCCGGGTACGCGGCGTTGGCCGCACTGCTGGCCTCCGCTGGCGTGGTGGGCGGGCTGGGCGGCGCGTCGGCAACCCAGGACGGCGGGGCGGCGTGGATCGCGGTCGTGCTGACCGCGTTGGCGGTGGCCGTCGTCGCGGTCTTCCGCAAGGCACAGATGATCACACTGACGGCGATGACGGCGGTGGCGTGGATGGTGACCGAGACCTCCACGAGCGCATCGTCAGGGGTCTACCGGGCAGCGGTCGTGCTCGTCGACGCGTGGGTTGTCGGGTCTTGGTGGTGGACCGGGCGGGTTGGTGCCGACCCGACCGAATCGACCGCCGGGCTGCTCGCTCGCCGTCTGCGCGCCTGGTTGCCCGGCGCGAAGTAGCATGCTCAACCCCGCCGCTGTTCGATTGTCGAGTTGGGCAGCGGAGACCGATAGGCACTCGTCGCGCAGCGTTGCCGCCGGTCCACGTGAACCCGGCGGCGACCATCGACAGCCGGCCAGGGACGGGCGGGCCACCCGTAAATCCGGGTCGTGACAAGCAGCCGTTCGTGACGCCTGGGCGGGCATCAGCGCGGCGCGAAGTTGCGACGCAGCGTCTCGCCGTTGGGCACTCCGCCGAGCGCTGCGGAGATTCGATCCCACGACCAACCTGCCGAGCGCGCCTGCTGGACTGCAAACACCACGCCGTCCTGAGCGGCCCGCCGCTCGAGTTCCGCGCGCTCCAACAGCTCCTGAACGAGATCACTCACACCCCATAGAGTGCCACACAATGTGCCACATCGGGTGGCGCGCCAGCGCGGCGGAGCCCGTCTGAACGGCGTCGCCGATACGGGGCGCGCGCGGCATGGGCCCGGCCCCACGCATCGCGTCGACGCGCGTGTCTTTCGAGGAGTGGCCCGGGTGACGCAGGGCGCTCGCCCGAGCTGACTTGTCGGCTCCCGGCTAGAGGCACTGGCGCCGCGGCGGCACGGTGTAGCTGCAGACGGTGTAGCTGCAGACGGGTGCGGCCGCAGTCCAAGGGTGACCGACCGCGGGACCGCGGCACGGGAGGTGACGTCGGCGCCTGAATGCTGCCGCCCGGACGGCTGGGCAAGGCGGCAGCCAGCGTCTCCGGCCCGTTGAAGATCACGATTCTGAGGCGGTTGCCAGGAAAGTAGGTAGAAGCGTCTTACCTAGCCACACCCCCCGTATTTCGGGCGGTCTGCCGGGACTTACCGGCCCCGGTAGCGGCCTGAGGCGCCCGGTAGAACGCCGGCTGGGCCGCAGGTAGGTAGGAATCTGGTCCGTTCGGTTCGGAGCGTCAGCCACGCATCACGGCTGACGAGAGGACCTGACCGATGGCACCGTCTGATTTCCTCGGGGAGAGCTGGACCGATCTGTGCGCGCGCATCGACGCGCGGCACCTGCAGCGGTGGGCGGCCACCGAGCCGGCCCTCAGCGGGTTCACCGACCTGGCCGAACTGGCCAGCGACGTGCAGACCAGTTGCGAGCGGCAGCACGTCGACGACGTGTTCGCCGCGCTGTTACGGCTGGCCGCTGCCGACTGCGGCGACGACCAGGACGCCGCGATGGTCGTCGCCCACCTCATGCACAAGGGCAGCCGCTCGGTCGCCATCGCGCTGAGCGACTTGTCGTGCGACATCGACGCCGTGGTGGCGACCGAGCTGTGGATGCAGATCCGTAGCTACCGGTGGCGGCAGCGGCGACACAGCCACGCGCTTGGGCTGAAGAACGACACCCGGGCGGCGGTGCTGCGCGAACTCGCGCCGGCCCGCGACGCCGCCGGCCGCCGCCGGCTGGTCTCGCTCTCCCCGGAGATCGTCACCTTGCTCAGCGACGGCCGAGCCGTCCCGGTCGAGCACGACGAGGCCAAGCCAGCCCGCGACGCCGAGGACGAACTGCTCGATGTCCTGTCCTGGGCGAAGGGCAGCGGCGTGCTGACCGAGGAGGACCTGCGGCTGCTGCTCGAATTCGAACTTGCCACAGGACCGCAACGCCGCGCGGCCGCCGCCGAGTGGGGACTGACCGATCGGCACATCCGTCGCCGCTGCACCCAGGTGAAGCAGCGGCTGCACGACGCCCGGCTCGCCTACCTCGAGCACGCGGCCTGACCACCCCGATCGGACTCTCCGGAAAAAAGTCGAAGAAGTTCCGCCCGCGATGTCCGAACCGGGTCCCGCACTCACCTTGAGGCGATGAAGGGACGGACCACCACCCAGACGAGGGAGCCACCGATGACCGCAGCAGCTAACACCCCGTCGAGTGAGTGCGAGGTCGACGCCGAGGTGACGCGCGTGGTCCACATGCTCGACAGGCTGGCTGCCGGCGACGTGACCCTCACCATCACCGGACTGGAAGGCCTGCTCACGCGGCTGCGAGATGCCGAGGCCGCGCGCGAGCTGCTCACCGGCATCGACCGCAACACACTCAAGGCTGCCCTGGTGCTTCGCCGCCAGCGCGGCTCGGGCGGAGCGCAGCGGTGACAGCCACCCAGGAACGGACCCGGGCTTCGCTGGAAGAACTGCAGGCCGCGGCCGCGGCCGCGCGGCGCGGCGACTTCGCGTTGCATCGCCCGAGCACCGCGGCGGCGCCGACGCCGGCCGCCGACAACCCGCGACTTCCCGCACCCGCAGCACCTGCACCGAGCGACACCTCGAGCTGGCAGCCCAGCGGATCCGTGGTCGCTGTCGTGGCGGGGCACTCCGGAGCCGGTGCGTCGACCGTGGCCGTCACCCTCGCCGAGGCACTGGCCGCCGCCGGTACGAGCGTGCGGATCATCGAGGTCGCTGACGCGTCCCGCTCGGGTCTAGCCGGCGCCACCACCGCCGAGCTCGGCGAGGACGGCACCGGCTGGCGCCGCGGACGGCGAGGCGACATCCACATCGACCGACTCGCGTTTCGCGCCTCAGCAGTCGAGCAGGTACCCGCTCCCGCCCCGGCGCCACACCCGGACGAGCTGCTCATCCTCGATATCGGCTGGCCGGCCCGCGACGCGCTCGCCGCCGGCGGCTGGCTCGCGACCGCGCTGGCTACCGCCTCGCTGCTGCTGGTCTGCCGGCCCACGGTGCCCGGCATCCGCCAGACCGAGTACCTGCTGGCCGAGTTGGCCGAGCAGACCCCCGTGTCGGTGACCGTGGCCTCGGTCGGGCCGACGCGCTGGCCGGGGGCCGCAGCAGCATCCACCGGCCCGCAACTGCGCGCCGCGCGTGAGAGCGGGCGAGTCATCACCATGCCGATCGACCGGCGAGTCGAGACGGACGGCGTCAGCGCGGAAGCGCTGCCCAAGGCCCTGGCCGCAGCCGGGAAGGCGCTGGCGGCGGCACTGCCGTCGACCGCGTCGCACGACCACTCCACAGACCAGTCGGCGTTGGGCCGGGCTGGCTGAGTCACGAGGAAGAAGGGATCAGCATGATCGAGCACGTTAAGACCGGCGTCCTGCTGGCGAAGGGTGTCTGCCCGCAGGCACCCCCGGGCATGCAGGGCTACTCCGACCAGGTCACCGGCTGGGTGAAGTGGGGCGTCCTTGCCCTGATCATCATCGCCGCCCTGGTGTCGATCGGGTCCATCCTGATCGGCCGCATCTTCTCCCACCCGCACGCCTCGCGCTACGGCGCGATGGGCCTGGGCATCGTGGTGCTGGCCGCGATCCTCTACGTCACGATCCTGGGCATCCTCGGCGGCATCACCGGGTCGGGCTGCTGATGTTCGGCCGGGTGCGGCGTCGGGTGCGAAGGGCACTCACCCCGACAGAGGCGAAGCCGTGGGAGCGCGGAAGGTTGGTCGCGTTCCTCGGCGTGGCCCTCGCCGCCTGCCTGCTGGCGGTGTTCGGGCTCGGGTTGGCGATCTACTACACGCTCAACCCCGGACACCACAGCGCGGACGCCGCACCCGCCAACGGCAATGGGATCGACGGCCCGGTGACCCAGTCGCCGAGGCCGAGCTCGAGCGCTGACCCCGGCACCCAGCAGTACGCCGAGGACATGCTGGCGAACAAGCCGATGCCCACGGTGGATCTGTCTGACGCTCAGCCGGGCGCCGTGTCCACCCGCAACCCGGGCACGCTGATCGTCCCGAAGGCGACCGCGACCGGCGCGGCGGGTGTGCCCACCGGGTTCCCGCACACGCCGGCTGGTGCGTTGGCGCAGATGGCAGCCATCGACCAGACCGCGATGCAGTCCGGGACGCTGGCCGGGGTCCGTGCGGTGATCGCGCAGTGGTCCTCGCCTGACGGACCCACTGTCCAGTCGTGGAGTGGCGTCGCCGCCATGGCCGACTTCCTGAGCTCCGCTGGATTGTCCGGCGCCGGGTCAGCGCAGCTGGCGATGGTGGTCACGCCCGTGATGGGCATGGTCAAAGGCTCTGTCGGCCCGGACTTCGTCGTGCCCTGTGTCGACTTCCAGTTCGACGTCACCCTCAACTCCACCCAGCACGTGGCCGAGGCCGACTGCGAGCGGATGGTCTGGCAGGGCAGCCGATGGGTGATCGGCCCCGGACCCGAACCTGCCAACCCTCCCTCGGTGTGGGCAGACACCGACACCGCTATTTCCGTCGGATACAAGGACCTGCGCAATGGCTGACACCCGCGATCTCGCCTTCAGTCTCAGTGACCTCAACCCGATGCACTGGCTCGGTTCGGCCGCCAGCGCCGCCGTAGGTGACGTGTGGAAAGCAGCCATGACCGCACTCTGGTCAGCGGGTCTGTGGGTGCTGGGCCTGGCGTTCAAGATCATCGACGACTTCACCACGCCGGACCTGTCACTGAACGGGCCGCTGGCCCGCGTTCTGCCCTACACGTTCGCCATCGGCGCGTTCCTCGCGGTGCTGCTCGGACTGGTGCAGATCGGCGTTGCCGCCTGGAAACGCGACGGGCAGTCGATCGCCCGGGTCATGGTCGGCGTCGTGCAGTTCTGGGGCGTGTGGGTCGGCTACGTGACGATCTGCGCGCTCCTGGTCACCGCCACCTCCGGACTCACGAAGGGGCTGCTCAGCGCGCTGCTGCACGTCAACGCGTTCAGCGGGGTACCGGCGACGGCCAACTGGCCCACGAAGATCGACGACACCGTGGTCGCCACGGTGCTCGGACTGTGCACGATCTTCATCATCTTTCCGGCCGCGATCGGCTACGTGCTGCTCATGCTGGTGCGCGAGGCCGCGCTGCTGATCCTGGCCAGCACCTCACCGATCTCGGCCGCGGGACTGATGTCGGAGTCCACCCGTGCGTGGTTCTGGAAGTCGTTCCGCTGGTTCCTGGCCACGCTGCTCATGTCGCCTCTGGCGGCGCTCGTCCTCGGCATTGGCATCCAAATCTGCGAAGGCACCATCGAGCCGCCGAAGAAGGCGAGCCTCCCCGCCTCCTGCAAGGTGAACCTCATCAGCTCCGCATGCCAGTCGGCGCTGAAGACCACCTCCAACAACTTCACCGAACAACAGGTCGGTATGGCGGTCACCGGCTGCTTGATCATTCTCATCGGCGCTATCTGCCCGCTGCTGCTGTTCCGGCTTCTTGCGTTCGTCGACCCGGGCACGCCTTCCGGCGCGGCGATGCGGGCATCGTTCGCCGCGAACGGCGGCATGGCCGGAATGCTGTCCGGCAAGGGAGCCTCGGCCGGCGGCGGCGGCGACTCCTCGGGCAGCGGGGCGGCGACCAAGCAGGATGGCGGCGGCCGGTCCGCCGGTGAGGCCTCGGCCGACACCCAAACAGCGAGCCGGTTCAGCGGCATGCTCGGCGGCGCCGGCCAGGCGATGGGCGCCGGCATGCAGGCGGTGGGCAAGGTCGCCACGAAGGCGGCCTCCATCGGCTCCGACGTGCTCGGCAGCGCGGGCGTCGGGCATCAGGCGCCCTACATGGGCCAGGACTCGGACAGCAGCGGCGGGGGGGCGTCCGGCGGATCGTCGTCGCCGGGCACCGGAGCTGCACCGGGAACGGGCAACGGCGGCGGGGACGACGGTTCCGGGGGAGCCGGCGGGTCCGGTGGCGGCGACGGAGGCACGCCGACCCCACCCACGCCACCGATGCCGCAGCCGCCCACGCCGCCCACCGGGGGTGGCGGCGGGGGCGGCATGCCCGGCATGCCCGGCGGCGGTTCAGGCGGCTCCGGCGGCTCCGGCGGCTCTGGTGGAGCAGCTGGTGGAGCCGAGGGCGCGGGCGTCGCCGCGGGGGTGCCCGTTGTCCCGGTCTGAATCCGCCACGGCAAGGCACTCAGCGCCGATTCGTGATCTCGGAGGTGCGCGATGAGCGCCATCGAATACAACGACTATTCCCGGGACCGGGCGGGCTGGTTCTTCGGTCTCACCGGAATGCAGCTGGCCCTGGTGATCCTCGGCGGGCTGCCGGACCTGCTCGCCCTGAACAGCCACGCGTGGCTGCTGTTCGCGGCCTGGCTACCGGTGTGGGCACTGGTCATCTTGCTCGTCGCCGTTCCGATGCGCGGCCGCTCGGCCGCCCGCTGGGTCTACGACCTCGCGATGTACGCGCTTGGAGGAGTTATGGGTTGGACGCGGTGGCAGTCGAAGGTCGCGGCCGGCACGGTCAGCGACCTCAACGAGGCCGACCTGCCGGGAGTGCTGGCCGGGGTGCGGATGCACGACGGGCCGCCGTACGGCCACACGATGGTCCGGCCGGCGATCGTGCAGAACACCTCGGAGCGCACCTGGGCGGCGGTGGCCCGCATCGTGCACCCGGGCATCGGGCTGGCCCAGCCCGAGGAGCGCGAGCGCATGGGGGCCGGGCTGGCAGAGCTGACGGAGGTAGCGGCCCGCACCGAACTCATCGACCTGGTCGCTGTCCAGGTCCGCACCGTGCCCGACGACGGAGCTCAGCGAGCCGATTGGGTGAAGAAGCACCGGCGCGTCGACGCGCCCGCTCTCTCGCAGCAGGCCAACGAGCAACTGAGCGTGTCGCTGAACTCCGCGGCCGTACAGAACGAGGCGTTCGTGACGGTCGTGGTGTCCGAGGATCGGATCGCCCGCTCGGCCAAGGAGTCCGGCGGCGGCGTGGACGGCCGGGCGCGCGTGCTCTACACGGCCATCGGCGAGATCGAGAGCCGGCTCAAGGGTCCGATCGGATGCGAGAGCGTCACCTGGTTGGACTCACCTGCCCTGGCCGTGGCAATCCGCACCGGCTTCGCTCCTGGTGACCGAGCTTCGCTCGTCGCCGCGACCATCGCCGCAGAAGACGACCCGGGAGTCGCGACCGGGGTACCGATGGCCGCGGCGGGCCCTTCGCAGGCGCACACCGAGATCCGGCACTACAACCACGACGCGTGGACCTCGGTCACCGACACCATCATCCTTCCCGACCAGGGCGCGATTCTGGGGGCGTTGGCTCCGGTGTTCGTTCCGTCCAGCCCGGGCGAGCGCCGCACCGTCACGATCTTCTTCCCGGTGATGTCTCAGCAGAGCGCCGACAAGTTGGTCGGCCGCGAGGAGATGTCAGCCATCGTCGGTAGCGAGCTGCGACGCAAGAGCGGACGTCTGGAACGGGCCAAGCAGCGGCGCGCGAACCAGCGCGTGGCCGACATGGACACCAAGCTCGCCAAGGGCCGGGCGTTGGTCCGCCCGTGCGCCGCTGCGTCGATCACCGTTCCCAATCACTGGCCGATCCCGGAGTACGGCCGACGTCTGGACGCCTCCATTCGGATGGCCGGTTTCACTCCCCAGCGCCTCGACCTGGCGCAGGACTCCGGCTTCGCCGCCGCCGCGATCCCGCTCGGCATTGGGCTGCCACGGCGTCGGGGGCGACGGTGACCCGGGCTGCGACACGTCGTGGCCGCGATGTGGCGAACCTGCTCGCTGACTTCGGTCACGAGGTCCCCTCGCGTGCGCCGACAGTGCAGACCGCCTCGGAGAAGAACCCGTTCTCCAGCATGGTTCCGCGCCGTGGCCGGGCAGCTCGCTACGCCGGTTGGTCGCCGGCGGCAGCCCCGCTGTCGCAGTGGCGCATGACCTCGGAACAGACACCGGTGTTCTGGCCGCTCATCGCCAGCAATGGCCTGCCGCCGACCGGGGCGCAGATGGGCATCGACTGGCTGTCTGGTGGCGCGATGTACCTCGACCCCATCGGCTGGACGCTCAATGAAGACATCCCCAACGTCACCGCACCGAACGTCTACATCGACGGCAAGGGCGGTCGAGGCAAGTCTTCGATCGTCAAGGCGTTCATCCTGCGCATGCTCGAGTTCGAGGGCTACCGCGGGCTGATCTTGGGTGATGTCAAGGACGAGTACGAGCGGTTTTGCCGTGCGCTCGGTGTTGAGCCGTTCGCGATTGGCCCCGGGATGTTCGCGCGTCTCAACGTGCTGGAGGCCGGCCCGCTCGCTCACGGGTGGGCGCAGCTCAGCGCCGAGGAGTACCAGCGTCGTGTCCAGGTCATCCGCTCCCGCTGGCTCGTTCTGCTGGCCGAGATACTCGGCGCAGTCGGCGTACAGATCAACGCCTCGACCGAGAAGGTGCTCGGTGAGGCACTCGACCACCTGACCCTGCGCGGCGAGCGCGGGTTGGCGCCAGTGACCGTGCCAATGCTGTGGAAGGCACTCGACGAGCCCACCGACGAGCTGGTCGCCTCGCTGCGCTACGCCAACCGGCAGGACTTCTTCGACGGCACCCGGCTGCTGCGTGACGGCCTGGCAATGCTGTGCACCGGGCATCTCGGCGGCATGTTCGACGACCTGACCAACATCAAGATCGACTGGAACGCGCCGATCCAGTCGATGTCGCTCTCGCGAGTGATGAAGCTGGGCGAGACCGCCACCGGCGTCGCGCTGGCATGCATGTCCTCCTGGGGCAAGGCAATGCGCGAAGTCGCCGAGCCGGGTGACCACCGCATCACCGTGCGCGATGAGAACTGGCTGCGTAACCAGCTCGGGCTCGCATCGGCCAAGGGACTGTCGGCCGACCTGCGACTGGTCCGCGTCGACGGCGACATCAACCTGGTCGTCGCACACAAGCCGTCCGACGCACTAGCCGGCGGTGACCTGGGGTCGCAGGCGGTCAACATCGCCAAGGACCTCTTCAACCTCTACGACATCAAGATCCACCTGGGTCACGACCCGGAAATCGCCGAGGAACTGCAGACGATCTCGCGTCTCAAGCCCATCGAAACCAACCTGATCACGGGCTGGGCGATGGGCGGCAAGGGCCGGTCGCTGTGGTTGGTCGGCGACCGCCGCTTCAAGGTCGAAACGGTGCTCACGCCACTCGAGCGGCAGCTCACCTACACCAACGACGCGGTGGCGGCCTGAGTCATGGGGGACGACACCAAGAAGACCGGCATGGGGCTAGCCATCGGCGTAGTCGCCTACTTCGGTCTGTTCATGGTCATCTTCCCGTTCCTCATCCTCGGCGCGGGGGCGGGCGCGAGCCCGCCGCCGTCTGCGGACTGCGGCGGAGCAGGCACCGGCGCGACCGTCTCCGGTACTGCCCTGGACGCCGATCAGATGGGCAACGCGCAGACCATCGTCTCGGTCGTCGCGGGCCGTAACCTGCCGGTCTTCGCCGCGGTGGTCGCGGTGGACACCTCCTACACCGAAGCGAGTCTGCGCAACACCACCACCCAGACCGATCACGACTCCGAAGGGCTGTTTCAGCAGCGGGTCTCGATCTACACCAAGGCCGTAGCCGACGACCCGGTCAACGCGACCAACGCGTTTCTCGACCGGCTGGTCCGGGTGCCGAGCTGGCAGACCAACTCGGTCGGCACCGACGCGCAGGCGGTCCAAGCATCGGGCCACCCCGAGCGGTACCAGCCCAACGAGGCGTTGGCCGAACAACTCACCGGCCAGCTGTGGGCCACCGCGTCGACCGCAGCCGGAAACACCGCCGGCACCACGACCGCTGGTGGTACCAGCACCCAAACGTTCTTCACCCAGGTCCTGCAGACGATGCACCTGCCCGCCTCGAGCGGAAACCTGGACGCGCTCTACGCCGTCGCTCAGCTCGAGGGCCAGAACGACCGCTACAACCCGCTGAACTCGGTCACCAAGGAACCGGGCAGCACCGACTTCAACTCGGTCGGCGTGCAGCGCTACATCTCCTTCGACAGCGGTGTGGCCGGGACCGTGGCCCTGCTGCAGGGCGGCCACTGGGACGGTGTGCGCTCGGCGATGGCGGCCGACCGCGGGACGGCCGCCGTGCTGGCCGCGTTCAAGGCCGCCTACACCTGGGACCCCGGCGTGACGTTCCCGACGACTAACCTCGCCGCGGTCGCCGCGCGCAGCGTCGGCCCGCAGCCGGGCACCGGCGGCGGCGAGATCTGCCCCGGCGGCGGCGGCGTGACCACCGGCGGCAGTCCAGCCGGCAACATCGTCGGACCCAAGGGCAACAACATCGCAGGCACCACCACGGTGCCCGCCGGAATGGTGCTCAGCGGCAGCGCCAAGGGCAACGCCGCGGTGCAGTACGCACTCAAACAACTCGGCAAGCCCTATGTCTTCGCCGCGTCCGGCCCCAACGCGTTCGACTGCTCAGGGCTGACGATGGCGGCGTGGGCGGCAGCTGGCGTAGCCCTACCGCACAACGCGGCCACCCAAGTCGGGTCGGGAACCCCTGAGCCGACCAACCTGACGCAGGCCGTCAGCGGCGACCTGGTCATGATCCCCGGCTCAGACGGCACCGCGCAGAACCCCGGCCACGTCGGCATGGTCGCCGGCTACGTCGACAAGAGCGACGGCCGACACCTGTACATCGTGCAGGCACCGGAAACCGGCGTGCCCGTCGAACTCACCGAAGCCACTGAATGGTCCGGCCAGATCGTCGACGTCCGGCACATCGCATGAACGACGACGACGACGACCGATCGCCCCGCGCGCGACCGCCCAGCCAACAACAAGCCGGCTACCGAAGCGCCCCGCGATCGAGGCGACACCTCGCCGGACGCGGACCGCCGACGCCGATTCACCGGCGCAATCCTGCCCGCTGCCGCACCTGATCCAACCCCTCGGCGACCGCGCCGACGCCACCCACTCGAACGGAGCACCACGCCATGAAACTCAGGGTTACCGCCCTCCGCGCTCACGCGCGGACGATCCCGCTCATCGCCGCCACCTCGTGCGTCGCGATCGCGACCATCGCCGCAGCGCCCACCTCCGCCTCGGCCGCTACGGCCGAGGCCACGGTGTCCCGCGGCGCCGGCGCCCTCATCGCCCACGGCACCGACTATGTCGGCCAGTACCACGTCAAGTCCGGCGGCAAGACGATCGACGTCTACTGCATCAACCCCACCAAGCGCGAACCCGGCCGCCTGAGGCTGTCCACGGTCACCCACGTCACGTCGCTGAGCACCACGACCAGCCGGGAGATGGCCGAGGTCCTCACCGCCCACGGCCAGACCAGCAGTCGAGTCGGCGCCGAGGCCACCAGCCAGGCGTTGAACTACCTGGCCGGCAATCGGTCCGCCGTCTCCCGGCGCAGCCACTACATCGCCAAGTCGACGCAGAAGCTCGCGATGGCCTACGTCGCTGAGGCAAAGCGACTGCGCGGCGGCTACACGGTGAAGATCCACCTCTCGGCGGCCGCGCTGCCCGGCCAGGCAGGCACGGGCACCGTCACCGTCGATGCCGCCGGCGGCGCGAAGGCCACCACGGTGACCCTCGCCCACGGAGCCAACGTCACCACGCCCACCCGTGTCGCGACCAACAGCCACGGCACCGGCACCTTCCGCTACACCACCACCGCCGGCGGCGAGGTCCACGTCACCGCCACCGCCACCGAGCTCGCCCCGACCACGCTGCTCATGAGCCACCCCGCCGCCGGCTACCAGCGCATGGTGTCCGCCGTCGCGGCCACCAGCGCCCGCGCCTCCGCGTCCTACCAGGGCCGTGTCAGCGGCTTCAGCAACAGCTACGCATGCGGGTCGCAGTGCAACGGCCACCCGCCCGTGACGCTGCGGGCATGCGCGCCAGCCAGCGCCGCCGCCTCCCACCTGATCTACACCTGGCCCGGCGGCACCAAGATCGTGGACTTCGCCGCCAGCAAGAAGACCACCTGCACCTCGACCACCATCGTCCTCGCCGACGGTGCGCGGGTCACCGGCACCTGGCAGTACCACACCACCAAGGGCTGGACCGCCCGAGTCGCGGCCGCCGGCGCCTTCGTCGTGGACTGCCCAGCCGCGCCGCCGGTCGCTGTGGCGATGTCCTACAACTGCACCGTCGCATCGCTGAGCGTCGAACTCGGCCAGCAAGTCAACGGCACCCTGACCCCGCAACGCAACACCAGCAAGCACGTCATGGTCCTCGTCGTGACCGGCGCGGAGACCGGTCGCTACACCCTCGCACCGGGTGCCACCGCCACCGCCCACACGTGGCCCATCACCTGCGGCCACCACGCGAACGTCACCGTGCAGGCCGGCGTCCAGCGCACCAACGGCGCCTGGAACTACGGCCAGCCCGCCACCATCGCCCTGCCGTGATCAACAGCGCGGCGGCAGGTCCGCACACCACCTGCCGCCGCGCAGTTGTCCGCTAGCGAGCCCACAGCACGATTTACCCACCCAACAATCGAGAGGACCCTGGAGACCATGTACACGCGGATCGGCTCGGACCCGACCGGCAACGACGTCGTCGTCGACACCAGCGTCGAGGAGGGGCGCATCGCGCTGCTGTCCAGCGTCGGCGGCGGCAAGACCACCACTTGCCGGTTCGTGGCCCGTTGTTGGGCTGCGCAAGAGTCCGAGCACTGCGTGGTCCTCACCCCGCGGGTTCACGAGTACGCCGATCTCCACCGCGACAACGTGCACATCCTGTCCAACCTCGACCATGACCAGGAAGCCTGGGCCGCCGCCGACCTGTTGATCGTGGACGAGGCGGAGCTGATCGACCGAGACATGCTCGACTACGTGCTGCAGTCGATGGTCAACACCGCGATCGTCGCTTCCTACGGGCCGGCGGTCGAGCGCACCCGTGCGGCGTTCACCGACGTCCTCGCGCTGCACTGGAACCCGCGGCAAGACGAACCGGTGCAGGGGCGGCTGGATTGGCCTGGCGCGATCGACGTGTTCCTCGACAAGCGCGAACGCGGCGACTACCCGCAACACCGCTGGGCGGTCTGAGCACGCTGCACAACTCGCCGCGACCGGGCACCTAACACCTACTCAGCCGAACCGAACTCGTCGGTCACCTCGATCACTCCGACCAGGTTGGCGTTGAGGTCGTCGAGGTCCTCGGCCGGTATCCAGTACTCGAGGATCGCAAGGGCGCAAGTTCAAGCTTTCTGAACTCTTTTCAAGCTGAACTGGAAGGCGTGCCGACGGGTGGAACCCGAACTTCGTCCAGGTTCGACGATAACGCCCCGCGCTGCGTGCGCTGAGCAGGCTTTCGATCCCTGCTGGCTAGGCGACGTGTGCTCCGGCAGGGCTTGTATGGACGGTGGCCGCGGTGAGTCGTTTGACTTGATCGAGCAGGTGCGCCTCAGCGTGGTGGGCCAGGTCGTGGGCTTGGACAAGGCTGAGGTCAGCGTTGACGGTGACATCAGCTTCGGCGCGCAGGGTGTGTCCGACCCAGCGGATGCGTAGGTCGCGGACGCCATCGACCCCGTCGACGCTGGTGACGGCGGCCTTGGCTTGATCGACCAAGCCCGGGTCAACGGCGTCCATCAGCCGGGCACCCACCTGGCGGATCGCGGAACGCAGGACACCGAGGATGGCGACGGTGATGACCAGACCGATCAGGGGGTCGGCCTGGTGCCAGCCGAGGGCGACGCCGGCGGCTCCGAGCAGCACGGCGAGGCTGGTGAATCCGTCGGTGCGGGCGTGCAGCCCATCAGCGACGAGAGCAGCGGAGCCGATCTGGCGTCCGACACGGATGCGGTAGCGGGCGACGATCTCGTTGCCGATGAAGCCCACTAGGGCGGCTCCGGCCACGAACCACAGGTGAGTGACGGCGCGGGGGTGAATGAGACGGTCGATCGCCTCGTAGCAGGCCAGCGCCGAGGACAGAGTGATCATGGCGATCACGAATAGGCCGCCGAGGTCTTCGGCTCGCCCGTAGCCATAGGTGTAGCGCTTGGTGGGAGCTCGGCGGGCCAGGGTGAAGGCGACCAGCAGAGGGACGGCCGTGAGGGCGTCGGCCACGTTGTGCAGGGTGTCGCCCAGCAGGGCCACCGACCCGGACAGCACGACGACGACGGCCTGGATGGCGGCGGTGAGCCCAAGGCCGGCGAGGCTGATGAACAGGGCCCGGCGCCCGGCGCTGTCGGCTTCCAGGGCGTCGTAGATCTGGTCGGCGGCGTCATGCGAGTGGCCGCCGATCAGCTCGGATAGAGCGTGCCGGCTGCGCGCCCAGGCCGATGTGCCGTGTTCGTGCTCGTGGTCATGGCTGTGCTCCCCGCCGGGCGCATGGGGGTGCCCGTCGTAGTCGTAGTGGTCGTCGTGGTCGTGCTGCTGGGTGTGGCTCATGGCCGGTGCCGTTCTTCGGGTCGAGCGTCGGGGTCACGCCAAGCCTATCAAGACCTTCATAGATGCGAATATGTTGCAATAGCGGTTAGGGTGGGGTCATGGCCGCTTCCCGCTCTCGTGCCGCCCGCCCGGTCACGCCGCCCCCGGCCGAGCATCCTGACGAGTTGACCGGCGAGCAGGTCGCCGCGGCGGTGACGTCGTTTGCGTTGCTGGCCGATCCGACGCGGGTGCGGATGTTGTGGGCACTGCGCGAGGCCGAGCTGGACGTCGCCAGCTTGGCCGCGGTGGCGGGCTGCCGCCCGACGGTGGCCAGCCAGCACCTGTCCAAGCTGCGTTTCGCCGGTCTGGTCGAGGGCAACCGGAACGGCCAGCGGGTGGTGTATCGGCTGCGTGGTGGGCATGTGCGGGCGTTGCTGAGTGAGGCCCTGTTCCAAGCCGATCACCAGGTCAGCGGCACCCCGGCCCACGACTGAGCTCACCGCCGGTTCGGTCAGCAGGCTCACCAGACGTGCAGCGATCACTGCGGCCGATGCGTGGAGTCGAGGATGGCTCGTGCGGCTTCGGCGTAGCGGACCGCGGTTTGTTCGGTTATGCCGAAGACCGAGGCGACGCGTAGGGCGTCGCCGCCGCTGATGAGGGCTTCATCGAGCTGTCGGTCGATGCGCAGCCGGCCGGGGGTGACGTTGAGGTCCTGAACTCGCGTGTGCAGCCAGTAGATGCTGGCTGGTCCGGTGCCGTAGGCAGTGCTCTGGCTGATGAACACATGCCGGTTGGTGGTCTGGGGCCACCGCTGGCGTCGGTCATCGAGGTGTCGCAGCAGCAGTCGGTGGGTGAGGTCGTCGAGCGGGCGGGGGTGTTCGCCGATCGTGATGCGCCGGCCAGCAACGTCGATGTCGTCGACGGTCAGCTCGCGTAGCCCTGTGCGTGTGGCCGCGTGCACGACGACCAGCGCGAGGATGAGTTGTTGTTCAACAGTGACAGCTGCAGCGGCGAGGGCTTCGTAGGCATCGGGCCCGATCGGCAGCGGTTGTCGGCGCGGTTCATCTGCGGGTTTGATCCCGACGGTGGGGTTACGGAAGATCAGTTTCTCGCGCCGGCAGAAGCGGAACAGCGACCGCAGCACGTGCAGCGTGTGGTTGCGTTCGTTGCCGCGCATCGGAGCGAGCGCCGATTGGATGTCGGAGCGGGTGATCTCGCGGAGATGCTGGTGCGTCGCGGACCAGTCGACAAGCAGCGGTTGCACGGCAGCGAGATAGGCCCAGCTGGTAGCGCGGGCGCGTGGCTTGCTGCGAGGGCCGCCGTAGCGCAACTGACGTATCCAGGCTTGCACGTCGTCGGCGATCTGCGGCGCGAGGTCGGCCGTGCGCCGTGCTAGCCAGAGCTCAAAGCTGGATTCGCGGTCGTCGTCGAGTAGACCCATCTGCTCGAGGATCGCGGCGACGCGGCCGACGATCACCCGTCGGTGCGCGGCCAGCGGCAGGATCTCGCTGTAGCGGATGGTTTCTCCGGGCTGGTGGTGGGACAGGACGTTGATCAGACCGCGGTCGGTTCCGCGCAGGACGTGGCTCGACCAGCCACGCAGTTCGGCTTGCGTTGCTGACAGCCCGCGGGCAACTACCAGTGTCGGGTTGTCGAGTTCAGCGTCGCGGGCGAAGTCGAATCTGGTGTAGTCGCGGGCGACCTCGAACAGAACCTGCTGGACGTAGCGGGACTGGCGAGGTAGGGATGGGCGTTGAGATGAGCCGCCCGACGGTAGTCGGAGACCCTTCCGGCGACGCTCGGTGACGACCAGCAGGAGCTGGTGCCCCGTGGCGGGTATTTGGTTGAGGAAGCGGCGGGGGTTGTTATGTGGTCGTCCTTCGAGCATCCGCGCCTGCGTCCAGCAGCAGCGGCAGTGGCCATCCCGGCAGGCCAGACTGCGATGGCAGCTCTCGCATCGTTGCATCGGGTACTCGGCGTTCCAGCTGACGCAGGCTGGGCAACACTTTCCCCAGAACACGCCCCACGCGTTGCAATCGCGGCAGGACTTGGGGCGGTGTCGACCCAGGCGCGGATGGCAGTCCAGACAGAAACCGCCGACGACCGCGTCGCGGTCCCCGCAGCGTTTGCAGGATGGGGCCGGGTATCCGGAGCAGGTCCAACACAGTCGCAGTTCGGAGCCGCGACACAGGCGAACGCCGCAGCGTCGACAGGGACGCGGCTGCCAACGTGGGCGTTCCTGGGACTCGCCCACCGGTCTCAGGCCGGCGGGAGCGATCGGCCTCCGCGACGGCGGGGCTTGACGGTCGAGGCGTGATTGGTCTCGTTGACGGCAGCGTCCTTGCCGGCGTCCTGGGCAGGTGCCTGGACCTGGTCGAGCTCGGGGATCAGCAGATCACCGACCCCGCAGTCCAGAACCGCGCAGATCACGTTGAGGTCGGAGAGCTTAATGCTGGCCGGCGTGCCTGACCAGAGCCCCGACATCTTTCCCGCGCTGATGATCAACCCTCGCTCAGCGAGCAGTCGTTGCATCTCGCTGGCCTTCCAGATGCCGCGGTTCGCGGCGGCCAGCCGAAGATTCCACTTCATGCATGTGCCCTTCTCACTGAGGCAGCCGTTGCAGGCGGGTCGCGGCGCGTTGTTGGCCGGCAAGCCAGCTGTCTTCGATGAACTCGCGGTGGGCGTGGACGTAACGCATCGTCGTCACGAGCCACTCGTGGCCAAGTAGCTCCTGGATCGCCATCAGGTCCATGCCGGACAGATACATCTGCGAGGCGCAGTAGTGACGTAGCACGTGCGGGGTGAGTTTGCCCTGCCAGGTCGGCAGATGGCGGCGGACCTGCTCGGCCAGCCCGCTGCGTACCGAGCCGTCGCCCATCCGCGCGGACGCGCCGCCTGGGTAGCGGCGTTCGGAGGAGAACAGGGCGGCACCCGGTCGGGTGTGGTCGTCATCGAAGAGACCCCAGACATCTTCGATGTACCAACGCAGCAGGGCGTCGGCGCCGTTGATCAGCGGCACGATCCGTTCGCGAGGTCCGCTGCGGCGTGCTCCCTTGCCGTATCGGACGTGCAGCTTGCCGAAGCGACCCAGCTCCCAGCGCACGTCGTCGAAGTCGAGCATGCGGACTTCGTTGATACGCAGTCCGACCTTCTCCATCAAACGGCAGGCGGCGTAGCTACGTGCAGCCGTCGCGAATTTGCGGCAGGACTCCAGCTCGCCGCGCCATCCTGCGAACAGTGCCTCGATCTCCCGGTCGGTGGGCGGGATGCGCAACGCCATGTCGCGGCCGCCGCGTGGGGTGTTGAGCTCATCGAGCGGGCACTCCACGACGTGGCCGGTGAGCTGGTAGATGTCGGCCTTGTGGCGCAGGTCCAGGAACCGGAAGTAGGTGGTGACGGCGAACGCCTTGCGTTGGCGGGTCGCCGAGGCGGTGGTGCGCAGGGCCTTGCCGAAGTAGGCGTCGGCATCCGAGGTCCCCAGCTCCCACAGCGGCCGGCCGAACCAGCGGCGCACTTGCTCCAGGCTGCCGATCTCGCTGCGGATGCTCGAGTCCGCAACACCGGCCGACGCGCGTGCTAGCACGTAGCCGGCGAACAGGTCGACCTCGAGAGCGTCGAGCTGCTCGGCAGAAGCAGGCTGGCTCTGTGTTCGGATGTCCCGAACCACGGACAGAGACAACCCGCCCCCTCCCTTCACGTTACCTAGCGGTACTTCACAATTTCTGAAGCCGATGCAACGATAGCGAAGAAGCGTCGACTTGGGAATCAGCCGCACCGAACCCGGGGACGGCCCTAGCCAGCGGCGCTACGCCTCACAACATCCCGGCTCAGCCCAGAGAACTCAGCGGAGTACAGGTGTCCGGCCGCCCACCTGCTGCACCTGGTAGCGGGCGAGGAACTCGGCGCGGACCTGGAATCGGGTCACGTAGCCGACACCATCGCGTGGGGCATTCCAGTCCCGCGCGATCTTGACCGCGTACTCCCGGTTGAGCACCGGATAGAAGATTGGCTGCCCGGGCAGCCGTGGCGGCCAGGCCCGCCACCCGGTGTCGCGGACCAGCGCCAACTCCGCCGGCCCGGTCGGCCGCCACAGCGTTGTCAGCTCACCCACCCGGTCCACCTGCTCAGTGTCGCCCGCAGACCGCGCCGCCGCCTGCCGTTTCCGTGTGCTCACCCCGGCCGGCGCCCACCCGACAAAGTCGCGGCACCACTACAGCCCTCCTCCTCGTCGTCGGTTCGGAAACTCGTCCGCCCAACCATGTCCGATCGCGGACTGCGACTCACCTTGAGGTCATGAGGAACCGACGAGGCGACCACCGAGGCAGGGGAGCGGCACCGGATGAAGACGGGACAGAGAGCACGCCAGGACGTCCAACCGATGACTTGGGAGCTACCGGCGGCGGCCGCCGCCGCCGCCGTGGCAGCGATGGTGCTGATGCTGCCAGCCGGGCAAGGGGCGGCCGGGGCGGTGTTCGGTCGGGGCTGGGTATGGCCGCAGGGCACGCACGGGCTACTGGAGAGCCTGGGTGGGCTGCTCACCGGACATCCCGGTCGCGGACTGACCGCTGAGCAGGCCGCGCTCGTCCCGGCTGCCGGCGCGGTGTACCTGCTGATCGTCGTCGGCGAACTGCTGCTCGTCACGGCCGCCGTCTACGGCGTGCTGCTCTGGTGGCGTCACCTCGGGCCGGGCGCGCAGCTGGGCATGGCCGATCGCCTCGAGGTCGAGACCGTGCTCGGCCTGGCGGGGCTGCGCAAGGCACGCAAGGTGATCCGACCGGACCTCTACGGGCCACCGGTCGCCAATGCTGCGAAGGAGCAGTCGTGAAGGCGGCGCGGCCGAAGACGGCGGCCCGGTTCGACCCGGCCGCGGTGGGCTGGCACCTGGGCCGGTCACGCACCCCATCCGGAGTCGACCTCTGGGTGCGCTACGACCGCACCAGCGGTGTCTACGGCCCGCAGGGCTCGGGCAAGACGTTGGACCTGCTCACCCCGGCGCTGCTGGACGCGCCGGGCGCGGCCCTGGTGACGTTGACCAAGCTCGACGACCTGCTGCTCACCCTCGACCAGCGCGCCAGCGGCGGTCGGCCGGTGGCGGTGCTGGACCCGTTCAACATGGCACCCGGCATCACCGAACTGGTCTGGGACCCGGTCGCCGGCTGCGTCGACTCCCTGGTCGCCGAGCGGCGGGCCAAAGCATTCACCGCCGGCACCGTCAAGGGCGCGGTGGCCGGCGGCGTCGGCGACGACGCGGCCCGCTTCTACGCAGCCGAGGGCGCGAAGGTCCTGCAGGCGTTCTTCCACGCCGCCGCGCTGACCGGCCGCAGCCTCGACCACGTGCTGGAGTGGGTCGCGGACCCACGCAACGCAACGCTGCCCGAGGAGATTCTGCGGACCCACCCACGAGCCGAGCGGTTCTGGGATGGGCTGTTGCGCGGCGCACTGCACGGCGATGACCGCACCGCCGGCAACACCGCCACCACGGTGCAGCAGAGCATGGCGTTGTTCTTCCAGGCCTCGATGCGGCAACGGTGTGTGCCCGGACCGGGCCGGGCCGCCACCGACATCGCCGATCTGATCGCCCGCGGCGGGACGATCTACCTGCTCGGCCGAGATGACCCGTACGCCTCCGCCTCACCGCTGATGACCGCGATCGCCGAGCACGTGCTCGACACCGCACTGCAGATGGCAACCGCATCCCCGCACGGCCGGCTGTGCCCGTCGTTCCTGGCGTGCCTGGACGAGCTGCCCTCCACCACCCCGCTGCCGACGCTGCGCACCCGCATGGCCAACGAGCGGGCGCTCGGGTTGAGCTTCATCTACGCCGCCCAGACCTGGCGGCAGCTGGTCATCTGCTACGGCGAGGACGAGGCGCGGGCGCTGTTCGGTCTGACCAACAACCTCATCGTCTTCGGTGGCGGCAAGGACGGCCTGTTCAACCGCGAGATCTCCGAACTCATCGGCACCACCCGGGTGGCCCGCACCACCTACAGCACCGGCCAGGGCGGATGGGGCAAGTCCACGGTCGGCGAAGACGTGCCGATCCTGCGTCCTGAGGAAATCCGGCAGCTCGCCGAGCGGGAAGCACTCGTCGTCGCCGAGAACGCCCGCCCGCTCATCGCCCGGCTCGACCGGTGCATCGACGGCCCGCACGGTCAGGCATTACTGGCCGCGCAGGCCGCCGCCCGCGCTCGCGTCGGCACCGCTCGCGAGGCCCGGCCCGACATGACCGCTCGCACAGCCGAGGCGGTGCATCTGGCCCGCGAACTCGAACTGCACCCCAGCGGCTCACCGTTCGCCCAACACAGTGACGGAGACCAGTGATGCCCGAACAGTCAGCCCCATCGGCACTGGCCAGCGCGATCACGCTGGCCTTCCCGCAGCCCGATCGACTGGTGCGCCACGCCTTCGGTCAACTGCGAGTGGCTCGCTTCGGGGACGAGGACGAGAAGCGCGAGCAGCTCGGCGGGATGGACCCAGCCGACCTGCCGCGTCCATGGGACCCGCCGACCTGCAGCCCCGCGCTGCGCAAGCATGTGTGGGTGTGGCTCGACCGGGTCGCGGCGTGGATCAACCACGAATACATGTGGGTCTACGACCGGATCATCCCGAGCTGCTGGCCGGCGCACGCCCACGTCGCCCACGAGCTCGCCGTTGTCGCCTCACTGCGCTACGACGCCGGGTTCGCCCTGGCCGCCGACACCCTCGAGGACTGGCACCGCTACACCCTGCCGGGGTTCCTGGACCGGATGGCCACCCGGTTCGGCACCAGCCCGTGCCAGCCGGGCAAGCACAACGACTGGCCGGCGGCGACCCGGTTCAAGGACTTCGAGGCACCCGCCTCGGTCGAACGGCGCGGCCAGGCCATCACCAACGACCAGAAGTACACCGCTCCACCGCGCACCGGCCGCCCGCCGAGGACGGCCGAACCGGTCAACGGCGGTAAGACACCGCGATCACCGCAACTGACGGTCATCAGCACAGGCACACCAACCGAGGACGGTCGCGATGAGTGACAGCACCGGAAACCAGAACGACGGGCTGTGGGGCCGCGAGACCCGTCTGCCCACCCTGACCTCGCAGAACACGGACCGCAGGCCTCCGACCGCGCCCACGGTCACCGCGCAGCAACGAGCCCAGCAGCTGGCTGTCCAGCAGCAGATGCGTGCATCCGCTGCTCGCCGCGACGACGAACGTAGCGAGGATCGCGAGGTCGACGACCGCGATCACGAGCCGGTTGCCGTCCGCGTCCAGTGGGAGCACACCACCCGTTACGAGGCAGACCTCGCGGTCGATCCCTGGCTCAACGACGAGGAGCTGCTCACGCGGCTGGACGCGCTGCCCGACGCCGACCGGCGGGTGATCAACGTTGTCGACGGCGACAACCTGGTGAGCGTCGTCGACCTCGACGGCGACGGGCACATCGACGCCTACGAGATGTCAGCGGGCATGGTCACCGACTGGGGCGACATCGCGGACGGCATCGACGAGCGGATCGCCGAGAGTCCCACGTGGCCAGCCCTGAACGCCGCGCTCGTAACCGCGGCCGCCCGAGACGGCTACGACGTGGCTGCAAACCTTCCCCAGGTCGCGTCCGAGTCGCCGTTGCCGACCCACGACCCTGCCGGCGAGCTGTACTACCGGCTGCTCAACAGCGGAGCCGTCGACGTCGGCGCTGACAGCGCCGCCGGGTCCGGCGCTCAGCCGCCGCCGCGGCGCGACGAATCAGCCAGCTACGGAGCCGATGCGCCGCGCATCTCGGCGCCGGCCGTGTAGGGCCGCCGCGATGACAGACATCTACGAGCGGTACGAGCTGCACGACGTGCGTGGCGCCGCCGTGCTCGAGCAGATCACCCGCTGGGCCGTCGTAGATAACTGGAGCGATGCGCTATCGGGTGAAGCGCAGAAAGTGGTCCAGGCAGCCCAAACAGGGGGGCTTGAGTACTTCGTCGGCACCCTGGCGACCCTGGCCGAACACGAGGGGCATGGGTCGCGGGCATCGATGTTGCACGCCACTTTGCACGGCAACGTGGACCTGATTGGTCATGCGCTCGCGGACAACGAGGGGCTGCGCTCGCTCTACCGCACGACAGCGGAGCGGGCACAAGGCATCGACATGGCTGAGATCACGACGCCCAATGGTCTGCGGCTGCGCGCCGAGCAGACGGGGGAGGCGTATCAGACCGCCGTCGTCGTCGAGGACGCACCCGGTCGCAGCGACGTGCTGGCCAACAACACGATCACGGCCGCCACCGCCACCGATGCGCTCAGGACAGCCGCGCAACGCGAGCACGCTGTGCACGGTCTGGACCGCACCGACCTGCAGCTGGTCGACCAGCAGCTCGCGCGTCTCGATTACCTGACCACGATAGAGGCGGCGCTGCCCGGAGCGCCGCCGGCCGCGCAGTCGGTGGACACCATCATGCAGGTCACCGGCCGCGACCTACACAGCCACGTCGCGGTGAGCAACACGGTTCAGACCCGCGAAGGGCGCAGGCTCACGGAAGACTCGATGCCCACCGCGCCGTCATCAGAGACCTACAGCACCCGCATGGAGGCCGAACTCGGGCAGCGGCTCGGCGTCCAGTTCTCCGGTCGGCCAGACGCCAGCCCGCAAGCACCCGACGCGGACAGCGCCACTCCGAGCGACCGGTGGTCCGCTGTGGTCACTGCCGCCACCGGCCGCGACCTACGTGGCGAGCCAGGCTGGACCGGCCTCGCCGCCACTCTCGATCGTGCGGCCGCCGCCGGGTGGGACGCGGCCGGCCAGTTGCCCGCCACCGTCGCGCAAGCCCCACTCCCGACCCATGGATCGGTCAGCCACGACCTGGCCTACCGGGTGATGGACGCATGCCCTGACGCCGTTCCGGCCGCACCCAGCGTCGCGCAGATCAACGGCACCGGGGCCGCCTCGACCGGCCGGCAGCGGGAAGCGGCCGAGCGGGCGATCAGACCGACCCCGGCACCCGATCGCGGGCCCACCGTTGGCCGCTGACCCCACGAGTTCCGGACGGGATGGTCCCGGCCGGTAGACCACGAAGGAGGAACACAACCATGGCCGGAGAAACAATCATCACGGTGGTCGGGAACCTGACCACGGACCCCGAGCTGCGGGTCACGACCGGCGGCCAGTCCGTGCTGTCGTTCACGGTCGCGAGCACCCCACGGGTGTTCGACCGCAGCAGCGGGCAGTGGAAGGACGGGGCGACGTTGTTCCAGCGCGCTGTCGTCTACGGCAGCCAGGCCGAGCACGCCGCCGAGTCGTTCGGGCGCGGCGCTCGGGTGATCGCCCACGGCAAGCTCACTCAGCGCGAGTTTGAGACCCGGGAGGGCGACAAGCGCACCATCACCGAGCTCGTGGTCGAGGACCTCGGCGGATCAACGCGGTACGCCACCCTCTCGATCAAGAAGGCGACGCGCGGCTCCGAGCAGACCGAGCCGAGCGACGACCCGTGGTCGACGCCGTGGGCCGGCGACGAGGCAGTACCGGCCGGGGCGCGCTGAGCCGTGCGCACAAGCACAGGGCGGGCCCTCCTCGGCGCAACCGCGAGGCGGACCCGCCCTGCTGCGGCCAATCCGAACGACCAGCCGACTGACCGACCACGCCACCGCGAGCGGCGGTGGGCTCGAACCACCGATGAGCTGATCAACGCGGCACGCGCCCAGTTTGAAGCCCCGGCGGGCGAGGCCGCCGTCATTGTCGGCATCACCGATGGCCACGTCGACGCGGCCGAGCAGACGGACATAGTCGATGGTGAAGGTCCCGTGCTGGCCGCGATCCAGTCCCTACTGCGCGGCAGCGCCTCAGCGGCCATGGTCGTCTTCACCGACCACCGGCCACCCCAATGGGTCATCCAACCGTGCTACCTGCTGCGCGAGGTGGCGGTCGTCAGCAACCCGCGAGGCACCTGGTGACCGCGACCGCCCCACCGTTCACCTACGCGGGCGGGAAGACGACGCTGGCCAGCTGCATCGTGGCGCTGCTGCCGGCCCATAAGAGTTATGTCGAGTGCTTCGCCGGTGGGCTGGCGGTCTTACTGGCCAAACGACCGGTGAAGTTCGAGACGATCAACGACCTCGACGGTGCCGTGGTCACCTTCTGGCGTGTGTTGCGTGAGCGGCCCGAGGAGTTCATGCGGCTGTGCGCGCTCACTCCGCACTCGCGAGCCGAACTGGCGATCGCCAACGACCTGGACCCGGGCATCGACGAACTCGAGCTCGCGCGACGGGTGTGGGTCCGGCTCGCGCAGGGACGTGCGGGCACCCTGCGACCTACCGGCTGGCGGCACTACCAGGACCCGAACGGCACCACCGTGGCGATGCCCGGCTACCTGGCCGGATATGTCGCCCGGATGCCGGCAGCAGCTACCCGCCTGGCGAACGTGTCACTCGAATGCCGGCCGGCCTTGGACGTCATCGCCCGATACGGCGGGCACCCGGACAACCTGATCTACGCCGACCCTCCCTACCTTCGCGGAACGCGGAGCATCGGTCGCTACCGGTACGAGATGGCCGAGCATGCGCAGCACCGCGAGCTGGCTGAGGCGCTGCGCAGTTGCCGTGCGGCGGTGGTGCTGTCGGGGTACGCGAGCCCGCTCTACGACGCGGAGTTGTACAGCGACTGGTGCCGCGTTGAGCTGCCGACGTGGACCGGCCAAGGTGGCGCAAAGCGTGGACGCACTGAGGTGCTGTGGTCGAATCGGGCGCTGGCTGCCCAGGCGGAGCTGTTCGCCAACGACGATGAGACCCCTGATCCGGGCGAGGACTCGCACGCTGTCGGCACCGGGTGAGAAGCTCATCCGGTGATCGAGTTCGAGCGGCCGCTGCGGCGATCATGAATCCCTGCTGCTGCCGGTGCACCGACCGGACCTGGATCATTTTCGACCGCCACTCCTGGTGCCGGACGCACTTCCTCGAGGAGGTGAACGCACGCGAGGGCGCACGCATCGAGAGCCAGAAACGCGACGATCAGCTCACGCACCCTGCCCAGAGATAGTTCTATGGTCATGATCTTCGAAAGGAACGACCATGCACAGCAGCACCGGCCCCGGCGGTGATCTCCCGGTCCCTATCAGCCGCTGGCCGAGGGCTGGCGAGATGAGCCACCACGAGGAAGACACCGAGTCCGCCTTGACGGTCCGGTGGAGCCCGAACGCGGAGGTGGCGCTGGTCGCCGCGGCTGAAGCTGGGCAGATGCTGCTCGCCGAACGCAAGCAAGATCGCTTCGTTGTGAGCACGACGCGCGTGATGGATCTGACCGACCCTGACCCAGCTGACGTGGAGCGGCAGAGTGCGGGTCCCGCTCGGAACGCCCTTGACGCCTTGCGCTGCGCGATGTTCAGCGACTCCGCCCATCCCTGGCGTCACCGCATGACACGTAGCGGGATGACTATGAGCGCGGCGGCCATGCGTCTCGTCGAGAAAGCAGAATCGCCGGGCGTGATGAACGGGGCGGCGCTCACATCCGACCTAACGGTCGGCGAAACCGTCCACCTGCCGTCCCGCGTAACTGCTCTACATGCCGGGGCGGCACCAGGCTGGCGCAGCAACCTCTGGGTGCACGCGACCCTCAACGATCTTGCTGCGGGATTACGTCGCGGCGCGAAAGGGAGCGCCGCTACCCGCGCGGCCGTTGGTCTGGTCAGCGAAACCGGTTGGCTGCATGGTCACCGAGGTTGGCACTTCGGTGGGGCGGTCCAGGCACGCGAGCCCGGCCGTCGAGCACGGTACGTCGACTGGGTCGGGCTACATCGTCGCGCCGACAGCATCCCCGCCACGCCCAGCGAACAAGCTGTGCTGAAGATCGCCGCAAGCCTTGCCGGCGGCGGACCGGTCGATCTCGCCGTCGCGCTCGCTGCATTGACGCGGCGCGACCGCGCTTCGGTGCGGCGAGCCCTCCACCGTGCGACGCAGCGCCGCCGCCGACATCCCGCCGACGCTCTCGACCGTCTCGTCGGGCCGCCGCCCTCACTCAACTACGACGCGCAGCGCAACGCGCCCGTCGTCTGACGGGCGACGCCTGCTCGCCCGCCCGGGCCAGATCAGACGGGTGGAGTGCTCCGTCGTGGGCGGGGGGCAGCGTCTGCGAAGGTGGTGAACCACGCGGCAGGGCGATAGTCCCCGATCGACATCATCTGGTTCCGTGGATCAGCGGGGTCCTCGATGCCTGACGCCTCCGGATCGTAGAGGTTGAGGATGTCGTGATCGCGGAATAGAACCTCACGAAGGTAGTCCCAGTCGTCGTCCGCTGGCGCACCCGGAAGGCCCGCGAGCAGCGTGTCGACCTCGACCTGTTCGGCGTTGTCCTGCCAGGTTTCCGCGGCGGTCAGCATCAGGTGCAGTGCCAGCTCTTCAGCAGGGCAACGCGGAAGCGGCAGCAGCCCATCTTCGAGATCGCCTGCTAGATCGAGGAATGCGTTCCGCGCGCGTCTTCTCCAAGCCTCGTCCTGCTGGTAGGTGACCAGCGGGTATTCGTCAAAGATCAACCAGCCGGCCGATGCCGCCTCGTCGGTGGGTATGGCCGTGTCGCCGAACCTGTCGAGATCCGCGCGGGCGTCCTCGGCTGCCTCGCATGCGCAGTGCCAGAGCACGGCGGCGTTACGTGCGGTCAGAACGATCTCTTCGTCGCGGGATCCGGCGGGCGGCCGCGGTGGAAACAGCGCGTCGAATGGCGGCCGCGCCGCGAGATGCTGCCCAGGCAACTGCTCGATCTCCTCTTCGAGCGTCAGCCGGAAGCGGTAGCCCTCGAATGGTTCAAGGGTGCGTCCGAACTCCTCCCAGCTGATCGCGCGGCCGTCGATCACGACGTTGTACGGTTCGCGTTCGCCCGGGCCGCCTGCTGGGACCAGCCGGCCACGGGCCTGCCAGCCGGCGAGCAACGTCCGCTTGCCGTGCCATCCCGCGTCGAACTCCTCCAAGTAGAGCTGCCCGACGGCGGCGCGGGCTGCCTCGGTCACATGCCGCACCTGGTCAGCGAAACGGGACCCGTCCCCGGGACCGGCGACTGCGAAGTAGTAGCCGGTGCTGGCGTTGTACCCGGGACCGAAGTCGCCTTCGCCAAGTTGCAGCAGGATCTCGCCGGTCGACAGCAGCCGTGAGACGTCGTATCGGAACCGGTGCCGCCGTGCGTCGGGTCCATCCAGCGTGATGGGTTCCGGTGGGATCGGCAGGACAAGCATTGGGCGGCTCCACAGAACGATGAGGGTAGAGCGTCTCTAGACACTAACGGCGCGGGCCGCTCGGCCGATCGCGGCCCACCGGCCGCGACGTCGAGGGCGGCGACTCACGGCGCGGGTCGCGGGCGGGTTCGACCGCCGGGCCCGGCCGGGGCGCGGGTTCGATGTCGACCTCGGCCAGCAACCGATACTGCAATTCCAGCGCTGGCGCGTTCGCCGGTAGCGGGGTCTCGGTGGCCAGGCGAGGCAGCTCGGTGTCGACGTCGAATCCTTCTCGAGCAGCCTGTTCGAGGGTGGCCGCGAGTCCGCCCCAGCCGGGCGAGAGCGCCAGCTGCGGGTCGATGCTGTCCGCGAGTTGACGCCACCGATCGTGCGGGCGCTGAACTTCCGGCTCGTCGGCGGTGTCGGTGTTGGTGTCGCCGGTCGTGCTGTCGCTGCGCCGCAGCCGTTCGGACGCCGCAGTGTCGGTGGCCGCTGCCGCGCCGGTGGCGGCGTGCTCGGAGGGGCTGGTGGCCGCCTCGGGCACTTCGGTGATGAGGCGGTAGTGCAGGTCGCGGGCCGAGTGCGGCGGACTCAGCGGGGCTTCGGCGGCGAGCCGGGGCAGATGGGTGTCGACGTCGTAGCCGGCGGTGTGTGCGCGGCTGATGGCCGCGGCCAGGGCGACCCATTCCGGCTGTTGAGTCAGGTCGGGGTCGATGCTGTCGGCGAGCTGCGACCAGGCGGTCGCAGGGCTGGTACCGGGCAACGTGGCGGGCGTCCCGGTCGCGGACGTTCGCGCGGGCGCGGCTGCTGCGGGGACGCGGGTGGCGGGCTCGCGGAGCGGTTGTCGTGCTGCTTCGCTGACGCGGGTACGGGCCAGGCCTCGAGGGTCCTCGGTCCACGCGTGGCCGGCGTCGATGACGGCGAGGTGGACGGTGCCACGGCTCAGCTGCAGCCGGGTGGTGACCTGCTCGACGTGGTCGAGCCAGTGCTCGGGTGGGAGGGCGCCGATGATGTCGGCCGCGCCGCGGATGGCCGCGGCCAGGTCCTCGGCCGACCCGGCGGCGCCTGTGTTCGCGTGGTCGGCGAGACGTGCGTTGATGAGGCTGGTCGCCAGCGGCTGCGACTCGGCCAGGGCGTCGCGCACGGACTGTGCGCCGCCGACCTCGAACAACTGGGCGGGGTCCGCTCCCTCAGCCATGAGGACGTGCTGCGGGTTGTCGCCGCGGGCGGTGAGCTGCCAGTAGGCGCGGGCGGCGGCCTGTTGTCCGGCCCGGTCGGCGTCGGTGGCGACCGTGACGCCGGGTCGTCCGGCGCCGATGAAGGGCGTGAGCTGGTCGGCTTGGGCGTCGGTGAACGCGGTGCCCAATGGGGCGACGCCGACGTGGGTGCCGCCGGTGGCCAGGGTGACGGCGATGGCGTCGAGTGGGCCTTCGACGAGGACTGGTGTGGCTCCGTGGGCGACCGCGTCGCGACCCTCGTGCAGACCGAACAGTTGCGCTCCCTTGGTGAACAGGTCGGTCTCGCGGGTGTTGAGGTACTTCGGGCCGGCGTAGGGGTCGGTGTCGGTGAGGTTGGGGTTGCGGCGGCCGATGAAGCCGTGGATGTCGCCCGACGGTCCGTAGATCGGCAGCATGAGCCGGTCACGGAAGACGTCGATGAGCCGGCCGGTGCTGGCTTGTTTGGCCAGGCCGGCGGCGAGCAGCTCGTCGTCGGAGGCGCCCTGTCGGCGCAGGTGATCGACCAGGCCGGTGAACCGGTTCGGGGCGTAGCCGGGGGAGAAGCGCGGGTCGAGTGCGAGGTCGTCTCCCAGGCGCTCGGTCATGGTTGCGGCGGCCCAGCTGCCTGGGTAGTTGGTGGTGAACCAGTCGGCGGCATGCTGGTTGAGTTGGACGAGTCGTTCACGGCTGACCGGGGCGGTAGCCCAGAAGTGCTCCTCGTCCATGGGTGCCCAGAGCTGTTCTTCGGTGGGCTCGAGCGGGCCGCGCAGCACGGAGGCGGCGCGCATCTCGTTGTGCAGTTGCACCTCGATCGGGGACTCGCTGCTGATCCACGGGTCCGGCCCTGCGATCTCCGCGGCGACATCATCCGGCGGCAGCGGGTCGTAGTCCGGATCGAACGGCGCCTCCTCGACCAGGTCGCCGTAGGTCTCGAGATCGTCCGGCGGCGGGAGCTGGTCGTAGTCCTCGGGTTCGCCGAACTGCTCGTCGGTGGGGTCCGGTGGGACGCTCGGCTGGTCGTAGAGCGGTTCGGGGTCGGACAGCATCGCCACCCGCCACACGAGGGCGGAGGCGATGTCCGCGTCGGCGCCGGCCTGCTCGCCACGGTCTGCCTCGACGTGCGCCTCGATGTTGACGTGGGCCAGTTCGGCGGCGGTGCGCAGCACCGCCTCGGGCTGCCACCCGCTGCGCGCCGCGGTGTTGACGGCGGCCACGAGGGCCGGCCAGGCGGGGTCGGACAGCACCCAGCGTGCGCGGTCGTCGCCGAGGACCTCGGCCAGCGCGCCGGTCCAGGACGGTCGCAGGGTGGACGCGCCCGATCGGGCTGTAGCAGTGACGGCCGCCGGTGACAGGTGCCGCGACATGCGCCACCACAGCGCGGCGGCAGGCTGCTCGTCGGGCAGGTGCCGGTCCGCGGTCGCCGCAGTGACCATCGCCGGGACGTCGACGCCGGCCCGGTCGAGCGCGGCGAGCCGGTCCGCGAGGTCGGGCCAGTACGGGTCGGCGCTGATGCGCGGGTCGACGGCGTCGACCACACGCGCCCAGATGGCGGTGGCCTGGTGCGGGTCGCCGAGCACGGACGCGGCCCGGGCGCCCAGGTCGTTCTGGTAGTCGGCGGCGGCGGCGGCGAGTTGCGGCGCGCCGGCGGGGCGACGTTCGTTGACGGGCACTCCCGTTGCTGCCCGCCACACCGCCAGTTCGATTCGCAGGTCCTGGTGGGCCGGATCAAGCAGCCGCGCCGCCCATGCCGGAGCGGTGGTGGGCGTGTAGTTGGCCGCTTCGGCGGACACGAGCTGACCGATTTCGTGCACACGGGCGGCGCGGGCGGACAAGTACTGACCCCAGATCGCGTCGCCGGCCAGGCCGCTCGGGACGGACGGCAGCCAGGGCAGCGGGCCACCCCGCAGCCGGCTGTCGCTGGGATCGAGGCGCCAGTCCAGGACCGCGGCGGGATCGAGAGCGGTGCCGAGTTCGCGGCTACCGGCGGCCGCGGTGAGTGCCTGGACGGGGTCTTGTCCATCTACGGCGATCAGGGCGAGATGGGCTCGCAGGGTGGGCCACGCGGCGGCGTCGGTGAGTCCTTCGTGGACTTGCTCGGCCGCCGTATCGAGAGCCGCGATCGCTTCGGCACCCAGGACCTGCTCGGCGGCGAAGCCGAGGGCATCGTGGTAACGGCTCGCCGCCTCGCGCAGCAGCAGCGTCGGGGCGGCGAGCTCGCCGGCGAGGCTTGTGGCCGATCGCTGGGCCTGATCACGGTCGAGGATTCCGGTGAGGATGTCGGTCGCGGTGGGCGGGAACAGCGACTCCGGCTTGATGACGTTGTGCTCGTCGCCGTCGCTGGCGGTCACCAGGTAGACGTGGTTGCCCTGGCGGCCGCGGGTCATCGCGACATAGAACAACTGGCGGGCCTCGTCGCCGGAGGCGACGGTGTGGCAGGTGTCGGTGGTGATGCCCTGGGCGGTGTGGACCGTGCAGGCGTAGCCGAGTTCGGCGTCGGTCTTGACGTAGTCGCCCGGCAGGGTGACCAGGCGGCCGGTGTCGTGGTGGCGGGCTTTGACCGCGCCGCCGCGCATCACCTTCTGGATGGTCCAGCGGTCACCGTTCTTGACCCAGTCGGTGGAGGTGATGGGCAGGTGCCGGTCGTTGCGGCGGGTGATGATGACGTCGCCGACGCTGGCCTGGTTGCCGTCGCCGAGGGTGATCTGGCGGCCTGTCTTGTCCTCGCTGACCGCCAGCCGGTCGGCGCGTGCGCGGACGTTCAGGGTGGACACCAGGTCACGGGTCGGCGCCAGCATGACCGAGTCAAGCCCAGCGGCACGGTCGGCGGTCCATGCCTGGTAGGCGTGATCGGCCACCGTCGTCTCGTCGCCGACGTGGACCCGGTCGTTGTCCAGGTAGAAGCCGATGCCGGCGACGTCGCCGGTGCGTAGGGCGAGGGTGGCCGCGCCTTCGGCGGGGTCCTTGAACCGCATCAGCTGGCTGAGGGTGACGACCCCGGCAGTGTCGGCGATGTCGCGCAGCACGCCGCCGGCGGCGATGGAGGCCAGCTGCTGGTCGTCCCCGACCAGGCGCACCGACCCGCCTCGTTCCAGGACATAGCCGACTGCGCGGGCCAGGTCGCGGGTGGCGGCCATGCCCGCTTCGTCGATGACGACCAGCGTCGAGGAGTCGATGCGGCGTACCCACTTGGGTTTGAAGCCGGTGTCCAGGGCGTGGACGAGCTTGGCGAGGGTGTCGGTCTGGGTCTGGATTTCGGCGCGCAGCCCGGCGGCGGCGACAGCGGAAGGAGCGAGGCCGATGACACTGCCGCCGTTGCTGGTCCATGCCCGGGACAGGGTGCGCATGGCGGTGGTCTTGCCGGACCCGGCGGGCGCGATCGCGAGTTGGACCCGGGCGCCGGAGGTGGCGAGTTCGCGGACCATCTGCGCCTGCAGGTCGTTGAGGGTGACGCCGTTGGCGGTCGATTCGAGCAGGGCGATGTCGATGTCACGGTCGGCCAGTACCCGCCCGTCGTGACGGTGCGCGGCGTCGACCAGGAACCGTTCGGCCTCCACCACCGCGGTCGATGTGTACAGCTGGGACCCGGCCACGGTGTAGACCGACGACCCGTCAGCGCGGCGCAGCTGCGCCGGCTCGTCGATCGGATCGTCCACGCCGAGGCGGATGGAGGCGGCGGGGGAGAGGGCGGCATCGACGACCCGTTGCACCGCGGTGTCGAGGTCGGCGAGGGGCATACCGGCGGCGCGGGCTTGTCGGTGCGCCTCGGCGCGCACGTGCCACACCTGCCAGGTGGCGCGGGCGGTGGACACCTGGGACAGGACGCGTCCGGCGGTATCGGCGACCCATTCCGGGGTGACGTCCTGCTGGGGCGCGGCCGTTGCGGTGCGGGCGTTGCGCACCATCCGGGCGATGCCGTCGCGGCCGAGGACTCGCTGTGCCTGCTCGCGCCAGGTCTGCCGTTGCTCAGCGAATGACCGAGGGTTTTTCTTCGGATCGCGGGTTTCGAGAGTGGCCTGCTGGGCCAGGTGCAGCGCCTCGACGTCGGTCGGGGGCCGGTTGTGATCTGCCTGGAACTTCGCGGTCAGCTCAGCCCGCTTCTTGTCGATTGCTACCCGCCGCGAGGACCAGAACTCGTTGAGCCGGGCATCGACGCCGATGATTTCGCGGACTGGTCGCTTGCGGGTGTCGGCGTCCGGCCGATCGGCGAACTGGAGGCCGAGCCGCTGCCCGAGCTCGGCCTCCATGCGGGTGTTGTAGTGCTCAGAGGCCGACACGGTGGCCTTGAACACGACCCGCCCGTCGAGGGCCAGCCACCGACCCTCGCGGGTCTGGACCTTGTTGCTAACCGCGACGTGCGTGTGCAGATCGGGGTCGCCAGCGCGGGAGTCGCGGTGGGTGAACGCCGTGGCCACCAGGCCGGTGACGTCGACCTGACGGACACCGGCTCGTCCCTCCCGCGTGTAGGCGACCTCTCGTTCGAGGTACTTGATCGTGTCGGCGATCGCCGCGTTGTGGGCGGCCTCGATCTGCTCGGAGACCTCCCGCGGCGCCACCGCCCACAACGTCGAGACCGACTTGACGGGGCTGAAGGTGAGGTCGTACCCGGCAACTGCCTTGGTCGCCTGGCGGGAGTTTCGGGCGATGAACCCCGACAGTTCGCGAGCATCCGCGGGTGGCCGGCCGAACTGCGCGGTGAACATCTGGGTGCCGACCTCGGTGCGGATCGTGGCCCGTTCCTCGGCCGGGATCGGCGTGTTCCACTTCAGATCCCGGTCGGTGTTGTAGGTCGTAAATCGGCGGGCGACGGCGATCTGGAAGTCGCTCTCACCCTCGAAGATCGCGAACGCCCGGCCGAGCTTGGAGGACTCCAGCGCGGACTTCTTGCTGCCTCCCGCCTGGATAGTTGCGTCCTCAATTGCTTTGGCATTGGGGTGCCGGCCTTCCCCGAACAGGGCCTTCATCTGCTCCGCACTGACGTACTCACCAGCATCAACCCCGTCGATACCGGCCAGCCCCGCACCCACCCAGATCCCGGGCGACTCGCCCTTCTGCGCGTAGTAATCGCCCAGCCCGGTGTGGCCCTTCTCAGTGGTGTCGTGCGCGGCTACCTGCCGGGTCAGGTACGAGTACCCGTCCCCGGCGGTCAGCTTGTGCAGCGACATCACGACTGGCAGTCTATCCGAAGCACCGTTAGTGCAAGAGGTGTGTGGAACTCTGCTTGGGTAGGTAAGTTTCTACAGGAGCGGTTGAAGCTGGGTCCGGCGGCGTAGGCCGGGGTGCGGGATCGAGAAAGTTGGGCTGGCGGCGTCCGTTTGGCGGTGTCGAGTCACCTTCGGGTGGTGATCGAGCTGTCGAGTGGATGGAGTTGGTATGGCGAGCACGGCGAAGGCTGGACAGACGGCGCGTCAGAAGGCGCGTGAGCGTCGGGTCGCGCTGGAGGCGGAGACCAAGGCGCGGAACGACCGGATCGAGAACTGGACGACCGAGGTCTTCACGGGCGTGGAGGAGAGGGATCGGGCGCTGCAGGCGGCGGCGTCGGCCGAGGACGCGATGGCGGACGGGCTGATCGGGCTGGCTGGTGAGGGGCTGACGACGAGCGAGGTCGCAGACCTGTGCGAGATGACGCAGGGCGAGGTGCAGAAGCTGATGAAGCGCCGCCGCGACGCTGGCGGTCCCGACGCAGGCACCGGCACCGCGAGTAAGGCCGGCTCGACGAGTGAGGCGGCGCGGGCGGACGCGGCGGCGTCCACGGCGGGCGGAGTGTCACCGGCAAGCGGTAGGACGGAGTAGGGAAGCCGGGGCCGGCCCTACTCCCCCAGGAAGGTGAGGGGTTGTGGGTCGGCTACCGAGCGATCTCGCAGTGCAGAGGTTGCGCTGGGCGCTGAGCGACGCCGAGACCATCGAGCGGTACTGGTCGCACGTCCGGGTCGTGCCGGGCTCGTCGTGCGCGTGGTGGGCCGGCGCGCTGAGCGGGCGTGGCCACGGCCGGTTCTGGCTGGGTCGCGTCGAGGGTCGGGATGTCGCCGTCATCGCTCATCGGTTCGCGTTCGGCCTGGTCCACGGCGCCGACGAGCTGCTCGCGACGCGGGTGCTCGGCCACGCATGCGACTTCTCCCCACGGTTGCGTCGACTCTCACGACGTCTTGATCGGCAGGAGCTCGTCCTCACGGTTCGAGCCGAGTTTGTCGGTTGCTTCTGGTAGTTCTGAGCCCTCGGCCCTGGAGGCGCGCGTGGATTTGTACTTCGTAGATCGGGCTCGGCTACAGGCCCATGGCGCGCTGTTCGGCGCCCTCGGTTCGGAGGCGTTGCGTCGCCTCGATTACCGGGCGCTGCCGGATGGTTTGCCGGTGATCGTGGACGGGCAGATGCGGCCGGTCGAGCCGGCGTGCACGTGGTTTCGGCAGCTGGCCTACTTGGGGCGGGATCCGCAGGGCACGCTGCGGCACTACGGCTATATCGTGTTGCGGCTGAGCGAGTTCCTCGCCGAGCGCGGTCGGGATGTGTCGACGGCGACGGAGTCCGACCTGGTGTCCTATCGCCGGTCCCGCACGGAGCTGCAGGCCGCACCGGTCGGCCCGGCGGCATGGGACCGTGAGGCGTCGGTGATCAACACGCTGTTTTCCTGGATGGTGGCGCAGGGGTTCCGGCACGCGAAGCCGCTGCGGGTGGGCGCACGCAACCCGCTCACGACCGGGATGTCGCGCGACATGGACATCCGGCACCTGACATTGGATCAGTACCGGTTCTTTCGCGATGTCGGGCTCGCGGGGCAGCGGCTGGACGGGGCGGTGGACCGGTCCTTTCGTGGCTGGGCGCCGCATCGTAACCGGGCGGCGGCTGACCTTGCGGTGATGACCGGGCTGCGGTTGCGGGAGTGGTCTACGGTGCTGCTACCCGAGCTCGGGGTGGGTGTGCGGCGTGCGGGGGAGCCGGTGGAGTTCGCGCTGCAGGCCTGCGCGAAGTACGGGAAACGTCGCACCGTGTACGTCCCGCCGGAGGCGCTGGCGACGATCGATGCCTACCTGCTGCTGGAGCGGCCAGAGATGGTGCAGCGATCGGTTCGTGCGCTGGAGAAGCGCCACCACGAGCTGCTGGTGGTAAGCGAGTTCGATCCCGGACGGGGGCGCCTGCGGGGACGGTGGCAGGGCAAGGAGCGGGGGTTCGCGTGGTCGGCGATGAGTCCGGCGTTGCGGAGGAGGACGGTGCACCAGGGCCCGATGGGGCTGGAGCCGTTAGCGGTGTTCGTGGGGCACGCGAGCATGATGCTCACCTCGTCGGCCTGGGATCGGGTTCGTCACCTGGCGTGGGAGCGGCTGGTCGCGGTTCGCGACGATCCGCGGGCGCCGCAGCTGCCGTTGAAGCGGTGGCGTTTTCACGACCTGCGGCACACGTATGCCTTGCGGCTGCTGGACTATCTGATGCGGCGCGCGGCCGACCACGACGCGCCGAGCCGGGCGGGGATGGCGAAGTTGGCCGAGCACATCGCGTTTAACCCGCTGCTGATCGTCAGCCGCCGGCTGGGTCATGCCAGCCCGGCCACGACGTATGAGTACCTGCGGTATTTGGAGGACCCGATGAACTACGTCGATGCCGCGTTCACCCAATGGGCGAGTGGCGAGGAAGACACCTACGCCGCGGTCGCCCTGCGGGCACTTGGACATTCGGGGGAGGGCGCCGATGCCGCGCAGGGGTGAACGCGCCCGAGATTTCCGGCACGATGCGTTGCCGTTGCCGCCGGTGCGGATCGGCGTGCGCCAGGTCGCCGCGCCGGATTCAGCGGGTGTATCGCGGGTGATTGTGTTCGACCCGGCAGCATTCGGCTGCCGGACCGTGGCCGCAGAACTGGGCGACGAGTGGGTGGACTACGTCGCGCTCACCGGCGTGCGGGCCGGTACTGCTCGAAGCTACCGGCGAGCGATGAACAGCTTCTGCAGATTCATCGACGACAACTTGGCTGATGTGTCGGCGCCGGCTTCGATGGCCCGTGCCGACCCGGATCTGGGATCGGTGCTGCTGGCCTGGGAGGACACGCTGGCCTCAGGTTGGGCCCAGCGCTCGACGCATCCGGCGACGGCGGCCACCAATATCCGCACTCTGATCAACCGACGCAGTCAGCATCCCGAGCGGGAGGTCGCCCCGGGCCTGCGTGGTGTGGCCGCCGGCCAACACGCGCTGCATGGGGGAAGCACCCGCGAGCTGGACGAGTACTCCCGTGCAGACAAGGCCGCACTGGTCCACGCCGCCTGGGCCGACATCGGGCACCTCGAGCAGCGGATCAGCGCCGGTTGGGCCCTCGCCGCCTCGGGTGGGCATCCCGCCCAGCGCGGCTGGCTCAACGTGCCCAACCTGCTGTGGGGTCTGGCTCACGACGTGGTCACCCCGCGTGAGATCGCGAAGAACCTGCCGAACCCGTGGCCGCCGGAACTCGTCGCCCTGCTCCCGCCCGCTATTCAGTCGGTGAGCGCTCACGCGAACGGGATGCGTCGCTACTTTCTGCTTCGCGCGCTGCTGCGCCAGCTGTATCCAGCCCAGCAGGACCTGCACGCCTTCCGGGTGCTGCTGGTCGCTGCGACCGGCCACGCCCCGGAGGAGATCACCGGGCTGAGCGAGCACGATGTGGACTTCACCCCCGGCGGCGTCCGGTTGACCTTGACCAAGAACCGGGCCCGGCGGATCCGGCACCGGGCTTTCACCCGGGTCAGCGCCGCCGGACTGGAGCAGGACCAGCTCACCCACGCCGACCGGCCACGGCTGGAGGTCTCGGTGATCGTGCGCCGGCTAATGACGGCAACCGCGCCGCTGCGTGAGCGGTTCCCCGAGCAGCCGGCGCCGCTGTTCCTGCAGGCCTCGATCTGGATGAGGGACTGGCAGGTGAGCATCCGCCGGTTCAACCACAGCACCGGGCCGAACGCGTCCTTCGCTGCCTGGATCGACCGGATGGGACTGCACGTGGACGGTCCGGCCGACGTTCGGCGGCTGCGCAAATCGACGAAGGTGGAGAAGGCCATCGCTTTCGGCGGCCGCATCACCGATATCGCTGATGACCATCACGAGCAGACCTTCCGTGGCCACTACGCCCAAGGCACGACCCTGCGCATCGTGTCAGGCACGGTGATCACCACGGCCCAGCGGTCCTGGTTCGACAAGGTGGTCCAGGGCCCGATCGTGCTAGATACCGACGCGGAGACCACTCTGGCCGCGACACCCTCCGCTGATGCTCTGAGCGCGCTCGGGATGGATGCCGAGCGGATCGAGAAGCTCCGAAGCGGGGCTATGGACATGGGCGTCAGCGGCTGCCGCGACCCATTCGATTCACCGTTCTCGCGGCCCGGTGAACTCTGCGCGGTCGCGCCGCTGCGCTGCCTGGAATGCCGAAACGCCTGGATACTGCCCTCCCACCTGCCGCAACTGCTGCTGTTCTCCGACCACCTGCAGGCGATGCGACGGCGTCTGAGCCCCGCCCACTTCCACACGCTGTGGGGCCAGAGCGCCGCGAATCTGGCGGCGGTGCTGGACGCGCGCAGCAAGCAGGAGATCGACATAGCCCGCCGGCACATCACCGACGGCGTCGCCAGCCTTCAGCTTCCCCTGGCCGCCCGAGCGGAGTTCGACGCGTGAACCGTCTCATTTCAAGTCCTGAGCCCGCGCCGGTGTTCGCTGACGACGAGCCGGTCCTCACGTCGCAGGTGTTACTGCCCGGCGCGGTAAGTCCCCGGTTCGGTGACTGTCGCGAGTGGTCGTTCAACGGGGTGCTGCGGCGCCCGGCGAACCTCGGATCGGGCGGCTGGAAGCTGACGTTCGCCTCCTTCGGCGGCCCCTGGAACTTACGGGCACGCGAGCTGGCGATGATCGCGCTCAACCCGCGACACCCGCTCGTGCTGGCGCGCGGGATCGCGGCCCCACGCCGCCCGAACGACCCACGCACCGTCATCTTGACCCTGTCGGCGTTGCGGAGCCTGGCGGCCTGGGCGAGCGAGCGGCGCCTGTCGCAGGACCTGACGGCGTGGCACGAACATGACATGCATGCCTACGTGGCCGAGCTGAGAACTCGGCTGGTGACCGACACGGTGCTCAGTCACGTGAAGACCGTCCGGGAGCTGCACCGCTGCGGCCCGCTGCTCACCGGCGGCGGCCTGCCCGGCGACCCCTGGCCGGGCAAGTCCCTGCGCGCGGCCGCGGGTGTGACCTGGACCGCGGACCGCCCGATCGCCACCCCGGCGATCCCGCCGCAGGTGTGGTTCCCGCTGGTCAAGGCCGCCTGGACCTACATCGACCAGTTCGCACCAGACATTCTTCGAGCCGAACGCCGCTACCGGCACCTGCAGGGCGACGCAACAGGTGGAAGAGGGGAGTGGGAGACGCGTCTGCGCGGGTGGCTGGCCCGCCCAGAGAACCTGGTCCCGGTGCATCACGGCGGTGAACCCGACGTCCGTGACATCGGGTCCGCACACTGGTCCCTGCTCGCCCTGCAGATCGGCATCCAGCAAGACGCCAACCTCTCGCCCCGCTCGCGGTTGCGTGCCCTGGTGATCGACGCGGTCCAGCGGGGCCAGTGCCGACCAGCGGGGCTGGTGCAGCACTACGCCCAAGTGAGCCGGGTAGATGGTCGCACCGGCGACTGGCACCGGGGCCTGAGTCCTCGCTGTCTGCAGGCAGAGATCCGGGTGCTGCGCGTCGCCTGCTACATCTTCGTTTCGGCGCTGTCGATGATGCGTGACGGTGAGATCCACGAGATCACCAAAGGCTCAGTGGTCCAGCACTACGGAGCGCCGGCCGTCGTCTCCGCCGAGATCAAAGGAGAGGAAGACTTCCCCCTCAAACATTGGTGGATCATCGAACCTGTCGCCCAGGCCCTGGCACTCGCCGAACAGCTCACTCCGCACCGGCAGCGGTTGTTCATCGGCGTGCGTTCCCGCACCGAGAATGACGAGACATTCAAAGCGGCCGAGGCCATCGCCGCGTTCGTTGCCCACATCAACTCCACGACCACGCACACCGGTCTGGACCCGATCCCGCAGCATCCGATAGCGCCACACATGTTTCGCCGCACCATGGCCATGCTCACAGACCAGTTCCCGGGCTCGGAGATCGCCCTGGGCATCCAACTCAAGCACGCGGCCGCCCGGGCGCTGGCCAACCGAAGCACCCGGGGCTACGCCGCCTCCGACGCGAGCTGGGCCCAGCATCTGGACGGCGCCGTCGAGGCGGCCCGATTCCGAAATCTGCGCGACCTGTTCACCGCGCACAAGGCCGGTGAAGTCATCGGCTACGGACCCGGCTCCCAGCAGTTGAGCCGCACCTTCGACACGATCTGCGACACGGTCGCCGCCCAGGGCGGGGACGCCGCCATTGAGGACGCCCTGCTGAAGAAGGCCCGCATCGCCATCCGCTTCGGCACGTTGAACAACTGCCTATTCGATACCGCGAACCCGGCGGGAGCACTCTGCCTGGAAAACGCGCAGATTCCACCCGGACACAGCGGCCCGCTGCCAGACCGGTGCCGTCCGGAACGCTGCAGCAACAGCATGCTCGGCGTCGAGCACATCCCCCTCTGGGACAGTGAGCACCGCACCCTGCTCACACTCCTCGACACCCCAGGCCTGCCGCCGCCTCGAAGAGCGGCCTTAGAGCAACAACACGCCGACGTCGCCGCGATGCTGAACAAGACCCTTCAATGAGCACCGACGCCCGAGTCTCCGCCCGCACCGAGCAGGCGCTGCGTGATGCGATGGGGCGGCTGTTCACCGGACAACCTCGACACAGCGACGGTCGGCTGACCAAAACCAACCTCGCCACCGAGGCCGGCGTCAGCCAGGCCACGATGTTCCGAGCCAAGGCCGTGCTGGCCGACTGGGACGCCCACACCGCCAACCATGGCACCCTCAGCGCAGACGAAATCCGCCGGGACGCCGAGCTCAACGAGGTGCGGCGGCAACTCGTTGACGCCAAACGGGAGATCACCGAACTCCAGCATCAGATGGTCGCCGCCGCGACCGTCATCGCAGCGCTGCATCACGACAACGAACTCCTCCGAGCCGAGCGCGGCCCGCGCAGCATCATCACCACGTTGCCGTCCTCATCGCGGGCGCCGAGCTAACACCGCGCTGCCGACGAGCCGGTGCCGCAACTATTTCTCGACAGCCGGTACGACACAACCGCGAAGCCCGGCATCACCAGCGGCTCAGGAATGAGCGAAGCCGACGCGCATGGCCGAGCAATCCGCAGACCTGCCATGTGGAATCGCCGATCGGTAGTCATGGACTGCACGGCCATGCCCGCTGCGCTGGGCGACGACCGCGCGATGGTCCTGGGCGCGCTCAGCCGCTCATCGCCGGTCCGGTGCGGGCAGACCGGCTCAGGCAGCTGGCGGTGCCGACCGCTTCAGATGCGACCGAACAGCGGCATGACCATGCACATCGCCTTGCAGTCGTGACTGCATACATATACGAACCCCCTAAGGCCGCGCGGAGGAGTCAGCCCGGGGGGTGAGTGCGCACGCAGCTCGCTCGGCGGCTGGTCATGGGTGTCGCCCAGCGCCCGCAGGCGGATCCCTGTCAGGGCGAAGGGACCGGTGCTGCGGGCTTGACTGATGGTTGCGCAACAGTGGGTTGCTCTGTGCGGAACAGGGGTATCGCGGCGAGGGCTGCGAGTAGGGCGGCGAGGCCGAACACGCTCAACGAGATCCCGAACCCGGCGGGCAGCAGGGCTTGGAAAGCGAGGCTGCCGAGCCCGAACCCAGTGAACAGGGTGAACACGTTGAGGCCCATCGCCTGCCCGCGGTTGCCGGGCAGGTCGGTGACGATGCCGCCGAGTGGAGGTTGGGTCATGTCGTAGCCGAACGACAGAACGGTCACGGTGAGGGCGGCACCCACGAGGGGCAGCGGTATGGCGAGCAGCAGCGCGCAGGCCGCGCCGAGGGCAACTCCGCTCGGGATGATCCAGGCGCGCCCGACGCGATCAACGAGTCGGCCGATGACCGGGCCCAGCAGGAACCCTGGGATGCCGTAGCCGAGCAGCGCGAGTCCGATCCCGACCGGCCCGAGTCCGAAGCGTTGCTGCAGGTAAAGGCCGAGCCAGGTGTAGACGCCGGAGTGCAGCATGGCGTTGATGAACACGTAGCTGTAGGTCCGCAGGCCCCGGCGATTGCGGAGCAGGGCGAGATAGCCGGCTGCGATCTTGCCCAGAGGCGCCCGGGTAGCGGGACGGTGGACGCGAGGTAGCGCTCGGGTGGTCAGCGCAAGGATGAAGAGCGCAAGCCCGGCCGCGGCGGCGGCCATTAACAGCCCGGGCCAGCCGACGTAGGGCTCGGCGATGGCGCCGACGGTCGAGCCAACCGCGATACCGCCGGCCATCCCGCCAAACAGCCAGCCCAAGGCGTGGCCGCGGCTCTGGAAGGGGAAGGTGTCCCCGATCAGGGCCAGCGCGATCGGCACGACCCCGCTCGCGCCGATCGCAGTGACTAGCCGCATGAGAATGAACACGCCGGCGCTATGGGCGAGGCCGGTGGCAGCGGTGAGAACGGTGAACGCGAGCAGCGAGCCGAGGATGACCGGTCGGCGCCCGACCCGATCAGACAGCGGTCCCCACAGCAACGTCATCAGCCCGTAGGGCACGAGGTAGGCCGGGATGGCCAGGCCCACGGTCTCGGGGCTCGTCCCGAATGCGGCTCCGAGCCGCGGCAGGATCGGCGCGATCATGAATGCCTGCGCGAAGATCAGGAAGGCAGCGGCGGTGAGCAGTACTAGCAGCCCGCGCGGCGCCTCGGGCTGGCCTGACTGCTGGGACATGGTCGTTCTCCTCTGGGGTCTGTTCCCGTGCACAACTATGTTCAGGGGCTTTGCTGACCGGACAGATAGCTGGTCGGCAAACTGGCCTGGTGACAGACCGAAAGCTGCCGGTCACCCGGAAGCCGCTGGGTCGACGGAGGCGGGTCTCGCCGGCCGCCGCCACCCGCCAGGTCCCCGGGTGTGCCGCGCGGTGACGAGCAAGCCGATCCACACGAGCAGTCCGACGATGCTGGCCGCATACATCACGGCGAGGCGTGGCTGCACATTCATTCCCCAGTACAGGAGTGCCGCCGCCGCGACCGCGGGGAGCACGGTCCAGGGCCGGCGCAATCCGACCGCGAGCACGACCAGCACGGCCGAAACCACCAGCAGCGCGGGGCCGTCACGCAGCAGCCAGGCCAACACCGGGTTGGACGCGGTTCGCGATGCACTGCTACCCATCCCAGCCATCCCAGCCATCCCGGCACCAGCGCTGGCGCCCGCGCCAGCGATGCCTAGCGCGGCGGCGGTCATCGCGGCCGAGCAGGCCAGCCCACCGAGCACGCCGGTGAGACCGGATACTCGAGCGGCGCTCGTGGCGCCACTGCGTCGGGTTTCATCCATCGTGCGTGCCTTCTCCCTGAGCCGTCTGTTCTTCATGGCGTCGGTTGTGGGCCGGATCCGATTCGGTCAGGCGACTTCTGGCTTGCCGCCGTGTTCCTGGCCGGGTCGCCGGCCCACGCTGCTGACGGCGTGAAAGAGCAGCGAGGGCCGACTGCCGATGGAGTTGAGGAAGATCGTGGTGACCGAGGCGGCCATCGCGACCATGGCCCACACCGGATAGACCAGACCGGTCGCGGCCAGCGGAATGCCGACTCCGTTGAAGGTGAACGCCAGCGCCACATTGGCGCGGGTGCGGCGGTAGGCGCGATCGCTGATCCGACGGGCCTCGAGCACCGCGTCCACTTCATGGCGCAGCAGCACGATGTCGGCCGACTCCACGGCGATGTCGGTACCCCCGCCAGCGGCGATGCCGACATCGGCCTGCATCAGCGCGGGCGCGTCGTTGATGCCGTCGCCGACCATCGCCACCCGGGTGCCATCGGCTTGCAATTCACGCACGATGACGGCCTTGCCCTCCGGGCGCACCCCGGCCCGGACATCCTCGATCCCCACCTGGTCGGCGACCCGTCGCGCCGCGGGCTCGTTGTCACCGGTGACCAGCACCGGATCCAAACCGGCCGCGCGCATGGCCGCGACGGCGCTAACGGCGTCTGGGCGTAGTTCGTCACCGACGGCGATCACGCCAACCGGTGTCGAGTCGACCGAGACCACGATGACGGTGTGCCCGGCGGCCTGCAGCTCCTGGATCCACGAGGTAACCGGCGAGAGGTCGATGCCTGAGTCGGTGAGGTAGTTGGGCTGCCCGACCAGCACCGCCCGACCAGCAACGGTTGCACGCACCCCGGAACCGGTGACTGAGCCGAAGTCTTCGACCTCGGCAAGCGCGAGACCGTGTTGGGCGGCGGCGGTCACGATGGCGCGGGCCAGCGGATGCTCGGAATGCTGTTCGGCGGCCGCGGCCAGCCGTAGCAGCTCGGCGACGTCGCCATCGACAGCTTGGATCTGCCGCAAGCTCGGCCGGCCCAGGGTCAGGGTGCCGGTCTTGTCCAGCACGATGCGGCGCACCAGCCGGAAGGTTTGGAACGCCTCCCCGGTGCGCATCACGATGCCACGATCCGCGGCCTGCCCGGTGCCGCGCACGATCGCCAGCGGCGCGGCGATGCCGACCGCGCACGGGTAGCCCATCACCAGCACCGACAACGCGGCGAACACCGCGCGCCGCACGTCGGGTTCTCCGGCGACCAGCCAGCTGCCGGTCAGCCAGCCGATCAGCGCGAGCGCCGAGATCGTCAGCACGGCCGGGGTGTAGACGCGCAGCACCCGGTCGACCAAATGCAGGATGCCGGGCTTGAGGGCCCGCGAGTCCTCGACATGGCGCACCACCTGGGCCAGGAATCCCTCCGCGCCAGTGGCGGTGACCTCGATCAGCAGGCTTCCGGTGCCGTTGATCGCGCCACCCACGACCTCCTCACCCGGGCCGCGGTCGGCCGGAACGGGTTCGCCGGTCACCAGCGCGACATCGATCGCGGACTGGCCGCTGCAGATCCGCCCATCCAGCGGGATGCGCTCGCCGGGACGCACCCGCACCAGCTGCCCCACGGCGACGTCCTCGACGGGCACCTCGGTTTCGGTGCCGTCCGCAGCGACCAGGCGCGCCAGGTCCGGCTGCAGATCGAGCAGCTTCTTGATCGCCTGGCTGCTGCGGGTCTTGACCAGCAGCGACAGCCACTCGGAGAAAATGTGGTAGTTGGCGACCAGCACCGACACCGCGAAGAACGCGGCGGTGGGATAGCGCGGCAACGCCCCGATCAGCCCGATCACGCCGCCGGCGATGCCGGCGAACGCTCCGATCTCCAGCAGCACATGCTGGTTCAGGATTCCGCGGCGCGCGGACTGGTAGGCCATCCGCAGAATGTGCGGCGCCACGCCGAGAATCACACCGAGCGCCAACGCACCGGCCAGCCACGCGGTGACCCGCTCCGACAGCACACCCGTAGCGCGTGCCGCCAGCGCCGCGACCCCTGGCGCCACAATCGCAGTCGATCCGAGCAGCGCCGGTAACCGGCCCGCGGGCCGCAACAAGGCGTAGGACAGCGGCACCATCAGCAGCACCACCGAGGCCGGCACCAGCACCGACCAGACCCCGGTCAGATGCGCGATCAGGCCGATCGCGGCCAGGCTCGCCGCGACGGCCGCGAGCAACCGGCGGCCCTCGCGCACCAGGTCGGCCTCCTCGTCCTCGAACGGGCGCAGCTTGCGCGGGTCATACAGGTCATAGCCGACGTCGCGCAGCGTCCCGAGGATCTGCTCCGG
>CALANS010000066.1 GCA_937926105.1 uncultured Actinomycetes bacterium | reverse complement strand
CAACCGCGGCCTGATGTTCCACACCCAACGAGTCAACTGAACTCGGGGCGGTCCCCGGTGTGGTCTGGCGTTGTTGTAGAGCCTGGCGAACCGGTCCAGGAGTCCTTGGAGGTCGGTGACGGTAGCGGGCGGGGGCTTGGTCGCGAGCCAGCGTTTGAGGGTCTGCCAGAATCGTTCGATCTTGCCCTGGGTTTGCGGGTGGTAGGGCTTGCCGTTGCGCTGGGTGATACCCAGGGCGGCGAGTAGGTGCTCGAAGGCGTTGCGGGCCGCGGCATCTCGTAGCAGCCGGGTGGTGTAGACCGTGCCGTTATCGGTCAGTGTCGACGCCGGCGGGCCGTAGACGTTGACCGCGCCGGTGAAGGTGTCGACCACGTCGGCGCCGGTGACCGGGTGGTGTGCGGTCACCGACAGCAGGTAGCGGGAGTGGTCGTCGAGCCAGGCCAGGATCTCCGCGGCGGTGCCGTCGGTCAGGGTCCAGTGCGTGAAGTCCGACTGCCAGGTCTCGTTGGGCTGCTCGGCCTCGAAACGGTGCAGCGACGCCTTGGGCCGCTTGCGGGGCTCCGGGACGACCAGACCCGCGTCGGTGATGACGCGCCGGATAGTCGACAACGCCGGGACGGGGTCCGCGTCGCCGCGGCGTAGATGCCAGGCGATGGTGGCCGGGCCGGCGTCGAGCCCTTCGGCGGTCAGCGTGACGCGCAGCTCGATGATCCGCTCGCGTACCGCGCCGGGGACGGCCCGCGGGTTCGACCCCGGTCTTCGTGACCTGGGTTCCACGGCGTCGAGCCCGCCGGCCTGGTAGCGGGTCACCAGGGTGTGAACCCACTGCCAGGACACCCCGAACCGGCGGGCCGCTTCCGCCTTGCTCATGCCCTGCTCGACGACGGACACCACGATGACCTTGGACTTCGACATGCCACGCACCGTCGAGCCCGTACCGCCCGACCCGTCCGCGGCTCGCCGTCTCTATCAACGATGTCCCGACTCATCTATCAACAATGTCGTGAACCAGGACACCTCCGCCTCCGCGCTCGGCTCGCCGGCGCCGGCGGGTGCGCACCGTCCGTGCCGGCGATAGCGTGACTTCATGGCCGGCTCCAGGGACGACATGCCGCCGCCCGGCGGTGAGGTGTTCATCGTGGGCGGTGACGGGTCACCGGAGCCAGGGCGGCCCGAACGGCATCGGCACGGCGCGGTCGGCACCGGCCGTCGAGCCGGAGTGGCGGTCGGGATTGCTGTGGTCTTCGTCTTCGGGGTGGTCGTGGGCCGCACCAGCATCGGCTCCGGCGCCGCCGGTGCTGGCGGATCGCCGGCGGCCACCTCGCCGGCCGCGGCCATGACGCCCACCACTGCCATTTCGCCGACGGGCCAGAGCGTCCCGCTGTCACCGCACTCGCCGTCGGCCGCGCCCGATTCCACTCGGAATCGCGGCGGGACCGGCACATCCGCGGCCAGCTCCGGGGCGCCGATGTTGAATCCGGCGCTTGCCGCCGCGATCGAGCTGCCCGTGCCCGGCCGGTCGGACATCCAGTCCATGGCCGCCGTCGACGGTCACCTTGTGGTGCTGACCCCCGGCTATCTGATTCAGATCTCCTACGGCAGCGACGGCGGCCTGTATCCGAGCCGTCAAACGGCCGTCGGGCTGCCGATCGGCGACCCCAGCTATGCCACGTGGGAACTGCTCTCCGATGGGCATCGGCTGTGGGCGATCTCGCTCGGCCGGGCGAATCGCGTCTACCTGATCAATCCGACCACGCTGCAGCCGGTGTCCGAATGGAACGCGACCCTAGTGTCAGGCACGGTGGAGGGCGCCGTCGCATTGGACGGCCACCTGTATCTGAACACCAGCTCCGGCGTATACGACGTGTCGCCGGCCACGCGCCGCATCGGTGAGGATGACGTGGTGGCTCGCGGTGGCCAGGCCATAGCCGCCGATCCGACCCGCCACCGGCTGCTGGTGCTCAACGACGACGGCGAGTGGGCGGTATATGCCTATCGACCGCCCGGTTTCCATCCGGCCGAGAGCGTGTCGCTGCCGTTCCAGGCGCGGTCGATCGCCGTGGCCGGCGGGTCCATCTGGGTGGCCGGCACCAGCCCTGGCCCCCCGTCCCAGCCCGCCCTGGTCCGGCTCGACCCCAGCACCTTGACGGTCGCCGGCCGGGCCGATGCGGAGCAGACACTGCCGTTGGCGCCGATCATCGTGGCCCAGGGAACGAGCCTGTGGATCCGCAACGGGTACGGTGGCGGCGAGCTGTGGTGCGTGAACCCGCACACCGGAGCTGTCGAGCAGCACTGGGCGGCGTTGCCGGGAATCCTGCTCGTGCACGGCGGATATGCCTTTGTCGCGGACGGAACCACGATCGGGCGACCGAGTTCGGGTATCTGCACCGGATAGTGCGCCCGCTACGCCCGGGCAGTCAGCGTGCCGCCGAGCGGTGCCGTCTCGGTGTAGCCGGGCAGGATGAGAAAGGTGGCGCTGCCGGTCGGGACCACGAAACGCATCAGCTGGTCGCCCTGGTCGAGTTGCTGCTGGGTGATGGCGAAGGTTCGTAGCTCGCGCTGGTAGCTGGTGAACAGCAGGCCGACATCGCCCGCCCCGTTGTCGAAGGAGTAGCTGCGGCGCAGCATGTGGTCGCTGCCGGTACGCAGCGGGCTGGCCAGCCGGACATGCGCGTCGACGGGGATCTGGTAGGTGCCATCGGGGTTCTTGGCGTCCAGGTTGACCTCGTCGTCGGCCGCGCCGCCGGAGAGCGGAACCCCGTCCAACCGACGGCCGATGATTTCCTCGCGTTCGCCGGCGGGCAGTTTGGTGAAGTCGGTGATCTTCAGGCGCAGCCGGCGAACCACGCAGATGGTCGCCCCGGCGGATGCTCCGCCGTGCCAGACATTGGCGGCCAACTCCTTCGGCGTGTGTGGCACGCTGATGCCGTCCAGGAATCCGAGCGGGTTGCGGGCGACGGTGCCGGTGCCGGGGCCGCGATAGCCGAACTGCGACCAGCGCCGGGTCGCCGCCGGTATGCGGCCCACGAGGTCGTCGACCACCGGCGGCAGGATGGAGGGATCGTCGGCGCAGCAGGCGATCAGCACGTCACCGCCGTTCGCCGCGGACGGGATCTGATCGTCGCCCCGGAACGCGGGCAGTGCCTCGGCGCCGGGCAGCTCCCGGCCGAGCGTGGCGATCACGCGAGGGCCGAGCCCGACGGTGACGGTCAGGCCGCGCGGTCCGTCGGGCAGCAGGTCCGCCGGCGGCTCGGCGATCAGGGCGGCGATGCGGCGGCCCAGGCCGGCCAGGAAGCCGAGATCCCTCGGGTTACCCAGGTCGGCGATCTGGAACAGCGCGAAGGTCTGCGGAGTACTGGGCCGGTCGATGCCGGCTTGGGTGTCTCCGTGCACGGCGGCGATGGCGGTGGTTGCCTCGGGTGTCGGCGTGGTGACCTGGTCATCGCCGCGGACCGCGACGGTGACGCCAACTCCGACACCGGCCCCGACCAGCACTCCGAGGGAGGTAGCCAGAAGTGCCCGCCGGGACGGGCCGGGTCGGTCGGCGCCCGGCGGGCCGGGTGTGCCGGGCTGCGGGCTGTCGGTCATGCCGTGCCGGTCATCTCCGCGAGGTAATCCGCCGCCGGTACCGTCACCGTCGACAGGTCCGGCGCGTCGATGGTGTCGGGCAGCGGATCGGGCACGGTGTCGGAGCCGTCACCCGCCGGCTGTGCCTTGGGCGCGCTCACCCGGGTGAACGGGACCCCCGCCGGGGCGGCGACGGTGGGCAGATCGGCGGGGTCGGCACCGGCGCCCCTGGCGGTGCCGCCGGGACACGACGCCGTCGCCAAGGCCTGGGGCAGCACGCTCAGCCCGGACGTCGGATTCACGCAGTTGCCCGAGGACGGTGTGCTGGCCGTGGAGGCATCGGCGACATCCACGCCGTTGTCGGTGAGTTCGTTGTCGGTGACGTGATTTCCGGTCGCCGGAATATCGGTCGCGTTGGTGATCAGCACCCCGGCCCGCGGATTGCCCCCGATGCGGTTGTGGGTGAGCGTGTTGTCCTGCCCGCCGGAGATACCGATGCCGATGCCGAAGCCGCCGTCGGCTTGGGCGGGAGAATCGCCAGAGGTGTTGTCGGAGATCAGATTGCCGGCGACGGTGTTGCCGTGTTGCGGAACGAATGCCTCCTGGTAGTCGGAGAGCAGCGTCAAACCGACCCGATTGCCGGAGAATCGGTTGGCGATCACGTAGACGCTGTCGGAGGCGTTGGCATTCTCGAAGCCGACTGCGTTGCGCTCGGCCACGTTGCGCCGCACCAGAATGTTGCAGTTGCGGCACTGGCCGACGTAGAAGCCGGAGTCCGACGAACCGGAGGCGTAGGAATCCTGGATGACGCCGTGTTGGGAATCGAAGGCGTAGATGCCGTATAGACCATTGTTCACGGCGGTGACGTGGTCGACCAGGAAGCGCTGAACCGGGGGCGACTTCTCGGGGTCCAGCTTGTCGTACCCGCCGCGGCCTGTGCCGCCGGCCGGTTCCCCGGTGACCAGCACCCCGTAGAAGGTATTGCCGCGGGCGGTCAGGTTCTGCACCGTCACCCCGTCGACGGAGACCAGAATCCCCACCGAGCGCTTGTTCTCCCCGTCGATGATCACGGTGTTCCGGTCGGTTCCGCGGATCGTGATACCGGGCTTGGTCACCGTCACCGATTCTCGGTACGTTCCGGGCGAGACCAGGATGAGGCCGTTTTCGGCCACCTTGTCGACGGCGGCGGAGATGGTGGGCACATCGGCCGGCACCCGCACGACGGACTCACCCGCGGCCGAGCCCGACGAACCACACCCGGACAGCAGGCTCGAGACGAGCAGCAGCACCCCGACGAGCGTCGCCCACACCGGCATGCCTCCGGCACGCCGACGGACCTCCCGCATGGGCACTCCCCTCTGGCTGCATGCGCCGGCTCGACCCGACCACGATAGCCGCCGAAGTGGTGCGCCCAGGGCGACGCCTGCACCCCCCCCGCGTCGGGGCCGCAGGGAGGGCACCGGGGCACCCGCCAACCGTTCGACTGCCGTCGGATTCCCACCCCGCTGCGAATCGCCTGGGGTCGGCTCCTCCCACTGCGCTTCCAGGATCGTCTGACCCCCCAGGGTCTGTAGATGGATCCGGCAGCCCTCCGAACCGGGCGGTGGTCCATCCGGAAGCAGGCCATGGTCGCCGACCACGAAGAGCCGGCTCGCGTCATGATGACTGAAAAGACTGATGACGAGGCCGCTGCCAGCGGGAGCGGACGTCACGCAGGCCAGCGCCAGTCGTCCGAATGCCTCCGCCTCGTGCGGCTTCTCGGGGCGGACGGTCCTGACCCGAAGGTGTACCCGCACCGACCGGGAACGTCCCTCCGCCAATGCCAGGGCCAGCCACCAGCTCATCGGACTCTGATCCGGTAGCAGAGAGCTGATCTCGCGCAGGTAGCTCTCCTCATCCCGGCAGCGTTGTCGAACGTCGCCGTCCCCCGGATCGAGGTCGCCGTCGGCGATCGCACGTAACAAGGCAACCGAGCTCTCCAACCCGGCGGCGTTCCAGCGGCGCCGGGTGGCGTCGGCGGCCTCCTGTACCACCCGGTCGCGGCGTGCCCGCTGGGACTGGTCCCATGCCAGGGCGAACCGCCGCCCGATCACGTCGAGCCCCCGGTAGAACAGGAACCAGGACGCCAGCAGCGCGAAAAGCGGAATCGACATGACCACGACCAGGACGAGCGGTCGAACACCCGGGCCGGAATGGAAGGCAGCGGGCACGGCGATCGCCGCGATCATGAGGGCCAGAGCGATGGATAGGGGCCGCCGGCTATCCGCAAGGACCAGCAGGATCGCGAATAGTGGTGTGAGCGCCGCCGTCTGGAGCAGGAACGCGTGATCCCAGCCAAAGTCGACGGCCTGGTAGGCCAGCGCACAGGTGGTCGGTGCGCCGAGCACGATGATCACTGTCAGCCAGCGCGGCAGACGCCTCCCGTTCCGACACACCCACCATGCCGCGGCCGATAGCACCGCCACCACCACGAGCATGAGGTGCGCCCAGGTCACCTGGCCCCGTCGATTGATGGTCTCGGAGACGATGCCTGCCATGATCAACGTGGCCGCCCAAGTCCAGCAGGTTCTGCGGTGCGTCGCGTCGACGATCTCGCCGCCCGCGGCGGGGCGCGTCTCGGGCACGGATCGATCGGGAGTGTCGAGTCGGTAGCCGAGGGTGATGCGGGTGCCACGGCCGGGCGCCGTGTGCAGTTCGGCCCGGATCCCGTTCTCGCGCGCCCGGGCGAACACCGACTCCGCCAGCCCTCGGCGGGGAATGGTCCGGCCGTCGAACCCGACTCCGGCGTCGGCGATGTCGATGACGAGTTCGCCGTTCGTCACCCGTGAGTTCACGTCCACATGATCCGCACCAGAGTGTTTCGAGGCATTCTGAATGGCCTCGTCAACACAGCCCCGCAGGGCGCGGGCGACGGCCGGCGGCGTGAGCGCCTGGTACCTCGTCAACTGGTCGTCGTCCAGGCCCGATCTGCGAACCTCGAATGCCCCGAGCAGACGAGGCTCGACTCGCCACGACGCTTCTGGACGAGCACCATCCGACGCCAGGATTGCGTCCACGCGTTCGGCGTCCTGTCGACATCGCTCGCGCACCAACTCCGGGGCGAGGAGAGGGGGTGCACCGCGGCCCAGAGCGCCGAGAGTGTTGATCACCGTGTCGTGTAAGGTGCGCGCGTTCTCCGTGGCCATCTCTCTGGCCGTCCAGGCGTGCACCGCCTGCTGGCGCTCGGCTGATGCCTGCGCTTCGAATCGATCCGCGCGATCGGCGAAGCGTCGAATGGTGTCCATCAGTGCGATCGCGCAGATCAGCAGTGTGACGTTGGTCGTGGCGATCGCCGTGATCAGGGTCGGATCGACGTCGGGACGCCACAGCACCAGCGCGCCCAGCATGGCTGGCGTAACCATGATCGAGACCGGCACCGGCCACCAGCCTCGGTAGAGCATGATCGTCATGGGCGTGGTGCATGCGGCGATGGTGCAGGCGACGGTCACGATCGGCTCGTCGACCGTGCGGGCGACAGCGAGGTCGACGGTGAGCAGCGCGTACAGCAGCACCATGAACGGCGCCGGTGTGAAACGCCGGCGTAATGTGACGGCGCCAACCCCGGCCAGTGCCAGGTGTAGCCCGATCACCAATACGCGAGGAACGGTCAGGTCGGAAACCATCGCCGCGGCAACCACGGCGAGCTGAGCCAGCGAGGTGGCGCCGATCTGGGTCGCGGGCATGGTGTCGGTGAGGCTCCGCGTCACCCAGGGTCTCTCGGACGCTGGTGCCCGGACCGTGCCAAGCCGATCTGGTTCGAGTGCACGACCGACAGGCACGACCGACATGGTCCCACAATGGCGGACGCGGCTCGTGGGGCGGTCGCGCGCCGTAGATAATGTCAGCTGCCGTCACCGCGGACTCGCACCCGCTCGATGACGCGGACGGCGCGGGGGAGGGGGAAACGCCCATGGATTCGGCGCGCGATCGGCCCATGCGGGTGGCCATCGTGGAGGATCACGTGCTGCAGCGCACCCGCACGGTGGAGCTGCTGTCGGGCGAACCCGGGTGGGAGGTGGTGCACAGTTGCGAGACGATGCCCGACTTTATGCAGTGGTTGCGGCAGTGCAAACCCCCTGATCATCCTCAGCTGCTAATCCTCGACCTGATGGTTGATCGCCGGCCGCCGGTGGATCCATCGGTCGTTACTGAACTGGTGCGTGCGGGTCTACGCGTCGTGGTGCTATCGGCGTTGGCGTCGCCCCACCTGGTCCGACAGGTGGTGCGGGCTGGTGTGGCCGGGATCGTGGGCAAGCATGACTCCGAGGTGGATTTGCTAGATGCGGTGCGCGCGGTCGTCCGGGGTGAAGAATGGATGACCAGCGAATTGGCTAGCGTCATTGCCGGTGACGGCGACCGGCCGAGATTGAGCGTTCAGGAAGAACGTGCACTGGTGCTGTATGCGTCTGGGCTGTCGCTGGACGCGGTCGCGCAGTCCATCGGCGTCCAGCACGACACCGCGAAGATGTATCTGTCCCGGGTGAAGGCGAAGTACACGGCGGTCGGACGCCGAGCCGCAAGCAAACTCGACCTGTACCAGGTGGCGCTCGTGGACGGGTATCTGGCGCCGCCCACACCCCACAGCAGGACCCACTGAGGGCGTCGCCGAGCGCCGATCCGATGGCATCTCGGCGCACTCCGGTGACCCGGGAAAAAGCGTCACCGAGGCAGAGGTCGATCCGTGCCGGTCAGTGGCCGAATTGATGACGCCGGGGTCAACGCCAGATACTCCGAAGTCCGGATGCCCCGCGCAGGGGCTGGGGACCAGATGCTGAGATTCGGGGACCATGCCGAGGACCAATTTTTACGGTGTCCTGCTGTTCCGCCGCTCGGTACAACGGGGTCACGTTGCCGTCAATCGGCCGCATTTTCCCAGGTAGCTGGTGTGAGCGGGCGGGCTGACGAGTCGCGGCGAGGCGTAGTCGATGCGGCCCGCCCGCGAGGACCCGTCGTCGCTGCGTCATTCTCGCGGTGATCGCGTGTTTACACTCCGTGTGCGCGGGATGTGTGTGGTTTGCGTGATGTGTAGAAAAGCGTGAGGAGAGCATCGGTGTCGCAACAGGGGTGGGGTCTTCGAGGGGCACGGCCGGTGGCACAGGGCCACGGAACGGGTCGCGGACACCGCGGCCGGAGCCTGACCGGTTCGCTGTTCCGCGTCGTGCTGGCGATGGCGTTGGCGATGATCGGGATGGTCGTCGGGCAGTCGGCGGCGTCCGCGGATACCGGTGACGGCACCGTCACGGTCCGGGTGGTCCAGGAGGTTAACGCCAACGGCGTGGTGGACGACACGATCATGGAGCCGCCGCTGATTGGCGTCACCGTGCACCTGACCGACGCCGATGGCAATACCGTGAGCGCCGCTACCGGCGATGACGGGGTGGCCACGTTCGATCCGTCGACCACGGATCTGGTGGGCGGCCAGTATCGGGTGGACGTCGACAACCCCCGCCCGGGAACCTATTTCCCGGGTCATGCGGCGAACGGGCAGAGCACGGCCGCCAGCCTGCCGATCGACCTGACGGACCCGGACAACGCGAAGCTGTCCAGCGCGACCGAGTTCGTGGACGTGCGCGCTGGTCAGAACGAGTATGTGAACACCTCGTTCTGGTTCCCGGGGTACTACTGCCAGAACAATGCCACCGTCTGCGACGCGGTGCAGCCGTGGGATGCACCGCCGAATGCCACCAGCCCCGACGACGAGCGCACACTGATCTCCGCGCCGTATGAGTTCAACCAGCAGGACCAGCCGCTGGCTACCAAGGCTGACACCGGTGTGGTGTACGGCATCGCTTACGACCGCGCCAACAAGCGCATCTATTCCGCGGCATACGCCAAGCGGGGTTCGGCCTACGGCCCGGGTGGTCCGGGTGGCATCTACGTCACCGACCTGGACTCGACCACCTACCCGCTGACAGGCACCACATCGCTGTTCGCCACCGTGCCGAACGCCGGCGCGGACAACCACGACATGGCTACCCATCAGGATTACGGCTTCTTCGACCACGTCGGCAAGGAGTCACTCGGTGACATCGACATCACCAACGATGGCAAGTACCTGTTCGGCGTGAACATGTTCAACAAGACCGTGTTCGTCTACGACCTCACGGCCGCGGATCCCGCAGCCTCCATCCAGACGTATGCCATTCCGAATCCAGGTTGCGCCAGCGACTGGCGCCCGATGGGCACCGGGGTTGGGCTGGACACCAGCTACGTCGGCGGCGTCTGCTCCGGCCAGACCGACCAGGACATGAACGAGCTGTCCGCGCACGTCTACACCTTCAACCCCGCCACCGGCGCGTTCGGCGCCACCCAGGCCGTCGACCAGCCGCTCACCTTCGGCCGCGGCCGCGCCTACAAGGGCACGATCTGCGACGGCTCCATCGAGGGTGACGGCGTGGGCCGCTTCTTCTCCTGGATCGACGCCTTCCCGGCCGGACCGAACGAGCAGCGCGCCGCCGGGTGCGACGGTGCCAACGGACTGGCCGGTGCCATCGGATGGATGGGGTATCCGACACCGATGCTGGACGACATCGTGGAGGAGACCAATGGCGATCTGATCATCGCCTTCCGCGACCGGTTCGCCGATCAGGCCGGTTTCAATGCCCAGGAGCCCAACGCCAATGGCACCTTCAGCCCCAGCGGACAGACAGGGGCCGGCGGGGACGTCATCCGGGGCTGCAAGCTGACGGACGGCACCTTCGTGCTGGATCCGAACTTCGACCCGGCCACCGACACGCTCGCGCCGGGCGCCGTGTGCGACAACAACAACGACGGCAGCACCAACAATGGTGGTGAGCCGACTACGTATCGCGAGTACTACACCGGCGATTGGCGCACCGGCTTCCACGAGGAGGCCTTCTACGGCGGCATCGCGCTGTCCCGGGTGGAACCGAACTTCGTCAGTTCGGGCTTCGACTCCACCGGCGACGTCTGGACGCAGGGCATCGGCGCGGTGGGTCGCGACGGCGCCCTCCCGACCGGCGCCCTCGGGGTGCGAACCGACGACAACACCGTCGACCAGTTCGGTAAGGGCGCCGGCATGGCGGACCTCGAGGTGCTGTGCGACGAGGCGCCCATCCAGATCGGTAACCGGGTCTGGGCCGACGCCAACGGCAACGGCATTCAGGACGCCGGTGAGGCGCCGATCGCCGGCGTCACGGTGAACCTGTATGACGCCGACGGGAACGTCGTCGGCACCACCCTCACCGACGACAACGGCAACTACTTCTTCGACGGCACCAACGTCTACGAGCCCGGATTCGTCGGCGACGCAGCGCATCTGGTGACGCTGGATCAGAACGCGGACTACACCGTCGCGCTCGACAATCCCGACGATTACGCGGCCGACGGACCACTGGCCGGGCGCACGCCGACCCAGGCCGACGCCGGGGCTAACGACGAGCACGATTCGGATGGTGTGGTCCCCAGTGGTGGCACCTATCCGCAGGCGGCGGTGACCACCGGGGGCGCCGGTGAGGACGACCACTCCTACGACTTCGGGTTCCTGTCGCCGGTGTCGATCGGCGACTACCTGTGGCTCGACGCCAACAACAACGGGGTCCAGGACCAGGGCGAGGCCCCGGTTCCGGGCGCGATTGTCAACCTGCTGGACGCCGACGGAAATGTGGTGGACAGTGCCACGACCGACGCGAATGGCTACTACTCGTTCACCGATCTGCCCCCGAACACCGACTACACCGTGCAGTTCCCGACCACGGTGACCGTCGACGACGTCACCTACTTCCTGACGCAGCCGGCGCAGGGCGACGATGGCGCGGCGGACTCGAACCCGGACCAAACGACTGGTGAGGCATCGGTCACCACACCGGCCTCGGGCAACAACTCCGGAGAGCCCGGCGAGGCCGATGACCCGACGATCGACGCCGGCTATGCGCCGCCGGTCTCCATCGGCGACTACGTGTGGCTCGACGAGAATGACAATGGCGTCCAGGATGCCGGCGAGACACCGGTGCCGGGAGCGATGATCAACCTGCTGGATTCCGACGGAGACGTGGTGGCCATCACCACGACCGACGGCAACGGGTACTACTCGTTCACCGATCTTCCCCCGGACACCGACTACACGGTGCAGTTCCCAACCCTGGTGACGGTCGCGGGTGTGGACTATGTGCTGACCCCGCAGGGTCAGGGCAGTGACACGGCAGCGGACTCCAATCCCGACCAGCAGTCCGGCCTGGCGCCGGTGACCACGCCGCACACCGGCGACAACTCCGGGGAGCCAGGCCAGGCGGACGATCCAACGATCGACGCCGGGTACCACCCGAAGCCGGTGTCCATCGGCGACTACGTGTGGATCGATGCCAACGGCGATGGCGTGCAGGATGCCGGCGAGGCTCCGGTTCCGAACGCCACCGTGAACCTGCTCGACTCAGATGGCGACGTGATCGCCACCACCACGACGGACGAGAACGGCTACTACGCCTTCACCGGCCTGGTCCCGAATTCGGACTACACGGTGCAGTTCCCGAGCACGGTGACGGTGGACGGCAACAAGTACGTCCTGACCGCCCCGATCCAGGGCGGTGACAGCGCGGCGGACTCGAACCCGGACCAGGTGACCGGCGAGGCGCCCGTCACCACACCGCTGACCGGCAACAACCTGGGCACACCCGGCGACGCGGACGACCCGACCATCGATGCGGGCTACACCCCGGTCGTCTCCATCGGCGACTACGTGTGGATCGACAGCGACGGTGATGGCGTGCAGGATGCCGGCGAGGCCCCGGTCGCGGGCGCCACCGTCACCCTGCTGGACACCGACGGCAATACCGTCACCACCACGACCAACGACAACGGGTACTACTCGTTCACCGACCTGCCGGGCAACACCGACTACACGGTGGTGTTCCCGACGACGGTGACGGTCGACGGCATCGACTACCAGCTGACCGCGCCCGCCCAGGGCACCGACGACGCGGCGGACTCGAACCCGGACCAGGTGACAGGCGAGGCGCCTGTCACCACACCGGCGGCCGGCAAGAACCTGGGCACACCCGGCGATGCGGACGATCCCACGATCGACGCTGGATATACCCCGAAGCCGGTGTCGATCGGCGACTACGTGTGGATCGACGCCGATGGTGATGGCGTGCAGGATGCGGGCGAGGCTCCGGTCGTGGGCGCCACGGTGACGCTGCTGGATGCCGATGGCAACACGGTCGCGACGGCCACGACGGATGAGAACGGGTACTACTCGTTCACCGACCTGACGCCGAATACCGGTTACACGGTGGTGTTCCCGACCGGGGTGACGGTCGACGGTGTGGATTACACCTTGACCCAGCCGCGCCAGGGCGACGATCGCTCCGCCGATTCCAACGCGAATCCGTCGACCGGAAAGGCGCCGGTGACGACGCCGAAGACTGGGAACAATTCCGGTGAACCCGGCCAGGCCGACAACCCGACCATCGATGCCGGGTACACCCCGAAGCCGGTGTCGATCGGCGACTATGTGTGGCTGGACTCGAACGGCAACGGCACCCAGGACAAGGGCGAGGCCCCCGTTCCGGGCGCGACCGTCACACTGCTGGACGCCGATGGGAACGTCGTCGCCACCACGACGACGGACGAGAATGGGTACTACTCCTTCACCGACCTGGCGCCGAACACCGACTACACGGTGGCATTCCCGACGACGGTGACGGTGGACGGCGTGGACTACGCGCTCACGCAGCCGACCCAGGGCGACAGCCGAGCCAAGGACTCCAATCCGGACCCGCAGTCCGGTCTCGCGCCGGTGACGACCCCAAAGACGGGTGAGAACTCCGGTGCGCCCGGCGAGGCCGACAACCCGACCATCGATGCCGGGTATTTCCCGAAGCCGGTGTCCATCGGTGACTACGTCTGGATCGACGCCGACGGTGATGGTGTGCAGGATGCCGGCGAGAAGCCGGTGCCTGGTGCCACGGTGACCCTGCTGGCGGATGACGGCACCGTGGTCGCCACCACCACGACGGACGAGAACGGCTACTACTCCTTCACGGACCTGGCGCCGAACTCGGATTACACGGTGGCCTTCCCGACCACGGTCACCGTGGACGGCACCAAGTACCAGCTGACCCAGCCCGCTCAGGGTAAGGACCGTAGCGCGGACTCCAACCCGGATCAGCAGACCGGAAAGGCGCCGGTGACGACGCCCAAGTCCGGCAACAACTCCGGTGCGCCTGGAAAGGCCGACAACCCGACCATCGACGCCGGTTACACCCCGATCCTGGTGTCGATCGGCAACCGCCTGTGGATCGACGGCGACGGCGACGGCGTCCAGGACGAGGGCGAGAAGCCGGTCCCCGGTGCAACAGTCACGTTGCTCGACGAGGACGGCAACGTTGTTGCCACCACCACGACGGACGAGAACGGCTACTACTCGTTCACCGACCTGCCGCCGGATACCACGTTCATCGTGGAGTTCCCCACCACGGTCACGGTCGACGGGATCACCTACACGTTGACCCCGCCGAACCAGGGCAACAACCCCGGGGCCGATTCGAACCCGGATCGGGCGACCGGCCGGGCGACCGTCATCACCCCCTCCTCGGGTAACAACCTGGGAACGCCGGGTGACGCCGATAATCCGACCATCGATGCCGGCTATGTGCCCCAGCCGGTCTCCGTCGGCGACTACCTGTGGATCGACGCCAACGGCAATGGCGTGCAGGACTCCGGCGAGAAGCCGGTGCCCGGTGTGACCGTTACCTTGCTGGACGCGGACGGGAACGTGGTGGCCACCACGACCACCGATGACGGCGGGTTCTATGCCTTCACCGGCCTGACGCCGAACACGAAGTACGGCGTGCAGTTCCCGACGACGGTGACGATCGATGGCAAGGACTACCCGCTGACCAAGAGCGGCCAGGGCGGCAACCCGGGGCTGGACTCGACCCCGGACCAGTCGACCGGCATCGCGTGGTTCACCACCCCGAAGACCGGCAGCAACTCGGCGGCACCGGGGCAGGCGGATGACCCGACCATCGACGCCGGGTATGTGCCCCCGGCCAGCCCGCCGCTGTCCTACACCGGCGTGAACACCCTGGGCATGCTCGGCATCGCACTACTGTTGCTGCTGTGTGGAGCAGGCCTGCTGGTGGCGGATCGTCGCCGGAAGCTCCACGCGCGTTGATCGCGGCCCGACCCACCGGGCGTCTCGCCCGGTGGGTCACGGTCGCCCTCGCGGTCTGCGCGACACTCATGCTGGTGTCTGCCTGTTCCTCTAAGGATCCGGCAGCGCGGGATCCGGCGGCGAACGACACCGCGCCGCGCGCGCTGACCGGATCGCAGGCCGAACGGTTGGCGATCTTTAGGTTCAACGCCTACCAGCAGGGCATGGTCGCGGTGCAAGGCACCGTCGTCGGGGACCAGTCGGTGACGATCAACGGCTGGCTGGACACCGCCCAGGGCCGCGGCTATGCGCTGGTGCGAGCGCCGGACGCGCAGCACCCCGGGGCGTTCCTGACCGAGTGGACCGCCCAGCAGATCAGCGCGCAGGACTTCACCGGCTCGAAGCCGCCGGTGCCACCTCCGGATGCCGGTTGGCAGACCACCACGCTGGACCCGAAGGCGTCGACGCTGGCCGCCGCACAGGCCCTGTTGGTCAGCCTGTCCTCCGACCGGCCGGATAATGCGCAACTGCTGATCCAGAACGGCGCCCGGTGGCTTGGATCCGGCACGGTGGACGGCCAGGAGGCCGACATCATGAGCGGACCCGTCGACCCCGGCTCGGCGACCCAGCAGAGCAGCTACCGCTACTGGATCGACCGCGACGGGAACCTGCTGCGCGTGCAGGCACTGTTGGATGGACTGCACCAGAGCACCTTTGACTTCGCGGCGGCGCCCGGGGTGTCGTTCTGATCCGCGGACGCCCCTCGGACGTGACGGGCTCGACCGTTCTGACCCCCATTCGGGGGTCATTTCCCCGATGTACTAGACAAGTGCATTGACGGATTGATGTCTCCGCGCGACGCTAGGTCACAGACCGTCCGGATGTGGGGATCCGCGCCGGGGTGAAGCGCTGACGGCCTGGCCGTCCGAGCGGGGGTTCAGCGGTCGAATGGGTGGGGGGCATGGTCCGGTGAGAGCGACGGCGCTGTCGTTTCGTGTCTGTGTGGCAATCGGCTCGGCCGTCGCCGGGAAGGGCTGAGCAGGGACGGGCGAGCGAAACACCATGCACGGCGAGGGGGTCCCGCGCATCACCGATCAAGTGATCGTGCTGCCGCGGGTCGTCGAGATACTGAACCGCTGGGCCACCGTCACCATCATCCGGGGCGTGTCTGGCTACGGCAAGACCACCCAGATCGCGGTGTGGCTGCGGGACCTGCAACCGGCGCCCGAGCTGATCTGGCTCGATGCCTCCAGCAGCGACCTGCGGACCGCCCTGTCCCGGTGGCTGCAGCGGCACCCGCCGGCTTCCGACCGGACGCGCGCCCCCAGGCGGGTGATCGTCCTGGACGATGCGCACAGACTGCACGACCCCGACAGCGTCGATCTGATCATGACCGTGGTGCGACGACGCCACGATGTGCACGTCGTGGCCGCCTCCCGTAGCCACACGCCTCTGCAGCCGGCGGCCGACGGCGCGGTGCAGATGAACATCGTCTCAGGCAGAGAGTTGCTGTTTCGCCCGGGCGAGACCGCGGCCCTGGCGCGCCGGCTGGACGTGCCGCTGACCGCCGAGCAACTGGTCCGGCTGCACGGCGAGTTCGGGGGCTGGCCGGCCGCGATCCGGATGGTGCTGGACGAGATGCAAGGTGGCGACGCCGTTCTGCCGCTCACACGCGCCGAGCGCTACCTGCGCCGCTCGGTGCTGGCCGAGCCGGCCGATTCACCGCTGATGCGCCGCGCCCTACGATTCACCCTCGCCGAACGACTCACCCATCAGCTGATCCGCGACCTCGCGGACGACGATCTCTCACCGCAGGATGCGATCGACCTCCTTGAGAGCCCCGGGTACACCGACGTTCGGCACCTGGCCGACGATGTGGAACTGGTGCTGCCCCGGTTCGTGCGACGGGTGCTGCGCCACGAGTTCACCGCAGCGCACCCCCAGGCGGCACGCCAGACGCATCGGCGCCTGGCACTCTGGTATGCCTCGCGCCCCGGCCCTGGCCACGACTTGTACGCCCTGCGGCACGGTGTTGCGGCCGGGGATTGGCCGTCGTTCGAGTCCGTCTGGGTCAGGGCCGGAGCGAGTCTGGCCGCCAGCCATCCGGCGGAGATCGAGGAGCTGGTACGGGATCTGCCCGCCCCAGTGCTCAGGCGGCATCCGAGCATCGCCGTGCTCCGCAGCGCGCTCACCGCGCGGCATGTCGACGCGCCCGCAGGCACCCGGTGGGGCGCCGTGCGATCGGAGTACACGCGGCTGTGCCTGTCGATCAGACCGGCCTCGCTCACCCGGATGCCGCTGCCCGACATGCTGCTCGTCGGATCGGGCCGCATGATGGGCCTGCGGAACCGTGGCGCCGCGGCCGCCGCCGATGCCCTCGCCGACCGGCTGACCGTCGAGCTATCCCGCAGGCAGGGCGGCGGGGAATCGGCGGGCAACGCGGTGAGCTGGTTCTACCTGCAGCGTGGCATCGCCGATCAGATCGGGCTCCGGCACGCCGACGCGTCACGCTGGTATCGCCTGGGTTGGCACCATCGACGGCCGGGGGACGTCGGCACCGGCCGGTCCCTGGCCGCCGGGCTCGCACTGGCCGAAGCCCTGGCAGGCCGGTACGCCGACGCCGACCTCTGGATCGAACGTCATCACGTGCTGACCGGCGCCACCGGGGTATCGCACCAGGGTGCGGACATCCGGATCGCCATTGCCAGCCAGCTCGCCGCGGTGGACCGGCTCGACCGGAGTGTCCCCCGCCTTGCGGCCGAGATGGTGCATTCGGCGGCGGACAGTGAGTGGTGGGCATTCGCCGCCTACGCGCGGGCTCGACGGGAGCTGATCCTCGGGCATCCGGTCACCGGGCTGGGCATCCTCGACCGGGCCCGCGCGGATCACCCCGATGACCGCGGTGACGCTGGTGTTCTGCTGGACCGGGTGCAGGCAGAACTGCTCATCTCGGTCGGGCAGGGGCACCGTGCCCTGCAGGTGCTCGGGGCCGCCGACGCCGAGGACACCGAGGACACCGAGGCATCGCCCATCTTCGCCGAGCCGCTGGCCTGGATGCAATTGCTCTCCGGGGAGGCATCCTCGGCGCGACGGACCGCCGCGCGGGCACTGTATCTGGACGTGACCAGTACACCGGATCGCGGTGGGCTGCTGCTGGTCATGGCTCTGGCGGAGGTGGACCTGGGTGACATCGGTGCCGCCCGTGACCATGTCGACCTGCTAGTGGCGATCGCGACCGATTCCGGCGTCTGCCGGCCGCTTGCCCTGCCCTGCCGGAGATCGCTGACCGAGCTACTGACCGCGGTGGGGCGCGAACTCCCGAGCGCCATCCGCGACCGTTTGGCTGCCGTGACCCCCCGATACCCCGATGCCATTTCACTGGTCACACTGACACCGCGGGAAAAACAGTTGGTGGCGGCGCTGCGGCTCGGGATGCCGCGCGATGAGATCGCCGCGCAGATGTTCGTGTCCATCAATACTGTGAAAAAGCAACTGGTCACGCTCTACCGCAAGCTCGGCGTCACCACGCGCGCCGGTGCGCTGGAACGCTTGGAACAGCTTGGGATCGGGCACGACGACCATCACGACGGGACGCCGGCGGCGCCCTCAAGGCGGCGGCCCGTGACGGCGCCGCGGCCGGCGTCGCCGGCGGCGCAGCACGCGCCCCTGCCGCCCCAGGCTCGACGATCAGCCCGTCGTAGCGCCGTAGGCCGGTGACGGGGCGACGGTCCCGCTCGGACCGCCGGCCATCGCCGTGCACTCCGGGACCTGCATGAGCAGGTCGCCGACGGCCAGCAGCGGGGAGTCGTCGCCGATCAGGTCCTCGGCGTCGTCCATCCGGTCGGCGAGGTCGTCCATGGCGTCCTCAAGGTCGGCCTCGCTGCTAGCGGCGCCCAGTGTTGCCGGGGCGTCGGCGGCGACGCCCGCCATGGCGCGCAGCGAGGCGACGGCATCGTGTGCGGCCCGGCGTCCGCCGTCGAAGGTGGGCGGCGGCAGCGGCGCCAGCGCGTCTGCCATCCGGGCGAACGCGGCGTGCAGTGTCGCGTAGTCCGCCAGCGCCCGGTCGCGGATGTCATCGAGCGAAACCGCCGCGGTGTCGGTGTAGTTCGGAAAGTGCGGGACATCGACCTGCACGGCGTCCCCTGCAGCGGTGCACAGCGTGGCGATCCACCTCTTGGTCGGCTCGTCAAGCGTGGGCGGCGGCCCGGACGTGGTGGTGACGACGTCGGTATCGGCTCGACCGTCGGTGGTGGCGATGTCTGCTCCGGGAGCATCGGTGGTGGTGACGACGTCGTCGCTGGGGGGCTCGGCGTCGGTGATGGTGCCGGCTGGGCTGTCCGCGTCGCCGTCGGGTGAAGTCGGGGTCCGGTCGGCGGTATTGGTGCCGGTGTCGGTGCCCGACACGGTGGACACCGCCTCGGGGTCGCCGGTGCTCGGCCCGCCGCTCATGCCAGGGCGGCTGGAGGTCAGATCGCCGTCACCGCTGGTACCTGCACTGCCGCTCGTGCCGCGACCGCTTGTAGTGCCGCCACTCGCGCCGGTGGTCGCCGGTGAATCGGTGACGACGCCGGACGTCCCACCGCCGGTCGGTGGGCCTGCCGGATCCGCGGGGGCCGCGGCGCAGGCGCCGAGCAGCAGCAGGGTGGCCGCCCCGAGGGCAGCCGCGGTGGCGGTGATCCGCCGGCCGGTGGTGGTCGTCGCGTGCTGGGTCATGGTGTGTCTCCCCGAACAGAGGTGCCGGACCGCCGGATGCGGCCGCCGACGCGGTCAGCAGCTCTGACGTGGCCGGCCGGGCGCCGGTTCCCCGATCAGACCAGGAGTTTGACGACGGCGATCAGCCCCACCACCACGATGACCGCCCGCAGCGCCGGAGGGGACAGGCGCCGTCCGACCCGGGCGCCGATGAGCCCGCCGATGATCGACCCCAGCGCGATCAGACCCGCTGCGGTCCAGTCGATGTGCGTCGTCGCCACGAACACGATTGCGGCGACCAGGTTGACCATGCCGGCGAGCAGGTTCTTGAGCCCATTCTGCCGTTGGATCGGCTCGGCCAGCATCAGCCCGAAAAGCCCCATCAGCAAGACGCCCTGGGCCGCGCCGAAGTAGCCGCCGTAGATACCGGTGCCGAAGGTCAGCACCCACAGCAGGGGCGTGACGTTCCCGCGGGGCTGGTGGCCGGTACGCGACAGCAGTGCCGTCAGCCGCTTACCGAAGATCACCAGCAGGATAGCGAGGATGATCAGCACGGGCACGATGGCGTCGAAGGCGCTCGCCGGCAGCGTCAGCAACAGGATCGCACCGACGATGGCGCCGGTGATCGATGCGGCCGACAGCCTGGCCGCGCGATGCCCCTGGCCCGACAATTCTCGCCGGTATCCCCAGGCGCCGACCAGCGAGCCGGGGAACACCCCGACGGTGTTGGATACGTTGGCCGTCACCGGAGGCACCCCAAGAGCGACCAGCGTGGGAAACGTGATCAGCGTGCCGGAGCCGACCACCGTGTTGATGGTGCCCGCTCCAATTCCCGCGACGAAGATCAGCGCCGCATGCCACCAGATCATCGAGCGTCCGGAAGCCCCGGCCAGGACCGGGCTGCCGCCAGGAACTGCTCGTTCTCCTCGGGGGCCCCGATCGTCACTCGAGCTCCACCGGTCGCATCGGCGAACGGCCGGACGATCACCTTCTGCTGCTCGCAGTGCGCGGCGAAGTCGGCGGCCCGCTCGCGCAGCGGCAGCCACACGAAGTTCGCGTGCGAGGTGGGCACCTCGTACCCCGACTTGCGCAGGGCCGCCGTCACCCGCTCCCGTTCGGCGACCACTGCCGCACACCGGGCGGCCAACTCCTCGCCGGCCGACAGCGAGGCCACCGCCGCGATCTGTGCCAGGGAGTTGACGGCGAACGGCAACGCCACCTTCTGCAGCGAGGAGATCACCTCGGGCTGGGCGACCGCATAGCCGACCCGCAGCCCGGCCAGCCCGTACGCCTTGGACATGGTGCGCAGCGACACCACGTTCGGCCGGGCCAGCGCCGCTGCGGTGCCGTCCGGCACCGTGGGGTCGGATAGGTCGGTGACGAACTCTCGATACGCCTCGTCCAGCACCACCAGCACCGACTCCGGCACCGCGTCCAGGAACGACTCCAGCTCCGCGGCGCCCACCAGCGTGCCGGTCGGGTTGTTCGGAGAGCAGACGAACACCAGCCGGGTGGCATCGGTGACGGCGTCCGCCAGCGCCGGCAGGTCCAGGGCGTGCTGCGCCGTCACCGGCACCGTCACCGGCCTGGCCCCGACCACCCGCGTGACGATCGGGTACGCCTCGAACGACCGCCAGCCGAACAGCACCTCGTCACCGTCGTCACAGGTCGCCTGGATGAGCTGCTGGCATAGCGCCACCGAGCCGCAGCCCACCGCCACGTTCGCCGGCCGCACCGCCAGCCGCTCCCTGCTCAGGTGGGCGGCCAGCTCGGCCGTCAGCGTGACCGCCGCGTTGTCCGGGTACCGGTTGATTCCGGCGGCTCCGGCCGCCACCGCATCGGAGATGGCCGCCGCGACGGACGGCAGTGGCGGGTAGGACATCTCGTTGGAGGCCAGCTTCACGGCGCCCGGCACCGTGCGGCCCGGAGCGTAGGCCGGCAGCTGAGACAGGGCGTCCCGGGTGTGCACCGTCATCTGCTGGCCTCCTGTCGTCGGGCGGGGCCGCCGCCCTCCCCGCCCCGTCACCGCCCAAGCGGCTGGTTCGCGCCGAGGCTGCTGCAGACGGTATCGTGCCCGCGCCGAGCGCCGTGAAGTGCCTCACGACGGACCGCGACGGCGTGCCCGATCGGGGCAGGGCCGCGCGCTCGCGGGTTCCCGGACCGGGCCGCGATGTGGTCGGATGGTGCGATGCAGACGACAACGCGGCGGGGAGTGCCGCTGGCCGTGGCTACCCCCGAAGGCCCGGTGCGCGGCGGGATCGTGGTGGTTCAGGAGATCTACGGCGTCAACGAGCACATCCTGGCGGCGACCAGTGCTCTGGCGGCCCAGGGTTATCTGGCGGTGGCGCCCCACCTGTACCACCGGGTGACGGTGGAGGCGATCGGGGACTACCAGGCCGCCCGGCCGCTGGTGCACGGGCTGACCGCCGAATCCTTGCGGGCCGACGTCGGCGACGCGCTGGAGTTCCTGGCGGACGCCGGTGTGGACGGCGATCGGATCGGCATCCTGGGCTTCTCCATGGGTGGGACGGTGGCGCTGTGGGCGGCAGCCTCGCTGCCGGTGGCTGCGGCGGTGTCCTTCTACGGCGGCGGCATCGACAAGCCCCGCTGGCCCGGGGTGCCTGCCGGGTTGGAATCCGGCGGCCAGCTGCGCGCCCCGTGGTTGGGGCTGTACGGGGACAAGGACCGGTCCATCCCGGTGCAGCAGGTGGAGGCACTGCGCGGCACCTTCGGATCCTCCGGGGTGGCGGCCACCATCGTGCGCTACCCGGATGCGGGGCACGCGTTCGCCAGCGACACCAGATCGCCGAAATACCGAGCCGAGGCGGCCGCCGATGCCTGGAACCGGGCGCTGAGCTGGTTCGACGCGCACCTGCGCTGACCCCCGACGCATGGATCAACATCGGCCGCATGCGCCAACTTCGGCGATCTGTGGCGGGTGAGGTTGGCGGGACGACCTTCGCGCATGCCCAGCTGTGGCTCGCCTCCGCGGGCGGGTGTGCCGGCGACACATGGATCGGTCCGATCGGCCTGCGGCAGGGCTATCCCGGAGCCCATGCCCCGTCGTGTAGGAACGACATATGACTCGCCCAGAGACCGTGCCCGACACCGTTCCCGAGATTTGCTGGCAGCCGAGTGCCGACCGGGTCATGCGAGCCGCGGTGACGCACTTCGCGGACTTCGCCGGTGTCCGGACCGGCCGCACCTTCGCCGGCTACGACGAGCTGTGGGACTACTCCGTCACCGACCTGGCCGGATTCTGGGGCGCCATCGCCGACTACTTCGGCCTGCACTGGCACACCCCGCCCACGGCGGTGCTGGCCGAGGCGACCATGCCCGGGACGCGGTGGTTCCCGGGCGGCACCCTGAACTACGCCGAGCACGCCCTGACCGCCGGCGACGGGCGCTCCGATGATGATGTCGCGGTGATCGAGACCGACGAGACCGGGCACGAGCGCACGGTCACGCTCGGCGAGTTGCGCGCCCTGGTCGGCGCCGCGCAGGCTGGGCTGCGCCGGCTGGGGGTAGGGGTGGGGGATCGGGTGGTGGCGCTGGCCCCGAACCGGCTGGAGGCGCTGGTGGCGTTCCTGGCCACCGCGGCGCTCGGCGGCGTGTGGTCGTCGTGCTCGCCGGACTTCGGGGCGCCCAGCGTGATCGATCGATTCACCCAGATCTCGCCCACTGTGCTGATCGCCGTCGACGGATACGTCTACGGCGGCAAGGAGTTTGATACCACGGCGACCGTGTCGAAGATCCGGGCGGCGCTGCCCGACCTGGCCGGTGTGGTGCACATTCCGGCCCGGGGCACGCCGACGCCGTCCGGGGCGATCTCTTGGTCCGAGCTGGTATCGGAGCCCGCCGAGGTGCGGTACGCCCCGGTCGAGTTCTCCGCCCCGCTGTGGGTGCTGTACTCCTCGGGCACCACGGGGCTGCCCAAGCCGATCGTGCAGTCGGTGGGCGGGATCCTCGTCGAGCACCTGAAAACCCTGCGGCTGCATCACGATCTGGGTCCGGGCGACAAGTTCTTCTGGTTCACCACCACCGGCTGGATGATGTGGAACCTGCTGATCGGCGGGCTGTTGGTCGGCGCCGCGGTGGTGCTCTACGACGGCAACCCCGGCCGGCCCGACCTGCTGACACTGTGGCGGCTGGCCGAGCGGCACCGCATCGGATACGTGGGCATCTCGGCGGCGTTCGTGTCCAGCTGCCGGGCGGCGGGACTGCGACCCGCCGACTCGCTGGATCTGTCGTGCGTCGAGGTGGTCGGATCAACCGGCTCCCCGCTGTCCACCGACGGGTTCGACTGGATCACGGAGCACGTCGGTGCCGGCGTGCAGATCGCCTCGCTGTCCGGCGGGACGGACCTGTGCACGGCGATCGTCGGTGCGGCGCCGACGGTTCCGGTATGGCGGGGCGAGATCTCCTGCCGGGCGCTGGGTGCGCGGGTGGAGTCGTTCTCCGATGCGGGCGAGCCGGTGGTGGGGGAGGTGGGCGAGCTGGTGATCACCGCCCCGATGCCGTCCATGCCGGTGCGTTTCTGGGGGGATGAGGACGGGAGCAGGTTGCGCGCGGCGTATTTCGACTACTTCCCGGGCGTGTGGCGGCACGGGGACTGGGTGCGCATCACCGAGCGGGGCTCCTGCGTGATCGAGGGCCGGTCGGACGCGACGCTGAACCGGGGCGGGGTGCGGATGGGCACCGCGGAGTTCTACCGGGTGGTGGAGGACCAGGAGGGGGTGCTCGACTCGCTGGTGGTGGACACCTCGACGGCCGCCGGCGAGGGGGATCTGGTGCTGTTTGTGGTGCTGGAGCGCGGTGCGGACCTGTCGGTGGTGACGGCGCACCTGCGGGCGGCGATTCGGACCGAGCTGTCGCCCCGGCACGTGCCGGGGATGGTGATCGCGGTGCCGGCGGTGCCCCGGACGCTGAACGGCAAGAAGTGCGAGGTACCGGTCAAGCGGATCCTGGGGGGGATGGCGGTGGACCGGGCGGTGTCGCGGGACGCGCTGGCCGATCCGGCGGGTTTCGAGGCGTTCCTGCGGGCGGCATCGGCGGCGCAGGTCCGCCGGTGAGCATCCGGTTCGGCCGGCCGGTTCGGCCCGCCGCCGGATCCAGTGGGCGGTCCCGCGCGCCAGCCTATGTACTTGCCCGGTCTCACCGGGCAAGTACATACCGCGGGGCCGGACTGTGCGCTGCAGCGGTGTTTGCGCTGGTCAGTGCCCTGCTGACCGGATGCGGCGCCGGGCTGGACCCACCGGCCGGGCCATCCAGAACCGTCACGGGGGCCGGCGGGCCGACGGCGGCGCCGGTGCCCGCGTCGGCCGGGTCACGGGTCGTCGTCACCGTCCCCGGCCTGGGATCGTCGACCGGGGGTGACGGGGCTACCGGGGCGCCCGCCGATCAGGCGGCATCCGCCCCCGGCGCGACAGGCACCGTCACCGTCACGGCGACGGTCGATGCGCCGGGCTCCGACGGCCCGGCCAGCGAAGCGCCGGCCGGGATGTCGTCCCGCGGCGCCCCGAGCGTCACCACGGGTGCCATGGCGACGGCGCGGTCCGGATCCGCGACGTCGTCCGGAACCACTGCGCCGCCGGGCAGCACGACCGCAGCTGCTCCCGCCGGCACCGACGGTGGGGCAGAGGGTCCCGTCACCGTCGATCTGTCGCGGTGCACCGGGTGCACCGTCATCGCCACCCATGCCGCGGTTGCCGGCGCCCTGTCCGCTGCGCTGGCCACCACCGACCGTGGGGCCGTGCTGCTGTCGGTCCGGCCGGACGGTGCCGTCGCGGGCGTCATCAATGTGCCCTATGGCGCGAGTTTTCCTGCACCGCCAGAAAAGTCGCTGCCCTGCGACGGCTCCGGCCGGTGCATCGTCGTCGCGAAACAGGCCGACGGCGATGCGATCCTGTCGGCGTTCGAGCTGACCTCCGACGGCGCCTGGCGGGATGTGTCCGGCAACGACGCCTTCCCCTCCGGCACCGATCGCGGGGTCGCCGCCGACATCAACGACGACGGATTGCTGGACATCGCGGTGCAGGAGTCCGGTGGCGGCCAGGTCGCCTGGATGGTGCTCGCCTGGTCCGGGGACCGGTTCTCGGTGCTGGGCTGCGCGCCCGCGTCCGACGTGGTGCCGTCCGCCGGGGAGCTCTCCAAGGACGCCTGCCTGTCCTAGCGTCACGGGGCTGCGTCACAGTGAGGTCTTGCCTGGCTCCCCCAGTCGGCGGATAGTCGAGGCCCTATCGTGACGGCTCATTCGGGGGTGGTGCCGCCCACCCAGCGCGAAAGGAGCCTCGCGATGAGCACCCCCGGATTCCAATTGGCCGAACGAGCCGCCGAGCGCTACGAGCAGTGGGTCGGCACGTTCATGACGCCGATGGCCGAGGCTCTGATCGATGCGGTTGGCGTCCGGCCCGGGCAGGACGTGCTCGATGTCGCCTGCGGCACCGGTTTCGTCACTCGTCTGGTGGCGCCGCGAGCCGGTGCGGATCACGTCACCGGGGTGGACGTCAACCCCGGCATGCTGGCCGTCGCGGGTCGCTGCTGCCCGGAGGGCATCACCCTGATCCAGGCGCCCGCCGACGATCTTCCACTGGACGCCGGCAGCGTCGACGTCGTGCTGTGCCAGCAGGGCGCGCAATTCTTCCCCGATCGGGCGGCCGCGTTTCACGAGCTCAGGCGGGTGCTGCGCCCCGGCGGCATGCTGGCCGCGACGGTGTGGAACGGCCCGGACGACAACCCGTTCCTGGCCGCGCAGACCGCCGGAATCCGGGCCGCGTTGGGCGACGAGGTGGCCGACCCGATCGTGGCCGCGATGGGCGGCGGATCGGACCGGTGGCTGGCGGAGGCCGCGGCTGGTGCGGGGCTGGTCGACGTGAGCGTGCAGCCGTCCGCTCGCACCGTCACGATCCCGGATGCCGCGGAGTACCTGCGCGACCAGGTGCTCGCGACCCCGTGGGGAGCCCGGGTGACCGAGGGTGGGCCCGACGTGCAGCGGGTATTCGTCGAGCGGGGCATGGCGGCGCTACAAGGATGCGTCGGTGGTGACGGCGCGGCGCGGGTCCCGTTCACGGCGAATCTGTTGCTGGCCCGGTCACCGTTGTCCTCGGAGTCGAATGCCTGAGGACGCGCCCCGACGCGTTCTGGGACAGGCGACTCTCATAGGGATGCCTGTGCGTGTGCCGACCGGGGCCCGCGCCGGCGGCACCGGTAGCACGGGCATGCGGGGATGAGTGCCGTGCGCTTTGCCCGGCGGGCCGGGGCGCAGGTACGCTGGCCGACGGACGCTCCCGCGGGAACGTCCGGGGAAGCGTGCCAGAGCGGCCGAATGGGACACACTGCTAATGTGTTGTGCTCGCAAGGGCACCGAGGGTTCAAATCCCTCCGCTTCCGCGGTGCCGATCCTGTGGGTCGACGCTCTCCGGCTCGGCGGTAGGCTAGGCCGGCGGTCCCGCTCCGGGCGGGCACACAACTGAACAGGCGCCTGTAGCTCAACGGATAGAGCATCTGACTACGGATCAGAAGGTTGGGGGTTCGAATCCCTCCAGGCGCGCTTTGGGCGCGCACCCCTGGGGGCCTCCAGGCACGCGCCCTGCGATGTGGGATGCCGGGCCGTTAGCCAGCGTTTCTGGCCAGCCCGTGAGTCCCGGGCACCCGCAGCCGCAGCGCCGCGGATATTCCCTTGGCCTTCGCAACGACGGTCTTGATCATTCGTGGCCGTTCCTGCTCCCAGTGCGCCTCATCGGTCTCGACACCGATGGCGGCAATGATGCCGTCGGAGTCGATGAGCGGTGCCGCGACCGCGCACCAGCCTTCCTGCTCCTCGCCATCCGTAATGGAGTACCCCTGTCGCCTGATGGTGGCCAGCTCGTCGCGCAGCTGCGCCACGTCCGTGTGGGAATGGCGGGTTCGCGGCGCCAGCTCCAGCATGGCCGGATCGACATGGTTGAATGCCAGCAGCAGCTTGCCGGAGGCCGTGGTGTGCGCTGTGAGACGTTGGCCGAATGCGGTACGTGCCGGATTCCCCTTCGTGGATCCGATTGAGTCGATATAGATCACCGCGCTCTGATCCGCATCATCGAGTATTCCTAAATAGCTGGACCAGCGAGTCTCGTTGGAGAGCGCGAGAAGCTCTCGGTGGACCAATTCGTGAAAGCTGAATCGAGCCACCACCAGATGACTGAGCTCGATCATGATGAGCCCGGGGGAATAGATGCGCTGCAATTCGTCGAAACGCAAGATGCCAATCTTGCACAGGCTGTTGACGATACGTGACGCCGTCGTCGCGTCGAGCTTGGCGCCGTGCGCGATTTCTTGTAACCGAAGCTCGGGCCCCTGATCGCGGAAGAGCGCGAGAATCTGTCCGATCTTGCCGATGACCTTGATTTGTGGTTGCGCTGATTCAGACGATGCCATAGGTCCTACTCCGGTCGGTGGTCGATGTGTGGCGGCGGCTAAAGCGACAATTCTGACGAGACACGCACATTTCGCGCCATAGTACACAGTATGGGAATACCGTTCGCCGTCCTGCGGTGCGCAAGGAGTTGGGGCTACGGGTCGGGTCGTTGACCGCGGTGCGGCTCGTGCCCCGCAGCGGGCTCGGGGCCGCCGGCCGCGACCTCGCGCTGCCACAGCGGCGCGGTCAGTGCCATCTGGCGACGGACCGAGCCCGTCATGGCTGGGGCGGTCGGTCGCTGGCCGGTCGCTGGCGGCTACCGGTGGTCTGACGCGCCGGCCCGCGGCACCGCGCCCACCCTGGCGTTCCCGCCGAACCACCGGGGCTCGCGATGCGGCCGGCACAAGTTGAGCGGCTGGTCTTGACGCGGGTGGGCACAGCCTGCATCATAGCGTCCCAATATGAAATTAAGTCTCGCATTGTGATTGGTTGGTTCATGAGACTGTGGATTGAGCGCCTCTGGTCGTGCGCCTCATCCGAGCCGCGGACGGGCCCCTGGCGCATCGACGTCGTCGACGGAACCTTTGCCGCGATCGCCAGGGACCGGCCGCAGCCGGGCGAGGTGATCGTTCCTGGGACCGCGCTGCCCGGGTTCATCGACATGCACGAGCACATCGGCATCGATGTCGGGAACGAGCATGCGCAGGCACTGCAACCCGCCGGCGAGATGCTCCTGCGCGGTGCCGCGAACCTGCGCACGATGCTCGACTGGGGCGTCACGACGATCCGCGACTGCGGTGAACGAGCCGACGTTGAGCGGTTCTGGGTGGAGGCGGTCGAGGCCGGCACGCTGCCCGGCCCCCGGGTGATTCGAAGCGTGAGCCCGATCGTCCGCACCGGTGGCCACGCCTGGTATCTGTCCCGCCAGACCGATGGGGTGGACGCGTTGCGGGCCCGCGTGCGGGAGCACGTTCGCGACGGGGCGAGCTTCATCAAGATGATGGTCAGCGGCGGAGTCGGTACGGTCGGCTCCGACCAGTCACGTGCGGAGTACACCCGCGACGAGGTCCTGGCCGTGGTCGCGGAGGCCACCCGGCTGGGGGTTCACGTCGCGGCCCACGGCCACGGCGGGCCGGGGGTCGACGACGCCATCGCTGCGGGGGTTCGCACGATCGAACACGGTCTGCTGCTGACTCCCGCCCAGCTCGACGCCATGGCCGTCCGGGGCGTCGCGCTGGTGCTCACCGCCGGCGTGATGCATGAGTTCGCCTCGGACCACCGGGTTCCCGCCTCGATCCGAGAGTTCATGCCGCGTTTCGTGGCGCGCGCCGCCGAACTGACGGTGAATGCCCGTGCCGCGGGTGTGGAGGTGGTGGTCGGAACCGACGCGGTACACGGCGAGGTCGGTCGAGAGGTGTGCCTGATGGTGGACGGCGGATACACCGTGGCCGAAGCGCTTGGTGCGGCGACCAGCACCGCCGCCGGGGTTCTCGGGCGCCCCGATCTCGGGGTGATCGAGCCGGGAGCGAGCGCCGATCTGCTCATCGTCGATGGTGATCCGTTTGTGGACATCCAGTGCCTGCGCCGCCGACCGACGGCGGTCATGCGGGGCGGGCGTTGGCACATCGCTCCGAGCACGAACACGCCGACCACGGCCCCACCATCGCCGCCCGCAGCCGCACACGAAGGGTCGGAGTCGTGACTCGCGCCCAGTACTAGCCACTCGCCGTGGGCTGATGGCCCATGGACTCGGCAGGCGCCGGGCTCGCGATCGACCCGCGCCCGAGCGTGCTTCCGGCACCGAGGCGAGTAGCGGACCTTGAGCGAATCTTCCAACTAACACGAAGGGATTGACACCATGCACCTACTCTCGGTACTGCGGCCGGGCAACCGGCAACGGCGATGGATCGCCGCGGTCGGCGTCGCCACGGCCGTGGTCGCAATCGGCGCGTGCGGCGGTGGTTCCGGCGACGCCGGCGGATCCACGCTGACCGTCGCGGTCGCTGCCGACCCGCGCAGCCTCGTGCCGAACAGCTCGACGGCCCAGCAAGAGATCAACATCTCCGAGCAGATCACCGAAAAGCTCATCGAGTTCAATCAGGACGCCTCGGGATTCGAGCCGCGCCTGGCGACCGAGTGGAAGCAGATCAACCCGACGACGCTGCAACTCACCCTGCGCAAGGGAGTGACATTCACGAACGGCGAGCCGTTCAACGCGCAAAGCGCGGCAAAGAGCATTGAGATCATGCGCAAGGCACCGGCCTATGCGTCCTTCACGAGCATGATTTCGGGTGCCAAGGCCGTGGGTGACGACACCCTCCAGGTCACCACCGAAAAGCCCAGCGGCCTGGTACTCAATGCGTTGGCGCTGGGCAGTTTCCAGTATCCGGTGGATTACTGGGCGAAGGTCGGGGAGGACGGATTCGGGTCCAAGCCGATCGGAACCGGGCCTTACGAGCTGTCCAACTGGACCAAGGGCACATCGATCACCCTCACGGCCAATCCCGACTACTGGGGCGGGAAGCCCTCCATCGGCACGCTGGTGTTCAACGTTGTCCCGGACAAGTCAGCGCAGGTGGCCGCCGCCCAGAGCGGGCAGGCGGACTTCATCTACGACGTCCCGGTCGGATCCATCGACACCCTCAAGGCCGAGAAGGACAGCAAGCTGGTCACCAGGCCATCGAACCGGGTGTATCTGATCTCGTTCAGCGAGCTCACCGACACCCCGTTGAAGAAGGCGGATGTGCGGCAGGCGTTGCAGTATGCGATCGACGTACCCGCACTGATCAAGGACCAGTTGGGGGGATACGGCACACCGCTGCAGGGTCAGATCCTGCCCCCCAACTACGTCGGATTCGACAAGTCAGTCACCGCGATAAAGTACGACCCGGCCAAGGCGAAGGAATTGCTGGCCAAGGCGGGCTACCCGAACGGATTCACCGTCACGTTCAAGTACCCCAGTGGCAGGTATCCACAGGATCGTGAGATCGGACAGGCCATCGCCGATCAGCTGTCGCGGGTGGGCGTCAAGACGAACCAGCAGGCGTTGGAGTCCGGGACCTTCCTCACACAGCTCACGTCGCTCAAGCTCAACGACATGTTCTTCGCGGGCTACCTGACGGCGCCGGACGCGCACGTCATGTACGACCAGTTCGTCACCGGGGCGCCGTACACCTACTACGAGAACACCAAGGTGGACGAGCTGGTCAAGAAGGAGGCAACAACGGTGGACCAGAAGGAGCGGCAACAGATCTTCGCGCAGATCACCAAGATATTTCAGCAGGACCCGCCGTTCGTGCCGCTGTTCCAGGGGACGGACACCTACGTCGTCAGCAACAAGGTGTCGGGCTTCACCCCGCGCGCCTCGCAGTTCGTGGACTACCAGGCACTGAAGATCACCGGCTGATCTCCGATTATCGCGAGATCCCACCCGCGAACCGCAGCACGAGGCGGAGGCCGGGTCGGGGACGCATCGTTCCCCGACCCGGCACCGCGGGTGTCATTGACGCGACGTCGGTCTGGGTACCGCCGCGGCGGCCCGTGTGATCGGCCGACCGGCCGGGATCTGCCAAACATCGTTTCGACGCAAGTGAGCCGAGAATATGATCCGTGTTATTGCATATCGTCTGCTGCAGACGGTGCCCACGCTATTCGGCGTAACCCTCATCGTATTCATCATCGTGCGCCTGACCGGTGACCCCGCCACCACCATGCTGCCGCCCGAGACTCCTCCGGAGGCGGTACATCGATTCCGCGTTCAATACGGTCTGGATAAGCCGATCGTCGTCCAGTATCTGTACTTCCTGAAGGGAATGGTGACGGGGGACCTGGGACGGTCGATCAGGTACCAGGAGCCGGTGACGGCGCTCATCGGAGATCGGCTGCCGGCGACACTTCAGCTCGCCGTCGCCGCCATGTGCATCGCGCTTGTCGTCGGCATGGTGCTGGGCATTCTCGCGGGAATCTTCCAGGGCGGCCGGATCGATTCGATCGCACGCCTGATCGCGCTGGGTGGGCAGGCGATCCCCACCTTCTACTTGGGCATCCTGCTGATCCTGGTCTTTGGGGTCTGGCTTCGCGTGTTGCCAACGATCGGCAATGTTGGCCCGTCGTCGCTGATATTGCCCAGCGTCACCCTTGCCACCTACCTCACGCCGATGGTTCTTCGGGTGACCAGGGGGTCAATCCTGGACCAGCTCAACCAGAACTACGTCCGTACCGCCCGGTCGAAGGGCATGTCCGAGCGGCGGGTGGTCGGCGTACACCTGCTCAAGAGCGCCCTGATCCCGGTCGTCACCGTGGTTGGCCTGCAGATCGGTGCCGCGCTGGGTGGCGCCGTGATCACGGAGACGGTATTCGCTTGGCCCGGCCTCGGTCAGTTGTTGGTGAACGCGATATCCACGCGTGACTTCCCGGTCGTGCAGGGCCTGGTGCTATTCGCGGCCGCGGTCTTCATATTCGTGAACCTCGCGGTGGATCTCACGTACCGAGTCCTCGATCCACGCATTCGTCTCAGGTGAGGTTGGGAGTCGATATGGGACGACGACACGTCTATAGCTCACGCACGGTGTTACGACGAATTCTTCACCGCCCGAGCTCCGCCATCGGCGCGGCGGTGCTGGCGGTGCTGTTCCTCTGCGCGTTGTGGCCGGTGTCGTGGCTGCCGCATGATCCGTTCAGCGGCGACTCCGCGAAGCGATTCATGCCCCCGTTTTTCATGGAAGGCGGCAGCCTCAGCTACCCGCTGGGAACCGAATCGCTGGGACGCGACGTGCTGTCGATGCTCATCGCCGGATCCCGCTACACACTCGGTATCGTCGTCACCGCCGGCCTCATCGGCCTGATCATCGGAGTAACCGCGGGGCTGGTGGCCGGCTACTTCGGTGGCTGGCTCGATGCCGTCATCATGCGGATTGCCGATGTCCAGCTGGCGTTTCCCGCGCTCGTGCTGATTATCGCCATCGTGGCTGCCTTCGGGCCGAGCCTGTTCAATCTGGTGTTGATCCTGGGCATCGTGGGGTGGGCGCCCTACGCACGGCTGGTGCGGGGCAGCGTGCTGAGCCTGAAAGAGCAGGGATTTGTGGAGGCGGCCAGGGCGACCGGGACCGGCACTTCACGGATCCTGCTGCGCCACCTGCTGCCCAATTCCCTGACGAACATCCTGGTCTTCTTGACCTTGCAGCTGGCCGAACTCGTGGTCCTCGAGGCCTCGCTGTCCTTCCTCGGTCTGGGGGTACAGCCCCCGGCGCCCAGCTGGGGCGCCATGATCGCCGACGCGCGCCAGTATCTGACCCAGGCGTGGTGGGCGTCGGCGCTGCCCGGCGTGGTCATCGTGCTGTGCGTGCTGTCGTTCAACTTCATCGGTGACGAGTTGCGGGACGCGATGGATCCCACCATGCGCCGCAGGTCGGCCCGGGGCGATGCGGGCGGTGACGGCGTTCCGATGCCGGCGCCGACCCGGGGGACCGTGGTGGGCGGTGCAGCCGATGCCTGACTCGAGCAACCGGGCCCCCACGGTCACGGGGTCGACCGAGATGGACAACGTGCTCACCGTGCGCGGCCTGTCCATCACCTTCGAGTCCGCCGGCGGTGACGTTCCAGCAGTGGACGACCTCTCCTTCACGGTCGGTCGCCGCGAGGTGCTGGCTGTCGTCGGCGAGTCCGGTTCGGGCAAGAGTGCAACAGCGATGGCGATCCTGGGACTGTTGCCGAAGAACGCCAGGGTCCAGGGCGAGGTCACGGTCGCCGGCGCCGAGGTCGTCGGTGCCAGCAATCGTGAGCTTCGGCGGCTCCGCGCTCGCAGCATCTCAGTGATCTTCCAGGATCCCGTCACGGCGCTGACGCCGGTGTACTCGATCGGCTTTCAAATTCGCGAGGCCATCAGGCTGCATGATCCATCGCTGGGGCGCGTTGCGGCGGACGCCAGGGCGGTGGAACTGCTGACCGCGGTGGGCATGCCGGACCCAGAGCGGCGGATGAAGTTCTACCCCCATCAGCTCTCGGGTGGGCAATGCCAGCGGGTGATGATCGCGATCGCGCTGGCCAGCGATCCGGAATTGTTGATCGCGGACGAGCCGACCACCGCGCTGGACGTGACCGTGCAGGCCGAGGTCTTGGAGCTGCTACGCGCGCTGCGGGAGCGGGTGTCGACATCGATCATGCTGATCACCCACGACATGGGTGTAGTTGCCGATATCGCTGATCGGGTGATCGTGATGCACAACGGTCGCATGGTCGAACAGGCGCCAACGGAATCGCTGTTCGGCCGGCCAACCCAGGCCTACACCCGGGAGTTGCTGGCAGCCGTGCCGCGCATCGCCATCGACCGAGAGGTCGCGCCGCCACGCGAGGATCAGGCGGAGGAGGTCCTTCGCCTGGACGACGTATCCGTCACCTTCGGCAGCGCACTCGGCGAGCCGGTGAAGGCGGTCAGGGACGTGTCGCTGCACGTGCAGCGTGGCGAGGTGGTGGGCCTGGTCGGCGAGTCGGGATCGGGCAAGTCCACCGTGGGCCGGTGCGCCGCCGGGCTGCTGATGCCGACCTCGGGCCAGGTATCGGTGCTGGGCGGTTCGTTCCGTGGCCGACCGCGGTCGACTCGTGACCTGCGCCGGCGCATCGGCGTGGTGTTTCAGAGCCCGGTCGGATCGCTCGATCCCAAGCTGACGGTCGGACAGGGCATCGGCGAACCATTGCGCGTCCATCGAGGAATGCGGGGTCGCCCACTGGCCGAACGCGTGGCCAGCCTGCTGGACTCGGTGGGATTGTCCAAGAACTGGGCAGATCGGTACCCGCATGAGATGTCCGGCGGTCAGCTGCAGCGTGTCTCCATTGCTCGAGCCATTGCCCTGGATCCCGAATTGATCATCGCCGACGAGCCGACCAGCGCACTGGACGTCTCGGTCCAGGCCAAGGTGCTGGCGACCTTCCGCGCCCTGCAAGAGAACCTGGGCTTCGCCTGCCTGTTTATCAGCCACAATCTGGCCGTCGTCGACGAGCTCTGCAACCGCGTCCTGGTGATGAGGTTGGGCACGGTCGTCGAGGAGGGTGCAACGACCTCGGTGCTGCGGGCTCCGGCCAACGACTACACCCGAGCCCTGGTGGCGGCGGCGCCCGTGCCCGATCCGGTCGAGCAGCGGCGGCGCCGGGAGGCGCGACTGGAGCGGTAGCCGGTGCGCGCGCCGATCGGCCCCGAGCGGTCCGGTCGAGGACGTTTCACATTGTCATGACGACAACGATTTTCGGAGGACGATACGTGGATACCTGGAATCCGATCATGGCGGACCTGTCGTGGTCGGATGTCGCAGAGGCACTCACGGAGTGCACGCTGGTGGTCATACCGGTCGGTTCCATCGAGCAGCATGGTCACCATCTGCCGTTGAAAACCGATACCATGAATGTCGAATGGGTGGCGATCGAGGCAGCGGGTCGTGCCAGAGTGCTGGTGGCGCCCACCGTGCAGGTCGGCGTGTCGACAAACCACCTGGGATTCGCCGGGACCATCAGCCTCAGGCCGCGGACCCTGATCGCGATTATCACCGACATGGTCGAGACCTTGGCCGCGCACGGTTTTACCCAGGTCTTGCTGCTAAACGGTCACGGTGGCAATTACGCATCGATGCTGGTTGCGGCGGAGGAGCTGCGCGCCGGCCATCCCGGCCTGCAGGTGGCGTTCACCGACATCGTCAATCTGGCAACCGATGTGGGCCGACGCCTATCCGATATCGAGTATCACGCAGACGAGGTCGAGACCTCGATGAGCATGGTTGTCGCCCCGCATCTGGTGCAGCCCTCACGGGCCGTGCGAGAGATCACGGAAACCTTCCAGACCTACTATCGCCGCTACTATTCGGGCGCCGGCGAGATGAACGGAATCGTCTCCTACGGTGTTCCTCCCACTCGATACCTCAGCCAGAGCGGCGTCATGGGCGATGCCACGGTTGCGTCGCCGGAGTTGGGCCGGCAGGTGGCGGAAGCAATGGTCGAGCAACTGGTGGAGGTGATAGCGGACATGAGGGCTGCCGCAGCACCGCAGGGCGGGCGCGGCGACCGGGTCTAGCCACACCCTCGCACGTCGCAGCAGTGTCCCGAGCCGGCTGACGAGTCCGGCCGAAAGTACAGGAGAGGAACATCGAAGTGAAGCTGGAGAACATCGACGCCCATCTGGATGAATGGCGGAGCAAGAGTACCGACGGCACCGTCTATTGCCCGGACGTCGAACGAGCGCAGGAACTGCACGCGCGGTCGATCGTGATCGATGGCAGCATGGTCGTGCTCAGCGACGCCGAGCACCCGGACCGGGCGCGGGAAGGTGGCGTGACCGCCGTCAACCACACCGTATTCGATCCCAGTGAGGGCCCGGACCGCGCGGTGCGCACACTGTCCGAGATCCTGCGGTGGATCGACACGAACTCCGACCGGGTGCTGCTGGTCCGCACCGCCGACGACATCGTGCAGGCGAAACGGGATGGGCGCGAGGGGATCATCCTCGGTCCGCAGAACTCCGACTTCCTGGGTGGCGACCTGGGCCTGCTCGACCTGTTCGCAACGGGGGGCATTCGCATCATCCAATTGACCTATCAGAAGCAGAATTTCGCGGGCTCGGGATGCGGTGAGCCCAACGACAGCGGCCTGTCGGAGTTCGGCGGCAGACTCATCACGGAGATGCAGCGGCTGGGACTGGTGGTCGACCTGTCGCACTGCGGGCTGCGCACCAGTCGAGAGGCGGCCGAGGCGGCCGCCGGTCCGGTGATCTTCAGCCACGCGCATCCGCTGGCGCTCTCGCCACATCCCAGGGCAAAGGACGACGACCTGATCAGGCTGGTGGCATCCAAGGGCGGCGTGATGGGGACAACCTCCTTCACACCGTTCGCGATTCCCACCACGGCCCCAGGCGGCACGCCCGACATCTGGGACTTCGTACGGCACGTTGCCTACGTGGTGGATCTGGTGGGCGCTTCCCACGCCGGCATCGGGCTAGACATCGATGAGACGAACACGGCGCAGGGTTGGGCGGCGGCGCAGCGCGAGTTCCCCGAGCTCTATGGTCGCTGGACCTTCGACGACCGTCACCTGAAGGCGTTGATCACAACGGAACTGACCGGGAACGTGACCAGGGCGCTGGTCACGGCGGGATTCAGCGACGACGAGATCGAGGCAATCCTGGGCAAGAACTTCCTGCGGGTGTTCGAGGAAATCTGGCGGTAGCTGGTCGCTGTGCTGGGGTGTCGCGGCATCATGGGACCGATGTATGGCGCGGTCGGAGCGTGCCTCGATACCCCAGCACGGAGTTGGCCAGTGGGGCGCGGCGGCTAGTTCCTCAGGTCGCCGGGCTGCGTGCCCGTCGCCGGTACAGTCCTTCGACGTGACAGACGTGCAGGAGCCGGCCGGCACCGACCACACCGCCGGCGACGCGGTGATCCGCGTGCGGGGTGCCCGGCTGCACAACCTGCGGGGCGTCGACGTGGACATCCCCCGAGACAGGGTGGTCGCCTTCACCGGGATCTCCGGATCCGGCAAGTCCTCCCTGGCCTTCGGCACCATCCACGGCGAGGCGCAGCGCCGCTACTTCGACACCGTCGCGCCGTACGCCCGCCGGCTCATCCACCTGGCCGGCGATCCGAAGGTCCGGCTCATCGAGGGCCTGCCGCCGGCGGTGTCGCTGGAGCAACGCCCGGCGGTCGCCAGCGCCCGCTCCAGCGTCGGGACCATCACGACGACGTCGAATACGGTGCGCATGCTGTACTCCCGCTGTGGGATGTACCCGCCGGGCGCTCCGCATGTGGACTCCGACCACTTCTCCACCAACACACCCCAAGGTGCCTGCCCCACCTGCTCCGGCCTCGGGGTGGTGCACGTACCGACCGAGTCGTCAATGGTGCCCGACCCGGCCCTGAGCATCGCCGACGGAGCCATCGCTGCCTACCCGGGCGCCTGGCAGGGCAAGAACTACCGCGACATCCTCGGCGTCCTCGGCCACGACATCCATCGGCCTTGGCGGGATCTGCCCCAGCAAGAGCGCGACTGGATCCTGTTCACCGACGACGAGCCCGTCGTCACCGTCCACGCGGTCCGAGAAGCGGGGCGCATCCAGCGCCCCTACCAGGGCAAGTACGCCTCCGCCGCGCGTTACCTGCGCAAGACTCTCGCCGAGACCGGGTCCAGCACGCTGCGCGCCGCGGCATTACGCCACGTCGAGACGCGGCGGTGCCCCACCTGCCAGGGCCGCCGCTTCAACCCACGGTCCCTCGACGTCACCTGGCAGGGCCTACCGATCGACGAGATCCTGACCCTGCCCTGCCAGGACCTGTTGCCACTCACCGACAATCGCCGGGTCACCCTGGCGTCGCAGACGAACCGGGACGCGCAGGCCGAAGCCGAACTCCTGATGACCGGCGAACTCACCGACCGGCTGACCACGGTCGTCGAGCTGGGGCTCGGCCATCTCGCGCTCGGCCGGCCCACCACCACGCTGTCAGGTGGCGAGTTGCAGCGGCTGCGACTGGCCACCCTGCTGCGATCCGGGCTGTTCGGGGTCGTCTACGTGCTGGATGAGCCGACCGCCGGCCTGCACCCGAAGGACCTCGAGCCGCTGCTGCGCCTGCTCCGACGGCTGGTCGACGCCGGTAACACCGTGCTGGTCGTCGAACACGACATGACGACGGTCCGCACCGCCGACTGGGTGATCGATGTCGGGCCGGGTGCTGGCTCCGGCGGTGGCCGGATCCTTTACAGCGGTGCTGTTGTTGGGCTGAGCGCCGCCGAGGAGTCGATCACCGCGCACTACCTGCATGATCCCGTCCACCGGGCCGAGATCCGCGACGACCCGACCCCGCGAAAAGGCACCGGTGAGCTGACAGTCTCCGCCATCACGCGCTTCTCGCTGTCCGACGTCACCGCCACGGTGCCGCTCGGCGCGCTGACCGTGGTCACCGGCGTCTCCGGCTCGGGCAAGTCGACCCTGCTGGACGCCATCCACGCCGCGGTCGCGACCGGCCTGGCCGACGCGCACGACCTCGATGCCGCGGCGCGCGGCGAGCAGGAGTCAAGCGGTGACGAGACCGCTGACAACGCACCGGTATTCGGTGCGAGGGTGACGACGACCGGCACCGGGACTCCCGCCAGGCTGGTGCGCATCACCCAGAAACCCATCGGTCGCTCGCCCCGGTCCACGCTGGCTACCTACACGGGCCTGCTCGATCACGTGCGCACGCTGTTCGCCGCGACCCCGGCGGCGCGCGAGCGCGCGTACAACCCCGGCCGGTTCAGCTTCAACGTGACCAGCGGCCGCTGCCCCACCTGCCAGGGCGAGGGCAGCGTCACCGTCGAATTGCTGTTCATGCCGGGAACGTACGCCACCTGCCCGGGCTGCCGCGGCGCTCGCTACAACCCCGAGACCCTCGAGATCGACTGGCACGGGTACACCATCGCCGACATCCTGGCCCTCACCGTGGACGACGCCGTGCGGGTCTTCGCCGACGAGCCGCCGGTGCGCCGCGCACTTCTCGCGGTGCGCGCGCTCGGCCTGGGGTACCTCACCCTCGGCCAGCCGGCGACCACCCTGTCCGGTGGCGAGGCGCAGCGGATCAAGCTGGCCACCGAACTCCAGCGGGATCGGCGCAGGCCCACCCTGTACCTGCTCGACGAGCCCACCCAGGGGCTACACCCGGCGGACGTGCACCTGCTGCTGCGCCAGTTGCACGGTCTGGTGGACGCGGGTCACACCGTGCTGGTCGCGGAGCACCACGCGGCTGCGATCGCCACCGCCGACCACGAGATCGAGATGGGCCCGGGAGCCGGACCCGCCGGCGGGCGCATCGTGCGCGGCGGATCGCCGACGCCCGCGGCGGGACCAGCGAGCATCCCGGGTCGAACCAGCAGCGGGCGGTGAGTGTCGGCTCGGCCCTTTCGTCACCGCCGGCCGGCGGGCCGGTGTCGCGCGGCGGTCTCGGCGTCCTGCGAGCGCAACGAGGCGGTCAGCCACAGCACCGCACCCAGCAGCAGCAGCGTGACCACGTGCACACCGGTGCACCACAGGCAGATGGCGTTCACCGCGAACAGTTCGATCCACACCAGGTAGACCACGCTGCCGATCCCGACGATCGTCGCTACCACGCGCGGGATGTCGAGGACCCGGATGCGCCAGTACAACGGAAGGCAGGCCACGCTCATCACGACGTAGAAGATCAGCCCGAACACGGCCACCGGGATGCCCGCGACCTCTGACCATTCGCTGGTGGTGACCTTCTCGCAGTTGACCGTTGCCGTGGCCGGGCAGCTCAGCGTGGCATTCCCGGTGAAGTGCTCGTAGCTGAGATAGGCCGACAGGACGAGGCCGATGATCGCCAGGGCCCACGTCACCCATGCCAGCTTCGTCACCGATCGGCCGGCGACCTCCACCTCGCCGGCGCCGTCGGCGGACCTGCGATGGTCCGAGGGGGTCGAACTGCGCTGCGCCTGTGCCATGTCCCTATCCTGCCGTGGTGGTCGCCGTCGGGGCACTGGCCAGCAGTGCTGCGGCCGCCGTCACCCCGGACGAGGTGCACACCGCCGCGGGCTTGTTGTCGGTCAGCGTGCAGATCGCCGCGGTCAGCACGTTGGCCGAACCGTCGGCCGCCTTGGCGATCGTCGAGGTCGGATCGCGCAGCGCCTGGGCGATCTCGTCGTGCGTCTTGCCGGCCAGCACGCCCGGCGAGTACTGCACGCCGAATCGGTAGACGCCGCCGATGTCAATGAATGGGTAGGAGCCCCCGCCCACGGTGGTGAACAGCTTCTGGTCGGCCGAGTCGAGAGTGTCGAGCGTCTGTCGCTGATCGTTCTCCATCTCGATGCCGCTGAACGAGATGACCTTCGAGGTGTATGTCGAGCCGTGAAAGCTCAGCGTCGCCGTATTCGGGTAGACGTCCGACGGGGACGAGGCGGTCTCGCCGAGGTTGGTCAGCGTGCCGAACCTGGAGATCGCCACCGCCAGCGGCCAGCGCTCGGTCGCGCAGTAGGGGCACCACTCGGCGCCCACGTACAGGATCCGGGGCAGGCCGTTCGCGGTCAGCTTGTCGCCCGTCAGCGTGGCGGCCGGACCGGAGGCGCTGCCCGCCCCGACGGTGTTCAGCGCCGACAGAGGCACGCCGGTGACCTGTCGGGTGATGCTGGCCGATGCCGCCGTGGTCTTGTTGGCCTGCGCGGTTCCGGCGAGCTTGACGCCCACCAGGATGGCGATCGCGACGACCACTACCACGACCGGCGTCATCGCCAGCATCAGCCGTCTGCGTCGCGCGCGGTGCGCCTGTGCCTGGACCTGCAGCGCGCGTTTGGCCGCGCGCTCGATCTTCAGCTGCGCCTTCGTGGGCCTTCGGCCCGCACTCGATCCAGGCACCGTGCTCCCTCCGTCCGGGCCCGTCGTTGCCGTGTGGCCCGCCCCCGATGACCGCGGGCGGGCCGCGGCAAGACACACCCGCTGGCAACCTACTCGGGGTGCCTGTGAGATCTGCGTAGCGCAGCGTGCACATCGATCTACGGCAGGTAGTGGGCGCGACGGTGGCTGGGGGTATTCGGCTCGCAGGCCTGCGTCACCATTGCGCACCCGTGGGGTGGCACGCGAGAACGGCCCTAGGCGCCGGCGCCGGCCACCACGGCGGCGAAGCGGCCGGCAAACCGTCGCCAGATCGGTGCGGAGGTGGGTTCGTCGCGCTCGGCCCGACGGATCAGCGCCTCGGGATCGAATCCGTCGTCGATCAGGCTCTGCCGGTCCCACCGGGCCACCCGCTCCGCCGGTACCTCGGGGTGGAATTGCAACCCCCAGGCGCTGTGGCCAACCCGGAATGCCTGGTAGGGGCAGCGCTCGCTGCGAGCCAGCCATACTGCGCCCGGTGGCAGAGCCGTGATGGCGTCCTTGTGGTGCTCGATCGCGTTGACGGTGCGCGGCAGCCCGCCGAACAGCGGATCGTCGAGGGCGGTCGGTTCGAGGGTGAGCGTGGTGCTGCCGGCCTCGGGGAGCCCGTGAGACTCGCGCACGGCGCCGCCGGCGACGGTGGCCAGCACCTGCCCGCCGAGGCAGATGCCCAGCAGCGGCGTGCCGAGATCCAGTGCAGCCGTGGCGAGGTCGCGCTCTGCTGGCAACCACGGTGCCGCGTCGTCGTCGGTGGGCATCAGGCCGCCGCCGAGCAGCACCAGTCCGTGGTACCCGTCCAGCCGGTCGGGTAGCGCCTCGCGGTGCGCGCGGATGATCCTGGGCTCGAGCCCCTCGTCGCGCCACCATGTCTCGAACCGGCGCAGCCCGGAGGTGGCGCTGTTCTCGACGACGAGCACGCGGGGAGCGCTCACGCCGGTCCGCGAAGCCGGTGGCACGCGGGGCCGGCCGGCCGCAATCCCAGCGGCGGGGTGGTCAGCGCGGGCACCGCGTCACCGTAACAGGCCGCTCGGTCAGGCATTCCGGCCCGCGTCGAGAAACCGGGCCGGCTGCTGCTCGCCGGTCCCGGTTAGCCCGCCGCGTGATCTGGCACGGTGGACGCTGCTCCCGTCACCGCCTCGGCGTCGACATACCGGATCTCGTAGGTGCGCTCGGTGAATCGCCAGCCGTCGCGGGTCCGCCGGTAGCGGTCGTGATACACGCCGTAGTTCCGGTGCGAGGCGCCGTCGCGGGTGCGGCCGAACTCCCACAGGTAGGCGCGACCGGATGCCACATCGCCCTCCAGCCGGATCGTCCCCGGATGTGCGGCCTGCACGAACAGCTCCCACATCCCCTGCATCCGTTCGACACCCGCGCGCACCGCGGCCCGGCCGACGGCCGCCGCGCCCACGTCCGGAATCCGCACCGCGCCGTCCTCGGTGAACAGCGACGCGAGCCGGTCGTAATCGTGCATCATCACCGCGTCGGTGAATTCGCCGCGCAGCGCCTCGATCTCGACGCGGTCGGCGATGGCGTTGCCGTCACGCATGGATGCTGTGTCCATGATCATCTCCTGGTTCATCTCCCTCGAGTGGGCGTTGCCCGTCCACCCGCCACGCGTCGGCCAGTCGCTCCAACCGCTTCGGATCGGCCAGGATGTCGATCCGCGTAATGCGCCCGCCGCCGAACGACAGCGCCATGATCGCCACCACCCGGTCGTGCGGCATGACGATCAGACCGGGCGCGTCGTTGACCAACGCGCGCCGGCCGGACCGAGCCAGCGCGGCGTAGTGCCGTGCCTCGGCGATCACCCCGGCGGCGCTTCGAACGACCCGCGATGGCCCCAGTGGCCCGTCGCCGGCGTCGGCGCGCAGCACGACGTCGGGGTCGAGCACGTCGTAGAGCGCGTCGAGGTTTCCGTCGCGCGCGGCGGCGAGGAAGCTGTCCACCAGGTGCCGTTGCCGGCGCAGGTCCGTCGGGGGAGTGGGCGCCTCGCGCAGCCGCCGGCGTGCCCGGCTGGCCAATTGGCGGGCCGCCGCCGGGGACCGGTCCAGGGTCGCGCCGATCCTGTCGAAGGGAACCGCGAAGACGTCGTGCAGGACGAACGCCAGCCGCTCGGCGGGTTCCAGCGTGTCGAGCACCATCAGCAGCGCCAGACCGATCGAATCGGCCAGCATCGACTCCTGTTCCGGATCGGCATCGTCGACGGTGACGATCGGGTCCGGGACGTACGTATCCAGCGGGTCCTCTCGGCGAGTGGCCCGGGTGCGCAGCATGTCCAGGCAGATCCGCGACACCGTGGTGGTCAGCCATCCGCCCAGGTTGCCGATCTCGCCCGCGCCCGTTCGCGCCAGGCGCAACCAGGTCTCCTGAACTGCGTCGTCGGCGTCGGCCAGCGACCCCAGCATGCGGTAGGCGATCGACCGCAGCCGGAGCCGGTGGTGCTCGAACTGCGCGGTCAGCTGCTCGTCGTGCACCGTCATGCTCGCCCCCGTTCCCTTGCCAGTGTGACGGAATCGGCCGGGAAAATGTGACCGGAGCAGGCTGGGGCCCCGGTTCAGGGTTACGGAAGGAGCACCGGTCACACCCGGGCACCCCGGACCGTCATAGCAGTGAACCGGCGTGCTTCACGGAGCCGGGGTCGCCGATACGAGAGGAAGCGTCACGATGAACCAGCCGATGACGGCGCCGCGGGCGCGCACCATACCGCTGCAAGGTCTGGCCAACCGGGTGATGCGGGGGGTGCTGCGCGTTCCGCTACTGTGCCGCGTCGCGGGAGCGAAGTTGATCACCATTTACCCGATCGGGCGCAAAACCGGCCGGCGCTATGCCATTCCGGTCGCGTACACCCGGCACGGCACCGTGCTGCTGGTCGGCACTCAGTTCGGGTGGGCGCGCAACCTGCGCACGGGTCAGGAGGTGACGATTCGCCTGAAGGGTGCCCTGCGGCGGGTGAGCGTCGAGGCCATCACCGACGAACCCGGGGTGGTCGCGGACTTCGCCGTGATGGCCAAGGACAACCACCAGTTCGCGAAGCTGAACGGCATCCGGCTGGACGAGACGGGGGAACCGAGTTCGGAGGATCTGCACCTGGCCTGGGCGGCCGGCGCGCGAGCGTTCCGGCTCACGCCCTAGGCCCGCGGGCCACGTCTGGGAGTGCCGGGTCACCCGCCCAGTCGCCGAAAGATGGCGCGGAATCCGGCGTCGGCCAACCACGCGCGTGCCCGGCCCCGTTGCCGGTCGTCGCTGACGGCGAGCCATTCGGCTCGCTCGTGGGGGAAGTCGAGCAACACGTCCCTGAAACGTCGGAAGGCACCGCGGCCGGCCAGTGCCGCGTCCAGCAGGTCGACCAGTCGCGGATCGGTGCGGGAGTCCGCGAAGCTCACCATGTCCCGGTAGCCGTCCCGGGATCCGTGCGACCACACCGTCAGCCACCGCTCGGGATCCTCCAGATCGGATGCCTCGTCCTCCTCGAGCACCCCGTCGTCGAAGGTGGATTGGGGCCAGACCTCCCCGGTACGCAGGTCGACCCGCCCGCCGCCGTGCATGGGATCGCCCTCCAGGATGCCGGACAGCTCGTCCAGGTCGATCGGCAGATCGATCAACGTGGCGCCGTCCGCGCCCGGAGAGGTGTCGCCGCGCAGGGCGTCGGCGAGTTCCAGGTCCCCGTCCCAGCGGCGCGCCTCCAGCGCCGCGACGCACTGCGCGGCGAGATCGCGGGCGCCTGCGGCGTCGGAACGCAGCGCCAGTAACAGCAGATCACCCACCAGTTGCACGCTCGGGGTGAAGCCGTGGTCGGCGACCGCGGCCACCATCGTTGCCGGGTCCCCGCTGTGCAGGGCGCGCCGGAGGGTGTGCAACCGGTCCTCGTCCATGCGCCCAGTGTCCAACGTCACCCGCTCGAGGTCCACCTGGCCGGACGATCCCGGCAGGAATAACGCTCAGCGCCGGGTGTGATAGATGACGTAGTGATCGACGTCTGCCAGCACCTCGCCGCTGCGGACTATCCGCAACGTCTGCTTGCTTGCCCCGACGCCCCAGCCTCGGGTCAGCATCACGGCATTACCGGACGTCAAATACTTCACCAGGTCTCGCTGCCAGCGCGGGTTCTCGGCCCTCGGCACGAACTTGCCGTCCGAGGCGACGAGCTTGTCCGGACCGTAGGTTCGACCGGTGATGTCGACCCAGTTCGGGCATCCGTCGCGCAGGCCACGGCTGAGGGTATTCGTCATGATCTGCCCGGTGGGCTCATCCGTGATCAGACAACGGACGTCGCTGGCCGCGGCCGTGAGTTGCGCGCTCGGGAACGGGACGACGAAGGTGTTGCCGGCCGTCAGCAATCGGAGGGTGGCAGCCGCGGCGATCACGACGGTGCCAACGGCGGCCACGGACGCGGGACGGATACGCCCCGGCGGTCCGGCGGTCCGTCGCGCTCGCAGCGGGGCGATGCTCGCCGCCACCGTCACCGCTGCGGCGGGCGTCAGATAGTCCGCATAGAACCCGAACCAGGACGGCGCGACCGCGAGCACAGCAAGCTGCGCGAGCAGCAGAGTGACCACCAGGCGCGCGGCCTGCCTGCGCCACGCGGCCACCACTATCACGCACACCGCCACCGCCGCGATCAGGATGATCCCGACGGTCAGTCCGTGCGACGTCGTGGGGTTGAGGTAGCGCGTGCCGACCAGGTAACTCAGCTTGCGCCCCAGGGTGGCGGACGAGCGCACCCTGCCGAGCTGGTCGGCCACGACCATGTGCCACATCGCGGACGGCGCCGCCAGCAGGAACGGCCCGTTGATGACGACCAGTGCGCCGGCCGCGCCGGCGGTGACGGGGACCAGCTGGTGTCGCCGGCTGCGCGCCAGCTGCCACGCGATCAGCACGAGAAGCGGTACCGCCCACCAGATCTTCACGCTTGCGGCCGCTCCGAAGGCAGCGCCCGCCAGCACCAGCCCGAACCGCCGGCCCGATCGCTGCGCCGTCAGGTAGCTCAGCAGACCGAGCAGCACCAGAAGGTTTCCCAGCGGCTCCAGGCGGACCAGATATTCGGCGTGCACCGCACCGATCCACACCGCGTAGAACCCGCCACCCAGCGCGGCGACGATCGGCCCCGCACCCATCCGGTGCGCGACCAGGGTCACCAGCACCGCGTTGACGGCGCCGAGCACCATGAACGCTACCACCGCGGTCACGAACCCGACGTGGTCGGTGGTCAGCCGGCCCAGCCACGCGAACGGCACTAGGAACATCGGCAGCCCCGGCGGGTGCAGCAGCGTGAAATCTCGGTAGGGCAGCCGGCCGAAGCTCAGCGCGTCGCCGGCGGCGTAGTAGACCCCCGTGTCGTACGAGATGAATCGGCCGGTGAGCCCACCCTTGCTGCCCAGCACCGCCGTCAGGCGGGCAGCAAAGGCGATCGCGAACACCACCACGCAGGCCAGCGGAAGCCGCCACCGGGCCGGCGCGAGCGGCTCGGCGCCCGTCGCTGAGGTGACCGGCGCTGTGACCGGCGCTGCCATGGGGGCGGTGACGGGGTCCGTCGGCGACGGGACATCGTCCGGCACCGCGGGATCGGGGGCCCAGGGAGCCTGGGTGGGCATGGCCGATGTCCGGTCAGCGAGAGTGCAGGGGCGCCGCTGCGGCGCCCGCGAAGCCAGCCATGTCGCCTCCGTTCGGCGGTCCCGCGCACGGGGGCCGCTGGAAACTATGACGCAGCTGAGTGTCGGCAGGATGCGCGAAGTCTCGGAATTGTCTGAGAGAGGTTTGCTGGGTCGCCGTCCGTGGTTGGCACCGACGGGGGGAGCCGCTGCCCTAGCCGACCACCAGGCGACCGGTTCCGGTGCGGCCGAACGTCTCGGGCGCGTAGATCTGCTGTGCCGTCGCGGGGGGAACCACGAACGTTCCCGGCGTGCTGGCCAGCGCCAGGTAGCTGTAGGTGTACACGCCGCCCGGCAGATAGCTGCTGAACGCTTCCGCCCGGTCGTCGCGCAGGTCCTGATGGTCGTACCAGGTGGGGGTCCAGGCCAGCGGAATCGCGCCGCCGTCGCCTGCCCCGTCCTGTCCGGCCAGGTCCTTCGGTGTGGTGGCGAGGGCGGGGTTGAGCGGCTCCAGGCCCGCGGGCAGCGGGTCGGTGAGCGCGACATGGCTTTGCGCGCTGCGCGACACGAAGGTGACGGTGACGCGCACCCGGGCCCCCGGCCGGACGTGCCAGACTCCCTTCGTGTCCTGGGTGACGTCCGAGGCCTTGTCCGCTCCGGCGTAGCTGCGGGTCACGACGAATCCTCGGTCCAGCGGCCCCACCGACAGGCTGGCGGGGGCGGTGGTCAATCCGATCCGGTAGTACATCCGGCCGGAGCCCTGGTCGGCCAGGGTGATCGAGGTGCTGCCGGCCTTGAGCACTTCGCTGGTGGGGATCGTCACCTGGGTCTGGTCGGTGGTGTGCCCGCTGTAGTGGTGCGTGCCGGCCAGGGTGTCGCCCAGCCACGCCGAGGCATCGAAGTCCGGCGTGGTCGCTTCGTAGGCGTCGTAGTAGTGACGCAGCGCCACCACGGCGAAGGCGTTGTCCTGAATGGTGTTCCACCGGCCGCCCTGCTGCCGGGACATCAGTCCGTTCACGACCTTGCCGACCAGGTCGGAGCCGGGGTCGACGGTCAGCAGCGCGTCCAGGATCACCGCGTCGGTGCGAGTGTCGGAGTGCAGCACCGTCCACGCGTCGTCCGTGACGGACTCGGTGAAGGTCACCGATCCGGCGTTGTCGACCGCGGCGTTCGTCACCCGGGTCAGCAGCGCCTGCCGCGACACCGTCGACACCGCCGGCAGCAGCCATCCGACGGCGTCCATCGGCAGTGCCCCGCCCCGGTCGGAGACCATCCGGTCGGCGTCGGCCGTCGCATCGTCGCCGGCCAGGTCGCGCACCGCGATCGCATAGGCGTTCATGGTGTCCCGGGTCTGCTGGCTGGTGTACTCCGGCAGGTGCCCGTCGATGTCCCGCAGGTAGGGCAGCGCGGTGCTGACCGCCCTCGTCACCGCGGCGCGGGTGCCGCCGGCGTACCCGGACCGGTCCGCGATCACCAGGGCCTGGACGACCTGCACCGTGGTGAACGGGTCGGAGCGATCACCTCGTCGCCAGTACCCGAACCCGCCGTCCTGGTTCTGCCGCGCGATCAGCCTGGTGACGTCCGCGGTCACCAGCGCCCTCATCCTGGCGGGGGTCGGCCCGTCGGGCACCGAGAATGCCTGCAGCACATCGCCCAGCGAGGAGATGGCCATTGCCTGGGTGGCCAGCGCATCCGAATCGGCATAATCGTAGTCGGCCAGGTAGCCGACGGCGTCGGTCAGCTGGGCCAGCGCGGTCGAGGAGGTGGTGATCTGCAGTCCGCCGAAGGCGGGAATGATGCCCGCCGGTTTGTCGATCCGCTGCCGGATCACGCCGGTGCCGCCTTCGGCATCGAGAGTGCCGTAGGTAGCGAAGGTCTCCGAAGTCGACGGGGTGTACACCGGAAACTCCTCCGCCGCCGCGTCGGAGTTTTCGCCGCTGACGGCGGCCACCCGGAACTTCGCGGTGCCGGCCCGGTCGGCCGCCACGTCGAAGCGCACCTCGACCCGGCCGTGCGCCGGCACCACCACCCGCCTGCCGGTGGCGTTCTCCGTCGCGCCGGATCCGGCGGTGCCGCCGGGGTGGGCGACGGTCAGGTTCGAGGCCTGCAGCACGACATCGGTGGTCAGCGCCGAGCCCGTGAGATTCTGCACCAGCACCGGCAACTGCGCCTTGTCGCCGAAGTTCAGGAAGCGGGGCGGGGTCGGCCGGACCGTCAGCGGGAGCCCAGCGGTGATGGTGGACTCCCCGGTGCCGAACCGGTCGTTGCCGGCCACCGCGACCACCATGACGCGGTACCGGGTCAGGTTGTCCGGCAGGGTGACGGGCACCTCGGCGGTGCCGTCTGCACCGGTGGTGACGGTGGGCCGGAACAGCGCGAGCGACTCGAACACCGAGCGCTGGGTGATCGTGGTGGCGCCCATCGCTCCCGTCGCCGCGGCCGGTCCCATGGCGCGGGCCGGCGCATTGGCGGCGGAGTCGGACGCCACGCCGCCGGCCGATTCCGCGGCGCCGGGCGCGGCTGCCGTGGTGCCGGCGGCCGCCATGGCTCCGCGCGGGCCGGCTGACCCTGCTGCCAGGGGCGGGCCCAGCATCACGGTGGAGCGCCCGTAGGCGGTTGCCACCCAGCCCCCCTGATCATCGGGGTAGAACGCCTGTAGCGGGTCGGGGAGCTGGTAGCCGCTGAGTGCCAGCACCGCATCGTCGACCACTATCACCTCGAACTGGCTGCCCGACACCGGCTTTCCCGCCTGGTCGGTGACGGTGACGTCGATGGTGGTGTGCCCACCGGGCTGCACGGCCTGGTCCCGAGGCGTGGCGGAGACGGTCAGCGATCGGCTCATCCTTGATACCGCGAGCTCGATCTGGCCGGTGGCGTACGCGGGCCGAGTGCCGCTGCCGCCGGCAGGGTCGCCCGAGCGGGGCGCGGTGCCTACCACCTCCACGGTGGCCGTCACCCCGGGGATCAGCCGCTCATCGATCGGGATCGTCACCACCGCCGATCCCTTCGACACCGCGAACGTCGTGCTGGACACGATGCCGTTGTGGCTCAGGGTGATCAGCCCGGTACCGGAGTTGATCGGCGAGGCCACCAGCAGCGTCGCCGACTCGCCGGGCCGGTACTCCTTCGCGTTCGGCACCAGGGTCAGGGACTGCTCCTGCACGGTGGTCGCCACGGTCCCGTCCGGACCCGCCACCCAGCGGGTGAGCTGGCTGCGGCTGGTGCGCCCGGCGGCGTCGGTGACGGTGGCGGTGATCCGGTACTGCCCGCCGAGGGTCGGGGTGAAACTGCAGTCGACGGGCGTGGTCTTCGAGGTGACGGTGCAGGTTTGCGGATCGACCAGGGTGTCCGCGTCCTGCCCCGCGGACCAGCCGCCGGCCACCCTGGCCGCGGTCACCGTGACCGGACGCCCGGCGGTCGCGGTGCCTGCAATGTCGGTGGTGATGGTCTGCACGGTCAGGGTGTCGCCCTGCCGGACGAACGTCGCGTCGCTGGCTAGGCCCACGTAATCCTCGGCGGGGTGCACGAGAATCATGGCGGTACCGGCGATCTGCTGGCGGTTGAGGTCGGTGACGGTGGCCTGTGCTTGCACCGTCACCGGCAGGCCGTCGGTGTCCTTGCCGAGGTTGCCCACGGTGACCGCGAGGTAGTCCGAGCCGGATCCGTCGGTGGTGCCGTGGAACGTCTGCACGGTGGTGTCGTCACCGCCGTACTGGCAGCATGGCGCCACCATGCCCGGCCTGGTCGGCCCGGCAACGTCCCCTGTGGGCGCGGTGTCGTAGGCACCGTAGGGCCCGCCATACCACCAGGGAGTCCAGATCCCGAAGGTGAACTCGTTCCAGCCGGGCGGCGAGTAGCTGGCCCGCGCGGTGCTGACCTGCCAGTCGACCGGGGCGTCGGCGACCGGTCCGCCGGCGTAGTAGTCCGCGTCGGTCTGCACCGGAAGGTCGGCGCCGCGCACCGCCGGATCGCCGGTGCCGGAGTGGGTCTCGACTTCGAACGCCGGCGTCCGGTAGTCCGCGATGGCGAACGGGTGGTCGTTGCCGAACTGGTTGTCGGTGCCGGCGCCGGCCAGGCTCAGACTCAGGTCGCCGCTGCCCAGATGGGCTCCCGCGGGAATGGTCAGGGTGAGATCGAAGCCGCCGAGCCGGTCCACCGGGGCGCTGCCGTCACCGATCTTCGTGCCGTACCCGTCGGTCGCCGTCCAGGAGACTGTGCCGGCCGCGGGGGTGCTCAGCGTGGTGTCGGTGCCGCCGGCCTGACGGCGGACCCATCCCTTGACCGACACCGTCTCGCCGGGCCGGTAGGTCTGCCGATCATCGGTGACGTACCACAACAGGCGATCGGTCTGCGGGCTGGATTGCCAACTGCCGCCCCACATCTCGCCGGGTAGCAGGGCCGTCTGGTTGCCCCGGGTGGCGAGCAGGGCGCTGGCGCCCGCGGTGCCCAGTTCGGGGCTCGCCAGGCCGTGCGCGTCGGTGGTGACGGTGTCGCCGAGGCGCTGCCCGGAGCCGTCCAGCCGCACCACGCTCGCACCGGCAACCGGGTCGCCGGTGGTCAGATCGGTGACCCAGACACGCATGCTGGAGGTGTCCGAGATCGCGTCAACGGCCATGGTTGTCGCCTGGGCCCAGGTGACGGTGGGCCGGATTTGCCACTGGTCCTGCGGCGAGACCGGGTCGATCGGTTCGATGAGCACCACCGCCTGGGTGCGGTCGCCCTTCAGCGCGGCACCGAGGTCCAGCGCTGTCGACACGGTGCGGTCCGCGCCGCCGGACACCGCCACGGTGCGATCGGCCAGCACGGTCCAGGCTGGTAGCTGCAGATCGCCGCCGGGGTGGTAGTTCTGCAGTTCCATGACCCGCCGGTACCACTCGCGGTAGGTGCCCCAGTCGCTCAGCCCGACAGCGAAGACCCGCTCCCGGAACCGAGTGATGTTCACGGTGGTGACGGTGACGGTGACGGTGCTGGCCTGGGTGGCCGGGTCCAGTGTGGTGACCGGGGTCGGGAACGGATAGATCTGGGTGCTGGCATGCCCGATCTGCACCGTGCCGCCGGCGTCCTTCGCCAGGCGCTGACCGAAGGTGTCCTTCAGCCCGGCCCGCACGGTCACCCGGTAGCGGGTGTTGGCCTGCGTCGCCCCAGAGATCACGATCATGGGGCCGGACGCGGAGATCGACGCCCCACCGGGAATCGCCGGGTCGACGGTGACCGAGCCGGGGTCGAACGCGTCGGTGTTCAGCGGGTTGGTGAAATTGAGCAGGATCTGGCTGCCCGGCTGGCATGGCGATCCGGGACAGTCGACGCTCTTCAGGGTGAGCGCGGCGCGGGTATGAACGGTAAAGGCTGCGTCCTTCCGGCTGGTCAGCGGACCCTCGGCGCCGCGGGTGCCGGCCGCAACGGTGACCATCGCGGTGGTGTCGGCGGGCAGGTCATGCTGTGGGACGAAGGCGACGGCCCGACCGTCCGGAGCGGCGCTCATGGTCGCCGAAGCGCTACTGTCGGCGGCGATCTCGGCGGCGGTGGCGATCCTGATCGGTTGCGAGGTGCCGTTCGCCGTCACCGTCACCGTCTTCAACACCGTTGCCGGATCGACCCGCTGGTTGAACACCGCGACCATGACGGGTTGTAGCTCGGTGGGGGTTTGCGGGTCGGGGGTGAAGGTTTGCACCTCGGGGGCCGGGGTGCTGAAGGTCGCCGAGACGTCCTTCGCCAGCGCGCCTTTGGTGACGGAGATGGTGCCGGCCGGAACGGTGACGGTGAAGGTCGTGGCCATCGGAAGCCGGTCCACGGTGTCGGAGTCGGCGGAGAAGCGCAGCGTGCTGGTACCGATCCAGTCCCAGTGCCCGGGGACCGCGGGGCTGATCCGGGCTGGCACTGTGGACTCAGGGAGCTTGCCGACTGTGCCGACGGTCGCGACCGGCACCATGGGCTGGTTGAAGGTGATGCTGATGAATGGCGCGATCGTCACGTCGCCCTGCGGCTGGATGCGCACCACCTGCAGCGGCCCGGCGGGCGGCGGTTTCGGGGCGCTGGGCGGATTCTGGCTGTCGGCGGGGGCGGGGAAGGTCTGCGTGATGGTCGATCCGGCGGTGGGCTTGGTCAGTGACTGTGCGGGCCAGGAGAAGTCGGTGCCGGATTCGCCGTGCCAGGCGGGCAGCCGGCCGAGGATGTGGGCGAGGATGCCGTCGGGCAGCGGTGTGCCGTCCAGCACCGTCGGGTTCGGGTTGTCGGCCGGGGCGGGGGTGCCGGCGCGCACCGAGAATCCGGCCGGCAGCACGGCATAGCCGCCCGGTCCGGGGCGGACCGTGGTCGGGCCCGGCGTGCCGTCCGAGGGGCCGCCCGGTCCGGTGGGCTGGGGCTGCGCGTCCTGCGGCGCACGGCCGCCGATCAGCGCGAGCGTGGTGACCAGCGCCACCGCCAGAGCGCCGGCGGCCAGCCACCGGCGCCGGGCCCGTGCGGTCGGTCCTGCTGCCATGTCGTCCTCCCCGTCGCGCGATGCATGCACTGCCCGGACGGACGTCGCGGCCCGACGGGTTGCACGGGGGTCGGCGGGGACGGGAGGGCGAGTCTGAAAACCTGCCGCCAGATTCGTGGCGATCCGGTGTCGCCGCAGGTGGCGGTGATCTTGGTGTCATCTGGGGGCAGATTTTCAGACTCCGCCGGCGGCACGCAGCGCCGCCCGGGTCGGCGTCGTAGGCTGGCCCACCGTGTCGCCGTCACGAATCTGGATCACCGGGCCGCCCGGATCGGGCAAGTCCACCCTGGGCCGCACGGTGGCGGCGAAGCTGGGGATGCCCTATCTGGAGCTGGACGCGTTGCACCACGGCCCCGGCTGGACGCCGGCCCCGACCGAGGAGTTCCGCGCGGCCGTCGCGGTGCAGCTGCGGCAGCCGCGGTGGGTGATCGACGGCAACTATCAGGGCAAGCTCGGGACCCTGGTCGCCGAGGCCGCCGACCTGCGGATTGCGCTCGACCTGCCGACGGTGGTGACGATGGCTCGGTTGCTGCGCCGGACGCTGTGGCGAGGCATCACCCGGCGGGAACTGTGGAACGGCAACCGAGAACAGCTGCGCAACCTGATCCGGCGCGATCCCGACGAGAACATCGTGCTGTGGGCCTGGAGGCATCGGGGCGTGTATCACCAACGCGCGCTGCAGGCGGAGCGGGACGGGCGCTCCGGTGGACCGTCGTGTATCCGGCTTCGATCCGCGGCCCAGGTGCGTCGATTCGTCACCCACCTCGCCGGCGGCTGACCGAGCCGGCTACGCGGGCACGACCCGTCGGGTCGGCGTCGTCACCGTCGCGTCGTCCAGTCGCACGCCGAAGCGCTCCGCCATGCCGCCCCGTCCGAGCGAGGTCAGACGCACCGCTCGGGGGATGGACATCGGTTGCAGCCAGCCGAGTTCCAGCATGCGTGAGGTGATGGCGGCACCCAGACTGCCGGCGAGGTGGTGATCCTGCTCGGTCCAGTCCAGGCAGTAGCGCACCAGCGGGCGGCGCCGCGCGCCCAGTGAGTCCATATCGACGCCGAAGTTCGCCATCAGGGTGGCGCCCCGGTCGGTGATCCGGTAGTCCACGTCGTGCCCCGGCGCCGACAGTCGATCCGTTGGCGCGGCGTCCGGGTGATGATGCCCGTCACCGCCGGAAATCGCCCCCACCTCGATAAGCGAGGCCATCAGCGCCACGCCAAGCCGGCCGGCGACGTGGTCGTAGCACAGCCTGGATCGGCGCAGCGCTTCGGCACGGGTGCCCTGGCGCAGCGATCGGATCGGCGTGGCCGGTGCCAGCTGTGCCAGCGACTCGATCGCCTGCACCACACGGGGATCGGTGATCCGGTAGTAGCGGTGCCGGCCCTCGGCGCGCACTGCCAGCAGACCGGCGGCGAGCAGCTTCGCCAGGTGCTCGGACGCCGTGGAGGGAGAGACTCCCGCCTCGGACGCGAGGACGCTGGCCGGCAGGGCGCGGCCGTCGGTCAGCGCCATCATCAGCCTGGCCCGGGCCGGATCGGCCAGCAGGCCGGCCGGCACCGAGACGTCCACCTCTGTCTGCATGATTCGACGGTAGCGCGCGGACACTTCGGCGCCGGCCGAAGCGTTTCCGCGGCAGTGTGGTCGGCATGGTGATCTCCGACGCTCCCGTTCGAACGGCCCGGCCGGCACTGGTGCTGCTCGCGGTGTCGATGGGCCAGTTCTTGCTGCAATTGGACCTGACCATTGTGAACGTGGCGCTGCCGGACATCGGCACCTCGACCGGGGCGTCCGTTACCGGGCTGCAGTGGGTGGTGGACGGCTACAACCTGGCGGTCGCGTCGTTACTGTTGATCGGCGGCCGGATCGGTGATCGCAGCGGGCATCGCCGGGTGTACCTGACCGGGCTGGGGCTGTTCGCGCTCGGCTCGGCGTTGTGCGCGGTGGCGCCGTCGGCCGGCCTGCTGGTGGCGTTCCGGGTGCTGCAGGGTGCCGGCGCGGCGCTGGAACTGCCTGCCACCCTGGCGATCCTGACCCACACCTTTACCGAGCCACGCCGGCGGGCGCAGGCGGTGGGAATCTGGGCCAGCGCAGCGGGCAGCTCGCTGGTGATCGGCCCGGTGCTCGGCGGTCTGCTGGTGTCGGCGCTGGGCTGGCGGGCGGTGTTCGCTGTGAACGTGCCGGTGGCGGCGGCAATCGCGGTGCTGACGGTGCTGGCGGTGCCGGAGACCGGCGGGTCGCATTCCGGCGGTCTGGACCTGCGCGGCCAGTTGCTCGGGTCGTTGGCGTTGGCATTGCTGGCTGGCGGCGCGATCGAGGGCGGGCGGCTGGGCTTCGGAGCGAGAATATCGGTGACGTTGCTCGCGGCGGGGTTGCTCGCCGGCGCTCTGTTCGTCGCGGCGGAACGGCGGCGGGAGGACCCGGTGCTGCAGCTGGGCCTGTTCCGGCGCGGGGACTACGCCGCGGTCAATGCCAACGGGCTGGTGATGGGTTTCGTCACCATCGGCGCGCTGTTCGTGTTCTCGCTGCTGTTCCAGCAGGCGCAGGGGTTGTCGGCGCTCGCTGCCGGGTTCCGGTTCCTGCCGCTGACCGTGGTCTTCGTCGTGGTCGGCCCGCTGATCGGGCGGGTGATGCACCGGACCGGGCACCGGCTGCCGCTAGCGACGGGCGCTGCGCTGCTGGCGGTCGGGTCGCTGCTGACGCTGACCGTCGGTGCGGCGGCCGACTACGGCGAGGTGATCGCGCCGTTCGCGATCATCGGGTTGGGCTACGGACTGCTGTCCACTCCGATGGCGGCCGCTGCGCTCGCCGCAGTGCCGCCGCAGCGCGCCGGGATGGCCTCGTCGACGAACCTGACCGCCCGGCTGGTGGGCGGAGTGTTCGGGGTGGCGGTGCTGGGCTCGTTCCTGCCGGCCGGCGGCACGCCGGCACCCTTCGTGGCGGGCGTGCATGCGGCCATGCTGGTCGCCGCGGGGGTCGCCCTGGCCGGTGCCGCGCTGGCCGCCGCCCTGATGCGCGGCCGACCCGCGCTCACCGGGGGAGGCTCCCGGATCTGAAGCACGGTCTGGGGCCCGATCACGCCCCAGACCGTGCCTCCGATCCGCGAACCTGAGGGATTGCTCCGATCAGGGCTTGCGGTACTCCTCCAGCAGCCGCAACCAGACCTCGCTCATGGTGGGGAACGCCGGCACCGCATGCCACAACCGGTCGATCGGCACCTCGCCGACCACCGCGATCGTTGCCGCGTGCAGCAACTCGGCGACATCCTGGCCGACGAACGTCACCCCGACCGGCACGTTCCGGTCGGTGTCGACCAGCAGCGCGGCCCGGCCGGCGTAGCCGTCCGCCTGCAGGGCGGCGCCGGCCACATGCCCGAGCGGATAGCTGACCATCCGGGTGCGCAGCCCCCGCTCGGCCGCCTGCTGCTCGGTCAGGCCGACGAATGCCACCTCGGGGTCGGTGAAGATCACCTGCGGCACCGCAGCGTCGTCGGCCGTCGGCAGGTGCCGCCCCCACCGCGACAGATCCGGCTGCTCACCCCGGGCCTGCGCCGCCAGCCGGTCGCCCAAAAGTCGCGCCTGGTACTTGCCCTGGTGGGTGAGCAGCACCTCGCCGGTGACGTCGCCGGCCGCGAACAGCCATCCACCGGCGACGCCCCGCACCGCGCCCCCGGCCTCGGTGGCCAGCGGCCTGCCCGGCTGGAGCCCCACCGAATCCACGCCCAGGTCGTCGGTGCGGGGTCGGCGCCCGGCCGCGACAAGCACCTCATCGGCCTGCAGGGTGCTGCCGTCGTCCAACTCGAGCGTGACCGGCGCCGGGTCGTCGTCCGAGTCCCCAGGGGCGCGGACGACTCGGGTCGCGCTCGATCCCAGTCGGACGTCCACCCCGCGCTCCCGCAGCGCGTCGAGCACCGCCTCGCCGGCGAACGGCTCCAGCCGCTCCAGTAGCTTGTCGCCGCGTACCAGCATGGTCACCTGGTCGGCGCCGAGACCCGCCGCGGCGGTGGCCATCTCGCAGGCGACCACACCGCCGCCGATCACTGCCAGCCGGCGGGGCACGCGCTTCATCCCGGTCACCTCGCGGCTGGTCCACGGCCGTGCGGTCGCCAGCCCGTCGATCGGGGGCAACGACGCGGCGGACCCTGTGCATACCACCACCGCGTGCCGGGCCGTCAGTTCCACGGTCCGCGCCGAATAGCCGTCGCCGGGGCGCCCGCCCGCGTCCGGGTCTACCCCGCTGCCCCCGCCGCTGCTGGTCGTCACGAGGACCCGCCGCTCGCCCGCCAACTGGGCATGCCCCCGCACCAGGGTCAACCCGGCGCCCTCCAACCAGGACACTTGACCCGCATCGTCGTAGTCGGAGACGAACGAGTCACGCCGGGCCAGCGCCGCGGCCGCGTCCGGCGGACCCGTCACCGCCTGTCGCGCCCCGTCCACCCGGGCCGCCGCCGCCACCGCGTGAACGGGGCGCAGCAGCGCCTTGCTGGGGATGCAGGCCCAGTACGAGCACTCGCCGCCGACCAGCTCGGATTCCACCACGGCCACCGACAGCCCGCCCTGGTGCGCGTAGTCGGCCACATTCTCGCCGACCGGCCCGGCCCCGATCACGATCACATCGAATTCAGTCATGCCCTCCAGGGTGCCCGTTCAGGTCTGGTTCGCATCGGGCGGCGCCGTAAAGTGACGTCCCGATTCGGCTCGCCGAGCGTTTTCGCAGGTGGCGGTGATCTTGAGACAGACCGGCCGTCGATTTCCAGCAGATCTTGCGGCGGAAGCCCCGGCTGCGGTGGATGCCCGGCCTTACACCACCCCGGCTCCCGGCACCACCTCGAACACCAGCTGCGTCTCGGTGTGCGCCACCCCCGGCTGCACCGTGAGGTTCTCCAGGATGAACGAGCGCAGCGCCGCCGGGCTGTCCACCGCGACGTGCAGCAGGTAGTCGTCCGCGCCGGCGACGTGGAAGGCCGTGAGCAGCCCGGGGATGGTGGGCAGCACGCCGTGGAAGCGCAGCACGTGATCGGGGTTGTGACTGGAAAGCCGGACCTTGATCACTGCCTGGATGGGCAGCCCCAGCGCCGCGGGGTCGACCCTGGCATGGATCCCGGTGATGACCCCCGCATCCCGCAGCGCACGGACCCGCCCCAGACAGGTCGACTCCGCGATGCCTACTCGGGCCGCCAGCGCCGCATTGGTCATCCGGCCATCGGCCACGAGCTCGGCCAACAGCGCCCGGTCCGTGTCGTCCAACGTCACGGGGCCGCGCGGAATCTTCGGTGCCGACACCGGGGCCTCCTGGTTTGGGTGAAGGATCTGCAGCAGCTGCCGCACAGTGTTCGCGGATCAGTCATCGTATGCTGCTACTGCCGCAGAAACCAGTCATGATGGTCGCATGACAAGCGCCGAGATGAGCTTCGATTCGCTGGCGGTGCATGCCGGCCGGGACGACCTGGCCGCGCTGGGCGTGCACACCCCGCCGATCGACCTGTCGTCCACCAACCCGCTGCCGGACATCGACGCCGGAGGACTGTCGTACGAGTCGATGGCATCCGGCGGGCATCCGACGGACGGAGGCAACGTCTACGCGCGGCTGTGGAATCCCACGGTGGCGCGATTCGAGTCCGGATTGGCGGCGTTGGAGGGTACCGACGAGGCCGTGGCGTTCGCCTCCGGCATGGCGGCGGTGACGGCAACCGTGTTGGCGGCCACCACCGAAATCGGTGGCCGGCACGTGGTCGCCGTGCGCCCGCTGTACGGGGGCACCGACCACCTGCTCGGATCCGGACTGTTGGACGTGGACGTCACCTATTGCGCCGCGCATGAGGTGGCCACCGCGGTGCGCGAGGACACCTGCCTGGTGGTGATCGAGACGCCGGCGAACCCGACCCTCGAACTGGTGGACATCGAGGCGGTGACGAGGGCGTCGGCCGGCCGACCCGTCCTGGTGGACAACACCTTTGCCACCCCGGTGCTGCAGAACCCGGCGGCGCTGGGGGCCGACCTGGTGCTGCACTCGGCGACCAAGTATCTGGGTGGGCACGGGGACGTCGTCGGCGGGGTGGTGGCGGCATCGGCGCGGTGGGCGGCGGCGTTGCGCCGGGTTCGGGCGGTGACGGGGGCCCTGCTGCACCCGCTCGCGGGCTACCTGCTGCACCGCGGCCTGGCCACGCTGCCGGTCCGGGTCCGGGCCCAGCAGGCGACGGCGCAGGAGTTGGCGGGCTGGCTGGCGACTCGGCCCGAGGTCTCGCGCGTCTGCTATCCCGGGCTGGGCAGTTGCGATCCGGAGTCGTTGGTCGGCAGGCAGATGCGCGGGCCGGGCGCGATGATCTCGATCGAGCTGGCGGGCGGCTTCGCGCAGGCGGCACAGCTCACTGGCGGGGTACGGATGTTCACCCACGCGGTGTCCCTGGGCGGTGTCGACTCGCTGATCCAGCACCCGGCGTCGCTGACGCATCGGCCGGTGCCGCCCGAGGTTCGTCCGGGCGCGGGAATCGTGCGGCTGTCCATCGGGCTGGAGTCGGTTGCCGACCTGCGGGCGGATCTCGAGCGGGCGCTGGTCAGTGAGCCGGTGGCTGACTCGCAGTCTCAGCAGCTAGTCGCGGCGCGCGGGTAGTCCGGCGCTTCAGCGGGCGGGGGCGGCGCGCGGGTAGTCGGGCGTTCAGCGGGCGGGGGCGTCGCAGCGGGTGGTCGGGCGCGACACCGGGCGCAGGCTTCGCAGCGGGTGGTCGGGCGCGACAGCGGCGCGGCCCGGAAAAATTCGCCCCTCGCGGGGATCTTGAAACGGTGTCCGCAGGTGGGCTCGACCTTGATCCCCGCGAGGGGCGACTTTTGACATCCCACGACCCGGCCGAGAGCCCGCCCCGCGCGGAGCGTCACTGCGACGGGTCGGCGAACAGCGCTGGCTCGTCCGTGGATGGTGCACGCGAGGCTCGGCGCGCGCTCGGCTGCCTGCCGGCCTCGGGGTTGTCTGTTGTCCGCGGGGCGGGGGTTCGCAGGGCAGGGCTTCGCGTGCCGAGCTCTGGGTGATGCGACACCCCACCTGCGATGCCCGGCCCGGGGTCGGGCACCGTGCCCGCCTGATACGCGGCGGCCGCCCCGTTGGCCAGCCGGTCGGCCTCCTCGTTGAGCGCGTGCCCGGCGTGGCCCTTGACCCACTCGAAGCGCACCCTGCGTCCCTCCGCCCGAAGCCGCGTCATCTCGGCATCGAGCGCCTGCATCAACTCGACGTTGAGCACCGGCTTGCCGTCACCCTTGCGCCACCCGCGGCGCTTCCAGCCCGCCATCCACTTGGTGATCGAGTTGATCACGTACTGACTGTCGCAGTAGATCAGCAGGTCCTCACCGGTGTGCGCGGTCTGCTGCAGCAGGTCCAGCACGGCGGTCAGCTCGCCCTGATTGTTGGTGCCGTGCGGCCATCCGCCGGCCGCCCACCGGTCCCGGTCGATGTACCAGCCCCAGCCGGCGGGTCCGGGATTGCCCAGGGCGGATCCGTCGGCGGCTGCGGTCATGGTCACGCCAGCGATCCTGCCATGCTGTCGATTCCCCCCGTTCAATGTACCAAGTGGTACAGTCGCCGCCATGCACTACGAGAAGAGCGTCGACGTGCAGGCTCCGGTGGACGCGTTGTGGCGCGCCGTGACCACGGTGACCGAATGGCCGCAGTGGAGCCCCACCATCGACGAGGTGGTCATGCTCGACGGCGCACTCGGGCCGGGTGCCCGGGTCCGGGTGCGCCAACCGAAACTGCGCACCGTGATCTACACGGTGGACGACTGGCAGCCCGACGCGAGCTTCTCCTGGACCGCGACCACCTCCGGCGTCCGGGTGCACGCAATCCACGAGGTGCGGGCCACCGGCGACGGATCGCGGCTGCTGCTCAGCATCGACATGACCGGCCCGATGGCGCCGCTGCTGGTGCCGCTGATCGGGCGGCGCACTCGCCGGTATGCCGACTTCGAATCGGACGGCCTGCGGCGATTCGCCGAGCGGCTGGCCGCCGGGCCACATGCCGGCTGACCAGCCGGGGCCGCGCGCGGAGTTGCTGACCGCCGCCGTCTCCTACGTCGCGACGCACGGTTTCGGCCAGACGAGCCTGCGGCAGATCGCCGCCGGGATCGGCACCAGCCACCGGATGCTCATCTACCACTTCGGCTCCAAGCAGGGCCTCGGATCGGCGATCATCGACGCCATCCAGCAGGCGCAACTCGCCGCCCTGCGAGATCTGCTGGATGCCACAGAGGATGCCGCAGGGATCGCTCCCGCGGAGGCCGCCGTGCGCTTCTGGGACCTCGTCACCGGCAACGCCATGACGTTCGGGCCGCTGTTCTTCGAGCTCGCCGCGAACGCCATGCGCGGGCAGGATCGCGAGCGCATGGCGGTGCTGGGCGTGCACATGTGGGTGGAGCCACTGGCCGAACTGTGGCGCCGCGGCGGCGCGGACGTCGCGCAAGCGCCCACCCTGGCGCGCATCAGCCTGGCGGTCGCCAACGGTCTGCTGCTGGACGCCCTGCTGACCGGTGATCGGCAGGCGGCGCAGGACGGCATGGCGGCGTTCACCGAACACTTCGCCGACTATCTCAAGCGGTGACGGGGCCCGTTGCGCTTGCCCCGCGGGGCGATCCGCGGGCCGGATCGGCGCGACGCCAACGGGCACGTCACCGCCGTGCCGGCTGGATATTGTGCTCGCGTCACCCGCCCGGCTCGCCGTAGCCTGGCCGACGATGAGACTCCGGATCGACCCCGAGACGACCGCCGACATACCGGCGATCCGCGGTGTGCTGCTGGCCGCCTTCACCGACGAGCCTGGGGTCGCCGACCTGGTCGACGTGATCCGCGCCTCCCCGCAATACGAGCCGGCGCTCGCCCTGGTTGCCCGCGTCGACGCCGACGTCGCCGGTTTCGTGATGATCAGCCACGCCACGCTCGTCGACGACGGGGGCGCAGCCGGCGATCGGGGCGGGTGCCGGCACGACGTGCTGACCCTCTCGCCGCTCGCCGTGGCGCCGGACCGGCAGCGCCAGGGCGTGGGCGCGGCGCTGGTCCGCGCGGCGCTGGCCGCCGCCGAGTCCACCGACGCTCCGCTGGTCACCCTGGAGGGCAGCCCCACCTACTACGGCCGATTCGGGTTTCGACCGGCCGCCGATGTGGGCATCGGCATCCACCTGCCGGACTGGGCACCGCCCGATGCGGCGCAGTTCTTCCCGCTGCCCCGGTACCGACCGGACGTGCGGGGCCGGGTGCAGTATCCGCCGGCATTCGACATCGTGACGTGAATCGCCGGTAGGGCACCGGGACCCGGCGGCGGGCGGGGTGTGAACGGCGCGATGGCGTGGTATCGCTGATGGTGACCGCTGGTTTGACGCCGCGGCGTCCGGGGCCTGTCGCGAAGGGAGACGCGCCATGATCGAAAGCATGCCGGCCGGGCGGCCCGAGGATCCCGACGAAGCCGAGGGCACGGCATCCGAGGAGTTCCAGCCCGAGGAACCCGTAGATCCGGAGGAACCGGAGTCCATCGACGGTGACGAGGGCACCGAGCCGGGCGAGGTCGATGAGGCCGACGTCGCCGACGTGGCCGAGCAGCTGGCCGTCGTCGACGACGAGGACGACGAGTACGAGCGGGAATAGCCGGTGCCGGGATTCCTGGTCGGCCGACGAGACGGCACGAGCCCCTTCCGGCTCATACCCGGAAGGGGCTCGCTTGCCTACCCAGTGTGCGGTCCGGCGTCGACCTGGCGTGGGACATTGCGCGGCGTGTCGATGACGTTCCGGTGACGTGGTGTCTGTCTCGGGGCGGTGACGGGGCGTCGGCGGCAGGGCGGTGATGAGGTGCCTGTCTCGCGGCGGTGACGAGGCATCGGCGGCTTGCCGCAGGCACCGCGCCGACAAACCCGCACCAACCGGGCGGCCTAGCATGCGATCGTCGGCGTGTTGATGCGACACGCCGACGATCGAAAAGAATCTTGCCGGAACCCCTTGCGCGGGACCGGCTTCGCCGGATAGACATTCCTTGCACGGCAACGAGCGAGACGGGCCGGAGGGGCAACCCACCGGAGACCGGGCGGGCGGAGCGGTGTACCGGATGATCAGGTTTCGGGTCTTGGCGATCTTCGGAAACGGGATCGACCTCGGGTGACAGCGAGGGGCCTTGGGGCGGATCGGACGGTAGCGTGATCCCCCGCGCTGGAGGACGGCGGCCCTCGGGCAGCATGTCCCGGTGCGAGCCGGGTGTCACCCCGGCGCCTGCGGTGCCGCGGCTTGCCGTGGCCATGTCGGGAGCGGGTGAGCGCGCCAGTGGGGCCCCTTCCGGCTCATACCCGGAAGGGGCCCCACATCTATCTGTGGACGCGCCCGCGCACGATCGATCCTGAGGACGATGCGCCGCCGTGTGCCTGCGCGTGCTGCGCTGATGTCGTGGCCTGATCAGGATTTCGCGCCACCTGGTCGCCGACCTGTTCCCTTCGCCGTGTCCGGACAGCAGAATCTGCACAGCGGCCGCAGCCGGCGGGCACCGCATCTTTCAGGCACGACCAGAGGGGTATCACCGACCATGGGCTGGCGCGAGATCGGCAAGCTTGCCAAGAACTGGCTCGAGAACGAGAAGACCGAACTGCTGACCACCGACCACCTCACGCGGGAAACGGCGACCACCAATCGGATGAATGCCGAGCGCGACCTGAAGGACGCGGTCGGCTCGGAGATCGGCTACAGCGTTCTGGAACGCACCCTGCCGCCCGACCTGGCGGCCCGCGTGACGGCGGCCCGGCCGGAGAACGTGCGCGCCCGCCGGGAGGCCGAACGGCTGGACCGGCTCGCGGCCCGGCCGACGGCCGCGCTGCACCTCACGCTGTCGGGCGAGCTGTCGGGCTCCGTCACCGCCCGGTTGCCCATGGATCTCACACCACCGGACGAGGATGACGAGAATCCGTCGCTGACGGTCGATCTGGAGGCTCCGGCGCCGATCCCGGCGGGCAGCGACACGTTCGCGCAGCTGACGATCACCGTTCCGCACTACCGGGGCCCGGGCCGGTACGACCTGGTGCAGCTGTGGCGTCGGGCCGAGTCCGGCGAGATCGACGAGTGGGATCAGATGGGCATCGCGCTGCGGGTACGGGATGAGGGAACCGACCTCGATCCGTGCTGGGACTGCGAGAGCGGCGTCGGCACGATCGAGGTCGGCGAGAACGGGCTGAGCTTCGACCTCGGCATGGTCAGCGCGGCGGGCTCGTCGCGCATCAGTGGATCGATCGACTGGACGCAGCAGGGCTGAGCGCCCCGTCGAGTGCTCGCCCATCGACGTCGGCTGCCGTCACCGCTCCAGCGCGGCGTACTCCCTGGCGACCGCGGCGCCCAGCCGAGCGTTGTTGCGCACCAGGGCGATATTCGCGGTCAGGCTTGCGCCGCCGGTGATCTCCACGATCCGGCCCAGCAAGAACGGGGTCGCATCCTTGCCGTGAATGCCGCGCGCCCGCATGTCGGCCAGCGCCTGCTCGATGATGCCGTTGATCTGGTCGGCCGGGATCTCGTCGGCCTCCGGGATCGGATTGACCACGGAGACGCCCCCGGCGATGCCGAGACCCCACTGGGCGGCCATCACGGCGGCGACCTCGGCGGGGCTGTCCACCCGCATCGGTGCGGCGTGCCCGGAGGAACGCGAGAAGAACGCCGGGAACTCGTCGGTGCCGTAGGCCAGCACCGGAACCTCCAGGGTTTCCAGGGTTTCCAGGGTCAGGCCGATGTCCAGGATGCTCTTCACCCCGGCCGAGATCACCGCGACGTTGGTGGTGGACAGCTCGGTGAGATCGGCGCTGGTGTCGAAGGTCTGCTGCGCACCGCGGTGCACGCCGCCCAGCCCACCGGTGACGAACACGCTGATGCCGGCCAGTGCGGCCAGCCGCATGGTCGCCGCGACGGTGGTGGCGCCGTGCATCCCGCGGGCGACCACATAGGGCAGGTCGCGGACGCTGACCTTGGTGACATTCGGGTCGCTGGCCAGTAGCTCCAGATCGTCCGGGCCGAGCCCGATGCGGGGCCTGCCGCCCAGCACGGCGATGGTCGCCGGCACCGCCCCGCCATCCCGGACGATTTGCTCGACCTCGGTGGCCATCTGCACGTTCTGCGGGTACGGCATGCCGTGGCTGATGATCGTCGACTCCAGCGCGACGACCGGGGTGCCGTCGGCCAGTGCCTGGGCGACCTCGTCGGTCAGGGTCAGCGCGGGATGCGGGGTACTGCTCATGTGGTGCTCTCCTGAGGCGATGGTGCGGGTGTGATGGGGCGTCGTCTATGTGGTGGGCGCCGTGGTGCTGACGGGGGCTGACAGGTCTGCGGAGGCGGCGAGCTCCACGCCGGTGTCGGATGCTGCCAGGGCGGTGCGCACCAGCCCGGGCGTGAGGTCCGGCCGGACGGTGTGCTCGCTGGCCACCGTCAGCGCGGCGGCGGCGTGGCCGAACCGCGCCGCGTCGATGGGGTCCGCACCGTCCAGCAGTGCGTGGCAGAACGCGGCGAGCAGTGCGTCTCCCGCGCCGGTGACATCGACCACCCCGGCGCTCTCGTCGGCATCTGGGGCGGCCGGGGCGCCAGCCCGGTCGCGCGGCGCCGCGATCTGATCCGCGCCCGCCAACAGGGTGACGCCGTCCGGGCCGGACAGCAGCGAGCCGCGCCTTCCCAACCGGATCCACACGTGCTGTACCCCGCGGGCGTGCAGCTCGTCGGCGGCCACCCGAAGCTCGGCGTCGGTCCCGGCGGGAAGCCCGGTCAGCGCCGTGACCTCGTCACGATTGGGGGTGACGGCGAACAGCGGATGGTTCGGATCGAACAGCCCCGGTAGGGCCGCGAGGGTGGCTGCCTTGGGGACGCTGACCGGCTCCAGGATGGTGCGCACCCCGGCGGTGGCCGCCAGGTTGCGCGCGTAACCCAGCGCGGACCCGGCCAGGTTGCCGTCCAACACCAGCAGGCCGGCGGCGGCGATCAGGTCCCGCGCGGCGTCCAGCTGGGCCGGGCCGAGCTCAGCCGTGGCAGCCATGTCGGATACCGCGACCACCAGCTCGCCGTCGTGGTCGAGTACCGCCGTGTAGGTGCCGGTCGCCGTCTCGGTGCGGTGCAGGTACTCCAGGTGCACGCCGGCCGCGGCGGTCTCGCGCATCAGGGTCTCGCCGAGCGAGTCCCGGCCCACCGCCGCGATCAGGTGCGTCCGGGTGCCCAGCCGGGCCAGGTTCTCGGCGATGTTGCGTCCGACACCGCCGGGGCTCATCGTGGCCCGGCCGGGGTTGCTGGTGCCCGGCACGGCCGGTGCCGCGCTGTGTGCCTTGATGTCCATATTGGCGCCGCCGACGACCACCGCACCCGGCTGCTCGGACAGCAGGTAGCCCCGGCCGAGGATCACGCCCTTACGGCCCAGGTTGGACAGGTGCACGTTGACCGCGGCGCGGGTGGACCCGATGCGATCGGCGATGGCGTCGGAGCCGATCATCGGGTCGGCGCGCAGCAGCGCGACGATCTGTCGCTCGCGGTCAGTCAGGCTCACGCTTATCAGAATAAGCGTGCCTTATCGCGATAAGCAAATCCGCGGATGTTCGCGGTGCTTGAGCATCGGGGAGCCGCGGCGAGCGCCAGAGATCGCGGTGCTCCCTTGGCTCAGATCAGGCCCTGGGCCATCATGGCGTCGGCGACCTGCACGAATCCGGAGATGTTGGCGCCGGCCACGTAGTTGCCCGGCATCCCGTACTCGTCGGCCGCCTCGGCGCAGCGCTGGTGCACGCTGGCCATGATCTCCGCCAGCCGCTTGTCGGTGAAGTCGAACGACCAGGAGTCCCGCGCGGCATTCTGCTGCATCTCCAAGGCGCTGGTCGCCACCCCGCCGGCGTTGGCCGCCTTGCCGGGGGCGAACATCACGCCCGCGTCCTGCAGAAGCCGCACCGCCTCTGGCGTGCAGGGCATGTTCGCTCCCTCGGCGACGGCGATCGTGCCGCCCGCCACCAGCGCCTTCGCGTCGTCGGCCGCGAGCTCGTTCTGGGTGGCACACGGCAGGGCCACATCGCACGGAACCTGCCAGATCGACCCACCGGAGACGAACTGTGCGTCCGCGCCGCGGCGCTCGGCGTAGTCCGACACCCGGCCCCGCTCGACCTCCTTGACCTGCTGTAGCAGCGCCAGGTCCAGCCCCTTGTTGTCCACCACATACCCCGAGGAGTCCGAGCACGCGATGACGGTCGCCCCCAGGTCGGCCGCCTTGTGCGCGGCGTAGATGGCCACGTTGCCGGACCCGGAGATCACCACCCGCCGGCCGTCCAATGACGCCCCGGACGTGGCCAGCATCTGCTGCAGGAAGTAGACCAGCCCGTACCCGGTGGCCTCGGTGCGCACCCGGGATCCGGAGAAGGACAGCCCCTTGCCGGTCAGCACGCCGGACTCGTACCGGTTGGTGATCCGCTTGTATTGGCCGAACAGGTAGCCGATCTCCCGCCCGCCGACGCCGATATCGCCGGCCGGAACATCCGTGTACTCGCCGATGTGCCGGTAGAGCTCCGTCATCAGCGACTGGCAGAAGCGCATCACCTCGTAGTCGCTGCGTCCCTTGGGGTCGAAGTCGGAGCCACCCTTGCCGCCGCCGATCGGCATGCCGGTCAGCGCGTTCTTCAGCGTCTGTTCGAAGCCGAGGAACTTGATGATCCCCAGGTACACGCTCGGGTGGAACCGGAGTCCGCCCTTGTAGGGGCCCAGCGCGGAGTTGAACTCGACCCGGAAGGCGCGGTTGATCTGCACCCGGCCGGCGTCGTCCATCCAGGGCACCCGGAAGATGATCTGCCGCTCCGGCTCGCACAGCCGCTCCAAGATCGCCCGGTCGGCGTAGTGCGGGTGGCGCGACACCACCGGATTCAGCGACTCCAAGACCTCGTGCACGGCCTGATGGAACTCGACCTCGCCCCCGTTGCGGGCCAGCACCGTGTCGAACGCGGATTGCAGCGAAGGGTGCAGTTCGGGGGAGGGAGTCTGAGGCACAGTCACTCGCGAAGTCTATCGGCCGCCCTGCGGGTCCCGACTCGTCGAGCGTGGGCCGACCAACGTCTCGCCATATGAGATGTCAATGCGTCGCCCGTGACCCGGCGTGGCCGTGGAACTTCCCGCATGTCCCGCCAATCCCCGAACGACCTGCGGCCCGGCTCATCCCAGGTAATGAGAAGCGTGGTGAGAAGCACAGGACCGAGGCGGCCGCCTCTCGGATCGCCGACGGGCCGCCCGAAGCCCCGCACTGCCTATCCTGGACCGGTCATGACAGGCAGCGCAGGGCCGGCCGAGCCTCGGCCGCCGCACCGTACCGGCCGCCCGCGCCACCGCCGGCGCCGTGCCGCCGGCGCACCGTCGGGCCGATGGTCACCACCGTCCGAGCGGCGGATCGCTCAGCGCCGTGCCGCCGTGCCGCCGATCTCCTTCCCGCCCGAACTACCGGTATCGGCGCGGGTGGACGACCTGGCCGCCGCCATCCGCGACCACCAGGTGGTGGTGGTCGCCGGCGAGACCGGGTCCGGCAAGTCGACTCAGCTGCCGAAGATCTGCCTGCAGCTGGGCCGGGGGATCACCGGCATGATCGGGCACACCCAGCCGCGCCGGATCGCCGCCCGGGCGTTGGCCGAGCGGATCGCCGAGGAGACGGGTACCGCGGTGGGCGGGGCCATCGGCTACGCCATCCGGTTCGGCGACCACACCGGGCCGACCACCCTGGTCAAGCTCATGACCGACGGCATCCTGCTGGCCGAGATCGCGCACGATCCGGACCTGCGCCGCTACGACACGATCATCATCGACGAGGCGCACGAGCGCAGCCTGAACATCGATTTCCTGCTGGGCTATCTGGTCCGGCTGCTACCTCGCCGGCCGGACCTGAAGGTGATCATCACCTCGGCCACCATCGACCCGGAGCGGTTCGCCCGACACTTCGGTGGCGCCCCCGTGGTGGAGGTCTCCGGCCGCACCTACCCGGTGCAGGTCCGGTACCGCCCCTACGGCCCGGACGCGGGCCCCGGCGACAACGGCGGTGGCGGCGCTGGCGGGGAAGGCGGTGACGACAACCGCGGTGACGGCGGTGACAACAACGGCGGTGACAACAACGGCGGTGACAACAACGGCGGTGACAACAACGGCGGCGACCGTGACGGCGGCGATGGGGTAGACCAGCCTGCCGCGATCCTGCGGGCCGTGGACGAGCTCTCCGCAGCCGGCGACGGGGACATCCTGGTCTTCCTGTCCGGGGAACGCGAGATCGCCGACACCGCCGAAACCTTGCGCGGGCACCTGGTCGGCCGAGGCGGACTCGCCGCCAGCACCGAGGTGCTCCCGCTGTACGGCAGGCTGTCCATGGCCGACCAACATCGGGTGTTCGCGCCCAGCGGCCGGCGCCGGATCGTGCTGGCCACCAACGTGGCGGAGACGTCGCTGACGGTGCCGGGCATCCGGTACGTCATCGATCCGGGCACCGCGCGGATCTCCCGGTACTCCCCGCGCACCAAGGTGCAGCGGCTGCCGATCGAGCGGGTCTCCCGCGCCTCGGCGGGGCAGCGGGCCGGGCGCTGCGGCCGGGTTGCCGACGGGATCTGCATCCGGCTCTATTCGGAGGAGGACTTTGCCGCCCGGCCGGAGTTCACCGACCCCGAGATCGCCCGTACCTCGCTGGCCTCGGTGATCCTGCGGATGGCGGCGCTGGGACTGGGTGACATCGCCACCTTTCCCTTCCTCGATCCACCGGATGGCCGGCAAATCACCGACGGCATCACCGTGCTGACCGAGCTCGGCGCTGTGGAGCGAGGCGGGGCCCGGGACGGACAGCCTCGGTTGACGGACATCGGCCGATCGCTGGCGCAACTGCCGGTCGACCCCCGGTTGGCACGCATGATCGTGGAGGGCGATCGGCGGGGATGCCTGGCCGAGATCCTCGTCATCGCCTCGGCGCTGGCCATCCGGGATGTGCGCGAGTACCCCATCGAGGAGCGGGACAAGGCGACGGCCGCGCACGCCCGGTTCGTTGACCCGGGCTCGGACTTCTTGGCCCTGGTCAACCTGTGGCATTACCTGCGTGAGCAGGCGGACACGCTGTCCGGCAACGCATTCCGCAGGATGTGCAAGAACGAGTATCTGCACTATTTGCGCATCCGGGAATGGCAGGACCTGCACGGCCAGCTCGCCCGGAGCGCGCGGGAGCTGGGCATGGACGTGGAAGCCTCGGCGCGGATCGGAGCCGTCGTTCCCGATCCGGCGGGCACCTCGAATGCTCGCCGCCGTCCTGGCAAAGGTTCCGTTGTCCAGGCAACGGTTGGGGACCGTGCCAGGACGACGAAACCGTTGCTTGGACGGGGAGACGCGGGCCAGCAGGGGCGCGGGTCAGCGGCGGTGGGCGTGGATCGGGCCGCCGTGCACACCGCGCTGGCCGCGGGGCTGCTCTCGCACATCGGGGCGCGCCTGGACCGGGACGAGCGCGGCGGCCGGGATGAGCGCGGGGGCCGGGATGGTGCCGGCGGCCGGGAGCGGGGAGCGCGGCCTGCCGGCCGCGAGTATCAGGGCACCCGCGGCAGCCGGTTCGCGATCTGGCCAGGCTCGGCATTGGCGCGATCCGGAGCCTCCTTCGTGCTGGCTGCCGAGTTGGTCGAAACCTCCCGGCTGTGGGCGCGCACGGTGGCATCCGTGGAGCCGGGTTGGGTGGAGCAGGTCGGCGGGGACCTGCTGCGCCGCAGCTACTCCGAGCCGCGATGGAGCACCAAGCGGCAGGCGGTGCTGGCCACCGAGCGGGTGCTGCTGCTGGGCGTCACGCTGGTCGCCGCGCGCACCGTGCAGTACGACCGCATCGATCCGGTGTTGGCCAGGGAGCTGTTCATCCGGCACGCGCTGGTCGAGGGCGAACTCGTCACCGCCCTGCCGTTCCTGGCCGCCAACCAACGCGCGCTGGACGAGGTCGCCGAGTCCGAGAATCGGGTCCGCCGGCGCGATATCGCCATCGATGACGAGGCCCTGTTCGCCCTGTACGACGCCCGGATCCCGGCCGAGGTCACCTCCGGGCGCCACCTCGAGTCGTGGTGGCGCAAGGAGTCCCGATCCAGACCCGACCTGCTCACCTTCACCCCCGACATGCTGATCGCCGCCGGCGCCGAACTGGCCAGCGCGGAGCAGTACCCGGATCGGCTTTCCGCCGGTGACGTGGATGTCGAGCTGGACTATGTGTTCGAGCCCGGCGCCGCCGACGACGGGGTGTCGGCAACCGTCCCGCTGGCCGCACTGCCCGCGCTGGACCCGGACGCGCTGCCGGACCAGGTACCGGGCCTGCGCCGCGAGCTGGCGGTGGCGCTGATCCGGTCGCTGCCCAAGACGCTGCGCCGGTCCTTCGTGCCCGCACCGGATGTCGCCGCGGATGCGCTCACCCGGATCGGCAACCACGCCGGGCCGCTGCCCGTGCAGCTGGCCGCGGAGTTGACCGCGATGTCCGGGGTACGGGTGGCTGCCACGGACTTCGACCATTCCAAGGTGCCCGACCACCTGCGGATGACGTTCACCGTGGTGGACGACGCCGGCCGCGAGGTGGCCCGAGGCAAGGATCTGTCCGCGATCCAGCGCTCGCTGCGTGCCGACTCCCGTCGCGCCGTCGCGCGGGTCGCGACCGGCCTGGAGCGCGCCGGGCTCACGGCCTTCCCGGTCCAGGGCCTACCGCCGGAGACCTCCGGACGGGCGGCCGGTCAGCCGGTGACGGGCTATCCGGCACTGACCGACGAGGGGCCCACGGTCGGGATCCGGGTGCTGCTCGACCGCACCGACCAGGCCAGGTCGATGCGCGCGGGCACGCGTCGGTTGCTGGCCTTGGCCTGCGCCGACGTCGTCGCCGCGTTGGCGGGCCGGCTGGGCCGGCTGTCGGTCACTCGGGGCCCGGTCGCGCCCGGCGCCCGGCCGGTGCTCGACCGGAACGAGGTGCTGCTACTGGCCACCGCCCCGCACGGCAGCGCGACGGCGCTGCTGCAGGATGCGGCCGACGCGGCGATCGATGCGCTGCTGGACTGGGCGGGCGGCCCCGCCTGGGATGCTGCCGGGTTCGCCGCCCTGACCGCGAAGGTACGGGGCCAGCTCGAGCGGGCGGTGCTGGACATCCTGCGAGCGGCCGCGGACGTGCTGCGGGCCGGGGCCGAGGCCGAGGCCGCGATCGACGACCTGCAGCATCGGGGCGAGTCGGCCACGGTCCGGACGGCGCACCGCGGGGTCGCCGCGACCTCGACACCGCGGTCCGGTGCCCGCTCGGCGGCGGTAGCCGAGTTGCGCGCGGAGCGGGACGGCTGGATGCGGCCGGGCTTCGTCACCGCCATCGGTGCCGCCCACCTGCCCGACGTGGCCCGCTACCTGCGAGCGCTGGCCGTCCGGGCGGGCCGGATCGCGGAGAACCCCGATCGGGATGCACAGCGCGCCGCCGAGGTTGCCGACTTGCAGCACGAGATGGACGTGCGGCTGGCCGGACTGCGGCCGGAGCGGCGCGCCGACCCGGACGTTGCGGCGCTGCGCCGGCTGCTGGCCGAGTACCGGGTGGCGCTGTTCGCCCAGCCGATGCGCACCGCCGTGCCGGTGTCCGCCAAGCGCATCCGCGCGGCGATCGTGGCGCTGCTCGACTGATTTGCCGTGGCGATGACCGCCGCCGGGCGTCAGTGATCCGGGCTCGGGGTGGTCGAAACGACAGACGCTATGTACTTGCCCGGCCAGAGCGGGCAAGTACATAGCGTCGTGCTCGTGCAGGTCCGGCTCGGCGACAGGCGGCCGACGGGCCGGGGTACTACTTGTTGTCGCCGGCGATCTTGTCGACGAAGCCGCTGACGGCGTCCTCGGCCTTCTGCACTTGCTCCTCGTGGCCGATCTTGTCCGCCACGAAGTCGCCGGCCTTGTCGATGCCCTCCTTGACCTGGTCGGCGTGGTCGCCGACGAAGTCCTGGGCCTTGTCCTTGAGTTCTCCGAAGTCCACCATGCGAGCCTCCTTTTTCCTCATGGGCGGACCGGCCCCCTGCCGGCCCTGTCCCCAGGTAACCCGAGCGGCTTACTCCGCCGTTCGCCCGTTCAGCCTAACCGCGCCATCAGTCCTTCGGAACTACTAAACAGTCCGTCACCATCCACCAGGAGGAGTCTGTCCCCGAATGGCCCTCGATACGCAATTCGCGCACCGGCCGGACCCACCGACTCGCTCCGACCGTGATGCAATACCGGCGACACCACCAGCCCCGGCAGGCTGATCGACGCCACCGTCACCTCCGCCGACTCGCTCTCGTCGGCGCCCAGCCGCAGCCGGCGGATCGGCAGCGACGCCGCGAACGCCGACCCGACCAGGTAGATGTCCACCGCCTCGTCCAGATCGGGCTGGGGCGCCGACCCGGTCGCCGTCTCCGCCACCCAGGGTCCGCCTGGGCTGCGGGTCAGCGACAGCGACCGCTCCCCGTCCACGTCGTCGCTGCGCACCGTCATCCGCCGGGACCGGCCCTCGCTGTCCACGACCACCGAATACGACGCGCCGTAGGGGTGCTCGCCCGCCGAGACGATGTATCCGGTTGCCCGCAACGCCAGCCCGGCCAGGGCCACCCGGACCGTCTCCACCTGACGCCCGTCCGGGGAGGCATAGCTGATCATCTTCGCGGTTGTCGGCTCCGTCACGTGGGCTACCGTAACGCTCCGCCGCGCCCCCGGGGAATCGGCTTGACGTGCCACCGGGGCACCCGCAACCCTGACCCCGTGGGTCACCTGGATGTCGCCGGCGTCGGCTACGCGCTCGCCGACGGCCGCCCGCTGCTGTCCGACGTGACCTTCCGGGTCCCCGCGGGCGCCGTCACCGCTCTCATCGGACCCAACGGCACCGGCAAGACGACCCTGCTGCGCATCGTCACCGGCGAACTCGCGGCGGACGCCGGCACCGCCGTGCACTCCGGCGGGTTGGCCGTGATGCCGCAGTTCATCGGGTCCGTGCAGGGCGATGCGACGGTCCGGGACCTGCTGCTGTCGGTCTCCCCGTCGCCGATACGCCGGGCCGCCGCCGCATTGGACGCCGCCGAGCTGGCGATGATGACCGACGAGTCCGAGCCGGTCGCCATGGCCTATGCGGCGGCGCTGGCCGACTGGGCCGACGTGCACGGCTACGACGCCGAGACCGCGTTCGACAAGGCCACCGTCGCCGCCCTCGGCGTGCCCTACGACCGGGCGAAGTACCGGTCGGTGACGAGCCTGTCCGGCGGGGAACAGAAGCGGCTGGTGCTAGAGCTGTTGCTGACCGGCCCCGAAGAGGTGCTGTTGCTGGATGAGCCGGACAACTACCTGGACGTGCCCGCCAAGATCGTCCTCGAGCAGCGCCTGGCCGCCAGCGACAAGGCGATCCTGCTGGTCTCGCACGACCGGGAGTTGTTGCGCAACGCGGCCGACCGGATCGTCACGCTGGAACCGGGGGCGGCGGGCGCGATCAGCTGGGTGCACGGCGGGTCGCTGGCGACATACGGCGCGGCCCGCGAGGAGCGCAACTCGCGGCTGGAGGAACTACGCCGGCGGTGGGACGAGGAGCATCAGCGGCTGCGCGAGCTGATGCTGATGTACAAGAACAAGGCCGCCTACAACTCCGACATGGCCTCCCGCTACCACGCGGCGCAGACCCGGTTGGCCCGGTTCGAGGAGGCCGGACCGCCGCAGGCGGTGCCGCGGGTGCAGAAGGTGACGATGAGGCTGCGCGGCGGGCGGACCGCGAAAAGGGCGGTGACGATGTCCGCGCTGGAGCTGCTGGTGCCGGAGGGGTCGAGCCCGGCCGCGGCCCCAGGGCGTGATTCCCGCGCCGTCGGGCCGGGCCGGGACGCCGGTAGCCCGACCGGCAGCCGGCTGCTGGAGCCGTTCGATGCGGAGATCTTCTACGGCGACCGGGTCGCGGTGCTGGGCTCCAACGGGTCGGGCAAGTCGCACCTGCTGCGGTTGCTGGCGCGCGGGGGCTCCGACCCGGATGTGGGGCACCGGCCGGTCGGAGATCAGGTGCCGGACCCGGTGGCACATCACGGGTCCGCCGTGCTGGGCTCCCGGGTTCGGCCCGGCTATTTTCGGCAGACCCATGCGCACCCGGAGCTGGCCGGGCGCACGCTGCTGGAGATCCTGCACCGGGGCGACGAGCACCGGGCGGGGATGGGGCGCGAGCAGGCGGCCCGGGTGCTGGACCGGTACGGCCTGGCCCGCTCGTCGGAGCAGACCTTCGACACGCTGTCCGGCGGGCAGCAGGCCCGGCTGCAGATCCTGCTGCTGGAGCTGTCCGGGGCGACGTTGCTGCTGCTGGACGAGCCCACCGACAATCTGGATCTGGAATCGGCCGAGGCGCTGGAGCAGGCGCTGGAACAGTTCGACGGCACCGTGCTGGCGGTGACGCACGATCGGGCGTTCGCCCGCACCTTCGACCGATTCCTGCTGCTGACCGAGGATGGTTCCGTGACCGAGACCGACGGTCCGGTGTGGGACGTGGCTCGGGTGCGCCGCGACCGCTGAGCACCTCGTTCCTCCGGAGTCGACTGCCCCCTGCGGCGTTCCGGCGCGTCCACAGACGGTCGATTGGTCGGGCTGGAATGGGACGATGGTGCGTGTGACTGATGCAGTGCCCGACGGCGGGTCCCGGGCCGTCTCGGGAGCTGGGGCCGATGCGGAACCCGGCGCGACGGCCGCCCAGCCTCGGCGTGCGGTCCGGTTCGCGGGCCTGGCCCGGAGCGCCGGTTCCTGCGCGATCCTCGTCACCGCCGCCGCGCTGGTCGCCGTCCTGGTGGGCACCACCGTCACCGAACCCGCCCCGATCCTCGGCCTGACTGCCGGTCCGCTGGTGCGCTACGGGATCCCGGTCACCCGGGTGCTGGTGGACCTGGCGGCGGTCGCGGCGGCCGGGCTGGGCATCCTGGCGAAGCTGCTGGGCTTCGACCGGCCCGACGACACTGAGCCGGCGATGGTCCCCGCCCGGCGAGCCGCCGTGTGGGCCTGTGCGGTGTGGGCGCTGGCCGCGCTGGCCTCGATCGTGCTGCTGGCGGCGGAACTCGATCCAGGGCGGGCCCTGACGCTTGCCGCGGTGTGGAGCTACATCGGGTCGATCGCGGCGGGCAAGGGCCTGGCGGTGTCGGCCGGCTGCGCGCTGGTGTCCTGGTGGCTCGCGCGGCTGGCGGTGCGGTACGGGGAGCGGGTGCCGGCCGAGCTCCGCGCCGGGGTGGCGCTGTTCGGGCTGCTGCCGCTGCCGCTGACCGGGCACGCGACGAACTGGCGCTATCACGACCTGTCGATGATCTCCATGGAGCTTCATGTGGTGGCGGCCGCCGCCTGGGCGGGCGGACTGGCAGCGGTCGTGCTGCTACTGGCGCGCCGCCCCTCGCTGCTGGCCGTGGCCCTGCCGCGGTTCTCGGCGCTGGCGACGTGGTGCGTGGTCGTGGTGGGGCTCACCGGGTTGGCCAACGGACTGCTGGAGCTGGCGCTCTCGCCGATCACCACGTTGCCCGACTCGCTGGTGACCACCCGGTACGGGGTGCTGGTGCTGGCCAAGGCACTGTGTCTGGCGGTGGTGGCGGTGATCGCGATCCGGGTGCGGCGGCGCATCCTGCCGGCGGTGACGGACGGTCGGCGCACCGCGTTCGCGGCGTGGTGCGGCTGGGAGCTGGCGGTGCTGGCGGTCGCCTACGGGGTCGCGGTGGTGCTGACCCGGGCGGCCGTCACCCCGTTCTGAGCGCCCCGGGTCCCGCCACGCACCGTCGTCCCCCGGCCCACCCCCGTCTTCCCCCGACACACCCCCGTCTTCTCACCCGACCCGCCACCGTCTTCTGTCCCGACCCACCCCGTCTTCTGTCCCGACCCACCCCCGTCGTCTGTCCCGACCCACCCCAGTCGTCTGTCCCGACCCGCCACCGCCTTCTGTCCCGACCCACCCCGTCCTAGCAAAGGTTTCGTCGTCCTGGCAACGGTTGGAACCGTTGCCAGGACGCAGGAACCATTGCCAGGACGACGTGCCCGCGGGCCGGGGCGCGAGCGTGCTCGCGGATGCAGGCGCCGGCCGGGGCCCGAGCGTGCCCGCCGGTGCAGAGCCCGCGCCCGGCGCGGTGGGGCATTTCGCGATCAGCGACCGGCCCGGTCGATGCCCTGGCGGCGGCGCAACCCCGCCCGGCGCACCTCACCTGGCTTGCGCAGGGCCCCGGCCGAACGCGGCGCGGGCCCGCTTCGCCGCAGCGGGCGCCCCACGGCGTCCCGCCCCGACTCGGTGAAGCCGTCCAGATATCCGGACGCGTCCCGGCGCGGCTCCGGGGCGAAGCTCACCGCGATCACCGGAGGACGCGGCGCCGCCAGGCCGACGGTGCGCTGGGCGAACCACGTCACCGCCACCCAGGTGACCAGCAGCGCACCGCCGGCCCACCAGATCGACCACCACGCCACCGGCGGGGAGTGCAGGTGCCCGCCCGCCTCATAGGTCGCGCGGAGCTGCTGGATCGACTGCGAGGCCAGGTCCCTCGGGGACCCGGCGAGCAGCGTCTGCAGCAGCAGGCCCGCATACCCCAGCCCGGTCACCACGACGGCGCCGACCACCGCCGGTAGGTAGGGATGCAGCGGGATCAGGAACACCGCATCGACGGCGACGCCCACCAGCAGCAGCCAGAACGGCACCGCCGACGGCGGGAAGCTCGATACGTACAGCAGCGGCCAGATGATCGCCCGGTAGGCGACGTAGAGCCCGACGGCGGCGGTCGCCGCCCAGATGCGGCCGATCACGATCCGGGCGAGCACCAGCAGCGCCGCGCACAGTCCGATCGCCCACACCGGATACACCCACGGCGGAATGGGCAGCGCGAAGTGCTGCACCGCGACATCGTCGACGCTGCGACCGATCTGGGTGCTGGCGAAGTCCAGCAGGCTCGGCTCGGCGTAGGGCCGTCCGGCGAACCAGGAGCCGATCTCCAGGATGCCGTACTCCTGCTGCAGGTTCGGGAAGAACACGTCCTCGAACAGGAACGCACACAGGGCCGTGAGACCCGCCATGTACTGCCACCCGAACCGGCCCTCGCGCGGATAGGACAGGTACCAGTTACGGATCACCCCGGCGATCATGATGACGGTGCCGGTGTAGAGCAGCATGTGTGACGGGGACCAGCTGGTCAGGTCCAGGCCGTTGATGCGGTGGTTGATCACGTCGATCGGCCCGGCGATGACGAACACGATGGTGCCGACCTGCATGATGCGCAGCGAGCGCCTGTCGGCCCCATAGCCGGTGAAGGTGTGCGCCAGCACCAGCGCGATCGCGATGCCGGTGCCGATCGTGTTCACCAGGTGCGGCGGGGCGAAATCGTCGCGCAGCCACTTGAAGTGCCAGGACACGTCCCACGACGAGCCGAGCAGCTTGAACGCCAGCGCCACCAGCCACCAGCGCTGCATCAGCACCGCGAGGGATCGGGGCGTGGGCCGGCCGGGCTCGCCCCGCGTCCAGTAGGTGCGCATGAAGCCGGCCAGGCGCTGCATCGGGCTCCTCTCCTCGGGTTGGTCGTGGTGGGCGCGAGGTTGAGCGTAGGGGGTGCCGGCGCCCTGGTGAGCCTGAAATGGCGCCGCGGGGGACTCGCCGGGCGGTGTGCGCCGAGCGACCTTCCGGGATCAGCGCACCATCCGGATGTCGGTGAGGTTCGCCAGATGCTCCTCGACCTGGGTGGCGCCATCGGGGCGGAACCCGTTGCGTCGGTAGAACGCCTGGGCCCGCATGTTGTCCTGGACCACCCACAGCTGCGCCGGCGCGGTGCCCAGCACCCCGTCCAGCAGCGCCTGCGCGGCGCCGGAACCATGCCGGGCGGCTTCCAGGTAGATCGAGTACAGCTCGATGTCCCGTACCGCATCCTCGCCGCGCGCCGCGCCTGCCCAGGCGAAACCCACGATCACGTGGTCGATCTCGGCCACCAGCGCCGTGCTCTCCGGGTCCGGCTCATCGATCAGCCGGGTCCACATCGCCACCCGTCTGCGGTAGGCGTCCTGGCCATAGAAGCGTTCCGGCAGCAGGTGGGCGTAGGTGTCACGCCAGCCGTGCACGTGCACGGCTGCGAGTGCCTCGGCATCCCCGGGCAGGGGTCTTCTGATGATCATCGTCACCGCCTGGATTCCGGCCGCACGGCGGTGACGGGCACCTCGTCGGATACCCCGTCCGTGGACGTATCGCCCTCCCCAGACGGCGCGGAGGCGGGGTGCGCGCGAGCCGCAGCGTGCACCAAAGGCCCGGTGCGGTGGGCAATCTCGGTGGTCAGCGAGATCACCGTCGCCGCCCGCAGTACGGACCGGTCGGCGACCACCTCGTCGATCACCCGCTGCAGGTCGGTGTTGTCCCGGGCGACCAGGCGCACCAGCAGGTCCGCCGAGCCGGTGATGGTGTGCGCCTCGATGACCTCCTCGATCCGCTCCAGATGCTCCACCACCGCGCCGCGCCCCTGATGCTGGGCGATCTCCAGGGACAAAAACGCCGTCACCGGATAGCCCAGCCCGGCCGGATCGACGGTGGGCGCCAGGTCCCGGATGACGCCGGAGCGTTGCATCTTGTCCAGCCGCGCCTGCACTGTTCCGCGCGCCACCCGTAGCCGCCGCGATGCCTCCAGCACACCCACCCGGGGCTCGGCGGCCAGTAGGTCCAGCAGCCGTACGTCCAAACCGTCGATTCGCATGGGCCTCCCTCGACGAGGTTCGCGTCTGTGCAATCTGACCATCAGAATGCGGCAACCATACGACACTCTGCGCAGGATGAACAGCATTTCACGGGGAGCTTGCTCGATCGGCGTGGCAGCGGTCACCCTCGTCACCACACCCCGTGCATCCGTGGCCACCCGCCCATCAGGAGGTACTCCATGACCACCCATCTGACGGCACAGTCCGCCTCTCACATCGAGCTGACGGCCGACGAGAAGGCCGCCAATCTGACGGCCGACGAACTGGCGAAGCTGGTTGGCCTGGTCGACTACGACGAGGCCACGGACCCGTTCCCGGTCAATGCCATGGACGCCGTGGTGTTCGTGTGCGGCAACGCCACCCAGTCCGCGCACTACTACCAGTCCGCCTGGGGCATGGAGCTGGTCGCCTACTCCGGCCCGGAGACCGGCAACCGGGACCACAAGTCCTTCGTGCTGACCTCCGGCTCGGCGCGGTTCGTGCTGATGGGCGGCGTCGACCCCGCCTCCGAGCTGCTGGACCGGCATCGGGGGCACGGCGACGGGGTGGTCGACCTGGCGATGGACGTCAAGGACGTGGACAAGTGCGTCGAGCATGCCCGCTCCCAGGGCGCCACGATTCTGGAAGAGCCACACGACATCTCCGACGAGCACGGCACCGTGCGACGCGCGGCGATCGCGGCCTACGGCAACACCCGGCACTCGCTGGTGGACCGCAGCCGGTACACCGGGCCGTACCTGCCCGGATACGTGGCAGCGAACTCCACCTTCGTCAAGCGGGACGGCGCGCCGAAGCGGGTGTTCCAGGCGCTGGACCACGCGGTGGGCAACGTGGAGCTCGGCAAGATGGACTACTGGGTCGAGTTCTACAACAAGGTGATGGGCTTTGTGAACATGGCCGAATTCATCGGTGACGACATTGCCACCGACTACTCGGCGCTGATGAGCAAGGTCGTCGCCAACGGCAACCACCGGGTGAAGTTCCCGCTGAACGAGCCGGCGGTCGGCAAGCGCAAGAGCCAGATCGACGAGTACCTGGAGTTCTACGGCGAGCCCGGCTGCCAGCACCTGGCGCTGGCCACGGGCGACATCCTGCGCACCGTGGACGTGCTGCGCGCCGAGGGCGTGGAGTTCCTGGATACCCCCGACACCTACTACGAGGATCCGGAGCTGCGCGCCCGGATCGGCCGGGTGCGCGTGCCGGTGGAGGAGCTGCAGAAGCGCAAGATCCTGGTCGACCGGGACGAGGACGGCTACCTGCTGCAGATCTTCACCAAGCCGATCGGCGATCGGCCGACGGTGTTCTTCGAGCTGATCGAGCGACACGGGTCGCTGGGCTTCGGCAAGGGCAACTTCAAGGCGCTGTTCGAGTCGATCGAGCGCGAGCAGGAGCGCCGCGGAAATCTCTAGATCCTCCGGCTTGTGAGTCTGTGGTCGCGCTATACCGCCGCCTCAGACTCACAAGCCGGAATTGATCGCTCCACATCGGCACGTTACGATCACCAGTGAAACAAGTGGTTTCAACTGCTGAAACGTTGGATGTGAAGCGCCGATGTTGATCGATTCCTGGCCGGCCTCCGCCGCGGCGTGGGAGCGAGCCAAACGCTCCCTGGCGGGGGGCGTGTCGACCGGCATGCGCGCCTCCATGAAGCCGCACCCGCTGTTCTTCCGTCGGGGCGAGGGGCCGCGCCTGTTCGATCTGGACGGCAACACCTACCTCGACCACGTGCTCGGCTGGGGGCCGGTGATCCTGGGTCACGGCCATCCCGAGCTCACTGCCGCGGTGGCGTCCCGCATCGGGGATGGCGCTACCTTCGGCGCAGGCCATCCGCTGGAGTATGAGGCGGCCGAACGGGTCGTTGCCGCCATCCCCGGGGCCGAGCGGGTGTTGTGGTCCAACACCGGCTCCGAGGCGACCCAAGTGGCGCTGCGCATCGCCCGAGCCGCCACCGGCCGGCGACGCTTGATCAAGATGATCGGGCACTACCACGGCTGGTCGGACGCATCCCTGCTCGGCTACCGGCCCGACGCGGCCGGTCGGCTCGACGCACTCGGCAGCCAGGGCCAACGCGCCTCGGTGCTGGAGGACGTGAGCCTCGCGCCGTTCGGAGACCTGGATGCCGTCGCGCAGGTCCTGTCCGATGCGCGGTCGGACATCGCGGCGGTGTTCGTCGAACCGGTGCTGTGCAACTCCGGCGTCATCCCGCCGCCGCAGGGCTACCTCGCCGGCCTGCGAGCGCTGTGCGACAGGCACGGCGTGGTGCTCGTCTTCGACGAGGTGATTACCGGGTTCCGGCTCGCCTACGGCGGCGCGGTCGAGAAGTACGGCGTCCGGCCCGATCTGGTCGTGCTGGCCAAGGCCCTCGCCGGAGGCTACCCGCTGTCCGCGGTGGCCGGGCGCGCCGATCTGCTGGACCGGGTGGTCTCCGGCGTGGTGCATGCCGGCACCTACAACGGCAATCCTGTGGTGCTCGCGGCCGCGGTCGCGACGCTGGACGTGCTGGGCCGGGGCGGGGTGTATCCGGCGTTCGACGCGCGTGGCCGGGAACTGGCCGACGGCATGCGATCGGCCATCGCTCGGCACGGCGTCCACGGCGTCGTGAACCAGGTCGGCCCCGTGGTGCAATGCCTGTTCGGCGTCGACGAGGCTGCGACGTTCGCCGACTTCCTGGCCGGCGACCAGGAGTTCTACAACAGACTGGTGGTGCAGATGTTGCGTCGAGGCGTGTTCGCGCTACCCGGCGGGCGGTGGTACCTCTCGACCGCGCATACGGCGTCGGATGTGGCGGAGGCGGTGCAGGTCTTCGACGAGGCGTTGTCGGTGACGCTGCTCGACGGACCCGGCCCGGCGTGACGATGGACGATCGGCTACCCACCGTCGGGCGTATCGCCGGCGACCGCCCCGGCCCCACCCTCGCCCTGCTTGGCGCCGTGCACGGCGACGAGCTGGAGGGAGTCCTGGCCATCCGCCTGGTGTTGGATCGATTGCGCAGCAACGAGTTCCGCGGCACCATCCGGTGGGCCGCCCCCGCGCATCCCGCGGCCTGGGCCGTCGATGGTCGACTCGGCCCGGCGGACGGTAAGAACCTGGCGCGGGTCTTCCCCGGAAACGCGCAGGGCAGCCCGACCGAGCGGGTCGCCGCCCACCTGACCTCCGAACTGATTGCGGGCGCCGACCTGCTGATCGATCTGCACTCGGCCGGCAAGAATTTCGACATGCCGCTGCTGGCGGGCTATCACAGTGCCGGACCGCTGGCCGACCGTTCCGGTGCGGCCACCCGGGCGTTCGCCGCGCCGCTGCTGTGGCAGCACCCGGAGGCCTCCCTGGGGCGGTCGCTGTCGGCCGCCGAGGCACACGGCGTGCCGTCGCTCTATGTCGAAGGCAGGGGCGGCGGCCAGATCCGCCAGCGGGACCTGGACGGATACCTGCACGGGGTGCTCCGGGTGATGGTGCACCTGGGCATGCTGGACCCGGATACCGCGCGGACTCCGCCTGCGGCGCCGGTGACGGTGGTCCGAGGGGACGGCAATACCGACGAGGGAATCACCGCGCCGGTCGCGGGCTATTTCGTGTCGGCGGCCGAGGTGGGGGACCGGCTGCCGGCCGGTGGCCGCATCGGAATTGTCCTCGACGACGACGGGCAGCAGCGGGCCACGATCACCGCGCCGACCGGCGGCGTCCTGATGCTCGTGCGACGCGGCGCCCGGGTACGAACGCGCGACACGCTGGCGATCGTCGCCGAGATCGTCTCGGACACCGACGGCGCGCTGGGCTACGAGGCGGGTGACCGATGACGCTGACATTGGGCGAGGGCAACACCCCGCTGATCGCCCTGCCCAGGCTCGCGGAGCGGTGGGACCTTGCGGGGCTCTACGCGAAGGCGGAATACCTCAATCCAACCGGCTCCTACAAGGACCGGATCGCCGCCGCCACCATGGTCGAGGCGCTCCGGCTGGGTCGGCGCGGCTGGATCGGTACCTCGTCGGGCAACGGCGGCGCGGCCATGAGCGCCTACGGGCGTCGGGCCGGGCTGCCCGGCGTGCTCTGCGTCGCCGCCGATGCGCCCCCGGAGAAGCTCGCCTCGATCAGGCCGTACGGCACCGCCATGATCGCGTGCGCAAGCATGGGCCCGGACGCGATGAACGCGCTCCGCGAGCTGGCGCAGCAGCAGAACCTCCAGCTGACCATCACCACGCACGTGCACAATCCGACCGGGATGCTCGGGGCGCGTGCCATTGGCACCGAGATCGCAGCGCAGGCACCGGATGTCACCCAGGTGTACCTGCCGGCGGGAGGGGGTGGGCTGCTGGTGGCCACTGCCGCCGGGCTGGCGGACGCCGGTCACCGGGCGGCGGTCGTGGTGTGCCAACCCCACGGGTGCGCGCCGATCGTCGGGTATGCGTCCGGGATGCTGGCCGGCCCTCAGGTGGCCGGCAGCACCACCGACATCTCGGGATTGCAGCTGCCGCAGCCGCCGGACGGGGAGCAGGCCGCCGCCGCGGTCTGGGCCAGCGGCGGGTGGGGCACCGCAGTGTCGGACGACAAGGCCTGGGAGGCACAGGATCTGCTGGCCACGCAGGAGGGCATCTTCGTCGAACCGGCCAGCGCGGTGGCGTTGGCCTCGGTCGCCGCGGACGTCGTGTCCGGTCGGCTCGGCCGTGGCGACGTGCCCTGCGTGGTGCTGACAGGCAGCGGCCTGAAGGACCTGCGCCGCTTCACCGCTCCGCTGCGCGAGGAGGAGATCGTGGCCGCCGACCGACTGGTCGCGGCGGCGACCGAAGCGCTGGACGCTGCCCCGGTCGATAGCGGCCCGGCTGGCGGCCTCGCCGCGCGATGACGGTCGTTTCGGCGCAACCGGTCCCGTGGGCGGAGCGCTGCGAGCTGGCGGAGAGCCCCCGGTGGCACGCCGGGTGGTGGTGGTGGATCGATGCGGCCGTGGGAGCGGTATTCCGCGTTGATCCGCAGGCCGATTCCGGTTCGCACACCACGATTCGACCGTGGTGGGTGGCCGGTGGCCGGGTGTCGCTGGTGCACCCCGCCGCGCCGGAAGGCGTGCTGGTGGCCCGCGGGCCGGTGTTGCAGGTGTGCCTGGACGGCGCGGCCGGCGGCCGGCCCGAACAGGGGCACGGCCGCTGCGCGCCGACATCTGGCGCAGCGGGCGATGGCCCGGGCATGGCGGCTCGGCTCGGCCCGCGGCTGGCGGAGTTGGATGTGCCGGCCGGTTGGTTGCTCAACGACGGAACCGCCGGGCCGGGCGGTGGGCTGTACATCGGGGTGGTGCATCCGCAGCGCGATCCGGCCGCCGGCTACCTGCAGTACGTGCGGTCCGATGGAACCCTTGGGGCGCGGGTGCCCGGCATCGGCCTGTCCAACGGGTTGGCGCTGGATCCCGCCGGATCGGTGCTGTACCACGCGGATTCCACTCGGCGGCTGATCCACGCGCACCGGCTGGACGGTCGGGGCGAGGTGACGGGCAGCGCCGTGCACCTGCGCTTCGACCCGGACGACGGCATGCCGGACGGGCTCGCCACCGACGCGGCGGGCGGACTGTGGGTGGCGATGTACGGAGCGAGCCAGGTGCGCCGATACGCGCCGGACGGGGAATTGGACCTGGTCGTCGCCGTGCCTACGCCGCAGGTCACCAGCGTCGCGCTCGGCGGCGCCGACGGCCGGGATGTGCTGATCACCACCGCCCGGGAGGGCTACGACGAGCGGCGCGCCGCCGCCGAACCGTTGGCCGGGCGGCTGTTCTCGGCGCGCTCGCCGCACGCCGGGCGGCCGGTGCTGCCGGTACGCGTCGGCTCAGGCGAGGCTCCGGGCTGACAGCCGCGGCTCGCTCGGCCTGGGTCAGTCGGTGGCGCCATCCAGGGCCGAGGTGAACACCCTGGTCACCAGCTCGGTGGCGACACCGCGGTCGCGCGCCGCCGCCACCGATGCCAGTGCTACGCCCGGGGAGTGCAGGGTCCACCAGCTGCCCTGCACCATCAGCACCTCGACGCGACCGTGCAGCGCGGTGGTCGGCACGGCGCGATCGGTCGCCACCTGCTCGGCCACGCCGGACAGCAGCACCCACGGAATCTGCGCCGGCCGGTCGTGGAACAGCAGGTTCCGGCGGTGTTTGCTCACCAGGCGGGTCGCCTCCGTGAACGTCGCGGCGACCGCTCGCTGCAGCTCCGGGAAGTCCGTCAGAGCCGCGAAATCCGGCGGTTCGGGGAGTACCGGCCGCCGTGCGTCCCCGGCGGCGCGCAGCCGCGCCCGGGCTGCCTCATGCGGGTCGGCTCCGGCACTCGGCGGCTGGTCGTCGGAGCGCGCCTCGGCATCGATGATGGCGGCCCACCACCGGGCCCATTGCGCGGCGGCGGCCGGCAGGTCGGCGGCGCCCAGCACCTCCGACCGGTCGGGTATCGGGGCGTCCAGCCGGGGAGGCAGATCCGGGGCGTCCGGCACCGGGAGCCGCACCGCATCCCGGAGGTACAGCGCCAGGTGCGGCAGCTCGGCGACGTCTTCGGTGAACCGCCAGGATGTGCCATCTGACTCGCGCATGTGACTCAGCCCCTTCGGTTGCTCCCCAGCAGGTTCCGCTCCAGGTACGCCGAGCGCGCGGCGAGCGCCGCACGGGACAGCGCCGCCTGCGGTGCCAGTGTGGTGAATCCGTGCACCCCGCCCGGCCAGACATGCAGTTCCACCGGCACCCCGGCGCGGGACAGCCGGGCGGCGTAGTCGATGTCCTCGTCTCGGAACGTTTCCACGTCGCCGACGTCGATGAAGGTCGGCGGCAGCCCGGCGAGATCGGTGGCACGGGACGGCGCGGCGTAGCTCGGAACGTCGTCACCGCCGTGTCGGTCTCCCAGATACGCCGACCATCCGGTGTGGTTGGCGATGCGATCCCAGCGGCCCTCGCCCTCGAGTTCGGTGGAGGATGCGGTGATCTCGCGGTCGTCCAGCATCGGGCAGAACAGGATCTGCAGGGCGGGCAGCGGCGCGCGCCGGTCCCGGATCAGCAGCGTGGTGCCGGCCGCGAGTCCGGCGCCGGCACTGGAACCGGCGATCGCCAGCGTGGCCGGGTCGATGCCCCACTCCGGTGCGCGCTTCCGCACCGCATTCCAGGCGGCGAAGCAGTCGTCGATCGCCGCCGGATACGGGTGCTCCGGCGCCAGCCGGTACTCGGGGGAGATGACGATGGCGCCCCGAAGGACAGCGTCCACGATGGTGCCGTCAATGGTGTCGCGCCGGCCGGTCACCATGCCGCCGCCGTGGATGTACAGGATGCCCGGACCGGACGGGGACCGGCCGCCCGGCGTCGTCCGGGCGAGCACCAGCGCGGGGATCTGTGGGTTGTCGGCCGGCCCGTCGAGCGTGATCTCGGTCAACGTGATGGCGCCGCCGCGGGTCAGCTGTTCCCGGTCGACGGCGGCGGTCGCTCGGCGGCCGGGAATGTCTTGCGGGTACACCGATGCCGGGAGCACGTCCGGCCCGGACAATGCGGTGGCAATGTCGGGGTCGATGGGTGGATGGCTGGGCACGGGAGCTCCCTTGTCGCGGACCGGGATGAGTGCCATCACTGTGCCAGACCGACCTGCATGGCGATCACGCGGACCACCGGGTCCGCCCGCCTACCACCGTGGCTGTCACGGAGATGCCATGCAGCGCCGAGGGATCGACGTCGAACGGGTCCTGCGTGAGGACGGCGAAGTCGGCCAGCATGCCCGGTCGCAACCGACCCTTGAGCCGCTCCTCGCCCGAGGCGTAGGCGGGCGCCACGGTGTAGCCGCGCAGCGCCTGCGCCAGCGTGATGCGCTCCTCCGGGACCCACCCCCCGGCGGGGGTGCCGTCCACTCGCTGCCTCGTCACCGCCGCGTGAATGCCCAGCCACGGATTGGGGTCCTCCACCGGCGCGTCGGAGCCGAACGTCACCACGGCACCGGCGTCCAGCAGCGATCGCCAAGCGTAGCGCGCCACCTCGTGCCCGGCGAGCATGCGCTGCACCAGCGCGATATCGCTGGTGCAGTGAGTGGGCTGCATGGAGGCGATCACGCCGAGCCGGGCGAACCTGCCGACGTCGGCGGCCTGCAGGAACTGGGCGTGCTCGACGCGGTGGCGCAGCCGCGACTCGGGCCGTGTGTCCGGTGACGCTGCCGCGGCGGTCTGCAGCGCATCCAGCAGCAGGTGGTTGGCGGCGTCGCCGATGGCGTGCGCGGCCACCGCAATGCCCGCACGCGAGGCGGTGTGAACCAGCTCCCGGAGTTCGGCGGGGCCGGTGACGGCAATTCCGTGATTATCCGGCTCATCGGCGAAACCGCGTGACATTAAACAGGAGTGCGAGCCCAGTGCGCCGTCGGTGAACAGCTTGACCGGCCCGATGCGCAGCCACGGGTCACCGTCGCCGGTGCGCCAACCCTGGGCGAGGGCGGCCGGCAGCTCCGGCTGCCGGATCAGCGTGTGCACCCGGATCGGCAGATCGCCCGCGGCGCGCAGGGTCCGAAATGCCGCGCGGGCCTCGGCGCCGTCGATGTCATGCACGCTGGTGATGCCGTGCGAGAGCAGCGTCGGCAGCGCCGCGCGCAGCAGATCGGGCAGGGAGCCGTCCGCCGGCAGCGCCGCGCGCAGCAGGGCGGTGGCGGACTCCCGCAGGATGCCGGTCGGCTCGCCGTCCGTGTCCCGGACGATCTGACCGCCCGGCGGATCGGCGCTGTGCCGGTCGATGCCGAGCCAGGCCAGCGCGGCCGAGTTCAGCCACGCGGTGTGGATATCGATGCTGTGCAGCGCGGCCGGCCGGTCCGGTGCCACGGCGTCAAGGTCGCGGCGATGCGGCTGCACCGGGACGGACCAGCGGTGAAAGTCCCAGCCACCGCCGAGGATCCAGGCGTCGGCGGGCATCGCCGCGGCGTGCCGGTCCACCTCGGCCAGCGCGTCGGCAAGGCTGGCGGCGTGGCGCAGATCGACCGAGACCAGACTGCGGGCGTACTCGGCGGTGTGCAGGTGGCTGTCGGTCAGGCCGGGGACGATCGTGCTGCCCGCCAGGTCCATGGTGTCGGCTCCTGGACCGGCCACATCCCGGCACTGCGCGAGCGTGCCGGCCGCGAGGATTCGGTCGCCGCGCACCGCCAGCGCCTGCACGGTTCCGTATGCGTCGTCCAGGGTGTGCACGGTGGCACCGGCGACGACAGTGGTTTTCGCGCTGGGGGCCATGGATCAGATTTCGGGTCGGATCGGTTCGTGCCCGGTCAGGTTCGGGCTGGGGCGATGGTACCGGTGACGGAACCCAGCTGGATTCGCTCTCCCGAGATCGAGGGTGCCGTCGCGGAAATCGTCACCGTGTCGCCGTCGGCCAGGAACGTGCGCGTCGAACCGTCGGCCAGCCGAACCGGCTCCGCGCCGCCCCAGGCGAGCTCGATGAAGGACCCCTGTTGGCCGGGATCCGGGCCGGAGATGGTGCCGGAGGCGTACAGGTCGCCCGGCTGCACGCTTGCGCCATTGATGGTGGTGTGTGCCAGCATTTGCGCGCCCGTGAAGTACATCGAGGCGTACGGCGGGCGGGACACGATGGTGTCGTTCCACCGGACCTCCAACGACAGGTCCAGCCCCCACGGCTCGGTGGGATCGTCGGCCAGGTAGTCCAGTAGCGGCACGGTGCGCGGCGGGGGCGGTACTCGTGCGGCGGCCAGTGCGGCGAGCGGGGTGATCCACGGTGAGATCGAGGTGGCGAACGACTTGCCCAGGAACGGGCCGAGCGGCACGTACTCCCAGGACTGGATGTCCCGGGCGCTCCAGTCGTTCACCAGCGACACCCCGAACACGGTGTCGGCGAAGGCGCCGGCGGGGACCGGGATTCCGAGCGTGGAGCCGGCGCCCACCACGAAACCCAGTTCGGCCTCGATGTCCAGCCGGGTACTCGGTCCGAAGACCGGGGCATCGGCGCCGGGCGGTCGGAGCTGCCCGCGTGGCCGGATGATCGGGGTGCCGGAGACCACAACGGTCTGGGACCGGCCGTGGTAGCCGACCGGCAGGTGCTTCCAGTTGGGCAGCAACGGTTCCCCGTCCGGCCGGAACAATCGGCCCAGGTTCGACGCGTGGTGCTCGCTGGCGTAGAAGTCGACGTAGTCGCCGACCCGGAACGGCAGCACCATCGTGACGTCGTCCGCCGCGCGCAGGTGCGGCTGGACGGCTCCTCGGTACTCGGGGTCGGTGAGCACCGAGGTCAGCCACGCGCGCGCGGCGGCCCAGGCGCGCGGGCCGGCGGCCAGGAACGGCTCCAGGGTGTCGGTGTCCCAGAGGTGGCCGGATTCCATGCCGCTGTGCTCGGCGGCGGCGCCCGCTGCGAGCACGAACCCGCCGATCCGGACGCCGACCCTCGAGGGCTCGTCACCGCCGTGAAACACTCCGAACGGCAGGTGATCCACGTCGTACCCGGAGCCGGCCGCTCCCGGCACCCAGGTGATCGGACCGGATGCAGCGCTCACGGCATCCTCCCCTCCGGGGTGATCACACCGAGGGCCGTCAGCTCCGCGATGGGCTCTGTCACTTCGCAGCAGCCGAACGAGGTGAACACCGAGCGAACCGTCCGAACCTGTGCCGGGTCCAGCGAGATCGCCTGTGCCGCCAACGCATCCGGGTCGTCCGTGCGCAGCGAGTCCACCACCCGGCGGGCCGGCACGCTGCCCGCGCGCGCATCGACCCCGGCGGCCCGGTGCACCGCGAGGACCACGTTGAGCACCCCGTACTGCACGCTGCCGCCGGGCCCGTGCGGGCCGGTCACCGCGTGATGCAGGCCGGCGGTGAACTTGATCGGCACGTGCCGGCCGGTCGCGGCCGCGATGACCTCCGCCAGCACGCCGGCATCCGGCGAGTCCTGTGGTCGGGTGCCGCCGGTGCGAAACTTTCCGCGCACCGCACGGTCACCGGAACGCCGGGCCTCGGCCAGGGCGGCCAGCGCTCGATCCGGGTCGGTGCCGTCGAACTCCACCGTCACCGCCTGATGCACGGTCAGCATCTCGGCCGCAGCCGCCAGCGTGGGTCGCGGATCGCTCTCGCCCGCCGGCAGCGCGAGTTCCACTCCCGCCACCCGCGCGCCGCGCTCGCGGCCCAACCCGCGCAACGCCGGCGCCAGGTCGGCGATATCGTCGCCGCGGCGGGAGATCAGCACCACCGGCAGCGGAGACTCGTCGTCCAGCAGCGGCACCAGGTCGCGCCAGGCAGTGGCCGGCAGCAGGAACGGCCCGACGAAGCGGCCCAGCGCCGAGGCCCGGATCCGGCGGTGTGCCGGCACGGCATCGCCCACGGCGGCCAGCCCGGGCGGGAACACCGCTGCGTCGTCGATCAGCAGATCGACCAGACCTGTCGGGGTGGTTGCCTGATCACTGGACAATGTGTCCACCGCCATCGGCGATCGCCCGGAGCATCTGTGCAATCCTCCGGCCGGATCCGCGACGTCTTGACATGACTCGAAGCGTAGCCAATCGTCGGGGATCGAGCAGCCGGAGTGCCCGGCGGTCGCGGCATCGCCGCGGCGGGGCGAATCGGACAGTGTCGTACCGCCGATCGGGAGAAACGAGATGGCCTACTACCGCCAGGTCGGCGAGGTGCCGCCCAAGCGTCACACGCAGTTCCGCGACCCCGTCGGAGTGCTCTACTCCGAGGAACTGATGGGCGAGGAGGGCTTCTCCTCGGACTGTTCGCTGCTCTACCACCGGGGCATTCCCTCGGCCATGGTCGACGCCCGGAACTGGGATCTGCCGGACCTGACGACCACCCCGAACCACCCCCTCAAACCCCGGCACCTGAAGCTGCACGATCTGTTCCCGGGCGACGATCCGGGTCGTGGCGTGGATGCGGTGACGGGGCGCCGGCTGGTGCTCGGCAACGGTGATGTGCGCATCTCGTATGTGGTGTGTGCGGAGCCGAGCCCGTTGTACCGCAACGCGATCGGTGACGAATGCGTCTACGTGGAGGCCGGTTCCGGGACCGTGGAGACGGTGTTCGGGGCGTTGCCGGTGCGGCCGGGGGACTACGCGATCATCCCGCGGGCGACCGTGCATCGCTGGCTGCCCAACCCGGACTCCGGGCCGCTGCGGCTGTACGCCATCGAGGGCAACTGCCACATCGGGCCGCCCAAGCGGTATCTGTCCCGGTTCGGGCAGCTGCTGGAGCATTCCCCGTACTGCGAAAGGGATCTGCACGGGCCGAGCGAACCGTTGCTTGCGGACGGAACGGACGCTGGATCGGACACAGAGGTCTATACGAAGCACCGGGGCAACGGACCGAGCGGCATCGTCGGGTCGATCGTGGTGACGCCGGAGCACCCGTTCAACGTGGTCGGCTGGGACGGCTGCCTGTACCCGTACACGTTCAATGTGTCCGACTTCGAGCCGATCACCGGGCGGGTGCATCAGCCGCCACCGGTGCACCAGGTCTTCGAGGGGATCAACTTCGTGGTGTGCAACTTCGTGCCGCGCAAGGTGGACTACCACCCGCTGTCGATCCCGGTGCCCTACTACCACTCCAACGTGGACTCCGACGAGATCATGTTCTACGTCGACGGGGACTACGAGGCACGCAAGGGATCCGGTATCGGTCGCGGATCCATCTCGGTGCACCCGGGTGGGCACTCGCACGGGCCGCAGCCCGGCGCGGTGGAGGCCGCCATCGGCAAGCACTACTTCGACGAGCTCGCGGTGATGATCGACACCTTCCGACCGCTGGAACTCGGCGAGGGCGGGCTGGCGGTGGACGACGGCCGATACGCGTGGTCGTGGTCGGGCCGCGGGCCCCAGGAGTGACGTGGCGGATGGCGCCGGCTCGGATGGTGGATGGCGCCGGCTCGGATGGTGGATGGCGGGTGGCGCAGCCTTGGCCTCTGCTCCGTAAGGCGGAGCAGTAACGGCATTGCTCCGTGAGACGGAGCAGAAGGATAGGCCGCCGACACGGCGTCGGCGAGCGTCCGGACACGCGCGCCACGCCGACACCGCGCCAGCGAGCGTCAGGACCCTGCGCGCCACGCCGGCTCCGTCGCCGCCGCGGCGATCGGTCAGTCGCCGGCCGGGTAGAGCGTGTGCACGGCGAGCCCATCCGGGCCCTGCTCGATCCCGGTCACGTGGCCGCCGCCCGCCCCGACCGCGAGCAACTGCTCGACCAGGTCGTCACCGGCCAGCCGCACCGGCTCCAGACCCTCCAGCCGGCCGTCCAGGGCCAGCCGAGCCTGGTGACCGCCCGCGGTGATCTTGGCCAGCGACCCGCTGGACGCCAACGACGCCCGCGCCACTCCCAGCTGCGCCAGCGTCTCGTCCAGTACCTGCACCAGCCGATCGGCGTTGCTCTCGCACATCGCGCGAATCAGCTCCGGTCGGGTGCCGGCCACCCGGGTGCCGTCGGCGAACGACCCGGCCGCCAGGGACAGCGCCAGCGCCCCGCCCGCCTGGCCGACCTGCGCCAGCGCCAGCGCCAACAGATGCGGCAGGTGAGAGACCCGCGCGGCCGCATCGTCGTGCGCCTCCGGCTCGGCGGGCACCACCCGAGAGCCGACCGCCAGGGCCAGCCCCGCGACCGGCGCCCAGTCCTCGATCCGGGAGTCGTCCTGCAGCGTCGTCACCCATACCCGGTCGTCGAACAACTCTGCCGACCCCGCTGACCAGCCGGAATGCTCCGTCCCCGTCATCGGATGCGAGCCGATGTACCGGGCCCGCGGCACCAACTCGGCGACCAACTCGGCCACCGGCGCTTTCACCCCGGCGACGTCGGTGAGTCGGACCATGGGGGCCAGTTCTCCGATGGAGCGCAGCAGCGGGCGGAACGCCGTCACCGGCGCGGCCAGCACGACCAGCGCGTCGACGGCCACCGCCCGGCGCAGCGCGTGTTCGACCGTGTCCGGCACCTCGAAGCCGTCGTCGGCGGCGGCCTGCCGGGTGTCCTCGCCACGCGACCAGCCGAACACCGGCAGGTGGGGGGCGGCGGCGCGCATCAGGGAACCACCGATCAGCCCCATCCCCAGCACGCACAGCGCGGCAGGCAGCGGGCCGTTCCCGGTGGGCGGGTGTTCTGCGGGCATCCCGTCACCTCCCGGTGGTGATCCTGCCGTGCTCTGCGGGTCCCGAGCGGCAGCGACGCGCGAATCGGAAGCGATGTCCGAACGTGATCGGCAGTTGATCGTGGCCAGCCATGGCCGGGTCCGCATCGCTCACGTACCGTTTGCGTCGTGAGCACAGATGGGTTCGCGGTCGCTGTCGCACGCGAGGAGGGCAGCTGGCGCTGCTCGCTGCTGGGCGAGGAGCTGCTGGACGACCTGGACGGGGTGATCACGGCGCTGCGCCGGGTGGCCTCCGGCGGGGCGGCGGTGTTCGCCATGCTCGCCGTGGACGAGGAGTTCTTCGCCATCGTGCGGCCGGTGCCGGGCGGGGCGTCGCTGCTGGTCTCGGACGCCACGGCGGCGTTGGACTACGACCTGGCAGCCGACATCCTGGACCTGCTGGGCGTGCCCACCCCCGACGAGGACGATGTCGACGACGAACCGTGGCCGGAGGGCGACCTGGCGCTGCTGGCCGACTTCGGGCTGTCCGAGCAGGAGATGCAGCTGATCGTGGACGACGAGGATCTGTATCCCGACGAGCAGTTGCAGATGATCGCCGAGCGGTGCGGCTTCGGCGGTGAGCTCGGCGCGGTGGTGGACGTCGAGCACGACTGAGCCTGCGACGTATCGGTGACGGGGGTTCCGGAAGTGCCTGCGTCGGTGGGTGCGGCCGACCGCGCGTTGATGCTCGAGGCGCTCGCCCAGGCGCGGCTGGCGGTTGCGTCGGCGGATGTCCCGGTCGGCGCGGTGGTCTGCGGGCCGGATGGCAGAGTGCTGGCGCGAGGGCACAACGCGCGGGAGGCCCTGCGTGATCCGACGGCCCACGCGGAGATCCTGGCGCTGCGGGCGGCGGCCGTCGTTCTCGGGTCGTGGAATCTCGCCGGGCTCACGCTGGCCGTCACGGTGGAACCGTGCACCATGTGCGCCGGGGCGCTGGTGGCGGCGCGGATCGAGCGCGTGGTGTTCGGCTGCTGGGAGCCCAAGACCGGAGCGGCCGGGTCGCTGTGGGATGTGCTGCGGGATCGGCGGCTGACGCACCGGGTGCAAGTCCGGGGCGGGGTGCTGGAGGCCGAGTGCGCCGGTCTGCTGGAGACGTTCTTTGCTGAGCGGCGGTGACGAGAGCCCTCGCGAGTCCCGGAACCGGCGGCGGATCCCGCTCGTTGCCCGACAGAGCCGTCGCTGACTCCCGTGGAGGACCCGTGCTGGACCAGTTGCTGTGCCCGAAATGCCACAACATCATGTACCGATACGAGCGCAACGGCGTGCACGTCGACAGCTGTGACGGGTGCGGCGGGCTGTTCCTGGATCGGGGCGAGCTGGAGCACCTGATCCAAGCGGAGGCGGCCTATTACGGCGCGACGCCTGCCCCGCGGCCGGTGCCGATGCGATCGGGCGGTGGGCCTCGGTACGACGATGACGACCGGGACTATCGGCGGTACTCGCGGAAGAAGAAGGCGCGGGGCTTCCTGGACGACCTGCTCGACTTCTAGGCGCCGGGGCGCGTGGTCTGCTGGTGTGGTCTGCCGTCGTGGTCTGCTGCAGTGGTCTATTAGGTGGTCGGCGGGCCATCCGACGTCCGGTACGCTGTTCGACGGTAGCGTGTCCGAGCGGCCGAAGGAGCGCGCCTCGAAAGCGTGTGTGGGGGCAACTCCACCATGGGTTCGAATCCCATCGCTACCGCCACTGACCTGGGAAAACGCCGGACGCGCCGATCATGCGGGCCCGGCGTTTTCCTCGGTAGTCTCATTTCTAGTCTCATTTGACCTTCACTTTACCGGTGCTGCGCGCCCTCCGGGGCTGGCCCGGGACGCTCGGGGCTGGTGGAGATGGCATGCCGGATTGGTGATGACCAGGCCTTGACCTTGGCGTCGTGCGCAGGCGGCTCGGCCGTCAGGTGAAGCGCGCCCGTTGTTTTTGCCGAGGGTCACCGTGATCCGGCCGTCTCGACAGGCCGCCAAGCGCGGGGCCCCCCGCCAACGGATGCTTTGGCTACTGGGACGTTCTGGCGGCGTAGCCGATCGGTCGCTTAGCGCCGCCGGAGTACGCCGGCAGCGCCCAAGCTGTCGCGGATGCCGGCAGGTCGGTGCTGATCTACGGTGTCGGTGTGGCCGAGCCGGCGGTATCGATTGCTGCGATCCATGCCGAACTGGACCGTGCGCGAGCCGAGTTCCACGAACTCGTAACGTATGCGACGGCGACGGACCTGCGGCGGAAGTCCGACGGCACCGCCTGGAGCAACCGGCAGCTGTTGTTCCACATGCTGTTCGGCTACCTGGTTACGCGTAGCCTGCGTGTGCTTGTGGCGCTGGTCGGCCGCGCGCCGGATGGTGCGCAGCGCGGCTTCGCCCGCATGCTTGACGCCACGACGCCGGTGTTTCATCGGATCAATTACTGGGGATCGTGCGCCGGCGGCGCGGTGATTTCCCCGGCGCGAGCGGACGCGTGGCTGGCGCGCGTGATCGCGTCACTGCACCGCCGCCTGGACGCGGAGTCCGATTCGTCGTTGCGCCGGACGATGCGATTCCCGGTGCGGTGGGACCCGTACTTCGCCGAGCGCATGAGCCTGGCCGATGTCTACCACTACGCGACGCTGCATTTCGATCACCATCGACGCCAACTCGCCATCGATCACACCTCGGGCGACCGGTAGCGGGACTCCGCCGCTGGCCGCATCGTCCGGCACGAGGCCGCACTCGCTCGGGTCAGGCCGGGTGTTCCCGCGTAGTCATCACCGCGGATCTCCGTCACCGGATCTGGTCCCCCCGAGACGGTCGGCCCCGTGTTGGTCTCCGGTCCTTGCAGTCCGGTGTGGGCGCCTTCGTGCAGGTGGGTGAGTCGGCACAGGGCGGCGAAGCCGTCCTCGGTGCCGGGCCAGTGATCGCGCAGGGCCGGCAGTCCTGCGCGTCGGGCGGCGCCACGCAGCACGATCAAGACGATGATCGCGTCGTCGGCGTAGCCGATGATCGGGATGAAGTCGGGAACGATGTCGATCGGACAGGCCAGGTAGGCCAGCAGCAGGCCGAGCCGAATGCGTACGCCCCGGGGGAGGGCCGGATCGGCCGCGAGGCGCCGGAGCAGCCGGATCACGTCCGGCAGGATTCGCAGCGCCCCCGTCAGGGACGCACCGCGGGGCCTCGCGATCAGCAGGGCGACGATCAGACCCAGCCACGCCACCACGAGGGCCGCGGCCACGCTGATCAGCAGGTTGACCCACCACGGCCCGGCCACGGGTCCATCTTCCCCGATTCACCGCAGCCGGCTGCGCCTGGCCCGACGACACTGCCGGGTCGGGAAGGGCTCATGCGCTCGTGGGGTGGGGCATCTGTCGTGTGGCATTATCTGCATATGAATGCAGATAATGAGGTCAATGACTTCGGAGCGGATTCGGAGTACGTGGAACTGGCGGTCGAGGTGTTCGCGATGCTCGCGGACGCCACCCGGGTGCGGCTGATCCTGGCGATGCGCAATGCGGGCGAGATGTCGGTGAACCACCTGGCGGATGCCGTGAGCAAATCCCCGGCTGCGGTGTCGCAGCATTTGGCCCGGTTGCGGCTGGCCCGGATGGTGACCACCCGGCAAGACGGCACCCGCGTGTTCTACCGGTTGACCGACGAGCACGCCGGCGATCTGGTCTCGGACGCAATCAAGCAGGCCGAACACTCGATCGCGAACGGCACGCCGCCGCGGCACCACCGCGCCCAGGCTGGGCAACAGCGATGAGCACTCGGGCGAAGAGCAGTGGGCAACGATGAGCGGTCCCCGGGTACATGACGGAGCCGACACCTCCGCGGAACACGCCCACGGGCATCCAAGCGACCACGGCCACGATCACGGGCACGACCATTCGCACACCCATCCACACGACCACGAGGCTGGGCATTCGCATCCGCACGGGGGTGTGAAGGGCCTGCTGTATCACGTGTTCGTGCCGCACTCGCACGATCCGGCCGATGCGATCGACGATGCGATGGAGGCGTCCGCCGCGGGGGTGCGGGCGCTGAAGATCAGCCTAGTGATCATGCTGGCCACCGCGCTGGCGCAGGTTGCCCTGGTGGTCGTCACCAACTCGGTGGCGCTGCTGTCGGATACGATCCACAACTTCGCCGACGCGTTGACGGCGGTGCCTTTGTGGATCGCGTTCGTGCTGGGCCGGCGCGCGGCGAGTCGCCGCTATAGCTACGGGTACGGCCGCGCCGAGGACCTAGCGGGCATGTTCATCGTGTTCGTCATCGCGCTGTCCGCGGTGATCGCCGGGTGGGAGGCCATCGACCGGTTCGTCCACCCCGCCACGGTTGCCGACCCGTGGGTGCTGCTGGCTGCTGGTTTCGTCGGTTTCGTCGGCAACGAGGCGGTGGCGATCTACCGCATCCGCACCGGGCAGAAGATCGGATCGGCCGCGCTGGTGGCCGACGGGATCCACGCCCGCATCGACGGGTTCACGTCGCTGGCCGTGGTGCTCGGCGCGATCGGCGTGCTGGTCGGCCTGCCGCTGGCCGATCCGATCATCGGCCTGGCGATCGCGATCATGATCTTGTTCCTGTTGTGGGGCACCATGAAGTCGGTCGGCGCCCGGTTGATGGACGCGATCGACCCCGCGCTGCTGGATGCCGCCCGGCACGCCGTCGAGCACACCGCCGGCGTCGCCGAGGTCCGCGGGATGCGGCTGCGGTGGGTCGGCCACCGCCTGCACGGCGACGCCGTCATCGAGGTCGACACCCCCGATCTGCACCGCGCCGAGCACATCGCCGGGCATGCGGCGGCGCACGTGCGGGGCGAGCTGCGCAATCTGGATGACTTCACCGTCACGCCCACCGCGCGCACCGATCCGGCGCGGAATGAGCCGCCGGACGAGGACGATGGAGCCATGCGCATTGAGTTGCTGGTGGTGCCCGATTGTCCGCACCAGGACAGTGCCCTTCAGGTGGTGCGGGTGGCGGGAAGGCTGGCCGGGCTCGGCGAGGTGCCCGTCACGGTGACGGTGATCGATTCGGTCGAGGAGGCGCAGCGCCGCGGCTTCGCCGGGTCGCCGACATTCCTGATCGACGGCGTCGACCCGTTCGCGCAGCCGGGCGCGCCCACCGGGATTGCCTGCCGGATCTATCCCACGCCTGGCGGGCCGGCGGGAGTACCAACCGTCGAACAACTGGCAGACGCCCTGGTGCACCGCGACGGCGCAGGATCGGGTGGGGCCTGCTGACGTCGGGAACGGTCGTTGCCCGGGTGCGTGTTCGGTGCAGGGCGGGCTCAAGGTTGGCGGATCGGGGTGTCAAACGTTGAACAGCAGCCCGAGCCCGTAGGTGACGGCTGAGGCGCCGAATCCGATCAGCAGCTGCCGCAGCGGCGGCCCGCCGCAGAGCGGCCCGACCACGGCCCCGGTGAGCATCAATGCGATGCCTACCGGGCCGGCGGCGATGATCTGGCCGGTAAAACCCGTGGCGCCGAAAAGGTACGGCAGCACCGGGATGATCGCGCCGGAGGCGAAGAAGCAGAAGCTGGAGGACGCTGCGCGCCAGGCGGTGCCGATTGCCTCGTGCTCCTGCGGGCCGGCGGCGTCCGGCCCGGTCGATGGCACCGGGTCCGCCCGCCTACTGCGGGTAGCCGGCCAGGACGCCGGGCGTGACTGTCTGCTTCGACTGCGGGCATGCCCCGCGTCCGGTACACCAGGGCCAGCTCGTTGGCGTCCATATCAAGATGCTCCAACACCGTGCCGGCGTGCGGGTCAGGTGTGGATGCCTCCAGTAGTTCCCGCTGCGAGCGAACCGACACGTACTCCCCGGCTCCCATCGACAACGCCCCAGCTAGCAGGCCGGACAGGCCGGTGATCAACACCACCCGCCCGGTCCCGCCGGCCGCGCCGATACCCAGCACGAGCGCCAGGTTGGAAACCAGACCATCGTTGGCGCCGAACACCGCCGCCCGGAACGCACCGGACAGGCGGCTGCGGCCCCGGGCAGCCAGTCCACGCACTACCTCGCCGTGGACCCGTTTGTCCGCGGCCATCGCGTCGGTGGCCTGAGCGTCATCGGCGTACGGCGAGCCGGGGCCGGCTCTGCTGGGCGCGGCGATGCGCCCCGACGCTGGCTAACGCGGACCACGACAGTCCCCGTCGACACGCTCGGCGGCCTTGCCGGCCAGGAGTAGCGCGACGTCGTCGTCGCAGCAATCCTCACCGCGCAACGCGAGCCGGCCCTCGTTGACCGCCAGCAACGCGATCACCAGACCTGCAGCCGGATCGGCCCACGACCAGCCCAGCGTCATGTTCAGCACCAGCCCGGCCAGCAACACCGCCGACAGATAAGTGCACAACAGGGTCTGCTTGGAATCGGCCACGGCCGAACGGGACCCAAGCTCACGACCAGCTCGGCGCTGCACAAACGACAGGGTAGGCATCACGGCCAGGCTCAACGCCGCGATCACCACGCCGGCCGTGGAATGCTCTGCGGCTGTGCCGCCGGCCAGCGACCGGATCGACTCGACGCCCACGTATGCGGCCAATGCGAAGAATGACGCGGCGATGATCCGGACCGCGACCCGTTCCCGTGCCTCCGGATCCCGCCCGGAAAACTGCCATGCCACCGCGGCAGCGGAAGAGACCTCGATCACCGAATCCAACCCGAAGCCGATCAACGCGGTCGACGATGCGACGGTGCCAGCGGTGATCGCGACCGCCGCCTCGGCCACATTCCAGGTGATCGTCGCGGCCACCAGCAGCCGGATCCGGCGGGTCAGAGTATCCCGTCGCGCTCGGGTGTCGATGATGACCCTCGTCACGGGCAGCATCCGCTGGCCGCGTCGGGGCAGGAGGCATCGGTCGCGACGGCCAGGACCGCGGAGCGAACATCGGCGATCGCATGACCCAGCCGGTGATCGGCCAACTCATAACGCTGCCGGCGACCATTTGGGATCGCGACCACCAACCCGCAATCGCGCAGACACGCCAGGTGATTGGACAATCGCGAACGACTCACGCCCAGATCGTCGGCCAGGTCCGCCGGATGAGCAGGTCCACTCTCCAGTGTCAAAAGGATCCGGCACCGGATCGGGTCCGACAGGGCCCGCCCGAACCTGGTCATGGCATCGAGTTCGTCAGCAATCAAGAGCACGACGTAACGATACACCAATACGTGAATTCAGGATATTCTGTACTTTAGGTTCCGCACAGCGCTGCGGACTTCGGGTACTCGCGTCATGATCGCGCACCACCCGTTGGCCGATCGTTTCGCGGGCGGATTAGCTTCGGATGCTCAGTGATTTCGGTGATTGGGTCCGTCCTGATTGGTCAGTCGGTGGAGCGTCGTCGTTCCAGTAGGACGGTGTCGCGCCAGATTCCGTCGAGTTGGGCGATGCGGCTGCGCACGGCAAGGGTGCGGAATCCTGCCGTGTGGTGGATGGCGATGCTGGCCCGGTTCTCGGGAAAGATGGAGGTTTGCAGGGTCCATAGGCCGCGGTCGTCGGCCTCGGTGACCTGGCGGTGCAGCAGGGTTTTGCCGACACCGCGACCGCGGGCGCCCTCGGTGACGTAGACGGAAGTCTCGCCTACTCCTGCGTAGCAGGCTCGGCTGGAAACTGGTGCGATCGCCGACCAGCCGACGAGGGCGCCTTCCAGTTCGGCGACCCACCGGTGATGCGGTAGCCACTTGTCGGCGAGGTTTTGCAGCGTTGGGATGGTGGTCTCGAAGGTGGCGTTACGGGTGGCGATGCCTTCGGCGTAGATGTCGCGCACCGCCCGCAGGTCCCTGCGCGTCATGGCACGGGTGGTGACGTCGGCGGGCAGATCTGCCGGGCAGCATGGCATCTCGGTCATCGTGCCCATGACGACATCGGCGGCGTGCGGCAGGCCGGTGCAGCAGGACGGGTTCACCGACACGATGCTGGAGGTACCGACCCTGTCGATCGTGACGAAGCCGACGTCGGCGAGTCGGCGGACGTGATGAGAGCAGGTGGATTGGCTGATGCCAAGTTGCGCGGCAAGGTCACCGACGCGGATGGCGCCGGCCGGGCTGGTGGCCACGGCGTGTAGCAGCCGCACGCGCGTCGCATCGGCCAGCGTGCTGAACCACTCGGCATAGGTCTCGGCCGCCTCGACATCCAGGCGGAACGCCCTGGTGGGCTGGGTAGCGGTCACCCCACGAGCGTACATCGATGTCGATCGATTGACATCATCGATGCGCGTCGATACAGTTCGGTCCATCGAAGATCCTCGATCAAAGGAGTCAATGGTGGAGTCATTACCTGTGGTGGTGATCGGAGCCGGTCCGGCCGGCCTGGCGGCGGCGGCCCACGCGCAGCAGCGCGGGATGGCAGTCATGGTGCTGGAGGCCGGCACCCAGGCGGGGGCTGCGGTGCGGGAGTGGGGACACATCCGGTTGTTCTCGCAGTGGTCCGAAGTGGTCGACCCCGCTGGGCGGAGGGTGTTGGCGGGGGCGGGATGGTCCGAGCCGGAGCCGTCGTCCTACCCGACTGGTAGGGCGTGGGCGCAGGAGTATCTGCAGCCGTTGGCCGATGCGTTGGACGCCACCGGTGAGGTGACCGTCCGCTATGCGGCTCGCGTGATCGGTGTCTCGCGCCGGGGACGGGATCTGGTCGTCGACTCTGGCCGGGACACACAGCCGTTCGAGGTAAAGGTACTAACGCCCACGGGCGTCGAGCGCATCGCGGCTCGCGCGGTGATCGATGCATCGGGCACCTGGGGCCAGCCGAATCCGCTGGGGGGTGACGGTCTTCCGGCCATCGGCGAGCATGCGGCCGCGGGCCGGATCAGTTACCGGGTCCCGGACCTGCACGATGAGGCGGTCCGTGGACGATTCGCGGGCCGGCATGTGGTGGTGGCCGGCACCGGAGCGTCCGCGCAGAACGCGCTGGTCGAACTCGCCGCGCTGGTCAAGGCCGCGCCGGACACCCGGGTGAGCTGGCTGGTCCGCCGGTCGTCTGCCGGCGGGACGTTCGGCGGTGGTGACAACGACCAGCTTGCCGCGCGCGGCGCCCTGGGTAGCAGCGCACGCCAGGCAGTCGTGTCCGGCGCGATCACCGCGGTCACCGGGTTCCGCACCTGCGACGTGGTGATCGTCGGCGACGGGTCGCTCACGCTGACCTCGCTCGACGGCCAGCAGGTCGCCGGGGTCGATCGGGTCGTTGTGGTGACCGGGTTCCGCCCCGATCTGAGCATGCTGTCCGAAGTCCGTCTCGACCTTGACCCGGTGCTGCAGGCACCGACCGCGCTGGCACCGCTTATCGACCCGAACGTGCACTCCTGCGGCACCGTCTATCCGCACGGTGCCAAGGAACTCGCCCAGCCCGAGTCCGGCTTCTACCTGGTCGGCATGAAGTCCTACGGGAGGGCACCGTCTTTCCTGGCCCTGACCGGCTACGAGCAGGTCCGCAGCGTCGTCGCGGACATCGCCGGCGACCGGGAGGCCGCCGAGCGGGTCGAGCTGACCCTGCCGGATTCTGGCGTGTGTGGTGGGTCAGGGCTGTTCGACGAGCCTGACCAGGCCGCCGCGCGGGGTGGTGGCTGCTGCGGTGCGCCCGCCACCTTGGAGTTGGTCACGATCGGCGCCATGCCGTCGCGATGACGGTACCGACGTCCGCGCCGCAGGGCGGTGGCCTGGCCGGACCCGACCTGCGGCGCGTCACCGGCACGCTGTGCGCGACCGAGATCGTCAGCTGGGGTGCGATGTACTACGCGCTGCCGGTGCTGGCCGGCCCGATCACCAGCGACACGGGGTGGTCCACTGCGGCGATCATGGCTGCATTCACCGCCGCCCAACTGGTCGCCGCGCTGGCCGGCCTGGCGGTGGGCCGCCACATCGACCGGTTCGGTCCACGCACCCTGATGAGCATCGGGTCGGCGGCCGCGGTCGTGGCCCTGCTGGTGTTGGCGTGGTCCGATTCGTTCGGGTGGTTCGTGGGCGCGTGGGTGCTTGCCGGCTGCGCCATGTCCGCAGTGCTGTACGCGCCGGCGTTCGCCGCGCTGAACGGCTGGTCGGCCGCGCGCCACCGGGTCCGTGCACTGACCGCGGTCACCCTGGTGGCGGGACTGGCAAGCACCATCTTCGCCCCCCTGACCAGTGCGCTCAGCGGGCTGCTGGGCTGGCGCGGCACCTACGTCGTGCTCGCAGGGATCGTGGCCCTCACGATCCCTGCGCACTGGTGGGGCCTGAAACCGCCCTGGTCGGCGAGCATCGCCGCCCCGCGCCGCACCCGGCAACCCGTGTGGCGCACCGGCCAGTTCCTCGCGCTGGCCATCGCGCTGAGCGCCACCGCCCTGTGCGCGTATGCGGCGGTCGTCAACCTGGTGCCGATGCTCACCGCCCGCGGTGTCAGTCTCGGCGCCGCCGCCGTCGTCCTCGGACTCGGCGGGGTTGGCCAGGTGTGCGGACGACTGGCGTTCGCGCCCCTGCGGAACCGGCTCTCGCTGCCAACAACCACCCTCGCGATGCTGCTGCTGGTCGCCGTGACCACCGCCGCGCTGACGAGCACCGCCAACCTCACCGTGCTCGCCGTCCTGGCGCTGCTGGCCGGCTCCGTTCGCGGCGGCACCACGCTGCTGCAGGCCACCGCGGTCGTCGACCGATGGGGCGTGGCGAACGTCGGCGGCCTGTCCGCGACTCTGGCCGCGCCCATCATGATCACGACCGCGGCCGCTCCCTGGGCCGGCGCTCAGCTCGCCCAAATGATGGGCGGCTACGTCCCGGCGTTCTTGTGCCTGGCCGGGGTCGCCGCCGCAAGCGCGGCCCTGGTCCCTCTCACCTTCCCCACGACCCCGGAGGGTCCATGACCGCCCGAACGCCCGTCCTGATCGTCACCGTCCGAGGCAGCACCGAACCCGCCAGCGGATCACGGCTCCTTACCCCCGTTGCCCGAGCAATCAGCCGCAGCTACCCCGGGGACGTTCTCATCCGAAACCTGCCCTACCCGGCCACCTTCGAGAGTTTCGATGCGATCTACCCGGCCCGAATCGACCTCGGTGAGAGCCCAACCATCGGCGTCCACAACCTGGTGACGCTCCTCAACGAGCAGGCAGAGAGCCGCCCCGACCAGCGTGTTGTGCTGCTCGGCTGGTCCCAGGGCGCGCAAGTCATCGGCGACACGCTCATCGCACCGACCCGCCGGTTCGCCGGCCGTGGTGCCGCACCGCTTGACGCGCACGCCCAGGGATCGATCGCGGCGATCGCGCTCTTCGGCAACCCGACCTTCACCGCCGGCGAACCACACAACGCCGGGAAGTTCCACCCAGGCGTCAGCGGAGTCCAACCCCGCCCACCCGGCGCCCTGTCCGCCTACACAGGCCGACTGCGCGACTACTGCGCCGCAGGTGATATCGCAGCCCAGAACGCACCTGGCTCCAACGTCGAAGGGCACGTCTCGTACTTCCACAACGACCTACCCGCCCAAGCAGCCACGTTCGCCCTGGCACGGCTGACCAGCGGCCCGGCGATCAGCCCGGCGCCAGACCAGCGATGAACGCTTCGAGCCGTTCCAACACGCCCGACACCGGCCGGTAGTAGACCCACGTGCCGCGACGCTCGCTGACCACCAGGCCGGCATCACGCAGCCTTTTCAAATGATGGGACACCGTGGGCTGAGCCACTCCCACGTCCGGGAAGTCGCACACACAAACCTCACCCGATGACGTCGCCAACCGTACGAAAAGCCGCAGCCGCACCGGGTCCGCCAGCGCCTTGAGCAATGCGGCGAGGTCCGCGGCCTCGGGCGCGGCCAGATCACGCCCCTGAGTCGGCACGCAACTCTCGTCCGTCAGCGGCAGCACCAGCCGGGCCCGTTCGCGCGTCGTCGCCATCACCATCCATCCATATTGACAACTGTCGATTCAACAAGCAAGCATGGTCCTTGCATCGACGTTCACCAATACAGGAGGTTTGGTCGTGACCGCCGCACACAGCGACACCGAGGCCCTCAGGCACAAACTGTCCACCCTGGACCGGTTCCTACCCGTGTGGATCGGTGCCGCAATGCTCGTCGGTGTCCTGCTCGGGCGGCTCCTACCGGGCCTGAACGACGCCCTGAGCGCAGTCGAGATAGACGGCGTCTCCCTGCCCATCGGCCTCGGGCTGCTGATCATGATGTATCCCGTCCTGGCCAAGGTCCGCTACGACCGCCTGCACACGGTCACCGGCGACCGCCGACTGCTGGTCACCTCACTGCTGCTGAACTGGGTCCTCGGTCCCGCGTTGATGTTCACGCTCGCGTGGGCCCTGCTGCCCGACCTGCCGGCCTACCGAACCGGGCTGATCATCGTCGGCCTCGCCCGATGCATCGCCATGGTGATCATCTGGAACGACCTGGCCTGCGGCGACCGCGAAGCCGCCGCCGTCCTGGTCGCGATCAACTCCGTCTTCCAAGTCGCCATGTTCGCCGTTCTGGGCTGGTTCTACCTGTCCGTCCTGCCCGGCTGGCTCGGCCTGGAACAGACCAACCTCGACGTGTCACCATGGAAGATCGCCGGGTCCGTTCTGGTCTTCCTCGGCATCCCACTGCTCGCCGGGTACCTGTCACGCCGCCTCGGGGAGAAGATCAAGGGCCGCAAGTGGTACGAATCCACGTTCCTTCCCCGCATCGGGCCGTGGGCTCTATACGGCCTGATATTCACCATCGTCATACTCTTCGCGCTGCAAGGCGACCAGATCACCGCACACCCCGGCGACGTCGCCCGGATCGCCCTGCCACTGCTGGCCTACTTCGCCCTCATGTGGGGCGGCGGCTACGCGCTGGGCAAGGCCAGCGGCATGTCCTACGAACGCACCACCACCCTGGCATTCACCGCAGCCGGCAACAACTTCGAACTCGCCATCGCCGTGGCCATCGCCACCTTCGGCGTCACCTCCGGGCAGGCGCTGGCCGGCGTTGTCGGCCCGCTCATCGAGGTCCCCGTCCTGGTCGGCCTGGTCTACGTCTCCCTCGCCCTACGCAAGCGCTTCCCACACCAGTCACCCACCCACAGCGAGACGTACGCGTCAGCACGCACCTGAACCGCGCCCACCGTCCACGGTGCGCCATCCCTCGGCCGCCGACACCGACGATCCCCGGAGAGCTCCGATGATCACCAAACCATCAATCCTGTTCGTTTGTGTCCACAACGCCGGCCGCTCCCAGATGGCCGCCGCATTCCTGCAGCACCTGTCCGGTCGCGCTGTAGAGGTCCGCTCTGCCGGCTCCGAGCCCGCCGACCAGGTCAACCCTGCCGTCGTTGAAGCCATGCGTGAGGCCGGCATGGACATCACCGCCCAGAAGCCCAAGATCCTCACCGCCGAAGCCGTCCAAGCCAGCGACCTCGTCATCACGATGGGCTGCGGCGACACCTGCCCTGTCTACCCGGGCAAACGTTACGAGGACTGGATCCTGGAAGACCCCGCAGGCAAAACCCTCCAACGAGTCCGCCCGATTCGCGACGAGATCCGCGCCCGAATCATCGACCTACTCCGCTCACTCGACATCCCCATCCAGAAATAGCCACCCGCTCAACGTGACTCACTCTGAGATCGGACAACCCCCGAGTGTCCGACGCCGCTGCCAAGATGCCTGCCGCTGCGGTGCCACCCCGCCGATCCCCGGTAGCGTCCCCGGCTACGGCAGCAGTGAGATGACCAGCAGCCGGCAGTCGCCGGTGACGATGTCGAGGCAATCCCAGCGCAGGCCCACCGTTATGTCTCTGCGCGTCGCCACCCGCCGAGACTCTCGCTCATTCATGACGAGGATCTCCCCTGGAGCCATCTTGCGGAGTGTCAGGCCGCGCCAGAATCACATCGTCCCAGAGCAGCGCGCCGAGCTGCTGGGCGACTTCCGTGCGGATAGGGCTGATCAGGTGCTGGTAGCGGTTCATCATGCCCGGGTCGGTCCAGCCCATCAGCGCCATGGTCGCCCGGGGGCTAGTTCCGAGTAGCAGGAGGCATGTCGCCGCCGTGTGTCTGGCGTCGTGGAGTCGAGTTTCACGGACACCCGCCTGCCGCAACAGCGCCTTCCAGCGCGACCAATCAGTGCGTGGGTTGATCACGCACCCGAGCTCATCGGTGAAGACCCAGCCCTCATCGTGCCAGAGCGATCCGGCATGCCGGCGTTCGACTTCTTGCTCGGCCCGGTGATGTCGCAGCAGCGCAACAAGAGGGTCAGGTATGCCTACTGTCCGGCGGCCGGCGCGTGATTTCGTGCTGCCGGTTGGTGGCCGGAGCTGCCGGCGCTTCGGGCAGTAGCCAGCGTGAACGTGGCCGCACGGCTCGGTACAGCCATGTTCGTAGCGGGGGCGTAGCCGAGAGCGCCTGACAGACAGCACCTGATTTTGAAGATCAACGTCGCGCCACTGGAGGCCGAGAGCTTCGCCCTGCCGAAGCCCGAGCGCGAGCGCGATGACGAAACGAGCACCGTTACGGATCTCGGCGGCGGACCGGAAGACGCGCTGGATCTCGTCGACGGTCAGCGGTTCTGGTTCCTCGTCATCCTCCATGGCCATCGGCACGCGGGCCCGAGTTGCCGGGTTGGCTTTGAGGTAGCCGAGCCTGACGGCATCGTTCAGGGCTTTCCGAACGACGCGATGCACTTGGTGGACGGCGGCTCGGCGCATCGGGGTACCACGTTTGGTGATTCGGGTGAGCATCCGGGAGTAGAGGTGTTCCAGGTGCTCGGTCCGCAGCGCGGTGAGCTTGTGGGCGCCCACCCCAGGGATCAGGTGGACGCGCACGGCGCGTTCGTAGCCTTCGTAGGTCGTGGGCTTGACGTGCGGCTTGGTCTCTTCGAGCCAGTGCCGAAGCCACTGTTCCACTGTCCACCGGACGCCCGGGCGAAGGACCGATCCGGTCCGTCGATCGCTTTCCAGCTCTTTGATCTTCGCGCTGACGATCGCCTGCGTCGCGCCTTGGACATGGCGCCGATCCGGCCGGCCGTCATCCCGGACACCGACGGTGACCCGTCCATGCCAGTAGCCGTCCTTGCCCTGGTAGATGCTGGATCGACCGTTCGGTGAGCGCCGCGGCACCGTTCAGACCGCCTCGGGATGATGGGACGTACCGAGTGTGCGCAGGTGGTGAATGTAGGCGCCGAGCGCGTCTTCCGGGATGCGCCGTAGCCGGCCGATCTTCACGCTCTCGACCTCGTCCGCGGCCACCAATGCCCGCATCAGGGTGCGCCCTATGCCGAGCCGCCCAGCGGCGTCGTCGATGGTGAGCAGCAGCGGCGCACCAACCGTGAGCTGTTCCGCGTCGACTGTGTCGGTCGCGTCGCGCATTGCGGTGTCGAAGCTCATCAGACCCTCCGTCACGGTCGATTCCTGTTGATCCAAGGTTCGATTGGTCGGTCGCCGCTGGGTGCGGCAGCTCGGGTATCGCGCGGCGGGTCAGCGAGACAGGCCAGCCGATTCGAGCTGCCGAGAGGTGCCGGGTGGAGCGTTCGCCGGGTGCAGTCTGGCGGCATTCATGATGGCGGTGGCTCTTGTTTGTGGGCTGAGGCCGTCGACGAGGTGGGCGAGGGTGTGCCCCGCGGCGCGGGCGAATCTCTGGGCGGCGGCTTCACTGGGCAGGCGCGACGCGATGGCCCCCAGCCGTTGCATGACAGCGGGGGCGACCATGAAGGTCTCGGCGTCGGGGTTGTGCAGGCGGGCGATGTCCATTGCTCGGTCGAGTTCGTGGCGGGCGAGCAGCGCGCCCGCGGGCTGCGCGCGTACGTGCGTGTGGTCGTCGAGACAGCCGGGGCGGGCGAAGGTCAGCAGGCCGGCGTCGCCGTGCTGGGCGAGCCATTCGGCGGGGTCGAGCCCGTCAGGCAGGGTGAGGGTGAGCACCTCGCGGTGATAGACGCGGATCGCACGCTGGGCCCAGGCGGCGGTGGCTCGCTGGCCGGCAGTGTCGCCGTCACCGCACAGGATCGGCGGCCGGGGGTGCAGCGCGAAGATCCGCGGCGCGATCTGGTCAGTGAACGACAGGCCGGATTGGCTGACCGGTGCGAACAGGTGCGACGCGCCGACACGTGCTGCCGAGGCGGCAATCGCCAGCGCGTCGAGGGTTCCTTCGCAGACGACCACGGTGGCGTTCTTGTCCAGTTCCGGTGTCGACGGCCGGTAGAGCATCGCGGACTTGTCGAACACGCCGGTGCGGGGGTGGTTGAGGTACTTGGCGTGCGCCGCTCCGGTGGTGTCGCGGCCGGTGACGCCGAGGATGGCGCCGGTCTCGTCGCGGAACGGCATCAGCACCCGAGCGTGGTATCGGTCTCGGATCGGTTGGTCTGCCCGTCGGACGGCCCAGCCGGCGTCGAGGATCTCGTCGTCGACGAATCCGAGTCGCTGCAGGTGCTCGGTGAGTCCGGATCGGCTGGCCGGGGTGTGGCCGGCAAGCGGTTCGCGGGTCTCGGCTTCCAGCGCGGTGACGTCGATACGGCGTTGGTGCAGGTACTGGCGGGCACGGTCGGCGAGGGCGGGCAGGGTGAGGTAGCGCCACGCCTGGGCGTTGATGGCCAGGATCCGGCCGGCCGGCGTGCGGTTCAGACTGGGTCGCTCGGAGAACTCTTGACTCCGGGCGACCGCCGAGGTGACGTCTGCGCCGGGGACGGCGATCGGCCCCGTCGAGTCGAGGATCGCGGCGGCATCGTGGAGCGAGGTGACGCCGGTGGTGGTGCGGAGCAGGTCGAAGACGTCACCGCCGATGCCGGCGTGGAATGCCCACCAACGATTCTGGTCCGGATTGATCAGCACGCCGGAGGAGTCGTCGCCGTGCGGCATGCCGAGCGCCGCTGCCGGGATGCGGTAGTCCGAGGCTCCGTCCCAGTTCACGGGTGGCCGGACGTGCATGCGCGCCAGGACCTCCACGATCGAGTGCGTCGCCTTCAGATTGGCCAGGTCGGCGTGGCTGAGCCGGGTGATACTCATCGGAATGCGGGCTCCGGGCCAGGCAGCGCAGGCCTGCGTCGCCAACGCTGCGAGATCGCGTGTGTGGCCATGGAAAACCTCGGATCGGTGACGGGCGGTCGCTGTGCCGCTCTTTGCCCTTGTTCGGATTCACGGGGTCGGGTGCGCCGACGGCACTCTGGCTGGGGATGGCTGCACAGATGGGCTCGTGGAGCCCTGGCAGAGGTGTCGTAGGCAGCGCGAGTGCGTGCGGGAGCCGAGAAGATGTTCTGGCCGCGGAGCTCTCGCCGTTGCTGACCACGTTCAGCTTCGGTGTTGCTGGTTCCAGACGGTCGATCGGTAGTGCGCGGCGGCGTCGACTACCTGGGCGAGTGCGTCGCGTTCGCCGGGGACGGCGACGGCGGTGAACTTGACCGAGTCGTATACGGCGCGTACCACGTCGTACAGCAGCATCCCGCGACGGCTGGGCGTGGTCGTGTCGGACAGCCGGCGAACCGCAAGCGCGGCCTGGGCGAGATCCTGCTCCGTAGCGGGAGTGTGGGCGCTGATCCGACCGCGGCTGTCGGTAAGCAACACCGTTCCGGCCGATCCCTCCGATCGGGTGAGTGCCGTCGGCAACGGCGGGCCGGTGCGCGTGCCATTGCCGGGCTCATCGGACCAGGCGACCAGCGCGCCGAGTTCGACAAGGTCAGCGTTTCCCGTGGCGGGGTCGACTCGCAGATCGGTGTGTCGGTGACTGCCGGCAGCGTGCGCGAACGCGGCGAGCAGCAGCGCAGTCACCGGTCGGTCCAGGCTGGCCAGCACCTCGCCGAGGCCGACCTGTCGGCTGCCGCCCAGAGACGCGGCGACGGCGAGGACCCTCTGCTCACCCCCGGAGTACACGGCGGTCGTGTCGTCGCTTATGGCGTCGAAGTCAACCCAGCAGCGGCCGTCATGACGGATCCACGGATGGCCGGGCTGGGCGAATCTGCCGCGGAAGGCGCGGATGAGCAGCTCGGTTGCTGCCTCGACGAGGTAGCTGCCTCGGGCCCAGGCGCGGAGGTCTTCGGCTATCGGTGTAGTCATTGATGGCTCCCTATTTTCGCGCTCGGTCAACCAGCGGCGGCGAGCTCCGCTTGCCGGATCGCGGCAAGTTCCCTGGCGTGGTGGTCCTCATCGATCCACGCGGCGAGATCCGACGGCGGGGTCACGTCGACCGGGGTGGCAGCGTGGATGCTGCGGTCGTGGTAGTCGAGATCGCCGCCGCACCGCAGTTCGGCGATCCAGACCCGCAGCCGGGCTTCGATGTCGCGGAACGCGGTGTGCCACGCCGCGGCCGCGGTCGGGGCCGCATTGTCGGCGTAGCTGATGCGTTCGTGATCCCGCAGCGCCGAGAGGGCTTCGACGAGGTCGTTGTGCCGGTACCAGCAGGGCGGCAGGCGGACCATGCCGCGGAATCTGTGCTGCAACACCGTCACCCATTCGTACAGCGAGCGCCATTCGGCGGCGGCCTCGGCCGGGTTCAGGGACGGCCAGAAGATGGGCGGGTCGGACGGTTTGCCGTCGTCGTCGAAGTCGTCACCGTCACCGCTACCATTGATCAGTTGTGCGAGGAACCCGCCAGGTGGGGGTCCGGCGGGGGTGTCGTCACCGCCCGGTTTGCTGTGGTCGTTCATGCCGCTCACCTGCCAGCGTTCGCGTTGGCCAGGCGGATGCTCTGCTGCAACTCGTCCTGCGCCACCTGCAACTCGCCGGCGCCATGTCGCCGAGTCCAGGGGGCGAGGCGCATCATGATCGGCGCTGCGGTGCGCAGCAGGAGCAGGCCGTGCCCGAACGGCAGGGTCCGCAGCCGGGCGGGTTCGAGGATGGGCTTGTCCTCGACGGTGCGGGAGTAGGACCGGCTGCCCATGCCGCCGTAGCTGACGGTGATCCGCTCCTCGCGGTGGGTGCCGATCAGCGCGGACAGGTCCCGCAGGTCTTCGGCGTTGCCGCCGCCGCCGAGGATGATCTTGACGATGGCGGAGTCCCAGATGGCGGCGGCCTTGTCCCGGCCCCACACGTCCCGGGCCTGGGAGAGGGCTTGCAGGACGACGAGGGTGGTGATGCCGGTGCCGCCGCCCTCGGACATCAGCGACGGCAGGGACGGCAGCGGATAGTTGGCGGCCTCGTCGAGCACGAGCGCCAACGGTGGGTCGAGGCGGGCGCCGGGGTTGCCGGCGGCCAGGCGACGGGCGGCCTCGACGATGTCTTCGACGAATGCGGCGACCAGGCCGGCGGTGGCCGATGCGCCGGAGGCGGTGCCGAGCAGGTAGACGGTGCCTGATCGGCGCAGGAACTGGGTCGGGCGGAACTGCTCCCGGCCGGTGGGTGACACGGATGCCAGGACGCGAGGGTCGGCCAGGCAGGCGAAGGTGTTGGCGACCATGGCCCAGGTGGAGTCTCGTTGACGGGGGTCGGCGCCGATGATCGCGTCCAGGGCGCGCGCCCACGCGGTGGCCGCTTGAGGATGAGATTGCAGGATCTCCACCGCATCGCGGGCGGCGACCGGCGACAGGGACCAGCGGTACAGGTCGGTCGGGTCGCGCCGCCCGAGCGCGGCGGCGTGCAGCAGGCAGCGGACAGCGGTGTAGCACTGTTGGGCCCAGAACGAGCCGTTCTCCACGCCGTGTCCGGGGTCGGCGCACAGCGCCTTGGCGCGGATCAACGCCGTCTGCGGATGTTCGCAGCCTCGGATAGGCGACCACTTCGTCGCAGACGGAATGCCAGCAGCGAGTTGCTGCGGGTCGAACACCGCGACGGGCCGGCCGCCGGTAGAGCGGGCGTGCAGGGTGGCGGTGACGTTGTCCGGCCGGGTGGCGGTGGTGACGACGGCGCCGGGGGCATCCAGGATCATGCCGATGACGGTGTTCAGGCCCTTGCCGGAGCGGGGCGGGCCGAGGATGATCATCGAGTCCTCCACCGAAGACCAGCAGTCGACCCCGCGTGCCCGGCCGAGCAGGTATCCGAGATCCGCGGCTTGCGGCTTGTCGAGGCTGGGCCGGAGGGTTGCTGCGCGCCGCATCAAGGTTCGCCGTCCGGCGGCCGATCTCACCTGCCAGCGGGTGGCCAGACCGGGAATCCGGTCGGGGTTGCTCGCTGTCCGGGCGCCGGTCGGACGCCAGAGCCGCCACAGCCCGTAGCCCGCGGCGCCCGCGACGCCGAGCAGCACGGCGGTGATTGCCCAGTATCGCCAGGCGGGGCCGACCGGCTGGCCCCACGCCGACGAAGGGTCGGTGAAGTGGGCCAAGGCCGCGAAGCCCGCGATCGGGTGTCCGTGCGGCCACGGCAGGTCGGAGACAAGAGCGGCGATGGCGCCGGATACCCACAGCAACGCGCCGCATCCGAAGGCGGCGAGGATCATTCCGAGTGCCAGGTTGGTGAGCTCGTCGTTGTCCGGCTGATCCCGCATGGTGATCACAGCCCTGCCACGTGGGTGAGTTCGACGTCGGCCGTTGGCGCTGTCGGGGTGATCGCTGGCGCTTGCGCGATCTTGCCGCCGGTGATGTGTTCGGCTGGTGATTCGGCGATGATTGTCTTGGCGCACGCCGCGACCCGCTGGGCGGTCTTGGCTAGCACCTTGTCGTGATCCTTGCCGGCCCACGCGGCGACGTAGGCGAAGCTGTAGGCGTCCGTGGGCATTCCGTGCGCGCGTGCCACGATGAACGCGACAGACTCGGCCTCTACTTCCTTGTGCCCGCGCGGTAGGGCGGCGCCTTCCGGGTTCGCCTGTGGGTCGTGGAGGACGCAGTGAGCCCCCTCATGCAGGAGCGACTTGACCATTGCTGCGTCGTCCATGTCGGCGCGGACCTGCACGGTCTTGGTGGCCCATGTGACCCGACCGTTCGCGCCTTGCATGTCATCGGCGGACGGAACTGTGGACACCGTGTAGCCGCGGGACTCGATCAGTCGAAGGATCGACTCTCCTAAGCCTGCGGGCGCCTCGCCTTCGAGCAGCTGCGGGTGCGGTGGGGCGGGCAACGGGTCGCCGTCAGTCTGCTCTGCGGAAAACACTTTCTCGACAGTGAATCCGCGCAGAAAGCCGGTCTTGACCTCGCGCTCACCCGGTTCGGGCGCCTCCCCGCGAGTCAGTCGGCGGCTGGTGCCGTCCTTGTCCACGGCGTCGCGGTGGATACCGCGCATCGGTGCGATGATCGCCATACCCGTCTGGCCGCGCTGGACTTGCCGACCCAGATCCTGCCACTTCCGATACGATGCTACGTAGGTGGGGAGCGGCGCTGAGACTTTTCCCTGCTCAAACAGTTTCGCCTGCTGTGAGATCAGGAGTAGGCAGTTGTTCGCTGAATACTCATGAAGCCCGGACTGGAACTCCAGATAGCGTTGCCAGTCGGCACCGTCCCGAATCCCGCCGACCGCGTCGGACAGCACCGCCTGCGCGGCCTGGATCCGCTCGTCCCTCGCCGACGCGGCATCCTCGCGACTCCGCTTCCCTCGCCAAGCCATGACTGCCACCTCCGTTCAACCGGAGGCGCAACTACGGGGATGGGTGCAGGATGGTGGGAGATCTACCTGCATAGCGGGGCCGGCCGTTGGGACGTCGCTCGCCTTCGGCTTGCAAAGGCAATGTGTGGCCTGTAGGCGGCCCGGATGCGTACACGCCTGCATGCCCCATCGAACCGAGATCCACAGCGATCGGATAAGCTCCCCCGTCGCCGCCACTGCTGCAGGGCAGGAAGGTGACCCGTATGGGACTATCGGACGACTTGGCTATCGCGCAATCCCCCAGCCGTTGCCAGCGCCTTCGAGGCGTCGTGGCCGTCGAGGTACTCCTCGTTGTTGAACTATGCCAAGTCCATTGGGTCAGTGTCTTCCTCCTGCTGAAGGAGACGCTGCTCGCCGACATCGGTCACCGACGCCCCAAGTACGGAAAGGAGCTCGCCAAGTTCTCCAACCGGCGCGGCGCTCGTGACAATGACCTGTCCGCCGTCGCTGTTGCTATTCGCGAGAATGCGCAGCATTGCGCCATAGTCGGCGGGATCGATGTCCTGCTGCCGTGGCTCATCGAGGACCAGCAATCCGGGATGGCGACCCCCGGTCTGCCCATGCACTCGAACCGCGTCGAGGTAGGCAACTTTGATCCGGACTACGTCGCTGGCGCTGACGTCGGTATCCATGTCAAATCCCGCTCGGGTCGGGCGTAGCGAGTCCTGATCGAGAGAGACGTCGTTGATGTCATAGCTACCGAAACGCATTGCTGACAGTCGTGTCCGTACCGACGTAGTAAGTTCGTCCAGTCGTGTGGTGTCGGCGTCAGGCACCCCAGCGGGCAAAGCGCTGAGGTTCTCGCGCGTAGTCGCGATCTCATTGGCGATCTGCGTGAGCTCGTCCAGTTGATCCGCGATCGCGTCCTGAGCACGCCGAAGTTCGTCAAGCCGCAGCTGAAGAGTGATTCGTAGAGCTATATCGCCGGCGCTTGGAGTGTTTGCCGGCGCGAGAAGGTCCTCTTCGAGTGCTCTAACGGTAGCGCGCACTTGGTCCGCCTGGCGCTGCATCGCTGCGTATGCGCTCGAGGATTGGGTCACGGCCCGCTGTGAGCGGTCGCGCATCTTGCGGGCCGTGGAAATCTGAGCATTGAGCAGCGATACCGTCTCATCGACGTTGAGCACAGGCCCAAGGCCATCTGTTTCGACCGCCTCCAGCGATTGGCGACACGTCGGGCAGTTGTGGTCGGCCAAGTGTGTAGCCGCGACTTCACTGCCCAACCGAACCAACGTCCTGATATCGAAATTCCGGTCGCGCTCTTCCTCAAGCATGATGAGCCGACGGTCCAGCGCCGCCAGCTGCGCCTCTTCCAGCGACAGGTCGTTCTCGAGAAGCTGCGCCGCAGCCAGAAGTTCGCCAAGTCCTGATCGTGACTGCTCGAGGTCCTGGCTCGCTCGAGGATCCCTGCCGGGCGCAAGCTGCCGGACGCCGGCCTCCTCGACTGCGAGTAGCTGAGAACTCACCGCGGCGACGACGTCGGTCACCGCGATCCACTCTTCGCTGTCGAGGATCTCGAGCTGAGCGTTGTTCAGGCTGGAGGGTTCCGGCATTGTGGCGCGTGCCTGCGCGCCGGCTGCGTGCTCCGGTACGCCTGTCACCCGACCTCCGACGGCTCGTGCCAGAGTTTCGACCGAGCTTCGTGCGGCTGCCCACCGTGTTCTGAGAGTCGCCATCGACCGTTCCAGTTCCGCGCGGCGCGCCTCAGCCTGCGGGCCGGCGAGCCCGAGTAAGAACTCGGCTGATCGCCGCAGAGGCTCGCGGATCTGATATCGCTCCACCTTTCGCGGGGCAGCGGAGCCCCACGATTGTTGGTCTACAATGAGAAACGGGAATACAACATCCGGGTACAAAGTCGTCGTCGTGCCCGTATAGGTCGCCACGGTTGGCAACTCCCAACCGACCATGTCGGCGAGCAGTTTGTGAAAGCCCAGACCGCGCGTCGCGCTGCCCGCACGATGAAGAAACATTTCCAGCGGCGCACAGGTAGTCAAGACAGCGGGATCGGTCAGAGCTGGACCTTCCCACACGCGAGCAAGATCACGATCGATTCGATTGTGCCGGACCTGACGCTGGGACGTAAGAACTCGCCCTGCATCGTTTTCGAGCTCCACTGCGACCCAACTGCGCTCGACCGCGAGGGCGGCACTGTCATCGGCAGCGTCCACTCGCAGTTCGCTCGTCAGGGCGCTACCAAGCGGCGCGTTCGCTCGTGCCTGCAACATGCGCTCCAGACCGAGTGCGTAGATCAGGGCCTGAACCACCTGGGTCTTTCCACGGCTATTGCTGCCACGGAGGACGTTGAAGCCGGGCTGAAACGTCACCATTCGTCCCCAACCACCCTGGCTGGTGAGCACTCGTAGCCGCACCGCTCGAACACGGAGCCTCATCTCTGCCCTCCTGCTAGACGGCGTTCCATTGCGCTGTCGTTCAACGGGACGAGGGCGCCAAGGAATTGTTTCTCGACCACGAGCAGCCCATCAATATCGTCCATGCGAGTCGCGAGGTCGCGACCCAGATCGGTGAGCTGGACCCGACTCTGGTTGATGCCGGGCTTGATTAATCCATCGACGATCGCGAGGTTCAGGGTGACCTGAAGATCGGGATCGATGCGGTCGGTGGAAGTGAAATAGAACCGCCGCCCTTCCCACCAGGCGATGAACATTCGTCGTGTTCGTGCGGTCCGCGTTGCCCACATTAGCGTGTGCAAGTTTGTCAATTTCGCCGCTCGCTGGTTGAATCGCGAGAGCACCAGGACGACAAGGGCGGTCCGGTACGCGAGTCGATGGCGCACCGGGACCGGCTTGGGCTGCCGACGGAACACTATGTCGACGTCTGCGGGGGCAACGTCCGGGCGAATGGACGTGGCGGTCCATGCCTCTTCGCTGACAGGCATGTCGGGGTGGACTCTCTGTTCAGTCACGCGAAGTCCAGCGGGCAGCGCATGAGCCAGTCGGCGACCTGACCTTCGGCAATCACGCGGCTCTGTGCGGCGCGCGTGTTGAGCACGTCCTCGACGACCTTTTCAGTGTCCGACAGGACGGTGCTCAACCGTCGGTCGGGTACGGTCTCGGTGAGCGCGTATTGCACCGCCAGCCGGTCCTCTAGGTCTGCGAGCTCCTCGTCGAGACGGTCGCCGAGTTCGGAGTAGTGATCACTGACATGTGACCGGTGCGCCTGGCCACCAACGTAACTATCGAGCAGACGGTTGACCATCCTGCCGCGGACGTCCTCGCCCGCGTACAGGGACGTTTTTGCCAACTTGGAGCTCATGGTGACGATTAGCTCGTCCTCGATGGCGCTGTAGTCAACCGCGTCCAGGGGAGGCAGGTGCATCTTTGTAAGCTGACGGCTCACCACGGCGACCCTTGCGCCTTCGAAGGCGTCAAGCGTCAGTGCGGTGACGACGATGTCCGCCGTCGCGTACTCGAGCGATGCCGTACGGATGCGATTGGTCAAAGTCCTCGCGTGCTCGAGCAGTTTTCGGGTCGTGATCCGTGGGACCAACAGCACCCAGCGCGAGATGCTGAGCCCGGCTGGAAGCAACGCGTTGATCTTCGTCGCGTTGTTGACAAACTTGCGGGTGTCTACTGTCATCTTGTCGCGCTGCTTGTTGTACCGCTGCGCGGCCGACAGCGGCTCACCCTCGGGTGCGTAGCACTGATAGACACAACCCGACAACGAAAATGCCTCCATGCCGGCATCGCCGCGGTCATCGTCCGGAACCTCGATCAACTCCGGTCCGCCATAATGCTCGTGGAGGACTCGGATGCAAAGGTTCTGCCAGTCGTCGCCCGACAGCTGCTCGAACCCAGAGGGCCCACTCATGGCAAAACAGGAGGCATGTCAATGGCTATCCGTGTGTCGCGAGTTCGAAGCATGCGTATCGCACACACAGTAGCGGGGCCCTCCTCCTCGGTTACGCCAGCTAGCGCAGGCACGGCGTCATTTTGGCAGCATTGACCGATCCATGATAGAGGGACGGACCTCCGAGCGCTCACCACGGGATCGCGGGGTGCTGTAGGTCTCCGTTGAAGCCTCGGACCAAGCATCGCGTCCAAAGCGTCGAATCGCAGGCACGCATGCGCCGCCAGTGTGTGAAGATTGCCGCCGACCAGCAAATTTGTGGTTCGGAGCCATCGTAGCTGCCGCTTGCCGCCGCACGATCGTGCGGCGGGCAGCCCAGGTCCCATGTTGTGGTTCTCGGCTGGTTCGCAGCATCCTGACAGTCGCTCGACCCGTCAAGACCGTGGTTGGCGACGCAGGTCGAATCGCACCTGTTCAAGAAGTCGCCATCGGGATGCTCCTGGTCACGGGAGCGTCTAGCGTGCTCAAGCGGATCTTCGTCACCGTTTGCCGGCCCGTTGGTCGTCACCGGGACGGGATGCTATGCGGTGCAAGGGAGCGCCCCAGACATTCGTGTGTTGGTATCGAAGAGACCGGTCTCATCAGGCGTTCGGGCGTGGCGCACAAGGAACGCCCGATCGCGCGCCTTCCAGAGGCCTTCGCCCTGGTCGAGGGTGGGGAGCTGCGCGATCTCGGCGGCGGTGAGGCCGATGGTGGCGCCGGTCTTCTCGGCTTCGCCTGGCTCCTGGGCGTAGATGATCTTTGTGGAGCAGTCGGCGAGGAGTCCGAGGGCGGTGTTGCGGGCTTGGCTGTTGGATTCGCCGACGGCGTCGAGGTCGGACAGGCGGTGGATGATCATCATGTTGGCGATTCCGAGCGCGCGGGAGAGCTTCCACTGGGCTTGCATGCGGGCGAGTAGTACGGGTGATCGCAGGAGTCGCCATGCTTCGTCGTAGATGACCCAGCGTTGCCCACCGGCGGGGTCGGCGAGGGCGGCTTCCATCCAGGTGGAGGCGCAGGTCATGACCAGGGCGATGAGTTGGTCGGAGCCGGAGATCCGTGACAGGTCCAGCGAGAGCATCGGCAGGTTGGGATCAAAGCTGGTGGTCGAGGGTCCGTCGAACAGGCCGGACAGATCGCCAGCAACCAACCGGTTGAGAGCGTGGGCGGCGAGCCGGCCGTCTTCGGCGAGCTGGCGGGGGCTGGAGCCTGCCACACCGACGGTGGGTTCGAACATGGCGGTGACGACCTGGGGCAGCGTGGGCACGGCGTTGTCGGTGACGGCGCGGTCGAGTGCGGCGAATACGGCGGTGGCCTCGACGGAGGCGAGTGGCCGGCCGAGGCTGAGCTCGACGAGCGCGCGTAGCAGGTCGCGGCGCCGGCCTGTCACCTGCACTGCCCACTCGGGTTGGCCGAGTTTCGCGGATCGCGGGCCTTCGTCGAGGGGGTTGAGTCGGGTGGGCAGTCCGCCGCCGAGTTCGATGGCCTGCCCGCCGACGGCTCGGGCGACCGGTGTCCATTCGCCTTTCGGGTCGCCGGGGATGTAGGCCTTGCGGCCGAACGCGAGGGATCGGGTCGCGAGCGATTTCGCGCAGGACGATTTTCCGGAGCCGATGACGCCGGCGAGCATGATGTTCGGGTTCGTCAGCACTCCGTCGCTGTAGAGCACCCAGGGGTCGAAGCAGAATCCGGCGGTGCTGTAGCTGTCGGTGCCGACGTAGATGCCCTTCTCGCCGAGCCCGGCTTCGGCGAGGAACAGGTAGGCGCCGCCGAGGACTTCGGAGGTGGCCCGGTGCTCCTGGATCCGGAATCGCCGGTAGGCGCGTAGTGATTCGGGTCCGTCCTCTCCGGCGGCAGGCAGGTAGTGCGCGGCACGCCGCTCGGCGAGTTCGGCCGCAGCCTGGTCCCGAACGGCCTGGTGCCGGGCACTGATCGCGACGGCCTCGACCTGGCGGGCCCTCTTGCGGGCTGTCCGGCGGGCCCGTCGGCTGAGACCGGTCGGCATGAATCCGGGCGCGGCGAAGGTCCGAGTTGCAGGCTCGACGCTTGTCGGGTCCACGTTTCCGCGGGGCGTGGGCATGTCAGCGCGCCGTCCGACCGAGCGGGAGCGCAGCGACGATGAAGGCCTGCGCCTGCCGACCGTAGATCAGTCGGGTTTCCAGCATGCACTGAGTGGCCACCCTCTGGGCGTGGGCGGTGGCGGCGCGCAGCTCGTCGAGGGTGGCCGCGGTCAGGGTGAGGAAGCCGCTGTAGCGCATGTCCGCGTGCCCGGACACGAGGGCGCTCTCGCGGGCGAGGACGTCCGCGTACTCCTGGTCGTCGGACAGATCGATGATCCTTCCGGTCCTGGCCTTCTGCTCCCGGTCGGTGATGTAGTCGACCTTCTCCTTGCGAATCTCCCGCAACGCCTGGGCGGCACCAAGCGGCCGGGCCACCAGACACAGGGACCGCCGGATGCCGGGCGCGAAGATCAACGCGTGCAGAAACGACGGCGCAGCATCGATCGACGGCCACTCGCTGATCCACAACACCGAGGAGAAGCCGGAGTCGTGGCGCAGGTAGTCCCAGTGCTCGTCCACGGCGGCCGGTCCGGTGGTCATGTCGGCGCCGGGGTCGTCGACCGTCAGGGTGGCGGCGGGGTCGTAGGCCTGCCGGATGACGACCGCGAGATCCGGCGCGGACAGCCAGCTCTGCACCAGCAATGACGCGGCACGCAGGGCGGCGTCAAGGTTGGCCATGTCGCCGGCGAGGACGGCGGCGGCGCCGGCCATGCCCCGACCGGCCTCCCGGATCGATCGCGCAGCGCCGTGCAAATCGAGCACGAGGGCGATCAGGGTGCGGTGGCTCGCCGCGGACGGCGCCGCGGTCCGCATCAGCGTGTCGTACTCGACCGACGCCCACGAGTCGTCGTGGATGCCGTGCTCCTGCCACCAGCCGACGACACCGCGGCCGGGGTCGGGGATCACCGATTCCAGGACCTGCACGGCGGCGCATGTTCCGGTGGCGGCCAGCCCACCCAGCACCCGGGACCAGGCGGTGACGCGCCGGGCCTGCTCGGCGGGTTCCAGGAGCACGAACGCCGGGTGTGTCACGTGCACCACCGCGGACAGGGTTTGGCGGTGCGGGTCGTGGACCATGACGGCGCCGGTGATGGGATCGTCGTAGAAGCGCAGCGCGGCGGCGTCACCGGGTAGCCCCATCGTCCCGGCCGGGCGGGGGTGGATCGGCCGGACCCGGTAGCGGGTTTGGCCGGTGGCCTTGCGGACCTGCCAGTGCAGCAGCAGCGGGACGGATTCGATGATGGGTGCTCCGTTCCACCGGACGAAGCCGGAGGCGATCATGCCCGCCCACAGCGGGCTGGTGATCGCCACGCCGAGCGTGGGCGACAGCAGCAGTGCGACGGCGAGGATCACCAGCCCGGCGGAGACGACGATGACGACCTGCCCGGAATAGCCCAGCAGCAGGCCCTTGGACTGGCGCCGCCCGAACCGGACTGTCGGCGCGCTGGCGGGTGTCGACGTCGATGCGTCGTTCATGTCCCGGGCCGTTGATCACTCGCAGGGTCCGGCGGAGTCTGCTGCGGCGGCGTTTGCCGTGCCGAGCGGGCCGGTGGCGACGGTTGCGGTGACGCGCCGGAGCCAGTGACCGGCCGAGCGGGCCCTTCCTCGTGTGTCGAGGTCAACCGTTCGGACCGCGTCGATTCCGGTCGCGAGTGATTGGCCGAGCCGGGACGGCTCGACGAGTGGTCAGAGGCTCCGTCACCGCTACTTGCCTGCCTGGGGACGGTCGCAACAGCGCCGCCCCTGCCGCCCGCCGCAGACGACGACGTGGCCGTGACACTTTCGCGGTCTCTGCCGGGGGTCGGCCCGACCCCAGCGGCTACCAGACCGGCAGGCGCAGACGGAACGGGGCCGACGGCGGGTCGCGCGGCAGACCCGTTGGCTGCTGGTGCGGACGCTGGTGCCCTCCCGCCAGACGGAGCGGGTTTCGGCGTGCTGGCGCCGGCGAACCCGGCAGATCGGTCCCCGCCGTTGGAGTGGGATCGAGACCCAGTGGGACCGCCCATCACTCGCCGCGCCCCGGCATACAGCGAGGACGCCTTCTGCGGCGTGCGGGCCACGGTGGCCGCGCCGACACCGGCGGCGCCGGCCTGGGCGTGCACGTGGTGGAACGCGTCACCGGCGAAGTGCACCATCTTGATCGCCATCCACGGCGCGAACCCCGCCAGCAGCAACGTCAACGTGCCGATAGCCAGGTTGGTGACCTGATTCGTGGTGCTGCCAGTCGCCCCGGCACCCTCGACCATCGACAAGCCGATCAGGAAGATCACCACCAGGATCAGCTTGGAGAAGATCAACGCCACGGTGAACTCGATCCACCGGCGCACCCATCCTTTGGTGATGTCCGCGGTCGCGCCCGAGAACGCGATCGGCGCGAACACCGCCGCAACGACGATGAGCATCTTGCGGACCATCAGCGCGCACCAGATGAACGCCACCGCCGCCAGCAGCACCAGCGACATCAGCAGCAACCCAGCCCATCCGAGGACGCCGAGGCTTGCCACGGCGACGAGTTCCGCGCCGACCTGCTGAATGTTCTGCCCAACTGCCGCCTGCACGACGCCGTTGGCCAGCGCATCCACGGCGGTCAGCAGCAGCTGCGTAGCGCCGATGGCGAACGCTGCCCCGACGAACGCGATGGCCAGTCCGCGCACGGAGCGGCCCAGGCCGGCGAAGCTGCCCTTCATCGCGCAGCCAACTATCTGGATACAAAACAGCGCGACCGTGATCACGGCGGCGATGGCCGCAGTGATCGCGAGGTCGTTGCGGATGCCGCTGGTGGTCAGGTCGATGGTGGTGGCGTTCGAGACTTGGGTCCATAGCCAGGTGACGGCCGAGGTGGCGGCGTCGCCGAAGCTGTGCGCGATGCCGTCCGGGATGCTGCCGACGGCGATGGCGGCGTTGGCGGCGGCGATGCCGGCGCAGGTCGGCCACATCATGGGGTCGAGCCAGCAACTCATGACTGCCCCCGCTGAACGAACTGCTGGGTGCAGGCGGCCCCGAACACTCGGCCGTGGTGGATCGAGGTTCCCAGCACGACCTGGAATGCCACCGAGCTGGTGGAGGTGACGGTCTTGCCGCCCACGTGGGTGTGCAAGGTGACGGTGGCCGTAAATAGGCGGGCCAGCGTGAGCGGATCTGTCAGGGTGACGTGGGCCGGTGGGAAGCCTGGTACTGCTTCGACTTTCACGCCGGTGACGGTGGTGGTGGCGTGCAGGGACGCCAGGGCGTGCCAGTCGGCGGCGGACGGGACGAGGGTGGACGGCGCGCCGTCCCAGGTGGGGCTGGTCAGCGACACGATCAGGGCCTTGTTCCGATCGGCGGCGGTGAGGGGGACTTGGGTGATGGTTAGGGCTGCTGCCTCGGATTGTGCCCAGGACAACAGGTCCGCGCGACTGGCGGTGGCGTAGCGGCGGGTGAGCAGTTCGGTGCCGAAGGCGGTGACGAAGGTGTCGGGCTGGGTTCGCAGGTTCGCCGCAATCGGCGGGTAGGCGGTCGTCGTCGAGGCGGTGACGGCGGGAATCGCATCCCACGCGGCGTGATCGTAGCCGGTCGCCGCCGTCGGCACGGCGCTGCCCTGAGGCGCCGCACCTGTCCGGCGCGCGTCGTCACCGGCCGCGAGGGGTTGCCCGGTGGCGCCTCCGGGCGACGCAGCTATGGAGGTGACGGGCGGCCGGGTCGCGACCGTCCGGTCCTCCGGTCGGTGCCCGAACGCGACCCAGACGACGCCAGCGACCAGTAGCGCCGTCACCGCTAAGGCGATGACCACGTCGCGACGGTGGGTAGCCCACAGATCACGCCACATGAGGCTCACCCCGCCGTCACAGGGTTGATCCGGCGTTCCAGAAGAACGCCACGAGGATGTTGGCGCCGCCGATGAGCAGCGCCGCGACGAGCGCGATCAGCACGCCGCTCTTGCCGCGGTGGGCCATGTGCGGGTTGCTGGAGTTGCCGCCGACGGCCCACACGATCGCGGAGACGACCAGGCCAGCGACGGCGGCGATCACCCCGAACGTGAGGAGCGCGCCCACGATATGTTCGGCCTCGCCGACGCCGGGCAGGCCGTCGGAGTTCGGGTTGATGGGCGGCGGCCCGTCCAAGCGACTCGTCATGGAAACCTCCTGGATTCGTGGGCGACCCGCGGATGCGGCGCTCGCCCGACTGCGGAACGTCGGGGTGGCGTGCGGCTACAGCTCGATGCCGTAGCCGGGCTGGGGTGCTGGTGGCTCGGGTTCGGGGCGGGCCCAGCCGGGGTCGGCGCGGCGGATGCGCTGCACGTCGGTGGGCGTCATGCCGCCGGCCGCGCAGGTCGCCGCCTCGGTCGGTGTCATGTCGGGCACTTGCACCCACCGGGCGGCCGTCTCGGCGGTGAAACCAGCCTCGTCCCACTGGCGGGCAATGTCCGGGGTGTCGATGCCGATCGAGGTCCAGTCGGCCACCGCGGCGGCCGAGGTGTAGCCGGCGTCGGCCCACCGCTCGGCAGCTGAGCGGGTCGGGTCGTCGACGGGTGCGTCGAGGTTCCGGTTCGTGAAAGGCTTCCCGATTCCGTTGTCGCGCAGGGTTCGCAGGAGTTCGTCCAGATCCTCCGCCGCGGCTGCGCTGGTGGCCGCGATGGCGTCGGCCATGGTTGTGCCGTCACCACCGTTGCCGGTGACGGCAAGTCGGTGACGGACGTCGGAGAGGTAGCGCTCCCGCTCGTCCTGCGCCTCGGACACGTTGTCGACGGCACCTCGGATCTCGTCAAGGTTGGGCGGTCGCCGCGACATGCCGATGCCGCCGGCTTGGCCGCCGTTGCCGTCACGGCTCGCTGTGGTGCTCGTCATGACTGATCTCCTCCTATGCGATGTGGCGGATGGTTGACAGGCCGTGCCCGACCCGGACAAAGTCGGCGAAGGTCTGCACGCGGATGCCGTCGGTGGGATCGGCAGCGTTGACGACGAGCCCGTCACCGATGTACATGCCGACATGTCGTGGCGCGGCGAGGGTTCCGTCGTCGCCGGGTACGAGGATCAGATCGCCCGGAGACATCGCTGCCGGGTCGGCGACGGGGGTGCCGGCGGTCGCCTGGCTGCCGGTGAAGTGATCCAGGGCGACGCCGGCGTGTGCCCAGGCGGCCATGGTCAGCCCGGAGCAGTCGTAGGCGTTCGGGCCGGCGGCGGCCCACACGTAGGGCTTGTTGAGCTGGGCGAGCGCGAACGAGACCGCGACCTGCTCGGCCGGTGTCGCGGTCGCCGGGATCCGGTAGTTGGCGGGCAGGCCGTGCGAGCCTGGGGCGGTGTTCGCCGGCGTCCCGCCGGTCAGGGTGCCGCAGGTGGTGGCGGTGGACTCGATCTGGGCGACGATCACCCGGGCGCGGGCCAGGCTGGCCCGGTAGTTGCCGCCGTACACCGTCGAGTAGTTGTTGACGGCGCGCGGGTGGCCGTCGAACGAGGACTGCTGGACGTCCTGCGCCGCCACCCAGGGCGGCTTGGAGCGCCAGCCGCGGTCGGCCAGCAGGGCGCGCATGAACAGCCGGGTCGACGAGGTCGGGTCCAGTCGCTGCGCGACGGCGCCCCAGCCGGTGCGCTGCTGGAAGATCCCGACCGAGTCCATGTTCGAGCCGGTCCCCTGCCCTCTGCCCGAGCCGGGAACGGCCGGGTTGCCGAGCACTCGCAGCCCGGACTCGGCCAGCCCGACGGAGATCGCGACGACGGCCGCGGGGCGGCCGCCCATCTGCTGCGCCACCGCCACGACAGTCCGAGCGTTCTGCGCCTGAGTGGCGTCCAGGCCGGCGACCGGCCCGGTGGACACGCATGCCGCTGGTGTGCTCGTCTGGCTGGCCGGGGCAGGGGCCGAGCCCAGCCCACCGAACAGCGAGATGAATAGGACGAGCGCGCCGAACGGCAGCAGCGCCACGGTGGCGACGATCGCGGTCTTCACACCGAACCCGGCCACTGCGGGGTGCGGAGCGGCGACCACTCGACCGAGGCCGCACCGGTGCGGCCCGCGAAAGACGACCCTGTCACGATGCGATGCTGCGAGCTCGAATCATCTCGGCGGCCGGTTCGGTCAGGATCACCGGTTCGGCAGCGCGGCTGGCCGTGCGCCGGATGGGGTCGGAGATCAGGCGTCGCATGTCGGTTCTGGTGATCGTCGGGTCGATGGCCCGCTTGGCGGCGTGCGCCCAGGCCAGCGCGGTTCGCTGGGAGACGGCCGGCACCTGCAGCACCCCGCAGACCAGCGCGGCGGACGCGCCGAGCCGGGTGGAATGACCGGCGTAGTGCAGCGGCAGCGCGGTCCGGTCCAGGGTGGCCGTGCCCAGAAGCAGCCGGGCGATCAACCGCGCCTCGTGAGGCCGAACGCCGGGTGTGGAGGCCAGCACCCCGCGCAGCCCGCCGCCGCGGTTGCTGTCGCTGTCCCGGGCGTGATCCAGGCGGTGCAGCAGCTTGATCGCCGGGCCGCGGCCGGTGTCCGCCGACAGCAGCAGATCCGCGTCGATCACGCCGATCGTCAGCACCCAGCGGGCATGCTTGGTCAGGTGAACGCCGGTGGCCTGCTCGACCATGGCGGTGACGCGGGGGATGCAGTCCCGCACGTCCGGTTCCTGCGGAGCTACCGCCTCGACGGCGGGCAGGCCCTCGTTGAGGGCTTCTCGCGTCTCTGGCGTCAGCCGGGCCCGCCGGCACCCGTGCGAGTGCAGCCAATCGACCACGTCGGCGATGCGATCGTGCGTCACCCACCCCAGGTCGGTGGGGTCGGTGATCCGGGACGCGGCGGTCCAGCAGTGCACGCACCCGGGCGTGTCGACCGCGGCCGGGGCGATGGCGCCTGCCGGGGCCGTCATCGCCCGCCTCCGGATCGAAGGGGCGAGTCGGAGCCGACGACGGCGTGCAGCGCGGTCCCTGCGGCGCGACTGCGACGGTCGGGAGTGCAGCCGGTTCGAACGCGCCGGTGGCAGTCACCGCCGCCGCAGTGCTGGGCCGCCAAACCGTCGAGGTAGATCACGGATAGAGCTACGGCAAGCATAGGGCGCCCCCAGAGGGTTTGGACATGGCGTAAGCATAGATCTATAGAGCTACGAGAGCGCTATATTGAGCGAGGGTTCATCAATCTGGATCAGTTGTGGATGCGTATAGCATCCGGAGGATGGAGCGTGGGCAGCAGCGAGTCGGGCAGTCCCGGCTGGCCGAGGCGATCCGGGCCCGGCGTTCGGCGCTCGGGCTCACCCAACGCGAAGTCGTCGCCGCCGGCGGCCCAGCGTTGAGCACGCTGCGGCAGATCGAGGCGGCCAAGTCCCCGGGCGGGCTGAGCCGGGAGACCACCCTGGGGCTTGATCGGTCGCTGCGATGGACTCCCGGTACGGCCGCGAAGGTGCTGGCCGGCACGGGCGAGGTCTCGCCGCTGGACACGGCCGGCTGGCCGACGGCGGTGGGGGACTGGGCTGCCTACGTCCAGTACCGGCAGCGGGACGACGAAGTTTCCGCGTCGCCAACCTCGCCGGACGAACGGCCAGGAGCCCCCGGTGTCACGGTCACGGCGGGCCAGAGTCTGGAGAGCTTCAGCGACGCGCAGCTGATCGCCGAGTTGGCGCGCCGGCTGGCCGACCGTCACCCCACCGGCGGCGGCTGAGCTCCGATCTGCCCGGTTCGGCGAGGGCGTCTGCGTGGTCATGCCTCAACCGTGGACTGCGTCACCGCCCGCCAACAGTGACAGCCTCGGGACAGTGCGTGACCGCCGATGTCCGGGCGGTGTCCGGGGCCGGTGCTACCTTGGCCGACGTGGCCAGGAAGGGCACGGAGAAGGGCACCGAGTCGACTCCCGCGTGGGCGAGGCGGCTTCAACGCGAGCGCGAAGCGCAGGGCTGGACAGTCCCGGGGGCCATCGATCATCTTCGGCACGCCGCCTATCCCGTCGAGCTGCCCGACGACGACGCGATGAAGCGGGAATGGACCCGGTGGGAGTCCGGTCAAGTCGTCCTGCCCAGCGAGATGTACCGCACCGCGATCGCGAAGACGTTCCAGTCGATCGCCGCGGCGTTCTTCGACCTTCCCGGCCGGCCGGAGACGTTCGTCCGGCTCACCGAAGAGCAGACGGCCGAGCTCATCCAACGGCTGCGTCATTCCAGCTTGAGCCAGGGCGACATGGATGCGCTGGGGGCCACGGTCGAGCAGCTGTGCACCGACTACGCCTCGGAGCCGGCGCCGGTCGTGTTGGGAAAGGCGCAGACGTGGCTGGAGAAGGTCAACGGCCTGTTCGACAAACGCATCACGTTGTCCCAGCACCGCGACATCCTGACGATGGCCGGCTGGCTGACGCTCCTGGTCGCCTGCCTGCATTACGACACTGGTAATGATCATTCGGCCGAGGTGCTCAAGCGCGACGCGGTGAACCTGGCGGACGAGGTCGGCGACGCCGATATCGCAGGCTGGGCGGCCGAGATCAGAGCGTGGATGGCGCTGACCACCAGCAGCAACCACGCCGCGATCGCCGCCACGCAGGACGGGCTGGCCCGCACCTCCACCCGGCCGGTCGCCGTGCAACTGCACGCACAGGCGGCCCGAGCCTGGGCGCGTGTGGGCAACCGGGAGGAAGCGTTCACCCACATGAACGCCGGCCGGAACCTGCTGGAACACCTGCCGTATCCGGAGAATCCTCGCAACCACTTCCAGGTCGACCCTGCCAAGTGGGACTTCTACGCCATGGACATCTGGCGGCTCGTCGGCGAGTACACCAAGGCCGGTGAGGCGGCCACCGCGGTCATCCTGACCAGCACGGCACCCGACGGCCGGTCGATCTCGCCGATGCGCCTGGCCGAGGCGAAGCTGACCCGTGCCGCCGTGATCGGACACGGGGGCGATGTCGACGGCGCCCTCGAGTTGGCCGGCAGCGCGCTCGACATCGACCGGCGCAGCCTGCCCGCGCTGCTGCTAACCGCACGGGAAGTCGCCACGCAGCTGGCGACGGTGCGTCCGAAGGACGAGGCCGTCCGGGATCTCGTCGCACACATCGACAAGCTGGCCGCCCAGGAGAAGTCCGACCGCACCAACCACTAGCGGTGACGTCAATCAAGAAGAAACGGTTACCGATTTGGTATCTGTTCTGGTTTCACAGTTGGTAACGTGGGGCTATGGGCAGCACGCGCAACTACGCACACGCCCCGCTCGTCCTGGCTCTAGTTGAGGTCCGACACCCACCGTTGCCAGTTCCCACCGTGAGTCAGATCGCCGTGGTCAAGGATGCTCTTCGCGACGTCCTACCGATACCGGCGGAGGAGGCCGTTCACACGTTCGCCGTGGCACCGAACGGTGACGGTAAGTTCAATCCGCAGGTGACCACCCAGCAGATCCGTAGGTTGAGGTCGCGTGACATGCGGACCACCATGACCTTGACGGGCCAATCACTAGCCGTCGAGACAACTGACTACCCGGGTTGGGGTACCTTCCGCGTACTTCTGGAGCGTGCATTGGAGCAGCGCGCCGCGCTCGGAGCGCCCGACGGCGTCACCAGGATTGGCCTGCGCTATGTCAACGAGGTTCGGCTGCCCGACGCAACCGGGTCGCCGCCGAACTGGGGGGACTGGCTCGACCGTCAGGTCGCACCGCTCCAACCGGCGGGCATGGCGGTGTCCGTCGCGCAGCAGCAGTCAACCGTGCTCTTCAACACCGACAGGCTCGGGGACAAGCTGACGCTCAGGTATGGGGCCGTCAATGGGCCGCCGGCGGTGAGCGGAGCAGCGAGGCCGGATGCCCCGGGTCCTGGGTTGTATTTCCTGCTGGACACCGATGCCGCATGGGAACAAACGGGCGAAGTACCGGAGTTTGATCAACAGATGATCCTTGCAACGCTCGACCGGCTGCACGGCGATGTGTCGGATTTGTTCGAATCTGTGCTCACCGACAAGATTCGCGAGGAAGTGTTCGATGGTGACTGACGCAACCTTCGTACGGATCGAAGCGACCGGCGAAGCGTCCCGGTCGTCGGTCGTCGAGCTTCCCGTGTCAATCCCCGCGACCGGCGGGCTCCTGGTCCGAGTCGCCGAACTTGATGCGCGCGCGACCTGGATAGGTGAGGACGTAGCCGCGCTGCACGACGACGTGATCGGAACGGAACTTGAGCGGCGCGCTCGCCAGCATGAGAAGCGCTCGGTGCAGTCGATGCTCATCGACCTGGGTGAGGACGGCTTCTCCTGGCGTGACATAGCCCGCTTGGCAGGCGTTACTGTGCCCGCTGTCCGCAAGTGGCGTCGCGGCGATCGTGCTGCGCCGGAGCGGATCAAGCAACTCGCGAGGGTTTGCGCCGCCATCGACATGCTCCGCGACGCAGGCGTCAACGACGTCGCCAGCTGGTTCGAGCTTCCTTTGAAGGTCGGCGTGTCCGTATCGTGCCTGGACCTGGCTACCGCTGGACGGTTCGACCTCGTCCTCAGGTGGGGCACCAGTCAGCATTCGGTGCCAGCGGAGTCTGTCCTGGGCGACTTCGACCCCGACTGGCGCAGCATGTACGTCGATGACCAGTTCGAGGTGTACCTGGCCGACGATGGGGTGATGTCGATCCGGCCGCGGAGCGAGCCTTGACGGGCTATCAGCTGGAAACGCCGCCCGACCCGGACGACATCTATGAGGCGCGTGGCCCCGACGAGGTGGCCGAGCTCCGCAATCGACCCTTGTTCACCGGCGACGTATTGATCCGGGAGCCGGGTATTGCCGTGTGCCTGCTCCAACACCCATGTGCAATGCGGAGGGGCCCGCAACTGCTCCCCCTCCTACTTACGGGAGCGATCGTTCCCAGCGAAGCGCACCGGACGGAGTGGCGTAACCACACCCCAACTGAGATGCCTTTGCCCGGATTGCCAGGCCTCGGCTCACACCCATCGATCTCGTTCCTCGACCTCGCAACCGTGGATTCCGCCGGCCTCGAGTCGGCGCAGCGAGTGGCGGTTCTCAGCAGGCTCGGCGTCAATTTGCTGATGCAGCGCTGGATCTACCACAACTGCCGATTGGTCGTACCGACGATCACGATCGACGCCGCGGTCAGCGCGCAGCACGAGGAAGCCGACCTGACGATGGAGTGCGTGGACGAGCTGACAGCCACCGGACTGGAAGTTCACCGTGCGCAGCAACTCGCCGACTCGTGGCTGGACGAGCAGAGACCGGACGGCGTGACAATCCGTCACCTGCTGGTGGATCCTCAATCGCGGAGCACCGCTCGAAGATGGATGCGAAACCGCGTGGCCGACTACCTGTCTGATCGCTGAGGCACCTCAACGATCAGTCGGTGTGCTGGCGAGTTGGAGCGCACGTACCTGGGAAGTCCCTCGCGGAGAGTTCCGGACCGATCCGGCGAAGTACAGGGAACGTCATCCGCACAAGCACGACACCCGGCGGGCGGTTGACCCAGGAGGCGCTCCTCGCCCGGCCGCGCCGATCACGGCCGATCTGCATCGATGGCGCTCGCATGCTCGTGCCCCGCGTTACCGTTACCGTCGTTGCTCGACGAGGCGGAATAATCCGCCGGATCGCTCGCTTCTGGCGCTGCGCGTAGCAGCTTGCGTAGCGCGGCTGGCGTGACGGCGAGGATCGTCGCCGCGCGCTGAAGTCCAGCCACGTCGACCAGCGCGCGACGCTCGTCGACGAGCGCGCCCTCCGCCTTTCGAACCTCGGCGTCCAGCGCCTCGAGCGCCCCGGCACGTCGCCGCTTGGCCGCCTCGCCAACGGCGACCTGCCGGAACAGCGACGCGATGGCCGCATCCTCGGCGGCCCGCGACGCACGGATGCGCTCCAGCGCTTCGGGATCAACGGCGGTACGGCTTCGGCGGCTCACGATGGACTGCCCCTTCGGCTCGGCGGCCCGCTTCGGGCCTCTTGCCCATCGCGGTCACTACTGGGTCTGGTACCGGCCTGCGACCGCTGGCACCGGCATGTCACCGTGTACCACCTGGTGACGTCGTGGTGCCGAATGATGACGACCGCAGTCGCCGCCTGCCACCGCGCCACATGTGATGCGGACTCCGCGGCCGCAGCTCGATAACAACCCGTTGGCAGGCCGGCGCCCCGCCGACGCACATCACCGACCTATCGGAGCGCCCATCGGACCTCGTCGAGAACCAGCGATGAGCCCAGCAATTTCAAGCCCACCTGACGGGCCTCATCAGCCGAGCCCGACGCCACCCGCACGCTGCAGCCGATGCCCCCCGTTTCCATTCACCGGCCTCGCCGTCATGCATCCCACATCGGCGGCGACACCGCGAGCCCGAGCACACCACCAGCAGGGCGCCACCCGCCCGATGGCCGGCTCGCCCGACGAGGGCCGCCCCAGCCGACCCCCTCCCAAGATCAAAATCTCAATACACCGTTGGCACTCGAGGCGGCAAGATCACGAGCCGATCGGCACACGACCCCGCCATAGCCCGCAAGGTGACAGCTCCTCTTTCACCTGAAAGGCAAACGACGGTGACGGTTTCGATCCGGCTAATGCGCCTGGGGACCGGGTTCAAGTACCTGATGGAGTCGGTCGCTCGAGGCGACGGGGCAGCAGACCTGTCGTCACCGCTGACCCGCTACTACGCCGAATCCGGCACCCCACCGGGCCGTTTCCTGGGCGCCGGACTGGCCGGTGTGAACGGCGGACAGGGCATCGCCGAGGGCACGCAATGCACCGAGACGATGCTCTTTCACATGCTCGGCGAGGGCACGGATCCCATCACCGGCGAGCAGCTCGGCCGGGTCGCGAAGACGGGCGCAGTGGCCGGATTCGACCTGACATTCTCCGTCCCGAAGTCCATCTCCGTCGCGTGGGCGGTGGCCGATGCGGGCACCCAGGCGGTGATCTATCAGGCGCATCAGGACGCCATCAACCTGGCGATCAGGTACGCGGAGCGGAATGTGTTCTTCTCCCGCTCCGGCGTGCATGGCATCGTGCAGGAGCCGATCCGCGGCGTCCTCGCCGCAGCGTTCGATCACTGGGACTCCCGCACCGGTGACCCCCAATTGCATACGCATGTCGTCGTCCAAAACCGTGCCCAATCGCTGGACGGGACGTGGCGAACCCTGGACTCCCGCACCCTGTTCAAGCACGTCGTCACACTGTCCGCGCTGCACCAGGGCATCCTGCAAGACCTGCTCTCGGCACGCCTCGGATGGGGCTGGGACCCGCACCAACGGCGCCACAGCCACGCCCCGAAGTGGGAGGCCCGCGGCGTCGCCGACGAGCTGATGGCCGAATTCTCCACTCGCACAGAGCAGATCGAACGCGACGCCGACGCCGCCGTCCAGCGGTTCATCGACGCGTACGGCCGGCGGCCCACCGACGTGGAAGTGATGCGCATTCGCCAGATCGTCACCCTGCAAACCCGGCCGGACAAGCAGCACCGCTCCCTCGCCGAGCAGACGCAGGAATGGCGGGAACGTGCGCGGCCCTTTGTCGGTGAGGACACCGTCGCTTGGGTGGCAACGCTTCGGGACCGCAACGATCTGCCGGCGCTGCGATCCGACGACCTGCATGACGGCATCCTGACCGACCTCGCCCGCGTCACCCTCTGGGCGGTCGCGGACCGTCGGGCCACGTTCCACCGCGCGAACCTGCTCGCCGAGATCCACCGCCAACTGCACGGCATCCGGTTCGCCGATCCGGCCGAACGGATCACCGCCGGGGAGCGCACCGCCGACTTCGCCCAACAGCAGTGCACCCAACTCACCGTGCCCAGCAGACACTATGTACCCGCCAGCTTCCGCCGCCCGGACGGCGTCTCTAAGTTCACCGGCCAGGCCGCCACGATCTACACCACCGCTACTCTGTTGGACGCCGAATCCCGCCTGCTGGCCGCCGGACGCGCCACCACCGGACCGACCGTGTCCATCCAGACCGTCGCCGCCGTCGCGGACGCGCCCCTGGCGTCGAACGGGCGACTCATGTCGACCGATCAGGCCGTCGCCGTGGAGAAGATCGCCACCTCCGGGCGCGTGCTGGACGTACTCGTCGGGCCCGCCGGCACCGGTAAGACAGTCGCCATGGCCGCCCTACGAACCGCCTGGGAAACCGAACACGGCCCGGGCTCGGTGATCGGATTGGCCCCGTCCGCCGTAGCGGCGCAGGTCCTCGCCGACGACCTGGATATCGCCACCGAGAACACCGCCCGCTGGCTCACCGAAGCCCGCCGGGTACCCGACCTGGCCGCGACTATCGCCGAGCTGCAGCACAAGCTCGCCGACGCTGGCCACCCCGCGACCAGGCGACGCCTGCACGACCGTATCGCGCACCTCCGCGCCGAAACGAACCGCTGGCAGGTACATCCATCGCAGCTTGTGATCGTCGATGAGGCATCCCTTGCCGGCACCTTTGCCCTCGACGAACTGGTCAGCCAGGCGACCTATGCGGGCGGAAAGGTCGTACTGGTGGGGGACTGGGCACAACTGTCCGCGGTCCAGGCCGGCGGCGCCTTCGGCATGCTCGTCGCCGACCGTGAGCTCGCCCCGGAACTGACCGACGTCCGCCGCTTCCAAAACGCCTGGGAGAAGGCCGCCTCCGTCCGCCTCCGCATCGGCGACACCCGCGCCATCGACACCTACCTGCGACACGACCGCATCCAGTCCGGCACCCGTGACGAGGTCCTCGACGCCCTCTACACGGGGTGGAAGCACGACACCGACGCTGGCCAGACGTCGCTGATGATCGCCGGTGACGCGGACACCGTCGCCGACCTCAATCGCCGCGCCCGCGCCGACCGCATCGCCGCAGGGCAGGTCACCGAGGCCGGCCTAGACGTCATAGCGGGGGTCGCAGGCGTCGGCGATGTGGTCGTCACCCGCCGCAACGACCGCACCCTGACCACCGGACGCTCCTGGGTCAAGAACGGCGACCGCTGGACCGTCACCACCACCAACACGGACGGCTCCATGACCGTCCAGCGCGCCAGCGGCAGAGGGCGGGTCATGCTGCCCGCCGACTACGTCCGAGAACACGTCGAACTCGGTTACGCCTCCACCGCGCACCGCGCGCAGGGCCGCACCGTCGACACTGCACACGCCGCCGTCTCCGTGACCACCACCCGCGAGGTCCTGTATGTCGCCTCCACTCGCGGGAGGCAGTCCAACCGGCTGTACGTGGACCCCTACTACGACCCCGCCGCCGACACCTCGCACCTGCCCATCGAGCCGCAACCCGTCGAGGAGGTCCTCGCCCGGGTGCTGGGCAACGTCGGCGCCGACCTCGCTGCGCACACCATCGCGCACCGCGAACGGGAACACGCCGAGTCCATTGCCACGCTCGCTGATGAGTACCTGACAATCGCGCGCGAAGCCCAGGCCGGACGCTGGGACGAGCTGATTGCTCGGTCCGGGCTCACACCGGATCAGGTCCAGGCGGTGACGGAATCACCCGCTTATGGGCCTCTGCTGGCCGGGCTGCGCACCGCCGAATCCCGCGGACTGGACGTCAACGCTGCCCTTCCCGCGCTGGTCGCGCAGCGCACCCTTATTGGCGCCGAGGACGTCGCCGCAGTCCTGCACGAACGCATCGCCCGCTGGGCCACCACCGCGGGCGCCGACCGGGCGACCCGGAACCGCAGCATCGTCGGGCTCGTCGCCCGAGCCGATGGCGTCACCGACCCCGACATGCAGCGTGCTCTCGCCGAACGCGCCCAGGCGATGGAGCAGCGCGCGCAGGTCCTCGTCGACCGAGCCCTGGCGGCCCGCGAACCGTGGATCGCAGCTCTCGGCGCGCCGCCTGCCGATCCTCGGTCCGGCGCGGCCTGGGCGCACGAGGCACGCACCATCGCCGCGTTCCGCGAACTGCACAAGGTCGCCGGCGACACCCCCGCATCGCTGAACGATGGTGGCGGATCGCTCATGGCGCTTGGAGACGCCCGCGCTGCCATCGCCGCCTGGCACCGAGCCGAGGCCATCACCGTGGGGACCGACCGTCGGCCCTCGGGGGCACCATCAACGGTGACAGAGCCGGTCGCCGTCGCTCCCGTCATGGAGGTGTAGCCATGCTCACGAAACGGAAGATCCGGCCGTGGGAGTCCGCCATCCGGCAGCAGGCCTACGACAACGCCCGCGCCCTTGCCGTCGCCATCGTCGCCGGCACCGCCTGGATGCCGCCGCCCTACGACCTCGGCATCGTCCTCGAACCCGGCGAAGTCGTGTGCCACCGCTGCCCGGCGACGTACCGCTGGCGTGGCGCCGAGACCTGGACCGTCCAACACACGTCGTACAGGGGCCGCCGGTCGGTCGCTCGCCAGGTCGTCGCGCCGTACATGTACTGCTTGGGGACGACCGACTGGGTCGTGACGAATCGCCGTCTTACCACCCGCGCACCCGACGGCCAGGTCATCTCGATCTACTGGGCGGCCGTCGCCGGCCTGACGGTCGATCTCGCTGCCGAAGTCGTGGTCCTCGACGGCAGTCATGGCTATCACGGCGAACTCTCCGGCCCCGCCATCGCCCCCATCGCTGTCGCCGCGATCGCCTGCCGACACGGCCTTCCCGGGCTCGTCGATCACCCGGCGCTGAGCGCGCTGCGGAGCAGAGTTGCGGCGGTATGACCAACCGCGATTGATCCGGACGACCCCGCGGTGACAGTTCGGCTAGCATTGTCGGCAACCTGCCGCCATATCCGATGCGCGCCCGTCGGCGACGGCGGCTAATCTGAGTCTGATCACGAGCGGTCGTGTCTGGGTCGGGGTGCCGCTCAGACGCGGGCGGAGGGTGACCGGGCTGTGAAGAGTTCCGACCTGGCGGCAGTACGCCGGGCGCTGTGGGGTGCGGCGGACGAGTTGCGGGCGAACTCGAAGCTGACCGCGGTCCAGTACCGTCAGCCGGTCCTCGGGTTGATCTTCCTCGCGTACGCCGAGTACCGCTTCGAGGAGGTCCGGCCGGAACTCGAAGCGGACGCCACCGCGCGCAACCCGGTGACCCGGCAGGACTACAAGGCCAAATCGGTGCTGTTCGTCCCGGACGCCGCCAAGCTGTCCGCGCTCGTGGCGCTCCCCGAGAACCTTGACCTCGGTGAGGCCGTCGACGTCGCCATGACCGCGATCGAGAACGCCAACCCCGAGCTGAAGGGCATCCTGCCCCGCGGCTATCAGCGGCTCGACCGGTCGACGCTCATCGAGTTAGTGCGGCTGTTCGCGCCGCTGCCACGCCAGCTGGACGGTGACGCGTTCGGGCTGATCTACGAGGACTTCCTGTCGAACTTCGCGTCGCAGGAAGGTCGCCTCGGCGGTGAGTTCTTCACGCCGTATTCGATCGTTCGGTTGATCGTTGAGGTGATCGAGCCGTACCACGGGCGAGTGCTCGACCCGGCGTGCGGCTCCGGCGGCATGTTCGTCCAGTGCGCGAAATTCGTCGAGCGACGTCACGAGTCCGCCACTCGACAACTGTCGATCTTCGGAACCGAGAAGACAGAGGAGACGGTGCCGCTGGCGAAGATGAACCTGGCAATGCACGGCCTGTCCGGCGACATCCGCCTCGCGAACACCTACTACGAAGACCCGCACAAGGTCGCTGGGTCGTTTGACTTCGTGATGGCCAACCCGCCATTCAATGTCGACAAGGTCGACAAGAGCAAACTGGCCGCGCCGGCCCGGTTCCCGTTCGGGCTGCCAAAGCCGGACAACGCCAACTACCTGTGGATCCAGACCTTCTACTCCGCGCTGAACCCGGCGGGCCGGGCCGGGTTCGTCATGGCGAACTCCGCGGGTGACGCCGGCCACTCCGAGCGCGATATCAGGCAGAAGCTCGTCGAATCTGGCGCGGTCGACGTGATGATCGCCATCGGCACCAACTTCTTTTACACCGTGACCCTGCCGGTGACACTCTGGTTCTTCGACAAGGGGAAGGCCGGCACCGATCGGGAAGACGAGGTACTGTTTATCGACGCCCGGCACCTGTACCGGCAGATCGACCGGGCACACCGAGATTTCCTTCCCGAGCAGATCGAGTTCCTCGCCAACATCGTTCGCCTGTACCGGGGCGAAGACGCCGAGATCGCCGACGGCAGTGACGTCCTTCTCAACGAGCACTTCGGTGTCGGCAAGTACGTCGACGTCCCCGGGCTGTGCAAGATCGCCACCCGGGCCGAGATCGAGAAGCAGGGTTGGAGCCTGAACCCCGGTAGATACACCGGAACCGCCCAGGTCGAGGACGACGGTGACGACTTCACCGAGAAGCTCGCGGAGCTGTACGAAGAGTTTTCGCGTCTCACCGACGAAGCCGATGGCCTGCGCGTCAAGGTCGATGGCGCTGTCCAAGGGATCTTGGACGCATGAGCGGCTCGATTCGCCTGCCGTTTCACCTATCTCCGGATGGGGTAGATCCACCGCCAGGATGGTCCGTCACGCGGATTGTCGATGCCTACGAGCAGCTCCCGGTTGGACGCCGCTATGACAGCAAGAGTGTTTCGGAAAATGGGCGTGTCCCCGTAATTGACCAGTCGCTGCATGGCGTACTTGGCTACCACGATGCAGAACCGGGTATCGTGGCGTCTCCACAAGGCCCGGTTGTAACCTTTGCCAATCACACCTGCGCCATGCGCGTCATGACCTCGCCCTTTTCTGTAATCCAGAACGTGTTTCCGATGGTCGGGCGGGACGGTGTTTGCGACACTCGTTACCTCTACTACGCGACAAACGGACGTCAGTCCACTGAGGACTACAAGGGCCATCATCCAGCGTGGCGCAACAGTTTCATTGAACTACCAGACCTCCGGATCCAACACGCGATCGTCGAAATGCTCGAGCCATTCGACGACTTGATCGAAAACAATCGGAGGCGGGTCGAGGTGTTGGAGGAGATGGCGCGGGCAATTTACCGGGAGTGGTTCGTCTACTTCCGCTTCCCCGGCCACGAGAGAGTCGACTTGGTCGACTCCGCGCTCGGCGTCATCCCCGCCGGATGGGTGGTGAGCACGTGCGGTGATGAACTCGCCTTCATCGGTGGAGGAACGCCGTCGAAGAAGGTGGAGACTTTTTGGGACAGCGGAACAGTCCCGTGGTATACCCCAAGCGACCTTACAAAGGAGCGATGGCGTTATGCGGCACCACCGGAATTGAGAATCACTGAAGCTGGCGTAGCGAAAAGCTCGGCTCGCAAATTCCCCTCGGGCTCTGTGCTTATGACCAGTAGGGCCACATTGGGAGTCCTTGCGATCGCCACCGCAGAGGCCACGACCAACCAGGGGTTCATCGTCATGCTGCCCGACGGTCGCTGGTCGCCCGGGTACATCAGGGAGTGGCTGGCCGCTCACGAGGTTGAGCTCGCTGCGATCGGTACTGGCGCCACGTTCAAGGAGATCACTAAGGGTGCGCTAAAGCGGTTCCCCCTCGTTGTCCCCTCCCGCAATGTGCTGGATGAGCATCGCCGCGCGACAGACCCACTGGAGGCGGAGATTGAGAACCTTGAGCGCGAGATCCGCGTTCTGAGCGGGCTACGTGATCTCTTGCTGCCCAAGCTGGTGACGGGTCAGATCGACATTTCAACACTGGATCTTGATGTCATGGTCGAGGGTGCGGTGGCGTAGGTGGCGGGTGCGTACACCGAAGCCGGGCTGGTCGAAGGGCCCAGCTTGGAGCTTCTTGAGGACCTCGGGTGGACGCACGTCAACGCCTTTGAAGAGCATTTCGGTCCGACAGGCACGCTGGGTCGCGACACGCAGCGCGATGTCTTTCTGACCCATCGGCTCCGGGACGCCTTGCTCGGATTGAACCCGCTGGTTCCCGACGCGATTCGGGAGGAGGCGCTGAGTGCTATCACCCGAGATCGGTCGTTGATGGATCGCGTTCGCGCGAACCGGGAGGTCTACGACCTGATCCGCGACGGCTACAAGGCCGAGTGGGAGGAGAACGGGGAGCTCAAGTTCGCCACCGTCACCTATATCGACCTCCGCGTGGCCGACCGCAACGACCTGCTCGCGGCATCGCAGATCTGGATCACCGGCGACCTGCACAAGCGTCGTCCGGACACGGTGCTGTTCATCAACGGCATCCCGCTCGTGCTGTTGGAGTTCAAGGAGCCGAACAAGCCTGTCAAGAGCGCCTACGACGACAACCTCACCGACTACCGTGACACCATTCCGGCGCTGTTCATCCCCAACGCGCTGGTTTTGCTGTCCAACGGCGGCGAGGCGAAGGTCGGCTCCACGTTCGCGCCGTGGGACTATTTCACCGACTGGATGGTCATCGACGCGGCCGGCAATCGTGGCGTCATCGCCTTGGACACCGCCTTGCGGGGCACTTGCACACCGCATATCCTGCTGGACCTGATCGAGAACTTCGTCGCGTACCTGGAGCGGCCCGGCGGGCTGATCAAGGCCGTAGCACGCAGCCACCAGTACCACGGCGTCAACGCCGCCATCGAGAACCTGCATTCGGTCCGATCGACCGGCGACAAGCGTTTGGGCGTCTTCTGGCACACCCAGGGCTCCGGCAAGTCGTTGTCGATGCTGTGGTTCACGCAGAAAGTGCTGCGGCAGGTCGTCGGCAAGTGGACGTTCGTGATGGTCACCGACCGCCGAGAACTGGATGTTCAGTTGCACGGCGAGTTCGCCGACGCGGGCGCCATCTCCCGGGAGGCGCAGGTGCACGCCGACTCGATCACGAACCTTCGTGAGCTGCTGGCCGCCGACCACCGGTACGTCTTCACTCTCATCCAGAAGTTCCAGACCACGCGGGATGAGCGCGAGATGCCGGTACTGACCGAACGTGACGACGTCATCGTCATCACCGACGAGGCGCACCGCAGCCAGTACGACACACTCGCGCTGAACATGCGCCGCGCACTGCCGAACGCATCGTTCATGGGGTTCACAGGCACACCCCTGGTCGTCGGCGAGGAACTCACGAAGCAACAGTTCGGTGGCTACGTCAGCGTCTACAACTTCCGCGCGTCCATCGAGGACGGGTCGACTGTCCCGCTGTACTACGAGAACCGCATCCCGGAGCTGCAGCTGGTCAACGCCGACTTCGCCGACGAGCTCGACGCGCTGCTGGAGGAGGCCGAACTCGACGAGGACGCCGAAGGCCAACTGGCCCGGATGTTCGGCAAGCAGTACATGTTGCTGACCCGTCCCGAGCGACTCAAGCGGATCGCCAAGGATCTCGTCACCCACTTCGTCGGCCGCGGCTTCACTGGCAAGGCGATGTACGTCGGCCTAGACAAGGCCGCCGCGGTTCGCATGTACGACCTGGTCAAGGATGCCTGGGCCGAGCATCTCGCCGAGCTGCAGGCCCAGCACGATGCACTGCCCGAGCTGGAACGACCGTGGCTGGCCAGCCGCATCGAGCTGATGGAAACCACCGACATGGCGGTCGTCGTCTCGCAGAGCCAAAACGAACTGGCCCACCTCGACGCGCTCGGACTGGATATCCGCCCGCACCGATACCGAATGAACACCGAAGACCTGGCCGAGAAGTTCAAGGACGCAGGTGACCCGCTGCGGATCGTGTTCGTCTGCGCCATGTGGATGACAGGGTTCGACGCCCCCAGCGTGTCGACCATCTACCTGGACCGGCCAATGCGCAACCACACCCTGATGCAGACCATCGCTCGCGCCAACCGCGTCTTCCCCGACAAGGACAACGGCCTGATCGTCGACTACGTCGGCGTCTTCCGGAACCTGGAGAAGGCCTTGGCGATCTACGGCGCGGCGAGCATCGGTGTGGAGGTCGGCTCGCCCATCGAGATTGTCGACGAGCTCGCGGCCGCACTGGAGGTATCGGTCGGCGAGGTTGCCTCGCTGTGTGCTTCGGCTGGCGTGGATTTGGTGGCGTTACGCGACGCCACAGGGTTTGCGCACATCGCGTTGCGCGACGCGGCCGTTGAGGCGCTGCTGGTCGACGAGGCGACCCGGATCGGCTTCATGGACGCTGCTCGGCACGTGCGCAAGCTGTTCAAGGCGCTGCTACCTGATCCGAAGGCTGCCGCCCAGCAACGCACCGTGGCAGCTATCCGGGTGCTGGCCGAACGCATCGCGGACGTGACCAGGCCGCCGGAGGCAGACATCTCAGCGGTCGCCGACGCGGTCGACGCGCTGTTGGACCGGTCGGTCGGTGCGGAGGAATACGTGATCCGTGCGGCCGCCCAAGGAACCAACCCGGATCCGCTGATCGATCTGTCGCAGATCGACTTCGACGAGATGGCCAAGAAGTTGGCCGGCCGCACACGGGCTGAGACCGATCGGCTTGCCCAGCTGCTCAAGTCGCGTGCAATCTCTGCGGCCCGGCGCAACCCTACGCGCTACAACCTGGTGCAGCGGATAGAAGACCTTATTGCCGAATACAACGCGGGCAGCATCAACATCGATGAGTACCTGCGGCGACTGATCGAGCTGTCCAAGACGCTCACCGACGAGGAACAGCGCGCAGTTGCTGAGGGCCTGACCGAGGAGGAACTAGCGATCGTTGACCTCCTCACCAAACCAGATCCGGTCCTCACACCCGTGGATCTGGAGACCGTGAAGAGGAGTGCCAAGAAGCTGCTGGCGCACCTGCACGACAAGCTCGTCCTCGACTGGCGCCGCAAGGCCGACGCATCCGCCGATGTCTTGGTGACCATCAGGCGGTCGTTGGACGAGGATCTACCGGCAGACCCGTATCCTCCAGAAGTTTTCGACGCCAAGGTGCAGATGGTCTACGACCACGTTCTCGCCGCGTACCAGGATGACGGCTCCAGCGTCTTCGTCGAGACGAAGCCGTCGCACGATCTCGGACCCTATGTCCCCATTCCGGCGATGAAGATGGACGTCGATCGCATCTCTGATGCAGTCGTAGCTCGGATCCGTACTGACCCCGATTTCGCCGCCCGGGTTGCCGCTGATCTCGATGCGTTGAAATATGGCCGACTGTAGGTATAGTCATGACGCCTTCGTCCCCATCACCCGTTTGGTTGTTTGGCAGGCGATTGCGTTGTGACGAGTTCAAATCGGAAATTGGCGCCGCAAGGCGGTAGAGGTTTAGGGGCCGATTCAGATGGGATAAATTATGAACCATGGCGAGGCCGTGGTAAAGGATAGGGCTATCTCGTTGCAATTGCCGATGTCACTGTTCGGTCGGATGGACCGTGGCTGACAGGTAGCCCAATGCCCTTGGTGGCGCGCCAGCGCGGGATTACGGAACGCGTCGCCTGCGGTCCGGCGCAATTTCATAGTGCAGTGGATGGGAGCGCTTCTATCGGATCGGAGCAGCGTCAGACCGTTGGCAAATTTGTGTTGCAGATCGTGAACAACCCGGCGACAGACCGCTCTCGATCACTTACGTGGCAGTGCCCCTGGGAAGGAAGAGTCGCAATTATGCGCAAAAATTTAGCGCCAGACAAAGTCAAGCTCGCTGTCGTGAGAGCGATAATGGCAACATTCGACCGTAGCAAGTGGCTCGAATTGGGTTTGCTAACCGGAACGCTGGATGCAGTTTCCGGTCATCGCCGGCTGTTGCGAAGCCTGGACTTCGGAGACGACGATTATCAAGCAAGCATAATCGAGGTGATGCCCGCCGTACTGGGTGAACGCCGCCACAATATGGGTCATTCAGAATTCACGAACTTGACCGCCGTCGAGGAGTATATTGGCTTGCCCGACTGGCTGCGGAAGAACGATGCGCGGCTGTTCGACGAACTTTACGGCGGCAGCGGAACTCACGAAGCTGCCACTGACGAACTCCAGGTCGCGGCGCAAGCGTTGGGGCTTACCGATGTGGACGAACACGCTGCCCGGATTCGTCGAGGTTTGCGGGAGGATCCGCCTCAAGCGATAGGGTCCGCCAAGGAGCTCCTCGAGACTGTATTCAAGGCGATCCTTGGGCTGTCTGGCGGCGGCAAGGATACAAGGCTGGACCTGCCGCAGCTGGCCAAGAGCGTGAACGTGAAGCTTGGACTCGATGATCAGGGGCGGCGTGGTGGGGAGCCGGGTGCCAAGCAGCGTCGTGGTGTGCTCAAAGGTCTCAACTCGATCGTCGACGGAATTTCCGAGATTCGAAACGAGGGGTTTGGAACCGGCCATGGTGTGTTTGAACGTCCCGAGCTTGACATAGCAACGGCACGCCTCGTAGTCACAGCTGCGGCCGCCGCGGCGACGTTCTACATCGAGATAGCCGCTCTTGAACGACCCGCGCCGCGCTTACCGCGGGTCGAATGGTGATCCGGCTCGTCCATCAGGGGTTGAACCACGCCGGCCAATGCCGCGAGCGTCCAGTGCCCGAGCAGTACAACATCGACGGCGAACGGGGTGCCCGGAGGCTCCGGGGCAGTTTGCGGGAGCGCTGAGGGCCGGAATATAGACCGCCAGAGTCCCGGCTTGTGGACGGCAGGAGGCACCGGCACTTGCAGCCGGTTCGCCAGGCGGTGCGGGCGGCGGGCCGAGCGTATTCGTCGGCAATGACGCCACATCGCCAGGTCAGGTCGCAGATTCCCAAAACGCGCGATTGACATCGGCCTCCTGTTGGGCGCGGAACGCCGCGTCCGCCCGAGCCTGTCCGTCTGCCTCTGAGTTTGCCTCGCGGATGGCAACATCGATGGCGGGGTAAGCAGACTCCAGTGCCGCGACGACGTCGCCCACTGCGCCCTCAATGACAAGCTCGTTCGACGCCTTCGTCACCTGAACGTACGGAGATGGTGAGTCGAGCAGCGCGGACCAGTGTTCGACCCGGATCGCTGAAGCCCGAATCGTCAGGCTGAGCGTGGTCAGGCGGATTCCGCTCCATCGCGCAGCGAGGATCCATTCGGGTAGCTGCCAGCCGTTCAGGACGGCTTCCGCGGCTACCCGGTCGGTCCGTTCCCGCTCCCAGACTTCGGCGAGACGCAGCGCCTCTGCTTCGGCCGATTCGAGTGCCGCGACGAGTGCCCGCCGAAACGCGGCCATCGACTCCAACGGGATGTCGTAGACCCGCACCCGCCCGTCGTCCAGCATTCTTGGCCGTGGCTCCCAGGCGCGCCACAGTTCGCGTTCCAGCGCGGCCTGCCACCGGTGGTACACAGGATCGTCGGGAACATTCGTGAGTTCGATGGTCAGGTCAAAGTGACCGCTACCCGGTCGTCCTGGCCTGGACTGGAGGCCAGTAATCGTCGTGGACGTCCGAGGATCTGTGCGAACGATCCGGCGTGCTGCAGCGGCCCGAAGCGCCCGGTTCTGCGGCCAAGTACGCGAGAAGGATTCCCAACTGACGATCCACCAGAAGACGTACGCCCGAGCGCGCACTACGTCATCCGCGTTGCAATGGTCGGCTTCCCTCACCGCCAATAGGAACCAGCGCGTATCAGCAGAAGAGGATGCGAAGGTACTGGCCGAATCGGCGGCAACGAGTTCCTTCACCGATGTGCGGAGCCATTTGATGATCTTCTCGTCGTCGATGAGCCCCCCTCGGCTCGCTTTGTGGGAAGCCGAAGGCGCGCTGCGCCATCCACCGCTGCGTGGCTGTCTGCTGCATCTGCTCCAGTAGTCGCATCGCATCCGGGTACCGTCCGGCGTTCAGGTGCTCGCCAACCTGGCGCATGTCCTGGGACAGATCCTCGGTGGCGATCGCCTCAGCCAGCACCACCTCAGTCAGCTCGACCTCGTAGATGCGGCTAACGAGTGTGCGTACGAATTCATCCACCGCCGGCAAGAAGCGCCGAAGCTGGTCCGGGTCCGTTGGGATCCCCTCGTGCTGAGCAGAGTTCCGGCACCGACGAAGTCTTCGAATCTCCACTAGATGCGGAGGTTTCGGCGGTCCGGCTGCTTCGCATGCCAGCTGAATCAACGCCTCATGACTCGGCTCCTTGGTCTTGACGAGGTTCTGCGAAACGGCTGCCATGTACATGACGTGCTCTACGACCGCGTCGAGGTCGACGACAGCTGCCGTGCGGTCAACATGCCCCGCGCGGCCGACGACTTGGTGTGCACGTTCGAGCATCGAGCGGAGCTGGACGAGTTCTTCGGCGTCTTCCGGTGATATGGACATGGGCAGAGCCTACGAAGACTGGGCACTCGGGCTTGGGGTAAATCGGTACTGGCTTCACCCGAAATCGATTGCGCGCATCGTACGGCAGCAAGTCGGATCGGATCTTGTCGTGGTGACAAGTTGGGTGACACCCGCTGGCGTCCGGGTGCGTTCTGGGGGCACCATGAAGGAGATGAACCCGCAAGTCATCAGGACGTTGCAGGATTGCTGGGAACACCGTCCCCCCTGCCTGAAAGGCGGAAGATCGGCTGGCAGGCTGCGCTTCCTCTTACATCCGTGCGTCGTCTCAGTTTCAGTCTCAGTTTGCTCTCCGCCGCTGTGCATCGTGGCAACTCGTTCCAGGACGTTGTCCCAGGTCACGGCCCATGCTGACACTCTCCGACACCCCCCGCTCAGAACTCGAAAGCGCGTGAGGGGGCAACTCCTCCGTGGGTTCAAATCCCACCGCTACCGCCATCGGTTTTCGCCGCCCCGGTCAGCGTTTTCCCAGGTCAGCGACCACCCTCCCGATCAAGCATCAAGATCGGTTTCTCCGTCTGCCCTTAATTTGCCCACATCTGCTGACGCGACTGCGTGATCCAGCGCGATCGCAACGGCGGAGCCTGTCAAGCTTTTTGAGACACGGTCTTGCTGGGTTTAGTGAGTCGGAT
>CALANS010000065.1 GCA_937926105.1 uncultured Actinomycetes bacterium | reverse complement strand
CCGCAACCCCGCCGGCCGCCGGTCGATCACGGATCACCGGCCCGACCCGCAGCCCATTGAAGGATGCTGTTCTTCGCGCTGGTGCCGAACTTCATACTCTCCTCTGCGGTCCGCGCCGCGCCGCGTGGTTGTAGGCCGGGCCACGAAAGGTGCTAACTGATCCGCTGCTCTGCGGCGACCAGGTCCTCATCGGCGTCCCGGTGCAGTTCGTTCCGCAGGCCCTCGACCAGCTGTTGAACCTGTGAGCGCGCATGGTCGACGTCCCTCCCGGAATCTGAATCGCCGACCGGATCGCGTTGTCCCCATCTCATCCAGAACGGAAGCATCCCGCGCTTCGGGCGGGTGATGCTGCCCTCCACTTCGGGAGCGTCCCCTGTCGCGGCAAGGTCCGCCAACGTGTGATGTAGCCCTGCGATCGTGTGAGCGATGTCGTCTGCCCGATCGGATCGGACCTCGTCGCCACTGACCAAGTGCCACTCGAAACCGTTCATTTCCTGCTCCTCACCGATCCAGGGCACGGCCGGCACACCGCACCGTCACAGCTTCACGGCACCGGCACACGCCCTGAGCGCCGCGCGGTCAGGAATGTGGATCGCCGCAGCGAATGTGCACAACCGCCAACGCCGATAGTCACGCCGCCTACCTCGGCCGCCCGTTCACGGATCGGTGGTCACCCTTGGGGTTCGTCTGAGCCCCCCGAGCGTGCGGGGCCGGGGCCCCGTCCTGTCAAGGGACGCCGCCGAACCGATCGGGCCGACCCCACCCCGCAAGCGGGGACCTCGAGGTCGACACCGCTCGGCCCAGCGGCTCGGGGCCCTTGACAGTCCACCCACAGCCCCACCCCCTCTCCCCGGCTCAGCCGAACGCGCCGAGCCAGAGAGGAACTACCGCCATGTCCAAGGCACAACAACTGACCGGCCACCCGTTCCAGCACATCACCGTCACCATGCATCTCACCGGCACCCCGCAGTACAACCTCGCCAGCAACGGCGACGGCACCGGCGCGCCCGGCTCACAGATCACCGTCGCCTCCGGCGACACGCTGATCTACCTCCACGACCGGTACGCCGTCCACGCCTACGCCGCCGCCTGGCTCACCCGCCACGCCATCATGCTCGCCGACCGGCTGCCCGAAACCTCCCCGCTGCCAGACAGCGACCGGGCCGGCCTGACCGTCACCCTGGCCATCCACGCCACCGGACGCGACCAGGCGTTCGTCCGGCCCGACGCCGGCGGCATCCGCGTCACCATCGGCAAGGTCACCTGGATCTGCCGCGACAAGCAGGCCTTCACCGGCCAACAGCACATCTGGCACACCGCCCTGCAGCTGGCCGCCGTCGTCCTGCCCGAGCACAACCTCGAACGTCTCACCCCGCACTGAGCCGGCCAGGCCGGGGAGGGCACCCACTCCGGGGCGCCCTCCCGCTCGCCCGGCCCATGCGGTGACGCCGACAGCAACCACCCCGCCGGCGCCCGCATCTGTCACAGATCCCAGAGGCGACCTTTCCGTCCTTGACGCGGATACGACTCAGGCAACAACAGCACCCCGCGCGCAAGGGGGCCCGCCCCGAAGCTCGCCGGATCCCGTAGCGCCGTCACCGTCACCTGGCGGTCTCCTCTCCGCGGTCGCCGCCCAGCCGCCACCGATCACCACCAGATGCGCACCGGGCAGTCAAATACCCGACACACCTCATGCACTCGGCGACCTGTGACCGCGATAGTCAGCTGCTACCAATCATTCTCGCCCCGACCGGTGGCATAGGGTCGCGCGATGGTGTGGGTGTGATGAGCCTGCACAAGCTCACTGCCGGGGATGGCTACACGTACCTGACCCGGCAGGTCGCCGCGCACGACGCGACCGAGCGAGGATTCGGCTCGCTGGGCGACTACTACAGCCAGAAGGGCGAAGCCCCGGGGCGGTGGATGGGGCGGGGCCTTGCCGCCGTGCCAGACTTTCCGGTCGGCGCCACGGTGACCGAGCAGCAGATGCGGGCGCTGTTCGGTCAGGGCCGGCATCCGAACGCCGACGCGATCGAACGCGCCGCCCGGCTGGAGGGCTTGTCTCCCAGGCAGGTTGATGCGACCAGTCGGCTGGGCAAGCCGTATCTGGTGCTCGACGGTGCGAACATGTTCCGCCGCCGCACCGCCGGCGCCTACCGGGACTACAACGCCGCCCGCGGGCTGCCGGAGGACACCCCGATCCCCGAGGATGCCCGGGCCGAGATCCGCACCTCGATCGCCACCGCCATGTTCGGCGAAACGTACGGTCGCCCCCCGGCCGATGCGCGGGAACTGTCGGGGCATCTGGCTCGAATATCGCGGCAGGCCACCACCGCCGTCGCCGGTTACGACCTGACCTTCTCCCCGGTCAAGTCCGTGTCCACGCTGTGGGCGATCGCGCCGTTGCCGATCGCCCGGATCATCGAGCAGGCACACGCGGACGCGGTCGCCGATACCCTGGCCTGGCTGGAAGACCACGCCGCCTACACCCGCGTCGGCGCCGGCGGCGTCGCGCAGGTGAACGTGCACGGCCTGATCGCCGCCGCGTTCACCCACTGCGATTCCCGCGCGGGCGACCCGGACCTGCACACGCACGTAGCGATCTCGAACAAGGTGCAGGCTCTGACCGGCCGCTGGTACGCGCTGGACGGCAGGTTGATCTACCGCTACAACGTGGCCGCCTCCGAGCGGTACAACACCCGCCTGGAGGCGCTACTCACCTCCCGGTTGGGCGTCACCTTCGTCGAGCGGCCGGGGGCGGATGGCAAGCGTCCGGTGCGGGAGATCGCCGGCGGTGACGACGATCTGCCCGCGGCGTGGTCGACCCGGCGGGCGGCGATCGACGCCCGCCGCGCCGAGTTGGCCGTGCGCTTCCAGGCCGACCATGGCCGCCCGCCGACCGCTAAGGAGGCGGTGACACTGGCCCAGCAGGCCAATCTGGAGACCCGGCAGGCCAAACACGAACCCCGCTCGCTGGCCGAGCAGCGCGCCGCGTGGCGGACGCAGGCCGCCACCGTGTTGGGCGGCGACGAGCACGTCGACCGCTACGTGGCCGACGCCCTCCGCGGCGGAATCCGCCAGCCGGACCGCCCGCCACACACGGAACTGACCCGTGCTTGGGTGGAACGCACCGCTGACGAGGTCATCTACGGCCGGTCCGTGGACGGGGTGCGCGTCGGTGGCGTGGCCGCGCAGCGGGCCACCTGGCGGGAGAACCACGTCCGCGCCGAAGCCGAACGCGCCGCCCGCACCGCACGGATCCGCCCCGACCACATCGACCGGGCCGTCGGCTGGGTGGTCGCCGCAGCCCTGGACCCGGCTCGTTCGATCCTGCTCGACGCGCCGGATCCGGTCGCCGAACCCGCGCCCCTTCGCCGCGTCGATGGCACCTCGGTGTTCACCGTGGCCGGCGCCGCCCGCTACACCAGCGCCGACACTCTCGCCGCGGAACGGGCCATCCTCGCCGCCGCGAGCGACACCGGCGGCCGCCGCGTCGACCCGCACATCGTAGATGCCGTACTGACCGAGTACGCCGCAAGCGGCGTCGCTCTCAACCCTGGACAGGCCCAACTGGTCCGCGAGTTGGCGGGCTCCGGCCGGCGGGTCCAGCTCGCACTCGCCCCCGCCGGCACCGGTAAGACCACCGCGATGCGCGCCCTGGCCGCCGCCTGGACCGGTACGGGCGGCACGGTGATCGGTTTGGCCCCGTCGGCGGCGGCCGCCGCCGTGCTCGCCGCCGAGATCGACACCCCCACCGAAACCCTCGCCAAGATCGTCTGGCACCTGCGCGGCGGCCCCGGCACACCGCCGCCGATCATGGACGCCATCGGCCCCGACAGTCTCGTCATCGTCGACGAGGCCGGCATGGCCGCCACCGCCGACCTGGCCGCCGTCATCCGCCACGTCACCGCTCGCGGCGGGCAAGTCCGCCTCGTCGGCGACGATCAGCAACTCGCCGCGATCGGCGCCGGCGGCGTCCTGCGTGATCTCGCCCGAACCCACGGCGCGGCCACTCTCTCCCAGGTCATGCGGTTCACCGACCCCGTCACCGGTCGCCCGAATCATGCCGAGGGCGCGGCCTCGCTCGCCATCCGCCGCGGTGACCCGGCCGGCATCGTCTACTACCTCGACCACGGCCGGGTCCACGTCGGCGACGCCACCGCCACCGCCGACGCCGCGTACAGCGCGTGGGCTGCCGACACCGCCGCCGGCGCCGACGCGGTCATGCTCGCCCCTACCCGCGCACTGGCCGCCGAGCTGAACCAGCGAGCCCGCACCGAGCGGCTCGCCGCGGCCGGCCCGCCCGGCCGGCAGGTCACCCTCACCGATGCCAGTCGCGCCAGCGAGGGTGACGTGATCATCACCCGCCGCAACGACCGCACCCTGCGCGTCGGCGGCACCGACTACGTTCGCAACGGGGACCGCTGGCGCATCGACGCCGTCACCGACGACGCGGGCCTGCACGTCACCCACCTGGCATCTGGCATGCGCGTGGCGCTGCCAGCCGACTACGCCGCTCGGCACGTGCAACTTGGCTACGCCACCACCGTGCACGCCGCGCAGGGCATCACCGCCGACACCTGCCACACCGTCGCCACCGGCAGCGAAACCCGCCAGTTGCTGTACGTCGCACTCACCCGCGGTCGACACGCCAACCACCTCTACCTCGCCGTCACCGGTGACGGCGACCCGCACAGCATCATCACCCGCGACGCGCTGCTGCCACCCACCCCCGGCGACGTGCTCACCCGGATCCTGGCCCGCGACGACTCCCCCGTCTCGGCCACCACCGCCCGCGCCGACGCCAACCGCCCCGACCTGCTGCTGCCCGGAGCGGCCGGCCGCTACCGACACGCCATCGACGTCGCCGCCGAAGACGTCTACGGCCCCGACCGGCTCACCGCTCTGGACGCCACCGCCGAGGCCGCCGTGCCCGGCCTCACCGACACCGACGCCTGGCCCGGGCTGCGCCCCCACCTGGCCGCACTCGCCCTGTCCGGCCGCGACCCCGCCGGTCTGCTCGCGCACGCCCTGACCGGTCGGGACCTGAACGACGCCCGGGACGTCGCCGCCGTGCTGGACTGGCGCCTGCACCCCGACCGCGACACCTCCGGGCCGCTGCCCTGGCTGCCACCGATCCCCGCGGTCCTCGCCGACGATGCACAGTGGGGCTCGTACTTGGTCGAACGGGCCGCCGCCGTCACCGCCCTCGCCGACGCCACCGCGAAGGCCGCCCGGGCGCTGTCCCCCGCTGCCGCTCCAGCATGGGCCACGCCGATCATCGACGCCGACCCGGATCTCGCGGCGGACCTGGCCGTGTGGCGGGCCGCGCACGGCATCGACGACACCGACCGCCGCCCCACCGGCCAGCCCCAGACCGGCGCGACAGACGCCCGCGCCCAACGCTCCATCGACGCCCGGGTCACCCACGTCACCGGCACACACACCGTCGGCGCCACGTACCGGCGCCTGGCACGCAGCATCGACACGCGCCTGACGACAGACCCGTACTGGCCCACGCTCGCCGCCCGCATCTCAGCAGCACACCGGGCCGGCATCGACATCACCACCATCGTCCGCCAGGTCGCCGCCGAACGCCCGCTGCCCGACGAGCAACCCGCCGCCGCGCTGTGGTGGCGCATCGCCGGCCACCTGTCCCCCGCCGCACTCGACGCCGACGGCAACCCCGCCTCCCCCGAACTGCGACCAGACTGGACACCCGCACTGGCCGACGCCGTCGGCGTGGTGGCCGCGCAACGCGTCATGGCGGACCCGGCCTGGCCCGCACTTGTCGCCGCCGTCAGCGACGCCGCCCACGCCGGATGGACGCCCGCCCAGTCCCTCGCCTTCGCTTACGACCTGCTCCGCGGCGGCCAACCCGACGACCAACCGCTACAACCGAAGGAGATCGCCACCGCTCTCGCCTGGCGCATCGGCATGCTCGCCGACCAGTCAGTAGCAAACACGACCCTTGAAGACGTGATTGGTGACGGGGCCGCCGCCGGTCCCCAGGTCCAGACTGCTGACGGCCACACCCGCGAACGCCCGCGCGATCCAGAGGACCTCCCACCCGACACCGAAGACTCTGTCGAACCCGGAATCCAGTCCGCCGCCCGGTCAAAGCGAGCCGCGGCCCGGTCAGTCACCGCCGAACGCTCACGGATAGACGACATTCTCGATCCGGATGCCTCCGACTACCGGCAGCGAGATGACGCGATCGCCGGTGACCAATTCCGCACCACCGCCACGGTCGCCCGCCATCGCCTCGTCGAAGTCAACGCAGCCGCCGAAGCCTTCTACGTTCGCCACTACCGCGACGTGTGGGCCGCCCGCTATCTCACCGATCGGCTCGGCACCGACCCCACCGGCGACCCGGACATCGCCGTTGGGTACGCCCCCAACACCTGGACCGCGCTGACCCGGCACCTACACGCCCTCGACGTCACCGACACCGAACTGCTCGCCGCGGGGCTCGCCATCCGAACCGCCAGCGGCAACCTGATCGACCGGTTCCGCGACCGCATCATCTTCCCCATCAAGTCCTTCGACCCCGACCGACCAGACGCCATCGAAACCCGCGGCTTCATCGGCCGCCGCAACCCCACCGCCGCGGACGACGGCAAGGCCGGGCCCAAGTACCTCAATACCCCAGCCACCGACCTGTTCGTCAAGGGCGACAACCTCTACGGGCTCGCCGAGCATGCCGGGACCCTTGCCGCCGGCTCCGTCCCGGTCATCGTCGAGGGCCCCGTGGACGCGCTGGCCGTCACCGTCTCCGGCGCCGGCCGCTACATCGGCGTCGCACCCCTCGGCACCGCATTCACCGACGCCCAGGCCGACCAGCTGTGCCCCTATCTCGCCCATCACGACCAACTCCCGCCTGGCCTCGCCGCGATGTTCCCAGCCGAGCCACCACGCGCGCCGGTCATCGTGGCGACCGACAACGACACCGCAGGCAGGAAAGCTGCGCACCGCGTCTACTGGCAACTCGTCGCCCGCCGCGAAGACCCCCGGCATCTCGCCATGCCAGACGGCAACGATCCCGCGGAATTCCTGCATACCCACGGACTCGCAGCGCTTCTCGCGGCCCTCGAGGCCGCACCGGCACTGGCAGACACGCTGATCACCGACCACACCGCCACCCTTGACCTGACCACCATCGAAGGTCGCTACGCCGCGCTCGCGCAGGCCGCAGACATCACCGCGGCCCGGCCAGCGGTCACCTGGCCGTCCGCGGCAAGCGCGATCGCTGCCCGGCTCCAACTGCCCGACACCACCGTCACTCGCCGCATCCTGGCCGCCACCGGCGACTGGACCGACGACCCCCGCGGGCAAGCACGAGACCGACTGAACGGGGCCGCGGCTACGCGTGTGCCGCGGCCGGCGGCGTCTGCTGAACCATCCGTCCACCACTGGGCTACCACCATCGCCGATGTCACCGGTATGGACGTCGCCGCCGACCCGCATTGGGCCGTCCTGGCCGACCATCTCGCCTCCGCCGCCAGCAACGGCTACGACGTGCTCAACCGAGTGTCCGCCCTGCTGGCCCTGGGGCCGTTGCAGGCCGAACATCCACTGCGCGACCTCGACGCACGCCTGATCGCCGACTGCCCGGACCGGCTGCCGAGCTACGACCACCGCGCCGCCGCGGCGGACCCCCGCCTGGGCGGCGACGCGCACCGACGGCCGGCACCACCCCGCACCCCAGCGCCCTCCCGCCCCGGACCACCCGTTTTGAAAGGCCCATCAAGATGACCGACGAACAGTGGAATAGACAGCAGTGCTGAACCATCGCCGAGCAGCACCTGTCCGCCTTCGGCGACCGATGAGTTCGACCCGGCCTCTGTCGGCGTCGACGCGTACGGTCATACCGTGACAGAACGTTCGCTGCAAGACCTCCGCTCAGATGCGCTCGGCCGCACGGCACTCATCGCGGCTCTGTCCGACGCGTTCGACCGGATTCCCCTCACACCGGAGGCTAATGCCAAAGCCAACCGCTTCCTTGCCCAGGTGAATCCGCGCGAGTACGTCGGGTCCCGGCACCACACGGTGCCCAGGTTCCTACTCAGCCGGTGGGCCACAAAGAACCACGCGGCGGTATATCACCGCGTCGAGGCAGAGTTCCGCATGGAGAATGTCAGCAATCTGGCGATTAAGGACTTCTACACCTTCATCGACAAGTCCGGGAGTCTCGACTCCTCATTCGAGTCGCTACTCGGCGCAATTGAACCGCCAGCTGCGGACATCGTTAACCAGCTGCTGAGCCCGTTTCGGCGGGTGCCGAACCTCAGCACGGACCAGATTTTCGAGCTGGCGCTATTCATGTCGTTCCTGCCGGTGCGAACGACCAGACGCCGTAGGGAGATGGAACTTCAGGGCGAATGGCACGCGAAGACAATGGCGGAGGGCCGTCTGTCAGACGCCGAGCTGCGCAAGATCACCGTGATTCCTCACCAGAACAACATGCTCAGCGTCTCTTTTACCGCAGCACGCGAGCTAGTCCCGTTCTTCGCATCTCGACCCGTGGCACTCGTGTGGTTGCAGGGAGCACGACTGCTCCTGGGCGATGAGCCACTGATAGTCAACGCCCCCGTCGACGAAACTCATCATCCGGACTGCTTCGTCACTGAGGACGAATGGCGTCGCCGGGAAGCGAAGGAGCGACGCAAGAAGAAGCAGCGACGCCGGCCGGTGAACCGAGTGATCCATTTCCAGTCAACGGCCCCGCGTGGGGTGGGGGTCGCCGATGAGCTGGTACTTCCGATCAGCCCGCGGGCCGCACTGTGGTGGGGCCCACTCGGGCAGGGTGTCTTCACCGGGCCCGTCGAGTCCGAGAAGCTATCGGTGTCTGATTCGCAACGATTCGCTGACCTCACCAACGCTGCCACCGCACGTCAGGCGCTGGACTGGATTATCAGCACCGTCGACGATTCCGACTTTCGAAGCAGGGTCATGCCGCCGCTCGAGCCGCTCCTGCACGTCTGCGACCGTGAGACCGCCGCTGCACATGCGGTCAACAAAGTCCCTGAGCGGTTCCGTCCGCATCGGCTCGATCGACAGGCGAGCAGGTGAGCCGCTGACGAGATGCGAGCAACGGCGGGCCCTCTTTGGCAGGTATTGCCATTATGGTAGTGGATCGAGTCGCGGACGGCCGCGGTTTTGCGGCCCATACGCTGGCCGTAGTGTCAGAAGGGCTCGCAGGTCCTCAATCTGTACCGGACAGCGGGATGTCAGCGTAGATGAGCGAGACCAAGACATTGCAGGCGGCGCTCCAAGGGGCAAGCTGCGACATGGTTGCCCGTGACGGTTCGTCTGTCGTCGGGCCGCGCGCGAGTGTATTTGACGACGCGAGTATCGCGTACCTGCAAGATTCGCTGGTGCACCTCGACTGCCGGCGAAGCGGAGTCGATACGGCGCTTGTCCATGCCGCACCGGCGCATGCAAAATATGCAGCGGAGGGTGCTGCTGGTCACGGATGACGAGCCAGCGTGGCCGGCCTTCTACGAACACCTCCGCGTGACCACGAGACCAGTTCGACGACGGTTCGCTACGAGCCTTCGTCGCTGCGATCATCAGGAATCGTAACCATACGACGAACGGCGAGTCGTGACCAAAACCGCCGCCCTGACCATGATGACACATTCGTGGATTGAGGATCCTTGGGTTCGAGCGGCCGTCGCAGCGGGGCTCGTCGACAGGATCGGTACCGATCTACTTCATGTGCGTTAGCTACCAGCCGACGGCCATCTCGGTCTGACCTGGCTATGGACTCGGGCGGTCCGGAGGCTCTCGCTGAGATCCTCCGCCCATTCCGACGAAGCGGTTGAAACGATCGACCGGGCGCCAATTCCGCCAGCGAGACCGCCCGCCTGGTGTGTCCAAGCGAAGACGGCGAGCAGGATGACGCCAACGCAGACTGCAACGTGATCAGAATGATGATGAGCCAGTCGGCCATGCGAGTGGACTCCCCTCACCAGTGCGCCGGGCCGTGATCGCCACTCCGGTGTCGATGCGCTCCAACCAGCGTTGCAACCGCGCAAACGGGTAGCACCGGAGCACGGATCGTCATGGATCTGGCGTCGCCGTTCGGCGATCCGGCTTGGCGGTGATGGCGTCTCGGACCACTCGGACGTCACCGCTGGCGGTCCGCCTTGCGGTGTCGGCGGACAGTTGTAGCTTGTCGTCAGATGCTATCGAAAGGAACACCGACGTGGCTGTGAGACGAGTCAAGAACATTGTCGCCACTACCGACGCGATCGCTGCCTACGGCGGCATACGTCTGACAGAGGAGGCGGCAGAACAGTTGGCGCTCCAGTTGCGCGCCGGGGTGGTACCGATGACCATAAACCACAACGCCGATCATGTTGTCGCAGCTAGCAATGTCGATGCCTACACCGAGCGGCGCGATGACGGCGAGCTAAACGTCTGGATCGAGTTTGACGTCGCCGAGGCCGAATGGGATGCCGTGATGGAGGAGATCCATAACAGGGGCGCGACCGGCGGATTCTCCTTCACGACCTTCGAGTCGATCGACGGGGGCTCGGACGCGGCAATCTGGGTGGCAGCCGACGCGCACCACTACACAAGCTCCGATATCCGCGCGATGGCAGCGTCCTTTGCACGACACCAGCCAACACGCAGCAGTCTGGCCTACCAGTTCTCCTTCCTCCCTGACGCGGCAGTCTTCGTCACCTTCGCCACCTCGGTCCTGTCGGACGTGCCGAGCGATGTTCTCGCCACCATGATCGTCGACGCCTGCAAGTCCCTGGTGCGCCCGAACCGCGCAAACATTTTCAATTTCGCCGTTCGCACAAGTGGTAAGAAAGTCTCGGCCAGGGTGCGGGTCGTCGCCAACGATCCCGAGGCGTTCGCCGCAGCAGTGGATCAGGTTCCCGAGGCGCTGAAAGCGGCACTGGCCAGTCGGCCGAATGCAGCCTCTGATTGCGAGATCACCTTGCGTGATGGCAATCGATCGTCGACCACCGGCTGAACCTGCTGTGCGACGTTGAGTCAGTCGCCTATCGCGGCCTCGGGTCGACGTTTAATGTGGCCGGTGAACGGAGCGCCCTTTAGGATCAGGCTGGACATCGAACTCCAAACATCACACCGGTTCGCGATCGGTCAGCGGAGACCGCGAGCAGCACGCTCGATGAGGTGCGGAGGTTGATGCGAACAGATGAGTTCAGTCGGGAGCGTCCGGCGCCCGCTGTGTCAGATCCGGTGGACGTCTAGTCCTTCCGGCTGCGGCGAGTCGTCGGTTTGTCCACGTTAAGTCGCCCGACTCGAAGGCACTTGGAGAGAGGTGATAAAACGCGTCGTCGTCGGGCGGCGCTACAAGGTCGAACGCCTTCTGGTCGATCTCGTCGGCCAGGCGCCAGGTGGCACCGATGTTGACTAAGCGGCGGACAGGCACGAACCGGGCAGCGAGAGTACCAACGTCGATAGCGCCGGACGACAATAGTTGCTGCACCTGCGTCCGGACGTCGTCACCCCGACCGTTGTCGAGAGCAAAATGAAGGCTCGTGCCAGCGCCATCATCGGTCGATGCAGCGTCCCCGGCTCGGAGATTGCCGATGAAGGTGACGACCGCCTCATCGGCGAGTTGGTCGTTGACGGTGTCGAACCAGGGCTGCGAGTTCGTCGACTGCTTCTCACGCAGCGCGCGCCCAACGAGGTCCCACACCCGTAGCTCCATAGGCTTAGCGTCGATACGAGCTAGCAACGCTTCGATTTGTGCATGCGTGAAGTGCTGCCCAGTCCTCGCGAGCATGTCGACCAGGATGTTGGTGGCGAGATCCTGCGGCGAGAACATTACGTGAGCCGGGTCGGGCAGGCTGGAGAGCCGGTCCGCCAACAACCCGGCGAGGTTGAGCACCTCGGTGGGTGTTGCGGCGCTGGCATCGATCTCGGCGCGGACTTTGCCGAGAACCAGAAGGAGCCTGTCGACGTCATCTGTGTTCAGCATGCGGTCAAGCGCGGCTGAGTCCCCCTGGCGAGCACCGGTCACCGCCCGCCGAAGGTCGACGTCGCTGACGTCGTTGTCTGCGATGGCCATGTAGAAGTACCGGTCGAAGTAGCTGTCGGCGCTGATTGTGCGCGCTGACCGAGTCCAGTTTATGGTGATCCGATCTCGGTCGGCCACCCTCGGAAACAACGCAAGGACTAGTTCGGTGGCCCCTGATTGCATTCCTTCCGGCACGCCGTCAAACAAGGCTGCGACTTCAAATCGCTCGAAGAACTCGCTGCTGTGCCGTTTGTCCCGCGCAGCCAATTGGTCCGTGTGGCCGGACAGCAGCTCTCCGCGGTATCGCGGTAGGACCTCGAAAACGCTGGGCAGGGCTACTCGGATGAGGGTGAGGATGATCAAGTCGGTGTCGTCGATCTCACCGGCGGGCAGAATCGAGAGCTGGTGTTGAACCTGGGCGATGTACCGTTCGATAGCGCGTGGTGTTGTCAGTAAACTTGTGAAACTTGACAGCAGATTGCTGAGCCTCCTGTCGTCCCTGTCGACGCGACCGGTCGCGGCGAAAACTCTGGCGAAACCGTCGTTCAGCAGGCGCAACTGCTGCCCGTGGAGCAGCGGAGGAACGGCAATTGGAAATTGTACGATTTTTTCCATGAAGCGTTCGGAGGTTCCGTCGCGCTGACCGCGCGGCGCCGCGCGATCGAGGGCGGCAAAGACCGTGGAATTGTCGTAGGCGAGGAGGTAGTCGACGCCAGGAAATCGGCCAAGCAGCCGGACGACCTTGAGTAGCGCGGTAAGTTCCTCGGAGTGGAGTCGGTCGATGTCATCGACAACCACCAGAACAGGTACACCGAGGTCGCGGATGCGGTCGGTGGCCTTCTGGAAGGCGATGTCCCACGGCGGGAACGCCAGGAGCATGTCGCCGCCAGTCTTGAGCAGCGCGGCTGCTGGACCACCAGCGACCGGGATGCCCTCCACCGCAGAGGCGCTGACCTGCGCGACTCGGCCGAGCGCTCTCCGTGCCTTCTTCGCGCCCTTGCGATCGGGGAGGGCGTGTGCGATCGAGCGGTAGAACTCCGCGAGCATTCCGTTGACGTCGCTGGCGGCCCACGGAGTGAACCGTGCAACGCGCCACGCGCCAGGTCTGGTCGAGAGTTGCTCGACGACCATGTTCGATAGCGATGTCTTTCCGCTTCCCCAAGGGCCGCTGAGGCCATAGACGACGCTGGCCTCGAGGCTGTGAGTGTCCGCGATGAGCGACGCAATGTGCGTGGCGTAGCTCACCCGACCGAGCCGGTCGTCCCTGGATCCCGCGATTGGCTCGTCTACCCAGTCCGTGGACGTCGTCAACACCTTCTCTCTCGGTGCCCCAATCCGCAATCATCGTCCGCTCGTCACTCTCAGTACGCGGCCCGTGTCGCGGCCGAAGCCACAAAGCGGCCGCGCGGCATGCGGTCCCTTGCAGATCCAGAACCATCATGTCGACCGTCGTCGAAGTATATGGGCCCTAGGTCTGCACCTTACGATGCCCATAAGGGGTGCCAGGTGGCTACCGAACCGCGATGATCGACCTGCTTCCTCGACACTGACAATGATTGGCTTGCTGGTCCTACCGTTGGCGCACCATTACGCCAACCGGACTGGGAACGCGCAGGTCATCCCCCTTGTGGTCCTGCTGTGGTGGGGGCGGTTCCCGTAGCACCCGTCCGGCGATGATTGTCACTCGGTGCCTCTTGCGGTACAGCCCCTGGGCCCGCGGCGGTTGCGGGCCGTTTTGGGATCCCGGTCGCGATGCTGATTGCGCTCAGCGTTCGCGGCTGACAGCTGGGTCGCCGGGTCGATTCAAGGCTGGCGCCGGCGGCGGAACGGTGTGTCGGCCTTGGTAGTACGTCTTTGGCGCAACATACCGCGTCGCTCCCACCGCTACGGTGGTCGGCACGGGCTGAGGTTCGGCACCATTGCGGGCCGCATGCCGAATCTCCGTGGTGCGTTGATGCCCAGCGGCGACCCGGCGGGCCACCGCGTCTACGCGATCGCCGTCAGGGTCATCCATGAGCTGCTGCTCGGTGCCGTCGATGATCTGTCGCGCGGTATCCAGGACACGGGCGCCGGTGGCGGCGAGGATGTCGGCGACAGTGCGGTCCGGGGTGGCGGCGGTGTGTGCCCAGGCGGCGACATACGCGAAGGTGTAGCCAGAGGTGTCCAGGCCGTGGTGGGCGGCGACGAGGTAGGCGACGCTTTCGGCTTCGACTTCGATGACGCCGCGGCAGTCGCGGGTGCTGCTGTTCTCGGGCGAGTGGCTGAGCGCGTGGGCGAGCTCATGGGAGGCGGTCTTGCAGGCTTGGGCGTCGTCGACGTCGTCGCGGATGTAGATCTGGCGTGGCTGGAAGTAGGTGACGCCGTTCGCCGTTCCGATGCGCGGGTCGCCGGGCGGAACCCGGTCGAGGGCATACCCGGCGTCGTGGATCTGTTCGACGAGTCGGTCCCAGAGTCCCTCGGGTGCTTGGCCTGCCAATAGTTGTGGTCGGGGTGGTTCGGGCAGTGGGTCGCCGGATGTCTGCGAGATGTCCCAGACGTGGGTGACGGTGAAGCCGACGATACGACGCTCGCCGAGATCTTCCTTGCCCCCCACCGAATCCGACGGGTTGCTGCGCTGGTCGGCGGTGCCGTCGTCGCGTGCGCGGCGGGTGACGGGGGCGAGGATGGCCAGGCCCTTCTCGCCCTTGTTGACGTGCCGGCCGAGTTGCTGCCAGAGCCGGTATCCGGCGACGCGGGTGGCGTCGGGCCGCTGCGCCGCCAGCAGCTGGGTGTTGTTGAAGCTGTAGTTGTGGAACCTGCTGGCGATGGTCAGCCAGTTGCGCCACTGGTCGCCGTCGGCGAGCTGCTGGACCTGGTCGGTGAGTTGGCGGTGCAGGCCGGCCAGCTTCTCCTGTCGGGCTTGGTCTGCTTGCTGCTTCTCCTCGGGGGTGCTGGGGCGGTGGTAGCTGGTCACGGCGTCCACCCCTGCCGGGGCCGGTGGCGCAGATGCCGCGCGAGTTGGTCGATGCGCTGTTGCTGTGTCTGCACGGTGTCGGTGAGGTCGTCGATCTGGTCTTGCAGGTGCGAGAGGATCGCGGTCAGGTCGACGGGTTCCCTTCCGGGTCGGGCGATGTCGGGGTTGGTGGTCATGTGGTGCTCCTTCGTGGTTCGGCGGCCCGTTCGGGTCGCGGTTGGTCGTCCGGACGGACCGGGTGTGTGGGTGGCGGGAGCGGCGGCATAGACCGTCCGGCCGGCCAGGTCCAGATCCGCTTCGGCTGCCCTGGGGCGATGTGCTTGCCACCGGACGGTCGCAGGTAGGCGGCGGTCGGGACGGTGGTGTCGGCGAACACGAGGGCGGGAGCGTCCGGATCGGCGAGTCCGCAGGGCGGCGGGGCGGTGAAGCGCCGCCCGGCCGCCGTCGCGGCGTGCAGCAGCTCCCTGCCTGCTGCGCTGCGGTAGGGCAGCCAGTTGTGGTCGGTCATGGCCAGGGTGAGCGCGTGGACGCGACCGGCACCGTTCTCGTCGGTGGTGAAGGTGGCCATCACGATGAGGTGGCCGTCCGGATCACCGCGCCACAGCTGGAGAATTGCGGCGTCGAATACGTCGATGCTGCGGGCAGCGGCGTCATCCAAGGCCAGCGGTGCCTCGGGCAGGTGCCTGACGACCAGGTGACGACCCCGCAGATTCTTGACTTCGCCGAGGAGGGTCATGACGTGGTGGGCGCCGTCGACGGGCGCGGCGGGCGCCCAGGCGGCGGCCCGGCGAGCGGCGATCTCGGCTTTGTGGGCGGCGGTGAATGGTTCGGGGATGAACAGGCGCTGGTCCAGGAGGCCGCCGCGGAAGTAGCGGCCGGTGGCGGCGTGGCGGAGGTGCCAGCTGACAACGCGCCAGGTGCGTTTGCCGGCCATGCGCGGCGTCCAGCTGTTCAGGCGTGCACGCTGCCATAGATCGTCGAGCAGATTGGGAAGGGTCAACAAGGGCGCCGGCGGACCGGCGTGTATCCCCGCCGCTGGGTACCCGACCCACCCCACCGCACCCGGGGTGGCCGGTCGATCGCCATCAGGTCGGTAGGACGGGCAGTGCAGGTCGTGGTCGGGCCCGGTGCCCGGCATGCACTTGATCTGGAACTGCGCGCCCAGTCGCGCGACGTACATGGGCACGCCGGCAGGGGTGCACCGGCAGATGGGCCGCTCCCCTGTGGCACGAGCCGCCACCAATAGTCGACGATCTACAGACTGGAACGGCGCACGGATGTGCCGGCCAGCGAGGCCGAAGATTTGCGCGCCTGCAGGATGTTGGTCCATCGTTTCGCTCCTTGCTGCCGTGTCGCATCACGCCGGGCCGGAAACGTTCACGGCCGGACGGGCGTCGGCGACGATGGCCCGTTGTCGTTCGCCGGCGGCGTCTTCGAAGGCGGCGTAGCGGGCGGCGGCGGGCCAGTCGATGTGGTTGCCGCTGCGGCAGCCGGATTCACCGAGCCGCGCGGTCATGCGGTCCAGAAACAGGGGAAGGCTGTAGCGGTGCCATTCCTCGACCGGCCCGGGGTCGGGTGCCTGTTCGGCGGTGTATCGGAGCACGGCCAGCACGGCCAGTTCCCGGGCGATGTGCGGGTGGGCCGGCCAGCAGGCCGGGATCATGGTGGTGGGCCGCCAGGCGTATTCGTGGTTGATCCAGGCGGCGACATGGTCGCACCACAGCCACAGGTCCTCGCGCAATCCCTCGGGGCAGGAGGCTGGGTCCCATGGCCGGGGCAGGTCGGTCAGGTCGCCGGCGCGCTTCATTTCGTCCGGGTCGCCGCGGCGCACGATATCCATCAGGTGCAGGACGTAGGCGATCGATCGGGGCGGGGCCGGTAGCGGGGCGGCAATCCGAGTGTGATGGTGATTCACCATGTCCATCCCTTCTGCGATCTTGACATGCCGGGAGTGGCAGTGGCGGCAGGGGCCGGCGGCACCGCGTCCACGGGTGGCTCAGCATCGGCAGGCGATTCGGGGTCGGGGGTGGCGGGTGCGAGGTGGTGGGTGGTGGCGTAGGCGAGGGCGTCGGCGGTGCGTTGCGCGATGGTGGCGGCGCCGCCACGGGCGGCGGCGACAGCGCCCCGGGCGGCGGTCAGTTCTGCGCCCAACGCGCGGCCGGGTTTGCCGTCCAGGCAGCGATGCAGGCGGGCGATGATGGGCGGGGCGTTGCCGGCGATGATCAGTGCATGCCGCGCGGGCAGGCGGCGGATGTCGCCGGGCCGGAGCACCTTCACGTCCTCGCCGGAGCGGGAGGTGCCGATGCCGCCCGGCCCGTCGGAGACTGTTTGCCGGGCGATGCGCACGTCGTCGATCAGGTCGGAGAGTTCGGTGTAGAAGTGGATGTCCTTGCCGCCGCCGAAGATGATCAGGTTGTTGGTCAGCCCGAACAGGGAGCGGGCCTCGTCCTCGCCGTAGGCGACGACGAGTTGTTTCCACGTCTGGCAGGCGTAGATGAACGACAGCCCCAGGGCGCGTTCGTTGGCCATCCGCACCCGCAGGGTGGGCAGCGGGGCCGTGGACGGCAACTCGTCCAGGCAGGCCAGGAAGCTGGGAGTGATCCGTCCGTGCGGGGCTGTGATCGCGGCCTGCAGGGCGGTGTCCAGGACGTGTTCGGCGACCGCGGTCAGCAGCGGCGCCGCCGACGCGTAGGGGTCCTCCCTGCCCAGCAGGTACACCGTCCCATCGCGGGCGATCAAGTCGGCCAGGTCGGTGACGGGCCTACCGGCCTGGGGCACGCAGCGGGCCCGGATCTCCGGCTGGAAGAACAGCGACATGGCCTGCTGCACGGTGGTGACGGTGTTGCCCACGGTGTCGGCGGAGCCGTGCAGGGCGCCGGCGAGCAGCCCGTCCCAGAAGCGGGCCGCCTGCGGATGTTGTCGCAGGATCTCGGCGGGCTGCTCCGCGGCGACCGGGTTGGCCACCCACTCCAGCACATGGTCCAGGGTGCGGCCGGTCAGCGCGGCGGCGTGCAGGAAGCCCTGCAGCACCTTGGCGGTTTCGGCGGCGTAGAAGCGGGCGGCGTTGTCCGCGCGGCCACCGGTGACGGCGCCGGTGACGGTTCCGGCGGCGAACGCCTTGGCGCGCTTCTCGGCGATCCGCGGATCGGCGCAGCCGCCGACCGGGTCCCAGATGAGTTCGGGAAGGCCCGGTGCGGCGCCGAACGGGTCGAGCACGGCGATCGGCCGGGTCCGGCCGCCCGGCGTGGTGGGTTTCTGGCGGCGGCCGACGGTGAGCAGCAGGTCATCAATTTTGGTGAGGGTGACGACCGCGGCGCCGGTGTGGGCGAGCAACGCGGGGGCGAGTACGTCGAGGGTCTTGCCGGAGCCCTGTTCTCCGAACACCCCGGCGGTACGGTCGTACCGGCACCACAGTTGGGTGCCGCGGGGGATGGTGGAGCGGCCGAGTCGCCAGCCGGCCTCGGTCGGCTCGAACCGCGTCACCGCCCCGTGGCGTCGGTCGGATGGGCCATGTCGGTAGAGATCGGGGCGGATGATGCGGCGCGCGGCGCGAAGCTGCCGGGCGCCGAGTACTGCTGCGGCTTCGGAGCGGGTGGCCATGCCGCCGCGGGCGTCCCCCGGCCGCCGGTACCGGGCCACCCAGACGCCCAACAAGGTCGCGGTGACCGCGGTCGCCGTCTCGGTGACGGCGATGCACGCGTACACCACACCTTTCGCCGGAATCCGGCCGCGGATGGCGGCGGTCAGGCCTTGGCCGGGATGGCCGGTGAGGAAACCCTCTAGGGTTCGGGTGATTTCGGCCGAGCCGTGTGGCCATACCCAGCCGCCGCCGAACAGCCCGGCCGCGGCGGACAGCCCGGCCAGCGCCGCGACGACGGTGAGGAGCAGGGCGCCGCCGAGCACGATGACGGCGACCTCCCAGCCCTGACCCCACGGTTGCGGGTCGCGGCGCTGCCGGTCGTAGGGCGCCGTCACCACGCCCACCCCCACCGAGCTTCGATGGCGGATCGGCGATGATCATCGCCTTGCATGCCGGCTCCCTTCATCCGATGTGACGGACGTAGACGATCTGGCCGGACCATTCGGTGGCCTGGGTGGCCTCGATCGGGACGCCGGTCTCGGGTGCCTGCACCACGTACAGGTGCCGCCCGCCACGGGCTGCGGTGTAGCCGGCGACGATGCCGACATGACCGGGGGCAGTCGGTGTGCCGTCGGCCCCGGGGATGAACACCAGGTCCCCGGACACCGCCGTGACCAGGCTGAGCGGCTTCGCAGTGCCGTAGGAGATCTGGTCGGCGGCGTGATGTGGCAGCGCAACGCCGGCGGCCGCCCATGCGGCCATGGTCAGCCCGGAGCAGTCAAACGCGTCGGGCCCGGCCGCCGTCCACACATACGGCTTGCCCAACTGGGCCAGGGCGTAGCGGGCGGCAGTGTTCCCGGCGGGGGTGCCGTCCAGGATCAGCCCAGCCGGGATGGTCGTGGTCCCGGCGATGGTGTCCCCGACCGGGCCGAGCAGCCGGCCAGCGAGGGGTCCGCCGGCCGTTTCGGCGACGCCGCCCGCACCGGGACACTCCGCCGCGCCCGTCACCGCGGCAGGGTCGATGCCGGCGGCCGAGGCGGCGGCCTGCGGCCACAGCTCGCCGACGAGTTGCCGGGCCAAGGCCACGTTCGGTTGGTACCGGTCGGGGTGGGCGGAGCGTTGCACGGTCTGTCCGAGGACGCCGACGGGCAACTGCTGCCAGTCGGGCACAGCGAGCATGCGGTCCAGGAACGCGCCGGTGGCCCGGACGGGGTTGGCTGCCACAGCGGCGGTGTAGAAGCGGACCCGCTGCTGGAACAGTCCTTCAGAGTCGTGGTCGATCTGCACGGTCGAGTTGTGCAGCGATGATTCGGTGAGCGCCACGTCCACCGCGATCACCGCTGCCGCCACCGGCAGGTGCCGGTCGGCCACGACGGTGACGATGGTGCGGGCATTGCCCAGCTGTTCGGCCGTCAGCGACACCCCGGCCAGGATCTGCCCGGTGCCCGCACCCGCACACCCGGAATCCGGCGGCACGGCAGGTGTGGTGCCGGCGCCGCCGAGCATGAGCAGCAGCAACGACAGGCAGACCACGGGCGAGGCGACGGCCGCCGCGGCCACGCCCGCCGCGGCGGCGGTGCCGCTCACCGGAAACACCCCGGACTGGCAGTGTGGCGACGGCCCGGAATCGTTTGACCGCAAGGCGTTTCCACGGTGAGGCTTCGGACCGTCATGCGGCGCCCCCGGGCTGGGTGACGATGGCGGCGTTGGTGTCCGTGAGTGCCAGGTCGAGCCCGGCGGGGACCGTCTGGACCTTCGCCGCATGGGAGCCGACCAGCCACAGGGCGCGGCCCTTCCCGGCGGTGGCCCAGCCGGTGACGATCCGCCTCGCCATCGGCGACAGGCCCAATAGGTCGGCAAGTTCCTGCCCGATCTGCTCGTCCTGCCCGAACAGCACCTTCGTCGCGCACAGGTGCAGCAGGTCTTTGGCGATCGTGACGGCCTGGCTGCCGGTGTCGCCGACGGTGAGCATGTCCGACGGTTTGTGCGCGATGACCAGCTGCACGCAGCCGTCCGTGCGGGACAGCCGCAGGTCCGCGTCCAACGACTTGACGGCATCGGTCCCGAGTCGCATCTGCTTCCAGCATTCGTCGCGGACGATGATGCGTAACTCGCCGGGTCGGCCGATCTGCGTCATGGCCCGACCCCACGAGTTCAGGCATGTCAGCGCGACACCGACGGCCTCGTCGCCCAGCGGGTCCAGCCGCGAGAGCGACAGGGACTGGATCGGCGCTCGCCAATCGACGTTGATTGTGGTTGACGCGTCGAACAGGCCGGCCAGATGCCCGGACACCAGCGCACCCAACGCGTCGCGGACGCCGCGGGTGTCATCGAGCAGGTGCTGGCGGGAGGCGTAGCGGCATTCGGTGATCAGCTGCTCGCTGGGCGAGTTCAGCTGCTCCCACACCATCGGGATGGTGATCTCGGCCAGCCGGCCGGTGTGCGCGTCCTGCCGGGTCAGGGCGGAAACCGCGGCGGCGACGACCTTTTCGGCGGTCGGGGTGAACGGCACCTGCTGCGAGCCGACCAGCCCTTTGATCAGCGCGAGCCAGCGGGCGAACACCATCGCGGTGCGGCTCTCGACCTCTTCCCTGGGCAGGGTGGACCAGTCGTGGCCCAGCGGTCCGTAGTCCAGCGGGTTGATCCGGGCGGGCAGGCCGTGCCCGACGGCGTGCGGCGCCACCCCCAAGGTGCGGCAGAGCGGCTCGTATTCGTCCTTGACGTCGCCCAAGATCAACGTGCGGTAGGAGAACGCCATCATCCGCAAGCAGAACATCTTCACCGCGGTGGACTTGCCACGGCCCGGTGCCCCGAAGACGATCAGGTTCGGGTTGGTCACGCCCGCCGTACCGGCGAGGGTCCAGCCGATCGGATCGGCGTGGAAGGACCCGCCGGTCAGGTAGTCGATGCCCATCTGGGCCCCGGTCGGGGCGAGCCCGTCACCGGCGATCAGCGGCCACACACCTCCGACCTGTTCGGAGGTCATCCGATACACGGCCAGCGGGGCTGGCACCGCAGCCCACCCCGAGGCGCGCCCGGCGCGGCCGTGCGGCCCGACCGACATCGCGAACAGATCCCCGGCGCGACGGGCGGTCTCGGCCTGTGGGGCGGGGGGCAGGCGGTGCCCGAAATCGGCGACCAATTCGCCGATCCCGCGGCCGCGCCGTCGGCCAGGCCGCCGTGCGCCCGGTCGCGGTGATTCTGCTCGCGCCGCTCCCGGCAGCGGTGTGCGTGTTCGCGTCGTCATGGGATCAGCCGCCGATTCCGCGCCGCGCCGGTAACCCCACCCCGAGCGGAATGCAGGCTGCGGCGAACCCCGTGTCCTGCGCGAGATCCAGCCGCAGCGGTGTGAACCCGGAGCCGGTGATGGACGCCTCCAACCGGCGGCCGTAGTCGCTGATCGACCATTCGGCGGGCACTGTCACCGCCGCCGCAGCGGCCACCCGGATCAGGGCCGACCCGTCCGCGAGACGCTCGTCCTGCCCCGCGACGCGCGCCGCCGCGCGGCGATGTGCAGCGCGTTCGGCGAACCCGCTGCGGCGGCGCAGATCCGCCGCTAGATCCGACGTCATCGCCTGGCCGCCGACAATCTTCGCCGCGCGGGCGTGCCCGATCGGCTCGAAAAATGCCGTCAGGCAACGTCTCTCCCCCGCCGTCGACGGGGCCAGCACCGGCGCCAACGCCCCCATCAGCGCACCCTTGTCCGGCAGCAGGATCGTGCACGTCGCGGTCGCCCACGCGTCGTGCACATAGCAGCGCCCTCCCGGCGGCGGAGTTCGGGTGGGGCCCGCGGCGGCCATCGGCAACGCCACCACCCCTGGGTCGCCTCGGCTCGCGATCTCGGCCGCGACCAGCCCGGCCCGTTCCCCCGGCGCGAATCCCGTCCGGATCGCCGCGGCCAGGCCCGGCGCGTCCAACCACGTCACCGCTGTAGCGCCCACCGGGCCGTAAAGGGCCGCCTCGATCTGGCCCATCACCCCGTGCAGCACACGGGCGCGGCCGTCCACGCCGCCGCCCGCCTCCCGCGCCTGCCGGGCGATACGGTGCTCGGGAACCACGACGGTCACGAACGCCTCGTGGCGGACCCCGGCGGCCTGCATCACCTGACCCAGATCCTCCGTCACCGCCAGCGCAGACTCCGGCGCGTCGGACGCAAGGTTCTGCGAGAGCCAGGCGGCACGTTCGGCGCCGTCGTCCGGGATGGTGCGCACCTGCACCGCCACCAGCGACACCAGCCCGGCGGTGGCCGCGGCCTCCAGCAACTCCGACAACCCGGCAGCCATGCGGGCCCGATCCCCGGCCTGCGCCAGCGCGATCCCCGGGTGCGCGAGGCGAGCGACCACAGCCCAGGTGCGGGCCCGGTTGTCCGCGATGATCACCGGCCGGGCAAGCAGCGGCCCGTACGGGGGTCCGTCGAACGTGACGATGCCCGACAGCACACCCGGAAGGTCCGCCTCCCCCGGATCGGTGACGGTGCCGGCGGCGGCCCTGGACTGCCAGTCCGTCCAACCCATCGCGACACCGAACCCGCGGACCGCCGCATCCAGCAGCCACCGCGCCGCGGTCCGTCCCCGCACCGGCAGCGCCACCGCGGCGATCACGGCGGCCCACACCGGCAGCCATCCGGCCACCCACCGCCAGTCACGCGACGCGACCGCGAACAACAGTGGTGACCCCGCGCCGATGATCAGGATCCACGCCGGGCCGGACAGGCCCAGAAACCAGCCCTGCCGGTCCGCCGACCATGCCCCGTAGCGCACCGGGCCCGCCTGCTCATCCATCCCGCCGTCTCGTCCTCTCTCGCATCACACGAATGCGGCACTGCCGGTGGAGCCAGCCGAACCGTTCCCGCCAGCGCCATCTGGGGTTGGCGGTGACGTCGGCGCCGGGAGCGGCGCGGTGCCGACCGTCGCTCCGTCACCGCCGTCCCCGGAGCCGTTGACGCCGTCGCCGTCGGCGCGCGGCACTGCTCGGGCGTGACCGGCGCTGCGGCGGCTGGCGCGTTCGTCGGTAGGCGTCATGCTGTAACCGGCGGAACCCACACCGGACTGGCCCAAGACGTCCGAGCCGAGATCCACCGCCCGGTGCGCCACCGCCGCGGCGACTGCCACCCCCGCCCCCACCGCGCCCAGTGCCGCGGCCAGCCGGCCACCCGTCTGCGACTCCGCGCCTGCCTCCCCCGCCGACCGACCGTCCCCGGCCAGGCGCGCCGCCGCCGATGCACCACCCGCCCCCACGGCGCCGTGGTTGCCGCCGAACATGCCGGCGGCGCCGCCAGTGTCGGACCAGGACTGGCGAAGCGCCGCTCCCGAGGCGGTGCTCGGCTCCACGAACGCCAACAGCCGAAACAACACCAGCGGGCATACCGCGCCGATCGCGATGATCACGCACCCGACCACCGCCATGCCGGCGTGCGCTGCGACATCGCCCGCGGAAGAACCCGAGCCGCGGATGATCACTCCCTCGGACAGCTTGACGCCCACCCCGAGCAACAGGGCGGCCATCGGTTCGATCAACAGGCAACAGATGAACCAGCGCAGGCTCTTCCAGAACCAGGCCTTGCCGGTCTCGGCCATCAGCCCGGCCGCCGAGATCGGCGCCGTCGCGGCCAGAATGATCAGAGCGGCCTCCCGCACGAACATGATCACCACGTAGAAGAACGCCGCCGGTATCACCAACAGCAGCGACAGCACACCCAACACCGTCGCCAGCGTGACGTCGGCGATGTCCTTGGGGAAGTTCGCGGTGAACGGCACCTGCGCGAGGTCCGACACGTTCAGCATCGAGGCGAGGATGCCGCGGGTCAGGCCGGCCGCTGCTACCACGAGCGCTCCGGCCACGCCGAGGTAGCACAGCCACACCAGGCCGAACTGGCCAATCCCCCACAACAGCTTGCCCATGGACTGCCCGTCCCGGCGGGCCAGGGCAGTCGTCAGCTGGACGAACATCATGATCACCGCGAGGGCGCCGCCCACCCACAGCGTGGTCGGCAAGATCGCACCCATCGGGCCTGATGCGGAAAGGTCCGGGGTGGTGAAGGCGTCGATGATCCGAAACGCCAGGCCCAGCAGCCACAGCGCCGCCGACCACAGCGCGGTCATCGCCGCCTCCCACGCGTCCGCGACAACCGCGCCGGCAGCGTCGCCGAGCCAGTCGAGCGGGTTGAGGCTGAACCCGGTGGGCCTCACCGCGTCGCCTCCGGCACTCGCAGGTCGGCATAGCCGACGCCCACCGCGGTGGCGGTGTCCGGCCACACCGCCGGTGGGGTCGCTGCCTCCGGGCCGGGGCCGATCATCCACCGGCCGCCCGCCGGGCCAGGACCGGGGTTCCAGACCATGCGCTGGCAGTCGGCCACCGCACCGCGCGCCGTCTGTGCCAGGGTCACGTCGAGCTCGAAATCGACGCAGGGCACCACAAAGTCATTGCCGACGGAGCCCTTGATCAGGCCCATCACCGGGGTCAACACCACCGCCAACGGATCCGGCCCGGACGATCGCCCGGCCGCGGTGAGCAACTGCGCGACCGCTGCCGCCACCGACCAGGTGGCCGACGTGGGGCCGCCGCGCATCGTCCAGCCGTCGATCACCGCCCGCGCCTGGTCCATGCTGGCCGATTCGATGGCGACCTGGTCGATCGCGGCCAGTTGCGCCAATGCCCCCGCCGGCGTGGCAGGGAACCCGGTCGGCACTCCCGCGGTCCCCGTTCGCGTTGGTCGGGGCAGGGTGATCACCGCGGGCACCGCCGTCGGCGAGACCGGGGCGGGATGCGCCGCGTCGGCGTCCGCCTCGGGCATCGGCTGGTCTGCCAGCACCTCCCGCGGATCAGGCGTCGGAGCGGTGACACCGGCGCCGGTGACGCCGTCCCGTGCGTAGGTCGTCGACGGCCGGGCGGACGCCGCGGCGGTGAGTCGGCTCTGCCGTGCGGGAGCGGTGTGGGTCGCGCCCTCGGGGTGCACCGTGTACACCACGGCCAGCACTAACCCGGCCACCACGGCCAGTCCGGCCACCACGGCGGCGATCAGCAGGGCCCGGATCTTCCGCACCGGCCACGCCGTCGGATCGGCCGAACGACGTCGGAACATCAGCAGCCGTTCCCCACGATCGAGGTGACCACCACGTAGCCGACCACATACAAGATCGCGGCGACGAAGCAGATCATCAGTCCGTCGAAACCGAGCCGGGCGCCCTTCGGATGATGCGTGACCCGGCCCCAGATCAGCATTCCCACCGACGCGAAGAAGCAGATGCCCAAGATCACCAGCACGGCCCACTTGACCCAGGCGGTCACCTCGTTCGCGTACGCCTGGGTGCCCGGCGGCGCCTGCGGGCAGATCCCCGCCGCTGCGGCCCTGTACCCCAGCCGGGCGATCAACTCGGCCAACTGACCGGCCCATGACGCGTGGATCATTGCGACGCTCCCTTCGGTTGCGGCGTGCCCGCCGCTGACGGGGCGTGAGTGTCGCCGCGGTCGGTGCCGAGCAGATCCAGCAGCACCCTGCCGGCGGCTGCGACGGACCCGGGTAAGCGACTGGCCGTCAGCCCGGCAATCTCCAGCCGGCGCTCGTGCGGGATCGGCACCAGCCGGTTCTGCTCCCGGGCTGCGCGGACTCGCGGGCCACTGGCGGCCAGCACAGGGCCGGGCCAGCGGGCCGGGCCGACCGCTGCCAGCAGCACCCGCTCGCCGGGCAAGCAGGTCAGCATCTGCTCGCAGGCCCGGACCCCCGACACCGTCGCCCGGCACACCACGACCAACTGGGCGCCGTCACCGGCCAGTCCAGGCAGACCGTCCGCGCTGGGCAAGCCGACGTCGACGATCGTCTCGGCGAGATCATCGATTTGCGGCCAGCTCTGCGGCATCGCCGTAGCGGCGCGGCGCAGCACCGTGCATAACCCGCGCGTTCCGCGCCGCCAGCCCTCGGTGTCGTCAAGTCCCAGCTCGGTCTGGGTGGCCGCGACCAGGCCCGACCGCGCAGGCGCGGTCAGCTCCACCAAACGACTGTGCCGTCCCTTGGACGTCATCGCGTCCGCCAACGCCAGCGCAACGGTGGAGGCGCCTCCGCCGCCGTGCGCGGCCAGCACTGCCACCCACCGCCCATCCAGACGGAGATCCCGCGCGCCCCGTGAGCCGCCCGCGAGCGCCCCGCCAGATGGTTGCGTCTCGATCATGGTCTGGCCGCGTCGCGCGAGCACGCCGCGGAGCGCGTACTGGATCTCCGCCACCGACAGCTCGGCCGACCGTCGGCCATCAGACCTGCCCGAGACGCTCGAATGAGGTGCGGTTGTCACAGTCACCGTTCGCCGCCCCAGCGTTGCGCGGCACGCTCTGCCGCTCGCACCCGGGGCCGGTTGTCGCGGCGCCTGGCCAACCACAGTGACGCACCTGCCAGCAGCAACTCGGTATCCACCCGACGGAGCAGGTAGCGGGCGTCCGCTCCCGGTCGCAGCGCGTCGGCCAGCAGGTTCAACCGCTCGACCATCGCGGCGGAAACCTCCGCCCTGGAGGCGGCGATTCGGTCCGCCTCCACTGTGATCCGGCCACTTGCCGTCGCCACGACGTCCAGCAGATCCGCGACCTGCTCGGCGGTGTCGACCATCACGGCCTGCTGCATGCGCATCCCCTACCGCTCGACGTCTCGTCCATGTAGGGCACGAAAACCAGTCGTCCGGTGACGGCCAACCGGGAAAACCGTCGTCCCGCCACCGCCGCCTGCGCGGCACGGCGATCACGCCGTCGCCGCCAAATACGCCGGAGCCAACCCACGCAGCGCCGCCAGCGTCTTCGAGCGACGCCGCAGCACCGTTCGCCGGGTGATGCCGTAGGCCGCCGCAACCCGGCAGTCCGCCCCGGCACCGACCTCGTCACGCATCCGCTCGGTGGTCACCAGGAACGCCAGATCCGACCGGTCGACCCCGGCCTCAGACGCCCATACCAGCAGATCCACCAAATCCAGGTCGTCGTCGACACCCGGCTCGTCGGGCCAGCCGACCCCGCCCAGCGGGACGTCCAGCATGCCGTCGTCGGTCAGCTGCTCCACCCGCTCCGGGTAACAGCGGTCGCTGGGTCGCAGGTCGGCCAACACCGCCCGCCGAGTGTCCAACTCCAGATTGGCGAGCAGCCCGCCATGCCGCCGCCGCCACGGGTAGGAGCGAATCCGGCAGGTCAACTCGCTCAGCACGACCCCCACCACGTCGTCGCCGAGGTCGGAAAGCTGGCGTGTCAGGCGCCACACCACACCGGACAGCAGATGCAGCAGCAACAACAACGCGTCATCATCGCGTCCGCCGTCCGCGGCGGCCAGACGGATCAACCCCGCGGCCACCCGGTGTGTCCGTGCCGGATCCGACCACGCCGCCAGAAGCCCATCCGCATCGCCGAACTCGCGCAGGCGGACGTCAGCTCTGGCCCAGCGTGCCAGCACTCCCCCGTCCAACCGCGCAATGAGGTCGGACCAGGAACCGGTGATCGTAGGATCGGAAAACATCTCGCATTCGCCTCCAGGCGTCGCAGTGACGCCGCCAAGGCTCTGACCGATCTGTCACCCGCCCGTGAGCGCAC
>CALANS010000064.1 GCA_937926105.1 uncultured Actinomycetes bacterium | reverse complement strand
TCGTCACCCGGCGCAGCATCTGCTGCACGATGACCTCGATGTGCTTGTCGTGGATGGCCACACCCTGCGACCGGTACACCTCCTGAACCTCGCCCACCAGGTGCAGCTGCACCTTGCGTGGGCCCATGATGCGCAGCACCTCGTGCGGGTCCGGGTGCCCGTCCTGCAACTGGAAGCCGACCTCGATGTGGTCGCCGTCCTCCAGCGGCCGCTCGGTCCCGTCGGACGGATCCACCACGCTCGCCAGCCGCTTGGTCTTGGGCAGCTTGTCGTAGCTGATCTCGTCGCTGCCGTCGTCCGGCACCACCGTGATCTTGTAGAACTTGTCGCCGTCCTCGATCCGCACCCGGCCGGCCGCGTCCGCGATCGGCGACTTGCCCTTGGGCACCCGCGCCTCGAACAGCTCGGCGACACGCGGCAGACCCTGGGTGATGTCGTCCGATCCGGACGCCGACCCGGAGTGGAAGGTGCGCAGGGTCAGCTGGGTGCCGGGCTCGCCGATGGACTGCGCGGCCACGATGCCGACCGCCTCGCCCACGTCGACCAGCTTGCCGGTGGCCAGCGACCGCCCGTAGCACATCGCGCAGGTGCCGATGGCGGCCTCGCAGGTCAGTACCGAACGCACCTTGACCTTCGTGGCCCCAGCGGCGATCGCGGCGTCCACCTGCGTGCCGTGCAGGTCGGTGCCGGCCGGCACCACGACGTTCCCGTCACCGTCGACGACGTCGGACGCCAGGATCCTGGCCTCCACCGTGGTCTCCAGGTGGCCGGCCCGCGAGCCGTCCTCGCCGACCAGCGCCAACTCGACGCCGCGCTCGGTGCCGCAGTCCTGCTCGCGGACGATCACGTCCTGGGAGACGTCGACCAGCCGCCGGGTCAGGTAACCGGCCTCCGCGGTGCGCAGCGCCGTGTCCGCCAGACCCTTACGCGCCGAGTGGGTGTTGATGAAGTACTCCAGCACCGACAGGCCCTCGCGGAACGAGGAACGGATCGGCCGCGGGATCTGCACACCCTTGGAGTTGGTGACGATGCCCTTCATGCCCGACAGCGACCGGACCTGGATCCAGTTCCCCGCCGCACCCGCGTTGACCAGCGTGTAGACGGGGTTCCCGGCCGGGTAGGACTCCTGGATCGCCTTCTCGATCTCCTTGGTGGCCGTCTCCCAGATCTGCACCAGTTCGTGGTCGCGCTCCTCCTTGGAGGCCGCGCCGCGCTGGTAGTCCTTTTCCACGCCGGCGACGAGATCCTCGTTGCGGGCCAGGATCTCCGCCTTGGCCTCCGGGATCACCACGTCCCCGATGGCAACCGTCATCCCGGAGCGGGTGGCCCAGTAGAAGCCGGCCTCCTTGAGCCGGTCCAGGGTCTGCGCCACCACCGAGATCGGGAACTCCTCGGCGAGCCGGTTCACGATCGCTGCCTGCCGCTTCTTGGGCAGTTCCTCGTTGACGAACGGGAAGCCCTCGGGCAGCAGCTCGTTGAACAGCACCCGGCCCAGCGTGGTGTCCGCGATCCACGGATCGCCCTCGGACCAGTCTTCCGGCAGCGTGGCGTCCGGTCCCGGCTTGACCCCGGTCAGCCGGATCTTCACCGGCGAGCGCAACTCGATCGACCCGGCATCGCGCGCCATGATCGCCTCGGCCGGGGTGGAGAACACCTGACCGGCACCGACCGCGTTCTCGTCCCGACCGCACAGGTAGTACAGGCCGGTGACGAGGTCCAGGGATGGCATCGCCAGCGGCTGGCCGTGCGCCGGGGACAGGATGTTGTTGGAGGACAGCATCAGGATGCGGGCCTCGGCCTGCGCCTCAGCGGACAGCGGCAGGTGCACCGCCATCTGGTCGCCGTCGAAGTCCGCGTTGAACGCCGCGCACACCAGCGGGTGCAACTGGATGGCCTTACCCTCCACCAGCTGCGGCTCGAACGCCTGGATCCCCAACCGGTGCAGGGTCGGAGCCCGGTTGAGCATCACCGGGTGCGCCCCGATGACCTCCTCCAGCACGTCCCACACCTCGGGCCGCTGCCGCTCCACCATCCGCTTGGCGGACTTGATGTTCTGCGCGTGGTTGAGGTCCACCAGCCGCTTCATCACGAACGGCTTGAACAGCTCCAGCGCCATCAGCTTGGGCAGGCCGCACTGGTGCAGCTTGAGCTGCGGACCGACCACGATGACCGACCGACCGGAGTAGTCGACCCGCTTGCCCAGCAGGTTCTGCCGGAACCGGCCCTGCTTGCCCTTGAGCAGATCGGACAGCGACTTGAGCGCCCGGTTACCGGGACCCGTCACCGGCCGGCCGCGGCGGCCGTTGTCGAACAGCGCGTCGACGGCCTCCTGCAGCATCCGCTTCTCGTTGTTGACGATGATCTCCGGGGCGCCCAGGTCGATCAGCCGCTTGAGCCGGTTGTTGCGGTTGATCACCCGGCGATACAGGTCGTTCAGGTCGCTGGTGGCGAATCGGCCACCGTCCAACTGCACCATCGGGCGCAGGTCCGGCGGGATCACCGGCACGCAGTCCAGCACCATGCCCAGCGGCGTGTTAGAGGTCTGCTGGAACGCCGCGACCACCTTCAGCCGCTTGATGGCACGGATCTTCCGCGCGCCCTTGCCGGACCGGATGATCTCCCGCAGATTCTCCGCCTCGGCGTCCACGTCGAAGTTCTTGATCAGCGTCTGCAGCGCCTCGGCGCCCATCCCGCCCTCGAAGTACTCGCCGAACCGCTCCTGCAGGTCCCGATAGATCGACTCGTCGACGATCAGGTCCCCCACGGCCAGCTTGCGGAAGGTGTCCACCAGCTCGTCCAGCCGGTCCAGCTGCCGCTGCGCGCCATCCCGGATCTGGCGCATCTCGCGCTCGCCGCCGTCACGCACCTTGCGCCGTGCGTCGGACTTGGCGCCCGCCGCCTCCAGCTCCGCCAGGTCGGCCTCGAGCTTCTTGGACCGCTCGTCGATCTGATTGTCACGGGCCTTGCCGATGTTGCCCTTCTCGACCTCGATCTCGGCCTCGATGGTGGGCAGGTCGTTGTGCCGCAGCTCGTCGTTGACCTCGGTGATCATGTACGCCGCGAAGTAGATGATCTTCTCGAGATCCTTGGGCGCAATATCCAGCAGGTACCCCAGCCGGCTCGGCACGCCCTTGAAATACCAGATGTGCGTCACCGGGGCGGCGAGCTCGATGTGCCCCATCCGCTCGCGACGAACCTTCGCGCGGGTTACCTCGACACCACACCGCTCGCAGATGATGCCCTTGAACCGCACCCGCTTGTACTTGCCGCAGGCGCACTCCCAGTCCCGGGTCGGCCCGAAGATCTTCTCGCAGAACAGGCCGTCCTTCTCCGGCTTGAGGGTGCGGTAGTTGATGGTCTCGGGCTTCTTGACCTCGCCGTGCGACCAGGCGCGGATGTCGTCCGCGGTGGCCAGGCCGATACGCAACTCGTCGAAGTAGTTGACGTCAAGCACTGTGGTTTTCGTCCCTGTCTTTCGATCTTCGGTTGGCGCCGCACGGAGGACCCCGCGGTGCCGGGGGTGGCCGGTCCGGTACGGCCGGGGGGCGGCTGCTGCGCCCGCGACCGGACCGGATGGCCGGCTAGTTCACCAGGTCGTCCACGGAGGGCGACTCGTTGCGGGACAGGTTGATGCCCAGGTTCGCCGCAGCCCGTTCCAGGTCGTCGTCGTCGGAGTCGCGCATCTCGATGGCCACACCATCGCTGGAGAGCACCTCCACGTTCAGGCACAGCGCCTGCAGTTCCTTCAGCAGCACCTTGAAGGACTCCGGGATGCCCGGCTCGGGAATGTTCTCGCCCTTGACGATGGCCTCGTAGACCTTGACCCGGCCGACGATGTCGTCGCTCTTGATGGTCAGCAGCTCCTGCAACGTGGAGGCCGCGCCGTAGGCCTGCATGGCCCAGCACTCCATCTCGCCGAACCGCTGGCCACCGAACTGCGCCGTGGATCTTGTCGTCCACCAGGTGCAGCAGCTTGATGATGTACATGTAGCCGACCGACACCGGATATGGGAACGGCTCGCCGGAGCGACCGTCGTACAGCCGCGCCTTGCCGGCGGTGTCGATCAGCCGGGTCTCCTGCTTGGTGAGCGGGTCGACGATCGGCTGGACGCTGCCCAGCAGACCGAAGATCTCCTCCTCGCTGGCGCCCTCGAACACCGGGGTGGCCGTCCGGGTGAACGGCGCCGCCTCCCGAGCGCCGGCCGGGATCTGCGCGGCCCACTCGGGCTCGCCGTCGATCTTCCAGCCGCGGGCGGCGGCCCAGCCGAGGTGCGTCTCCAGCACCTGCCCGAGGTTCATCCGGCGCGGCACACCGTGCGGGTTCAAGATGACGTCCACCGGGGTGCCGTCCTCCAGGAACGGCATGTCCTCCACGGGCAGCACCTTGCCGATGACGCCCTTGTTGCCGTGCCGGCCGGCCAGCTTGTCGCCGTCCTGGATCTTGCGCTTTTGGGCCACATAGACCCGAACCAGGTGGTTGACGCCCGGCGGCAGCTCGACACCCTCGTCATCGCGGTGGAACTCGCGCACGTCGATGACCTTGCCGGTCTCGCCGTGCGGCACCTTCAGCGAGGTGTCGCGCACCTCGCGCGCCTTCTCGCCGAAGATCGCCCGCAGCAGCCGCTCCTCCGGAGTCAGCTCGGTCTCACCCTTGGGGGTGACCTTGCCAACCAGGATGTCGCCGTCCTGCACCTCGGCGCCGATGCGGATGATGCCCCGCTCGTCCAGGTCGGCCAGCACCTCCTCGGACACGTTCGGGATGTCCCGGGTGATCTCCTCCGGACCCAGCTTGGTGTCCCGCGCGTCGATCTCGTGCTCCTCGATGTGGATCGAGGTCAGCACGTCGTCCTGCACGATGCGCTGCGAGAGGATGATCGCGTCCTCGTAGTTGTGACCCTCCCACGGCATGAAGGCGACCAGCAGGTTCTTGCCCAGCGCCATCTCGCCGTTCTCGGTGCACGGCCCGTCGGCGATCACGTCGCCGGCCTCCACCCGCTGGCCCTCGTTGACGATCGGGCGCTGGTTGAAGCTGGTGCCCTGGTTGGACCGGCGGAACTTGTTCAGCCGGTAGGTGCGGTGGCTGCCGTCGTCGTTCATCATCGAGATGTAGTCGGCGGACACCTCCTCCACCACACCCGAGCGCTCCGCGGTCACCACGTCACCGGCGTCCACCGCGGCACGCCGCTCCATGCCCGTGCCCACCAGCGGCGATTCGCTGCGCAGCAGCGGCACGCTCTGTCGCTGCATGTTGGCGCCCATCAGGGCCCGGTTGGCCTCGTCGTGCTCCAGGAACGGGATCATCGCGGTGGCCACCGACACGGTCTGCCGGCTGGACACGTCCATGTAGTCGACCTGGTCCGGCGGGACCTGGTCGACCTCACCGCCCCGGCGCCGCACCAGCACCAGCACCTCGCTCAGCGTGCCGTCGGCGGCCAGCTTGGTGGTCGGTTGCGCGATGATGTGCCGATCCTCTTCGTCGGCCGTCAGGTAGTCGATCTGGTCGGTGGCCTTGCCGTTCTGGACCCGGCGGTACGGGGTCTCGATGAATCCGAACGGGTTGACACGGGCGAAGGTCGCCAGCGATCCGATCAGCCCGATGTTCGGGCCCTCCGGCGTCTCGATGGGGCACATCCGGCCGTAGTGCGAGGGGTGCACGTCCCGGACTTCCAACGAGGCACGGTCGCGGGACAGGCCGCCCGGCCCGAGCGCGGACAGTCGGCGCTTGTGCGTCAGGCCGGCCAGCGGGTTGGTCTGGTCCATGAACTGGCTCAGCTGGCTGGTGCCGAAGAACTCCTTGATGGAGGCGACGACCGGCCGGATGTTGATCAGCGTCTGCGGGGTGATGGCCTCCACGTCCTGGGTGGTCATCCGCTCCCGGACCACGCGCTCCATGCGGGACAGGCCGACCCTGATCTGGTTCTGGATCAGCTCGCCCACGGTGCGCAGCCGGCGGTTGCCGAAGTGGTCGATGTCGTCGGTCTCCACCGGCAGGGTGCGCTCGACCCCGTCCTTGTTGGTGACGGTCCACTCCTCCTGGCCCTCGTGCAGGCGCAGCAGGTATTCCACCGTGGAGACCAAGTCGTCCTCGGTGAGCGTGCCGACGTTCTCCGGTACCGACAGGCCCAGCTTCTTGTTCAGCTTGTAGCGGCCCACCCGTGCCAGGTCGTAGCGCTTGTCCTTGAAGAACAGGTTCTCCAGCAGCGCCTGCGCGCTCTCCTTGGTGGGTGGCTCACCCGGGCGCAGCTTGCGGTAGATGTCCAGCAGCGCCTCGTCCTGGCCGGCGATGTGATCCTTCTCCAGGGTGGCCAGCAGCACCGCGGACCAGTCGAACCGCGCCCGGATGCGCTCGGTGTCCCAGCCCAGGGCCTTGAGCAGCACGGTGACCGGCTGGCGCCGCTTGCGGTCGATGCGCACGCCGATGGTGTCACGCTTGTCTATGTCGAACTCCAGCCAGGCACCCCGGGACGGGATCACCTTGACCGAGTAGACGTCCTTGCCGGCGGTCTTGTCGATGCTGCGGTCGAAGTACACGCCGGGCGAGCGGACCAGCTGGGAGACGACGACCCGCTCGGTGCCGTTGATGATGAAGGTGCCCTTGCGGGTCATCATCGGGAAATCGCCCATGAAGACCGTCTGCGACTTGATCTCGCCGGTCTCCCGGTTCTCGAACTCCGCCGTGACGAACAGCGGGGCCGAGTAGTTCATGTCCTTGTCGTGGCACTCCTCCTCGGAGGCCTTGACCTCGTCGAAGCGAGGGTCGGAGAAGGACAGCGACAGGTTGCCGGCGAAGTCCTCGATCGGCGAGATCTCGTCCAGGATTTCGTCCAGACCGCTGCGGATCTGCGGATCATCCTGCCGGGCACGCCACGCCGGGTCGCCGACCAGGCGGGCGAACGACTCGGTCTGCAGGGCCAGCAGGTCGGGAACTTCGAGGGGCTCGGAGAGCTTCGCGAACGAGACGCGGGTTGCCGTGTCCGTGGGGGAGCCGGGGTGGACGGTGGGCGCGGGAGTGACTGCCAAGATGCGTCCTTCCAAGGACAAACGCCGGATCTTTCGGGGCGCAACCCGCCTCGTGCCGGCAGGCATGACCGGCGAGACGTCGCGGCAGGCGAACGCCGGTCACAGAACGCGGGCAGCAAAAAGAGGGCAGCGCAAATAGGAAGACTACCAGACCCAGCACACGCCTGTCTAGACGTGCCCTCCGCCTCGCGGCTTGCACCGGAGCGCCGGTAGACCGTCACGGCGCCGCATCGGCCTTCTGCTGCCACCCGCGGAGGGACGCGGCCCGCCATATGGCCGACGTCGTAGGGCCTAGCGTGGACCCTGGGGCACCGATCCGTCAAGCGTCATGGCCGGTGGCGGGGTTTTTCCACCGGCGGTGACGCGGTTCACGGGCGCGGCCGTCCAGCACCCAGCAGTCAGGAGTGGGTGACGGCCTCAACGTTGTGCCCGTCCGGGTCGCGCAGGAACACCGCGTAGTAGCCGGGGTGGTACTCGGGCCATTCGCGCGGCTCGTGCAGTACCTCGACGCCCGCCGCGACCGCGGCCCGGTGCACGGCGTCCACCTCGTCGCGAGAGGCCGCCGCAAAGGCGACATGGTCCTCACGCGGGGTACGGCCGCCCTGCACCGGGCTGAGCCAGAACCGGGGCACGCCCTCCCGACCCGCCATCGCCACCACCGACCCGGCGCCCGGCCCGGCGCCAGCCGGAAACCGCACCGCCTCGACGAGTCCGATCGGCGCGAACACCGTGCAGTAGAAGTGCGCCGAGCCGTCGACGTCGGCCGCCTGGATTCCGAAGTGATCGATCATGCGCTGATGGTGCCACGGGCCACTGACAAGCCACGCGCTGACAACGAGCCCGTGGCGGTGAATGCTGATGGTCCGCGGGGCCCGTCACCGCTGTTTTCCGTCACCGCTGTTTCCCGTCGTTAGAAGGAAGGCCACCGTGGACCTGCTGCAGATCGCACAGCATGCGGACGATCTGGATCGGGCCGCCGACTGGTATGCCGCGCTGCTGGGCGAACCTGAGACCGCCCGGTTCGACCCCCCGGGGCTGCTGTTCTTCCGGCTGGGCCCGGTACGGCTGTTGCTGGATCGCGCCGCCCCGTCGGCGCTGGTCTACCTGCGGGTGCCGGACGTGCGCGAGGCGGTCGACACACTGCGCGCCGCCGGGACCGTGGTGGATACCGAGCCGCACGTGATCTTCGCGCACACCGATGACACGCTGGGTCCCGCCGGCACCGACGAATGGCAGGCGTTCGTGCGCGACAGCGAGGGCAACCTGGTCGGGCTGATCAGCCAACTCCCCTCGAGCCCGCCCGACTGACCGGCGATGTGCGGCATCGTTCTCCTCACCACCCCAGGCGGCGCTCGCCGACCGTGACGATTCGACCGCTGTGGGTATCCTTCGAGCAATTCGACGGCTGGGGTGATGACGATGCAGCGACGGCCGCCTTCCGCCCTGCCAACGAGGCCGTCGGCGTTGCTGAAGGACGTCCCGAGGGTGATGCGGCGCTACGTGCTGGCCGTCTATCTGGTGGCGGCCGGCGGGCTGGTGACGGCAGCGCTGCTCATCGGCCCGGCCCAGATCGGCGCCACGTTCCGCCGCCCGGTGCTGTGGATAGTGGTCGCTCTGGTGGCGATCGCGGATCTGTATCCGCTGATGCCCTGGATGCGCGATGTGCGGGGCCGGATCCGAATCCATTGGTCCGGCGCCTTCACGCTGGCCGCGGTGCTGGTTGGGGGGCCGCCGACGGTGCTGCTGTTTCCGCTGATCGCGGTGGCGGCGGCCAGTAGCCTGCCCAGCACGGTGTGGCGATTCGGATTCAACGTCTCGGTGCTCACCGTGGAGGGCCTGGTCGGCGTGCTGGCATTGCACGTGCTGTTCGGGCCATGGCCTACGGTCGCTACCCCGCCGGAGCTGCTGGTGGCAGGCAGCATCGTCGCGCTGGTGTGGGAGGCGATCAACGTCGGCCTGGTCTGCACCGCGATGGTGTTGCTGGACGGCACCGACTGGCGGACAAGCCTGCGTATCGGCTGGCGCCGCACCGGCCCGTGGCTCGCCGCGTTGGTGACGTCGCCCATGATCGCGTACCTGGCGCTCACCGCGCCGGAGTTCGTTCCTGGCCTGGCGGTGGTGACCGTGGTGGTGCACATCTGGATCGCCAGCCTGATCCGCAAGACGGACGAGGCGCGCACCGACCAGCTCACCGGCCTGGCCAATCGGACCGCTGCCCTGGAGGCGCTGGAGGCCGGGCTGTCTCGGCACCGGCGCTCGGACAGCGTGACCCTGGTGATGATCGACCTGGACGGCTTCAAGGCGGTCAACGACACCTACGGGCACGACGCCGGGGATCGGGTGCTCGCCGTGGTGGGCGGGCGGATCCGCGGAGCGCTGCCCGCCGATCTGCTGGTGGCCCGGCTGGGCGGTGACGAGTTCGTCGTGGTCGGCCAGGACCTGGACGATCCGGCCGCCGTCGCCGTTGCGGTGCGCGGAGCGGTGCGGCAGCCGATCGCAGTGCAGGACGACGCCGTGCTGCTGGACTGCTCGACCGGCTGGGAGCGCGCCGCCTCCGGCCGGGATCCGATGGACGTGCTACGCGCGGCCGATCGCGACCTGTATCGGGCGAAGTCGCAGCGCCGCTCCCACGACCCGGCGGTACGGACGCTGGCCACCGGTGACGGAATCGCCGCCGCCCAGTCCCGTCACCCGGGCGAAACACCCGCCCGGGGCACCGCCGCCTGACACCGCTCGACGGAACGACGGCAGGGCGGGCCCGCGCTGCCGCGGGCCCGCCCTGTACACATCGTCTGCGGCCGTCACCGGGTGGAGGGTGACGGAGCCGACACCGGACTACTTGACCGAGGCGGTGGCTCCGGCCTCCTCGAGCTTCGCCTTGGCGGCCTCGGCGGCCTCCTTCGGCGCCTTCTCCAGGATCGGCTTCGGCGCGGCGTCGACCAGATCCTTGGCCTCCTTCAGACCCAGACCGGAGACGATCTCCCGGACCGCCTTGATGACCTGGACCTTCTTCTCGCCGGCCGACTCGAGGATGACGTCGAACTCGTCCTGCTCCTCGGGGGCCTCGGCGGCAGCGGCGCCGGCGGCACCCGGGGCGGCCGCGACCGCGACCGGCGCCGCGGCGGTGACGCCGAAGGTCTCCTCGAACTGCTTGACGAACTCGCTGAGCTCGATCAGCGTCAGTTCCTTGAACGCGTCGAGCAGCTCGTCCGTGCTCAGCTTCGCCATGATGGTGTCCTTTCTGATTCCGCTGGATGCGGTGCCCGCTGGATGTCCTCGTCGCGGGCGGAGTGGATGTCCGGTCTGAACCGACCGGGTGGTGCATGACCCGCCGCGGTGGCCGGGTCGGTCGGTCGGATCAGGCCTGGTCCGCCTGGTCCGTTGCGTCGGACGCCGGTGCGTCCTCGGCCGTCTCGGTGGCCGGGGCGGCCGCAGCTTCCGCTGGGCCCTCTGCGGCTCGCTTGTCCTGCAGGGCGGCGGCGAGCCGCGCGACCTGGCTGGGCAGCTGGTTGAACAGGACGGCGGCCTTGGTCAGGGTTCCCAGCATGGCGCCGGCCAGCTTGCCGAGCAACACCTCGCGGGACTCCAGGTCCGCCAGCTTGTCGACCTCGCCGGGGCCGACGGGGTGTCCGTCCAGCAGACCGCCCTTGACGACCAGCAGCGGATGTGCCTTGGCGAAATCGCGCAGCGCCTTGGCGGCATCCACCGGCTCGCCGGCCACGAACGCGATGGCGGTCGGCCCGACGAACAGCTCGTCCAGACCTTCCACTCCGGCATCCGCGGCGGCTCGCTTGACCAGCGTGTTCTTGGCGATGGTGTAGGCGGTGTCCGCTCCGAGCGCCCGGCGCAACTCGGTGAGTTGCGCCATCGTCAGGCCGCGGTACTCGGTCACCACGGCGGCCTGCGAACTGCGGAACCGGTCCGCGATCTCGGCGACCGCGGTGACCTTGGCGGGCTTGGCCATCCTCGCCTCCTTTCGGTGTCTCGATGCACCCGGCGGCGGGGGCCGCCGGCCACCGGAGGCCGTGAGACGATGCGCGAAGGGGGCCAGGAATGACAAACGCCCCGGCGCAGGCGCACGGGGCGTGATCGCGGCAGCCCGGACCCGGGCCGGCCACGTTTCGACCTCGTCCTCCTGCGTGGGCCGTTCGCCACTCGGGGCGAATCCTTCGTCACCGGCCCGGTGTCGCACGACACAAGGTCGAACGCCTACGGGCGCGGCAAAGCCGACGGTCTTCGGTGGAACGAGCACCACGCTACCGGATCGGTACCGGAGCGCCAAATCGCTCCGTGCGCGACCCGTACCGGGCGATCGGAACGGATCGCGGCCGGGCCCGCACCCGACGGTGCTAGCGGTCGGTGACGATCTCGCCAGACCGAGGTACCTCGATGTGCAACGGCTCGTTGAACCGGCTGGCGGACTCGATCAGGCTCAGTGACGCGCCGATCCCGCTGTGCGCAGCGATCAGCTTGATGGTGCGGTCACGATCGTCCAGCCAGAGGAAGGCCGTCAGCAGCGGACTCTCGTCGGCGAGCGTCAGCGTCTGCTCCGGCGTCAGATCCAGCAGGCCCAATAGGTTGGGCACGGTGCGGATATCGACGGTCATCTGATACTGGTGCGCCGCCGGGCCATCGGCCTGGGGGCCGAGGTCGATCAGCGTCGTTGCCGCGGCCACCAATTCGGTGACCATCGGCAACGCGGCACCATAGTCGTCATCGGCCCAGTTCGGAGCGCTCAGCGCGGCGATCACTGGGGGCGTTGAAGTGGTGATCTCGTACCACGGCCTGCCCTTCGGATCATCGATGCCCGCGGATGCGATCAGGGACTGCGGACCAATGAAGACCCGGTCGTGAACCTTGCGGATCACCAAGGTGGGAGACGCCGCCGAGTTTTTCGCGTCCAGCGCGGGATCCAGGGCAGTCGCGGTCATCTCCATCGACTCCACATGACCGCCGACAAACGAGAATTGGGCGTCCTCCCGCACCGAGAACGGACCGTTGCCGCCCCACCCCGATACCGAGACGGTCGCGGACTCACTGCTGATAGTGGCCGATCCTGCCCGAATGCTGGCGAGTAGTGCCGCGGCGTCGACGGGTTCCTCGCTCGCGGTCGATACTTCCTCCGATGGCTGGGCGGCCTCGCCGCTGCTCGCCGCAGTGGTACCGCCCGTGCCCGGCGACGGTGCGATCAATCCGGTCGCATCCACCGTGGACCGGTTGGCGCCATCGGGCGTGGTCACCGTGTTCGGTGCGCGAACACCGTGACCGGCCACCACCGCGCCGCACCCGCCAAGCATCATCAGCGGCACCGCAGCCGCGAATACCGCCCTGATGGTTCGCCGCCGCATCATGCCTCCGATGACCGATTATCACTTCGATCATCTCCTTGTCTGGTAAGTGCCGCAACCCGTACGCAGACGACAACGGCGCGGTAACCCCGGAGGGGTTACCGCGCCGTTGCTGACCGATGTCGTCTAGGAGGCCGGCTCCTCGGCGAGCAGGTTGCGGGTCTGCGTCGGGTCGACGGGAATGCCCGGCCCCATGGTGGTGGCGAAGAACACCTTGCGCAGGTACCGGCCCTTCGCGGCCGACGGCTTGGCGCGCAGAACCTCGTCCAGCGCCGCGGCGTAGTTCTCCACCAGGTGCTCGGTCGGGAAGGATGCCTTGCCGATCACCAGGTGCAGGTTGGCCGCCTTGTCCACCCGAAAGTTGATCTTGCCGCCCTTGATGTCCGCGACGGCCTTGGCCACGTCGGCGGTGACGGTGCCGGTCTTCGGATTCGGCATCAGGCCGCGCGGGCCCAGCACGCGAGCGATCCGGCCGACCTTGGCCATCTGGTCGGGAGTGGCGATGGCCGCATCGAAGTCCAGCCAGCCACCCTGGATCCGCTCGATCAGCTCGTCGGTGCCGACCGCGTCCGCGCCTGCGGCCGCAGCCTCGGTGGCCTTCTCACCGACCGCGAACACGATCACCCGGGCGGTCTTGCCGGTGCCGTGCGGCAGGTTGACGGTGCCGCGCACCATCTGGTCGGCCTTGCGCGGGTCGACGCCCAGCACCATGGCGACCTCGACGGTGCCGTCGGACTTGCCGACGGAGGTGCTGCGGGCCAGGTCGGCGGCCTCGGCCGGGCTGTACAGCTTCGCCCGGTCGATCTGCTCGGCGGCCTTGCGGTATGCCTTGCTGCGCTTCATGTTCGTGCTCCCTGTCCTATCCTGCACGGTCCGCCGGTGGTCCAGCGTCCTCGTACGCACGGTGTGGTTACCGGGCCAGCGCGTGGCCCTCCCACCACGCCACCCACCGCGGGCGGCGCGTGCCCCGTCGCGATCCGCGCGCGGGGCAGGTCGGCGTCCCGGCGACTGCCGCCGGACCGCCGGCCAGATCAATCGGTGACGGTGATGCCCATCGACCGTGCGGTACCGGCGATGATCTTGGCGGCGGCGTCGACATCGTTGGCGTTCAGGTCGACCTGCTTGAGCGTGGCGATCTCCCGCACCTGGGCGGCCGTCACCGAGGCGACCTTGGTGGTGTGCGGGGTGCCCGAGCCCTTTTCCACACCGGCGGCCTTGAGCAGCAGCCGCGCGGCGGGCGGGGTCTTGAGTTTGAAGTCGAACGAGCGGTCTTCGTAGACGGAGATCTCCACCGGGACCACGTCACCGCGCTGCGACTCGGTCGCGGCGTTGTAGGCCTTGCAGAACTCCATGATGTTCACGCCGTGCTGGCCCAGTGCCGGGCCGACCGGCGGGGCCGGGTTGGCCATCCCGGCCTTGATCTGCAGCTTGATGATGGCCGCGAGCTTCTTCTTCTTGGGGGGCATGGTGGTTCTTTCTTCCTGGTTGCTTGCTGTGAAGTGACTGACCTGGTGGGTGGGCGGCCGGCTAGATCTTCTCGACCTCGGCGAAGCCGAGCTCGACCTGGGTCTCCCGGCCGAAGATCGAGACCAGCACCTTGAGCTTCTGCGGCCCCGGGTTCACCTCGGCGATGGTGGCCGGCAGGGTGGCGAACGCCCCGCCGGTGATAGTGACGGCCTCGCCGACCTCGAAGTCGACCTCGGTGCGCACGGGCTCACCGCTGGACGTGGCGACCTGCACCGACTTCTTGGGCGCGGCCGGGGCGAGGATCTTGACCACCTCGTCGATGGACAACGCGGACGGCTGCTGCGCGGTGGCGCCGACGAACCCCGTCACCCCCGGGGTGTTACGGACCGCGCTCCACGACTCGTCGGTCAGGTCCATCCGGACCAGGATGTAACCCGGGTAGACCATCCGCTTCTTGGGCTTGCGCTGCCCATTCTTCAGCTCGATGACCTCTTCGGTGGGAACCTCAATCTGGAAGATGAACTCGTCCATCTCCAGCGACTTGACCCGGCTCTCCAGGTTCGTCTTCACCTTGTTCTCGTAGCCCGCGTAGGAGTGCACCACGTACCAGCGGCCGGGCGCCTTGCGCAGTTCGGCCCGCAGCTCCGCGGCGGGGTCGATCTCCTCCGCCGGCTGGTCGGTGGCATCGTCGGCCGTCACCTCGGCGGGATCGGGCTCGACGTCCTGCGCGGGCGCACCGGCAACCAGCTGCTCGTCGCCGGTCGCCTCGTCGCCAGCGGGCCAGTCGGGTGTCGACACGGTGTCACTTCCTGTCATGGTGATGTGGTCTACGTGGTCTGCGTCGGTTCAGCCGAAGATCGCCAGCACGGCCTTGGCGAATCCGAGGTCGAGCCCCCAGGTCATCGCGATCATGAACACCAGAAACAGCACGACCACGATGGAATAGGTGATCATCTCCTTGCGGGTCGGCCAGATGACCTTCCGCATCTCGGAGACCACCTCGCGCAGGTATCGCGCGATTCGGACGAAGATGTTCCCGCGCCGGGGGCCACGGTCCCGGGATGGGGTCGCGCGACCCTTCCCCGCGGAGACACCGGCCCGAGCGGCGGAGGCCCGCGCGGCGGCCCGCGCCGATCCCGCCGGAACCCGAGCGCCGACGGCGGCGGGTTCCAGTTCCTCGCGAAGCATCCGGTCCACGTCGGCGTCGTCGGCCGACTCCGTCGACTCTGAAGGGTCCGGTGACTGCCCGCGGACGCCGTCGTCGGCCGACGCGCCCTCGGGTGCCTCGCGCGCCTGGCCGTCGTCGCCGGCCGGCACGTTGCCGTCCGGCACGCCGTCGGAATCGCTGTTCACTGGCATCCTCTTCGTCTCGGGTACGGCCGTGAGCCGCTCGTCACGCGGGTGGCCCGGAGGCCGGGCATGGCGCCGGAACGCCACACGGTGCAGGGGCGACAGGACTTGAACCTGCAACCTGCGGTTTTGGAGACCGCTGCTCTGCCAGTTGAGCTACGCCCCTTCGGGTGCCCCGCCTCACAGCGAAGCGGGGTGAACCAGCGCGGCCTGCGGACAGGCAGCACTCAGTACACCCCCGACGGTCCAGTGTAGGGCACCAGGCGCCCTGCCGACGACCCATGCCCGCCCCGGCAGCGATCGGCGCGCGGTGGCAGCGACCGGCGCCAGGCGGTCCGCACCCGGCCGGAGCGTCAATCGGCGACCGGCAACAGCACCGTGGCCCGAGCCCGGCCGAGCACCGTCTGCCCCGCCGCGGTGGCCGTGATATCCACCCGCGCGGTACCGGCCTCGCCGTCCAGCTGCGCGACCCGACCGGTCAGCACGACGTCCGCACCCGCCGGATCCGGCACCACCACCGGGCGGGTGAACAGCACGCCGAAGTCCAGCACTCGCGCGGGGTCGCCGATCCAGGCGGTGACGAGGCGGCCGGCCAGCGCCATGGTCAGCATGCCGTGCGCGATGACGTCGGGCAGGCCCACCTCGGTGGCTACCCGGGCGTTCCAGTGGATCGGGTTGAAGTCGCCGGAGGCACCGGCATAGCGCACCAGCCGGGCACGGTCCAGATGGACGACCAGCTCCGGCAACTGCTGACCGACCGCGATCGAGTCGCCGCGACGGCCCACACCCGCTCCGGCGTCGCTCACGGTATCCGATTGTTCGCTCCGCACTCCGCGGCCGGGGCCCGCAGCTTCGCCGCGACGGCCCACACCCGCTCCGGCGTCGCTCACGCTGCCCTCGAGACCAGGGTGGAGTGGCAGGTCACGACCGGCTCACCGGCGCCGTCGACGACCTCGGTGCGCAGGCCGATGACGTCGTTGCCGGCCAACACCTTGATCGTGTCGATGTGCACGGTGGCACGCAGCTGGTCGCCAGCGTGGATGGGCCGGTGGTGCACGAAGCGCTGGTCGCGGTGCACCACGCGGGAGAAGTCCAGCTGCAGGTCCGGCCGGAACAGCACCGCGTCCTGCGCCCGGGCGATCGCGGCGATCGCGAAGGTGGGCGGTGCGACGAGATCAGGGTGTCCGGCGGCTCGGGCGGCCTGTCGATCGTGGCACAGCGGGCTGGGCTCACCGATGGCGTCAGCGAACTCGCGGATCTTCTCCGCACCGACCAGATAGGGCTCGGCGAGCGGGAACGCCCGGCCCACGAAGGAGGCGTCCATCAGCGGTCCAGCACGGGACGCGAGGTCAGCGGGTCTCGCGGTGCGCCTGGTGCTTGCCGCAGTGCGGGCAGAACTTGCGCAGCTCCATCCGGTCGGGGTCGTTGCGCCGGTTCTTGCGGGTGATGTAGTTGCGGTTCTTGCACACCTCGCACGCGAGGGTGATCTTGGGGCGGATATCGGTGGCGGCCACGGCCGTATGCCTCTCGCTCTCGTACTCACTGTGAACCGGCCGGTCCGGCTCGGACGTGCGGCGCCGAGGTGGCCGGCGACCGCATTTCGAGTAGCGGTGGCCGGACTTGAACCGGCGACACAGCGATTATGAGCCGCTTGCTCGTAGACCTTCTCCTTACCATGGAGACGCTCTGCCGACTGAGCTAAAGGGGCCTGGCTCGGTCGGGACGCCGCGCAGCGGCAGCCCAGCAGAGCCTGGGCAACTCTACATCACCGATCGCGGGTGACGTGAAACCGCCAGGTCAGCCGGGGTGCACCGGGCCAGTCACCAGTCAGGCCGGTGACGGCGTCGGCTAGGAGCGCACCCGCAGCGGCGCCAGCGCCTCCCCGGCGGCCCGCTCGACCGGCACCGTACGACTGGCCAGCCAGGCCTCGAACCGGTCCAGCGGCAGCGGCCGGGACAGCAGGAAGCCCTGCACTCCGTCGCAGCGCATGGACCGCAGCGCGTCGCGACCGGCCTCCTCCTCGACGCCCTCCGCAATCACCCGCAGTCCCAGCGAATGCCCCAGCTCGATGATCGCCCGCACGATGGCCAGGTCGCCCAGGTCGGTGACCATGCCCTGCACGAACGACTTGTCGATCTTGATCTCGTCGATCGGCAGCCGGCGCAGATAGGCCAGCGACGAGTACCCGGTGCCGAAATCGTCGACAGACAGTTGAATGCCCATCGAGTGCAGCTCACGCAACACCGGCAGCGAACGCTCCGGCTGCGCCATCACCGAGGATTCCGTGACCTCCAGGGTCAGCAGCTCCGCGGAAACCCCGTGCCGGTCCAGCGCGTCGGCGACGGTGCGGGTGAAGTCGGCGGCCAGCAGGTTGCGCACGGACAGGTTGACGGCCACCCCGATTCGCATCCCCCGGGACGCCCAGTCGGCAATCTGGGCCAGCGAGGTGTCCAGCACGTGCGAGAACAGGATGTCGATCGACCCGGTGGTTTCGATGGCCTCGATCAGTTCGGCGGGCGAGACGAACCCGTACTCGGGGTGCAGCCAGCGCACCAGCGCCTCCACCCCGGTCAGCTCTCGCTCGGTGAGAGTCAGCTTGGGCTGGTAGTGCAGCGTCACCCTTCCGGTCTCCACGGCCCGCCGGAACTGCGTCACCAGCTGGAACCGGCGCCGGTACACCTCACCCATCGCCGCCTGGTACACGGCCAGGTGCTCGTCCCGGGCCTGCGCGGACAGCAGGGCCATCTCGGCGCGCTGCAGCAGGGTCTCGCGGGAGGTTCCCGTCGCATCGTCGCCCGGCCCGCGCAGCGCCAGGCCGCCGACGGCGTGCGGCTCGATCTCGATGCCGTCCATCGAATAGGTGCGGCCGATCGCCTGCAGGATCTGCTCTGCCAGCTCGGTGGATGCCTCCTCGGCCTGCGGCTCCAGCAGCACCGCGAACCGGTCGGTCTCGATCCGGCCCACCGGCCGGTTCGGCCCCGCCACCGATACCAACCGACGACCGACCGCGGCCAGCAGCTGTTCGCCGCGGTCGTGGCCGAGCGCGCTGTTCACATCGCCCAGCACGTTCAGCTCCAGCAGCAGCACCCCGCCGAGCCGTCCGGCGGCGGCCATCTCCTGCGAGCTGACGGTCAGCCCGAGCCGGTTGCGCAGTGCCGTCACCGAGTCGTGGTAGGCCTCGTGGGATAGCCGCTCCACCAGCCGGTGGTTGTCCAGCGCGGTGGCCAGGTGCCCGCCGAGGGTCTGCAGCAGCCGCAGGTCGTCGTCGGAGAAGCGACCCCATCGGGAGCGGCGATCCCGCACCTCCAGATAGCCGCGGTCGCGGTCGCCGGACCGCAGCGGGACCACGATCACGTCCCACGCGCCGCGACCGGCGAGCGCCTGCAGCAGGGCGGGGTCGGTGGTCCGATCGCTGGCGGCCATGGTGGCCCCGGATGTGCTCGCCGCCGCCAGCAACGGGTCGCCGGCGGCCGGCTTGGCAATGGTCAGTGGGCCGTCCGGGCCGACCGCCAGCTCCCGCGGGCCGCTGGACTGGTCGGTCACGTACAGCACGGCGACCTGAGCGTTGAGCTGGTCGCGCACCTGCTCGATCAGGCCCAGCCATTCGCCGGTGTCACCGCCCGCCGCCGTGACGCTGCTGCCGAAGGCATACAGGCCCGCGAGGTCGGCGTGCTGGCGCAGGAACGAGGAGTAGTTGCGATAGAGCAGGCCCATCACCATGAGCAGTCCGACGCACAGCACCGGGCCGCCCATCGGCGCGTTCCACACGGTGAAGCCCACCAGCGCCAACCCGACGATCACCGCCGCTGTCAGCATCGAGCGCAGCACCACCCGGATCAGCGGTTCGGCCGGGCCGATCAGCCGATAGACCACGCCGACCGCCAGCGCCGACACCAGCGCTCCGATCAGCACCCCGACCGCCACCGGCAGGTACCGCTGCCCCACCGCCACCATGTCCCCGGCCGGGGTGACGGTGCCGGCAATCGTCACCGCAACCACCGCGACGCCGCTCTCCACGGCGATCAGCGCCAGGTTCATCAGGTTGTTTTGCCAGCTGTCCCGGCGCACCAGGTAGACCACGAAGCCCGAGGCCAGATAGACCGACCCGACCATCCACGGCGGCAGTAGCAGCACCCCGATGGCCAGTGGCAGCTCGGACAGGCTGACCAGCAGCGTCTCGCGGCGCACCTCCACCCGCAACGGATAGAGCTCGCAAATGATGAACGCGGCTACCAGCAGCGCCGGCGCGTAGATGGGCGGCTGCTCCAGCGGGGAAGGCTGCGGATGCAGCAGAACCGGCACCCACAGGGCGGCCGACACCACCAGCAGCAGTGCCCCCGCGGCCGGGAACACCGTCCGGCTGCTGCGCTGGCGCTCCACCTCGGGCTGGTCGCCGCTCACCGGGCGATCCTGAGGCCGTGTTGGCGCCGTTGATCACGCAGCGAACACCGGCGACGGGTAGGGCGGCCCGTCGCCGTCCCCGAATACCCCCGACCGCATGAACTCGGCACCTACGGAGCGTAACGCGCGTAGGGCTAGCGCAGCCAGCATCGCGGTGCACCCGGTCGAGGGAATCCGTCCGAACCGGGCACACGTTACGGTCACGCGGCCGCCTGCGCCATCGTCACCGGTGTTCAGGCGGCCCGCTCACGTCGCATTCCATCGGCAAAGCGGAAGAGCCGAGAAGAGTGGCAGGTGAGAGATTCGAACTCCCGAAGCTTTCGCGGCTGATTTACAGTCAGCTCCCTTTGGCCGCTTGGGTAACCTGCCAGTGCCGGGCGCGCACGCCCGGCGAGTGACCAGAGTACTAGGTGCCCGGCCGGGAACCCAATCGGGATTGCGGGCAGCACACGAAGGAGTAGCACGATGGCGGATGCGTCGTTCGACGTGGTGAGCAAGGTCGACCGGCAGGAGGCCGACAACGCCCTGAACCAGGCGGCGAAGGAGCTCTCGCAACGGTTCGACTTCCGCGGCACGGATGCGTCCATCGCCTGGGCCGGCGAGCACGGGGTGACGATCACCGCCTCCACCGAGGAGCGCTGCCGGGCGGCGATCGAGGTGTTCAAGGAGAAGCTGATCAAGCGCGGCATCTCGCTGAAGTCGTTCGACGTCGGCGACCCGGCAGCGTCCGGGAAGGTCTTCAAGGTGACCGGCACCCTGGTGGAGGGCATCGCATCGGACAAGGCCCGGCAGATCGCCAAGCTGGTGCGCGATCAGGGTCCCAAGGGCGTGCAGGCGCAGGTTCAGGGCGATCAGCTGCGGGTGTCGGGCAAGAAGCGGGACGACCTGCAGGCGGTGATCGCGCTGCTCAAGGACGCCGACCTGGACGTGGCGCTGCAGTTCACCAACTATCGGTGACGAGCCCGGCGGAGCGACCGATCCGATGAGCGAGCGCTCCCGGATCCCGGGAACCGTGATCTACGACGGGCAGTGCGGGTTCTGCCGGCGGTGCGTGGCGTTCGCTCGGCGGCACCTGGCGGCGCTGCCGGCCTTCGTTCCGTTCCAGACCGCCGACCTGTCGGCTCGCGGGCTGACACTCGCCCAGGCGCGGGCGGCGGTGCAGTTCGTGCCGGACGGCGGGCCGCCGGTGGCCGGGCATCTGGCGGTGGCCGCGGTGCTGCGGGCACAGCCGGCGGCGCGCTGGCGAGTGCTCGCATCGGCGATGTCCACCCGGCCGGGGTCGTGGGTGTCCGCGCGGGCATATCACTGGGTATCGCGGCACCGCAGCATCCTGCCGGGCCGGTGTCGCAGCTGCGGCAACTAGCCAGCGCGGCGCGCCCGGCCGGGATCGGGTCAGCGGGGGCGGCGCCGGGTCCAGCGCCGGCGTCAGCCCCGCAGTTCCAGGGTGCAGCACTTGGCGCCGCCCCCGGCCTTGCGGAACTCGGAGACGTCCACCGGGATCGGCTCGAAACCGGCCAGTTCCAGCTGCCGAGCGAAGTCCGGTGCCTGCTCGGGGACGACCACCCGCCGACCGTCGCTGACGGCGTTGAGCGCAAACCAGCGGGCATCTTCCACGGACGCCACGATGGCCTCCGGGTACAGCCGGCGCAGGGCGGCCTGCGACCCGGGCGAAAAGGCCGGCGGGTAGTAGGCGATGGTATCGGCGTCCAGCACCGCCAGGGCGGTGTCCAGGTGGTAGAAGGACGGGTCGACCAGCGTCAGCGATACCACCGGCACGCCCAGCAGCTCGCCGAGCTCGCGATGCGAGCGCGGGTCGGTACGAAAGCCGGTGCCGGCCAGCATCAACCGGCCGGTCCACAGGAAATCGCCCTCCCCTTCGTTGATGTGCTCGGGCACCAACACGCGGGGCAGGTGCTCGGTCAGCCAGGCCCGATAGGGCTCTTCCTCGCCGGTGCGCTTGTCCGTGGAGAACCGGGCGGTGACGGCGGTGCCGTCCACCACGGTGGCTGCGTTCGCGGCAAACACCATGTCTGGCAAACCCGGTGCGCCGTCGACGATCTCGACGCGATGACCGAGCGTTCGGTAGGTGTCGGCCAGGTGCTCCCACTGGCGCATGGCCAACGCCCCGTCCACCTCGACGTCGGTGTGCATCCACGGGTTGATCGAGTAGACGACGTCGAAGTGCGCCGGCCGGCACATCAGGTAGGTCCGTGGGCGGGCGGTCCTGGTCTCGGCCGGGGCCGGGCTCGCGTGCATGGTCGGGGTCTCGTGGTCCAGAGCGATCGTCATGACTCGACGATAGAATCGCTCAACACCTGCGGACAATGCCATGATGTTGCGCATAGAGGAGCAATTCGTTGCGTCTTGATGAGATAGACCAGCACATCATTACACAGCTCGTCGAGGATGCTCGGGCGTCCTACCGGAAGGTGGGTGAGCGGGTCGGCCTGTCTGCGCCGGCCGTCAAGCGCCGGGTGGACCGACTGGTCGAGGCGGGCGTCGTCACCGGCTTCACCGCCCGCATCAATCCCGACGCGCTTGGCTGGCGCGCCCAGGCCCTGGTCGCGGTCACCTACGCCGGCAACGTCACCCCCGCCCGCATCCGGGCCATCCTGGAGCCCATCCCGCAGGTGGTCGCCGCCTACACGGTGTCCGGCGACGCCGACGTGCTGGTGCACCTGCGGGCCGCCGACATGGCCGACTTCGAGCAGGCCCTGGAGCGGCTGCGCGCCACCGATGTGGTGGCTCGCACCGAGTCGACGATCGTGCTGTCCACCCTGCTGGATCGGACCACCTCGACGCCGCCCCCGCACTGAGTGTCGACCGAGGTCGTGCGCCCCCACGTGCGTGATGCCGCACGCTGGGCCACACGACTCACTGAGAAGATGGATCCGGCGGGAGGGTGCCATGCGCAAGGGCGTACTACTGGCCACGGCCGCCTACCTGCTGTGGGGCCTGTTCCCGCTGTACTGGCCGCTGGCCGAGCCCGCCGGGGCGGTAGAGATCCTGGCACACCGCATGTTCTGGTCGGCGGTGGTGATGGGCATCGTCGTCACCGTCGCGCGCCGCTGGCCGGAGATCCGGGCGCTATCGGGCCGGACCTGGGGGCTGATCGCCGCGGCCGCCGCGCTAATCAGCGTGAACTGGGGCGTGTACATCTACGCGGTCAACAACGGGCACGTCATCGAGGCCTCGCTGGGGTACTTCATCAACCCGCTGGTATCCGTCGCGCTGGGCGTCCTCGCGCTGGGCGAGCGGCTGGCGCCGCTGCAATGGGCGGCGCTGACCGTCGCGGTGCCTGGAGTGGTGCTGACGGCCGTCGGCGCCGGCGGGGTCCCGTACCTGGCGTTCATGATCGCGGCAAGCTTCGGTCTCTACGGGCTGACCAAACGGGTGATTCGGATCCCCGCCGCGATCTCGTTGCTGGGTGAGTCCTCGGTGCTGATGCTGCCGGCGCTCGGGTATCTGATCTGGTTGCAGGTGGACGGGCAGGCGCACTTCGGCCATCAGGGATCCGGGCACGCGGTGGTGCTGGTGGCATCCGGTGTGGTGACGGCGGTCCCGCTGCTGCTGTTCGGCGCGGCGGCGCGCATCCTGCCGTTGTCCCTGCTGGGCTTCCTGCAATACCTGAACCCGCTCACCCAGTTCCTGCTGGGCGTGTGGTGGGCGGGTGAACACATGTCGCCATCCCGCTGGGCCGGGTTCGCAGTGATCTGGGTGTCGCTGATGCTGCTGTCCGGCGACGCGGTGCGCCGGTCCCGCCGGCGGCGACGCGACGCGGCGGTGACGGTGCTGCGAGCGCCGCCCGTTGCGCCTACCGTCGGGCCCGCGTCAGGATCGATACCCGGGCAGGATCGGTGACGGGAGGAAGCCATGAGCCTGCGTGATCTGCTGCGGCGCCCCGGCGCTGGTGACGGCGGTGCGGACGGTGGGGCGGGTGCCGCTCGGGACGACGTCACCGATTTCGATCCCCGCTCCGACGGCGACTACCACTGCACGCCGCGGAGCCTGTTCCTGCGGTTCGCCCGGCCCGCGGTCACGGAAACCTCAGCGGCCACGGACGCGGAGCCGGCGGACCTCGCACCGCCCGAACCCGCTCGCGGCGAGTTCACCCAGTCCGGACGGTTCGTGGTGCAGCGGCCCTTCGGCCGCGCGGTGGTCTACACGGTGCTGGAGTACCGGGAGGACTTCATGCTGGTGCGCCGCACCGACACCTCCGTCACTGGTCCGACGGGCACCGCGGAGCTGGAGTTCACCTTCGAACCAGACGGCTGAGCCGGTCAGCGCGTGCGGTCCACCACGAAGCCGGTCAGCGCGTCCAGCGCGTCCACGGCCGCGGACGGCGGCAGCTCCGCCAATTCCGCTCGGGCCCGGCCGGCGAAGTCGTCCAGCGTCCTGCGGGCACGGGCCAGACCGGGCGAGTCACGCAGCAACGTCACCGCGCGCTGGACCGTGGCGTCATCCTCGATGGGTCCGCCCAGCAGCGCCACCAGCTCCGGGTCGGCATCCGGATCCGCCTGGGTGTACAGCACGGGCAGGGTGGGCACGCCCTCGCGGAGGTCCGTGCCTGGCGTCTTGCCGGAGTCGACCGAGGCGATGTCGATGATGTCGTCGGATACCTGGAACGCCACCCCCAGTGCCCGACCGTAGCGGCGCAGCGACGCCACCTGCGCGTCGCTGGCACCGGAGAACATACCGCCGTATCGGGCGCTGGTGTCGATCAGCGAGGCGGTCTTCTCGTCCAGCACCGCGAGGTGGTGCGCCACCGGGTCCTGGCCGGGCTGCGGGCCCACCGTCTCGCGGATCTGGCCGGTCACCAGTTCGGCGAAGGTGTCGGCGATGATGCGCACCGCCTCGGGTCCGAGCGAGGCCACCAACCGCGATGCCCGGGCGAACAGGAAGTCGCCGGCCAGGATGGCCACCGCATTGTCCCAACGCGCATTGGCGCTCTTGGTGCCCCGGCGAATGTCCGCCTCGTCCATCACGTCGTCGTGGTAGAGCGTCGCCAGGTGCACCAGTTCCACCACCGCCGCGGCGGTCAGCACGTCCTCGGACTCCGGGTGCGGCCCGACCCCGGCGGCCACCATGGTGAACAGTGGCCGGAACCGCTTGCCGCCGGCCGCCATGAGATGCGAGGCGGCCTCGGACACGAACGCGAACTCGCTGCGCAGCTCGCGGGCCAGCTGCTGCTCGACGTGCGCCAGGCCGGCCGATACCCTGGCCGCGAGCGCCGGGTCGGCCAGGTCCAGGCCGGCCAGGCCAGGCGATTCGACGGGCTCGGCTGGTCCCGCGGCGACGTTCACTTCACCGAGCCTAGGACAACAGCGGGAAGTGCACGGCCATCACGTCCAGCACCGGCTGCGGGACCACGCCCAGCAGCACCGTGAGCAGCGCGCATACTCCGACCACCACCAGGGTCACCACACCCGGCATCACCACCACCGGGGTGTCGGTCCCGGCGGGCGCCGGCTTGGGATCGGCAAAGTACATCATCACGATCACGCGCAGGTAGAAGAACGCCGTCACCACCGTGGCGATCATCGCGACCACCACCAGCGGACCCATCCCGGCATCCATGGCCGCGGTGAACACCACCACCTTGCCGATGAATCCACTGGTCAGCGGGATGCCCGCGAAGGACAGCAGGAAGATCGTCATCACCGCAGCCAGCGCGGGGGACCGCTTGGCGATGCCCGCCCAGTCGGACAGCTGCGGCGCCTCCGCGCCGCCGCGCCGCACGAGGGTCAGCACGGCGAACCCGCCGATGGTGGCGAACCCGTAGGTCAGCAGGTAGAACAGCGTGCCCGTCATCCCGCGTTCGCTGATCGACATCACACCGAGCAGCAGGAAGCCGGCGTGCGCCACCGACGAGTAGGCCAGCATGCGCTTGAGGTCGGTCTGCACCACCCCGAAGAACGCGCCGATCGCCATGGACAGCACGGCTACCGCCATCAGCACCGGCTGCCACGACCAGGACATCGGCCCCAGTGCCACCTGCAGCACCCGCAGCATGGCGGCGAACGCGGCGAACTTGGTGCAGGCGCCCATGAACGCCGTGACCGGGGTGGGGGCGCCCTGGTAGACGTCCGGGGTCCACAGGTGGAACGGCCCGACCGAGCCCTTGAACAGCAGTCCCACCACCAGCAGCCCAATCCCGGCCAGTAGCAGCACCTCGCTGCCACCGGCCCCGGCCGCGGTGGCCGCGATGTCGGAGAAGCGCACCGAGCCGGCGTAGCCGTACAGCAGCGCGATGCCGTACAGCAGGATCGCCGAGGTGAACGCGCCGATCAGGAAGTACTTGACCGCGGCCTCCTGGCTGATCAGCCGCCGACGGCGGGCCAACCCGCACATCAGGTACAGCGGCAGCGACAGCACCTCGAGCGCGACGAACAGGGTCAGCAGGTCGGAGGCGGCCGGAAAGACCAGCATGCCGCCGACCGCGAACAGCGCTAGCGGGAACACCTCGGTCTGCATCGGGGTGGCCACCGCGGCGGCTCGCCGGTCCCGGCCGGAGCCGATGATGGCCGCCGCCTGGGCGACGAACGCGCCGCCCGGTTCCGCGACCCGATCGGCCATCAGCGGCACTGCCACCAGGGACAGCGCCAGCAGCGAGCCCCACATCACGTAGGTGGCGCTGTCTACCGAGATCGCGCCGGCGAAGGTGACGACGTCGTGGCCGTTCACCCCGAGCACGACAGTGGTGATGCCGGCTGCCAGGATCGCGCCGATGGCCAGCACCACCTGGGCACCGAACCGCTGCCCGCGGGGCAGCGCCGCCTCGAACACCACCGCCAGACAGGCCGCGCCGAGCACGATCAGCACCGGCAGCACGGCGACCAGGTCGACCACCGGCGCCGGGATTGGCGTCACCGGCGGCGCGGCGGCCGGGCCAGTCACCGCACCCAGCACGGGGCCGGCGACTGCAGCAAGGACCGTGGCCATCACTGTCCCCCTCCGTTCACGCCCGGATCGATCGCTCCGGCCGCCGACATGGTGGCCGCGACGGTCGGCTGGATCACGTCTAGCACCGGCTTCGGGTAGATGCCCAGGAAGATGATCGCCACGATCAGCGGGGTGACCACGGCGATCTCCCGCCGGTTCAGGTCGGCGAACCGGGCCCGGACGCCGGCCGGCCGCTCGGCGGTGGCGATCGGGGACGAAGCCTGGGCTGCGGCACCCGATGAAGCCCCCGATGAAGCCGCCGATGAAGCCACAGCACCGGATGAAGCGGCCGCGGCCCCGACCGCATCGTCACCGCTGGCACCGTCACCGCCGGGCTCCGTCGACCGGGCACCCAACACCGCGACGCCCCGCACCGGTCCCGTCATGGTGCGCTGGAACACCCACAGCATGTACACCGCAGCCAGGATGATGCCGACGGTGGCCAGCACGCCCCAGGCCACCGACCGGTCGAAGGTGCCGATCAGCACCAGGAATTCGGAGACGAAGGCGTTGGTGCCGGGCAGCGCCACCGTGGCCATGGTGGCCACCATGAACACGCCACCCAGCAGCGGCGCCACCTTCCACACCCCGCCGTAGTCGGCGATGTGCCGGGAACCGCCGCGGGTGATCAGCATGCCGATCACCAGGAACAGCAGCCCGGTGGTGATGCCGTGGTTGAGCATGTACAGCACGGCACCGGTCATGGCCTGGGTGGTGAAGGCGAACACACCCATCGCGATAAACCCGAAGTGGGCGATCGAGGTGAACGTCACGAAGCGCTTCAGGTCGGTCTGCATGGCCGCCACGATCGCGCCGTACAGGATGCCCAGCAGCGCCAGCAGCAAGAACAGCCAGGCCAGCCTGGACGAGGCGGCCGGCAGCAGCGGCAGGCAGATCCGCAGGAACCCGAAGGTGCCCACCTTGTCCAGCACCGTCACCAGCAGCGTGGACGCCCCCACCGGAGCCTCCGAGCCGGCCTCCGGCAGCCAGGTGTGCAGCGGCACCAGCGGAGCCTTGATGGCGAACGCGACGGCGAACCCGGCGAAGATCCACATCTGGGTGGACTCCGGAATCTGCGAGGCGATCTGGCGCAGTGCGGCCCAGTCCAGGGTGCCCGACGGCAGCACCTGGCCGGAGGCCACGTACAGCCCGATCACGCTGGCCAGCATCAGCAGGCCGCCCAGCAGCGAGTACAGGAAGAACTTGGTCGCCGCATAGGCGCGCCGCGGGCCGCCGAAGTACCCCACCAGGAAGTACATCGGCACCAGCATCAGCTCGAAGAAGCAGTAGAACAGGAACACGTCGGTGGCGGCGAACACCCCGACCATGGCGCACTGCAGGGTGAGCAGCAGCGCGAAGTAGCCGCCGATGGTGCGGCCGGCCGGCAGCTTCTCCTCCCACGACGCACCCAGCACGATCGGCACCAGGAACGCGATCAGCGCGATCATCACCAACGAAATGCCGTCGATGCCCAGCGAGAACGAGATGCCGAAACTGGAAATCCAGTCCACGTGCACCGTGGCGTCGAACGGCGAATTGCCGCCACCCTCGGTGAGGAAGCTGCGGTAGTCCAGCCACAGCAGGATCGCGACCACCAGCTCGACCAGCGCGAAGCCCATGGCAGTGAGCTTCACGGTGCGCACCGGCGCGCCGGCCATGCCGGCCACCACCAGCGCCCCGACCAGCGGCAAGAGCAGCAGGATCAGCAGGTACACCCCGGAGCCGTTCACGAGAACCTCACCACCATCAGGGCGACGGCCACCAGCAGGGTGCCGGAGAGCATGGACAGGGCGTAGGAGCGGACGTAGCCGTTCTGCCAGCGCCGCCACCAGCCGGAGATGCCGACGATCGCCGTGCCCACCCCGTCGACCAGGCCGTCCACCCCGCGGGCGTCGGTGTAGGCGAAGGTGCGAGCCAGCCAGGTGCCGGGCCGGGCCACCAGTGTCTCGTTGATGGCGTTGCCACCGACGTCGGCGCGGGCCAGCAGTACCGCCGGGTTGCGGGTCGCGGGAGCCGCGACGGGCACCGGCCGGGTGCCGTACATCAGGTAGGCGATGGCCACCCCGATGAGCATCAGCACCACGGTGCCCCAGGTGATCATGCTCGCCGAGACGATCGTCGGATGCGGCTCGTGGAAGGCCCCGACCGACGGCTCCAACCAGCCGACCAGCCGGTCACCCAGCGCCAGAAATGCGCCGGCGCCCAGCGACCCGACCGACAGCAGCAGCATCGGCACGGTCATCACCGAGGGCGACTCGTGCGGGTGGTAGTCCCGCCCGTCGGTGGAGGTCAGGTTCTTCCACCGGGCTTCCCCGAAGAACGTCATGATCATCAGCCGGGTCATGTAGAAGGCGGTGATGCCGGCGCCGAGCGCCGCCGCCCCGCCGAGCAGGGCTCCCTTGGCGCCGCCCGCCGCGAAGGCCGCCTCGATGATCGGGTCCTTGGAGTAGAAGCCGGACAGGAACGGGAACCCGATGATGGCCAGGTACCCGCAGGCCATGGTGACGAAGGTCAGCGGCATCCGCCGGGCCAGCCCGCCGAAGCGGCGCATGTCCACGTCATCGTTCATGGCATGCATGATCGAGCCGGATCCCAGGAACAGCGCCGCCTTGAAGAAGCCGTGGGTCAGAAGGTGCAGGATGGCCAGCCCATACACCCCGGCGCCGAGCCCGACGGCCAGGAACATGTAGCCGATCTGGGAGACCGTTGAATAGGCCAGCACCCGCTTGATGTCGTCCTTGGCGCAGCCGGCGATGCAGCCCACCAGCAGGGTGACGGCACCGACGATGGCCACCACCAGCTGCCCGGTGCCGCTCAGGTCGAAGATCGCGAAACTGCGGGCGATCAGGTAGACCCCGGCGGTGACCATGGTCGCTGCGTGGATCAGCGCGGACACCGGGGTGGGGCCCTCCATGGCGTCCGGCAACCAGGCCTGCAGTGGCACCTGACCGGACTTGCCGCAGGCGCCCAGCAGCAGCAGCAGCGCCATGGCCGTCACCCAGCCTGGGGAGGTCTGCGCCAGCTCGCCAATCCCTGCGAACACGCCGGAGAACGAGGTGGTGCCCAGCTCCTTGAACATGATGAAGATGGCCAGCGCGAATCCGACGTCGCCGACCCGGTTCATCACGAACGCCTTCTTGGCGGCGGTGGCCGCCACCGGCTTGTGCGACCAGAACCCGATCAGCAGGTAGGAGGCCAGGCCCACGCCCTCCCAGCCGGCGTACAGCGTCACGAACGAGTTGCCCAGCACCAGCAGCAACATGGCGGTGACGAACAGGTTCATGAACGCGAAAAAGCGTTGCCGCTCGGGATCCTCGCGCATGTAGCCGATGGAGTAGATGTGGATCAGCGAGCCGACCCCGGTGATCAGCAGCACGAACGTCAGCGCCAGCGGGTCGATGTGCAGGCCGAAGTCGACCTGCAGCGACGACACCGGCATCCACGACCAGATGGCCACGTCGTGCACTCGGTCGGTGGCACCGGCGCCGACGGTGGCGAAGAAGATCGACAGGCCGACGACGAACGCGGCGATCACGCTCAGACAGCCGATCAGCGGGGCCACCCGGTTCAACCGGCGCCCGCCGACCATCAGCGTCACGGCGCCGGCCGCGGGCAGCAGCAGCACCAGCCAGGCCAGCGACGTCACACCGGTCGCCGCCGGTGGCGCCGAGGGCGCGGCCGCGGCGAGATGCCCGGCAGCGGTCAGGGCCAGATTCACGGTCCGATCCCCCGTTTCAGTACTTCAGCAGGTTCGCGTCGTCGACGGACGCGCTCCGCCGGCTTCGGAAGATGGACATGATGATCGCCAGGCCGACCACGACCTCGGCCGCGGCCACCACCATGACGAACAGGGCGATGACGACGCCGTCGAGGTTGCCGTGCATGCGGGCGAAGGTGACCAGGGACAGGTTGACCGCGTTGAGCATCAGCTCGATGCACATGAACACCACGATCGCGTTGCGCCGGATCAGCACCCCGACGGCGCCGATGCCGAACAGCAGCGCTGACAGCATCAGGTAGTGGGTCGGGTTCATCGCTGCTGCCCTCCGTCGGTGACGGGGCCGTCGCCGGATCCGTCGTCACCGACGGGATCGCCGGCCGGCCGTGGATGCTCGGCGGGTTCGATCTCGGTGAGCACCCGGCCGGACCGATACTGCCGGGCCACCCGCTCGCTCTCGGCGATCTCCACCAGGTGGGACACCGAGCCGGGCGCGATGGACCCGTCCGGCAGCAGCGCCGGGGTGGCGTTGGAACTGGAGGTGGCGAACACCCCCGGGCCGGGCAGCGGGGACATCCGGTCCGAGCGCATCCGGGCCAGCACCCGCTGGCGCTGAGTGCGCCGCTCGCCGGGCGCCTTCTCCACGTGTGCCAGCACCATGGCCCCGACCGCCGCAGTGATCAGCAGCGCGCTGGTCAGCTCGAACGGGAACAGGTAGTCGGTGAAGATCACCTGGGCCAGCGAGCCGATGGCCCCCCGGTCGGCCAACGCGCCGGACAGCCCCACATCCGGGAAGGTGCCCAGCGCGCGCAGCAACACCGCCACCAGCAGCCCGACCACGCCGAGGCCGACCAGCCCAGCGATGGCGCGGTGCCCGCGCAGCACCTCGATCACCGAGTCGCCGGCATCCCGGCCGGTCAGCATCAGCACGAACAGGAACAGCATCATGATCGCGCCGGTGTAGACGATGATCTGCGCGAAGCCCAGGAACTCGGCCTGTTGGGTGATGTACAGGCAGCCCAGGCAGAGCATGGTCAGCACCAGCCACAGCGCCGAGTGCACGGCGACCCGGGCGAACACCATGCCCAGGGCGCCGAGCAGCGCCAGCGGCCCGACGATCCAGAACACGATCTCCTCGGCGCCGCCGGCCCCGCCGGTAGCGGTACCGTCCGCGGCGGCCGCCGCGAGCAGGTACAGGCCGCCGCTCACCGAGTGCTCCCCGCGGCGTCGCCGATCGGCTGCTGGCCGGGCAGGTCGCCGGTCTGCTGCGCCTCGCTGGCCCGTGCGCCGGCACCGGCCTGCCGCACCAACTCCGGACCGTTGACGTAGTAGTCTCGCTCGCTATCGCCCAGCCGCATCGGGTGCGGAGGTGCCTCCATGCCCGGCAGCAGCGGCGCCATCAGCATGTCCTTGGTGTAGATCAGCCGCTGCCGGTCGTCGTCGGCCATCTCGTAAACGTTGGTCATGGTCAGGGAGCGGGTCGGGCACGCCTCGATGCACAACCCGCAGCCGATACACCGCAGGTAGTTGATCTGATAGTCCTTGCCGTACCGTTCCCCGGGCGAGTAGCGCTCGTCCTCGGTGTTGTCGCCGCCCTCGACGTAGATCGCGTCGGCCGGGCAGGCCCAGGCGCACAGCTCGCAGCCGATGCACTTCTCCAGCCCGTCCGGGTGCCGGTTGAGCTGGTGGCGCCCGTGATAGCGGGACGCAGGCTGCACCGGGTTGCGCGGATAGTCCTCGGTGACCACCGGCCGGAACATAGTGCCGAAGGTGACGCCGAAGCCCTTCAGCGGATCAAAGATCGACATCGCTACCTCCCGGGCCCTTCGCGGGATCCTCGTCGTCGGCGGCGCCCGCACCGAGTTGACCGGCCCCGCCGGTCAACTGGCCGGCGGACCGGCCGCGTTTGCCTGCCGGGCCGCCCGCACCGACCCCGGCGCCCGCCAGCGCGGCGGTGCGGATCGGCGGCACCGGCACCACCAGGTCGAGCGGCGGCACCGGGAAGTCGGCCAGCGACGGCCCGACCACACCGGCCCGAACCGCCGGCTCGCCGGGCAGCGCAGTGAACTCAGCGAGTTCGGCGTCCTCTGCGTCCTCAGCGTCCTCGTCGGGCGGAGTCCTGCTCGGCCAGAACGCCACGATCAGCAAGATCAGCACCAGCGGGATGCCCATCCACAACAGCACGTCGCGGGTGGTCAGGTCGGTGGCGGTGTTCAGCACCCGGGCGACGCCGACCAGCACGATCCAGGCCAGCGACACCGGCACCAGCACCTTCCACCCCAGGTGCATGAACTGGTCGTACCGCAGCCGGGGCAGGGTCCCGCGCAGCCACACGAACACGAACATGAAGATCAACACCTTGATGGCAAACCACAGCAGGGTCCACCAGCCGGTATTGGCGCCCTCCCACAGCGAGATCGGCCACGGCGCCCGCCAGCCGCCCAAGAATAGTGTGGTGGCCAGCGCGGAGACGTTGATCAGGTTGATGTACTCGGCCAGGTAGAACAGGCCGAAGCGCATCGAGGAGTACTCGGTGTTGTAGCCGCCGACCAGCTCGCCCTCGGCCTCCGGCAGGTCGAAGGGGGCCCGGTTGGTCTCGCCGACCATCGAGATGCAGTACACGATGAACGACACCGGCAGCAGCCAGATGTACCAGCCGCCCTCCTGCTGGGCGACGATGGCCGAGGTGGACAGGGTGCCGGCGTACAGGAACACCGCCACGAAGGACAGCCCCATGGCGATCTCGTAGGAGATCATCTGCGCCGCCGAGCGCAGCCCGCCCAGCAGCGGGTAGGTGGATCCGGAGGCCCAGCCGCCCAGCACGATGCCGTAGATGCCGATCGAGGAAAACGCCAGCGCGGCCAACACGCCGACCGGCAGGTCGGTGAGTTGCAGCGCGGTCTGGTGCCCGAACATGGACACCTGCCCGCCCAGCGGGATGATGGAGAAGATCAAGAAGGCCGGGGTGGCGCACAGGATCGGCGCGGCGATGTAGACGACCTTGTCCACCATGCGGGGCATCAGCCCCTCTTTGAAGATCAACTTCAGCGCGTCGGCCAGCGACTGCAGCAGCCCGAACGGGCCGTTCCAGTTCGGGCCGGGCCGGTGCTGCATGCGCCCCACCACGCGGCGCTCGAACCAGATTGCGAACAGCGTGAGCAGCAGCAGCAGCGCGAAGATCACCACAGCCTTGATCAGCATCAGCCAGACCGGGTCGGCGGCCAACAGCGGCGCCAGCGAGCCGTCCGGCTCGGGCTGTGCCGGAGGCGGCGCCGCGGACGTCGCAGCGGCCAGCAGCATGGGCGGCATCTAGTTCCCTCCCCCTGTGACGGTGACCCGGCCGGCGACCGGCGCACCGAGCGCGACGGTCACCCGGGTGCCGGCGACTCGGGCCGGCAGGTGGACCACGGTGTCGGGCATGTCCGAGACGGCCAGCGGCAGCGTCAACGAGCCGGCCGGGCCGGTGACGGTGACGGTGGCGCCCTCCGCGATCCCGAGCCGGTCGGCTGCGGCGGCGGAGAGCCGGACGGCCTCCGGTCGGCGGGTGCCGGCCAAGTGTGGCTCGCCGTCCTCGGACCGGCTGCCGTCCAGCAGCGACCGGTGCGCGGCCAGCACGAACTCGACACCGCCGATGATCGCTGCGGCCGCTGCGGGTTCTGCGGGTTCGGCGGGCGACCCCACCGCTGCCGCGCTCGCCGGAGTCGTGCTGGCCGGTACCGGGCCGGTCCACCCGCCCAACCGGGCCAGGTCGGCGGACGCCGCCTTCGGGGTCTGGGTGTACAGGTCGACATCCATCTCCACGCCCAGGGTGTCCAGCACCCGGGCGTCGTCCAGCCCGCCGACCAGCTTGAGCGCCGTCCCGAACGGGCGCAGCCGGCCCTCCCAGTCCAGGTAGGCGCCGGACTTCTCGGCGGCGGCAGCCACCGGGAACACCACGTCGGCCAGATCGGTGACCTCGCTGCGGCGCAGCTCCAGGCTCACCACGAACCCGGCGTTCCCGATCGCGGCGCGGGCGGCGGCCGGGTCCGGCAGGTCGGCCAGCTCAACGCCGCCGACCAGCAATCCGCCGAGCTCACCGGCCGCCGCGGCGGCCAGGATGCCGGCGGTGTCCCGGCCGGGCTGGGCGGGAATGCCCGCCCCCCAAGCGCTTTCCACCTGGGCGCGGGCGGTGTCGTCGGCGACGGGGCGGCCGCCGGGCAGCAGCGTCGGAGTGGCACCGGCCAGCAGTGCGCCCCGTTCGCCGGCCCGTCGCGGCACCCAGGCCAACCCGGCGCCGGTGGCGTCGGCCAGCTCAGCGACGGCGGTCAGCAGCCCCGGCACCTGCGCGGCGCGCTCACCGACCAGGATCACCGCACCAGCCTGGCGCAGCGCCGTGCCGGTCGGGCCCACCGGATCGTCGGTCGCGGCGGCCGCGATGCGGCCCAGCACGGCGACCTCGGCGCCCGGCTCGGTGGACAGCAGAGTCCCGCCCAGCTTCTCCAGACCGCGAGTGGCCAGCGGCGCCACCGAGAAGACCTGGGTGCCGGCACGGTTGGCCTTGCGCAACCGCAGAAACAGGATCGGGCACTCGTCCTCCGGCTCCAGCGCCACCAGCAGCACCGCGGGGGCACGCTGCACCGCGGCATAGCTGACCCCACCGGACTCCGGCGCCGTGCCGACCACCCGGCTGGCCAGGAAGTCCATCTCCTCGGCCGAGTGGTCCCGGGCCCGAAAGTCGATGTCGTTGGTGCCCAACGCAAGCCGGGCGAACTTGGCGTAGGCGTAGGCGTCGGTGACGGTGAGCCGGCCGCCGGCCAGCACGCCGACACCGCCGGTCTGCCTGGCCCCCGCCAGGCCCTGCGCGGCCGCGGTCATCGCGTCGGTCCAGGAGGCCGGGGCAAGCTCTCCGTCCGCCCCGCGCAGCAGCGGCGTGCGGATCCGGTCGTCCTGGCTGTAGTAGGTGAACGCGAACCGGCCCTTATCGCAGTTCCACTCCTCGTTCACGGCGGGATCGTCACCGGCCAGCCGGCGCAGCACCTGATTGCGCCGGTGATCCGTGCGCAGCACGCAACCCGCCGAGCAGTGCTCGCAGATGGTGGGTTCGGAGACCAGGTCAAACGGCCGGGAGCGGAACCGGTAGGCGGTGGAGGTCAGCGCGCCGACCGGGCAGATCTGGATGGTGTTGCCGGAAAAATACGACTGGAACGGGATCTCCGGGCCGATGCCGACCTGCTGGGCGATGCCACGCTCCAGCATGTCGATGAACGGGTCGCCGGCGATCTGCTCGGAGAATCGGGTGCAGCGCTGGCACAGCACGCACCGATCGCGGTCCAGCAGGATCTCGGTGGAGATCGGGATGGGCTTGACGAAAACCCGCTTGGCGTCACGGAACCGGGACTCGCCCGGCCCGTTCTTGAGGGTCTGGTTCTGCAGCGGGCACTCGCCGCCCTTGTCGCACATGGGGCAGTCGAGCGGGTGGTTGATCAGCAGGAACTCGAGGTTGCCCTCCTGCGCCCGCTTCGACACCGCGCTGGTCAGCTGAGTGCGTACCACCATGCCCTCGCCGACCGCCAGCGTGCAAGACGCCTGCGGCTTGGGCATCGGCCGGCCACCCATCTCGACCTCGACCAGGCACTGCCGACAGGCGCCGACCGGGTCGAGCAGCGGGTGGTCGCAGAACCGTGGGATCTCGATGCCGATCCGCTCGCAGGTGCGGATCACCAGCTCGCCCTTGGGCGCCAGCACCTCAATGCCGTCGATGGTCAGCCGCACGTAGCCCTCGGGGGCCGGTGGCCGCTCGGTGACGGTGTTCTGGGCCGCGGTGGTGCTCGTGGTCATGTCAGTGTGCCCCCGCCATCTCCCGCGCGCCGATCACCGGCGGGGTGACGCCGGTGACCAGGTCGACAAACTCCTGCCGGAACAGCTTGAGCGCGCTGGACACGCTGGTCGCCGCGCCGTCGCCGAGCGCGCAGAACGCCCGGCCGAAGATGTTGAACGCGGCATCGTCCAGGGTTTGGATGTCCTCCATGGTCCCCTGCCCGGAGACGATGCGCCGCAGCACCGCCGTCATCCAGAAGGTGCCCTCCCGGCAGGGCGTGCACTTGCCGCACGACTCATGCTTGTAGAACTCCGCCCACTTCATGACCGCCCACGGCACCGACACAGTCTCGTTGAACAGCATCAGCGCAGTGGTGCCCAACATGGAACCGGCGGCGGCCACGTCGTCGAAGGACAGCGGCACGTCGATGGAGTCCGCGCCGAACAGCGGTGTGGAGGAGCCACCGGGCGTCCAGAACTTGAGCGGGACACCGTCTTTCATGCCACCGGCCAGCTCAAGCAGCTCACGCAGGGTGGTGCCCATCGGCGCCTCGTACTGGCCCGGCCGGGTGACGTGACCGGACAGCGAGTAGATCTTGGTGCCCGGCGACTTGTCGGTGCCGATCGACCGATACCAGTCGGATCCACCGGACACGATCGCCGGCACCGAGGAGATGGTCTCGATGTTGTTGACCACCGTGGGGCTGGCGTACAGCCCGGCCACGGCGGGGAACGGCGGCTTGAGCCGGGGCTGGCCACGGCGGCCTTCCAGCGAGTCCAGCAGTGCGGTCTCCTCGCCGCAGATGTAGGCGCCGGCGCCGGCGTGCACCACGATGTCCAGGTCGTAGCCGCTGCCCAGGATGTTCTTGCCGAGATACCCCTTGGCGTAGGCCTCGCGCACCGCGGCCTGTACCCGCCGGATCACGTGCAGCACCTCGCCACGGATGTAGATCGCGCAAAAGTGCGAGCGGATCGCGTAGCTGGTGATGATGCAGCCCTCCACCAGCAGGTGCGGGTCCGCCATCATCAGCGGGATGTCCTTGCAGGTGCCGGGTTCTCCCTCGTCACCGTTGATCACCAGGTATCGCGGCTTGTCGGCCAGCGGCGGCAGGAACGACCACTTCAGCCCGGTGGGGAAGCCGGCGCCACCGCGGCCGCGCAGTCCGGCGGTCTTGACCAGTTCTGTGATCTGCTCGGGTTGCGCGGTCAATGCGGTGCGCAGCGCGGAGTACCCGCCCAATTCCTCGTAGGTCTTCAGGGTCCAGGACTTCGGCGACAGCCAGCCGCGGGTCAGCACCGGGGTGAGCGGATCGAGCGTGGAGCCTGGGTGGGGCGTCGAGGGGGATGTCACTGGCTCAACCTCACTTCTTCTCCGGCAGGGCCGGGAACGCCGGCGGCTCGGCCGGCATCGCCGGCGCGCTCCAGCCGCGGTCCGCGGCCAGCTGCACTCCGCGCAGGGTCGCGTCCGAGGCGGACGGGGCATCCACATCCGCCTCGCGTCCCTCGAAGAACCCGGCCAGCTGCAGCTCAGCCGCCTTGAACCCGGCCGGCGGCGCACCCCGGGTCGGAGTGGGAACATCGCCGCGCTGCAGCGTGTCCACCACCTCCAGGGCGCTGTCCACCGTCTGGTTGTCGAAGTACTCGTAGTCCACCTGCAGCACCGGGCCCAGATCACAGGCCGCCAGGCATTCGGCGTGCTCCAGAGTGACCGACCCGGCGGCGCCCGGCTCGCCGGAAGTCTCCTCGTGCCCGACGCCGAGCCGGTCGCGCAACGCGGCGTAGATGTCGTCACCACCGAGCGCGGCGCACAACGTGTTGGTGCACACGCTGACCAGGTGCGCTCCGCACGGGCGGCGCTTGTACATGGTGTAGAAGGTGGCCACGCCGGAGGTCTCGGCCTCCGACAGGCCGAGCCGCTCGGCGCAGAACAGGATCCCGTCCCGGGAGACGAAACCCTCCACCGACTGCACCAGGTGCAGCATCGGCAGCAGCGCGCTGCGGGGCTGCGGGTAGCGCGCGATGATGGCATCCGCCCGGGCCGCCGTCTCGGCGTCGAACTCGATGCCGGTGGACAGATACACCGGCGCCGTCATCCGCGCATTGGGCTGTGGCGGGTTGCCGTGATAGAAGTCGCTGGCCGGCTCGCTCGGCGGCCTGGTCGCACCGCCCGCAGCACTCACCGTGCCGGGTCGCTCGCTCACGCTCACCGGTCCACACCGCCCATCACGGGGTCAATGGAGGCCACCGAGGCCACGACGTCGGCAACCATGCCGCCCTCGGCCATCGCCGGCATTGCCTGCAGATTCACGAATCCGGGATCCCGCAGGTGCACCCGCCACGGCCGGGTGCCGCCGGCGGACACCACGTGGGCGCCGAGTTCGCCGCGCGGCGCCTCGATCCCCACGTACGCCTGGCCGGCGGGCACCTTGAAGCCCTCCGTCACCAGCTTGAAGTGATGGATCAACGCCTCCATGGACTCGCCCATGATGTGCCGGATGTGATCGAGCGAGTTGCCCATCCCGTCGGAGCCGATCGACAACTGCGCGGGCCAGCCGATCTTCTTGTCCGCCACCATGATCGGGCCGGGCTCACGCAGCCGCTGCACACACTGCCGCATGATCTTCAGCGACTCGTGCATCTCCGCCACGCGCAGCAGATACCGGTCGTAGCAGTCGGCGTTCGTGGTGGTGGGCACCTCGAAGTCGTAGGTCTCGTAACCGCAGTAGGGCATCGTCTTGCGCAGGTCCCAGGCCAGCCCGGCCGAGCGCAACACCGGCCCGGTGATGCCCAGCTGCAGGCAGCCCTGCAGCGGTAGCACGCCGATGCCGCGCAGCCGGCCCTTCCAGATCGGCTGACCGGTCAGCAGCTTGTCGTATTCCGGTAGCCGCTTGTCCATCACCTCGATGAACGAGCCGATCCGCTCGATCGAGCCGTCCGGCAGATCCTGCGCCACCCCGCCCGGGCGGATGAACGCCATGTTCATCCGCAGCCCGGTCAGAAATTCCATCAGGTGCAGGGCCTCCTCGCGCTCGCGGAAGCCCATCGTCATGCCGGTCAGCGCGCCGAGCTCCATGCCGCCGGTGGCGATCGCCACCAGGTGCGAGGAGATGCGGGTCAGTTCCATCAGCAGCACCCGGATGACCTGCGCCCGCTGCGGCACCTCGGCGTCCAGCAGCTTCTCCACCGCCATGCAGTAGGCAGCCTCGTTGAAGGCCGGCGAGAGATAGTCCGCCCGGGTCAGGAACGTCACCGCTTGGGTGAAGGTGCGGAACTCGCAGGACTTCTCGATACCGGTGTGCAGGTAGCCGATGACGGCCCGGGCCTGCACCACACTCTCGCCCTCGAGCTCCAGGATCAACCGCAGCACGCCGTGCGTGGAGGGGTGCTGCGGCCCCATGTTGACGATAATCCGCTCGGTGTCGGCGAACTCGGTGTCGGCGAACACCGAGTCCCAGTCACCGCCGTTCACCGTGAACATCCGCTCGGGCGCCCCGCCGGATGGATCCGCCGCGGCGGGCGCCGCCCCGTCACCGCGCAGATAGTCCGGCAGCAGGTCCTCCGCGAAGACGATGTCCTCGTCGTGGGTCTGGCTCATGTGTACGCCCTCCGCTGATCGGGGCTGGCGACCTCGGCATCCTTGTATTCGACCGGGATCCCGCCGAGCGGATAGTCCTTGCGCTGCGGGTGGCCGATCCAGTCGTCCGGCATCAGGATCCGGGTGAGGCCGGGATGGCCGGCGAAGACCACGCCGAACATGTCCCACACCTCCCGCTCATGCCAGTCCGCCGTCGGGTAGACGGCCACCGCAGACGGCACCGTGGCGTCGGTGACGTCGACGCACACCTCCAGCCGGATCCGGCGGCGGTAGGTCATCGACAACAGGTCGTAGACCACGTGCAGCCGGCGGGACACGCCCTCGCCGTAGTCCACCCCGGAGACGGAGCTGGCCAGCTCGAAGCGCAGCGACGCGTCGTCACGGCAGGTCTGCAGCAGCGACACCAGGTGCTCGCGGGCCACGTAGACGGTCATCTCGCCGTGCGCCACGGTGATCTGCTCGATCGCCGACTCCGGGATCTGCCGCTCGGCCATCGCCGCAGCCAGCGCGTCGGCGACCTCGTCGAAGTAGCCCCCGTAGGGCCGCTCGGCGCGCGGCGGCACGGCGGGTTCACGGATCAGCCCGCCGTAGCCGGACGTGTCGCCGGTGCCGTGCGTCATGAACATGCCGTGCCGCTCGGTGCCGGTCGGCGGCGCCGCCTCGCGCTCGGCGGGGACGGCCGCCGTCTCACGCACTGCCGGGGTCGGAGCGGCCGGGGCCGCCTGCTCGGTCTGCCCGGTCGACGGCTGGGCGGCGGGCTTGCCGGGCGCGGTGGCCGGAAGGTCCTTGTCGGCGTCGCTCACAGCTTGTTCACCTCCGGCGTGCCGACCGGGTACGCACGCGTGCCGCGCGAGTACTTCACCGAGGACGCCACCAGTTCCGTGCGCTCGCCCAGCTTCTCGGCGGCGCGGGCCGGGCCCATCGGCTCGTCCATGATCTTGGCGTGCAGCTTGAGGATCGCGTCGATGAGCATCTCCGGGCGCGGCGGGCAGCCCGGCAGGTACATGTCGACCGGCACCACGTGGTCCACGCCCTGCACGATGGCGTAGTTGTTGAACATGCCGCCGGAGGAGGCACACACCCCCATCGACAGCACCCACTTGGGCTCGGGCATCTGGTCGTAGATCTGCCGCAGCACCGGGGCCATCTTCTGGCTCACCCGGCCGGCGACGATCATCAGGTCGGCCTGCCGCGGCGAGGCCCGGAACACCTCCATGCCGAACCGGCCCAGGTCGTACCGGGGAGCCCCGGTGGTCATCATCTCGATGGCGCAGCAGGCCAGACCGAACGTGGCGGGCCACAGCGAGGCCTTGCGGGTCCAGTTGACCAGCTTTTCCAGGCTGGCCAGCAGAATTCCGTTGGGCAGCTTCTCTTCCAACGCCATGTCGTTCTCCTTTCTCCTGCGCTCTCCTGCTGGATCCGGGCGCCGTGCACCCGACTCACCGGTCCGGTGCTGTCAGTCCCAGTCCAGGCCGCCGCGACGCCACACGTAGGCGTAGGCGGCGAACACCGTCACGATGAAGATCGCCATCTCAACCAGCCCGAAGATCGCCAGCGCCTCGGCGGACTGCGCCCACGGGTACAGGAAGATGATCTCGATGTCGAAGACGATGAACAGCATCGCCGTGATGTAGTACTTGATCGGGAACCGCCCCGCCGTCCCGGCCGGCAGCGGGGTGGGTTCGATCCCGCACTCGTAGGCGTCCAGCTTGGCCCTGTTGAACCGGCGCGGCCCGAACAGATCGGTCACCACGGTGGCCGAGGTGACCACGAAGCCACCGGCCACCACCAGCAGGATGAGGATCGGCAGATATTCCGTCAGGATCGTCATCGCCAGGTCTCCCTTCCCCGCGACCGACCGGGCGTGCGCGCCGCAGCCCGGCACCGCACCACACCGAACTTTCTCGATCCGGAACAGCAGCCGCACCCTATATCGGCGGGTCGCACCCGCGCTGGATGAGGCTTACCTAACCTGGCCTGCCCCAACCTGGCCTGCCCCAACCTGGCCTTCCCCAACCTGGCCTGCCCCAACCTGGCCAGCCCCGCGGCTGCCACGGTGTCCCCGGCGGCGTAGTGCGCCGCGCCGCGATCAGGCACTGCGCACCACCGAGGTCAGCACCCGCACCACGTGGTCCGCCCAGTCGCCGCGGCGGGCGTCGTACAGCCCGGCCAGCGTCTTGAGCACCAGGTACATCAGGTGCTTGCGGGGCAGGCCGAGCCGAGTCGCGTATTTCATCACGGCGGGCTTGCCGATCAGCACGGAGAACAGCCCGCCGAGCCGGTAGTAGGCGCCCAGGTGCTGCTGCATGGCGGTGACGTAACCGGCCAGTGCGGCCTCGCGGGAGGAGCCATCCGGCCGCCCCAGCGCCTGCAGCACTACCTCGGAGGCGATCGCCGCCGACTCCATGGCGTAGGCGATGCCCTCGCCGTTGAACGGGTTCACCATGCCGCCCGCGTCACCGAGCAGCAGCAGCCCGTCCCGGTAGTGCGGGCTGCGGTTGAAACCCATCGGCAGCGCGGCGCCGCCCACCGGCCCGTCGGCGTTGCACTCGCGCAGCCCCCATTCCGCCGGGGTGCCGTCCAGCCAGGTGCGCAGCAGCGCCCGGTAGTCGGTGTTGCGGAACGCCTTGGAGGTGGACAGCATGCCCAGCCCCACGTTGACCGTGCCGTCGCCCAGGCCGAAGATCCAGCCGTAACCAGGCAGCAGCTTCGGGCTGGCCGGGTCGGTGCGGTCCCATAGCTCCAGGTGCGACTCGAGGTGGTCGTCGTGGGTGCGCGCCTCGCTGCGGTAATAGCGGCGCACCGCCACGCCCAACGGCCGGTCGTCACGGCGTCGGATGTTCAGGGCGGTGGCCATCCGGGCGGAGACGCCGTCGGCGCCGAGCACCAGCGGTGCGTGGAAGGTGACGGGGCCGTCGGCGGTGCGGGCCCGCACGCCGGTGACGCGCCCGGTGCGATCGTCGACGAGGGGGGCGGTGACGGTGACGCCCTGCTGGAGCCGAGCCCCGGCCTTGACGGCCAGTGTGGCCAGCATGTCGTCGAAGTCGCGGCGGGGGCGCACCAGCCCAAAGTCCGGAAAGTCGGCCAGGGTGGGCCAGGGCAGTTCCAGGGTGGTGCCGCCGCCGATGACGCGTAGCCCCCGGTTGCGCACCCAGTCGTCGCCGGAGACGTCGACACCGAGCGCCAGCACCTGTTTGACGCCCCGCGGGGTGAGCCCGTCACCGCACACCTTGTCCCGCGGGAAGCTGGTCTTCTCCAGCAGCAGGACGTCCACCCCGGCCCGGGCCAAGTAGGTGGCCGCGGTGGATCCCGCGGGGCCGGCACCCACCACGATCACCTGGGCGCTACGGGTGCCATCGCGCTGGTCCATGACGGTCATGGCGAGGCGTTCATCTCCTGCCGGAGTATCAGGTCGGGACGCGGTGCAGGGTGCTTGTGAAACTCTTCACGAAGTCCTTACTGGGCAGTCTAGGCATGATGGCCGCCGAGTTCCTAACCGCATTGCGGTGCGGCTCCGAACCGCTGCCAGACGGTGCCGGATTGTTCGCACTGGGACTACCAGCTTCCGCTCACCGGACCTGCCACTTCGTGGCGACGGTCCAGCCTCGCTACGGCGTCGACTCACGAACCGCGTGGTGCAGGGCCACCACCCCGAAGGTCATGTTGCGCCAGGCCACCTCGGCCCACCCAGCCCGCGCGATCCGGGCGGCCAGGGCGCGCTGGTCCGGCCAGGCGGCGATCGACTCGGTGAGATACGTGTAGGCATCGGGACTGGACGAGAACCGCCGGGCGATGCGCGGCAGCACGTGCGCCAGGTACCAGCGGTAGCCCCACCGCAGCGGAGCGAGCTGCGGCCGGGAGAACTCGCAGACCAGCAGTTGCCCCCCCGGCTTGGTGACGCGGGCGAACTCGGCCAGCGCCGCGTCCGGATCCACCACGTTGCGCAGCCCGAACGCGATCGTCACCGAGTCGAAACTGCCGTCCCCGAACGGCAGCGCCATGGCATCGGCGGCGACCCGCGGCACGCCCCGGTCGGCCCCGGCGGCCAGCATGCCCAGCGAGAAGTCGGCCGCGACGCACCACGCGCCGGTACTGGCCAGTTCCCGGGTGGACACCGCCGTGCCGGCGGCGACGTCCAGGATGCGCTCGCCCGGGACTGGCCGGAGCGCCCGCACCACATGGCGGCGCCAGCGGCGATCCTGCCCGAGCGAGAGCAACGTATTGGTGCGGTCGTAGCGGCCGGCGACATCGTCGAACATCGCGGCCACCTGCCGCGGGTTCTTCGTCAGGTCCGCCCGTCCCATGTCCAGCAGCCTAGTAACCGGCACGCCGGCATCGGATCCCTACGCACCGATCGCCGGCACACGAGGGCGGCCGAGACGCTGCCCCCGAGCGGCACGACTATTCTTGGGCGTCGTGTCCGCCTCCCCCGCGTCGGTGATCACCCGCTGCGCCACCCGTGCCACGCCGGCGGGCGACGACCTGATCGCCGCGCTGCCGAGAGCCACCGGCGCGCTGTGCTTCGTCCAGGGCGGTGCCGGCCTGGTCGGCTGGGGGCAGCACGCGACGATCACCGTCACCGCCCCGGACGCCGCCGAGCAGATCGCCCGCTGGTACGCCTGGCAGCTGGAGCAGATCGTGGTGGCCGACGATATCCAGGCGCCCGGCAGTGGGCCGGTGTGCTTCGTCTCACTCGGATTCTCACCGGACGACCCATCGGTGGCTGTCATACCCCAGACGGTGCTGGGCCGGGTGGACGGCGTCTCGTTCGTCACCATCATCGGCGAGCGCCCGGCGTTGCGCGACCCCTCGGCGGTGACGGCGCCCGGTCAGGTGCGCTATGGCGACGCGGCACTCTCCGCGACCGGGTTCACCGCGGCCGTGGCTCGGGCCATCGACCGGATCCGGGCCGGCGAGGCTGCCAAGGTGGTGCTGGCGCACGGGCTGCAGGCGACGACCCAGCATCCGGTGGATGAGCGGTACCTGCTGGCCCGGCTGGCCCGCCGGTACCCCAGTTGTGCGGCCTTCGCGGTGGGCGGCCTGGTGGGTGCCAGCCCGGAGATGCTGATCCGGCGCCGCGGCCTGGCGGTGACCTCCCGGGTGCTAGCCGGGACAGCCTGGCCGGATGCGACCGGCGACGACACCCCACCGCGGGTGGCGGCGCACCTGTTGGCCAGCGCCAAGGACCTCGGCGAGCATGCGTTCGCGGTGCAGTCGGTGGCCGACGCGCTGAAGGCGGTGACGGACGCGCTGGACGTGCCCGCCCGCCCGAGCGCGCTCGGCCTGGCCAACCTGACCCACCTGGCGACCGACATCAGCGGCACCCTGGCGCCAGACCGGGATGTCCCCTCCGTCCTGGAACTGGCGGCGCTGCTGCACCCGACCGCGGCTGTGGGCGGCACACCCACCGATGTAGCGCTGCGGATGATCGCGGAACTGGAGCCGGACGCCCGCGGGCGCTACGCGGCGCCGGTGGGCTGGCTGGATTCCCGCGGTGACGGGGAATTCGCAATCGCGCTGCGCTGCGCGGAGGTCTCCGGCACCTCGGTACGCCTGATGGCCGGCTGCGGCATCGTCGCCGACTCCGATCCGGCAACCGAGGCGCGCGAGGCGCAGATCAAGATGGTGCCGGTACGGGACGCCCTGGAGGGCTGAGCCGATAGGCCCACGCCCGGCAACTCACCGGCGGGCGGGCCTCGGGTCCAGCGAACGCCAAGCGCCGCCGCGGGACGTTCCCGCGGGAACGGCCTTTCGGGCATACCGGGCGGGTAGTTGCTTCGAGGCCCTCCGGGATGGCTCGAGCAACGGGGTATACGGATCCCGAGTGCGGCCTCCGCTGACGACCAGCAGTGTCAGACCCTCCCGATACCGTGCTAGTTATCAAGACATGCGTACGAGGAGGTTCGGATGAGCGACGGAGTAACGGCGAGGTCCGTAGACGATCTGCGAGAACCGAGCGAGCCGGAAGGCAGCGATTCCGTCGGTCGGGCGCGTACCCGTCGACGAGCGGCGGGCGCGCTGCGGGCCGTACAAGTCGGTCCCGCTGGTGTCGACTGGGCAGCCGCCGATCACGATCTGCCGGTCGATGTGCTGGGGGCGCGGATTTGTGCCCTGGCCACCCGGATGGCGCAGGCGACCTTCCACTGGCTACAGCTGATCGCCGAATTTGACCGGCGGGAAGGCTGGGCCGGCGTGGGAATCAGGTCGTGTGCCCACTGGATTGCCTGGACCTGCTCCATGGCAACAGGTACCGCGCGCGAGCATGTGCGGGTGGCACACGCCTTGCAGGATCTGCCGCTGGTCTCTGCCGAGATGGCCGCCGGGCGGCTGTCGTACGCCAAGATCCGCGAGATCACCCGCGTCGTGGACCGGGTCGACGAGGCCACCTTGGTGGAGCTGGCCAGGACCGCGACCGCGTCGCAGCTCGCGCGCACGGTGCGCGGGTTCCGGCAGTCCGACGGCGCCAGGGCCGGCCAGGAACAGCGGCGCCGTGCCATGTGGAGGGTCGACGACGACGGCAGTGTGGTGCTGTCGGCACGGTTACCCGCAGAGGAGGGCGCGGCCGTGATCGCCGCGTTGGAGGCGGCCAGGGACGACCTGATCAGGCTGTCCGGGCGGGATCCCGGCAGCAGAGCAGGCGACTGCAGCACGAGCGACCAGGACACAAGGGACCAAAGCAACGACGGCGGTGACGATCCCACCGGGAACCGGCCCGGTGCAGAGCATGCCACCCGATACGGCGATCACAACGGCACGGTGGTTGAGACCCATGAATCCGCTCCCGAACCGGCTCCGGCGCCGGTCGATCCGGCCGACATGTTGCTGCAGTGGGCTCGCGGGTATTTGTCTGCCGCTCCACAGGATCGATCCGGTGAAGACCGCACGACGGTGGTCATTCATGTCAACGCCGAGCACCTGTTGAGCGAGCCCAACTCACAGCCCAGCACCAACAACCCCAGCACCAAGCGTTCCCGCGGGAACGCCGACAGCGGTGCAACAAGGAACGCACCAGCACCAGCACACCGGTCGGCGTCGGTGACCCTCGACCGGTCGGCGATTCCGGCCGACTGCTGCCAGGTCGCGGGGGTGGCAGGGATCGCGACGCAGACGGCCGCTCGACTCGCTTGCAACGCCGGCATTCTCGGCATCATCCGCGGTGAGGGTGGCGTCGTGCTCGCTCACGGCCGCCGCAGACGAACGGTGTCCGCCGCGCAGCGCCGATTGCTGGCCATCCGGGACGGCGGCTGCCAGTTTCCGTCCTGCACTCGCATCTCACACCTTGAGGCACACCATGTTCGGCATTGGATGCACGGCGGCCGCACCGATCCCGACAACCTGATCCTGCTCTGCAGGTTTCATCACATGGCCTGCCACGAGGGCGGCGTCGTGATCGGCTACGCCACGGACTCGGTAGCCGGAGCCCCGCATTGGCATTTCACCACTCGCGAGGGCGACCCGCTGCGGGGCGACCGACTGCCCTCCGGCGCGCCGGGATGGAAGCATGACGAATGGATTCTCTGGCATGGGCTCGACGGATCCGCGGGTTGGCATGATCCGGAAGCGGTCGCGATCCGCCCGCTGTGGGCGGGTGAGAAGTTCAGCCTCGCCGACGCCGTCGGAGTACTGTTCCAGCCCTCACCCGGCGGCGGAGCCGACCACGACACAGGCCGGGCGGCCGCATGAGGCCCGGAACCGCTCAGTCGCCACGCAGGTCCGCGAGCGCGGCGTTCACCGCCATCGTCACCGCCTGCAGCAGTTCCCGCAGGTCGGTGCGGATCACCGGCACCTCGACCACCCGGATCCCACCCGTGGAATGTCGCACCGCCTCCGCGAGTTCGTCTGCCGTTCGAACGAGCACATGGTCGACCCCGAGCCCACGCGCGATCGGCGCGAGCTCGGCGCCGACCGGAGTCCCGAAGACGCGCTCGAACGCCCGGGAATGCGCAGGGTCCCCCGGTTCCAGGGTGGTGAAGATGCCGCCCCCGTCGTTGTTGGCGACCACGATGGTCAGGTCGGGTCGCGGCTCGTGCGGGCCGATCGCCAGCCCGGTCAGGTCGTGCAGGAAGGTCAGATCGCCGAGCAGCGCGACGGTCCGGCCGGTGCCGTCGGGCTGCCGACCATTCTGGGCCGCCAGTGCGGTACCGACCGCCGAGGAGATCGTGCCGTCGATGCCGGCCACCCCGCGGTTGGCGACGACCCGCACGCCGTCCCGTGGCTCCGCGAACCGGCCGAGATCCCGCGGCGGCTGAGAGGAGCCGACCACCAGGGTGGCGCCGTCCGGGAGCGCGGCGGCCAGGGTGCGAGCCAGTACCGGTGAGGAGTCGATGTCCCGGCCTGCCAGCGCCGACCGGACTGCGGCTCTGGCCGCGGCGTCGGCGGCGCGCCAGGAGTTCAGCCAATCCGGGTCTGCCGGATCGGAAATCGGCCCAAGCCAGCCGGCGACCGTCCGAGCGGTGCCGGATGGATCCGGATAGTCAGTCAGCGGCGCCACCACATCCACCGGGATCGAAGGGTCGGCCAGCAGCGCCGTCACCGCTCGAAACAGCGTGGGCCGACCGAGCGCGATCACTCGATCGGGCCGGTGTGCGCACATAAAGTCTTTGTCCGCCAACAGGTGTATGCCGCTAGCCAGCACCTCGGCACCGCCCAGTCCACCGGCCTCGGCGATCACCGGGTGCCCAGCGCTGGCGATACCGGACGCGAGGCCGCTCCCGAAGTCCGCCACGAACAGGCAGCGCTCGGCGCGCTGCGGGCCTTGGACGACCGAGCCCGACCACCCTTCGTCGCCCGGCTCGGCGCTCTCCCCGATCCTGGTCCAGGGACCATTGCGGCCGGTCAGCGGCTCCGGCCATTCGATACCGGACAGGATCACGGTGTCCCCACCGGCGTCGGGCAGCAGCGGCTCAGCCAGTGGGATGTTCAGCTGTGCGGGTCCCGGCAGCGCGGCGCGTCCGGTATGGGTTCCGGCGGCCGCGGCAACCGCCCGGCAGACCATCGATCTCCAGTGTGCGTTCTGCCCGGGCGCCAACGCCGGAACCGCGAACTCGTGCCACAGTCGCAGTACGCCGGAGCCGAAGACCGACCGCTGGTCGACGGTCTGGTTGGCGCCCACGTCATGCAGCTGCGGCGGCCGGTCAGCGGACAGCACGATCAGCGGTACCCGGCCGTGGTGTGCCTCCAGCACCGCCGGGTGCAGGTTGGCCACCGCGGAGCCGGACGTGGTCGCGACGGGCACCGGGCGGCCGGATCCACGTGCCAGGCCCAACGCCAGGAACCCGGCAGTGCGTTCGTCGATGCGCACGTGCAGCCGGAGCCGACCGGCCGAGTCGGCGGCATGCAGCGCCATCGACAGCGGCGCATTGCGCGAGCCGGGACATAGCACGGCGTCGGTCACGCCACACGCGATCAGCTCGTCCACCAGCACGGTGGCCTGCGCCGTCGACGGGTTCATCGGGCTGGGCCGGGCTGCGGCTGACCGGGCGGAGGCGATGGAGGCACGGTGACGATTGTGGCCCACACGGCCGGCCGCTCGTCGCCCCCATGCGCCCCGCCCAGTGGGATGCAGTGGGTCGCACTCCGGCTCGGTGCCGTCGCCACCACACGCGCCTTCCTCTTCACCTCGCAGTACTCTACGGTGCATAGTATGTCCGCCGACGGAGTGACCTCGCAGTGGCTGCGGGGCGTCACCGATCTGGTGCTGCTGGCGTGTTTGGAGCGGGAACCCAACTACGGCTACGCGCTGCTGGAGCGGCTGATCGCGCGCGGCCTGCGGCCGATCAGCGAGGCGACGGTGTACGGGGCACTGCGCCGGCTGGAGAGCACGGGGTGGTGCGCCAGCTCGCTGGTGGCATCCGAGTCCGGCCCGGCACGGCGGTACTACGAATTGACTGCGGCGGGGCGGGTGGCGTTGGTCGGCCTTCGCTCGGAGTGGGCACGCTTCTGCGCCGCCGTCAGCGCGGTGACGATGCCCGAGAACACCCCCGCGTCGGGCGACACGGCCGGAGGCGAGCCATGATTCACGATTCGGGACGTGAGTTGACGCCCGACGAGCGCGGGTACCTGTCGGCCGTGTACTTCGAGTTGCGGGGCCTGCCGCGACGGTCACGCCACGCACTGCTGCAGACGGTGCGGCAGAACTTCGCCGAACGGCCCGCCTGCCATTCCCAGCAGGAACTGGAAGGCGCTCTGGGACCAGCGTCCAGCTACGCGGCCGAACTGCTGGCCGAGGCAGACCGCGCCGAGCCGGGTAGCATCGCCCGCGCGCGGCGACGGCTCCGCACCCGACAGATCCTGATCGCCCTGCTCGCCGTGGTCGTAGTCACCGCCGGGGTGCTCGGCTACCGTTGGTGGGTCAAGTGGCAGCCGGAATTCACCCAGTCCACCGCAGGCATGTACACCGGCCCGGACCGGCCGCCGTACCGCACTGCCGCGTTCACCACCGAGAGCAACATCTACGGCGACGTCGCCCAGATCGTCTGCCGGCCCGGCACCACGGTCACCATCATGAACAGCATCGGCGCCTCACCGGCGGTCACGCTGACCGGCGCCGAACTCCCCACCGAGGGCATCGGCCAGATGTACCGCGCCGACGGCATCCAGCCGTGGCCGCGCGGCCCGAACAAGGCCTGGCCGACTGGCCCGGTACCGTCGCCGGTCGTCGTCGGCGATGATTCCGACCAGATCCACCTGCACATGCACCTGACCCTGCGGTGCCCTCGACAGCTCTGGTCCCCCGGGACCAGCCTGGTGCTGGATCATTTCACCCTGCACTACCGAGCGCTCGGCAGGAATCGCACGGCCGAGATCCCGCTGATGGAACCGCTGCAGATCGTGATGCCGGGAGGCTGAGACCGTGCCGAACAATCCGCCGGAACGGCCGCTGGCCACGACCGCGCACCCGTCCCGCCCGGACACTGCGCGACCAGCTGATGAGCGCGCTGCACCAGAACCTCGCCGAGCGTCCGCCGCGCGACACCCGGCGCGACCTGGAACTTGAGATGGGCGAGGCATCCGACTACGCCGCCGACCTGTTGGCCGACGCCGACCGCGCCGACCCCGGATCCGTCGCCCGGGCCCGCCGGCGGCATCGCGGCGCCCAGCTCGCGACCGCCGCCATCGTAATCGTGCTCATCGCCGCTGGGGCGCTGGGCCTGCGCTGGTGGCTGACCTGGAGCCCCGACTTCGTGCAGGACGGCCAACGGTTGTGCGCCGGCCCGGACGGCCCGGAGTGCGACCAGACCGGTTTCGTCGACAACGATCTCGCCGAGCTGACGCAGATCCCGTGCACCGGCACCGTGACGCTGACGGTGGGGATCACGACCGGCTCGACCGTCGCCGTCACCGACGCCTTCATCCCCGGGGTGCACTCCCCCGGCGACCCGGGCCTGGACGATCCGGCCTACGGCCCGCGGATCCTGCTGAAGGACGCGCAGGCTTGGAAGAGCCCGGACCCCAGCGCATTTGCCACGTCGTCGGCGTGGCCAGCCGTGACTGGACCCTGGCCGGAGTCGACCGAACTGCACGTCCGTCTGATGCTGTGGCCGAGGCCGCTACGCGCCACCCCGGGGAATATCCAGTTCATCGACAGCATCCAGATCGACTATCAAGCCCTGGGCCGGGACCGCACCGCGATCCTCCCGCTACAGCGGAAGATCGCCGTGACGGTACCCGCCCGCTGAAGCTTCCGGGCCACTACCCTCGGCAGCTGTGACGAACGAGCCGGAGCCGGCGCTGACAGACGAGCAGTACCGCGGGATGTATGAGGGGTTTTACGCCCGCGCCGGAACCGATTACGGGGCAGTGCCGTGGGCCGCGCTGCGCCCGCATCCAGAACTCGTCGTCTTCCTCGGCAGCCACGCTCCGGCTACCCCGAACGCTCGCGCTCTGGTGGTGGGCTGCGGCCTGGGGGACGACGCGGAGTACGTGGCAGCACACGGCTTTTCCGTCACCGCCTTTGACTTCTCCGCGACCGCCATCCGGCAGGCACAGGCACGGTTCCCCGATTCGCCGGTGGACTATCGGGTGGCCGACCTGTTCGATCTTCCGGCCACCTGGCAGTCGGCCTCCGACCTGGTGGTGGAGATCCGCACGCTGCAGTCCATGCCGCCGGACCGGCGACCGGCCGCGGTCGCCGCGATCGCCGCCACCCTCGCTGCCGGCGGAACCCTGTTCGTGCACAGCTTCGGCACCGCAGACACGGCGGACGACATCACCTTCGACGGCCCGCCCTGGCCGGTCACCGACCACCAGCTCGCCGGCTTCACCGATGCCGGGCTGATCAGGACCGAGTACCGCAGCACGGCGCTGTCGGCGAAGGCGTGGTCGTTCACGGCGGTGTACCGCTGGGGGATCCGGGCCTGAGACCCGCCGACCTGGCCTCTTGTGTCCGTCAGGCCCGAATATCGGCCAGCACTGCGGTGGTGGCCAGCGTGGAGTACTGCATGATGAAGCTGCCGCCCATCTCATCGATGGCGCACCCGACCGCGTTCAGGATCGAGGTCAGCGCCTCGGGCTCCAGCCGGGTGAGGCCGCCGGTGGTCGGCAACAAGTCCAGCCACTGCCCCCGGGTGTACGGCCGGGCCCAGTCGAACTGCCACTGCTCGGGCTCGTGGAACAGGCCGGTGTCCCGGATGGCGTCGGCGAACGCCGCATAGCCCTGCTGATACGCCTGAAGCGGCCGCCGGGCCGCCTGCCGGGAGAACGGCGAGTCGGGCACCGCACGACGGAACGCCTCGGTGAACGGCTCGGCGATCGCCGCGGGCGGCTCGTAGACGTGCCCGAACACCGCCAGCCTGCCGTGCGGGTGCAGCACCTGCGCCGCCTTGCCGGCACCGGCAGCAGGATCCACCCAGTGCCAGGATTGCGCCGCGATCACGGCGTCGAACGCGCGACCGGCCGGCTGCCAGTCCTCGAAGGTCGCCATCTCCACAACCAGACCCCGGGCGCGAGCGGCCTCGGCCATCCGCTCGTCGGGTTCCACGCCCAGCACGGCGCACCCGGCGGCCTGGAACTGACGCGCGGCAATACCAGTGCCGCAACCGATGTCGAGCACCTCGGTGCCTGGACTACCGGCGATGACGCGCGCCACCAGTGCGTCCGGATAGGGCGGTCGGGCCCGGTCGTAGCGCTGGACATCGGTGCCGAACGACTCGGCCATCTGGCGGTGGTGGTGAATTCTGACCAGCGCTGGTGCCGCCCGTTCGGGAGAGGGAGTGGCCATCGGCCAACAGTAGGGCTCCGATGCCCACCCCGGCCCCGTTGTTCGCGGACGGAGGAACGGCGTCGATGGCTCAGGCGAAGGCGAGCACCGCCACCCGGGCCAGCCGCTCCCGCCACCAGCGCTCCCGCTCGGCGGGCATGGAAAACCGCGCCAGCAGCGCCGGATCGGGCGCCGGCGGGTACGGCAGCACCGGGAGCCGCCCGCCCGCGGCGACCAGCGGGTGCGCGCACACGTCACCGGTCAGCAGCGACGCCGTGCCCAGCCCGCACGCGTAGGGCAACGATGGCAGTGCCCCGGCCAGCGCCAGCCCCGCGGCCAGTCCGACCGAGGTGTCCACCGCGGAAGACACGACCACCGGCAGTCCGCACTCGGCGGCGATGTCCAGCGCCTTGCGCACCCCTGCCAGCGGCGCCACCTTGATCACCGCGATGTCCGCCGCCCCACGCCGGGCCACCTCCAGCGGGTCGGTGGCCAGCCGGATCGATTCGTCCGCGGCGATCGGCACGTCCACGCGGGCGCGCACCGCGATCAGCTCGTCGACGCTACGGCAGGGCTGCTCCACGTACTCCAGCCCGCCGGCCGCGTCGGCCAGCACCCCGATCGCCGTCACCGCCTCGTCCACCGACCAACCGCCGTTGGCGTCTACCCGGATCTTTCCGTTCTCGCCCAGCGCCGCCCGGACGGCAGCCACCCGGGCGGTGTCGTCACCGATGCCCACTCCGGGCTCGGCGACCTTGACCTTCGCCGTGCGGCACCCGGATGCCGCCACCAGCTCCGCCGCCCGCTCCGGCGCCACCACCGGCACCGTGGTGTTGACCTCGACCATGGACCGCACCGCGTCGGGCCAGTTGTGCAGCGCCGAGTCGACGGCGGCACGCAGCCACGGCACGCAGGCGGCGTCGTCGTAGTCGGTAAACGGGGCGAACTCGACCCAGCCGGCCGGCCCGTCCAGCAGAAGACCCTCGCGAACGTCGGTGCCGCGGAACCGGTCTCGCATCGGAATGGCAAAGGGGCGGGCACCGGCGAGGATGCCGTCGATCATGGCGCTGGCTGTCACGACGACCATCCTCCCCCCCGAGTCGAATGCCCCACAACGCCCTCCGGCGCGTCACCAGGCATTCAACTCGGGAGGAAGTTCGGCTCAGTCCTTCGCCTGCGAGGTGTCCCGGCCACCCGGCATGGCGATCACCGCGACCAGCAGGCCGATTGCCACCACACCGACCGCCAGCAGCACGTGATGGGTCGCCGAGGCCAGCTGCGCGGGACTGGGGTCGCCGGCCGACCGGCCCAGGGTGGCGTTCGCCACCGCCCCGAAGGCTGCCACGCCGAGCGCGCTGCCCATCGAGCGGGCGAACATGTTGTTGCCCGTCACCACCCCTCGCCGGCCCCAGCCCACCGACGCCTGGGCGGCGATCATCGTCGGGCTGGACGACAATCCGAGCCCGGCGCCCACCACAAAGCACAGCACCGGAACCAGCCACACCGACGAGTGTTCGTGCAGCAGCAGCACGGCGCCGAGCATGCCCAGGATCACCAGCAGCCCGCCGAGCACCGCCGTTACCCGGAACCCGAATCGCAGGTACAGGTGCCCGGACAGTGAGGAGGCAATCGGCCAGCCGATCGTCATGGGGGCCAGCGCGAAGCCCGCCAGCAGTGCCCCGGTGCCCAGCGAGCCCTGCACGTAGGTGGGGATGTAGCCGGTCAGGCCGAGCGTCACCGCGCCCACGCACAGCGCCGTCATCGACGAGGCCAGCAGCACCCGCCGGGAGAACACCCACAGCGGCAGCACCGGCTCGGCGACCCGCAGCTCGACCAGCACGAATGCGACCAGCATGGCCGCGCCGATGGCCGGGACCCCGACGCCCGCCGGCGACGCCCACGGCCACGCCTGGCCGCCCTCCAGCACGGCCAGGATGAGCAGCGTGCTGCCGCCGGTGATCAGCGTGGTGCCGGTGACGTCGATCCGGTGCCGTCGCCGCTCCACCTTCTCCTGGAAGGAGCGCATCAGCATCCAGGCGGCCAGCAGGCACAGCGGGACATTGACGAAGAAGATCCACCGCCAGGACACGTACTCGGAGAAGAAGCCGCCGATGGTCGGCCCGACCACCGACGAGATGCCCCACACGCTGGACATGTAGCCGGTGACGGCGGCCCGCTCGGCGACGGTGTAGATGTCGCCGGCGATCGTCATCGCCATGGGCTGCACCGCGCCGGCGCCCAGACCCTGCAGGGCACGAAAGGCGATGAGTGCCGGCATGTTCCAGGCGAACCCACCGCAGATCGAACCGGCCAGGAACAGCCCGATGCCCAGCAGCATGACCGGCTTGCGGCCGATCAGGTCGGCCAGCTTGCCGTACACCGGGGTGAACACGGCCTGGGCCAGCAGGTACACCGAGAACAGCCAGGGGAACTGGGCGAAGCCGCCCAGGTCGCCGACGATGGAGTGCACCGCGGTGGCCACCACCGTCGAGTCGATCGCGACTAGCGCGGTGGACAGCATCAGGGCGATCAAGATCGGGCCGCGCTGCGAGCGGAAGCCCACGCTGCGTCGGTCGATCATCGTGCGGTGCGGCGCAGCACTGGGTGTCGTCGGCGCGGCGTCGTCCATCCAGCCATCCTCCCCGGCGCCCTCCGGCACCCGTCCCGGGGCCTCCTAGTCTTGGCCTCATGAATACCGATGCGATCTTCGACCCGACCCGGTGGCGCACGGTCGAAGGGCCCGAGTTCGCGCGCCTGTCCGACATCACCTACCACCGGGCGATCCGGCCGGAGGCCGGCACGGACCTTCCCACGGTGCGCATCGCCTTCAACCGCCCCGAGGTGCGCAACGCGTTCCGGCCGCGCACCGTGGACGAGCTGTACACCGCACTCGATCACGCCCGGATGACCAGCGATGTCGGCTGCGTGCTGCTGACGGGCAATGGACCGAGCCCACGCGACGGCGGGTGGGCATTCTGCTCGGGAGGCGACCAGCGTATCCGGGGCCGGGACGGCTACCGGTATGCGGACGGCGAGACCGCCGAGACGGTCGACCCCGCGCGGGCCGGGCGGCTGCACATCCTGGAGGTGCAGCGACTGATCCGGATGATGCCGAAGATCGTCATCGCGGTGGTGCCGGGTTGGGCGGCCGGCGGCGGGCACTCGCTGCACGTGGTGTGCGATTTGACGCTGGCCAGCGCCGAGCACGCGCGGTTCAAGCAGACCGACGCCGACGTGGGCTCGTTCGACGCGGGCTACGGGTCGGCATACCTGTCCCGCATGGTCGGGCAGAAGTTCGCCCGGGAGATCTTCTTCCTGGGCCGGGAGTACACCGCTGAGCAGATGCACCAGATGGGGGCGGTCAACGCGGTGGTGCCGCACGCCGAGCTGGAATCCACGGCGCTGGACTGGGCGGCGGCGATCAACGCGAAGTCCCCCACGGCGCAGCGGATGCTCAAGTACGCGTTCAACCTCGTCGACGACGGCCTGGTCGGCCAGCAGCTGTTCGCCGGGGAGGCGACACGGCTGGCGTATGGCACCGACGAAGCGGCCGAGGGCCGGGACGCATTCCTGCAAAAGCGCTCCCCCGACTTCAGCGGCTACCCGTGGGCGTTCTGATCCCCCGGTTTCCCGCGCTTGTGAGCCCTACATGGCGATATGGCGCCACCTCAGACTCACAAGCGCGCAAGGGATCGTGGCGGCGGTGACGCTGCGAGCGCGGTCCAGCGCCCGCCTGGTCCAGTCGGTGCCTGTGCCCTCCGGACCGGCCGTCCTGGAGCTGCTGCCCGACCTGGCTCGGGCGCTGACCGGCGACGGCCCGGTGCTGCTCCCGCTGTCGGCAGAGGACCCGCGGGCCGGGGAGATCGCCCGGACCCTGGGCGCCGGCGAGCCGCTGGGCCCCGGCGAGGATGGGCCCGCTGATGGTGGGCACGCTGATCCGACCGCGCTGGTGATCGCCACCTCCGGGTCCACCGGCGCCCCCAAGGGAGTGCTGCTGAACGCGGGGGCGCTGGCCGCATCGGCCACCGCCACCGAAACCAGGCTCGGCGGGCCCGGTAGCTGGTTGCTGGCGCTGCCGGCCTGGTCCATCGCGGGAATGCAGGTGCTGCTCCGCGCCGCCGCGGCCGGCACCGAACCGGTGGTGCTGAACGCCGCCGAGTCGTTCACCGCGGCGCGCTTCCTGGCCGCGGCGAGCGCCGTGCCCGGCCCGCGCCGGTACGTGTCGCTGGTGCCGACCCAGCTGCGCCGGGTGTTGGCCGACCCTGAGGCCAGCGCCGCGGCCGCGGAGCTGTTCGACGCGGTCCTGGTCGGCGGGTCGGCCACCCCGGCCGCGCTGCTGGCCCAGGCACGGCAGACCGGGATCCCCGTCGTCACCACCTACGGGATGACCGAGACCTGCGGCGGCTGCGTGTACGACGGCCGGCCGCTGGACGGCGTCACCGCCCGCATTGCCGACACGGCGTCCGACGCCGAGGCTCCCGCCGGGGCGCTGGTGCTGAGCGGCCCCATGGTCGCCCGTGGTTACCGGGGGCAGCCCCGCCACCCCGCCTTCGCAATCCCCGGTAGCTTCGTCACCGCCGACTCCGGCCAGGTGCGGGGCTCCGGCGCCGCGACCGTCGTCACCGTCACCGGCCGGCTGGACGACATCATCGTCACCGGCGGCGTCAAGGTCGCCCCGGCAGTGGTTGAGGCGGCGCTGCTGGACCTGCCAGGCATGCGCGCGGCCGTAGTGGTGGGCGCGCCGGACCCGGAGTGGGGTCAGGCGGTGACGGCGGTGGTGGCGGCCGACCGGCCCTGGGACGTGGCGGCCGTGCGGGCCGCGCTGGCGCAGCTGCCGGCCAGCCATCGGCCCCGGCGGGTGCTGCCGGTCGACGCCATCCCGATGCTCCCCTCCGGCAAGCCGGACCGGGTGACGGCACGCCGGCTGGCCGGTGGCGGCTAGGGTCAGTGCTCGTGGCCGAACCAGCGCAGTGGCTGTCCGCGGCGCGCCCGCGCACCCTCCCCGCGGCGATCGCCCCGGTGGTGGTGGGATGCGGGGCCGGTGCCGCACTGGCGCCGTTCTCGACATGGAAGGCGGTGCTGGCGCTGATCGTGGCGCTGGCTCTGCAGGTCGGCGTCAACTACGCCAACGACTACTCCGACGGTGTGCGCGGCACCGACGGTGACACCCGGATCGGTCCGTTCCGGCTGGTGGGCTCCGGGGCGGCGTCTGCTGGCACGGTCCGCGCGGCGGCGCTCGGCTGCTTCACGGTGGCGGCCGCGGCCGGGCTGGTGTTGGCGATCGCGACGGCGTGGTGGCTGATCCTGGTGGGGGCCGCCTGCATCCTGGCCGCGTGGTTCTACACCGGCGGGCCGCGGCCCTACGGCTACGCCGGCTTCGGCGAGCTGTTCGTGTTCGTATTCTTCGGGCTGGTCGCGGTACTGGGCACCACATTCGTGCTGGCGCACCGGGTCTCGCTGACCTCCATTGCGCTGGCCATCGGCACCGGGCTGCTGGCCTGCGCGCTGCTGGTGGCCAACAACCTGCGCGACATCGACAGCGACGCCGCGTCCGGCAAGCGCACCCTGGCGGTGCTGCTGGGCGGGCCGCTGACCCGCCGGGTGTATGCGCTGATGGTCGCCGCGGCGTTCCTGGCGGTGATCGTGGTCGGCATGCGCCACCCGTGGTGCCTGATCGCGCTGGCGGCGGGTCTGCTTGCGGTGCAACCGGTCAGGCAGGTGCTGCACGGTGCCAAGGGGCGCGACCTGATCGGGGTGCTGGGCGCCACCGGGCTGACCGAGTTCTGTTACGCGGTGCTGCTGGCCATCGGCCTGCTGCTGGATCGCTAGGCCACCATCAGAAACTCGGCACGCCGGCGTAGTGCTGGCACGATACGAGCATGTTCATTGCCGGGCGGGACACCTGGCGCATCACCATCGACGAGCCGACGGTGCTGCGCCTGGCGTTGTACCTGCGCGAGGTCGAGCAGCTGCCGGTTCGCCTGGACCCTCCGATCCCGGCCCTGGAGCCGGGGCCCCGGACCTGGCCGGTGTGGGCCCGCCGCCCGACGCATCCTGCCCTCCCGCTGGCTGCCGATGCCCTGGACCGGGACGCCGCCGCCGAGCAGTGGGCGCTGTGGTGGCAGCACCTGCTGCCGCTGGGCGACGCGGCGCTCGCCGAACTGCGCGGTCCGGCGTTCCACGCGCTGGCCGGGCTGCCGGCCCTGCAGGTGGTGCTGCGGCATCACCACGAGACGGCGCTGGCCTGGGCGGAGGGGGTGGGCGACGACCCCCGCATCAAACGGGACCACCTCGCGGCCGGGGGCCGGCTGACCGGCCTGGTAGAGGCGCTGGAGCGGGATCTGCGGCGGCCGGTCCGGCCGTTCGAGCTGCGCCTGACGGTGCTCGGGGTGCGGACCAAGCATGCCTGGGTGCTCTCCGAGCAGCATCTGTTGTTGACCCACCACCTGATCGCGGACGACGAGAACGTCATCGACTGGCTGCGCCGCCGGATCGGAGCGCTGGCGTGAGTCAGGACGGTGACGAGGCCGACTGGGTGCAGCCGGAAATCATCGGCCCGGGCGGCCCGGGCAGACTGGGCGGGCCCGGCAGACCGGGCGGGCCAGACGGGCCGGGGACGTCCGCTGGGCCGCGCCCTGCCCGCCGGCCACCGGGTAGCCCGCTGCAGACCCGCTGGGCGCTCGGCGTGCTGGGCGTGGTGGTGTTGGTGGTCGCCGTCACCGCCGTGCTCCGGCGGACCGGGCGGGACGCCGACGCCGATCACGCGCTGAACCCCACCGGATCGGGCGCCACCGCCACCTCTTCCGTCACCGATACGGCGGCATCGTCGGCACTCGCCACCCGCACCGCCCTCGGCGGCGCGTCAACCGGCCCGCTGACCGGCTACACCCCCCGCACGCTGCCCGGCGCGTTCGCCCGGCTGCAGGAGAAGGTAACGGTGTACGGCTTCAGCCCGGGGTCCGATCACCACCCGCCGACCGTGGTGCGGTTGGACCTGGCCACCGGCATCGAGGTGGACACGCCGCTACCCCCGCTGCAGAGCACCGGGCCGGTGTCGGTGATCGCCCAGCCACACGGGGTGATCGTCCGGCCGCTGGACTGGGTGCCCGGCTACCAGGTCATCGACGGTCAACCGCCGGGCCCGCTGCCCGGCCGGCTGGCCGACGGTGGCCCGGCGCTGCCGGGCCCCGTGCCAGGCAGCGTATGGACGGCGGCCGGCGGGCGGTCGGACGTCACGACAATGACGCTGGTGGACGAGTCCGGCCGAGACCTGGGCAGGAGCATCACACTCGGCCCCGACGCCGGCTTCCCGTACTCCGACGGTGCCGGGGGGATCGTGGTGGTCCGATCCAACGGTCGGATCGTGGCGCTGGCCGACGACCCGCCCACCGGCCCGGGACCAGCGCGCACCGCGCCGACGACCACCGAGATCGGCACCGGGCAGCTGATCGCCGCCGGCCCCACGGGTTACCTCTACCGGACCTGCGGCGCCGACCAGCGCTGCCCGTTGCGCTATGTCGGGCGAGACGGGCAGCCGATCGGCAGCGTGACGCTGCCGGTCGATCAGGGCACCGTGCTGGGCGGGGCGCTCGCCCCGGACGGCCGCCATGCGGCGCTCGCGGTGCAGCCGGCACCACCGCCGGGGGCACCGCCACCGGGGGATGCGCCGGTCTCCGCGTTGGTGCTGGTCAACCTGGTCAGTCACACGTCCACCCTGGTGCGCTGGATCACCCCCAACCCGCGGTCCGGGGCGGCGTCGCTGGCCTGGCTGCCGGACTCCTCCTGGCTGCTGGTGGCCACCGGGGGCACCGACATCGAGGCGGTCGCGCCGGATCTGAAGCGCGGCACGGGGGTGGGCATCGTGAACGTGCCATACCTGACGCATCTGGCGGTACGGCCCGGCGGCTGATCAGCGCCACCCGAGGGCGGCCCGTAGGTCAGGCCTCGTCGGACGTTTCGCCGGTCAGCGCGGCCCGCAACCGGTCCCGCTCGGCGGAACGACGGGCCTTCGCCTGGGCGAGCGCCCCGGTCAATTCGTGACGTTGCCGAGGAAACAGCAGCAGCGACAGCGGCAGTTGCAACACCACGGCGAACGCAAGCGCCACGATCAGCGGCATCACCCACATCAGCGCAACGGTCAGCACCGCCATCAGACCCAGCCGGATCGCGGTGTAGATGGCGATGGCCCGCAGCAGCCGGCCCCGGTCTACCGTCGGTGCCGGTCCCGCCGCTGCACCGCCGGCCGCATCCTGGTGCTGCTCGTCCACGAGATCCCAGCGTAGTCACGCCGACGGGTATGCCGGCGGAGCGTCAGCCGGGTCGCCCGAGGGGCCCCGTCCGGCCGGACGTGCCTCGAAGCGGGTGGCCAGCACGACCGTGGTCCGGGTGCGGGCGACCCCGTCGATGGCGCGCAGCCGTCCCAGGCACAGGTGCAGGTCGTCGACACTGGCCACCCGCACGACCACGATGAACGCCTCGTCACCTGCCACGCTGTAGCAGCTCTCGACTTCGGGCATGCCCTCCAGCGCCGCGGCGATCACGTCGTCCCGGCCGAATTCGCCCGGCTGAATGCCGATCAGTGCCGTCACGCCCAGGCCCAGCGTCCCGGGGTCGACGACCGCCCGGTATCCCCGAATGGTCCCGCCCGCCTCCAGCTTGGTGACCCGCTCGTGAACCGCCGAGGAGGACAGTCCCACCGCTCGCGCCAGTTCCGCATAGCTCGCTCGGCCGTCGGCGCGCAGCGCATCCACCAGCTGCCGATCCACCGCGTCCATGCGACCTCCCACCGCCTGGCGGGGAACGCCGCCCCGCGTGGGCATGGTAACCAGGGTGCGATCCGACCTCTGACCGCCGGATGTGAGGGTCAGGTCAACGACTACTGTGCACTATGCGACCGAACGGGTGACGATGCGCCGAGACTCCGGTAATATTCATCGCAATGCGTCGATAGAGCGGGCATTCGTGTCCATCATCTCCCTTTTGGGTGTGATGACGCGACCCACCTCCGAGGGATGTATCGTAAAGACAGACAATACAGTCCTATCATTCTTTATCGTCTCATTACTCGCAGGATAGGATTCGAGTAACCGGGTAGGAATGGCGCACAATGGTCAGGACGCCTGACACCGGTCGGGGGTCAGCCCAGTCGGGGCCCTATACAGGAGGTGGCACGTGAGCACTGAGACTGCCGGGATCGCGGGAACCACGGAGCGATTGCTGACCCCAGGCGAGGTCGCGCTGATGTTCCGCGTGGATCCGAAGACGGTCACGCGGTGGGCGTCAGCCGGACGCATCGGCTCCATCCGCACGCCGGGCGGGCACCGCCGGTTCCGCGAGTCGGAGGTTCGTGGCCTGCTGGCGAACCTCACGGTCGAGGCGACCCACGTCAGCGCCTGATCACCGATCCCACCGGCCCCCGGTCGCTGCCCTATGGGCGGTGGCCGGGGGCCGGTGGCATTTCGCCCCCGTGCCCTGCCGCTCCAGCGTCCAGTGCCCGGTGCCTCAGTGCGCGGTGTCTCAGTGCCCGGCCTCCCGGCGCCCGGTCACCGAGGTGCCGCGCCTTGCGTAGGCTGAAGGCGACAAGGGAGGTGGCCGATGTACCTCATCGTTGCCTTTGCCGTGACGATCCTGGTGATCGTGCTCGCCTGGCGGGGCATCGGAGCCACCCGGGAGCCCGGGGACGGGCTTCCGCCGCCGCGCCAACGCCCTACCCGGCCGCAGCGCCCCACACCACCCCGCATCATCGCACCGGACGACGATCCGGAGTTCCTGTCCGAGATCGACCGGCGGCTGCGCGGCGAGGACAAGAGCGGCTGAGATCGGCTAGTTCAGCCCGGCGTAGGAGTGCAGGCCGGAGATCACCATGTTCACGAAGAACAGGTTGAAGATGATCGTGGCCAGGCCCACCACACTGATCCACGCGGCGGGGCGACCCCGCCAGCCCGCCGTCGCCCGGGCGTGCAGGTACCCGGCGTAGACCACCCAGCTGACCAGGGCCACGGTCTCCTTCGGGTCCCAACTCCAGTAGGAGCCCCAGGCGACCTCCGCCCACATGGCACCGGCCATGATCGCGAACGTGTAGAACGGAAACGCCGCGATGGCGCTGCGGTAGGCGATCCGGTCCAGCTTGTCCAGTGACGGGAGCCTGGTGACGACCCCGGCGGGGGCGTCACCTCCGGCACTGCCGGCGGCGGCGACCCGGCGATCGTGCCGGTCCCGTACCAGATACGCGGCGGAGGCCAACCCGGACAGCATCAGCACGCCGGAGGACAGCGAGATCGCGGCCACGTGGATGATCAGCCAGTAGGAGTTCAGCACCGGCAGCAGCGGCGCCGACCGGGTGTACAACACGGTGCCGGCCAGGAACACCAGCACCACGATCGGCGTCATCACGTAGATGCCCATCAGCCGGGCCTTGGCGCGCCACAGCACGATCAGCCAGCTGGCCACCGCGGCCCCGGTGATCATCAGCGTGAACTCGTACATGTTGCCCCACGGCGGCCGCTGCGCGGCGAGGCCCCGGAACACCAACGCGAGCACGTGGCAGGCGAACCCGATGGCGGTGACGAGGACGGCGGCGCGGCCGAACCGCTCCCCGAACGGCACCCGCGCCGGCCGGACCGGGGCCGGTTGCCCGGATCCGCTCAGCGGGGGGGCCAGCACCGCGGTGCTTCCGACCGCACCCGCCGAGGCCCCTCCTAGGGCCGCGGCCGCGGACCCGATGGGGACGCCGGCCGTCGCCGCGGCAGGCTCCACCCGGCGCGCCCGGCGGGAGGCGGTCTCCACCGCGTGGCACACCAGCGCCATCAGATAGCCGGCCGCGGCGCCCTCGAACGCCAGATCCGACAGTCCCGACAGGTTCGCGTCCATCACCGTCACTCGCCCTTCGTCCGCCCCGGCCCGATGCCGGCCGCGTCGACACTTCGTGCATTGTCCCCGACACCGACACCGGCACCGCCAGCGCCGTCGACATGCTCAGCGACGTCGTGCTGCTCGGCGCCGGCACCCGCTAACGCGACCAGCGAGTCGAACTCGGCGCCGTAGCCGGCCTGATCGGTCCGGGCCAGCCCGCCGACCTGCACGACGCTGCGGGGGTGGGCGGTACCGTTCGCGCCCAGCGTAGGCCCGGCGGGATCGGCGGCCCGGACCCGGTACCAGACCCGGCGACGCTTGATGGTCAGCGAGCCGAGCAGCCCGACGACCAGCGCGATCGCGAAGACCAGCGCCCACCCCTGAGCGGGATCGTAGGAGGTCTGCAGCGACACGTACTGATTCGCGCCGGTGAAGGTGATTACGGTGCCGTCGTCGAGCTTGAAGGTCTGTCCGACCGTCAGGTTGGCGCGCCCCTGCGACACGAGCAAGCCCTTGTCCACCTGCTCGTTGTCCAGCGTGAAGACGTTCTGCGGCTGGCCGCTGTCCAGCCCCAGGTCCCCCTGGTACACCTCGACGGCGACCGCCGGGGCCAGCAGGTCGGGGTATGCAGAACTCAGCACGCCGCCGTTCACCACGCCGCTGGGGGCGAAGATCCCGACGATCGCCAGCTGGTGAGTGCGGGCGGCCGCGCCGGTGTAGCCGGGCGGGTCGGTGATCTTCACGACGCCCTGCGAGGTGAACATCGAGTCGGTGGGTTGGAACGGTGCCGAGTACCGGCGTTCCGACCCGTCGGGGTAGCGCACGCTGAACTCCGGGACGTAGCCGTGGCCGAGCAGGTACAGCCGCTGGCCGGCGATCCGCAACGGGTCGTTGACGTGCAGCACATGGTCGATCCAGCGGGAGGAGCCCACGTCGGACCCGGACTGCACCCGCAGCTCGGCGTCGAACGAGCGGGCCATGCCGTCCACGGTGTAGTCGGCATGAAAGGCGGTGACGTCGACGCAGAACGGCGCCATGTCGGTGCCGTCGACCATCCGTCCGGGGCGGAAGTTGTCGTAGTTGACCGGTGCCGAGGAGCAGAAGCCGTTTCCGGCGGTGACGAGCAACGAGCCGCTGTAGCCGAACAGGGAGCCGACGGCCATGGCGGCAAGCAGCCCGAGCACCGAGAAGTGGAACAGCAGGTTGCCGACCTCACGCAGGTAGCCGCGCTCCGCGGACACCGTGACCACGACCGGGGCCGCTGGGGATGCTGTCGACCCGCCGGTTCCCGCCTGGCCGGTCTCCTCCCGGACGGTGTTGCGCCAGCCGCCGATCCCCCGGTGCCGCAGGCTGTCCTGAATGCGCTTGGCGACCTGGTGTGGGTCGCCATCGACGGTGACGGTGGCGTGGTGCGGCAGCCGCGCCAGGTTCCGCGGCGTCGCCACGGGCTTGGCCCGCCACTGCCGGGCGAACTCGACGGTGCGCGGCGTCAGACAACCGACCAGGGAGATCGCCAGCAGCAGGTAGATCGCCGAATACCACGGCGAGGCGAAGACGTCGAAGAAGCCGAGCTTGTCCAGGATCGGGCCCAGCGTGGGGTGATCGAGCTTGTACTGGGCCGTCTTGGCCTGATTCAGGTGCCATTGCGGCAGCAGCGCGCCCGGCAGCGAAGCCAGCGCCAGCAGGAACAGCAGGATCAGCGCGGTGCGCATGCTGGTCAGCTGCCGCCAGATGCCGCGACCGAACCCGATCAGCCGGTGGCGCGGCCCCTGCGGCGCGGTCGCGCGGGCCTCCCCGTCATCGGCGTCACCGCTGCCCGCTAGCCGGGCCTCGGTACGCCGGCGCACCGAATCGCGCGGCGGCATCAGCGACCTCCCGTCACAGTGCCCGATCGTTCGCTCCACGCTCCGCAGCCGGGCCCTGCCACTCCGTGGCGACGGGCCACGCCCGCTCCGGCGTCACTCACAGCAGCACCGCCGCACCCTGCAGCCGGGATAGCACGGCACCCCAGGCGCCGGTGACCATCAACACGCCGATCAACATCAGCACCGCGGCGCCGCCGAGCTGGATGCCGCGGGCGTGCCGGCGCAGGAAGGCCAGCGCCGTACCGGCCCAGCCGAATCCGATGGCCAGCATCACGAACGGCACTCCCAGGCCCGCGCAGTACAGCAGCACCAGCAGCAGGCCACGCACCGCGTTGCCGTTCCACTCGGTCGCCGAGGACAGCGCCAAGATGCCGGCGAGGGTCGGGCTGGTGCAGGCCAGCCAGCCGGTGCCAAATGCCGCTCCGAGCACCGGGGCACCCCAGATCCGGCTGCGTTTGCCGGCCCCGGACCGGCCCGAACCGGTTCCGCCGGATCGAGCCGCCGCGCCGCCCGGACGCAGGTGGAAACGCCACTCGCGCTGCAGCAGTGGCACGGCCCCGGCCAGTACCAAGCCCATCACGATGGCGATGACGCCGGAGACCCGCATCAGCAGCTCCTGGTTGCGGATCAGCGTCGTGTACACGCCCAGGGCCAGCGCGCTCTCGGCCAGGAACACCAGCGAGAAGCCGGCCACGAACAGGCCGGTCGCGCCCACGGCACGCCAGCGGACCCGGGATCGGGTCGCGAGGGCCGCACCGGCGGCCCCCGAGCCCGGGGCGGGCAGCCCGGAACCAGCGCCGGACCCGACGCCGGGCGTGCCGGCACCGGACCCACCGGCGGCCTCGGCGCCGACCAGCCCCGCCAGATACGACAGGTAACCCGGCACCAGCGGCACCACGCACGGCGAGGCGAACGAGACGACCCCGGCGGCGATCGCCAGCAGCCCCGCCAGCAGGAACGGCCCGGAGATCACCGTGTCGGTCACCCCACCGGAGGCCAGTGCCGGTGCGAGCATCATCGCGCTCACTACGCCCCGCCATCAGCTGGTTCGGCTGCGATGTCCGCGATGGTGGACTTGATGGCACCCATCGGCACGGTCGCCGAGGCCAGCCAGATCTGCGCCACCCGATGCTGCCGGTCCAGCACCACCATGGACGGGATCGCCGTGGCGGGATAGCCGCGCAGCGACAGGATGGTGCGCATCATCGGGTCGTAGATCGACGGGTAGGGCACCTTGAAGTTGCGGTGAAAGTCCTGCCCGGCGCTTTGACCCTGGCCCTTCTCCAGGTCGACGCCGAGGAACTGCACGCCCTGATCGGCGAGCTGGGTGGCGATCAGGTTCAGCCCGGGCTGCTCCTCCCGGCACGGCGCACACCAGGACCCCCAGAAGTTGATCACCACCACCTTGTTGGCGTAGTCGTCCAGTGCGATCGTCTGGTCGGTCATCAGGTTCGGGCCGGACAGCGAGCCCACGGTGCCGCGCTCGGCCGGCGGGTAGGACATCTCTTGCTTGCCGCCGGGCGAGACGAACGTGAACGAGCCACCCCACACCGCGGCGTCGTCACCGGTGGAGCAGCCGGCCAGCGCACCCAGGGCCAGCACTGCGGCCAGCACTGGGGCCAGCATCCCGGCTATCGCGCTGGCGAGCCTCCGGCGGGACCTCATGCGCCGGTCGACCCGGACGCTGCGGATGCCGTGGCCGGCACCAGGTCGGCGGCCGGCTCGGTGTAGCGCAACCCGGTGAACACCCCGTCGACGAAGGTCAGAGATGTCAGGGATGCCAGCGCGCACTGCCGGCGGGAGGGGTTGTGCCACAGCCGCCTCCCCTCCAGGTATCGCCGCAGGGTCCAGATCGGCAGTTGGTGGCTGACCAGCACCGCTTCACGGCCGTCCGCTCCGGCGCCCGCCCGCTCGGTGAGCACCGTCACCGCCGCATAGGCGGCCCCGAGCATCCGGTGTGCGATCTGCAGGTAGGGCTCGCCCCAGGACGGGGTGAACGGATTGCGCACCTGCCGCCAGTGCGCGGGCCGGCGCAGTACCCCGTCACCCACGGAGAACCGGGTGCCCTCGAAGACATTGGTGGGTTCGATCAACCGGATATCGGTGACGACGGCCATCCGGAGCGTCGCGGCGAGCGGCGCAGCGGTCTCGGCGGCACGTTCCAGCGGGGACGCCGCCAGGTAGCCGATGTCGGCGCCCGCCAGGTGATCGGCGATCCGCTCGGCCATCGCCTTGCCGACGGTGGACAGGTGAAAGTCCGGCAACCGGCCGTACAGCACCCCGTCCGGGTTTTCCACCAGCCCATGCCGCAGCAGGTGCACCACCGCCCGAACAGGGGCGGCAGCGGGGCCACCCGCGTCGGGCTGGGCGGGAGACACAGCGGCGGGCACGTGGACCATTGTCCCAGGTGAGGTTGTGAGGTCCGCGCATGGTCGCGCGGGCTCCGGGTGCCGGGCCAGTTGGCGGCCGCCGGGTCAGCCCGCCGACACCGCCGTTGACGTGCGCAGATCGCGGCCGATCAGTCGACGGCGCCACAGGTCTGTGACGGCTACCACCAGCAACAGTCCGGCCACCGCCCCGACCCCGATCGCACCGGCCAGCCAGGGGCCGGAGTAGGAGGTGATGACAGTGCGGGAGTCGGCCGCGACGACGGGCGGGAACACATGGTCCACGATCGCGGAGCGGGCCATCCAGATCCCGCCGACCAGCAGCACCGCAGCGCCGGCCAATGCGAGACCGGCCCGCACCGCGAGCCCGGTCCGCAGACCGCGATGGGCCAGCAGCGCGCCCCGCCACGGCACAGACGACGCCTCGACCGGCTGCCCGGCCGTTGGGTGCGGGCTCACCGATGCGTCCCGCCCTTCGGCTCGTTCACCGGTGCCCGCGTCGCGTCATGCGTGCCTGCGCGCCTTGACCCGTAGGAAGTACGTCGCCCCGGAGGCCAGGTAGCACAGCACCACCGCGACCATCGCGAGCAGCGTCGCGGCCAGGATGAACGGGGTGGACATGCTCAGCAGGAGCGCTGCCAGCACGGTGATGATGACCACCCCCACCACGGTGCGGCGCGCCCAGGCACGACCGGCACGCAGGAACCAGCCGCCCAGCACCAGCAGCGCACCCAGCACCATAAACGCCACCGCCACCACGATGCTGGCGGTGCGGTAGGCGTCCCAGTCGCTGTCGCCCACCACGGTCAGCCGCTGGCAGGTCGCCTCGACGCCGGTCGGGCTCGGGGCCGTGATCGCGGTGGTACCGATGCCGCCGTAGTTGTTGGTGCACTCCGACACCTGGGCGGTGTAGTCGGTGCGTGCGTTCTTCATCATCTGGTCGACGCCGACCACGCTCACCCCGCCGCTGAACAGGTACATGGCGCCCGCGATGATCGACAGCACCACCGCCACCAGCACACCCCGGGGGGCCGTCAGCGGCCCGGTGTCGTCCTCCGGCAGCGGCTGCGGGGTGAGCGCGGCGGACAGCGAGGCGAGGAACCCCCGACGGGCGGCGGGTCGGTCGTTGGAACTCGTCACCCCTAGAACCTACCGGGTGACCGGACGCCGACTCGCCTCGGCGCGATGCCGGGTACTGCAGCGATGGTCAGCGCACGTACATCCGACGGTTCTTCATGGCGGTGAAGTAGGCATTCGAGGGCGTGAGCCAGACCAGGATGAGCCCGACGACCGCCAGCCCGACCTGCACCCAGCGCAACGCCTCGCTGGAGCCCACCGCATACACCGTGCCGTCGAAGGTGACCTCCGCCTGCGCCGAGAACCCCCCGATGATGCTCAGCCCGGCCAGCACGGTCAGCACCACGCGCGCCCAGTTCCGGCCGGCATACATCTTGAGCGCGAAGAACACGTAGAGCACCACGAAGATCACCATCATGACGATCGCGATGGTCTTGGCGGTGGTGATCAGGGTGTCCAGCGACACGCCGGACACGGTGCTGGCCGAGCCGGCGGCGGCCAGGGCGTCGGCCCAGATGTCGCTGGTGAACACCAGGATGCCGCTGACCAGGGCCACCGCGGCCGCGGCGATCCACAGCCAGAACGCGGCGACCACGGTCGTCGGCCGGGCCGGGGCGGGGCCGGGGTCGGGCCGGTAGCCGGGCATCGGCCCACCAGGGTAGGCGGGCATGCCATAGCCCGCGGGCTGCCCGGGGTAGCCCGGCTGCTGGTAGGCCTGCTGCGGGTACCCGGCCTGCGGATAGCCGGGCTGCTGGCCCTGCTGGGGGTACCCGGCCTGCTGGGGGTACCCGGCCTGCTGGCCCTGGTACGGATAGCCCTGCTGCGGGGATGCCGGCTGCTGCCCGGACCAGGGGTCGCCCGGGTTCTGGGGTGTCGTCATGCGCGCAACGGTATCCGCTCCGGGCGAGCCGGCGCGGCACATCGGCCACACCGATTCGACCGGATGCGCTACTTGCGTCGTGACTACTTGCGCCGGGGCGACTTGCGCGGTGGCGGCAGCGCGCCCTCCGCGCGCAGCCGGGTGGCGTGCCGGGCCAGGCCCTCGACCAGTTGAACGATCTCGGGCTGCTCGGGCAGCACGTCCACCCGCAGCCCGAACTCCCGCGCGGTCTCGGCGGTCTTCGGCCCCAGGCAGGCCACGATGGTCCGCGCATGCGGCTTACCGGCGATGCCCACCAGGTTGCGCACCGTGGACGCCGATGTGAAGCAAACCGCGTCGAACCCGCCGGTCTTGATGGCCTCCCGGATCGGCGCCGCGGGCGGCGAGGCACGCACGGTGCGGTAGGCGGTCACGTCGTCCACCTCCCAACCCCGCTCGGACAACCCGGCGGCCAGCGTCTCGGTGGCGATGTCGGCGCGAGGTAGCAACACCCGGTCCACCGGGTCGAAGACGTCGTCGAACTCCGGGAAGTCGTCCAGCAGCCCGGCCGACGACTGCGGGTGCCCGGAGACCAGGTCCGGCTCGATCCCCAGCCCGCGCACCGCGGCGCCAGTGGCCGGATCCACGCAGGCGATCTTCACCCCGGAGAACGCCCGGGCGTCCAGGCCAAACTCGGTGAACTTCTCCCAGATCGCCCGGACCGCATTCATCGAGGTGAACACCAGCCACTGGTAGCGGCCGTCCACCAGCCCCTTGACGGCACGCTCCATCTGGGCGGGGCTGCGCGGCGGCTCGACGGCGACGGTGCGCACCGTCTCCGGGATAGCGCCATGGGTGCGCAGCCGGATCAGCATGTCCTGATCCCGGTCACGGGTCTGCGGCACCAGCACGCGCCAGCCATATAGCGAACGAGACTCCCACCAGGACAACGACTCTCGCTGTGAGACCCGAGCGCCAACGGTCACCACCAGCGGGCCGGTCAACTCCCGGCCGATGGCATCCAGGGTGGCGACGGTGCCCTCCACCGTGCGCTGGGTGGGCAACGTGGCGCCGGCGGTGACGCAGGCCGGCGTGGCGGGGGCGATCCCCGCCTCGGCGAGCGCGGCGGCGGTGTCGGCCAGGTGGCCGGAGGCGGCCTGCAGCAGCAGCGTGCCTGGCGCACCTGCCAACCTCGACCAGGCGGACTGGTCGGCGGCGGCGCGCACGTCGGCCACCGTGTGCACGGACCCGACCGGGATTCCGGCGTAGGCGGCCGCGGCGGTGGCGGCCGGCAGACCCGGAACCACGTCGAAGGGCACCTCGCTGGCCGCGACGGCCTGGATCTCGGTGACGACCGGGTCGGCGGTGAGCACGTCCCCGGCGACCAGTCGCACCACCGGCCCGCCGTCCTGAGCGGCCGCGACCAGCGACTCGGCCACCTGGCCGGGATCGCCAACAGCGTGCCGCACCTCGGCGCAGCCGGCCAGTTCGGTGATCGCCGACGGCACGTCGGGGTCGGTCACCAGCAGCGCGGCGCGGCGCAACGTGTCGGCGGCGTGCACCGTCAGCAACCCCGGGTCACCTGGCCCGGCACCGACGAAGGCGATCCGGCCGATGCGGACGGCGCTGCTCATGCCCTGCTCCTTCGGTTGAATGGACGCGGCTCGTGCGGCGCGGGCGGTACTGTCCCGCCGGGCGCCGGCCGTGCCGTCGGCTCCGGCCTTCGCGAGATCGGCCGGGTTGATCGTTCCTGTCGTCACAGCGCCTCCAGATGGGCCGGGGGCCCGCCACGACGGGATTCGTGGAAGGCCAGCATCTGCAGTTCCAATGCGAGGTCCATGCGCCGCACCTCGACATCGTCGGCAAGCACCAGTCGTCCCGGTGCGAAGTTCAGGATGGAGCGCACCCCGGCCGCAACCAAGGCGTCGGCGACCAACTGGGCGGCTGCCTCCGGAGTGGCGATCACTCCGATCGTCACTCCGGCGGCCCGGCAGACCGGGCCGGCATCGGCAATGTCGGATACCGACACCCCGGCAACTGTGCTGCCGATCTTGGCCGGATCGGCGTCCAGCAGCACCCGGATCGGAAAGCCGCGCAACGGGAATCCGGCGTAGCCCGCCAGCGCGCTGCCCAGGTGCCCGACCCCGACCAGGGCCACCGGGTTGATCTCGTGCGCCCCGAGGGTGCGCTCCAGCGCGTCCAGCAGGGTGGCCACGTCGTAGCCGACGCCGCGAGTGCCGTGCGAGCCGAGGTAGGACAGGTCCTTGCGCAGCTTGGCGGGGTTGACCCCGGCCAGCGCGGCGAGTTCCTCCGATGAGATGGTGCTCTCGGGCCCAGTTGCGCCGGCGGGGCTCGCAGACGCGGCGTCGGAGCCGGACAGCACGCGCAGGTATCCGGCCAGCCGAGCCACCGTGGCCTCGGGGATGGCGCGCAGCGCGGGACCGGGGCGGCCCGGGGCGGCGTTCGGAGACACCGTTGCGCTCACCTACTGACGAAAGGTCCGGCGGGTCGCCCCGCTAGCGTGTCGGCGACCGGCTCGTGCGCGCCGCCGATAGGCACGACCTTAGCCACTTGTGAACACAGGCACAAAGTCGTCGTGAGACGCCGGTCCCACCTCATGGGACGGCGACACGAGGATCCTCGGCCTTCGGAAGGGCCCCGTCGGGACGCCGGGGCGGGGCTGGTTGGCCCCCGGGGGGACCCGCTGGGCGGGACGTCCCGGGCGGTGACCGGGTGCGTCAGTCGCTCAGCGCGCGGGCCAGCTGATCGCGATCAACCTGCAGCGCGGCGAATTCGGCGCCGTCCAGCAGGACGACGGGTACCCGGTCGCCGTATTCGGCGCGCAGTTCGGGGTCGGCGTCCACGTCGACCTCGCGCCAGCCGGCGCCGGTCCTCGCGCAGGCCTTCGACACCGCTTCGCGGGCGAGACCGCATAGATGGCAGGACGTCCGAGTGAGCAGCGTCACTCGGACCGGGCGGGCCGGCGTGGACTCCGTCACCGCTCTCGACCCCGGGTCAGCGACCGGGAGATCACCAGTCGCTGGATCTGGTTGGTGCCCTCCACGATCTGCAGCACCTTGGCCTCCCGCATGTAGCGCTCCACCGGATGATCCTGGACGTACCCGGCACCGCCCAGCACCTGGACCATATCCGTCGTCACCGCCATGGCCATGTCGGTGGCGGTCAGCTTGGCCATCGCGGCCTCGGTGGAGAACGGCCGCCCGGTGTCCTTGCGTCGCGCGGCATACAGGTACAGCTGCCGCGCCGACGCGATCCGGGCCGCCGCGTCGGCCAGCAGGAACGACACCCCCTGGAACCCATCGATGCTGTGCCCGAACGCCTCGCGCTGTCCCGCATACGACACTGCGGCATCCAGCGCGGCCTGGGCCAGCCCGACGGCGCAGGCGGCGATGCCCAGCCGGCCGGTGTCCAACGCGGACATGGCGATCGCGAAGCCCTGGCCCTCGTCGCCGATCAGCCGATCGGCGTCGAGGTGGGCCCCGTCGAACCGCACCGCGGAGGTGGGCGAGCCCCGCACCCCCATCTTGCGTTCCGGCGGCGCGGCCGTGACCCCCGGCAGCCCGCCGGGCACCAAAAACGCGCTGATGCCCTTCGGTCCATCGGCGCCGGTGCGGGCCAGCAGCAGGTAGAAGTCGGCGATGGGGCCGTGGGTGATCCAGGCCTTGTCGCCGGTGACGATCCAGTCGGCGCCCGGCCGATCCCCGTCCCGGATCGCGCGTGTGCGCATCGCACCGGGGTCGGATCCGGCATGGGGCTCCGACAGGCAATAGGCACCGAGGGTTGCTCCACCCAGCATGTCGGGCAGGTATCGCTCGCGCTGCTGCTCGGTGCCGAATTCGGCGATGCCGTGGCAGGACAGCACGTGCACGCTGATACCCATGGCGACGGTCAGCCAGCCTCGGGCCAGTTCCTCCAGCACCTGCAGGTACACCACCGCGGGCTGGCCACCGCCGCCGTGCCGCTCCGGGTAGGGCAGTGACAGCAAGCCGAGTTCGCCCAGTGAGCGCATCAGGTCCCGGGGGAATTCGCCGGCGGCCTCGGCGGCATCCGCCCGGGGCAGCAGCTCACGCTGCACGACGTCACGGGTCAGCTCGATCAGGTCGGCTGCCTCGGAGGTGGGCAGTTCGCGGTCAATGGCGCCCAGCGGCACGACAGGCTCCTTCGACAGTGTCGGCGTCGGTCGGCGAACCATTGTGCCGCATTGGTTGGTCGTCCGACTATCGGGATACCGACAAGTCGTCGTCGAGTGTCACACCGATGCCAGTCTGAAAACCTGCCCCTGGATTCCGACGGTCGCGATGACACTTGACATCACCGCAGGTCAGAGCCTTGGGCTCGGGTAGGGCCGGAATCTGGAGGCAGGTTTTCAGACCGCGAGGAGGAACTCCCGCAGCGCGACCGCCTGGTTGTGCTCGGCGTCGTGCGCACTGAACAGCAGGGTGACCCGCTGCTGCGCGGCGCGGTCCAGCAGCGGTCGCCACAGCTGCTCGGCGCCCGCCAGTTCGGCGTCGTACCGGCGCCGGAACTCGTCCCAGCGGGCCGGGACGTGCCCGAACCAATGGCGCAGTTCGGTCGAGGGGCCCAGTTCCTTGCACCACTCGTCCAGCGCGGCCTTCTGCTTGGTCAGGCCTCGGGGCCACAGCCGGTCCACCAGCACTCGATACCCGTCGTCGCTCGCGGGTTCGTCGTACACCCGCTTGATGCATAGATCCATCGTGAGCCTCCCGGAATCAGCGTGCCACCGGCGCACCGACCCGACCAGCGCGGCCCGCCCTGCGACCGGTGCCCGCCTACCCGAATGCCGATGCCGCCACTGGATCCGTCATCAACACCATCAGAGACAGAGTCGTCACACAACGTGATCATTTCGACCGTGATAAATCACCGTTTCGTGACTACTTGATAACGGCGCCCAGAGGCGACGATGAACGTACTCCCGTCAGACCCTCACGAACCGGAGCGTTTCCTATGACCCTGCCCGCAGCGCACGCCACACCCACCAGGTCCCGAAGGCGGTCCGGACGCCCACCCCGGGCGCGCCGGTGGATCGCCATGGCCAGCACCGCAGTACTCGTCGCCGGAGCCAGCACGGTCCTGACACCAATTGCGAACGCCAGCCCCTCGGACTCGTCGAACGCGGCGGCCCGGTTCCTGTCCGGCACGCTGGCCACCAGTGCCGGCACCCTGGACAGCGTCGTCGCGCTGAACGGTGTGTCCGCCACCAACAATGGCGACGCCACACCGGACACACAGAGCAATGCCCTTGATGCCACCGCGCTGTCCGCCATCAACGTGTCGCTACCGAGCGGGGTTCAGCTGCCGCTGGGCGACTTCATTGCGCTCGGTGCCGCCAACCAGTTCGCCCAGGCCAGCGACAACGGAGTCTCCCGCGCCGCCTCCGGCGCGGTCGACGACAACGGCGTCGTGGACGTCAGCGGAACCGGCGAGTTCCCGTCCAGCGCGACCATCGACATCCGCAGCCTGCTGGACACCGGCGACGTCCCGAACACCGTGCTGGACACCGCATCCGTCTCCACCCAGGGCGTCACGGGTGTCGCCGCCCTGACCGCCGGCGGCACTCCGGCCGTCGACTGCGCGAACCTGTCGAGCCCGACGACCTGCCGGGACTACACCGTCGCAGATGCGACCCTGAACGTGCACTCCCCGCTGATCGGGAACGTCCTCACCGGCGCGACCACCGCAGCAGGCACCGTCGACGACGCCCTGAGCGGCCTGTCCGGCGGCCTGCTGACCGGCCTGTTGGACGGGGTGTCGAACTCGCTGGGCATCCTGAACGGGCTGGTCCCCGGTCTGTCACTGGTCAGCAACGACCTGAACATCACCATTACCAGCACCCTGGCCGAAACGATCCTGGACAAGCTCACGACCAGCAGGAGCCTTAACGGCGTCACGCTCGACCTGAGCACCGGCACCATCACCGTCGATCTGGGCCAGATTATCGGTGGGCTCAACAACCAACCGCCCAATACCCCGCTGCTGAGCGCCGCGGTACTGAGCAGCATCACCACCTCGCTGACTACCCTGATCGGGCAGGTGTCGACGCAGCTGACCGACGTGCTGAACGGCGCATTGGACGCGGCGACCGTGCACATCTCCGGCGGCGTCTGCCTGCTGGAGGTGGTCGTCTGCACGGCCGGACTGGACCTGTCCTACGACGGCACGCTGGGCGACCTGCTCGACGGCACCGCGCAGATCGGTGTGAGCGGGACCGGCCTGCTCGCCATCCCGGGCCTGGACGCCCTGCTCGGCTCGGTGCAGTCCAACCTGCTGTCCGGCGTGACGAGCTCGCTGTCCAGCGGCCTGACCGGCCTCGGCACCACCATCACCACCGCGGTCGACAACCTCATCGATCCCTTGCTGGACGACCTGGGGCCCGCGCTGACCACCATCGGCGACGTGCTCGGGTTGACGCTCAACGTGCAAGAATCGCCCGCCGCCGGCGTCTACACCGAGGTGGCGTTGCGCGCCTCGGTGCTCGGAGCGGCCGTGACGACCGTCGATCTCGGCAAGGCATCCGCCGGACCGAACGCCAACGAGCTGGACGTGACGGCGACCGGGATCACCCCGAACCACGGACCGGCGATCGGCGGCACTGACGTGCAGATCTCCGGCTCGGGCTTCGTCTCGGGTGTCACCGGCGTGACCTTCGGCACCACGGCGATCGCGCCCGCCGACGTCACCGTCACCGACGCCGGCCACCTGTCGGTGTCCAGCCCACCGCACGCACCGGGCGCCGTCCAGGTCGTCGTCAGCAACGGCACGGGGCTGGACGCCGGCCCGCTGGCCTTCACCTACGACCCGGTGCCGGCTCCGACCATCAGCACGCCGACCACCGGCGCCGTCGTCACCGACACCACACCGGAGATCGCCGGCACCGGCGTCACCGATCACACGGTGACGGTGACCGAGGACAGCACCCCGCTGTGCACCGCCACGGTGAACGCGGGCGGCACCTGGAACTGCAGCCCGAGCACCCCGCTGCCAACCGGCGAGCACACCATTACCGCTACCCAGACCGACTCGAACGGCAATCCGTCGGCGCCCTCCACGCCTCCGGTGACCTTCACCATCGGCTCGGCACCATCGGCTCCGATCAACCTGTCCGCCGTTCCGGGCGACGGGTACGTGTCGCTGAGCTGGACCGCCCCCACCAACCCGGGCGGGCTGCCGACCCTGGGATACAACGTCTACCTGGGCACCACATCGGGCGGCGAGGACACCACGACCCCGGTCAACGGCGGCACCCTGGTGCCGGGCCTGGGATACCAGGTCCACGACCTGACCAACGGGACCACCTACTACTTCGTGGTCAAGGCCGTCAACGATGTGGGCGAGTCCGTCACCTCGAACGAGGCCTCGGCGACGCCGTCGGCCACGGCCTGCCCGTCGCCGTTCCAGGATGTGCTGCCCAGCAACCCGTTCTGCGCGGACATCAACTGGATGAAGGACAACGGCGTCACCAAGGGCTACCCCGGCGATGTCTACAAGCCGCTGGTGGACGTCCCCCGCGGCCAGATGGCGGCGTTCGTGTTCCGGGAGCTCAACCCGGGCCAGGACGACCCGGAATGCACCGAGCGGCCGTTCCTCGACGTGCCGATCGACAACCCATTCTGCGGGGACATCGCGTGGTTGAAGGACAACGGCATCACTGACGGGTATTCCGACGACACGTTCCGGCCGGGCGCCACGATCTCCCGGCAGGGCGTAGCCGCGTTCTTCTTCCGGATGAACCACATCGGCTCGCCGGACCCGAGTTGCACCGTGGCGCCGTTCACGGACGTGTCGGTCGACAACATCTTCTGCGGAGACATCACCTGGATGCGCGACCAAGGAATCTCCTACGGCACCGGCCAGGTCGGCGAGTTCGCCCCGTTCAACCAGACCACCCGGCAGGCAATGGCCGGGCTGGTTCACCGGATGGTGACCGTCCTGGCCGACTGATCCCCGGCGGGCACCGGCGGCGATCAGAACAGGTCGTCGTCGGTGTCCTCGGCGCCGCGCCGGGAGCGGTTGCCGTCGGCAGGTAGCTTGCGGCCCAACCGATTCAGACTCGCGGGCGGTTCTCCGGATTCGGCTGGATCGTCTGGCTGCCCGGTGGCGCTGCGGAGCTGCGCGGGGCCATCCAGCGCGATACCCCGGTATCGGGCGAAGTTCTGCCGAACCGTCTGCCGATCCAGCCGGCCGACCTCGGTGCGCGGCAGCACCTCGACGAGCTGGAAGTCGGTGGGGCGCTTGAACGGGGGCAGCCGGTCGGCCAAAAAGTCGTCCAGATCTTCGACCGTCGGCCGGGTTCCGGGCTGCGGCACCAACGCGGCCACCACCGTGGGTCCCGCCCGCCCGGGGACCCCGACCACAGCGGCGTCGGCGACATACGGGTGGGTGACGAGGATGTCCTCCACCTCACGCGGGTAGACGGTGAACCCGGCGACGGTGACGGTCTCGGCGGCCCGATCGACCAGGTGCAGTTCACCGGCGTCGTCCAGGTAGCCGATATCGCCAGTGGCATACCAGCCGTCGGGGCCCGGCCCGCCCGCGCCGTCCGGCCAGTATCCGGAGAACAGTGTGTCGCCCCGGATGACGATCGGGCCGACCTCGCCCTGCTCCGGCACGTCCGCCCACTCCAGCAGGTCGTCATCGTCATCGGAGAGCACCAGGCCCGAGGTGTCCGGCGCGGCAACCTCCCGCTCGGCGACTTCCCCCGCGACGGCGTGCTCCCCGGCCCGTTCGATGTCGTCCCGTTCGATGCCGTCCTGTTCGATGTCGTGCGGGCCACCGGCGTCGAGACCGGAATCCTGTTCCGTGTCGGTCGAGCCCGTACCCGGCTCGACAGTAGGCTCGAGAACCTCGTCACCGCTGGGACTCTCGTCACCGCCGTGATCGTCGCCGATCCGTACCTCGACCCCCGGGTAGGGCAGCCCGACCGATCCGGGGTGTGCGGTCTCGGTCATCAGCGTCGAGGTGACGGCGGCCGCGGACTCGGAGATTCCGTAACCCTCCCGGACGGCTTGTCCGGTCGAGGTCCGGATCTTCACGAAGTCGTCGGGATCCAGCGGTGACGATCCCGATGTCATCAGCCGCACGGTGGCCAGCGCCCGCTCGTAACCGGGAATCCGGTCCAGCTGCCGGTACAGGGTCGGCTCGGCGGGCAGGATGGATACCCGATGGGCACGTACGGCGGCCAGCGCCGCCTGCGCCACGGTACCGGCCGAGGTGTCCGGTTTCTCGGGGATCACCACCGCCGCCCCGGCCAAGGCGGCCGGCAGGAATGCCGTCACCAACCCGACGACGTGGAACAGCGGCAGCATCTGCAAGATCCGGTCAGTGGGCGTGACGTCCAGGCGCGGCGCGGCACGCAAGGCGGCGGCAGCGGCCAGGAACGCCCGGTGCGAGAGCATCACCGGCGGATGGGCGCGGGCGGCGCGCGCCAGCATCGCCAGGTCCTCACCGCCGGCCCGGGCGGGCGTCGGGGCCGGAGCCGCACCCTGCCACCAGGTGGCCAACTGGGCCGACCCGAGAACCGGGGCTGCTCCGGCGACGGCTTCGTCGGTGATCGCGGCGACCGCCCCCACCCGACGGACCACCCAGGCCAGGTCGGTGCGGCGCGGGTCGACCGGCACCGCGACCAGGCCGGCTCGGAGCACGGCGAACAGTGCCGCGGCGAGGTCGGGACCGGTCGGCAGGCCCAACACGACGCGCTCCCCCGCTGGGTGGCCGGCGAGGGTGGCGGCACCCCGGTCCGCGGCCGCGTCCAGCTGCGCCCAGGTCCGCTCACCGTGCGCGCCGATCAGCGCCGGCCGTTCGCCGGCGGTGGCTGCGGCGGCGCGCAGCAGGTCGGCCAGATTCGCGGCGGGTCCCGGGTGCGGGATCTGGGTCGTCACACCTTCATCATGGACTGTCGAGGCGATTCCGGCAGCGGCTTGCGGCGCTCACCGTGACGGCGCCGGCGGATTGACCGGGCCGGGGGCGGCCCGACGCGGGTTCCCCGGCGCGGTCGGCGGCACACCGTAGGCTCGGTGCAGTGCGGATCCTGGGAGGTGCCGTGGTGAGCGACGCCGAAGCGGGCGACGGCCGTCGCCGCGACGCGGCAGACTCAGGCCGCGACGCGCGGAGCGAACCGGCCACGTCGCGCGACGCCGAGCGGCCGCCGGACGCCGCGGCGACGCGCGCCGAGATCGCCGGAGATGCGTCCGCGGAGGCTGCCTATCAGGCGGTGCACGCCGACGACTCCGATGACGCCGTGCTGGCCCCTGGCACCGACCTGACGGCGGCGGCATTCTTCGACGTCGACAACACGATGATGCAGGGCGCGTCGATCTACCACTTCGCCCGCGGCTTGGCGGCTCGGAAGTTCTTCACCACGGGCGATATCGCCCGATTCGCCTGGCGTCAGGTCAAGTTCCGGATCCTGGGCAGCGAGGATCTGGACGACGCGTCGGACGCCAAGGCGGCGGCACTGTCGTTCGTGGCGGGCCGGCGGGTCGACGAGGTGGTGGCCCTCGGCGAGGAGATCTACGACGACCTGATGGCCGACAAGATCTACCCAGGCACCCGGGAGCTGGCGAAACGACACCTGCGGGAGGGCCAGCGGGTCTGGCTGGTGACGGCGACGCCGGTAGAACTGGCCCAGCTCATCGCGCGCCGGCTCGGGCTGACGGGGGCGTTGGGGACCGTCGCCGAGACGCGCGACGGCGTGTACACCGGTCGGCTCGTCGGCGAGCTGCTGCACGGCCCGGCGAAGGCGGCGGCGGTGCGCGGGCTGGCGGCTCGGGAGGGGCTGAACCTGCGCCGATGCACGGCATACTCCGACTCGGTCAACGACGTGCCGATGCTGTCCGTGGTGGGGACCGCGGTGGCGATCAATCCGGATTCGGCGCTGCGCGACATGGCTCGCAAACGCGGCTGGCAGGTGCGCGACTACCGGACCGGGCGAAAGGCCGCCAAGATCGGCGTGCCGAGCGTGTTGGGTGCCGGGGCGGTGGGTGGCGCGGTGGCGGCCGGGTTGGCGATGCGGCGCCGGGGGCGGTGACGGGGCCGTGGGGTCGGCGGCAGAATGCCGCTACCCTTGACGGGCCGCCCTCGTAGCTCAGGGGATAGAGCACCGCTCTCCTAAAGCGGGTGTCGCCAGTTCGAATCTGGCCGGGGGCACACTGGTCAAGCCGAATTCTCACTCGCAAGGTTCCGGGTGGTTGGAGCCTCCGTCCGCAGTCCGTCCGCAGCAGACTTACTCATCCCCGTCGAGACGAGCCCCCCGGGCCGTCCGCGTTCCTGACCAACAGGTCGGCGTAGATGGGGTGGACCGCTTGTCTATGGCACAGGTTGGCAACGAGTGCTAGCTGTGATGCCGGGAACGCTGGCGCACGAGCACGCATGCCATGTGCTGTCATCACCGGGAACCAGGCCGAGACGTGGCTCGACCTCGCCGCTGCGGTGCTCGGGCCGACATCCGCCGGCGCAGCCACCGCGCACCGGCCAACGAAGACGCAGACCCCACCCACTACCTGACCGTCAGCCGTCCCGCCATCCCCGTGGCTGGGATGGCGGGACGGCTCGCGCGCTCCAGGGGGTCGGCAGCCAGGCCCCCGCCGAGGCTGCCAGGATCGCGCGTGCCGCCTGGATACCCAGATGCGCCGCGCGCTATGCCGCCATCCACCCTTGGGGGTGAGAGCGGCCTACGGCTGTTCGGGTTATGGTCACCCAGACGGCCCTACCCCCCTGGGCCGTCGCCGGCGGCGGAACCGACCCCCATCTCACCCGCCGCCGGCACAAACCCCAGCGCCGCCCCTCAGCCTCCGGGCTGGGGGGCGGCTTTCGGCTATCCGAGCAGGCCGCGGAGCTTTCAGCCATCCGAGTGATGCCGGCACTAACGCTCGGCGCCCTGGGCTGCCGTAATGACGCCACCGGAGACGACAGGACATTCCCGCGCACGTGCAGCGAAAGCATCACGTTTCAAGAGCCCCGGTTGGCCCGTTACCTACATTGTCCTGGCGCTCTGCACGATTGTCGTATTGGGGTAGCTACTATCTTCGATAGAATCCAATATGGACAAGGCAGGGGCCGCAATATCGGAATATATGACCAAAATCGATCGGCTGACCGGGCTGCCAGATATTCAAAAGGAAGATATGGGTCGGCAGAACATCGCCGATCAAATCGTCGCAGCATCAGCGAATATTCACGTCATGACATCCGTCTCCACCACGACCGGGGAGCAAGAGATTTGGGCTATCGGTGGGCTTGCGGCCAGCGTGCTCTTCCTCCTAGCCAATGTGCGCGAGCTATCCACCGGGATTTCACCACGAAACAGAGGACGTGCACAACCAGCACGACCAGCGCAGACGGCATCCGCGCTGCGGGGTGGCAATTCCGACGGGGCAAGCGGTGACGGCACGGCCGCTCAGAAGAATGAGTCGCGAGGCGATCACGCTCCGCCGATGAATGAAGCTGAGCCGCCCGAAGGGGTGATCCCGGACTGAGCCCATCTACCGCAACGCACCGGGTCCGAGCGTGTCGGTCAGATCGAAGCCTGCTCGACAGCGGACCGAACGTCCACGCTAGGCGCGGCCTGCGGCTGGGTTCGCCGCCCCGGCGGCCATGATCTCGCCGGTTGGCTTCTGTGCGGCCGCCCAGTCGTGTAGCGGCCCCGGGATGTCCGCTCGCAGACCGTCGGGATAGGTGACGACGACGTGCGCCTTGCCGTGGTTCGCCTCGCACACGCGGTACCTGCAGCGCCGCCTGAACGTGCTCCCGTTCGGGTGGACCGGCTCACCGAGAACGGCGGCGAACTCCTGGTTGATCCGGTGATACCAGACGTAGTAGTACACGCACAGCGTCACGCTGCAGAGCCACCAGAGACCCAGGCCGCCCGTAAATGGCGTCAGTCAACATCGACGTGGGCACTGACGCAACAGTTTCCGCCTGCCGAAGTGTGAACGCCAACTTCGGTACGTCGAGCCCGCAGTACAGCGCCTTCGCCTCCCGCTGCGTAGCAGGCCTCGACGGCTTGACCGGTCGATCCGCGTATCGCTCTACTCCGCCGCCCCCTCACGCATGGCGGAAGGGACACCACCACCACGCTGCGTGACTTGCTGATCGAGTACCGCGACGGGCTGGACAAGGCACGCGGCGTGCACACGCGCACCCGCCAGAATTACGGGTATGCGATTGCCGCCCTGCTCGGAGAGGACCGCCGTGGGCGGCACACACAACTGACGCAGTCGCGCACCAAGGTTCCGGCCCGCCGGGCATTCGCAGCCATCGAGAATAAGATCCCGCGATCGGTCAGTGAGCACGACATCAAGAAGTGCATCTTCACGGTGGCCGAGGGGCACGGTCCGGCCTCTGCCGAGCGAGCCCGGGGCATCCTGCGGAACGTCTTCAGCCTTGCCGTCAGCAAGGACCTCATCGCGGTCAACAAGGTGTCCGCGATCAAGTACCAGAAGTCCGACCCTCTCGACCCGCGCACTCTCGACAAGCGCGCCGATGGGCTAGACCACGATCGAGCACCAACCGACGACGAGGTGCGCGGGCTGCTGACAGCGCTTGCGGCTCACCCGAGGGCGGGCAGGAGAATCGGCAAGGGCACCCGCGCCCCGAGGGGCGCGACGATGGCCAATGGGCAAGACATCTATGACCTTGTCCACCTGTTGTTCTCGCTCGGTGTCCGGCTCTCCGAGGCACTAGCGATCAGGTGGTCTGACCTGAACCTTGGCACATCGCCGGTCACGGTGAAAGTCCGCCCGTGGGGCGCGGCACACGTCGCGAAATTGACGATGTGGTGACGGTTCCGCCGGGCCGGGTGTCGATCAACGGCACGCTTGGCTGGATCGCTGGCGAGGGCACGACGCGGGGCATCACCAAGTCCTCCGGCCCGATGCCGTGTGCTGCCTCTGTCCCCCAGCCTGGCGGCGCTGCTGACGGAGCGCGCCCACGCTCTCGGCGTGGATCACCGCGCGTTCTGCGATGCCGGTGTTTGGCGCGCCAACCAAGCCGAAAGCGTGGCGCCACCCCACCAACGTCGGCAAGATCGTCAAGGTGTTGTTCAACGAGCACGGAGCCACGTGGCATCGAAGTCACGGCGCCAGGAAGTTCGTCACCACTCAAATACACCGCGCGGGGTGGGACACCAACCGGATCATGCGCCACATGGGGTGGGATGACCCAGCGACTCTGAACACCTACCTGGATCAAAGTGCAAGATCTTCCCGACGATATGGCCACCACGCTCGACTTGGCAATGCCGGCAGGCCGACAGTTGACCGGGTAGCCCCACCCAACCGTCTCCTACTCCATTCCCGCGGGGGTGCATGCGCGGAATCGAACGACCGCCGAGCGACGCGACGGCAGTTTCGGACTAGGCCGGCGTCTTGCGGGGATCATGATGTTCATGATGGTTCATGACGAACAGGTCAGTACATGAAGGCCGGAGAAGGAGATGGCACCAATGACTGAGGCAGATGTCGAGGCTTACATCGCTGGGTTCCCCGATGACGTAGCCGACCGGCTCCGCACGGTCCGGACGGTGATCCTGGATCAGATGCCCGGCGCCGTCGAGACGATTCGCTACGGCATGCCCGCGATCATGCTCGGCGGTCGGTATGGACTGCATTACGCCGGCTGGAAGAACCACATCGCCCTGTACCCGGTGCCTGTCCTGCCCGAGCCGCTCGAATCAGAGGTGGCGCTGCACCGGTCGAGCAAGGACACGGTCAGCTTCCCGCACCGCGCCGAGGTGCCCTATGACCTGATCTCGCGTATCGCCGCCGCCATCGTCGTTCAACGCGAGTCGGCCGAGTCGCCAAACTCGGTCAGCACGGGGGACCGCTAGGCGACCCGTCTCGGTTGACGTGATCAGGCTGCGAAGGCCGCGTTCATATGACACCCCGGTCCCGGAATTTGACCCGAACGGCCCAAACGGTGACGCATATCAACTCATGTGTGCAGCCGACGCCAGCCACGTACTAGGTCTGCATCGTGGCTCGCGGCGCTGCGAGACCTGGCCCGCCAGCGCGGCTGGCAGATTCGGGACTACCGGACCGGGCACAAGGCTGCCAAGATCGGCGTCCGACGGCGCTGGGCGTCGAGGCCTTGGGCGGCGCGGTGGCGGCCGGAATGGCGCTGCGGCGTCGCACGCGCTGACCGGACGGTTGCGGGCCATTACTGGCATTGCTGCTATTTTGCTTTGCGCGACGTCGATCGCCTCGGCCCGCGAGACCGGGCGGTTGCACCGGCAACCTAAGGCTTGGCGGCCACCAGGGACGCGTAGACAACGATGTTGTCCTGGTAATGCCGGGTGGAGAAGTCGAACGAGCCGCCGCAGGTGATCAGGCGCAGACCCGCGTGATCGATGTCGCCGTAGACCTTGGTGGTCGGGAAGTGGGCTTTCGGATATCGGACGTCGCGATCGACTCGGAAAACCGCGGTGGTTCCGTCCGCGCGGTGTATCAGGATCCGATCGCCCGGCTTCAGCGCGCCGAGCCGGAAGAAGACCGCCGGGCCGCTGGCCGCGGAGTCCACATGCCCCAAGATCACCGACGGACCGATCTCTCCAGGCGTCGGTGAATATTGGTACCAACCAGCCTGCGACGGTTGAGCATTCAAGGGTGGTACCTCAACGGTTCCGTCGTCGTTCAAGCCGAGCTGCAGCAGCTGGGACTGCACGCCGATGGACGGGATTTCGATGGAAGCGGGGATCGATCGAGGCATGACGGGGTCGCGCGGCTGTCGCAGGTCGGTGGCGCCGATGGCGCCGATCGTGCCGTGATTCGCCTCGGTATCGAAATGCGAAGCCGACACGCGATCGGTTGGCGCCGACGCCACGAGAGCGCTAGAGGCTTCCGCTGAAGGCTGCGGATGTCCGCCATCGATGACCGTGCTTGTCGTCGGCCGGCCTGTGAGTTCCGGGGAGGCCACCGGCGAGGAGGACCACGAGCTCGATGCCGTCGGCACACCCGAGGTCTCGTCGGCAAGCGGCGGCTGCGGTGCTCCGCCCGCGGGCCTTGACAGGACGGTCAGAACACCGCCGAGTACTGCCAATGTGGCGGCCAGCGCCACGAGCAGCATCACCCTGTGGAGGTGCAACCACGCACGAGCCCGCCGCGGCACCGCTCTGCCACCGGACGGCGTCCGCGCGGACCCCCCACCTGCACCTCTGATGTGACTCACAGTTATTCTCATTTGTCGCCGTGGTGGTGTCTTTGCGGTCGATAGTAATCCGAGGGAAGGGGTCGCGGAGGTTTCCAGTTATTACTGGCAATGCTTTAATTGAAGGTGGGGGATGACATGTCAGGTGAGTTCAACGCACACGTCGGCAGACACCGGCAGAGCCGCGCCGAAAAGGTGCAATTGACGGTATACGTACCGGAACAGGTTGCCGAGTCAGCCCGCAACGCCGTAGTAGCAACGGGTTCATATCGCCTCGGGTACCGCAGCCTGTCCGGCCTGGTGGCAGACGCCATCACCGAGAAGGTCGGCCAGCTGTCCAAGCAGTTCAACAACGGAAATGAATTTCCACTTCGCTCGAAGGAACTCCGACCGGGAAGGCCGATCGGGTGACAGTGCTATTACCCGTCGGCACCAATTGCCCGAACGAACCGCTTGCACTCCGTCACCGAGAGGCTTACCGTATCTACACAGTGCGTGATGTCAGGCGTACGGAGGGTAGTTGCCATGCGGGGGAAGTGCGTCGAGCATCTGCTTGATGCCGCCTGCTCGCAGCACCCGGGCGGTCGGTCTTTCCGGCCGTTGGTTCGCCTAGGAATGCTCGGTGGACTGGTCGTCGCCGGATGGCTCACCCTGGCCATCGTGGGCGCGCCGTCGGCATCCGCCGCACCGAGTCGATCCCCCGCCACGGATACCGAGACCACCTCCACTGGTTCCACCGCTCACCCAGGTTCGAGCAGCGGCCTGTTGGATCTGACCTCACTGTTGGACGACGGCACGGAATCGAATGCCTCCAACGGGAGCGTCCACGAGGTTGTCGACGCCGTCAAGGAACTGCTCGAGACCACACCCGCCGACCCGCACAGCGCCACGGAGCCGACATCCATGGGCGCCGCGTCGACAACCACCACCGGCGGGCCAAAGAGCGCTGACAGTGCTTCTGCACAAACCGTTCTCGGTAGTTCCGCGTTACCGGGGAGCTCACCAGCAATGCCGGCCGAGAGCGCCAATGGACACCACCAGAAGACGGCCCCAGTCTCGCCGAGCCACTCTTCGACGACCAGCGATCATTCGTCATTTGCGCAGGCCGATCAATCCGATATCACATCAACGAAAGCCGTTGCTACACAAACTAAGCAGGACCATTCGGCCGTCCCAAAGTCGGTAGTGAAATCCGAAACTCACTCAACCGGCAGCACTTCCACAAAGGCGACCGTCGCGGCAACGCAAGGTTCGGGCACCGCTTCGATCGGCCACCACTCGACTAGAGCACACTCGACTTTCGTTGGTATGCAACAGCAATCATCCATGATGGGCTCCGCGGAGGAAGGCGGACTGCTCGGGCTGCTCACTGATCGGACCGAGCCGCTGGGTCGGCTCACCGGACCTATCCTCAGCCCCGTGGCGCAGGCCGCCACTCCGGTGACGGACGCTCTCGGAAAGACACTGCAGCCCGCCGTGGGTCCGCTACGGGCATCGATCGACACGTTGGCCGGGCCGGCGCTGCCCGCGGTGGGGGAGATCACGAAAGCCGTCGAACCGGTGACCACAGCGCTGGAGTCGTCCCTGGCGCCGGTCGTCGAGACGGTCGCGGACACCGCCGTGAAGCCCGTCACCAACCTCGCCACACCCGTCGTCGAAACCGTGGCTGACACCGCCGCCCCGGTGGTCAAGATGACCGCCGATGTCGCCGTTGGGCCCGTCACTCACCTAGCCGATCCGGTCGTCGAGACCGTGGCCGGCGTGGCCGTCGCACCCGTCTCCGGCATCGCAGCACCGGTCATCGAGACCGTCGCGGATACCGCTGCGCCGGCCGTCACGATGGCAACCGACGTGGCCGTGAAGCCCGCTACCCATCTCGCCGGCCCGGTCGTCGTCACGACCGCTGCGATCGCTTCGATTGCCGACCTGGACAGCTCGATTTCGGACCTAACGCCCGCGCTGATAGGTGAGGCGACGCCGTCGCCGGCCGGGTTCCTGTCGGGCCTGCTGGGTTCCTCGGGGCCGTCGACGAGCGACGAGGTCGGCTCGTCGGATGCCGCAGTCGTCACCACAACGTTGTCGTTCGGGTCCCTCGACCCGACAGCCGTCGGCGGTATCGCCGCCAGCACGGTCGCCGTCGGATCGTCGGTATTCCAGGGGACGTTTCCTGCCAACATTGCACTGCCTGCACTGCCGCAGGCCCGGGTCGTCGCGGCTGGTTCGGTGCCGACGATCGGCTCGGACTTTGCTGCCGTGGTTCCCACTGACAGGCTGATTGGCCTCGCGGCGCCTGCCGACCTCGGTCAGGTCGATGACAGCGCGGTGACGACGGTGCGCACCGGTGACGAGCTCCCGGCCACGGCAACCGTGCGCACCTCCACGCAGGCACGTGGGCACGCCGCCAGCACTGCCACCACCATTCGCACCTCGGCGCCGTGGGCGCCCGCTACGCCATCGGTCCCGAGCGCGCCACAGTCCCCTGCGGTACCCGGCGCGCCGAGCGGATCCGGTGACTCCTCAAACTCGAGTGGTTCGAATGCGGGGGCAGGCGCCTCCGCTGCATTCTTCGGGGATCGCTGGAACATCGATGTCGCATTCCTCGGAATGCAGGATCGAGACGGCAAGCGAGTCCCGAAGGGCGACGCGACCAAGCCACCGACCTCCCCCGCTTAACCCTCCTGGCGGACTCGATTCAGTTCCGCGCGCTCGCAGTCAGCGGGCTGCGCACTCGAATCTCGGTTCTACCAGGAGAGGAGTCAACCCATGCGTTCATGGGTTCGGCGATCGCTCCAGGTCGGCATCATGGCAGCGGGTCTGGCAGTCCTCGGAGTAGGGGTCGCGCAAGCGGCCGAAACTCCCGGATCCGACTCGTCCGTGGTTTCGACAACGAGCGATCAATCACAGGTGTTACAGCAGCAGGCTGTACCCGGACAGGCGGGGGCGGCATCGCCCGAGCACGTCGTCAAGACCAACCCTGAACCTGCCGGTTTGGTAGGCGGAGTGGTCAACGGCGTGGTCGGCGGAGTGGAGCAACTCACCGGTTCGGTGACGCAGCTCCTGTCGCCCTCGGACCAGCCTCAGAACGACGAGATGCAACCAGCATCCGCCGGTGCTGGGGCGGCCGCGTCCGAGGTTGCCGGTTCTGCCGCTGGTGAGCCCGCATGTCCCGACGTGTCTTCACAGGCAGCAACGTCGGTCGCAACAAACACGCACAGCCAACGCAGTGACAGCACCACTGACGCCGCCATCTCGGCACAGTCGTGTTCCGCTACGCCGGCGCGATCCGCTTCGGGTGACGACCACCCGGCGGCATCGTCTGCTGGCAAGCACACCGCGTCCGCGGAGCCGGTCAGCGTGCCGGCACCCCAGGCAGACACGAGCGTGAGCAACACCGCGACCGATCAGCCGGTGACGAAGACACTGGACGTGCAGGCTCAGGCCAGTGGATCCGCCCCAGCGCAGTCGCACGAGGTGAAAGCCTCGACGACTGCCTCGGTGCAGAAGCAGCAGTCCAAGGACCTCAAGTCCACGGTGCAGATGCCCGCTGCTGAAGTAGGGAGTAACGCTCAGGTGACCGGGCACAAGAACGGTGCCCAGGTCAGTCTCAAGTCCGCCACGTCGAATGATTCGGCGGCCACGGGGCCTCACGATCTCACCAAGACAGAGATCCTGGTTTCTGATGTTCAACCGCAGTCGGCCACTCCCAAGCCGTCGGGAAAGACCGCCGCATCATCGGAGACCGCCACGGTCCGCATTGACACCAAGGGCTCGCCCAAGGTGACCATCGGCACCACGGGCAAGACTGACACCGAGGGTTCGCCCGAGGTGACAGTCGCTACCAAGGGTGGGGCCACCCCGACATCGGCATCGACTGGCCAGCAGGAACCAACTGGTGGCCTGGTCGGGAACGTGCTCGGTGGTGGCCTGCTCAGCAAGCTGCCGGTGGGGAACGTGCTCGGTGGTGGCCTGCTCAGCAAGCTGCCGGTGGGGAACGTGCTCG
>CALANS010000063.1 GCA_937926105.1 uncultured Actinomycetes bacterium | reverse complement strand
GGGGAGGTACAGGCGGCCGTGCTCGTCGACGGGGATCGGGCGCTTGGGGTCGATACGCCCTGCGGGCTCAGCGCCGTTACTGAGCTTGGCCAGGGCCTCGACGAGGCTACGCACCTGCGCGGCCGTGGTCGTGGGGGCGGTGAGCGTGCCGAGGTCGCCGCGCAGCACGGTCGAGCGGCCGCCGTGGCGGTGCGGGGCACCGGGCGGCCGCAGGCAGCCGGTCTGCGGGTTGGTCAGGGGAACGATGTCGAGTGTGGGGCACTCGTTGCGCAGGAAGTGCGCGAGGGTGGCGATCGTGTCGGCGTCGACGCTCTCGGAGAGAGCGGCCCAGACGTGGCGGCCGTGTGAGGGGCCGGATTCGCAGACGACGTGTTGAATGCCGGCGTCCGTGAGGAGGCCGGCGATCACGTCGGCGTCACGAGCTGCCGCGGCCTCGGCATCCGGCGTCTTGGCGTCGAGGTCGAAGCCGAGAAAGCGGAAGCGTCCGCTGGCGTCCGCCAGGTACATGGCCCACGGGCGTGCGGGCTCTTTGCCGTCGACGCGGCGGTGGGCGGGGTAGCGGTTCTGAACGTCGCCGTAGGCGTCCGCCACCGCCACGCGCACGCTCGGCCGAGGGCTCAGCTGGCCAGTGAGCATCCACGACGCGCCAGGAGCGCCGAAGTATGCATAATCCGTCGCGAGGGTTATGATGGCACCGTCTTTCACATAGTGGTTGACACAAACAGGCCCCGGTCGCCAAACCGGTTCCTCACATCGCTTGATCTGTTCCCCGTCGCCAAACAGATGCAGATCAGGCACTTAGCTTCCGAAGCCCTCGTCCCGCCAAAGACGAGGGCTTCGCTCGTTCTATGCGGATCGCCGCATGGGCACCTCCTCGGTGCTGAGCTGGTCGAGGTCGAGCGGCGGCTGGTTCAGAGCCACAGGGAGGTCCCAGCCGATCGGAATGCCGTTCGCGCCCGGCTTCCCGGCGCGAATCGCAGCCTCGATGATCGCCCACTGAGGAACGCCGGCCACTTGCATGTAGCCGTCGATGAGTTCCTTCACGTCTGGGGCAAGGTCAACTTGCACGCCGACAGTGGGCGTGCCTCGCTTGCGGCGGATCGGACTGGACATGGCTCTCACACTAGGGAAACGTCCTAGGTCTAGGACGACGACACGCTGAGCCATGTCAGGCCGTCTCGATCGTGCAGACGACGTCGCCCATGCGCAGGCTGGTGCCGGGCTCGATCGTGTAGGGCACGCCGGGCTCGAATCGGCGGGGCGGGTCGGTCTGCGTCTCGATGCCGTTGCCGCTGTGGTAATCGGTGACGACGATTCGGCCCTCGTCATCGACGTCGACGAGGGCGTGGGTGCGTGAGAGCATCCGCTCGGGGCTCTCGACGGTGATCGGCTTGCGATCGCCAACGGCTACGGGATGACGGCCGAGTACGACGCTCTCGCTGGTGTCCACGGGCTCCTGGGTGGTGAAGCTCAGGCGCAACCGCGGCCGTGTCACGGGCGGGGGAGTGGGCTTGGCCATCACCGTGTGGTCCAGCTCCTCAACGGGGACAACGACGGCGCGCACTACGGGCAGCTCCTCGACGGTGGTCGCGGCGTCGGGCACGACCGCCTTGACGTCGATCGGGTCGGCTTCGACCCGGTGAGGCTCCGGCGTCTTGCACTGGACGCACACCGCTTGGGTGACCGGTTGGAGTCGCCGGCAGACGCGGCATCGTCCTTCGTGGACGGTGAGCCCGTCCGCGGGCGGGATCGTGCCGGAGGCGTCGAGGAGCTGCACGATGCCTTCGGGGCGCACGCCGAGCGTCCACGCCTGGCTGCTGTCCTTGACGGTGAGGCGCACCGGCCGGTGCAGGCGGATGGCGATCGCCACGCATCGGGCGATCATGCCGGTGCGTAGCTCCTCGATGCTCGCGGCCTCACAGGGCCGCTCGGTGCCGTTGATGGTGATGCTGCCGATGTACGTCGGCGGGCCGTCTCTGAGCTGGTCGCTGGCACCGTAGATGCTGGCGACGACTTTGGGCCAGTCCGCGACGGCTTCTGATGCGCGGAGGGCCTGTGTGGCGCTCATAGCCCGCGGGCTACGGCGGCCGCGGCCGCCAGCCACTTCCGTTGCGTGGTGGGTCGGAGAGCGCCGTAGTGCAGCACGCCGTCGACCATTGCCTGGTCAAAGGGGATCGTGACGGCTTCGCGTGTGATTTCGCGGTAGCCGGCCGCGACGCGCTGCATGTCGGCCGGGGTGGCCTTGGGGTCGGCCTGGGTGACGATCACCACGGCGTTATCGGCCAGGCGAGCCGATCGCTCGTCGCGGTCGGCCAGCGCTTCCAGAAGAAGCGCGCCGGCCTCGGCGTGGTCGTCTCGGGTGGTGGTGGCCACCACGAGCTGGTCGGCGTGGTCGATCATCCGCCGCCACATCGGATCGGATTCGTCGTTGCCGGAGTCGATGAAGATCAGCCGGTAGTACTTGCTGGCGACGGCATGGATGGCGTCGACGTCCTCGGGCTCGATGCGCTGCTCCTGGGCGAGCGCCATCGGCTTGGAGCGGAGCACGTCGAAGCGGTCGCGGGTCTGGTGGTGCACGTAGTGGGCCAGGTCCGCAGACTGGGCGCTGGTGCTCAGGAGCCGGTCGACCTGGGGCAACAACTCGAGCAGGGTCGACTCGTGCGGCCCCTGCTCGGTCCGCCAGCCGAGCGTGCCTCGGGTCTGGTTGTTGTCCCAGGCGAGCACGCCCGCGCCGCCGTAGCGGGCGAACACGCCCGAGAGGAGGACCGTGCTGGGGGTCTTGCCAGCGCCGCCCTTGCCGTTCACGATCGCGATCGTGCGCGGGCCGGGCCAGTGCTGGGAGACGGCGAGGACGTCGGCGCGCTCTGCGCGCTCCTCCTCGCTGGGGCTCATGCGGATACCGGCCCGCGTTGCCAGGCCGCGCCACCCGGTGGTGGCCGGCTCCTCGATCTGCTCCCTGACAAGGAACGACTGGCGCATGGCTCGACGTGTCGGAAGGTCCGCACCCGGCGCCGCAGGGGCGGGCGCGTTGGTGGTGACCCATGAGCCGGGACCGGCCGGAGACGACGGGGCCGCCTTGGCGGCCTCCGGCTCGGCGGGGGTCGGTTCCGCGGCCGCGGGCTCGGGGGCCTGCGGTCGCGCTTCGCGACTGTCGTCCTCGGTCACGGTCTGGTCTGGGTGGATGATCAGCGGCCATTCCCCGGCGGGGTCGCGGGTGAGGACGTGCAGCGGTCGGCCGAGCTGTTCGGCGCGGGCCGCCACGATCGCGACGACCTGGGCGCGCGCCTCGTCGACGTCGCCGGCCGCAACCTCCGTGACGGTGCCGCCGATGGATACCTCGGCGGTGCCGTCCTCGTTGAGGGTCGCGATGGCGCGGGGCCAGGCGGTCGCTTCTGTAGTCGTGCTCATGTGGGTGTTCTCCTTCCGCTCATCCGCCGATGGTGATTCCCACGGTCTTCATAAAGGCCACGGGATCGGTGGGGGAGCCGTTGATCATGACTTGGAAGTGGAGGTGACAGCCAGTGGATTGCCCGGAGGAGCCGATACGGGCGATCTGCTGGCCTGCGGTGACCTTCTGGCCGTCTTGGACGAGGATTCCGGAGGCGTACATGTGCAGGTAGACGGTCTGCACGCCGCCGCCGTGGTCGATGACGATGGTGCCGTTGGAGCCGTAGCCGACGCCGAAGCCGCTGGCGATCACGGTGCCGGTCTGGGCGGCGTAGATGGGGGAGTCACAGCCGCCGGCGATATCGACGCCGGCGTGGAGCTGGTAGACGCCGGTCACTGGGTCCACGCGCATCCCGAAGGGATCGCTGATCGGTCCTGCCGCCGGAAGCGCCCAGCCTTGGGCGCTGACGGTGCCGGTGCCGGTGCCGGCACCGGCACCGGAGCAGACCTGGTTGCCGGTGCCGGTGCTCAGGCCGAGCTTGGCTCCGGTGAGCCCTTCGACGACGGCCACGGCGGCGTCCCAGTACTTGGCGTAGTAGTACGGGTCCGCGTTGACCTGGACCTTGTGCGCGGCGATCGTCGGCGCGAGGGAGTCGCGGTCGGTGATCGTGGCCAGCTTCTTGAAGAAGTTCGTTGCGCTGATGTAGGGGTCCATGCGGTCGCTGAGCGACCCCCATGCCCCGTTCGCGCGCTGCTGGAACAGGCCGCGGCTGTCCGGGCCTACAGCGTCGCCGTAGTTGAGCACGCGCAGACCGGATTCGCCCATCGCCGTCATGACGCCGATGGTCTGATCGCGGGAGCTGAGGTTGAGATCCTTTCCGGCCTGGATCACATACGCGGCGTTCACGAGCTGGTCGTGCCCGTATCCGCTGATCGTGGTGTCGGGCACGGTCTTGGGGTCGATGGTGACCCCGGCGGCGCTGCTGCCGGTGGGGTTGCAGCTCGCGGACGCCGACGACGTGAGCAGCAGCATTCCGAACACCGTGGCGAGGATCAGCACGGGCACGGTGATGATCGCTACGAGCCCCCCAGACTTGCGATCCATCGTCAGTGTGTCCCCGCGGGAGGCGTGAATCGGCTGGCAAGCCACGGCGACGCGCCGTCGCGCCGCGTGAGGATGATCGTGTAGGTGCCGGCGTCGGTGGGGACGTCCACTGACACGGCGTAGGTGCTGCTGTCGTCGACGATGGTCCCGTGGCCGGTGAGCTTGTGCGCAGGGATGTTGGCGGGGTCGACGGACTGGTAGTCCTGCTGCGCCTGCGGCGTCAGGAGAGGCGACAGGGCCGCCCACCACTCGGTGGAGTTGAGGTCCGGCCGCGCGAACGCCGTGAGCGCCTTCTCGGCCGCGACAACGGCGTTGGACCGCTGCGACGCGTCCCAGGCGGGTGCGGGCTTCGGGTTGACCGTCCCGCCGCCGGACTCGTCGTCGAGTTTGGTCCCGTTCGGGGCCGGCGTGAAGGTGCTCAGGTCCGGGATGGAAACACCGGAGGGCGTGGGGGAAGGGCTCTCGCTCGGTCGCTGTTCGCTGTTACCGGCGCATCCGGCCAGCGCAACCGTGACCAAGACGACGCCGGCTAGACCGAGCGTGCACTTTCCCCCCATTACCCCTCCTCGTGCTCCTCACCCCGCGCTGACGGCTGTGTCCGCCGTGAGTTCGCCCCCTGCTCTAGAGCTTCCTTTAGTTCATCCCGCAGGATGAACCATGTAGCTCCGAGCTTGTAGCCGGGAATCACTCCGTCTTTGAGCCACTTGTAGACGCCGGGCTTCGTGAGGCCCAGCATCTCTGCAACCTCTGGGACGGTCAGTGTCTCCTTGCGCCCCTTGAACAGCGCATCAAGCCCTGACGTCACGGGGAACACCGGAAGCCGCAAGCGCATGCAGACAGTGTAAACGAAAAGTGGCTCTGTTGCACGCTGTTTATGCGTGCGTATCCCTGTAGCATGCTGTTGCTCCCAGTAGAACGATCGAGTATTCTTGTCGCGTTAGCGACGTCGAACACAATTATCGAGGGGGGAACGGTGAGCGACGGCATTAATCCATGGATATCCCGACCCACTGACCCTGAGCCGGCATCTCCGGCGATCAGCGCACCGTCTGTTGCGCCGCCCACAGGCCCGGTCGGGCCTCAGCGTGGGGTTCCGGCCCCGGATCGCGTTGACCAGCTGCCGACCTACGACCGGCCGCAGGCAGCGCCGCTGTGGTGGCTCGGAGCGCACGGTGGTTCCGGTGAGTCGAGCCTGGCCGCGCTCGTGCCTGACTGGCTTGCTGCCGATCACGGTTGGCCGCACCCCCCAGCGGGGATGCCGGCGCGTGTCGTTCTCGTCGCCCGCTCCCACGCTTATGGGCTGCGTGCCGCCCAGGCGGCCGCAACTCAATGGGCGGCCGGCCTCGTTCCGCACGTGGAACTGCTCGGCCTCGTTCTCGTCGCTGACGCCCCCGGCCGGCTGCCGCGCCCACTGCGCGATCTGGCCCAGGTGGTCGGCGGCGGTGTCCCGCGCACGTGGAACGTGCCGTGGATCGAATCGTGGCGTCTGGGGGAGCCGTCGGCTCTCACGGACGCTCCGCGGGAGGTTCGTCGACTCGTCGACGAACTGAGCGCGCTGGTCACACCCGGTGCAACGGGCACCACCTACCGAAAGGAACAGCGATGAGCACGCTGCACACCATCCTGACCGCCGCGAACGACTTCCTGGCGCACGTCCCGATGGTCGACATTCCGAACCCGAACCCCCAGCAGCCGCCCGGCACGGGCGGCATCACCACGATCATGGCGTGGTTGAAGTGGATCGGGTACGCCGTCGTCGGCGGCTCGATCATCGTTGGCGGCATCCTGATCGCCGTCAGCTTCCGCCGCGGCGAGGGCCACGACGCCCTCCCCAAGATTCTCTGGCCAATGGCCGGCGCGATCGTGATCGGTGCAGGTGCCGCGTGGATCGGCACCATCGCAGGAGGGTGATGCAGTCGTGAGCGACGACAACAACAACGACAGCCAGAGCCCCTTCACACGTCCAGGCTTCATCGCCGCGGCGATCGTCGTCGCACTCATCGTCGTGTGCGGGATCATCCTCGTCGCCGTCAACGTGGGCAAAGGCGACCCGAAAGCGGATCCCACGCCCAGTGCGTCGAGCACGTCGCCCGGAATCATCTCGTCGCCCGGCCCTGTGTCGGGCGATAAGAGCGTCTGCGGTCTCAGTGGGACGGAGCTTTCCGGCACGGTGAGTGCAGCGCCCGAGACGTCCTGGAAGTACCAGGACGTGCTCGCCTACCCGACGTCGCAAGTCGCCGGCCCTGCCGCCACTGCACCGTCTGGGTATCGATACTGCTTCCAGCACACCCCGGACGGTGCGCTATTTGCCTCAGCAAACTTCGCAATCATGTCGTTCGATCAGTCGCTCCGGAGCACATGGCTCCCGTATGTGCTGGCCCCGGGCCAGTACAGGGACAGCCTGCTCAGCTCGGGACTCAATGCAGCGAACCCGTCCGGCATTCGAGCATCCATCGCTGGATTCCGCGTGCTGTCGTACGACGGCGAGCACGCGCAGGTCGACGTCGCATTCCAGGCGACGGCTTCCGGTCAGATCGTGACCGGATCGTTCGTCGCGAAGCTGGTCTGGTCAGGCGGCGATTGGAAGCTCGACTCGTCTGCGGCGAACCCCGCGCAGGTCGATCAGCTTCCGAACCTTGCCGGGTACACGGCATGGACGGTGGGATGACCAATGGCTGGACAAGACTGCGGATTCCTCGGCACCGGCTGCGTAGTACAGGACTGGGTGAACAGCGCGGTCGGTAACGCGATCGACAACATGGCGAAGGCGGTTCAGGAGGCTTTCGGCAAAGCGGTGGCCTCGCTCGGAACGGTCTGGGTGAACATCGGCACCCCCAACCTGACGGGGACGGGCAGCAGCTCGTCACTGACCGCAGGCTCGTCGGCGCCGAACTCGGAGGGCATCACGACGGTGCTCGGCTATGTGACGTGGGTGTCGTTGGCCATCTGCGGTATCGCCATGATCATCCTCGGGATGATCGTGGCTTCTCGGTTGCGATCAGGGCAGGGCATCGCGGCGGTCGGCCGCGCCGGCATCATCCTGGGCGCGGTGGTCCTGATCAGCGGGGCGAGTTCGCTCGTCTCGACGATCATCGCTGCTGGGCCGAGCGGCGCCGGGGGTGCCGTGGCGTTTCTGCAGGCGGGCCTCTGGTGGTACATGGGCGCGCTGGCCGTGCTGTCGGTGATCATCGGCGGTGCCCGGATGGCGTGGGAACAGCGGGCCGAACCGGGACGGGAGACGCTGAAAAGCCTCGTGACGCTCATCATCGTCGCGGGTGCCGGCGTGACCGTCGTCGGCCTACTCGTCGCGGCGTCCGACTCGTTCTCGGTGTGGATCATCAACAAGTCGCTGGACTGTGATGTAGCCGCGGCGGGGTCGACATGCTTCGGCACGAACGTGCTGAACCTGCTGGCGCTAACGACGAACCCGGCCGCGGGCGGCCTGGGCTCGCTGCTGATCATCATCTTGGGGCTGATCGCGATCCTCGCGACGGCGTTTCAGATCGTGCTCATGGTCGCCCGCGGAGGCATGCTCGTCATCCTGACGGGCATCCTGCCGCTGTCGGCGTCGTTTACGAATCTCGAAACCGGCAAGGCGTGGTTCCGCAAAAACGTCGGCTGGCTGCTGGCGTTCATCCTCTACAAGCCGGCGGCGGCATTGGTGTACGCGGCGGCGTTCCAGCTCGTCGGCACGAACGTGTTCAAGGACGACGGCACGGGCCTGCTGGCCGTGCTCACGGGCCTCATGCTGATGGTGATCGCGCTGTTCGCGATGCCGGCACTGATGAGGTTCGTCACTCCGCTCGTTGGCTCGATGGCTGGTGGCGCGGGTGGCGCTATGGGCGTGGCTGCTATGGCCGCGCTTCCGACCGGAGCTGCGGCGCTGGGACGTCTCGGGACGGGTAGCGGCAGCTCCGGCTCTGATGGTGGCACTGGGAGCACAGGGTCGACGGGCTCGACCGGCGCTCCCTCGGGTAGCCGCGGCGGAGGGGGCGGAGGCGGTACGCCTGCGTCACAGCCAGGCGGCGGCGCGTCTACTGGCGCGGCTAAATCGACTGGTGCGGCCGCGGGCACAGGTGGTGGAGCTGCGGCCGGTGGTGCGGCTGCCGGTGGCGGCGCGGCCGCGGGTGGCGCGGCGGCCGGTGCGAGCGCTGGCGCGGCTGCCGGCCCGATCGGAATGGGCGTGGGGGCAGCGGCCGGCGTGGTCGCTGACGGCGCGAAGAAGGCCGCACAGGCCGTTCAGAGCGTTGGCGAACAATCTACGGAGGGAGGCCCCAGTGGTGGCCGTTGATTCAACTCAGGAAGGCCCTCGGACCTACGGCAACTGGCGGCGTCCGACGTCGCCCGGCCTGCTTGGTCTGGGAACGGTGGGCACGGGCCTGCTGTTCGTGGCCCTGTTCGCGATCCTGATCGCGCTCATGTCGGCCGGCATCCTGGCAGCGCTGATCACCGCGGCGATCGCGGGCGGTCTGCTGCTACTCCTGGTGCTTAAGAACGCTGATGGGCGCAGTGTCCTCTCCCGCGCCTCGAACAGGATCGGATGGTTCTCTGCCCGTTCACGCGGGACGCACCTGTACCGGTCCGGCCCTCTGGGCCGCACCGAGTGGGGCACGTACCAGCTTCCCGGCGTTGCGGCAGCGACGCGGCTCAGCGAGCACACCGACTCCTACGGGCGTCCGTTCGCGCTCGTCTACACGCCCGTCAGCAGCACCTACGCCGTGGTCATCGGCACCGAGCCTGACGGCGCATCGCTGGTCGACCCCTTGCAGGTCGACACGTGGGTTGCCGACTGGGGTCACTGGCTGTCCCACCTGGCCGACGAGCCGGGTATCGAGGGCGCTTCGGTCGTAATCGAGACGGCCCCGGAGTCCGGCACCCGCCTGCGTCGTGAGGTCGAGCTGAATCTCGACCCGGACGCGCCCGCGTTCGCCCAGGCGATGCTGCGGGAAGTGATCGACACCTACCCCGCCGGCTCGTCGACGGTGAAGGCGTTCGTGACGCTGACCTTCAACGCGATCCCCCGGAAGGGTGCACAGCCTCGCAAGCCGGACGAGATGGCGCGCGAGCTCGCGGCGCGTCTGCCCGGTCTGACCGGCAACTTGCAGGCCACCGGGGCGGGGGCCGCTCGCCCGCTCGCGGCGCAGGAGTTGTGCGAGACGATCCGGATCGCCTACGACCCGGCGGCGGCACAGCTCATCGACGAAGCGCACGCGCAAGGTGAGACGCCCGAGCTGTCGTGGCCGGACGTCGGGCCGACCGCGCATCAGGCGTCGTGGTCGGACTACCGCCACGATTCTGCGACGTCGGTCACCTGGGCGATGACTCAGGCTCCGCGGGGAACGGTGCAGTCGGGTGTTCTCGCCCGGCTGCTGGCCCCGCATCGGGATATCGCTCGCAAGCGGGTGACGATCCTCTACAAGCCGATCGATCCGGCCCGTGCGGCCGGACTCGTGGAATCCGACCTGACGGCCGCGCAGTTCCGTGCCAGCGCGACGCGAAAGCCGCAGGCGCGTGACACCCTCGCCGTGCGCGCCGCGGCCGCGACGGCGCAGGAGGAGGCATCCGGCGCCGGGCTAGTGAACTTCGCAATCTTGGTCACCGCGACGGTGCTCGATCCGGCCAGGGAGCCGGAGGCGGCCGCCGCGATCGACAACCTGTCGGCTGGCGCGCGCCTGCGCGTGCGCCGGCAGTACGGGTCGCAGGATTCGGCTTTCGCGATGGCGCTGCCGTTGGGTCTGATCCCGACCAAGCACGTTCAGGTTCCCTCCACGCTCCGGGATCGGGTGTGATGACGATGGCAACGAACAAGAAACGCAAGAGGGCCAAGAGCCCCGTGCAGAAGGCGCAGACGACGACGGAGCCGCGCCCGCTGCGCCCCAGTGGGCGCGGCTGGATCGGTCGCGGTCGCGGTACTGCCGGGTACGTGCAGGCACCCGTCGAGTACCGCGGCACCACCGTTCAGGTGTGCGGGCTGTGGCCGTTCTCGGTGGGTACGGGCGCACCGCTCGTGGGCGTGCCGCTGGGGCGGCACCTGTACACGGGCGCGACGGTGTGCGCGGACCCGATTTCGTGGTTCCAGCGCGCGAAGCTGATCAGCAATCCGAGCGTGTTCGTGCTCGGGCTGCCGGCGCTGGGGAAGTCCACGACGGTGCGGCGGATGGCCGCCGGCCTGGCCGGGTTCGGGTCCATTCCGTTCATCCTCGGGGACTTGAAGCCCGACTATGTAGACCTGATCGAGGCGCTTGGCGGCCAGGTGATCCGCCTGGGCCGCGGCCGAGGCCACCTGAACGTGCTCGACCCCGGAGAGTCGACCGAAGCCGCGGCACGGCTGCGGGAGGCCGGCTACGAGAAGGAAGCGGAGGAGATTGAGGCGGACGCCCACGGCCGCCGCCTCACGATCGTCTCCGCGCTCCTGACCATCCTGCGCAAGCAGCCGCCGAGCGATGTCGAGGAGTCGATCGTCGACCAGGCGCTGCGCATCCTGGATCGCCGGTTCGTCGACCAGGTGCCCGTGCTTGCAGACCTGCTCGCGATCGTGCAGGAGGGTCCGGCCGAGCTGCGCGAGGTCGCCGTCGACCGCGGCGACTTCGCCGAGTATCAGCGCATCACGCGCGGGCTGGAAGCATCGCTGATCAGCCTCGCCCGCGGCGGCCGTCTCGGAGAGACGTTCTCCCGCCCGACGACGAACCCGATGCGTCGGGATCGACCTGTGGTCTACGACGTGTCCGGGCTGAAAGAGACCGACGTCGATCTGCGCGCCGCGACCCTGCTGGCGTGCTGGTCGAACGGGTTCGCCACGGTGAACGTGGCGAACGCCCTGGCTGAGGCCGGCCTAGAGCCGCAGCGGCACTACTTCGTGATCATGGACGAGCTGTGGCAGGCGCTCCGCTCCGGCACCGGCATGGTCGATCGTG
>CALANS010000062.1 GCA_937926105.1 uncultured Actinomycetes bacterium | reverse complement strand
CAGCAACCGTCGAGGGGGTGAGCGTCGCAGCAATGCGGCGCGCACCGCCAAGCTGGTCGTCTCCAGCGACCTGCAACCGGTCTTCACGCGGCTTTTGCACATCATGGACGAACTGGTCGCCGGGCGACTGGAACCGGCGCAGGCCACGGCTGCCGCGCAAACGGCACGGGCGCTCTGCCAGATCTTCGAGACGGTGGAGCTGGGGGCACGGCTGGCGGCCATGGAACAGCACCTGAAGGATGCGAGCGGGCTATGAGATCGAAACTGGCAACCCGGATCGACCGGCTGGAACGCAGCTACTTCAAACCGGCTGCCGACACCCGACCGCTCATGCTGGCGGACGGCTCGTTCGTGCGGGTGAAGGTGCTGGACCTGCTGCGGCTGACGATCGAGCTCAACAAGCAGCGCTATCCCGATCTGTTTGACCCGGAGCCGGACCCGGTGCTGGTGCGGCTGGTCCGCGCCAGTGTGGAGCGGTCGGTGGACACGCCGTTGCTCCAGTCCTGCCGCCAGCTGCTCCGGCATCCGCCGGACCCGACCGACGACCAGATCGACTGGGACGAACTGCGGGCCGGGGACTGGCTGCGGGGCGACGCATGAGCGACCTGCCGCTGATCGCCGGGCTGGGGCACTACCTCGTCATGACGCCAAGCGGGCGCACGCTGGCCACCTCCGAACCGGCCGAGGAGCTCTTGCTCCGGCTGGCCGCACTGGAGGCCAGCGGGCGCTTCCCGCCGACCGTCAGTTGGTCGACGCTGACCGAAGCCGATCCGGTGGCGCGCGCATGTCTCACCCGGTTGTTTTGGCAGGCCATCGCGGGGCCGGAGTGGACCCGCATCACGAATGAGAGGAACGCATGAGCTTCTACCCAAAGAACCTTCGAGGCCGACGCTTCCAAACCGACGTGCCGGGCATCAGCTTGCCGGCCAGCGAGGTCGTGCATCTGGTGCTGGACGAACACCAGGCCGTGGCGAGCAATCCCAGCGGGGTGCATGCCGCCATCGCCGACACCGGGGCCGAGCAGACGGTCACGGCCAACCTGACGAGCCCACCCTACGCACGGAATATCACCGCGACGGCTGGGGGCACGGCAGCGGACATCGGAGCGGTTGCGGTGACCGTCTATGGCGCCGACGTGGCCGGAAATCCGCTGAGCGAGACGCTGCCCGCCTTCACCGCTGACACCGCTGGGACGGTCGCCGGGCAGAAGACGTTCGCCACCGTCAACCGTGTGGTCATCCCGGCACACGACGGGACCGGGGCGACGACGGCGATCGGGTTCGGCGATGTGCTGGCGTTGCGCTCCCGGCTGCCCTACGACACGGTGCTGCTCAGCTTCCACAACCACGAGCGGGAAGCGACCGAGCCGACCGTGGCGACCGACCCGGACGAACTGGCGGCCAACACCATCAAGCTGCAGACGGCGCTCGACGGCCAGCCGGTGGACGTCTGGTACATGGTGTCGGACTGGGACGCGCCGTCGGGAATGTAGGGACGGGCCGTAGGGCGTCAGTATTGGACGCGACCCCAGTGGACGACGCCCACGGCTGGACCTTCGGCGGGTTCGATGGTAACCGTCCGGAGATCTGCGATTCGTACGATCGCGCTGCCGTCGAGGATGCTGAGGAATCGCTGTTCACTGTTCAGTCCCTCGTGGATCTGGCGCACAACCTCCTTAGCGGCGGCTTCACTGTCGCAATTGATCACGTCACTGGCCTTGTCATACTGCACCTTAACAATCCAATTTCCGTCTCCGCTCATGCGCTCTCCTTACATGGCGTCTGTTCTCTCAGATAGGCGTCCAGCGCGTCCGAGGCATCCTCCAGAGGCTCGATTGCCCAGTACGGTCGATCCTTTCGGTAATCATTCCAAGGTTGGAATTCGGTGGGGCGCTGTATCTGTTCGATCGCGAGATATTCCATGGGAATTGATACAGCGTCCGACACGAGACGGCTCAGTTCCGGTGGCAGTGTTGCTAAGTAGGGTTGCACGGCTACATATGTTTCAAGCTTGAACGGCACCCAAGCACCGGCGATGGGCTGATGTGCCTCAGATCTCGCCAGAATCAGATTCAGCCGCAACTCCGCCGCCAGCGCGCTCAACGCGGCGAACCTTTGGCGGTTCTCAAGGTCCGCACGATCCCAACGTGCGGATTCCCGCTCTTCGCGGGCGGCCAGGCGCGCGGCTTGCCGCTCTTCGCGCGCGGCTTGGGTGGACCACCACCCGGCGATGACTTGGCCAAGTGTTGCGGCGAAGAATGCGCCGACGATACCGATCACCGTGATCAAAGTGTCAGACATCTTCGGCAACTACCTCGGCGTGGCTCGGTGCGCCTCGACTAGCAGCACGATGTTCGTCGCCGCTAAGTGCAGGGCGTATGCAGCAATGTGTTCGGGTATATCAACAACTTCCGGACCTTGACCGTGACCGCCCATGTTGTTGCGGACGGTTGGCAATCCGCTTTCGAGCGTGGTCCTGAGCCCGGTGAGGTGGCTCCGCAGCGGCGCCGGAATCAACCCGTTTTCCATGAGAATGTCGAGGAGCTTTTTGGCATTGTCATTGGGATCGTAGGGCCAAGCGCGGTCTTTACAGATCGCCTTCATGGTGCTCTCGAACGCCTTGAGCGCGTTATGGTTGGCATCTGGGTATCGGCGGTGTCGAAAGTGTGCGTGAGCGTCCATGAACTCACGGATCGGACCCTCGAATCCTTCGGAATGCAACAACGTAAGGGCCGGTTCAACGGCTTGTTCGTGCAGAAACAGCGAGTCCACCCGAATGAGACGCCCGCCGCTGAATTGGTATCCGACGCGGTGATCTTGAAAGAGACGGTTGAGCATCTTGATTGCTTCATCTGGAATGTCTGACGCGCTACCGAGTTGCTCACGCACCGTCGTATCGATTTCCCTGAATATGAGTTCGATGATGTCGAGCGCGCTGTCGGTTCCTGCTGACAGTAGGAACTTGACACAGTACCTTTGCGGGTCGTCGGTGGGTCCGACCAGCATAGAAGGCACGCGTTCAGCGAAATCAGCACTCGCGAACGCCATCTGGTTGTGCACCCGTACCCAGATATCGGAGGTCTGACGGGGGCCGACTACTTGGCCGCGTACCACACGCCGGGGGCCGTAGTCGCCGATCGCAATTTGACATACGACCTCGATTTGCCTCCGGAGCTGCACGGGAATGGAATCGTATTCATAGATGATCGGCTTTCCCGCTCGCTCCTCCCGTCTCCTTCGCTCTGAATAGAGTTCGTTGCCGGGCAGCAGACTTACCTCCTAGTTGCGATTACCAAACAGTACGTCCGTACATCGCGTACGAACGCTTATTCTTTCCAAAGTCTACAAAGGTCCGAGCATCGCTGCAAGTCTCTATGGACTGGACGAGGGCGATTTTCAGGGCGCCGGTGACGCCGAACCGAGTAGCGTGCGTCGTTCTTCTATTCATATCGGGCCAACGTCTAAAGCGCGACATTCTACACCGAAGTGGAGCACGCAGCGTGGACTAGCGCCGCGCGTGTCGGTGGCGTATCTTTGACGTATCGGTCGTTTTGACCTGTACGGAAAGAAACCCACCATGTACGTGACCCCGAAACTCGCCCTGTTCCGACAGCGGGCGATGCTGTCCCAGCGCGAACTCGCGGCGCTTGCCGAGGTGCGGCAGGCGACGATCTCCGGTCTGGAGCATGGCGCCACCGCGCGACCACAGACCATCCGCAAGCTCGCGCGAGCGCTTGGCGTGGAGACCGGCATGTTGGCAGTACCGGCGGAGGTGCAGCGATGAAGGTCCAGGAACTGATCGCCCTGTTGGAGGACTGCGATCCCGAGGCCGAGGTGACCTTCGCCAGCCAGCCGAACTATCCGTTCGAGTACAGCATCAGCGGGGTTGTGACGCGCGCGGACGTGGCCCGCGAGGACGCGGAGGCGGACCCGGA
>CALANS010000061.1 GCA_937926105.1 uncultured Actinomycetes bacterium | reverse complement strand
ATTCGACCGTGCTTCAGGAGGCTGCGGTCGGCGCATTTGACGCGGTGACCGAGTCTTGCGCCCGCAGTGCTGTGGCACTTGCGGTGCTCGGTGCGCGGCGCGCCGCCCAGTGGGAGCGGCTCGCTCGGCGTCGACTGGTTCCGCCTGCGTCATACGCGGGCCATCGGTGGCGCGCCGATGTTCGCGCGGGCCGAGAATATCCGGCCCTGCTGGAGCCGATCGATGAGCAGACGGTGCTCGCCGTCCAGCCGCAGCCGACACCCCGGCCGCTGTCGCGGATTGCGCCGTGGCTCGGTGCCGCGTTGCACGATGCCGGCTGGCGGTGGCAACCCGCGCCGGGCGAGGCCGTCGAGGGCGCTATCGACGTGATTATCGACGTTGGTCGGGATGCCGCGCCACACGAGATCCGCCGGCGATATCCCGGGTTGCCCAGCCCGGTCGTCAACAACCTCGTGCTGCTTCTCGCCGGATCGAGGATGCGCGACGGGCTGGGCTGGCCGGGCGTCGTGTGGCTCGAGGCACACCACGGCAGGCGGGCTGCCGAATCCGACCGCGGCACGCAATCCGTCATACGCGCCTTGGTCACCGAGCGGCGCGGCCGGCCGGTCAACTCGATCACCGGAACTAACCGGGCCCCCATGGCGAAGCTCATCTCGCTGCGGTCCCGTTCGACGGCCCGCCGGCAGCCTGCACGCGAAAACCTCAGCCGGGCGGTGGCGTCATGATCAGCCCAGCGCGACGCTACGAAACCGCGGCGGTCAACGCACTCTCAGCAGCGTTGTGGTCGTCACAAGCTGCGGACCGCATGTTCTCGATCGTCTTGCCGCGCGACTTCCACCCGGTCGACGACACGATCGCCGCCGCGATGCTCGACCTGCGCGGCCTGGGCATCACCTGGGCGGACCCGAAGCCCGTCACCGACAGCCTGCACACCTGGCGGCAGCGTTGGAAAGATCGCGTCGACTCCGGCCGCTTCGGCCTGCCCAAAATCGAAACCCCGATCGCAGATCTGCTGGACCCGGACAGGTGGCCGCTGCGGTTCGCCAGCCGCCCGCTGGTTTCCGGCCGCGTCTACGACATCCAGATCCATATCGCGAACGTCGACATCGACACTGCTGCACGGGAAATCGCCGCGGTCCGCCGCCACGAGGTCGCCGAGGCCACCATGCAAACCGTCCATGAGATCCTCACCGCGCCGCCGCCCGACTCCACCCGGGCGCAGCGGCAAGAAGCCGTCACCCGCGTCATGTACGACTATCGCCGCGACATGTTCGCCAACCACCTCTACCCGCGTCGCCCCGACACGCCTGCGAAAACCGCGTTCGACCTGCACCGTTGACGGCCGCCGGGCGACTAGCGCGGATGCCGGGCGCCCTGTACCGGCAACAGGCTCGGCGTGCGTCGGGCGTAAACAGGAGGTTCTCCCATGATGCTGATCGACAAAGCCTGGGCCGGCGCCACGGTCTTCCTGATGGACGATCCGCTCGGCGGCGGGGACAGTGTGACGATCCCCGGGCTCGCGCGCTTCAAGGGCATCGTCTCGGCGTTGGTGCCGTTCGCCCTGGTCGCCTGCGTGCTCGCGGTGATCATCGGGGCGATCATGTGGGCGCTCGGCGGGTTCACGAACAATCCGCACCGCGCCGCCTCGGGCAAGACGGCGGTGTTGTGGTCGCTGGTTGCGGCGATCGTGATCGGCGCCTCCGGGTTCGCGGTCGGCTGGGCCCACGACCAAGGCACCACGATCAGCTGAAGCCGGGTAACCATCATGCAACTGATTCCGCTTCCCCGCCGACACCGCGTGCTGTGGCTGATCGCCGCCGTGCTCGCCGTGTCCGCCTGGGGCTCGTGGCTGGCATCGACCGGCCGCACACCCGACTATGGCAACGGCTTCGCGAACGTCCCGCTGTCGACGAGCGCCGCGGCGCCGGTTGCGCGCCCGGCCGACGTCCCCGACGTTGCCGAGCTGCTGATGACGTCATCCGCCGCCGCGCCGACCCCGAAGGCTGGGGCCGTTCGGGGGCATTCCACGACTACCGGCTCGTGGGCGGTACCGTCGAAATCTGCCGCGCGATCTCATGGCTCGGCGGATGGCGTGGCGGTTTCGTCGCCGGCCAGCTTGGCGGGTACGACGGATTCGCTCACCTTCGCCCGCGCCGTCGCCCGCACGGTCCTCACCTACTCCCCGGACGTGGATCTCGGCTCCCGGACTACTGCTGTGATGGCGGTGGCGGCGTTGCCGCCGATCGGCTCGCCGTCCGAGCTGGCCGCCGATCTGACCAGCTTCGACCCGGACCCGGTGACCCGGTACGGCGGCGGCACGATCACGTTCATCCCGGACTCGATCACACCGTCGACCTGGGCCGCCGCTCGGCTCGATCAACTGGGGCTACCGGCGGGGTCGTTTGCGATCGACGTGACCGGAAGCCAACTGGTCACGTATCCCGGACACCAGCCGGTGTCGGTGGCCGTGACCGTCGGGATCACCGGCGCCTGCCCGCCGGCCTTGACGCAGTGCGAGATCGACCGGATCTTCCCGCGCACCGTCGCCCAGGAACTCGGATCATGAACCGCACATCCCGGCGGCTGGTGATCGCCGCCATCGCCACACCGACCGGGGCCGCAGTGCTCGTCGTCGCGCTCCTGGTGACCACCTTCGCAGCCCTCGCCTCAACGAGCGACGGCGACACAGGCAGTGGCACTGACTGGAGCGGTGGTTCGGGTGTCGCGATCCGCGCGGCGGCCTGCGCCTCGACGGGCGTTGCCGCGCCCGGGCTGACGCCAGACCAGGCTGCCAACGCTGCGGTGATCGTCGCGGTTGCGGGGGAGCGCGGCTTGGGGGCTGCGGGTGCGGTGATCGGGGTGATGACGGCACTGACCGAATCGTCACTCCTCAATGTCGACTACGGCGACCAGGCTGGTCCGGACTCGCGTGGCTTGTTTCAACAGCGCGATTCCTGGGGGCCGGCCTCGGTGCGGATGGACCCGGCCGGGGCGGCCGGCTTGTTCTTCGACCGGCTCGAAACTATTCCCGGCTGGCAGCAGTTGCCGCCGTGGATGGCGGCGCAGCAGGTGCAGCACTCCGCGTTCGCGGACGGCTCGAACTACGCCGCCCACTACAACGCCGCCGCCGCAGCGGTGCGCGGGATGGCCGGAGGTGCTGACGGCGCGACGCCGAACATCACCGACCCCACCGACACGAGTACGGGCGCGGACCCGGACACTGCCGGCGACCCCGGTTTTGATCTGGCCGGGTTCTGTGGGTCCGCCACTGGCGGCGTCACCGCGGGGGGTTGGGGCGGCTACAGCAATGGACTGATCCCGGCCGCCGCGTTGTGTCCGCTGACTGCCGCGGGGCAGTTGTTGCGGTGTGACGCGGCGGGGCAGTGGGACTCGATGTCTGCCGCGTACCGGGTGGCGAGCGGTTCGCCGATCTGCATCACCGACTCCTACCGGTCGCTGGCAGCGCAGGTGCGGCTGCACGCCGAGAAACGCGCCCTCGCCGCGGTGCCGGGCACCTCGAATCACGGCTGGGCATTGGCGGTGGATCTGTGCGAGGCCGGCCGCACCGGCATGGGCTTTTCGACCCCGACCTACCTGTGGCTGAAGGCGAACGCGGCGGAGTTCGGCTGGGTTCACCCCGCGTGGACCGAGCCCGGCCGGGGCCAGGAAGAGCCCTGGCACTGGGAATACGTCGGAGGCACGTCATGACACTCCACCCCGTCATCGCCACCATTGCTGACGGAACTGTCCACGCCGCCGTCGCCAACCCAGGCGACGTCACGAGGGTGGCGCCGCTGCCGCGAGCCGAGGGCACCGCCGCGCTCGAGTCCCTCGCCTCGCAGGCCGTCACCTGGGGTCTGGCGGTCGCAGCCGCGATGGTGATCATCTGCGCCGCCGCGTGGGCGATCGGCTCCGCCTCCTCGAACCCGCAGGCGGCGGCGAAGGCGAAGGCCGGAATCCTCGTCGCACTGACCGCTGCATTGCTGCTCGGCGCCGGCACCGGCTACCTCGCCTGGTTGAACACCGGCCAAGCGGTCGCGTTCACCGCCGACCCGGCGTCATACAAGGCCGAAACCGCCGCACCCCAGCCCGGCATCGAAATCGTGGACAAAACCTCGGATTGGATGGTGGCGGTCAACCACTACCGACGCACCACCCCCGCCG
>CALANS010000060.1 GCA_937926105.1 uncultured Actinomycetes bacterium | reverse complement strand
CATGCCATTGATCGCACGGGTGCCGGAGCACCGCGGCGCCTGGTAGCGCGCGCCCCAAAACGCGACGGTGGTGGGCCGGGTGTCACGCCCGGCCCACCACCGCGTGCACCGCACGATCAGCCGAGAGCCTTCTGGATCAGGCCCGTCTGGACCAGCTGGTCGTACGCCGGCGCCGATTTGATCATGCCTGCGGCCTCGTGGAAGTGCGTCGCCATGTCGTACCCCTTCTGGGTCACTTCCGGCGTCTCGGGGATCTCGCTCTGCAGCGTGGGGACCAGCGCCTTGACCGTCGCCGGATCCATGTTGCCTTCGTACTTCGCGAGTTCGGCTTCGACTTCGCTCGGATCCGCGCTGTGAATGAATGCCTCCGCCTTCGCGATCGCCTTGATGTAGGCGACGAGGGCATCCGGCTTCTCGGCCATCGCCTTGGCGGACGCCATGGCCACGCCGTGCGCCTGGCCCTCGATGTCGGGCACGTCGCCGCGGGCCGGCGAAATGTAGATCTTGCCGAGTTGCTGCGCTTCGACCTCCTGCCCGATCGGTTGGAAGAAGGAGAGCGCATCGACCTGGTTGTTCTTCAGCGCACCGACCACCGCCGTCGCCTGAGCACCGAGATTCACGAGCGTCACGTCGGTCGCAGAATCCATTCCGACCAGCGAGAACAGGTACTTCACGAGCGCCTCGTTGCCGCTGCCCGGGCCGGTGATCCCGATGCGCAGCCCGGCCAGTGACTTGATCTTCTCATCGAGAGGGGCATCGTCGGGCGCAACCTTCGCATTGTTGCCCACGATGATGTCCACGTAGTACTGGCCGACGAGGTTCGCGATGACGCCGACCGAATGTCCCGCGTTGGCGGTATTGAAGGCGTCGGTCATCACGCCGCCGCCCACCTCGATGCTCTCCGAGACCAGGGCGGCCGCCAGCTTGGCTCCGCTGCCGAGCAGGGTGGGCTCGTTGACCGTCAGGCCCTCTTCCTGGAAATAGCCCTTGTCCCGCGCCACGAAGATCGGGAAGAACGCCACCGACTTACTGATCTGGCCGATCTCCAGCGTGTATGACGGCTTGGCGGCCTCGGACGAGCTCCCGGCGGCCTGCGCCGATTCGGTGCTGCCGCCGGTAGAACTCTCCTGCGCAGGCGCTGACGTCGCCTGCTCGCTCGACGCGCCCTGCGCCGTAGTCGCCTCGTTGCCGGTGCTCGCGCTGCCGCACGACGCGACAATCATGGCCGCGACGGCCAACAACGCGGACCCCATTACTGCGCGCGATCGTAACCGCATGGTGGTGCTCCCTTCGTCGTAATTCATCTGTCGGTTTTCTGCATCATCGAACAACGAGGTCCTCGTGTTCGTTTTTCCGTACTGATTGATCAGTTGTTCGCAGGCCGCCATTTATTGGCGGATCTGTCCAAGAGATTGACCAAGGCGCTGAGGACCGCCGCGATGACCGTCAGAACGATCAGCGCCGCGAATACGCCAGCCGTGTCGAATGTCGCCGCGCCGTTGTTGATCAGATAGCCGAGGCCGCGATTGGACGCGACGAGCTCGCCGATCACGGCGCCGATCAGCGCATACGGAATGGAAACTCGCAACCCCGTCAGGACACCGGACATCGAGCCCGGCAGGATCACCTTCAGGATCATGTCGCGGCGCCGCGCGTTCATGAGCCTGGCCGCATCGATGAGGCCGCGATCGACCTCACGCACCCCGGCGGCGGTGTTGAGGAATACCAGGAAGAACACGGTCACGGCGGCGAGCACGATCTTCATCTCGATGCCGATGCCGAGCCACACGATAAAGAGCGGCGCGAGGGCCACCTTCGGAATCGCATACAGGCTCATGATGAACGGGTCCAGGACGCGATACAGGATCTTCTGCGACGCGAGGAGAAATCCGAACGCCACACCGGCCAGCGCACCGATGGCGTAGCCGATGAGGATCTCTTTGAGGGTGATCCAGCTGTTCGACCAGAGCACGCCGCTGCGGGCCCATTCGATCAGTCGGTCCACGATCGCGGTCGGCTTGCTGACGAACAGTGGGTCGATCAGGCGCCCGGAGACGATCTGCCAGACGACCACGACCACCGCAAGGAGGCCGAGACGAAGCGCCGTAATGGTCGCCGATGTCCCGTTGCGCTCCCACCAGGAGCGCGGTCGGTCGATTTCTACCGGCGTCGCCGCGGAGGTGCGGGGAATGGTCGAGTTCATTGGTCCGCCTCGCTTCCGGTCTTCAACGCATCGGACAATTCGTGGAACAGTTCCATGAATTCAGGGGCCATTCGAAGGGACTCGAGATCCCGCGGCCGCGGCAGATCGATTTTCTTGTCGAGAATGACGCGCCCCAGCTGTCCGAGCACGATGACGCGGTCGCCCAGCAGAGCGGCTTCCTGGATGTCGTGCGTCACGAACAGGACGGTGCGATCGGTTCCCGTCCACAGCCGGAGAAGCTCGCGCTGCATCTCCGAACGGAGTTGGGCGTCCAGGGCTCCGAAGGGCTCATCCAGTAGCAGCGTGTCGGGTCCTGCGCACAGCATCCGCGCCAGGCTCGCCCGTCGCCGCATGCCACCGGACAGTTCGCGCGGATAGTGATGCTCGAACCCCGACAGGCCGACCGCGTCGATCTGCTGCAGGGCGCGCGGCCTCCGTTCCTGTCGCGACATGCCCGCCAGCTCCAGCGGCATTTCCACATTGCGCAGGATGTCGCGCCACGGCATCAAGGTGTCGGACTGCGTGAGGTAACCGAGATCCTTGCGCGGTCCGGCGAGCTTCGTGCCGCGATAGACGATCTCGCCCGCGCTCGGCGTGGTCAGCCCCGCAACCAGGTTGAGCAGCGTCGACTTCCCGCAGCCGGATCGCCCGAGGATGGTGACGAACGTTCCGGCTTGGACGGTGAGGTCGAAATCGCGTAGGGCGACGATCTCGACATCCTTCTTGCGGAAGTGCTTCGCGAGCCCGTTGATTTCCAGAACTGGGGCCATGGTCAACCTCCTATGGTCTGTGTCGTCCGGTCGAGGCCTTGCCAGCGTCGCGGCGTGCAGCGGGCTCATCGCCGTCCCGCTTCGTGGGCCGAGGTCACCAGGACTCCTCGCCGACCAGGCGGGCAGGATTGATGACCGCCATCTGCCGGATCTCGTCCCCGGTGAACCCGGCCTCCACCAGGTGATCCGTCATCAGGGCGAGGCCGTCTTCCACCGGCGGGTTGAACGGCTGTCCCAGATCGCTGGACAGGAAGGAGTTCTCCGGACCGGCCGCCCGAATGTTGTCCAACATCTCGGCCCACTGCACCTTGCCGGTGTACGGAGTGGTGAAGCAGCGTTCCAGCAGCGCGCCGCGATCGGCAAGAATTCGCTGATCGGCTGCGTTGAGGCGTTGTGACGTGAACTCGGGGTGGGTCACGATGATCTTCTTGACCCCGTCCGCGACGGCCGCATCGACGAGGACCATGATCTCGTCGCGGCTGAGGTGCCCGGTCGCCAGAGCGATGTCGTGACGTGCGATCGTCCGCAGCACGCTGTGCACCTCCGGGAGCACATTCCCGTCATCGTCCAATACCAGGACCGGCGGCGACGCAATGCCCTGCTCCGTCAGCTCCTCCTGGAGCATCTTCCACATGGGAGGTTTGGCGCCGACGGGGTCCTTCGCGAGCGAGCGACGCTGGTTGAGGCTGTCCACGGTCGGCATCCACACCAGCTTGGCGCCGCCGCGAGCCGCGATCTCGACGGCGGAGGCGTTCATGCCGCCGACAGATCCGTTGAGGGTGATCGCGCCGAGGACCTTGACACCCGGGACCGCGGCGCGCACCACTTCGGCCCGCTCGGCGGTCGAGGCGTAATGCGACTTGAGCACGAACCCGCCCAGGCCCCGGTCGCCGTATCGCGCGGCAAGTTCCGTGTCGGTGATCAGGCGCCGCATGACGTCGGGTGCGACATGGACGTGCAGATCGAATGACGACGCCACGATGGCGCGTCCGTTCGCAGAGGGCTGAGGGTGTTCGTCAGCCATGGTCAGCCTCCTCGTCGCGTCATTTGCATGACGCTGGCTTGTTGTTGTGGATCGTTGGTGATGGTTCGCAGCGTGCAGGTGACCTGCGAAAGGTGATGGCGCATGGCCGCTTCAGCCGCATCAGCGTCGTGGGCGGCAATGGCCTCGATGACGCCGGTGTGCTCCGCAAGCGACTCCTGGGGGCGTCCGGGCACGAGGATGGTGCGGTACTGGAACCGCACCATCTGAGCATTAAGTCCGTCGATGAGGCGTCGAATCACGGTGTGCCGGGACGTGACGATGACGAGTTTGTGCAGCCGCGAGTTCTGGTCGGAGTAGCCGAGGAGGTCCCCTTCCTCGATCCGCTGGAGCATCCCCACCCGGATGGCGCGAAGCTTGGCGATGTCCTCGTCGTCGGCATGGACGGCCGCGAGCCGCGCACCGAGGCCCTCCAGAGCACTGCGCACTTGCAGTATTTCCACCGCCTCGTCGGCGGACACCATCCGGACGCGGGCACCGTGGTTGTACTCCCGGACCGTGAGACCCTCGTACTCGAGGCGGGCGAGCACGGACCGGATCGTCGCCCTGCTCACCCCCAGTTCCGCCACCAGGTCGGCCTCCACCAGTCGCTGATTGGCGGTCAGGCGGCCTGTGACGATCTGGGCGCGCAGCCGTTCGTACGCCACCTCGGTGGGTACTCGTGCCGACGCGCGCTCCGACATCTCGGCACCCTCCCTTCAGGCCGCCGTCCGCACAGGTCGCGACCCTGACAACACTATTGTTAACAAGATGGTCATCACTATTACTCGCACTTTTGTCGTCAGTCAATGGCTCTGCGGCGGGTCGGGTCGAAAATCCGCTCGCGCCGCAGTCGGGACACGCGCCGCAGCGGGGTATCTTCCGGACGAACAGGCGACACGCCGGGCGCTCAGCATTTGTTGACAATATCGTCAACGATCAACTAGGCTCCTGACCGTACGGAGGAGGATTCGACATGGCCGTCCGAACTGGCGCAGAGGCTCGTCGTTGGGCCGAATCAACGCTCCGTTCGGCCATATCCCGCGGCGACGTGGTACCCGGGCAGCGCCTGATCGAGGAGGAACTGGCGGCGGAATACGACGTCACCCGCAGCAGCCTGCGGCAGGCCATCGACACACTCGTCGGCGAAGGTCTGGTCGAGCGCGTGAAGAATCGGGGGGCACGGGTCCGCCAACTGACGGTGTCCGACGCCGTCGAGATCACCGAGTGCCGGGCCGTCGTGGAGGGGCTGCTCGCCCGCAAGGCGGCCGAGCGCGCGGACGACGACGACGTGGACCGCCTGCGCGCGCATGTGAGCCTGATGAAGGAGAGTCTGAAGGCCGGCGACCTGGTGGTCTACTCCACGCGGATCAGCGGGCTGTACGACCTCATCCACTCCGTCGCCCGCCACCCGAACGCCATCGAGCTCGTCGAGCGGCTGCAGGCGCAACTCGTTCGGCAGCAGTTCCGTCTCTCGCTGCGGCCCGGCCGTCCGGAACAGTCGCTGGCCGAGCTTTCGAGCGTGGTCGACTCGATTCGGGCCCACCGACCCAAGGATGCCGAGGACATGATGCGTGACCACCTGCAACGGGTGGCCACGATCCTGGCCGACGAATCCGACCCCGATCTGGGGCGAGTGCACAGTGCGTGATGGAAAGGAACTGATGTGAGCACGGATTCCCTCTTGGTGGTGAGCGCGCACGCCGGCGATTTCGTATGGCGTGCCGGGGGCGCGTTGGCTCTTGCCGCGGCCCGCGGCCAGAAGTCGACGATCGCTTGCCTGACGTACGGCGAACGAGGCGAGTCGGCCCGGGCCTGGCGCGACGGCAAGTCGTTGGACGAGATCAAGGCGATCCGCCGTGACGAGGCAGAACAGGCCGCATCGATCCTGGGTGCGGACGTGCGGTTCTTCGATGCGGGCGACTACCCGTTATTGGAATCGCCCGAGGTGATCGACGGTCTCGTACGTCTCTTCCGGGAGGTCGTGCCCACGGTCGTGCTGACGCACACGCTGACAGATCCCTACAACGGTGACCACCCAGCCGCGGCACGCATGGCGTTGCAGGCCCGGGTGCTCGCGCAAGCCGTGGGATACCAGGCGCCCGGCGAACCCTTGGGAGCGCCGCCCGTGTTCATGTTCGAGCCCCATCAGCCGGAGATGTGCGATTTCAAACCCGAGGTGCTGCTGGACATCACGGAGGTATTCGACACGAAGCGCAAGGCGATGGAGTCGCTCGTCGCGCAACAACACCTGTGGGATTACTACACCGATCTCGCGACCAGGCGCGGAGTGCAGCTCAAACGCAACGCGGGGCCGAACCTCGGCCTCGAGGCGCACACGATGGGCGAGGCGTACATGCGGGTGTATCCGCAGGTCACGAAGGAGCTCGCATGAGGTCCATCGTGGTGACGGATCCACCGCGCGCCGACGTCGGCGACGCCGCGCGGCTGGGCGATTTCGGGGTCGCCACGGTCCATGAGGCGATGGGCCGGGTCGGGCTGCTCGATCCGGCGATCCGTCCGGTCTGGCCGGGGGCGAAGGTCGGCGGCACCGCCGTCACGGTCGTCTGCTGGCCCGGCGACAACCTGATGATCCATGTAGCCGTCGAGCAATGCCGCGAGGGCGACGTCCTTGTCGTCACGACGAACTCGCGCAGCACCGACGGCCTCTTCGGTGAACTCTTCGCCACGGCCTTGCGTCACCGCGGCGTACGCGGCGTGGTGCTGAACTGCGGAGTCCGAGACACAGCGGACCTGCGCCGGATGGAGTTCCCCGCATGGTCGGCGGCTGTATCGGCTCAGGGCACGGTGAAGGCGACGGCGGGTGCGATCAACGTCCCGATCGTCGTGGGCAATCAACTCATCGATCCGGGCGATGTGATCGTCGCCGACGACGACGGCGTCCTGCGCGTGCCTCGCGCGGATGTCGAACAGGCGATCCGGGGCTCGCAGGCCCGGGTCGAGAAGGAGGACGCGTCGCGGCGCGCGTTCCAGTCCGGGGAATTGGGGCTCGACCGATACGGCATCAGGGACCGCCTCCCCGCCTTGGGCGTGGAATACCTGAAATATGAAGACTGGGCCGCGCAGCGATGACGTCTTCCTCCGACTGGACCGTATCGCCCCGGATCGCGGTGCTGGGGTGGGGCGAGGCGGGCAGCGCGATCGGCTCGGATCTACTGGCGGCCGGCGCCGATGTCCGGGCGTACGACCCGCGGGTCGTCGTTCCGGCTGCCGCCCATCCGCGGGCCACCGAAGCCGATGCGGTGCGCGATGCCGACATCGTGCTGAGCCTGAACAGTGCCCACGACGCGGCGACCGCGCTCGGCAACTCGCTCTCCCGCCTGCCGTCCGGCACGATCTGGGTCGATCTCAACGCGGCTGCTCCGTCATTGAAGGTGTCGCTGGCAGCCGCAGCGCCGGCCAACCCGGTGGTGGACGTGGCGATCATGGCACCGGTCCCCGGCAAAGGTCTGCGGGTACCGATGGTGGCGTCCGGCGACGCGGCGCCGAAATTCGCCACGGCGATGAATGCCCTGGGCGCGCGGGTGACCGTGCTCGATGGTCCGGTCGGAGCGGCGAGCTCGCGCAAGCTGCTGCGAAGCGTCTTCTACAAGGGGCTTGCCGCGGCAGTCGTCGAGGCGCTGGCCGGCGGCCGGGCAGCAGGTTGCGACCAGTGGCTGCGTGAGAACATCTCGGCAGAGCTGGCGGCATTCGATTCCAACACCATCGATCGCCTCGTCGATGGCACTCATCAGCACGCGCGCCGCAGGTCGGACGAGATGGCCGCGGCCGCGCAGCAGTTGAGGGATCTCGGAGTCGAGCCCCGAATCGCCGACGCAGCGCAGCGGCTGCTCGTGTCCATGGTGCTCGAGACCACGAACAGCTGACCCGGAGGGCGGCGGCGTCCGCAGGCGGGCTCAGCGCAGCAGCGCGCGAGCCATCACGAGTCGCTGCACCTGGTTGGTGCCTTCGTAGATCTGGGTGATCTTCGCGTCGCGCATCATGCGCTCCACGGGGAAGTCG
>CALANS010000059.1 GCA_937926105.1 uncultured Actinomycetes bacterium | reverse complement strand
CAAGAAGATGCGGCAGTTGGGAATCGCCAACCTGGAGGAGTTTTCTGAGATCGCAGGCATCGGCCAGACGACTCTCTACAACCTAGTGTTGGGGCGAGTCTCAGAGTCTGGCAGGCAAGTCAAACCCAGCATCGACACTTTGGCGCGTCTGTCGAACATCCTAGAGGTTCCGTTGGGAGATCTCGTTTACCGAGTCGCACCGGAAGCATTCCCGCCGACATCTCTGGCAGGCGGTCAGGCACTGGAGGTCCATGTAGCAGGCTGGGCCGGGGCTGGCCCTGGCGCAGACGAAGAAGCTTCCCGCAAGCCCATCCTCGTGGAAGATTGGTTCGCGCGAGGCAAAGACCTCGTAGCGTTCAAGGTCCGCGGAGATTCAATGGCTGCCGGTAAGCGGCCAATTCTCGACGGCAATATCGTGATCGTCAACCGTAAGGACCAGGGCCACAACACGGACTCCGTAGTTGCGCAGCTCCTCGATGGCGCGTATGTGTGCAAGATGCTGAAGGATGATCGCCACGAGTGCCAGTTGGTCAGTCGGAACCCCGAGCACACGAACGGAACACCCTCCACGATCCCGTTCGACCATGTGGCCCGCATCGTTGGCAAGGTCGTACGGACAGTACGTGATGAGTAGGCTGTCACTTGCTCAGGCGCTAATCATGGTGGACGACAACCGCCTCGCAGTCAGCGCCGGCCGGCGAATCATTGTGATTGACTCGATCGACGTAGTGTTTCGCGCTCACGCATTGGCAGAGTCACGCGGCAGGCCGGTGCCAGTCCGACCCGAGCACTGGAGCAATTGCCCGACATCAGTCTCCGTCGATGTCAAATCCGGACGAGTCACAATCGTCGGCGGCGACAAGATACTCAGAACGTACATCGAAGCCTACATCCAACACATCTTCACAACGTGCCGACGCGCATGGTGGCGACACTTGAGTTCGCTCAATAGCTCCGAGGTGCGATACAGGGCTAAGACACCTGATCGGAAGAAGCGGCGAACGGAACGATATGTCGAAGCACTGCGCACCGCAGAGAACCACGCACAACAGACTGGCCGGGAATGCCTGGTCGCCTATTATGGCGCCGAACCGTTCTCAAGCTGGGTCCACCCCGACGGCAGCGTCACGACCACCGTTAGCGCAAGTTCCTTGGGCGATATCAGGGTGAGGCCCTCGCCGATGGAACTAGTACCAAACGAATCGCTATGGTCCGCACTTCATTTGCGCGCGGGACGACGGACGATGTCATAGCGCTTGTCATAGCGCTGGCTGAGCCCTTGACACCTTGATACCCGCAGAACCGTGTCAGACGAACAATCTAGCCGTGTCATAGCGCGACGACTGGCAGCGCGGCGATGTCATAGCGCTGCCTCTCGTCCTCGAAAGTGGGGAACGGGCGCTATGACATCCCCACTTAGCGCGAATCGCTGCCCTCGACGCGAATATCGTTCTCGCTGTCATTGCGCAGACGGACATTCAGTGTCACTTAATTTGGCACGCGGGATCTAAACCGCTTGTCCCGCGACCTTCCGCCGTCCATCC
>CALANS010000058.1 GCA_937926105.1 uncultured Actinomycetes bacterium | reverse complement strand
GGTGGCTTGAGGGTAGCGGGGAGGGAGTCGGAGCCGGGCAGGACTCCTCTTCCTCCCGCTTTGTCGGGTAGCAGGCGTGTCGCTCCCGTGGGTGTCGGGTACGGCGATCACCACTCCCAACCAGTGGCTTCGCTGCCGGTGCCGTCGATGCCACTCCTCTCGGTGATGCCATGGGCGGTGTGTGCTGACGCGGTGGACCCTCCTGTTCGGGCGGTGATCGACATCGTGGACCTCGATGGAACTCCGATCGTGGCAGCGAAGATTCCGGAGCTGACCGTTGAGCAGAAGCCATGCGTGGTGAAGGCGCAAGGTATGAGCGCGGGGCCTACGTCCGCACGCACGACGGCGATCGGCGGTTCCGCCACTTGCCGCGCACGAAGCCACCCGCCCATACGTATGCAACTCTTTGGTCGGCCACGGACCGCATGTTGCAGAGTCCCATAACTTTGGATACCTTTGGTGCATGACGCCAGACGAAGTCGAGGCGCTGGCGGCCGCTGGCGAGGCTCTACGCGTTGAGTTCAAGCGCGGAGCGCGTCGGAGCTTGAACGACGACACGATCGTGGAAGCTGTGACCTGCCTTGCGAACGGTGGTGGCGGGACGCTGCTTCTTGGCGTCGAAGACGACGGCACGATCACAGGGCTGGAACCTCGCCACGGAGAGACAACTCAGCCTCATCTCCTGCAAGCGATGATCGTCAATCGGACAGAACCACCTGTCGCGACGTTTGTGGAAATCCTGACCGTGAACGCCTGTGCGGTGGCGGCGATCAGTGTGCCGGATGCCGACTCGCCGATCGGAACCAGCAGCGGCCGATATGTTCGGCGCCGGCTCGATGCCAATGGGCGGCCCGAGTGCGCACCGTATCCCCTTCACGAGATGCTCTCCGCCGGACTTTCATCGCAAGGGCGCGACTATGCGGCGACCCCGGCCCGCGGTGCGGTGAAGGAGGACCTCGATCCAGCGGAGTTCGAGCGGTTCCGGGGGATGTGCGGCTCGAGCCGGGGCGACGGAGTTCTCGCGTCGGCAAGCGACCACGACATCCTGCGCGCGCTTCGACTCGTCGGCCCAGGATCCGACGAGGTCACACTGGGTGCAGTGCTTCTCTTCGGAACTGAAGGCGCCGTGGGGCGGTTCGTCCCATCGGCGGAGGTCATCTTCACAGAGTTCCGCGGGGCTCAGATCGTCAGGTCGGAGGTCGTGCGGGACCCTCTGCTGAAGGCCGCGAACCGACTCTACGATCTGATCGCGGTGCGCAACACCGAACAGGAAGTTTTGATCGGCCTTCACCGAGTAGGCATTCGAAGGGTTCCGGAAACCGTCATCCGTGAGGTGATCGCCAACGCGCTCGTCCACCGTGACTATGCGTCGCTCGGCCCTATCTCGGTCCAGTTGGATGACGATTCATTCCGAGTATCCAGCCCAGGAGGGTTCCCACCTGGTATCACGCTCGACAACCTTCTCGAAGACTCTCGACCGCGTAGCCCGATCATTGCGGACGCCTTCAAACGCGCGGGAATCGTAGATCGCGCAGGCCGCGGTGTTCGAGAGATCTATGACCAGCTTCTCCGAGTCGGGCGCGGCGAGCCCGACTATTCCCGATCGACATCGACCTCAGTCGTCGTCTCCGTACCTACCAGTCAGTCGGATGTCGAGACCGTCCGGTTCGTACTCGACTACGAGGAGACAAGTGGGAATCGGCTCAATCTTCTCCAGCTGCGACTCATCCACGAAATGAAGTCGATGGGGCCGCAGTCAATCGGAGAGTTGAGCACTGCACTCAACGAGTCAGATACACGGGTACGGGCGCAGGTGACGCGGCTTGCAGAACAGGGACTGGTCGAAGCGAGAGGTTCCGGTCGGCATCGGCGCAATCATTTGACTGCCGCGTTCTATCGAGTCGCACAGTCGAGCGAATACGTCCGGCTTCAAGATACCGACCCCATCCAGCAGGACCGGATGGTCCTTGCCTACGTCGAGCAATACGGCAGCATCACCCGGCGGAAGGTTGCGGAACTCTGCCGACTTGGCACTGATCAGGCCAGAGTCGTGCTCAGAAGGCTTGTCGAGTCGCACAGGCTGGAGCTACGCGGAGAGCGCCGAACGGCCCGCTACGTGTTGCCAGGCTCGAACTGACAGCAAGAACGCACGGCGGCCCGGAGTCGCGGTGTAGGAATCTGCCACTTCCCGCGGAATCTTAGGCTCGGAACCGCTGCCAACTAGCGTGGAATCGCGGCATCCTCCGCCATCTCGAGCGGGAACCTTCGCGTAGCCGCCCAGTTCTTCGCGTGACATGGCCGGGTGCCGTGCTGCGGCGCGCCCGGGGTCGGCACGCCGCCGGTCACCCGAGCACCGTCAGCGGCCCGAGGCATCCAGCAGTCCGCGGCGGAAGCCCTCGGCGACCGCGGCCGCCTGGTCTCCGACACCGAGCTTGGCGTAGATGCTCAGCAGATGCGTCTTGACCGTGGCCTCGCTGAGGTGCAGGCGGCTGCCCGCCGCTCGGTTGGTCGCACCATCGGCCACGAGTGCGAGGATCTCGAGCTCGCGGGGGCTGAGCAGGCTCTGATCGGGTACGCGCACGCGACCGATCAGACGTGATGCGACCGACGGTGCGAGCACGGTCTCACCGGCCGCTGTGCGGATCATGCAACAGCTCGTCGCGCGGCGCGTCTTTGAGCAGGTATCCGGTAGCGCCCGCGGCGATCGCCGGCAGCACGTCGGCGTCGGCGTCGAACGTGGTCAGCACCACGATGCGGCTCGAGATGCCGAGTCGAGCATCCCAGTGCTGACGGCGAGGAACATCGCGACGAGGATGAGGACGGGGCGGAAAGCCGCGCGACGGGTGAGGTCGAGCGAAGTGCCGGGTAAGACAGAGTTTCTGTGGCATGGTCCCAGCGTCGTGGCCACCGGCCTGCTCCGGATCAACCGATCGGCCACGCTTCGGAGCCGATCGGTGGGTTCGGCCTCGACTCGCCCGATGTTGCGGTGATGCCGTGGTTCGACCATAGAATCTGGGGTCATGGGGCTGGACGTGGGGAGATCCGTGTGCGTCCCGTCCCGCGTCTTCGCTGAGCGACTCGTGCGCCCCGCGGATC
>CALANS010000057.1 GCA_937926105.1 uncultured Actinomycetes bacterium | reverse complement strand
GGTGTCGCGCCGTGGGCCCTCGTCGGTGTCCACGGTGTGCGTCTCCGCGTGCCGGCCGCGGCCGGTGGTCACCTCGACCGGGACGATCTCCGGGGCGAAACGGCCTGCGTCGATCGCGGCGACGGCGCGCTGGTGGGAGCGCAGCGCGAACTCGTCGGCCTCCTCGCGGGAGATGCCGTCGATCTCGGCAACCTTCTCGGCGGTCTGCGGCATCGAGAACGTGGCCTCGCCGCCGTCGATCTCGGCGAAACGCGGATTGGCGAACCGCCAGCCGATCGAGGTGTCGAATACCGCCCCCGGCTTGGCGTAGGCCTTCTCCGGCTTGGCCATCACCCACGGCGCCCTGGTCATCGACTCGACGCCGCCGGCCAGGACCAGGTCGGCGTCACCGGCGCGCACCATCGAGGCGGCCGTGGCGACCGCGGTCAATCCCGACGCGCACAGCCGGTTCACTGTCACGCCGGGCACCGACACCGGCAGACCCGCCAACAGCAGGCCCATGCGGGCGACGTTGCGGTTGTCCTCGCCGGCCTGGTTCGCGGACCCGAAGATCACCTCGTCGAACTCGGCGGCGTCGGCGATGCCCGCCCGCTCGATGGCTGCGCGCATCACCAGCGCGGCCAGGTCGTCGGGCCGCACCGCGGCCAGCGCTCCGCCGTAGCGGCCCATCGGCGTGCGCGCACCGCCGACGATGTAGGCCTCAGCCGTGGATTGCGTCATCTCTGCCTCCCGAAGTCTTTCACGTCGAACTGTAATGATCGGCGGCGACGAGCCTGCCGAGCGCCTTCCGGCGTGCGGAACCGTGTGGCCCGCATCGCCCGCGGCGGGGTCGGCCCGGGATGCCGTGGATCGGTGACATATGAGACATATCAGGATTCGGGTTACGGTGAACTGACCTGAGTGCGACATTCGAGACGAAGAGGACCGATCATGAAGAGACTGCTCGTGGCTGCATCTGCCTTGATTCTGGTGACGGGGTGTGGGGCGACCACGGACGGATCCGGCGGTGGCGCGGAGCCCGCGACGTCGGCAGCGGTTGCTCTCACCGCCGACGAGACATCCGTCGGCCTGCACTCAGAGCCACCACAGTCGACCGCCGAAACCGTGTCATCGGAGTCCGATGTATCCGCCGCGGTCACCAGTGACTATGCGGTGACCATCAATGGGTCGCGAGTGACCAAGGACTACAAGGGCAGGCCGGCCCTGATTGTGGACCTCACGTTCACGAACAACTCGGACGAGGCCCAGGGCTTCGCATTCGCGACGCGCGCCCAGGCGTTCCAGGACGGTATCGAATTGGAGTCCGCGATGTTCATCGACGACGATTCCTACGACTCCGCGAACTCGATGAAGGACATCAAGCCCGGCAAGTCGATCGATGTCCAGGAAGCATACGTGCTGGACAGCAAAGCCGATGTCGAGATCGAAGTGACCGAGTTGTTCAGCTTCGAGGAAGTGTCGTTGGCGAAAGCCGTGATCAGCGTCAAGTAGCCCCTGAGACCGAGCGATTTGGTCGCTCCGCGTAGTCGTCCCATAGCCTGACCGAACAGGTCCCCGCAGCGGGACTGCCGGCAGTGGAAGGGGCTCTCGTGGCGTATCGGGTGCAGGGCGTGGTGGTGCGTGGGCGACCGGGTGATCCTGAACTGGCGCGCGGTGTGCGGGCAATGCCGAGCCTGCCTGAAGGGTCAGCCGCAGTATTGCTTCGCCACGCACAACGCGACGCAGAAGATGACGCTCGAAGACGGCACCGAGCTGGCCGCCGCCCTCGGCATCGGCTCGTTCGCCGAGAAGACCCTCGTGGCCGCCGGCCAGTGCACCAGGATCGATGAGGAGTCGGACGCCGCCGCGGTGGGCCTGCTCGGCTGCGGAATCATGGCCGGTATCGGCGCGGCGATCAACACCGGCGAGGTGCAGCGCGGCGAATCGGTGGCGGTGATCGGGTGCGGTGGCGTGGGTACGGCAGCCATCGCGGGCGCCCGGCTCGCGGGCGCGACGACCATCATCGCGGTGGGCAGGGACGACGGGAAGCTCAACCGGGCTCTGCGTTTCGGCGCCACGCACACCGTGAATTCGCGCGAATGCGACCCCGTCGAGGCGATCCGGGCCCTGACCGGCGGGTTCGGCGCGGATGTCGTCATCGACGCGGTCGGCACCGCGG
>CALANS010000056.1 GCA_937926105.1 uncultured Actinomycetes bacterium | reverse complement strand
ACGGGACGCCGGAGTCGTCGCGCTGCTCAGCTCGGGCAGCGCGCCCGGCCTCTCCAACATGATGGCCAAGGCGGCGGTCGATCGTCTCGACACGATCCATTCGATCGACATTACCGTCGTCATGAACGATCTGACACCGCGCTCCAGCCCGTTTCACTGGCCGTTCGCGCTCGATGCCATTATCGATGAGTACACGCTGCCGGCCGGAAGGATCGTGGACGGCGCCGAACAGTCTGTGCCGCCGCGAACCGGCGAATGGGTGGAGTTTCCCGAGCCCATCGGTCGTGTCTTCCCCATCTACACCACGCATCCGGAGCAGTACACGCTCTTCGATACCTATCGGGAGCGTGGGCTCAAGAACACGTCGTTCCGGATCGCGCTGCCGCGGCAGTTCCACGAGAAGATGAATTTCCTCGCTGAGATCGGGGTCGCCGCACAGGACCCAGTGTCTGTGAATGGCGTACCGGTGACTCCGAAGGAATTCCTCCTCGCCGTGACGCGCGGGCTGCCGCGGGGCAACGAGCAGGAGCAGCAGTTCAGCGGGACGCGCGTGGAGGTCTCCGGTGAACGAGGAGGGTCGGTGCGGCACTATGTCGTCGATATGGTGACCGGGTCGCACGCGCGCTGGAACGTCCCGGCCGGCATGTTGAAGACATGCGTTCCACCGGCGATCATGGCCCAGATGATCGCTGCCGGAAGCATCGCCACGCCGGGCGTCTGGATGCCGGAAGAGACGGTCGATGTATCGGAGTTCTTCACGGAGCTGGCCCGCCGTGGTATGGCGGTAGCGATCGAGGAAAAGGAAATGCTCCATCGGATACACTCAGGAAAATAAAAAATTTGGGGGACTTATCAGCGATGGGACAGATCAGTTCCGCACCGTCGAGATCCGCGACGTTACGCGACGTAGCCGAATTGAGTGGCGTTTCGGTCAGCACAGTTTCCAGGGTGCTGAACGATGTCGCCAACGCCGCGTCGCCGGTGACCATCGAACGGATAATGTCCGCAGTCCGTACGTTGTCGTACGTCCCCAATATGCAGGCCGCGGGGTTACGCAAACAGGCTCCCGGCGCAGTCGGATTTATCGTACCGGATATTTCCAACCCGTTTTTCGCCGGAATTGCGCTGACGCTGGAACACAGCCTCCTGGAACGGGGCCAAGGATTGCTGTTGGCGAATACCGGGAACAGCACCGACCTGGAGCGTAAATATGTGCGGATGATGAGTGAGAAGCGCGTCGCCGCGCTGATCGTCGCCCCCACGAGCGATAAAAAAGACCATCTCGAGGCAATTCGCAAACTGGGCATCAGACTCGTCCTCATCGACTCGCGAGTGACGGGCTTGGACGTCGATTGCGTGCTCGTCGACGATCACGCGGCGGTGGAACGGGCGGTGAGCTACCTGACGCGGCTCGGGCATACCCGCATCGGATATATCAGTGGACACCTGCGGATCAAAGCGGACGTGGACCGCATGGAGGGCTGGCAATCCGCCGTCGCGAAGGCCGGTTTGGAAAACCGGCCGGAACTCACGTCACCTGGCGATTTCACGGTGAGCGGCGGGTATCAAGCCGCCGCTCGACTGTGGGCGCTGGACGATCCGCCGACCGCTATCGTCGCCGCCAATAATTTCATGGCCATCGGCGTGTTGCGATGGGCTCAGACAAACGACGTGAAGATACCGCAACAGCTTTCGTTGATCAGCTTCGACGATATGGACTGGTTCGATCTCGTCGAGCCAGGCTTGACTGCCATCCGTCAACCGGTGCAGGAGATCGGAAATCTGATCAGCGATCTGCTCGGCGGCGTGTCCGACGGGGGCGCTTCGGTGCCTTATGTCCTGCCCACCCAGATGGTCGTCCGGGGTAGCACGGCATCGCCGGCACCATCACGAATATGAATGAGCGAATTGATGAAGACGCATCCAAACCTGATAGGCGGGGACGACGTCGGCGGTACCGGCCGGCCGAATGTCAACCCGTCCGACACCACCGACGTCATTGGCCGGTACGCCCAGGCGTCCGCTGCGGACGTCGACCGCGCGGTCGAAGCGGCACAGGCCGCGCAGCCGTCGTGGGCCCGCCGGCCGTCAGCGGATCGTGCCGCGATCCTCGACCGCGCCGGATCGGCTATCGAGAGTGACGTGCAGGCGCTATCGACGCTGTTGTCCCGCGAGGAGGGCAAGACGCTGCGCGAGGCGCGCGGCGAGGTGCTTCGCGCAGCGCAGTCGTTCCGGTACTACGCGGCGCAGCTGGCCGGGCCGATCGGCGCCGTCTACGACGGAACGGCTCCCGGGCTGCAGATCCATACCGTGTCGCGGCCAGTCGGAGTGGTCGGCGTTATCACCCCCTGGAACTATCCGATGGCGATACCCGCATGGAAGATCGCACCTGCCTTGGCGTTCGGGAACTCGGTCGTCTTCAAGCCTGCGGATCTAGTACCCGCCAGCGCGTGGATGTTGACGCAGATCCTCCGCGCCGCCGGAGTGCCCCCGGGTGTGTTCAACCTGGTCATGGGTTCCGGGTCCGTCGTCGGGCAGCGAATCGTCGAATCGCCCGGAATCCATGCGGTGACATTCACCGGGTCGACCTCGGTCGGCACGAGACTCGCCCAGGATGCGGTAGCCACCGGACTCAAGAGGGTGCAGCTGGAAATGGGCGGGAAGAACCCGCTCATCGTACTGGACGATGCCCGCCTGGACGTCGCCGTCGCCGCCGCCGTGGAAGGGGCGTTCGCGAGCACCGGTCAGCGGTGCACGGCGGCCAGCAGACTCATCGTGCACCGCAGTATCCAAGCCCCCTTCATCGACGGGTTGATAGCGCGCATGGCCTCGATCAGGGTCGGGCATGCGCTCGACGACGAGACGACGATGGGACCGGCTGCCAGCGCGGACCAGCTGGATCAAGACGTGCGCTATATCGAGATCGGTCGGCTCGAGGGCGCCGAACTGCTGGCCGGGGGTGCGGCGCTCGACAGGAACCCGTCAGGGCATTACATCGAACCGACGCTCTTTCTCGGTGACCGTTCGATGCGCATCAATCGCGAGGAAATTTTCGGCCCGATCGCCTGTGTGATTCCGGTCGATGATCTCGATGAGGCGTTGGATGTCGCCAACGACACGGACTACGGGCTGACGGCAGGATTGATCAGCGAATCTCTCCGCGCCGCAGCAGAATTCACCAGCCGCGCCCAGGCCGGGATCCTGTCGATTAATCGGTCGCCGGCCCCCACGGAGCTGCACGTCCCGTTCGGTGGGCTCAAGCGTTCCAGTTATGGCGGCAGGGAGCAGGGTGAGGCGGCTCGTCAGTTCTTCACCCAGCAGGTGACCGTATACACAGCGGAAGGGCGGCCGTGAAGCATCTAGTGTTGCTGCCGGAGCCCATCCACCCGGACGGGATCGCGGTGCTGGCCAAGGACATGGACGTGCTGGTGTTGGATACCGTCGAGGACCCCACCTTCGCGGAGATGTTGCCCCATGCGGATGGCGTGGTGGTGCGCAGTATCCCGTTCGGTCCGGCGTTGGTCGACCAGGGCCAACGGCTGAAGGTGATCGGTCGACACGGCGCTGGCCTGGACAATATCGACGTCGCGTACGCCGGCAGGCGAGGCATTACTGTCGTCAATACCCCGCACAGCAATACGGTCTCCGTCGCCGAATACGTGATCACGGCGATCCTCATGCTGGCGAAGCGAATGGGCGAACTGTCCGCGGCGCTGGCAGATGGCCGTTTCGCCGAATCGGATGGATCGCTGCCCGGTCAGGTGACTCGGCACGGCCTGATCGGCCGCGAGATCGCCGGCATGCAGCTGGGCATCGTGGGATTCGGCGCGATTGGCCGGGCGGTGGCGGCTCGCGCGCAGGCGCTCGGGATGGCGGTGGATGCCCACGACCCGTACGTCACCGCAGGCGAGTTCGCCTCGCTCGACGTGACGCGCGTCGACAGTCTCGGCGAACTGCTCGAGCGGTCTGACGTTCTCACTGTGCACGTACCGGGTGGTCAGGGTGCATTGATCGGCCGCGACGAGATCCGCCGTATGAGGCCGGGCGCCCTCCTGATCAACACTGCGCGCGGTGACGTGGTCGACCCGGAGGCCCTCGTCGATGCGGTGAACGATGGGCACCTGGCCGGCGCCGTCGTAGACGTGTTCCAGCCCGAGCCGCCCGATCCGCGGTCGCCGCTGCTCCACACGCCGGGAATACTGTGCACCCCGCATATGGCCGCGATGACGCGAGAGGCGTTGCGGCGGATGGCTATCGATGTGGCACACGCCGTGCGGAAGGTGTTGTGTCCCTGACGGATGCCGACAGGTCCGTCACGGTCCGCCCGTTGGCAGACGCACGCGAGTCCCTAGACAGCGGCACCACGTGTGCGCAGCAGGGCTGGGACCAGTAGCAGGGCGAGGAAGCTGCTGGCCAGCGAGAGGCCGGCGAAGCTGGTCGCGGACATCACGACGCCGGACGCTGCCCCACCGCCCGCGCCGGCCAGGGCGATCAGCACGTCGATGCTGCCCTGGGTGCGGGCGCGGTTCTCTGGCACGGTCGCGTCCACCACCAGAGCGGTGCCGGAGATCAGGCCGAAATTCCAGCCGAGCCCCAGCAGCATCAGCGCCAGCACGATGAGCCCCAGGGAGCCACCGGGAGCGGCGGCCGCCACGACTCCCGACGCGAGCAACGTGACGCCGGAGGCGATCGCCAGCGGGATCCGGCCGAACCGGTCCACCAGCCACCCGGTGACCGGCGATGGCAGGTACATGGCGCCGATGTGCAGTCCGATCACGAGGCCCACCGCGCCAAGCGGGAGGTGGTGTGCGCGCATGTGCACCGGTGTCATCGTCATGATCGCGACCATCGCGATCTGCGTGAGCACCATGACGGCGGCTCCGGCGACGGCGCCCGGTCCGGGCTTCGGGATGACGGCCGGCTGACCCTCGCGGGCCTCGGCCTTCAGCTCCCAGCGCTGCGCCAGCAGCAGCGGATCGGGCCGCAGCAGCACGAACAGCATGGTGCCGGCCAGCGTGTAGGCGACCGCGGCCAGCAGGAACGGTCCGGCCAGCGCCGGAATGCCCAGACGGGTGGCCAGCGAGCCGAGCGGGTCGATGAGGTTCGGGCCGGCGACGGCGCCGAGCGTCGTGGACACCAGCGCGACGCTGATCGCGGAGCCGCGCCGTTCCGGCAGCGCGAGATCGGTGCCGGCGTAGCGTGCCTGCATGTTGGTGGCGGTACCGGATCCGTAGACGAGCAGTGACGCGAAGAACAGCGGCACGCTGCCGGCAACGGCGGCGACCACGACCCCGCCCGCGCCCAGGCCGCCGGCGACGAACCCGGCCGCGAGGCCGAGCCGGCGGCCCAGTCGCTGGGTGTAGCGCCCGACCAGGTACGCAGCCAGCGCCGACCCCAAGGTGTAGACGGCGGTCGGCAGGCCGGATAGCGCGTCGGTGCCGAGCATCTGTTGTGCCAGCAGGGCCCCGACCGAGATTCCGGCCGCCAGGCCCGCGCCGCCGAGCACCTGGCTCACGACCACGGCGCGCAGGGTGCGCTGCTGCACCCGGCGACGTTCCGCCTCGTCCGGTCCGGTCACCGGCGCGCCGGTGCTACCCGGCGACATCGGGTTCCGCCGCATCGTCGCACTCGTAGGCGACGTCGAACCGCTCGGTGCCTCCGGGGTCTGCCGCTGTGGTCACGTGCCCGTCCTCCGTTCCCGTCCGTGCCCTTCTCGCGCGCCACTGCCACCTTTCCATATCCGCGGGAGGCTCACGGCGGCATCGGGCCGAAGAAGGCCGCGGGGGGCGCAATGGTTCGGCGGATTCAATCGGTGGTCGCAACGGGTTCGCACTGCCCGCCTTGGTGCGTCGCGGACGGCTCCCATGGCTGAACGTGGTCGTTGCCCGAGAACAGCGTCATGAGCGGATCGTTCGCTCGATGACGGCGAGCGCTTCCACGACCCGGCTATGCGGGCTCGCCGTCCGCGGTCGCTGTGGCGTCCGTGACCGTCCGCTCCGGCTCGGTGTGCACATACCGCCCGCCGCGCAGCGCCGACGCCAGTGCCGCGACGACGCAGGCCGCGATCGCGAACGCGAAGGCGACGGTGAGCCCGTGCGAGAACGGCGGCGAGATGAGCGCGGGGAAGAAGTCGTGGCCCAGCAGCGTCGCCTGGTGGGCCGCCGGGAGCTGATGCAGCACATCCAGCCCGCTGGGTCCGAGGAGCTGGCCCATCGGGTTGTAGCCGAGCAGCGAGGCGAACAGCACGGCGACCGGCGGCAGCGCGGCCACGTGCGCCGCCGCGCCCGCCGGCACCCCCTGCGCGGTGAGCCCGGTGACCAGCGCCTCCGGCAGTTGATGAGCCAGTCCGGTGATCATCAGCGAGAAGAAGATGCCGATGGACAGCACCATCGCCGAGTTCTGGAACGTGGTGCTCATGCCGGCGCCGACGCCGCGCCGGTTCGCGGGCAGGCTGTTCATCACCGCGGCCCGGTTCGGTGCCGCGAACAGGCCCATGCCGATGCCGTTGACGAGCAGCAGCACCGCGAAGACCGGAAACGCGAAGTCGACCGGCAGCAGCATCAGCCCGACGAACGTCAGCGCCGCCAGGAGCATGCCGCCGGTGGCGTAGGCACGGGCGCCGGACCGGTCGGACAGCGCGCCGGAGATCGGGCCGGCGATGAGGAAGCCGATCGTCATCGGCACCATGTAGATGCCCGCCCACAGCGGGGTTGATTCGAAGCTGTAGCCGTGCCGCGGCAGCCAGATGCCCTGCAGCCAGATGATCAGGATGAACATCAGGCCGCCGCGGCCGAGCGCGGCGAGCAGGCTGGCCAGGTTGCCGGCGGTGAACGCCCGGATCCGGAACAGCGTCATATGGAACATCGGTTCGACCGCGCGGGACTCGATGGCGCAGAAGACGGCCAGTATCAGGCCGCCGCCGATCAGCTCGGCCAGCACCTGCGGGTTGGTCCAGCCCATGGTGTGGGCGCCGTAGGGCTGGATGCCGTAGGTGATGCCGACCAGGACGGCGATCAGGCCGACCGCGAACGTGATGTTGCCCCACCAGTCCATGCGCGCCTGGTGCTGGATGCCGACCTCGTGCAGCTTGAGGTACGCCCAGACGGTGCCGAACAGGCCGACCGGCACCGAGACCAGGAACACCAGCCGCCAGTCCAGCGGGCCGAGCAGGCCGCCGACGATGAGCCCGATGAACGAGCCGGCGATGCCCGCGACCTGGTTGGGTCCCAGAGCGAGTCCGCGCTGCTGCACCGGGAAGGCGTCGGTGATGATCGCGTTGGAGTTCGCCATCAGCATCGCCCCGCCAACGCCCTGCAGGATGCGCATGACGACCATGTAGAGCATCGCCGCCGAGCCGTGCATCCAGGTGACGGCCAGCAGGATCGAGAAGAAGGTGAACACCGCGAACCCGGCATTGTACATCTTCACCCGGCCGAACATGTCGCCGAGCTTGCCGAAGCTCACCACCAGCACGGCCGTGACGACCATGTAGCCCATGATCAGCCACAGCATGTAGCTGGTGTTGCCGGGAGCGAGCGGGTCCTCCAGCTGGATGCCGCGGAAGATGTCTGGCAGGGCGATGAGCAGGATGGACGAGTTGATCACGGCCATCAGCACGCCCAGCGTGGTGTTGGACAGCACGATCCACTTGTAGTGCGGGTTCGCGATGGCGGCTGCGGCGCGGGCGGCCTTGGCGGCTCCGGCCGATCCGTAGGCGCGATCGGTGACATGCGTCCGCGGAGTCAATTTGATCGCCATCGACATCGCCTTTTACCTGGGACCGCCGCGAGTCTCTAGTTATTTGCCCGTACTAACGAAAATACAACCGGACGGCGGCGGGCGGGAGCCGGCGCCGCCGGCCGGGCCGGAGAGCGGCGTCATATCCGCTCCTAATCCGGCGGGGCGTGCAGCGCGTACTGGTCGGCCAGCGCGATCGCCAGCTGCCCGGCGGCCGTGGGGTGGAACGGGGCCGGGTCGGTGCGCTGGCCTCGAGCAGCGAGTTGAGCGCCGCCAGGTCGGACTGCAGCACCTTCTGCTTCTCGGCGGTCAGCCCGTGATCCGCCAGGCAGCCCACGTCGTCCGGGAACGGGTCGTAGTACTGGTTGATGATGACGCCCGGGTGGTGGGGCAGCTGCTGCAGCGCCGCGATCAGCTGCAACAGATCGGTGCTGAAGGTGGCGAGCTGCTGCTGGAAGTAGGCCTGCTCGGCGCTGTTCGCGCAGTTGTCGCTCACCGCGCAGAGCTGCAGCATGCTGGCCCAGTTCACGTCGTTGGCACCCACGCTCACGATGACGAGGTCGGCCCGCTCCACAGCCGGCTGCGCCACCTGCGGCGGCAGGGTCAGGCTGCGGCTGACCTGATCGCCGAGCAGGCCGGCGCGGACCGTCGCGCGCGAGCAGGCGAGGTTCGTCACGTCCCATCCGTTG
>CALANS010000055.1 GCA_937926105.1 uncultured Actinomycetes bacterium | reverse complement strand
GAACTCGCGCGAACACGAGCGCTGGCAGCGGCTTCGTGACAGTCGCTGCCTGGAGGGACGCCGATCCGGATCAATTCGCCGCAGCCGTGCTGAACGCCGCCGATCGATTGGGCGTCTTACCGCTGGCCGTGGAGAAGGACTACTGGGTGTGCCGGGTACTCGGCGCGATCACCCACGCGTTCCCAGGACGAATTATCTTCAAGGGCGGCACCAGCTTGGAGAAACTCCGCATCATCCGGCGATTCTCCGAAGATCTCGACCTTCTCGTCGTCGGCAGCTACCCGTCGAACCGCGCTGCGCAGCGCGGGCTCAAGGAGATCATCGACGTCGCGCCCGTCGCCGGCGCGAGTAGCGGTGGCGCGCCGGGCGCCTATCACCGCAGTGCATATCTGACTCCGCCGCTGCAGTATTCCAGCGAAGGCGCCGGCGTCGCGGACGCGGCGGCAATCCTGGTCGAACTCGGGCAATCGGGCGGCCCGAACCCGCATGCGGCTCGCGTCATCGAATCACTTCTAAGCCGTGAACTCGGCGCTGCGGGCTTTGACATCGCCGCCTGGTCGGACTTGGCGCCATTCCGCGCGGACATCTTGCACCCGGGCCGAACTCTGATCGAGAAGCTGCTTCGCATCAACAATTTCACGTCCGACGCCGCCGCGCGGCAAACTGCGCACGGCTGGGTCCGCATCGGAAGACAGTTCTACGACGTGTGGGCCCTCCTCGGCACCCCGGAGGTGCTGGACTTCCTCGCCGACAAGGCCAGCGCCGCAAGCGTGTTGGCTGATTGCTATAGGGCATCGCGCGCCTTCAAACCGGACATGCCCGTGCCCGATGGAGGGCTCGCCCGCAGCGTCGCCTTCGACCCCGAAGGGCCACTTGCTGCCGAGCTGCGGACGCGACACGACCAGGCGATGGCCGGCCTGTACTACGGCACCGATAGACCGCCCAGCTTTGACGACGTCATCCATCGTGTCGCGGCGAACAAGTTGCTACTCGATATCAGCTGACAGACTGCCGTTGGGGGCTCCGGTGCGGCGGCGCTGCGTTCCGTGACGGGCCTCAAGACGATAGCGAGACGCCAGAAACTCGACTATCGCGAGATTCCGGTCGATCGATCACGGTGCGGCTTGCGCAGCCTGCCGTTGGCCGCGGCGGTAACGAGGTCAGTCTCAGTTGTCTTCGTGCCCGTGCCCGTGGCGTGCATCAACGCGTCCAGCACGATCCTGCTGGTGGGTCGGTCGAGGCCGGCGAGTGCATCTGCGAGGTCCACTGGTTGTTCGCCGAGGAGTGAGCGGGTGATGGCGAGGACTCGTCGTTCGCCGCCGGACAGGACGCCGATATGGTCGTCGGACAGCCTCGCGGCGTCGAGGTAGTGGTTGCCGGATGCGGTGGTCTTGATCCAGGGCCAGCCGGGCCGCGCGAAGCGGCCGTCGAAGGCCTGTAGCAGCAGTTGAACGGCTGCTTCGGTGGGGTAGATCCCCTTCGCCCAGGCGCGTAGATCGGCGGGGACGGATCGCGTGGCGGAGTCGATGGCCATGGGGTTTCCTCCTTCGGGCGGTGCGACGGACGGGCTTGTCGTCATCGGGACATCCCGGCCTGCTCACTGGGTCGGGCGGCGCGTGGCCCGTGGCGGTCGGGGCCATGGCTCGTCGCTGCACGGGCAGCCAGTCGGCTGTTCAGCGTGTGGGCGGCTTGTTCGGCGCCCTGATTGGTGAGTACCTGTTCGAGGACGTTTCGGGCGGGCCGTGTTTCGCGGTCGGCTCCGAGGGTGTCGAGTTCGCCGTGGCAGGTGTCGGTGTCGATGTAGGCGTGGTTGGAAAGGCGGCCGCGGGTCATGGCGACGTAGAACGCTTCGCGGGTCATGCGGCTGCTGGCGATGGTGTGGGTGGTGTCGACGGTGACGCCTTGGCAGCGGTGCGCGGTGACGGCGTAGCCGAGCTCGACGTGCTCCGGCACGTAGTCGGCGGGAAGGGCGACGGGCCGGCCGCCGCTTGCTTGGGCTTCGATCGCCCCGTCTCGGCGCACGTCGGTGATGGTGAGGATGGTGCCGTTCTTGATGAAGCCCGCGGCGAGTCGGCCGCGCTCGTCGACGCCTCCGCCCGGGTTGGTGCCGTCCGAGAGTCGTCGGTCGACTCGGCGGGTGATGATGCGGTCGCCGATACCGGCGACGGTGCCGTCGTGCAGCGCCACACCCTCGGCGTGAACGTGGCCGGCTTCGATGAGGTCGGCCCGCACGGTGAGGTTGAGGGCTTGGACGGTGTCGTTGTCGGCCGCGATCAGAAGACTGGTCAGGCCTCGCGTGTGGTCTGCCTTCCAGGCTTGGTGTGCGGCGTGGATCATCGCGTCCGCGTCACCGTCCGTAAACCGGCCGTGCGCCTGGTAGGCGTTTAGCGCTGCCGGGTCGCCGCGGCGGAGCCCCAGGGACGCGTCGGCCTCCCATCGGCGAAGCTGCCCGTCGAGGTTCGTGAAGCGGCGGATATCGGTGAGCTGCGGCGTATCGGCGTGATGTTCGGCCAGGAGCTGGAAGGTGCCGCCGGCGCCGATCGCGGGCAGTTGCGCGTGGTCACCGACGAGCAACAGCTTCGCCCCTGCCGTGCGGGCTTGTGCGGCGAGGGCGTTCATAGTGGACAGGTCTGCCATGCCGGCCTCGTCGACCACCAAGAGCTGGCCGGGGTGCAGTGCCCACCGGTCGTAGCGGGAGCGTGCTTGCGCGATCGCTTGGTCGATGCCTGTCACCGGTTTTCCGGCCGCGGTCGCGTCGGCGCGGCGGGCTTCGAGACTGGCGACGCGCTGGGCTCGACCGGGTTGGAATTGTTGCTGGGCGAGCCACTGCGCGGTGTTCTCGGCTGCGATGTCGATCTCGGTGCCGAGCACCTCGGCCGCGACTGCGGAGGTGGCCAGGCCAAGCACCGAGCCGGGGCCGTGCTCGGCTTCCCAAGCGGCCCGCAGCCCGGCCATGGTGGTGGTCTTGCCGGTACCAGCCGGGCCGACCAGCACGTCACAGGCCCGACCAGATGCACAGATCGCTCGTACCGCTGATGCTTGGTCCGGTGCGAGCCGGTGGTCGCGGCCGGGCAGGGGAGCAGCGGCAACATCATCGATGACGTCGGCGGAAACGGTTGGCGCGGTGACGGTATCGGTGGCCTGGAGTAGGGCGTCCTCGGCGGCCAGGACTTCCAGGGACGTGAACACTTCGGGCGCGTCATAGATCGATCGGCCCGTCGTGACGTCGATCTCCGCGACGGCCGCGGGAGTACTGGCCGGGTTGAGCAGGACGCTGCGTTGGATGGCGGCGGCCGTGACCTGGCGGCGCACCTCGAGCAGGTCGGATTCGGTGGCGAATTGCCGGCCGGCTGACCCGATGGTCCGGCAGGTTGCGGCAACCAGGTTCCACCGTGACCAGGTGGCGCGCTTCGCCTCGACCTGATCCAGCGCGGCCGCAGCCAGGATTTCGACGGTCTGCTCGTCGATCGCGCCAGCCGTCACCAATCTGGCGCTGCCCCGGGTCGTGTCCGGGCGCCGGGCCATAGCCGGGCCTGGTGTTGCTGGGTGTGTCGCCGTGACGGTTCGGGCCCAGGCCCGCGCATCGGTACCGAGGATGAGGTCGGCACGGCGGGTCCATTGGTCGGTGTATTCGGCCAGGGTCGAGACGTGTTTGGGCTGCCGTGTTTCCAGGGTGGCCTGTTGGCGGATGCGCACGGCCTCCGGGCCGGTCGGCTGTCGGCCGTGATCTGCCACGAACTTCGCGATGGCGGCGTCTTTGGCCGCGGTGATCGCGGCGGTGCGCTGCGAGAACTCGATGATCAGGTGGTCTGGAATCGCGGCCAACTCGCGGCGCGGGTTGCGGGCCCGGCCGCGCAGCCGCACCTCCCACGCGACACCGAGAGCACGGGTGAGATTGTCGGCGAGCAGCAGATCGTAGGTGTCCGAGTGCGCCACCGACGCGGCATACAGCGACCGGGAGTCCAGGGTGCGCCACTGCCCATCGGAGGCGGCCTGCACGCGGTTGGCGATCGTCACGTGGGTATGCAGC
>CALANS010000054.1 GCA_937926105.1 uncultured Actinomycetes bacterium | reverse complement strand
TCCCCGAAATTCCGCGACCGACCCTGCTCCACGGCCAAGCGCCGAAGGGACTGTGGGACGGGCTCGCCGAGCAGATCGTCGCGCAAGGGTTCGAGCTGCGGTTGGTGTCGTCCGCTGCCGCGATTGGTGGGGCCAACGGACTGACGGACTACCTGACCCGCGAGGTGTCGGTGCGGATGGACGTGAACGACGCCGCACAGGTCAAGACGCTCGCCCACGACCTATTGACCGCACCAACCTGCCCGAACTGAGTCCTTCGGGCTGGGCGCTGCGGACTCGACTCGCCGGTGCCGGCTGGTGTCCCCGTATCGCTGGTGTGGGTGTGCTCCCGTTCGTCAGGAGGACGACGGAAAGGGGGCACGAGGCATGGACGGGGACGAGCGGTTCGTCGGGGCGCGTGATGTGACGAGGCTGACGGTCCCGGAGCTTGGCAGTGTGGTCAGTGTGGGCCATTCTCCGGGCACGGTGCTGTTGGACGCGGCGGGCGAGCCGGTGCCGGAGGTGAGCGAGTTCTTCGCCACGATGCTGGCCTCGGGTGCGAGCGTCAGCTCGCTGCGCTCCTACGGGCTGGCGCTGTTGCGGTGGTGGCGGTTCCTGGCGGCGGTCGAGGTGCCGTGGCTGCGGGCGGGCCGGGTCGAGGCGCGCGACTTCGTGTTGTGGATGCGTCTGGTCGGGCCGGCGGGCCGGTCGGCGGGGTATGCCCCGGCGACGATCAACCACGCGTTGGCGGTGGTCAAGATGTTCTACGCCGACCGGATGACCGCCGGCGACGGGCTGCTGGTCAACCCGATCCCGGAGGCGTCCCATCGGGCGGGCCGCAGGTCGCAGGCGCACCACAACCCGATGCACTCGCATGCGCCGGGGCCACGGGCGCCGCTGCGGCAGAAGATGCCCGAGCGGATACCGCGTCATCTGCCCGACCGGCTCTTCGACGAACTGTTCGCGGCGCTGGGCTCGGACCGGGACCGGGCGCTGCTGGCGTTCTACGTCTCGACCGGCGCCCGGGCCTCTGAGCTGCTCGGTGTCACGGTGGATCGGGTCGATCCGGGCGAGCAGCGGATCGGGGTGCACCGCAAGGGGTCGGGCCGGCTGCAGTGGCTGCCGGCCTCGGCGGATGCGTTCGTGTGGCTGCGGCTCTATGAGCAGCAGGTTGCCCGCCCCGAAGGAGAGGCCGCGTTGTGGCTGACCCGCCGCCGCCCGATTCGGCCGCTGACGTATGCGGCGGCCCGGCGGATGATGCAACGAGCCAACGAGTCTCTGGGCACCGCCTGGACCCTGCACGACCTGCGCCACACCGCGGCTCAGCGGATGGTCGAGGATCCCGGTCTGTCGCTCAGCGACGTGCAGTGGGTCCTCGGGCATGCACACCTGACCACCACCGAGCTCTACCTGCGGCCGCGCGCGGAGGAGGTCGTCGCGAAGGTGCTGGAGCACCACCGCACCCGGGGCGAGAAGCCCCCCGTCCCGCTGCTGCCACCAGGTGGTGGCGGCTACCGGCCTGAGGTGCTCGATGTGCTGTTCGGCGGTGGTGGGCATGTCTGAGCCCCTCGATGCCGCGCGATCCGGGTCCGCCGACACCATGTCCACCGACGCCACCGGCGCCGACGACGCCGGCGCCGCTGGGTGTGGTGGTGTTGAGGCCGGGCATGTCGACGCGGTGGCGTTCCTGCCCCGGGGGGCACGCCCGTCTCGTAATCGGGTGGGCGAGCGGGCCTTTCTCACGCCGTCGCTGCCGACGCCCGCGATCGCGCGGCCCACGGTCTGGACGTCCTCGCAGCGGAGCGTGGAGGAAGTCCTAGCCGCCGTGGAGGTGCTGGAATCGGGTGCCTCACGCAAGGAGTTCCTCCATCGCGTCGACGGTGTCCGGGTGCTGCTGGGATGGCTCCAGGGCTTTCCCGGTGAGTCCTGGCAGCAGCGCTGGCACGGCGCCGACGCCGACTCGGCTGGGAAGGCGTGGACCGACCTGGTCGAGATCCCCACGACGCTGACCGACCCGGCCAAGAGACGCACACTGGTTACCGGCGCGGCGGCCCGGCTGATCCTGCTGGACACGATCCGGCCCAGCTACGACTGGCTGTATTCGTCGCTGTCGACCAGCAAGATGGCCGCGCGTTTCGGGCAGCTACGGGACCCCTTGGGGTTCGCGGCGATGGAGGCCCGCTGCGTGGCCAACCCGCGGCTCGCCTCGACCGACCGCCGGGCCGCGCTGATCCAACTGGCGCGAATGCTGATGCACAACGGCGGGCTGCTGGCCGACATCACGTTGGCTGATTGCGTGGAGGCCTACCGGGCCCAGACCGGCTACTCCTCTCGCCTGCACTCGCACTGGTACACGCTGCTGCGCGAGGAGGGCATCCTGCCCGAGGACGCCCCGCCCACGATCCACGCCGCCAGTCGCCGCGGGCAGCTGACGATCGAGGAGATCGTCGATGGCTATCGTCTCGCCTGCGGTCCGGTCCGCGACCTGTTCGTCGACTATCTGCACGAACGCCAGCCGGGACTGGACTACTCCACGATCCGGCAGCTGGCCACCAAGCTGGTCTTGCTGTTCTGGCGGGACCTGGAACTCCACGAGCCCGGCATCGACTCCCTGCACCTGTCCGATGCGACCGCGCGGGCTTGGAAGCAGCGGTTGGGCGAGGTCCGCTATGGAACCCACCGGGTCGGCCAGCGCCGCGAAGACCCCTACGCGATCCTGATGGCCGTCCGGGCGTTCTACGCCGACCTGTCCCACTGGGCGCTGGAAGACCCCGCCCGCTGGGGGCCGTGGGCCGCTCCCTCGCCGGTGGACTCCCGCGACCTGGCCGGCATGACCAAGGCGACCAAGCACCGCCAGTCCCGGATACACCAACGCACCCGCGAGCTGGCGCCCCTGCTGCCCCGCCTCGTCGACGCCGCCGACGCCAGGCGCGCCACCACGGACGCGGTGTTGGCCGCCGCCACGCAGGCGGCTCCCGGCACGGTGTTCACCGGGGCCGGTCAGGCGCTGCGACGCACCGCCCTGGCCACCGACCCCGAACTGGGCGGCACCGGACGACCCGGCGTCATCTACGCCACCGCCGCCGACGGGACCGGTCCTCGGCGGAACCTGACTCTGGAGGCCGACCGCGCGTTTTGGGCGTGGGCATGCGTGGAGGTCTTCCGGCACACCGGGGTGCGGATCGAGGAGATGCTGGAGATCACCCACCGTTCCTTCGTCTCCTACACCTTGCCAAGCACCGGGGAGGTGATCCCGATGCTGCAGATCACCCCGTCCAAGACCGACAAGGAACGCCTGCTGGTCATCGGCCCCGAACTCGCCTCGGTGTTCGCCGAGATCATCGGCCACGTGCGTGCCGGCAACGAACGCATCGGGCTGGTCATCCGCTACGACCAGGCCGAACGGCTGCACAGCCCACCGCTGCCGTTCCTGTTCCAGCGGCGCTGGGGTGTCCGGGACATCGTCATCACCCACATGCGCGTCACCGAACTCCTCAACGAGCTGGTCGCCGCCGCCACGATCACCAACACAGACGGCACCCCAGCGCGGTTCAGCCCGCATGACTTCAGGCGCATTTTCGCCACCGAGGCCGTCGCGTCCGGGCTGCCGGTGCACATCACCGCGAAGATCCTCGGTCACGAGTCGATCGCCACCACCCAGACCTACCTGGCGATCTATGACCATGACGTCATCGATCACCACCGGGCGTTCCTCGCCAGGCGCCGTGCGCTGCGACCCTCCGAGGAGTACCGCGAACCCACCGACAGCGAATGGGACGAGTTCCTCGGCCACTTCGCCGCCCGCAAGCTCGAGCTCGGCACCTGCGGCCGTGCCTATGGCACCGGCTGCCAGCACGAGCACGCCTGCATCCGCTGCCCGATGCTGCGGCCCGACCCCGCCCAACAGTCGCGGCTGGAGGCGATCATCGCGAACCTGACCGAGCGGATCACCGAAGCCACCGACCGCGGCTGGCTCGGCGACGTCGACGGCCTCCAGGTCAGCCTGGACGCCGCCGAGCAGAAGCTCATCCAGATGCGGCGCACCGCCACCAACCTCGGCATGCCCACCACCCGGCGCCGAGCGAACCAGTCCGGAGCCAAGGAGCACCGGTGATCGAAGGGCTTCACCGGCCATGTTGTCACCGCTCACGTCCGGCATAGCCTGCGCACCTTCCCAGCAGACCACCTGCCTTCGGCAGAAGACCGCTGGGAGGACCGATGCGGACCGACACCCGCCCCCTGGAGCGCAGGATTGCCGACCGGAACGCGAAGATCGACGCCCTCCAGGAGAAGCTGACCTCGGCCGTCGAGTCGCTGGTCACCGGCGAGGACTGGCGCCGCGCGATGGAGTTCGCCGCCCGGTTCCGGGCTCGGTCGTTCAATAACACCCTGCTGATCTGGGTGCAGCAGGCCATCGCACATACCGAAGGTCGCGTCCCCGACCCGACACCGACTTACGTGGCCGGGTTCCAGCAGTGGCGCGACCTGGGGCGCAGCGTGATGAAGGGACAAGCGGGCTACCAGATCTTCGCCCCGGTCACCGCGCGCATGGCTTCCTTGGATCCCGACGACTCCAGCAGCTGGCGCCGGCTCGGCCGGGGAGAGAAACCCGCGGCCGGCGAGGTCGTCCGCTCCGGCATGGTCGGCGTCAAACCCGCCTACGTCTGGGATATCTCGATGACTCAAGGGCCACCGATCGCCGAGTTCCCCGCTCCGAAACTTCTCACCGGGCAGGCAGCCGCCGGGTTGTGGGACGGCCTGGCCGACCAGATCACCGCGAACGGCTTCGAGCTGCGACTGGTATCGAACGCGGCCGCGATTGGTGGAGCCAACGGGCTCACCGACTACCTGACCCGCGAGGTCTCCGTCCGGATGGACCTGGACGACGCAGCGCAGACCCGCACGCTCGCCCACGAACTCGGGCACATCGTCCTCCACCACCCCGACCACGTCGACGCCGCCATGCACCGCGGAGTCGCTGAGGTCGAAGCCGAGTCCGTCGCGCTCATGATCACCGCCGCCCACGGCATGGATAGCAGCCAGTACACGATCCCCTACGTCTCCACCTGGGCATCCCGCGTTCCCGGACAAGACCCCGTGCAAGCCGTGCAGAACACCGCCACACGAGTCCGGACCGCAGCGCTCGGCATCCTCGACCGCCTCGACACCGTCAAGGTCCCCGACGGCAACCCGCCGGGCCTCGAACACTCGCCAGCACGGGCAGCCGCGCGCGAATCCGTCAGCCCGCTGCCAACGCCACAAGACGACGGAGTCTCCCTATGAGCCACCCGATCTGGTGCAGAAAAGAGCTTGGCCACGTCATGCTCCACGGGCCGGACAACGCCGACGCGGCCATGCACCGAGGCATCGCCGAAGTGGAGGCGGAGTCGGTGGCGCTGATGGTAGGCGCGGCGCACGGACTGGACACCTCGTCGTACACCGTCCCGTACGTGACGTCGTGGGCCAGCCGCGTGCCGGGCACGTTGCCCGTACAGGTGGTGCAGTCGACCGCCGAGCGGGTGCGCGCCGCCGCCGTGACGATCCTCGACCGGCTCGACACCGTGCAGGTCGGCGACGGCACCCCACCCGGACTGGACCGCTATTCGCTGACCGCAACGGGGGTTGGGGCTGCGTCGGTGGAGACGCTACCGCGACGGCAGGTGGAGGTATTGCAGCTGTGAGCATGATCAACGCTGCGGCTGCCTACCGGCGTGACAACCATTCGACGCTGCGCGTCCCCGTCGTCATGCCGCTGGTCGAGGTCACCGTCGACAGCACCGGCGACGTGTCCGTCCTACTCGACCGGGAGGCGTACTCCGCCGACGGTGTTTTGAAGCGCGACGGCCTGAGAGGCTTGCTCGACGACATCGCCGCTGACCTCGGCACTCCGATCCGCGTCGACGTCCACGAAGCCGACGGCTCCAGGTTCACCGACATCATCACGCCACCCCGACCAGCCACACAGCACCCCCGGGTCGAGGCCGCGCCGACAACACGCACGGCGCTCGCGTCCGCGTTCGGCATCTCGGGCGACGGCTTCACGCCCGGGGAGCAGGTCGACGTCTGCGTCGTGGTGGCCCGACAGATCGCCGAGGAGGACGGCACCGCCCGGCTCCGTCTGCCACCGGCAGTGCTCGCCGACCACCCCAGCCTCCTGCTGGTCGGACGGACCTCGGGCACCGTGGCCCTGAGCGAAGGGGCAGCATGAACACTCGAGGCCGAGGAGTCGACGACGACCTGGTCAACGTCGGGCTCATGCTCCTCGCGGCCCTCGCCCTGGTCACCGCCCTTCTAGGACTGGCTGGAGGCGTCGCCGCCTGGCTCACGGGTGCGGAGCAGCCGACCGGCGGCTGGCAGGCAGGCCTGCGGGTCCTGACCCATCCGGGCGATCCTGCGTCGGCGCTGGGCTCCGAGGACCTGCCGGCTTGGGCCTACTGGCTCGTCCTGGTCCTGATGGTGACGGCGATCGTCGCCTGCGCGTTGGTACTCTGGTGGGGCATCGGCGCGATCAACCACCAGGCGTCACGCGACCCGCGACGACTCGCAGGAGTCGCCACCGGCCGCGACGTACGAGCTGTCGCCTCACCCAAGGCGCTGCTCGCACGCGGCCGGACGCTTCGACCGTCGCTCGCACGCCCCCAGCCGGCAGACATCGGCTACCTGCTCGGCCGAGCCCGCGGACAGACCGTGTGGGCGTCGGTCGAGGACTCGATCCTGCTGCTCGGCCCTCCCCGCTCCGGTAAGGGCATACACATCGTCATCAATGCGATCCTCGACGCACCCGGCGCGGTCATCACCACGGCCACCCGGCCGGACAACATCGCAGCGACCCTCACCGAACGCCAGCGACGCGGACCAGTGGCCGTCTTCGACCCGCAACGCCTCGCCGGCAGCCCGCCGACCGGCCTGCGCTGGTCGCCCGTGCGCGGCTGCGAAGACCCACTCACCGCGATGATCCGCGCAACTGGACTCGCGTCAGCCACCGGCCTGTCAACCGGCGGGGTGGAGTCCGGCGGCTTCTGGGAAGGCAAGACCCGAACCGCACTCCAAGCCCTGCTGCACGCCGCAGCCCTGGACAACCGCAGCCCGGGCGAGCTGTTCTCCTGGACACTGTCGCCGCCTGCCGCAGCCGACGCGGTGGCGATCCTGGCCAGCAACCCGATCGCCGCACCCGGCTGGGCCGACTCACTGGAGTCGATGATCCACTCCGACCCGCGCACCCGCGACTCGATTTGGATGGGTGTCTCCCTGGCGCTGTCGTGCCTAGCCGACCCGCGCGTCCTCCACGCCGTGTCCCCGCGACCGGGCGAGCACTTCGACCCGGGCCAGTTCCTCACCAACAACGGCACCCTGTACCTCCTGGCTACCGGCACCGGAGCGGGAGCCTCCTGGTCACTGGTCGCCGCATTCATCGAGGACCTCGTCGAGACCGCCCGACACCTCGCAGCCGCCTCACCCGGGGCCCGACTCGACCCGCCCCTGCTCATGGCGCTCGATGAGATCGGCAACCTGTCACCGCTGCCGTCACTGCCGGTACTCATGGCCGAAGGAGGCGGCACCGGGGTCACCACGATGCCGGTGCTCCAGTCACTGTCGCAGGCCCGCGACACTTGGGGTGACCACGCGGCCGGCGCCATCTGGGATGCCTCCATCGTCAAGATCATCCTTGGTGGCGGCTCGTCGGCTCGCGACCTGCAAGACCTGTCCGCACTGGTCGGCGAGCGTGACGAGCACACCGACACCATCTCGGTCGGCGACTACGGATCCCGCTCCCTCCAACGCTCTACCCGGCGCGTACCCGTCATGCCGCCCGAGGCGATCCGCACCCTGCCCTTCGGCACCGCCCTGGTTCTGCTCCGCAGCGCCCCACCCCTGGTCACCGACCTACGCCCGTGGACCGCCCGCAAGGACGTCCAGCAGCTCCGGTCGGACCGGGCCGACGTCGAGTCAGCCCTGCGTCACCGTTGAACCCGTCGAGGACCCTGCGACGCCCTGTCGTGCGGGCGTCCAGCCGGACCCGCCCTGCTGCGTGACGCGCACCCGGACGGAGGCAGCGAGGTCGATGGTGGCGCCGCAGTGGACGCAGGAGGCCCAGTACGCCCGAGCCGGGATCAGGGTCGCCACGTGTTCGGCGGTGCGGACGGCTGCGGGCCAGTAGAGGCATTCGATGCAGCGGTCGGGCATCGGGTCGGTCCTCGCGTCGTCGTGCGGCTCGACCCTCACATTCAGCGTAGGGCTACGCCCTGACAGGGCGCCGCGTAGCCGGCGCTCGCCTACCGGGTTGACGGGCCGCCCGTCGGTGCGTGCCCGCGCTGCTCAGACGAGCACGTCCGGTCGGGCGCGCGGGGGGCCTTGGACACCGCCCGCTTTGCAGGGGGGCATGCCCGACCGGACGCAACCACAGCCTAATGATCTTGGAGCCGCGTACTACGCCTGGCCAGGGACCTACCAGCGCGCGCACGCCCCGCCGAAGCCCACCGCCGGACGGGTCGACCCCGGATTGGGCCGGATCGACGACGCGATAACCGTCCGCCTCGGCGACCGGTTCCTCGGTGTCGACGTCAACCGCGTGACCCGATACCGCGGATTCCAGCTCCGCCCGACGGAGACAGGCTGCCCGCCATCGCACGAATCCGCGCCGGCGCCTGAGAGTCCGGTGGACGGGGCCAGGGCTCGTCGAGTGATCCCCGAGTCCGACCAGCTACCCGGACGGCTCACGGCCCGCCCACGGGGTGCGGGACAAGTTGCGCACGCTCGTTGCGGCGGCGCCAGCCCACCTGAC
>CALANS010000053.1 GCA_937926105.1 uncultured Actinomycetes bacterium | reverse complement strand
GTAGGCCAGGTGCGCTTCGCTCTCGCGCATCGAAGCGGACTTGGCATCACGGCGCGAGCGGGTGACGGCGAACGCGGCGATGAGCGCGGCCCACAGTGCGAGCACCGCGGCGAGCCGCAGCATGCGCACGTCGTCCGCCAGCACTACCAGCGCCGTCGCTCCCACGGCGATGGCAAAACCGATCACGAGGAGTACGCGCAACGCCGTAGGAGTCGTCCCACGCGAACGCGCAGCGCCGGACTCATCCATACCGGCAGCCTACCGGGCCCGGCCCCGCCCATCGGGCAGGCGGCGTGTCTCGTCAGCCGCCGGTGCAGCGGGTTCAGCGGACGCAGCGGCGAGCCTCATCCTGGACGACGTCGGCCGGCCGATTGCGTATGTTCGCGGCGCGTCGGCCGATAGCGGCCGTTCGTCATCGGTGAAGCCGAGCCCGCCGCCGACGCTCCCACTAAGCACCGGGGTGATCCGCCGGTCACGCAGTGCTCAGGCTGGCGCCATCTGCGCCAGGCTCTACTCACGGTCGGCGGCGATACCGTTCAGCGCCTGGATGGCGACGGGCGCGTCACCGGTCAAACGGTTCGGATGGAGCGATCCCTGTTTCGAAGCCCGCGACCCCTCCGGGGTTCCGCTCAGGTAACGGTTGATGAGTATGCCCCGTGGCCGGCGGCGATAAAGCGATGCAGCCCGCTCGTGCCCGACGGGGCGTCGGCGATACCGATCGGGAGTCGCTTCGTAGGGTGCGTCGTCAGCCTTCCCTTGTATCTGGGCTTTCCCGGTGCCTCAGGGCAAAATCGATCACGGCTTTCAGCAGGCCGCCGGTCTTACCGCGCGCGGAATCCATGGCGAGAGCAATATCCGCCAAGGCGAAACGGTGCGTCAGCAACTCACCGGCGGGATACTGTCCCGATTCGATCAGCTGGATCGCTTGACGGAACGACACCAATCCCCGCTCCTGCTGCGCACCTACGGCCATCATGATGCACGGCTCCCGCCGGAATACGTCATTCATCGGGAGCACCGTCCCAGAATCGTTCTCCGGCAGACCAAAGAACCCGACGGTGCCCCGCTGCCGAGTCAGGTGCATCAGAAGGTTGCGCGCGTCATCGCGACCGCTCGCATCGATCGACAATTCGAAACCAGATCCGCCGGTGGTGCGCATCAACTCCCCGACGAGGTCGTTCTCCTCGCCGGAGAAGACCCTGTCGGCTCCCCAGCGTCGCGCCATGTCACGGCGCTCCGAGACCGGCTCCACCGCGATAACGCTTTCGAATCCGTAGCGTCTCAGCAGGCGAATGAAATGCAGTCCGGCCGCGCCGGCGCCCATGACGACCGCCGATTGTCCCGCTCGACGGTGGTAGCCGAAGCGCTTGAGCGCATAGATGACGGTGCCGAGCTGTTGCGCGACGACGAAGTCAACCAGCGACACCGAGGAGGCGTCCGGCAACGCCAAGAGCGCGCTCGGCCCGGCCACCTGGTATTCGGCCAGGCTGCGCGACTTGAGATCGGACACCAAGATAAGCATCTTCATACCCACGTCAATCCCGGGCACACCGCTCTCCACGACAATCCCCACCGACGCATGTCCCGGGAAGCCCGCCGGCGGCAGGTTCCCAGGCCCCCACTCGTCGCTGTCGTAAACCGCATGCAGATCGCTGCCGCAGATGCTCGTGAACAAGGTCCGCAGCAGCACCTCATCGGCGGTCGGCACCGGCGTGCGCGCCCGCGTTTCTGTCACCTGTCCTCGACCGCATATCTGTGCTGCCAACATGATGCCGCCCCTCCCGGGATCCGGTGTCCCGCGCCTGTGCTGCACCGGATAGATCTAGACGCCAGACATCGCACCCGCAGTGAGGCCGCCCACGAGATGTTTCTGGGCGAAGATCGCGACAAGCAGCGTCGGGATGATGGACACGATGACCGTGGCGGACAGGTCGCCCCACTGCGTGCCGGTGTTGGTGACGAAGTTCGAGACGCCGACGGTCAGCGGTACGGCGCTGTCGGTGGTCAGGACCAGGCCGAAGAGGTACTCCGACCAGGCGAAGACGAACGTCAGCAGTGCGGCTGATGCGATGGACGGTCGGATGATGGGGAGAACGATTCGAAGCAGAACACCCAGCTCCCCCGCTCCATCGATCCGGGCCGCATCGAGAATGGAGTCGGGGACGGACCGCATTCCAGCGGCGTAGATCAGCACGACCAGCGGAATCTGCAGGATCGTGTTGGCAAAGATCAGCGCCCAGATCGAGTCGATGAGCCCCGCCTTGGTGAACATGATGAAGAACGGCAGCATCATCATGATGGCAGGCACCACCCGCAGTGATGTCACGAGAGCCAGCAGCCGCGAGCCGCCGATCCGCAAGACAACGATGCCGTAGGTCGCGGGAACGCCGAGGAATGCCGTCAGAATCATCGCACCGGTAGACAGCGCGATGCTGTTGGTGATGTATTTCCAGAAGTCGAATTGCGGGTTGCTGTTCAGTCGCAGGTAATGGTCCAGAGTGAAATGCGTCGGCAGTCGCAGCGGGTTCTGCGAGATGTCGGCATTGGTCTTGAGGCTCGTGACGAGCCCGATGATGAGCGGGATGTTGACGGCCACGACCAGCACCAGGAGCGTCAGGACCCGCAGCGACGTGGCAGCGGACGCGTGGAGCTTCCTCAGCGTGATCCCCCCTTCCGCGGAGTGAGGACTCTGGTGACGAACGGCACAAGCACCACCAGGGCCACGGAGAAGAGCAGGCTCGTAGCAGCGGACGTGCCGAAATTGCCGTTCGTGAATGCCTGCTTGTACGCATAGATGTTGATGTTCATCGTGGAGACGCCGGGGCCGCCGCCCGTGAGGATATAGATCGTGTCGAAGGTCTTGAGGCCGTCGACGACGCGCAGGAACATCGTCACGGCCAGGATCGGCGCGATATACGGTGCCACGATGTTGCACCGGGTGCGCCAGTAGCCAGCACCGTCGATCTTTGCGGCCTCGTGGAGTTCCGCAGGAACCGACTTCAGTCCGGCGTACACCATGATCATGACGAACGGCGCCCAGTGCAGCGTGTCGATCATGATGAGCGTCGGAACCACGGTCGACGGGCCGAGCAGGTTGCTGCTGATCCCGAGACGAGCGACGAGAGCGCCAAAGATGCCCGAGTCGCTGTTGAGACTGAGCTGCCACAGTGTCGCGATGAAGGCGGGTGCCACGATGATCGGGAAGAGTGTGATCGTGAAGAGCACCCGATGGCCCCTGAAGTGCCGCTCAAAGAGCAACGCCAGCGCGATGCCCAACACCATCTCGCCGACGAGACAGCCGACCGCGAAGACGATGCTGAACCGAATTGCGCTGACGAAGTTGGGATCGGTGAAGATGGCGGCGAAGTTTTTCCATCCCGCGAAGACGCGGACCGGGTCCGCGAGTCGGTACGACTCGAACGCCGTCGCGGCACCGATGACAATCGGTGCCGCGACGAACGCAACGAGGGCGAGCAGGAGCGGTGCGACGAACAGGTAGCTCGTCGCAGCCGTCCCCCTCTTGCTCTCGGCGGTGCTGCTCACTTACGAGCCGGCCTTCGCCACGAGAGACGACTGGAGTGCGTCCAGGGCGGCCTTCGCGTCACTGCTCCCCAGCCATGCGCCGGACAGCTTGTCGCTGACCTCGGTGGCGACGGTGAGGGCGTCGACGCTGCCGATGGACGGCTCGGTGACCGTGTTGTCCTTGACCAGCGTCGCGAGATCGCCGAGGGTGCTGGAGTTAGACAGGAAGCTATCGGCCGGCGGGATACCGCCGCTGTTGCCATACAGGTCGAGCGCGCGTGGCGTCAGCAGGTAGGCAACGAATTTCTTCGCGGCGTCGATGTTCTTGCTCGCGGCGTTGATCCCGACACCCTGCAGATGCATGTGACCCTTGTGCAGGCCAGGCACCGGGACGAATTTGACCTTCCCTGCGGTGGTCGGAGCCTCTTGCGCGTCATTGAATCCGGCCATGCTCGAGTACCACTGCATCTCGAACGCCACGGAACCGCTGGTCATCGCGGCGTTAAGCGCCGTCGCATTGCCCTGCGACGAGTTCGGTGACGCGATACCGAGGGTGATCGCCTTCGCGTACAGCTCAACCGCCCCCTGGGCTTCCGCGGTGTCGAAGTTGGGCGCCCCGTCCGGCGTAGTCCACGAGCCGCCCATGGAATAGAGCGTTCCGGACCACTGCAGCCCGGCGAATCCGCCGTTCTTCAGCGGCAAGATGGTGCCATATTCGGTCGGTGAATCTGGGTTGTACGACTTCGTGAAGTAGGCCGCCGTGGCCATGAAGTCGTCCCATGACCAGTCGGCGGGGTCTTTCGGTGTCAGGCTCTTGCCCGTGACCTCCTCGCTGATCTTGCCAAAGGTCGGCCACGTGGCCTGATTCGAGATCAGCCCGTCGATCAGATCAGTGCGGTAGATAGTGCCGATCATGGAGGCATCGAGCGGGACCGCGTAGAGCTTCCCTTCCTTCGAGAACCCGTCGGTGGCCGACGGGTAGAGCGCGCTGGAATCCATACCATCGAACGGCACGAGATAGGGGATGTGCTGTCCGAGCAGATAGCTCGCGGTGTAGTACATGTCGAGCGTCGAAGAGTTCGTCGTCATCTCGACGAGTTCCTTGTTGAACATGTCATCTGTGCTGAAGGTCGTGAGCTTCACCGCGACATTGTCCGTCTTACCCTGGCCGTCGTTGTAGTCGGCGACTACCGCCTGCATGGCTTTGAGTTCCGGCCCGGGCCAGTAGGCCACGTTGAGTGTGGTGGTTGCCGCCGGCTCTGATGCGCCGCCGCTTGCTGTACCGGCGCTGTCTCCGCCGGTGGTGGACGAGTCCGGCGAAGACGCGCAGGCAGCGATCGTCAATGCAGCCGCGACGCCGAGGGCGACGGTAGCGGCGAGTTGTCGTTTCATGAAGAGCCCCTTGTTTTGGTGGGAGGTGATGCAATGTCCGAATCAGGTGAACGAGATCGCCGAGAGCGCGGTGTCCGCCGCGCGCCGTTCCTCGGCGCTCAGCGGGAGGAGCGGGTTGCGGCCCGGCCCGACGGGCGATCCGACCTGGCCCGCGAGGTACTTGAGCAACGCAAGCACCTTGGGTTCGCCGCCGGCGGCGCCCAGCCGGCCAGCGAGGTCGAGGTAGGGGGTCAGATTGTCGCGCTCCTGTTTCGCGGTCGCGTAGTCGCCGACGTTGCGCGCGTTCCAGATACGAACCGCGCTTCTCGGCGCGAAGTTCGCGGTGCTGGAGATGAATCCCGAGGTGCCGATGACAGCGGCCATGGGCTCCAGGAACTCGCCATGTCCGTTGACGACGGTTAGGTTGTCGGCCAGGTAGCGCGCCGACTGCTCCATCTTGGCGAAGGCGGGCGTGCATTCCTTCAGCGCGACGATGTTCGGCAGTTCGCTAATGGTGCCCAGCGCGTCGACCGGGATGTCGAAGTGGGTGACTTCCAGATTGTTGTACAACATGATGCCGAGGCTCGTCGACTCCGACAGCTTGGTGTAGAAGTCGATGACGATATCCGTCCGCGGCGGGTAGTAATACGGTGAGACCGCCATGAGTCCGGCGACCCCGGCGCGCTCCGCAAAGTGTGCCATCTCGATGACTTCACGCAGGTTGCTGTGGTTGATGCCGGCGATGACGGGCAGTTCATCGCCGACCTCCTCCAGCGCCGCGTCCCACACTGCGACCCGCTCGGCCGCGGAGAGGGCGCCGCACTCTCCGGTCGATCCCGTGACGACGACGACGCCGTTGTCGCGAGAGATGCCGTTGTCGACGAAGAAGCGCAGGTGCCGCTTCACGCCGGCGATGTCGACTTCCTGATCGGCGTCGAACGGGGTCAGGGCAATGGCGGTGATCCCTTTGAACTGCTGTTGAAGATCTTTCGGTTCCACGTTTCTCCCATGCTCGTCGAGGTGCGCGTCGCGATATGAGGTTCGCGCCGTGCGTGAGGTGACCATACGGCGTCGAACTGTACGGGTCTAGACCAGTAATCAAATCGTTATACACAGGGCTAAACAGCGGTTCACCCGATGTGTTAGCGTAAGCCTGCCGAGCGTCCCTGAAATGAGCTTATTCATAGACAATTCGAGCGCGCGTGCGGTTGGTAGTGAGTCCTTGTGGTCTGTACCAGCGACTGCCGAAAGGTCGGAGCAGGCACGGACCGAAAGCGGATGAGCAGGCGTGCCGAGCGACACGTGTCGCTCATCGACATGAACCAGGAGCGACTATGGGGCGTGACGGGCAACGGCCTACGTCAGGTTTCAAGTACGAGCGCATCGCTGACGCGATCCGCCATGACATGCTCGACAACCTGCTGCCCAACGACATACTCCCCTCCGAACGAGAACTGGCGGACCGGTTCGGCGTCAGCCGCATGACGGTCCGCGCAGCCATCGCCACGTTGGTGTCGCAAGGTCGCGTCTACAACATCCAGGGTTCGGGCACCTACGTGGGATCGAAGGAAGTGCTCACGAAGTCGGCGGCGCTGACATCGTTCACCGAGGACATGGTCGCGCGGGGACTGCGCCCATCGTCACGGGTGATCTGTGCGCAACGGGTCGCGGCAACGGGCATGATCGCGCACCGGCTGGCGGTGGAAACCGGCGCGGCGTGCACGCACGTACGGCGACTCCGACTGGCGGACGAAGATCCGATGGCCCTGGAGAATGTCTACTTCCCGGCGGAAGTGCTACCGCTCGAGGGCGTCAGGCTCGCTGAATCGCTCTATGACCAGCTGGCGGAGTCCGGGAATGAGGCATTCCGCTCCGAGCAGGAGATCACCGCGACCGTCCTAGACGACGAGACCGCGGGCCTGCTTGATGTGCCCGAGGGCTCGGCCGCGCTAGTCGTGACGCGCGTGAGTTCCACCAGGCGCGGCCGCATCATCGAATACGCGCGGACGTATTATCGCGCCGATCGATATAGCTTCATGACGACCGTCGAGCGCGAGTCCGGTGAGCGATGAGCGGGACGGTGCTCGGTCTGGATATCGGCGGCACGAAGATCGCGGCGGGACTGGTGGACGCCGACGGTGAAGTCACCGGGCTGACCTCCGCGGCGACGCCGATCGAGGGCGGCCAGCCGGCGATCGTCGCAGGCGTGCTGCGGCTGGCCCAGGAGGTGCGTCGGGACACTGCAATCGACGCCGTCGGCGTGGGGACGGCTGGCGTAGTCGATCCTCTCACCCAGATCGTCAGTTCGGCGACGGACGTGCTGCCCGGCTGGCGAGGTGCGGATCTTGCCGCACCGCTGAGTGAATCGTTGGGCGTTCCGGTCACGGTGATCAACGACGTGCACGCACACGGGCTCGGCGAGGCGCATTTCGGTGCCGGACGCGGACGGCGCTCGGTTCTCGTGGTGGCGGCGGGCACCGGTATCGGCGGCGCGATAGTCGTTGACGGGCACCTGATGACCGGTGAGAGCGGCGCGGCGGGCCACATCGGCCATGTGTCGGTGCCGCAGGCGGCCGGAATGGTGTGCAGCTGCGGCCGGACGGGGCATGTCGAGGCGATCGCCTCCGGCGCCGCGATGGCCAGGAACTACCAGGCAGCGGCCGTTCTCGACAGGCCGCTCGCCGCGGCCGAGATCGTGCGGCTGGTGTCGGTCGACGATCGCGCCCGCGAGGTCGTGACCAGCGCAGGCTTCGCGTTGGGTGTGAGTGTGGGCGGGCTGGTGAACACGTTGAACCCGTCCGTGGTGGTCGTCACCGGAGGGTTGGCCGGATCACCGCAGATCTGGTGGGACAGTGTGCGCGGTGGATTCGCGGAGACGGTGTTGCCCGCGTTGGCGCAGACGCCGATCGTGGCGGGCGGCGTGACGGACGCCGCGGGTGTGATCGGTGCCGCGTACGCCGCACGGCAGGGCGCGCAGCCATGCTGATCGATGACCTCCGTGGGCGTCTCGTCGTCTCCTGCCAGGCGTACGGCTCGGAGCCGCTCAACACGACGGCGGCCATGTTGGCCATGGCGCAATCGGTGGCTTCGGGCGGCGCCGCCGGCATCAGGGCGCAGGGTCTGGAGTCGATCCGAGCCATCAACCAGGCCGTCTCGCTGCCGCTGATCGGACTCGTCAAGGTGCCGGGAGACGACGTGTTCATCACCCCCACCCTGCAGGATGCGCTGGACGTGGCGGCGGCTGGAGCGGACATCGTCGCCGTCGATGGCACGCGACGAGCGCGGCCCGACGGCCTGTCACTGGCCGAGGTGATCAAGGGCATCCACGAGCGGACACGCGCTCTGGTGATGGCGGACACCAGCTGCCTGGAAGACGGCATCGCGGCACAAGAGGCGGGTGCTGATCTGGTCGGCACCACACTGGCAGGCTACACGCCGGCGCGGGCGAAGACGGACGGCCCGGATCTGGAGCTCGTGGAGAGCATGGCGGAGCGCCTCACGGTCCCTATCGCGGCGGAGGGGCGGTTCCGCTGGCCCGAAGAGGCAGCACGCGCGATCAAGCTAGGGGCACACTGCGTGATCGTGGGGACATCCATCACCCATCCCGCTTCGATCACTGCGCGGTTTATCGCGGCGATGCCGGTGACACCGACGACGAACCGCAGCCCGTCAGTGACCTAGCAGGTGCCGTGGGCCGGCCCGGTGATTCGAGCCCCTCAATCGCGGGCGCCCCGGCCGACAACGGAGAGCGAATGGGCAGGCGGCGTGTCTCGTCAGGCCCCGGTGCCGGAGCCGCTATCGGGCGCGCGACAGCAGTATTCCAGGTACAGCGCGCCGGCGACCAGGAGCGCAGCACCGATCACG
>CALANS010000052.1 GCA_937926105.1 uncultured Actinomycetes bacterium | reverse complement strand
GCGAAGACCACCGGCCACTACCAAGTCACCGACACCACCCCGACCGGGAACGTGGACGTGACCATCACCGGAGTCACGATCAACGACCAGCCCGCCGGTGACACACCTGGACCCCAGGTGCCCACCGGGCAGCCAGTCACCGTGCAGATCACCGTCGACAACACCGGCGCCGTGCCGGTCGACCTGACCAACACGGGCGATCTGACCTGCGACCAGGACACCCTGGACGCCGGCGACTCCACCACCTGCACCCTGACCCAGGACACCGGCCAGCCCGGCACCTACCAGCTGCAGATCACCATCACGGCCACCGGCCCGGACGGCGACACCACCACCGCGAAGACCACCGGCCACTACCAAGTCACCGACACCACCCCGACCGGGAACGTGGGTACGGGAGGTCACAGTGGCATAGCCGTGGCCAACCCGATGGTGAACGGGGTGCCGGCCGGCAGTCCTCCTGGACCCCAGGTGCACACAGGGCAGCCAGTCGACGTGCAGATCACGATTCGCAACACCGGCGATCAGTCCGTGGACGATTTGCAGGTCGGCGGCGCACTGGGTGACTTGACGTGCAGCAAGTCGAAGCTAGCGAGGGGTGCTTCTACCACCTGTACCTCAACCGATCAGGCCATGCCAGGTCGGCAGAGTCTAGCGGTCCAAGCCGTCGGCCAGAGTCCCAAGGGTGACATTGTCACCGGGAGCACCGTGGTGAACTACTCCGGTCAGCCCGGCACCCAGAGCGGCGCCATTACGGCCTCTCACCCGACGGTGAATGATCAGCCGGCCGCATCGGCACCGGGACCGGGAGTCCAGGTCGACAATCGGTACACGGTCACGATCACGGTGCGAAACTCCGGATCGACAACGGTGACGGATCTGATGGCGGGAAGTCCACTGGGCACCCTCACGTGTCACCAAGAGTCATTGAAGCCCGGGAAATCAACCCGTTGCACCGTCCCGGGTGTGGCACGCCCAGGTATCCAGGACATGGCCGTTCAGGTTGCCGCATCGGATCCGAAGGGGAACACGGTGACAGATGCCGTGACCTTCTACTACGAGGGCAAGTCGGCGTCCGGTCAGCAGACCGGATCAGGCGGTCCGGAGGAACCGGCCGGGCTAGTGGTTTCCGACCCGGAGGTCAACGGCCAACGCGCCGACCAGTCCCCCGGGCCGGACATCGTCGCGGGAGGTCAGGTGGAGATCACCATCGTGGTCACCAACAGCGGCGGCAGCACCCTGACCGGAGTGGCCGGCTCCACCCCCGCCGGACCGATGCAGTGCACGAGCAGTTCGCTCGCTCCCGGCGAGTCGACGCAATGCTCGCTCAGTGGTACCGCTGGGTATGGGCCGGTTGACCTGTCGGCGACGGCGGGAGGACTGTCACCATCCGGTGACCCGGTGACCAAGACCGTTCATGTCTTCTTCACCGGCGTTGCTGCTGGCGGGGCACAGTCCGGCGCTGACGGGAATTCCGACTGGAGCGGCGGTTTGCCCGGTAACGGTCAGCAGGTATCGCAGTACCCGTCCGGCGCCGTGAGCGCGGGCGGTGGATCAACCGCGCCGAGGACCAACACGCTGATGCTGGTACTCGGATTGCTCAGCCTGCTCGCCGCAGGGGCGATGGTGGAACTGGCGCGCAGGTATCGCCGCGGCGGTGCCTCGTGTTGACAGCCGCCAGAAAGAAGAGCAACAACCGCGGCGGCCACCGGGTCTTTGTGGCCTCGATGGCCGCCGCGATCGCGGTCTTCGGACTGGCGGGGGTAGGCACCGCCATCGCGACAAGAGCCTCGTCTCCGCCGACGTCGGGGGCGTCACCATCGGACAGCGGATCGGCTCAGGTCGGCGACCCGTTACGCGACGGGCTTGGCCGGTCCGCTCCACAGCGCCTGCGCATCCCGTCGATCGGAGTCGACAGCCGGCTCACGGTCCTCGGCCTGCAGGACGACAACAAGACGATGCAGCTACCGGCTAGCGCTGGTCAGATCGGCTGGTACGACGGTTCGCCGACACCGGGCGAGAAGGGAACGTCCATCATCGCCGGGTACATCAAGGACGGTCGGCAATCGGGAGTCCTTGCGGATTTGTCCGGACTCAAGGTCGGTCAGGACGTCACCGTCTACCGCAAGGACGGCGCAGCAGTGGTATTCACGGTCGACGGGATCACGAAGTATCCGCATGGCACGTTTCCCGCCGACCAGGTGTACGCGGCGTCCAGCAGTCCAGCCCTGAGAATCGTCACCGTGGGCGGAACCCTGCGCCCGGGCGATCAACCAGGGAACGTCGTTGTGTACACGCACATCACTGCGGTTCACAACCGCGTGGCATCACCTCACGCCTGAACCGAAAACACCACGGTGGCCGCCCGCTGACCCAGCTCAGTCACCGCAAATAGCAAGGACGTCACATGAGGCGTGAATGGTACCGACTGGTGCGCGTGGTAGCTGTTGGTCTTGCCCTGACAATGTGCGCTCTCGCGCAGATCCGACCGTCAACCCAGTCCGTGGACGGCAACCCACATCGCTCCGGCGCGCAGGCGGCGGAGAATTCCAGCGCCACGCAGGCACTCGCGCCCGCCCGCGACGGAGGGATCGTCACCAGCGACACAGTGTTGACGATCGTCAAGCCGTCCGGCGACGCGACCCGAGTGGTGGAATACACTCCTGCCGCCGGGATCAGCGCCGACCTGCTCGCGGCGCACCTCGGCGTCGACCATCACGACATCGACGACGGATCGACGAACGTGGCTCCTGCGGCCTACGGCCAGTGCTCGTACGCCTATCTGGGAACGGCGAAGACCTTGTGTCCCATGCTGCATTGGACGAACGCCGGACACGCTCAGCCGCAGGTCTACTACGTCGATCACACCGGGGGCGTATGGCCCGTCCAGCAATCCACGCTGGCGTGGAACAGTGCTCGCAACATCCAACTCCACTACACACGTGTGGGATGTCCAGCGGGCGCGCACTGCGTCAATGTGTGGGACGCAAACTACGGAAACAGCTGCTGGCAGGGAATGACGACCTGGAGCTACGACCGCTACGGGAACTTTATCGACAACAGCGTTGACATCAGACTCAACGACTACAACGGAACGGGTGTCTGTCAGGGCCGCTCCGTCAACTACTACAAGAATTCAGCTGGATATCGCCAGAACATCTGTCATGAGCAAGGGCACACGCTCGGTTTGGATCACAACGCCGCATACGACAGTTGCTTGTACGCCAGCGTTGCCGACCGAACGACTCTCATCGCCCCCGATTCTGACGATCTAACATTGCTCGGCTGGCTCTACTCCACTACTCACTAGATGCGACCGATACGAGGACTGTTCATGCGGAGATTCGCAGAGGAAGATTTTCGGAGGCACCCGATTAACCGGGTCAGGTGCTGGCACATCCATTTCGACAACAACGCAAGGGTCATTCATGATTAATCAGACGGGTGCGCACAAGCCTCATCGACTGGCGGCCTATGCCACTGGTGGCGAATCGACGCCACCCTTTGAGTTGGTGCTGGTGGTGGACCCGGATCACGACGATTCGCGGGCTTTGACCCAGATCATCGAGGACCGGGATCGGCATGCGCTGACTACATCGTCGGCCGGTGAAGCACTTGACGCACTCGAGTGCGAACCGATCGATGTGGTGGTGCTGGGCCTGGGTGAGCGCGACGCCAGTGGGTTCGCCCTGCTGTCCACGATCCGGCAACGTCGGGAGTTCGATGAGGTTCCGCTGCTCGTCATGCCCGCTCATGGCGAACCGGCAACCATCTCCCGTGTCATCGATCTCGGCGCCAACGCCGTGCTGCCGAAGCCGCTCAAGCCTGCTCTGGTGAAGATGCTGCTGATCTTGGCGGTCGAGCAGACCCGCCGGCAGCGGCGCGCCCCTCCGGCCCGCGGCTAGCGAGGCCGCTCGAGCGATGTCGTCAGCCGGCCGACCACCGTCCGATCGCCCGTGACGCCGGCGTGACGAGTTGCTGCAGACCTTCATCAACACGTTGCTTTCGGCCCAGGCAGACGCGGTGTGCGGCACCCGCTCGCACTCACGGACGAACTCCCGTAACGGCTACCGGCACCGCGACTTCGACACCCGTGCCGGCACCATCGATGTCGCGGTCCCCAAGCTGCGCACCGGCTCCTACTTCCCCGAGTCGCTGCTCGAGCGCCGCAAGCGGGCCGAGCGGGCGCTGACCAGCGTGGTGGCGACCTGCTACCTGCTCGGAGTCTCGACACGACGGATGGACGAACTGGTCCAGTCGCTGGGAGTCACCACCTTGTCGAAGTCCCAGGTCTGCGAGATGGCCAAGGAACTCGATGCCCACGTGGAGCAGTTCCGCACCCGCCGGCTCGAGGACGCTGGCCCGTTCACCTTCCTGGCCGCCGACACGCTGGTTCGCAAGGTCCGCGAGGGCGGTCGGGTAGTGCCGGTGCACGCCTTGATCGCGACCGGCGTCGACGCCGACGGGCACCGCCCGATCCTCGGCGTCCAGGTCACCACCGGCGAGGACGGCGCCGGCTGGCTGGCGTTCTTCCGCGACCTGACCGCCCGCGGCCTGTCCGGGTAAAGCTCGTCACCAGCGACGCCTACCGCGGGCTGACCAGCGCGATCGCGGCGACCCTGCCCGGCGCGGCCTGGCAGCAGTGTCGCGCCCACTACGCGGTGAACCTGATGAGCACGACCCCGAAGACTCGTGGGGCCGGGTCCAGGTGTTGCTGCACTCGATCTGCGACCAGCCCGACACCGAGTCGGTCCACGCCCAATTCGACCGGGTCGTCCACGCCCTGGCTGACAGGCTCCCCAACGTCGCCGAGCATCTCAAACAGGCCCGCCCCGACATCCTCGCCCTTTCATCGACTTCCCTAACAGATCTGGCGTCAGATCTGGTCGAACCACCCCAATGAGCAACTCAACAAGGAGATCCACCGCCGCACCGACGTGGTCGGGATCTTCCCCGGCCGAGCCAGCATCATCCGGCTCGTCGGAGCCATGCTCGCCGAGCAGCACCACGAATGGGCCGAAGGCCGCCGCCACCTCGGACTCGACGTCCTCGCCAGGTCACAAACCATCGGCACCAGCCAGGAGGTGACCACTGAGCCGAGCACCATCACGGCCATCACGACCTGAACAACAACAACGAAGGATCGCTCCTCGTACACCACGCCACCGGACTTGACCTTCTGAGGTTTGCCGAATGATGCTGCTATGACCACACTCAGGCGCAGATGAACACCGCACTCGTACTACCACGAGCAACTGCTACGAAAAGCGGGTGTCGCCAGTTCGAATCTGGCCGGGGCACGATATTTCCCCAGGTCACGAGTCGCCGACGATCAAGACTGATCATGATCTTTTGCCCATGCTTTCTTGCGACGCTGCGTGAGCCAGGCGCATCGCAACGTCATCCAGGTATGTCCGGGATCTGGCTCTGACCAGCGCGATCCTGACGTGCTGGACGCGGTGAACGCCCACGGGCGTGTGCTGGTCAGTACGGACACTGATTTCGGTGCCATCCGCGCCCGGAGTCGCGCCGGTGGGCCATCGGTGCTGTTGACATCGGAGCAGCGAACCGCCGGGCGACTGAGCAGGCACGGCTGATCCTGGACAACCTCGACCAGGTCGTCGGCGACCCCACCGTCGGCGCAGTGGTCGTGCTCGCCGAGAGGACCATACGGATCCGACGCTTACCCATCGACGGTGTGAACAGATCCTGACCTCGGTGTTCGGACCCAGTCCTCAATCGCCTGGTGACAACCGAGCCTAACGGCGTCGGGTAGCGGTGATTCACCACCGACCGGTTCGTGTTGATCTGCTACGCCAGTTCCGACAGATCCGGAATGGCTGACCAGACAGCACGATCAGAGTGCCATACGTAACGGGACCTTCGGCGTCCCGAGGTTTCATTCTCCGCGACCTGCGGGAACCTCTGCGTCATGGAACGACTGCTGCTATCGCTGCTGGTGTTCTGGTCCTTGCTCGGTGTCATCGTTCCGGCCCTGTTGTGGGTCGCGATCGCAGCGCTGATGGTCACCACCGTGGTGGGCTTTTTCCGGGGCCGATCCCGCGCGTGAGTCCCTGCCCGCTGGCGCCATTCGCCAGGCCAGTACGCGCCGCCCCACTCCGCTCCTGCGGCGTGAGGCGGCTTTCGGCGTCTCGACGGGTTCAGCAGCAGGAGACACCACCGGCTTGCTACCCGCCCGGCCCCGGGAAGCTAACGAACGATCCCTGGCGGCCCAGCGCGCTGTACCGGTCGCTGCAGCACCGAGGCGGCAGATCACGCCGTCCGGTCGCGTGGGGGCAGCACCATGCCCTTGAGCCTCGCCGGATCGACGATCGAGACGATGTCCACCAGCTGCCCGCTGGCGATGGTGCACGACATGAGCGCCAACGGCCGTCCGCCTGGCCCCCAGGCCAGGATGCCGGGCTCCCCGTTGACGCTGACCCTGCGCGCCTCCAGTCGGGTCGGGTCGCCACGCCGCACCGCCGCGAGCACCGCGTCGGCACCGATCTGCACCACGTGACCGCGCCTGGTGTGCAGGTGCCAGGTCACGTCCGGGTCGAGAAGCCGTAGCAGCGCGTCGAAGTCGCCGTCCCGGGCTGCGGCCAGGAAGGCGTCCACCACCGCGCGCCGCTCCCGTCGCTCGCCGGTTGGCCGCGGCACCTGCTGCACCTTGCGCCTGGCCCGGCTGGCGAGCATCTTGGCGGCATCGCTCGACCGGCCAACGATCGCACCGACCTCCGCAAACGGCACCGCGAACACGTCGTGTAGCACGAACGCCAAGCGCTCCTCCGGGCGGAGCGCTTCCAGCACCACCAGCATCGCCAGGCTGACGGAGTCGGCCAGCACCGTCGCGTCCTCGGGCAGCTCCGCATCCTCCGTCACCTCCGGATCGGTTCCCCACGGCTCGGCGGGCCATTCGGGCCGTGCCGACCGGCTACGCAGCATGTCGATGCAGATACGACCGATCACCTGGGTGAGCCAGCCGCCCAGATTGCCTATCCGATCCGCGTCCTGCCGATCCAGCCGGATCCACGTCTCCTGCACGGCGTCTTCGGCGTCGGCGCGCGATCCCAGCACCCGGGTGGCGATCGACAGCAGCCGCGCCCGGTGCTCCTCGAACGCGGCCGACAGTGCTGGTGGATCCATCTCGTTACCTCTCGTTGCGGCGCTCCGTCACCACTATGACGGGCCCGTGCGGGCCGACGTAACAGGAGGGACGCGACGATGAACATCGCGCTGTGGATCATCACCGGCATGCTGGCTGCCGCCTACACGGCGGGCGGCGCCGGACAGCTCCTGCTCACCAGGCAGCAGTACCGGGCATTGGGCCCCAGCCAGCACTGGGTCGACGACTTCGGCCCAGGGCACATCAAGACGATCGGCACCCTCAAGCTGGTGGGCGTGGTCGGACTGGTTGCGCCGCCATTGACCGGCATCGCGCCATTCCTGTCCCCGGTGGCGGCGTGTGGGCTGATGCTCCTGATGGCCGGCGCCGCCACCACCCGGTTCCGGCGCAGCGAGTGGGGCTACCTGACCGGCGACCTGGCCTACCTGGCCGCGTTCGCATTCCTGGCCTGGGGCAGGTTCGCCCTCGCCCCGTTCACTGGCTAGGCCCCAGTGCTCGGCTAGCGGTGTGCGCCCAACGGTTCGGTGAAGCGCTCTACCGAGCCTGCCCACACGAAGGACTCGGCACCGATCGCCACACGAGCTCGCGGTGTGGCTGCCGACCTGGTGCGGACCGCAGTGGGTAGACACGGACCAGGCCATCTGTGATAACGGTCGTGCCGCAGCCCGGCCTATCATCGTGCCGTGATATCGGTCGTCGACTATGACACGTCATGGCCCGAACGCTTCGAAGCGCTGCGCAGTGAATATTCCGAGGCGATGGCCGGTGCCGGAGTGCCGGTGGTGGCGATCGAGCACGTTGGAAGCACCTCGGTGCCCGGGCTCGCGGCCAAGCCCATCATCGACTGCGACATCGTCGTACGCAGCGGTGACGTGGCGGCTGCATCAGAGGTCATGGTCAGCCTGGGCTTCAAGCCCGAGGGAGAGTTGGGTATCCCCGAGCGGTGGGCGTTCAAAGAACCCGCCAGACTGTCCGGCACCAACACCTACATCGTCGTCGACGGGTGTCTGTCGCTACGAAACCATCTGGCCTTCCGTGACGCGCTCCGGGCACATCCTGCATTGCGCGACGAGTACGGCGATATCAAGAGGCGAGTCGGAGCGGCGGCGGAGAATATCGACCACTATGGCCAGGGCAAGACACCCATCATTCAGCGCATCCTCGCCGCGACTCCACTCACCCAGTGCGAGCTCGATTCGATCGCCGGCAACCAAGTCCCCTCCCACGATGAGGTGCCGCGCTAGCCGCCTGACGGAGCGAGAATCCGGCGCGGGCGCAACCGCGTGCACTCCCGGTTCTCGGCTGAGATGATCGACTCGTGGAGCGCAACGACACTAGCCGTACGAGCGATGAGCCTCCGCGTGCGTCCGACGAGGCCAGGCTGATCGTATTGGACGCAATCGTCAAGGCGCTCGATCGGAGGGTGGAAGTGTTAGACCTCGTCGTCGCCTCGGAGAATGCAGACACTGCGCGCCGCAAACTCATCCGACTGCTGGACACGACCGATAGTGGCGCTAACGCCATACTGGAGTTGTCAGTGCGCAGGTACACCCAGGGGGAGGTCCAGCGCATCCGCGCCGAACGCGATGCGGCGCGGGCGCGGCTCGGCCACCCGTAGCGCCTCCGGTGTCGTCAGCAGTCGACGGTCATCGCTAGCGGGGCCGAAGCCCATCACCGGGTCCCAGAGCAACCGTAGAACCCACGGACCTGTCGGGAATCCCCACCGATCCACCCACAAGCGGATCCTGCTGCAGTGACGCTCATACGGACCGTAGTGTCATGGCCGGCGATATGGCAGCGAGCCGGTCGACTACCAGCGCACGAAGTGCCCCGCTGTTCAGGGCCAGCACGGCGAGGAATCCGACGCCGGCGATGGCCCACACCGGGCGCATACCCAGCCAGCCGCTCAGGAAGCCTCCGGCGGCCAGACCGAGAGGCACGACCGCACCATCGACGAGGCGGCGGACGGCGGCGAACCGGCCCAGTAGCACGTCTGGCACCGCGCGTTGTTGCACGCTGCTGATGGTGGCGTTGCAGACGATCAATGGCAGGCCCTGCGCGAAGAAGATCACCAAGGCGAGCCACACCGACCCGGCGGTCGCCGCGGACCAGCGCAGCCCGGCGACGAGTTCCCGCCACCGCGACGGCACGTCGGGCGCGGTCCGCGGCGGCGTATCGGACAGCCCCGGACCGGACTGTCGGTGCCACGCAAACGATCCGATCAGCGCCGCCGAGCCCAGGTAGGACAGGCCCTTGATCGCGAACGGCAGGAACGGTGCCGCCGCGTAGGCGCTGCCCCCGACGGTCGGGCCGATCAGTCCCCCGCCCGATCCCCGCGGTCACCGACAGCCGGCCATTGGCCCTCTCCAACTCGGCGGCGGGCACCACCGAGGGGACCAGGGCGAAGCTACTGGTGCCGAACACCAACTCCGCCACTCCCAGCAGCACCGCGGCGGCGAATAGCACCCACAGCCGCAAGGACCCCGTGACCATCAGCGCGACCAACCCTGCCAGTGTCCCGGCGCAGACCAGGTCGCTGCCCACCATCAACCGCCCCCGGTGCGAGTGGTCGACCCACGCCCCCACCGGCAGCGCGAGCACAATCGCGGGCGCTGCCGACACCAAGGCCAATGCCGCAATCACCCGCGGATCCGAGGTCAGGCTGGTGGCCAGGATCGGGAATGCAGCCAGATGCAACCCAGACCCGATCTGGGACACCGCAGATGCGGCCAGCAGGCGACCGAATTGGCCACGCACAGCAAGAACTCTGCGAATCATCAGAGAGTCTCCACGCACCAATGGAGCCGGCGGCCATCACGGCCGCATCGGCAGGACCTGGGCGAAGACTCAGCGCATCGGTGCAGACACTAGCAGCGCCGTCGGTCCGCTGCCGCCCAGCAGTACCACATGCCTGCCACTGCTGATTTCCCCGCCCGGGACCGGTTCGGAGCGTCGATGAGCACCGGCGGCAGCCCATTGGCGCTGCCCATGGGGTCTGGCCACCGACTACTCTGCTGCTATGTCGGGACCACCCGTCGGCCCGGACCCTCCGGATCCGAGCGAGGTCTTCATCGTCGGAGCGGACGGCGACCGCGTCCGGTCGCCCGCCGACCCCGCGCCGCGATGGCCGGGTGGCACCGGTCGTCGATTGTCCACGCTGGGCATCGCCGCGCTGCTGGTGTTCGGCCTCGGGATCGCGGTCGGCCGCCATCTCGGCGACGGGGCCACCGGTGCCGAGTCGGGCATCACGCCCACCTCGGCCGATGCGACCTTCACGCCGAGCACCCATCCTTCGGCACCCACGTCGACGAACTCCGCCGCCGACGCCAGCGACGACACCGACGCGAGCACCAACACCGGGGCCAGCGACGACGCAGCGGGCGACCCCACCGGCCCGACCACCACCGCCTACCCCGGCCGGGGCCTGCAGACCGGCGTCACCATCGCCCCGTGGCCGACCGCCCGGGGCGCCTGCGATGTCGAGGTTCCGCAGCCGATCCTGTCCGGCGTGCGGGCACTGCGGGCAACCACGGGGTTGGAGCTGTTGGCTGGCAGTAACACTCGACCGCTGCTGGTCGACGACGCCACCATCGGCCGCCCGCTGTTCAAGCTGGCAGCTGGCGAATTCGTCAGCCAGCTGGCCGTCGATTCCGCGGGCACGGTCGCCGTGATCAGCGACTGCGACGGGTACCCGCCGGTGCGGGTGGTACGCCGATCACCCGCTGGGCGCGTGCAGAGCATCCGGATAAGGCCCCAGGGATATCAGCTCGGTAGTCTCATCACCGGCGGCGACCGCACCTGGTTGTCGCTCTACCGCATCCAACCCACCGGTGTCGCCTACACCGACAGCGCGATTCTGCTGCAGTCCACCGACGGCACCGACGAAACCGTCACGCTGCCCAACGGTTTCAGCCCGGTATCCGGCAGCGGTGACGCGATCGTGGGCAATTGGTCCGATCAGCTCAGCTCGGTCTACGGCCCCATCCAGATCTACAGCCTCACCCGCCGAGGCATCGTGGCCCAGATCGGTGACGCCTCGCCGCAATACGCGGTAGGGAACGGCTTCGTGGTCTGGTCCGCCGGCAATTGCTCCGGATCCTGTCTAGTGCACCGGTATCGGATCGCTACCGGCACGGAATCGTCCGTCACGGTGACCGCCCCGGCCGACATGACCTGGCAGACCGTCAGCCCGGACGGCAGCAGAGTCGTCGCGATCACCCGTGATCACCACGCCGACCCGAGATTCGCCACCCAACACCCTGGCGGCCCCACCGGGTTGGCCGTCGTGAACCTCAGCGACGGCCACGTCACGACCCTGCCGGGTATCGAGATGGCGCCGAAGTCCCCTCCGTCGATGGCGTTCTCGGCCGATGGTCGGTGGCTGGTGATCGCTTTCAACGCCGGTACCGGCACCGACGTGGTGCTGTACGACCAGGAACTGAAGGCACCGCTGGCGCCCCAGGTCACGGCCCCCGGGCCCACCCTGTGGAGCGCGCCGCTGGCGGTGCTGCCGGCCGGTACGTGACGTCGGTCCGTGGGGCACTCGCGTCACACCGACGGCTCACGCCCGAGGACCGGGCCGAGCCACCCGAGTTGCCACGGCGGTGACGACGTCTCCGTCGCTACCGCATCTCGGGCGGCGAGCCGCCCTGCCCGATGCCCGCCGGAGGCTGATCCGGCGGAGCCGGCTCCGACCCGGCGAGCCGGGCCAGCAGGTCGTCTCCGACCGGCACCCCCAGGCCGGTGCACGCATCCCAGCCCGGCCCCGCCGCGTACGCGCCATTGCTACCACCGGTCACGTCGCGAAACCCGGGCGGCGCCGCGCCGGCCGCCACGCCCGCGTACACGGATGGCTGCAGCAGCCCGAGCGGCCGTCCCAACGACTGCACCAGCCGGCACACCAGCGCCGCCCACAACGGCGCCACCGCGCTGGTCCCGCCGTATACCAGGTCCTGGCCGTCCACCCGCACCTGGTAGCCGGTCTGCGGGTCGGCGACCGCCGCCACGTCCGGCACTCCCCGGCCGGAAGGGCCGCCGGGTGCCGCCGGCACGCCGGCCGTCGATTGCCAGTCCGGCAGCGGGAACGCGTCGCTCACCCCGCCGCCGGTCGCCCCGCCCGTGGCACCCTCGTTCCACACCGTCTCGCTCGTCACCACCCCCGTGGTCGGGTCGGCCTGCAACTTGGTCCCGCCGCAGGCCAGCGCGTGCGGGCTGGACGCCGGGAAGTCCACGTGCGAAGTCCCGTCGCTGGAACCATCCGACGATCCGGAGTCGCCCGCCGCAGCGGTGACGGTGATGCCCAGCAGCGCCGCGTCGGCGAACGCCTGGTCCATCGCGGATCGTGACTGCCCCGCCCAAGCATCCTCGCTGGCGCCCCAGCTGATGCTGATGGCGGCCGGCACCGGATCCTCCCGGCCGGCCGCCACCACGGCGTCCAGGAATCCGGCGTCGGTGTTGGGCGCGAAGTACACCCGCAGCTGTGCGGCCGGGGCCAGCGCACCGGCCACCTCGATGTCCAGCATCACCTCGCCGTCCGGGCCACCCGCGTCCCCGGTCGGCGTGTTCGACGCGCCGTCCACGCCGCGTGCCTGCACGTCGGGTAGGGGCATGCCGAGCTCGGTGAAGTAGGCCTGCAGGTCGGCGTCGGTGTATCCGCCGCCCAGCTCGATGATCGCCAGTGCCTGGCCGGCCCCGTCGGTGCCCGTCGGCATTCGGTAGATCTCGCCCAGCTGGGGCGGCGTGTAGCTGACCGGCACGGCCGCTCGCGGCCCCGCGACCCGCAGCCGGGGGCGCAGCTGCGGCCGGGTGTCCAGCCCCAGCACCGCCGTCACCACTCCCGCGAGGTGCCGGGGCAGGCTGAGCTCTCCCTCCGGATGGCGCACCCGCCCCGCGGCGCGCGGTTCGGCCAGCGTCGCCTGCTGCAGGGTCGTGCCGAACAGGGCGTTCATCACCGACGCCGGTCCCTCGATCCGTAGCAACCGGGCAGCCGCATCGACCCCGACCACCGCGGCGCCGGCGGCCGTCACCGCCTCCGTCACCCTGCCCACGTCCGCCGGGTCGGCGCCGTACTGCTCGGTCAGCTCCGCCCGGCTGAGCACGCTGCGAAACGCCGCCGGTGGCGGCTCGGCCCGGCGCCGGAGCACCAGCGTCGCCTCGACCCGCTCGTCACCGGGGAGCGGGCCGCCACGCTGCACCGCCGCGGGCGCCGCGGGCACACTGCCCGGCAGACCCACCAGCCCCGTCACCGCCGCATCACTCCGTTCGGTACCCATGACGCCATCGTGCGCCCGCCCTCCGACAACGGCGCGACGGACCGGGGATAACGTGCATCCATGACCGGATCTGGGTTTGATGACCTGCTCGACGCGAACCGCACCTTCGCCGCGGACTTCGACCTGGGCGGGTTCGACGGCATCGCCCGGGCCGGCGTGGCCATGGTGACCTGCATGGACTCTCGCATCGACCCGCTGCGGATGATCGGCATGCGGCATGGTGATGCCAAGATCCTGCGCAACCCCGGCGGGCGCGTCACCGACCCGGTGCTGATCGCACTGGTTCTGAGCGTCCACCTGCTCAACGTCGACCGGGTGATGATCGTCGAGCACACCCGGTGCGCGATGGGCTCGTCGACCGAGCAGCAGATGCGCCAGCGACTGGCCGACAGCACCGGACAGGACACCACCTGGATGACGATCGGCATGATCGAGGATCAGCGCGCCGCCCTGCTGGAGGACGTGCACCGGGTGCGCAGTCACCCGCTCATCCCGGACACCGTGCGGGTGGGAGCATTCCGCTACGACGTGGACACCGGCCTGCTGGAACCGATCGCCTGACCGCACCGCGCCCTCATAGCGGATTCACAGACGGTTCGTCGACCGGCCACACCCCGGGCGCGAACCATCCGGGGTATGAGTACCAGCGCGCCGGTCGCCTCCCTCACCAGCCCTGTGTCGCAGTCAGGCGGTCGGCCGCGGCCACGTGCGGCCTCCCGCACGGCACACTCCCGGGCCGACGCGCCCGTCCGGGTGCTGGTCGTCGACGACGAGCCCACCCTGTCCGAGCTGCTGTCGCTGGCCCTGGGCTGCGAGGGGTGGGAGGTGCGATCCGCCGGTAACGGGGCCACCGCGATGGCGCTGGCTGACGAGTTCCGGCCGGATCTGGCCGTACTCGACGTCACCCTGCCAGACATGGATGGCCTGGAGGCGTTGCGCCGGCTGCGCAGCCACACCGAGCGGCTGCCCGTGCTGTTCTTGGCTGCCCGGGACGGCGTCGAGAACCGGATCGCCGGGTTGACCGCCGGCGGTGACGACTACGTCACCAAGCCGTTTTCCGTCGAGGAACTGGTCCTGCGGCTGCACGCCCTGCTGCGGCGCTCGCATGCCGGCGACACCACCGACTCCATCATCACCGTGGGCGATCTCCGTCTGGATGAGGACACCCATGAGGTCCGCCGCAGCCAGGATCAGGTGCACCTCACGGCCACCGAGTTCGAGCTGCTGCGCTTCTTGATGCGCAACCCCCGCCGGGTGCTGTCCAAGGCGCAGATCCTGGATCGAGTGTGGAACTACGACTTCGGCGGCCAGGCCAACATCGTCGAGCTGTACATCTCCTACCTGCGTAAGAAGATCGACGCCGGCCGCACGCCGATGATCCACACCGTGCGGGGTTTCGGCTACGTGCTCAAGCCGGCGGGCTGAACCGAGCCGGGCCGGCGGCGCTCAGCCCCGCTGGCCGACGGCGAAGATGCGGCGGAATGCAAACGGCACCCCGTACCGGCGGCGCGGGTACGCGCGGACCAGTCGGCCGGACAGGTCGTCCAGGAATGCCCGCCGATCGGCGTCGTCCAGCACGGCCAACAGCGGTAGCAGGGTGGTGCCACGCAGCCAGTCCAGCACCGGATCTGCGCTCTCCCCCGCCGGATCCAGGATCTGCAGGTACGTGGTCTCCCAGACGTCGACATGCTGGCAACCGTCGGCCAGCAACTCCGCGTAGTCCGCGGGCTGACCGACGGGGTCGACCGGCAGCAGCGGGACCAGCTGTGCATGCCGTGGATGTGCAGCCGCCGCCTCGGCGACCGACCGGTGCGAGGGTGCGTCGAAGTTGCCCGGCACCTGCAGTGCGAACCACGATCCGTCGCGTAACTGCCGGCACCACCGGGAAATCAGCTCGCGATGCCCCGGAACCCATTGCAGCGCAGCGTTGGACAGAACCACATCCGGTTCGCCAGCCGAACGCACGTCCCAGTCGGCGATGTCGGCCTGCATCCACTGGACCCGGCCTGCCGAGTCCAGCTCGCGTGCCCGCTGCAGCATCGTCGGTGACGAGTCGATCCCGACAACGCGCGCCGTCGGCCAGCGACTCGCGGCGCGCATCGTCATCGTGCCGGTGCCGCAACCAAGGTCGACGACCAGCCGCGGCTCGTCCGCGCCGACGCGCGCCAGCAGATCGGCGAACGGCCGGGATCGGTGCCCCGAGAACCGTTCGTAGCGTGATGGATCCCACTGCGCGCCAGCCATCAGATCGCCCTTCGCCGTAGCACGTCAATGTCACCGATAGGTCACGACACCCCGGTAGCCTGGCGAAAGCCCGAGACTCGCACCAAAACCCTTGCCAGTCTAGGCGATGACGCTGATCCACCGGTGTTATAGGTCACCCATCCGGCTGGCGCGATTCGTCGCAGGACGGCGACAGTGCTAGCGTTACCGGCTGGCTTCATCCACGACACAAGACACATACGAGACAGCGCCGCCTACGGGCGATCGATACCGGGAGCATTGTGCCTGCCACCGAAGCAGCAATAGAAGCACGCGAGATCTTCAAGGTGTTCGGCCGCGGCGCCGAACGGGCCGTCGAGCGGCTCAAGAGCGGTGCCACGCGCGAGGAATTGCGCGGGGAAGGCCTCACGGCCGCGGTCATCGACGCCTCATTCGACGTCCGGCCCGCCGAGATCTTCGTCGTCATGGGACTGTCAGGGTCCGGCAAGTCGACCCTGATCCGAGCCGTCAATGGCCTGATGGAACCCACTTCCGGCGAGATGCTCATCGGCGGCACCGACATCACGAAGGTCAGCACCAAGGAGCTCCGCGCGGTGCGCCGGGAGAAGATCAGCATGGTCTTCCAGCACTTCGCGCTATTCCCGCACCGCACCGTCGGCGAGAATGCCGCCTACGGGCTGCGAGTTCAGGGCGTCGCCCGGGACGAGCGTGAGTCGAAGGCCACGCACGCGCTGGAGCTGGTCGGCCTGAAGGGCTGGGAGGATTCGCTGCCCGGCCAGCTGTCCGGCGGCATGCGGCAACGAGTCGGCTTGGCCCGGGCTCTCGCCGCCGGCACCGACATCATGCTGATGGACGAGGCGTTCAGCGCGCTTGATCCGCTGATCCGGCGCGAGATGCAGGACCAGCTCATCGAACTGCAGAGCCAGCTAGGAAAGACGATCTTGTTCATCACGCACGACCTGAATGAGGCGATGCGGATGGGCGACCGGATCGCCATGATGCGTGACGGCCGGATCGTGCAGATCGGTTCCGCCGAGCAGATTCTCAACGACCCCGCCAACGACTACGTGGCGCAGTTCGTCGCCGATGTGGACCGCACCCGCGTCCTCACGGCCGGTTCCGTCATGGAGAAACCGGCCGCGGTGCTCGGGTCCGAACAGGGCCCACGGGTGGCGCACCGGCTGATGCGCGAGCATCAGCTGGACGAACTGTTCGTGGTGGGCCGGGATCGCACGCTGCGCGGCGTGGTGCTGGAGTCCGACATCGCCGATGCGGTCCGCGCGGGCCGGGACACGCTGGACGGTCTGGTGCGCACCGACTTTCCTACCGTGCCACCGGATACCGCGGTCGCAGACCTGTTCCTGGACGCGGCCGAGCGGGACATCCCGCTGCCCGTCGTCGCGGAGAATCAGCGGCTGCTCGGCGTGATCGCCACGGTGACCCTGTTGAACGCGCTCGGTAGCAGGGTCGCCGACTCCGAGGGGAACGGTTCACCAATCAATGGCGATGCCCGCCTGGTGAGCGCCCACACTGGCTCGAATGGGGTGACGGCGTGAGCTTCCTGGACGAGGGCATCATCCCGCAGATCCCGATCGGCAATTGGTTCAGCGATCTCGTCGACTGGGTACAGGACAACCTCCAGGGCCTTCTCGACCTCATCAGCACCGTGTTGGAAAGCCTGAACGACTGGCTGTCGACCGGCCTGAACGCGGTCCCGGCACTGGTGATGGTCGTCATTCTCGCCGCCCTGGCATTCGTGCTGCGCGGCTGGCAATTGACCGTGTTCACCATCGTCGGCATGCTCGTCATCCAGAGCATGCGGTACTGGAAGGACGCGATGGACACGCTGGCCCTGGTCATCGTGTCCGGATCCATCGCGATGATCATCGCCATTCCACTCGGAATCCTGGCGGCCCGAAGCGGAGTCGCCTCGAAGGTCATCAAACCCGTCATGGACTTCATGCAGACGCTGCCGGCGTTCGTCTACCTGCTTCCGGCGCTGTTTTTCTTCTCGGTCGGTGTCGTCCCGGGCATCATCGCGACGATCATCTTCTCCATGCCGCCGGGAGTCCGGTTGACGGAACTAGGTATTCGTCAGGTGGACAGCGAGATGGTCGAGGCAGGGCAGGCTTTCGGGACGGCGCCATCGAGTATTCTCACCCGGATCCAGATTCCACTGGCCATGCCGACCATCATGGCCGGGGTGAACCAGGTCATCATGCTGGCGTTGTCTATGGTGGTCATCGCGGGCATGGTCGGAGCCGGCGGCCTGGGCGCGCCCATCTACGGGGCGATCACCCAGCTGAATGTCGGTAAGGGCTTCGCGGGCGGCCTCGCCGTGGTCATCCTGGCGATCTTCCTGGATCGACTCAGCGCCGGCCTCGGAGACCGGTCCGCCGTGGCCAGGGCATCTCGAGCGACCGCACGGGCCGGGAGGTGATCGGCTGGCCAACGCGACCGACGACCACCGCACTGACACGAAACGCGAAGAGGTATTGACACTGATGAAGCGAGTGAGGATACGAGCCGTCGCAGCGGGGGCAGCCATTGCCCTGGCCGCCAGCCTGGTAGCGGCATGTGGCAGCTCCGGCGACGGGGGCGGCGGAGCGAGCAACACCGGCGGTGCGCCCAGCAGTGACGCCGGTGGAGCGCCCAGCAGCGACGCCGCGCCCAGCAGCGACGCCGCGCCCAGCGGCGAAACCGGCGGGGCCAGCAGCCAGACCGGTTCCGAACCGAGCGGCGGGGCCAGCAGCGAGACGGGCAGCGTGCCCAGCGGCGAGGCCGGCGGCCCCATCGACCTGTCGAAGGACACCAAGAAGGACATCACGATTCCGATCGCGGCGGGCTGGGACGAGGACGTCGCGGTCAGCAACCTGTGGAAGTACGTGCTGGAGCAGAAGGGCTACACCGTCGATCTGCCCACCCTGGACATCGCGCCGGTCTTCAAGGGAGTTGCCAGCGGCGATTACGACATCTTCTTCGACACCTGGCTGCCCAACACTCACAAGAACTACTGGAAGCAGTTCGGCGACCAGGTCGAGGACATCGGCACCTGGTACGACAGCGCCCCGCTGACCATCGCGGTGCCGGACTACATGGACATCGACTCGATGGACCAGCTGAAGTCCATCGGCGACCAGGTCGACAAGACCATCATCGGCATCGACCCCGGTGCCGGCCTGACCGACGTCACCCAGAACAGCATGATGCCGGCCTACGGACTGGACGACTGGACGCTGAAGACCTCGTCCACCTCGGCCATGCTGGCGGCGCTGAAGAAGGCCACCGACGATAAGAAGCCGATCGTCGTCACCCTGTGGCGCCCGCACTGGGCCTACGGCGCATTCCCGATCAAGGATCTGAAGGATCCCAAGGGGGCAATGGGCAAGCCGGACCAGATCCACGTGATCGGCAGCAAGGATTTCGCCAAGGCCGACCCGGGCCTGGTGGCCGCACTCAAGAACTTCACGATGGACCCGGACACCCTGACCGACCTGGAGACCGTGGTACTGCGGCAGTACGGTGACGGCAAGTACCAGGAGGGCGTCAAGGCCTGGGCGGCCGACAACCAGGACTTCGTGGATGGCCTGCTCGGCGGCTGATCGCCCTCGGGTCAGGCGCTCGGCGTCACGGTAAGAGGTCCCCCGGGATCCGCCACGCGGATCCCGGGGGACCTTGCCAATTCACGTGTGGATTCCCGGCCACTGGGGGGTGGTGTCCAGCCGAACAGCGAACGACCGACGAGATCGTCCGAGCGATGAAGAGGAAACAACGACCGATGAGGCGAGTACAAGCACGCACGATCGCGGCCGGCGCCGCGCTGGCACTGGCGGCCAGCTTGGTCGCTGCCTGCGGCAGCAACAGCAACACAGCAGACCCGGGCAGTGACGGGGCCGGTGGACCTGGTGCCCCGAGCGGCAGCGCAGCATCATCACGCTCCGGTGACGGTGCGTCCGCAGGCGATTCCGGCGACAAGGAGATCACCATCCCGATCGCGGCCGGCTGGGCCGAAGACATTGCGGTGACGAACTTGTGGAAATATGCGCTGGAGCAGGAGGGCTACAGCGTCGATACTCCGACGCTGGATATCGCGCCGATCTTCAAGGGCGTGTCGGCGGGTGATTACGACCTGTTCTTCGACGTGGCACTGCCCAACACGCACGCCGACTACTGGAAGCAATTCGGCGACCAGATCGAGGACCTCGGCGCCTGGTACGACAAGACGCAGAACACCCTCGTCGTCCCGGATTACATGGACATCGACAGCATCGCGGACCTGAAATCCATCGGCGACGAGGTCGACAAGACCATCATTGGCATCGATCCGGGCGCCGGCCTGACCCACACGACCAAGACCCGCATGATGCCCGCATACGGCCTGGACAAGGCCGGCTGGACGCTGAAGACCTCGTCCACCCCGGCGATGCTGTCCGCGTTGACGAAGGCCATCAAGGACCACCAGCCGATCGTCGTGACGCTGTGGCACCCGCACTGGGCCTACAGCGCCTTCCCGATCAAGGACCTCAAGGATCCCAAGGTGGGCATGGGCGAGCCCGACCACACCCACAAGGTCGCGAGCAAGGATTTCGCCGCGTCGCACGCCAACCTGATCGCCACGGTGAAGAAGTTCCACATGGATCCGGACATGCTGAGCTCGCTGGAGAAGGTCGTGCTGCAGGACTACGGCGACGGGAAGTACCAGGAGGGTGTGCGGGCCTGGGCGGCCGACCACCAGGATTTCGTGGACGGCATGCTGGGCTGACCCGCGTTCCCGCCATGGCACCACCCGGAGATCCCCGGACCGCACCCCTGCGGACCGGGGATCTCCGGCATGTGCGGACTTCGAGGGCGGGGCGTGAGATTCTGCGGGCCCAGGCGTCTGTATCGGTGACGGCCACCCGGGGCTGCGGCCGCGGCGCTGCCGGACGGACGAGGGCGATGCTGGGAGTGGCATGACGCAGAGCAGCACGGCGACAGCGAGCGGCTCGACCATGCCCGCGCCCAGCCCTGAGTCACTGCACCAGCGGCACTTTACCGAGCTGGTACGCACTGCCGCGCTGATGACCGACGACCGGTACCTTGAACCGCCCTGGGTTTGATGGAGACTCGGGCTATTTGATTCCGACCAGCATCTC
>CALANS010000051.1 GCA_937926105.1 uncultured Actinomycetes bacterium | reverse complement strand
TCGTCTTCGCCGTCGTCCTCGTCTTCGCCGTCGTCCTCGTCTTCGCCGTCGTCCTGGTCCAGGTCGCCCTCGTACGGTGCGCCGCCGCCCAGGCCGGGCAGTTCCAACCCGGGCAGGGCGAGGCCGCCCATCAACCCTCCGGCGACCGACCCCATGGTCTTCTGCGTCAGGTCGGCCGCCGCCCGCGCCCCGTCCCGCACCGCGGCGACCACCAGATCGGCGAGGGTCTCGGTGTCGGCCGGATCGACCACCGACGGGTCGATCACCATGCCCACCAGTTCGCCATTGCCATTGACCTCGGCGCGCACCAGGCCGCCGCCGGCGCTGCCCGTCACCCGAGCCTGCGCCAGCGACGCCTGCGCCTGCTCCACCTCGGCCTGCATCTGCTGCGCCGATGCCATCAACTGGCCCAGATCGAATCCGCCTGGCTGCATCGTCAGGGTGTCCCTTCGCTATGCGGTCGGGCCCCAGCGTAGTGCGCGGGGGTGTCGGGCGTCCGCGCCTCGCGGCTGCCACCCGCGTGGCGTCCGCGAGGCCGGGCCGAAGCGTGGCTGCCGCGAGAAGCGGCACCGACCTGGCAGGCTGGCCGTCATGCGCGCGCGACCCATGCTGCTGGCCGTCCTGCTGACCGGCGCCCTGATCGGTGCGGGATGTGCCGCACCCACGGTCGCGCCCGGTCCGAGCGGCTCACCGGCAACGGGCGCCGGCAGCTCGGCAACGTCGAACGCCCCGGTACCGACCGGCGGCTCCGCACCGACCGGCGCGCCATCGACCGCCTCGAGCGCCCCCTCCTCCCGGCAGAGCGCCATCACCGTCGTGGCGCCCCCGACCGGAGCGAGCTCCGGCGACGACGCGGTCGTCACCACCACCGTCACCGTCACGCCCAGCCGGACATCCGCCGACACCGTCACCTCCCGCAGCACGCCCGCCCCACGCAGCACTCCGCATCGCAGCACCGCCACCTCGCCGACCACCCGCAGCTCGCCGACCGGTCCGCCGGCCGGACACGGCTCGCTGGCCGGCAAGGTTGTGGTGGTCGATCCGGGGCACAACGGCGCCAACCACCTGCATCCGGAGATCATCAACAAGCAGGTGCCGGCCGGCTTCGGCGAGTACAAGAACTGCAACACCACCGGCACCGAGACCAACGACGGCTACCCGGAATACCGGTTCAACTGGCAGGTGGGCCTTGCACTGCGGGATGCGCTGCAGGCCAAGGGCATCACCGTCGTGATGACGCGGGACTCGGACGATGGCATCGGACCGTGCGTCAACAAGCGGGCCGCCATCGGCAACGACGCGCATGCCGACGCGGTGGTCTCCATCCACGGCGATGGGGAATCCGCGGACATCAAGGGCTTCTACGTGATGACGGCGTCCCGGCCCCCGGCCGGTCAGGCGATGGCCGCGCGCTCGGACGAGTTGGCCGCCGCCATCCGGGACGGGCTGGCCGGCGCGAACTTCCCGGCCAGCAACGCCCTGGGACAAGACGGCCTGTGGTCCCGGTCGGACCTGGCCGGGCTGAACCTGTCGCTACGACCGACCGTGATGATCGAGTGCGGCAACATGCGCAACGCCGCCGAGGCCGCGCTGATGTCCTCCGCGGACGGCCAGCAGCGCTACGCCGCGGGGATCGCCGCCGGGGTGATCGCCTACCTGGGCGGCTGACCCGGCACGTGCCCGGGGCCGTCGGCCGGTCCTGGGACGCCCGACCCCGTCCACTACCGTTGACCCGTGCCGGTCGGCGCAGGCGCTTCGGCGCGCCCGGCCTCGCACCCGGCTCCGTGCTCGCCAGCAGAAAGGCTCGCCATGACAGCCCCCGACACCGCCTCGACGTCCCAGCCGGCCGCTCGGCCCTGGCCCGGCCCCGACGCGACGCTCGCCGAGGCCGACCCGGAGGTCTACGCGGCGATCACCGCCGAACTGCACCGCCAGCAGCAGACGCTGGAGATGATCGCGTCGGAGAACTTCGCGCCGGTCGCCGCCATGCAGGCGCAGGGCTCGGTGATGACCAACAAGTACGCCGAGGGCTACCCGGGGCGGCGCTACTACGGGGGCTGCGAGAACGTCGACGTCACCGAACGGCTGGCCATCGCCCGGATCAAGGAGCTGTTCGGTGCCGGCTACGCCAATGTGCAGCCGCACTCCGGGGCGCAGGCCAACGCCGCCGCCTACGCGGCCCTGATCAAGCCGGGCGACACCATCCTGGGCCTGTCGCTGGCACACGGCGGGCACCTGACCCACGGCATGCGGATCAACTTTTCCGGGTTGCTGTACGAGGTCGCCGCGTACGAGGTGTCCAAGGAGGACTACCGCGTCGACATGGACGAGGTCGCCGCGATGGCCCGGCAGCATCGGCCGAAGCTGATCATCGCCGGCTGGTCGGCCTATCCCCGACAGCTGGACTTCGCCCGGTTCCGGGAGATTGCCGACGAGGTGGGCGCCTACCTGCTGGTGGACATGGCGCACTTCGCCGGGCTGGTGGCGGCCGGGCTGCACCCGTCACCGGTACCGCACGCACACATCACCACCACCACCACGCACAAGACGCTGGGCGGGCCGCGCGGCGGGGTCATCCTGACCAACGACGCGGATCTGGCCAAAAAGATCAACTCCGCGGTGTTCCCGGGCCAACAGGGCGGGCCGTTGGAACACGTGATCGCCGCCAAGGCGGTGGCATTCAAGATGGCCGCGGACCCGTCGTTCCGTGAGCGCATGGAGCGCACTCAGCGTGGGGCGCGGCTACTGGCAGAGCGGCTAACGCAGTCCGACGTGGCCGACGCGGGGGTGACGGTGCTGACCGGCGGGACCGACGTGCACCTGGTGCTGGTGGACCTGCGCGAGTCCGATATGGACGGCCGTGCGGCCGAGGACAGGCTGCATTCGATCGGGATCACGGTCAACCGGAACGCGGTGCCGTTCGACCCGCGCCCCCCGATGGTGACCTCCGGGCTGCGCATCGGCACCCCGGCGCTGGCGACCAGGGGATTCGGTGACGAGGACTTCGTGGAGGTGGCCGACATCATCGCCGGCGCACTGACCGCCCCCGCGGGCGAGCTGGACCCCGCCCTGGCGCAGTCGCTGTCGGACCGGGTGTCGGCGCTGGCCGTCCGTCGCCCGCTGTACCCGACCCTGGGCTGACCGGCCGATGCCCGCGCTCGATGTTCGCGGATCTGCAGCACGGTTTTGCGCCGTTTTGGACGCACAACAGCGCTGTAGATCCGCGAACCTGGCGGCGAAACGGGAGCGGCGGCCGTGAGCGCGTGCTGCGGGCCGTCTCGCTCGGGGGCGGGTGACGCGAGCGGCCCGGCGATCGCCGACCTGACCGCCCCGCACACCACCCACCACACCGACCTGACCGGCATGGTGCGCATCCCGGCCGGCGAGTTCGCGATGGGCAACGACGCCCCGGATGCCTTCCCCGGCGACGGGGAGGGTCCGGTGCGCCGGGTGCACGTCGGGGAGTTCCATATCGACGCGACGGCGGTGACGAACGATCAGTTCGGCGCCTTTGTCGCGGCCACCGGCTACCGGACCGAGACCGACCGGTTCGGCTGGTCGTTCGTGTTCGATGGCCTGATCGACCGGCGGGACCGGTCCGCGGTGATGGACGGCACGGTGCCCGGCGCGCCCTGGTGGACGGCGGTGCGCGGTGCTGACTGGTCGCATCCCTACGGCCCGCGCAGCGACCTGCAGGGACTGGGCGACCACCCGGTGGTGCACGTCTCGTGGAACGACGCTGCGGCGTACGCGGCCTGGGCCGGCAAGCGGCTGCCCACCGAGGCGGAGTGGGAGCGCGCCTGCCGAGGCGGGCGGGAGGGCTCGACGTTCCCCTGGGGCGATGAGTTGCAGCCCGGCGGGGAACATCGAATGAACGTCTGGCAGGGCGAGTTCCCGAGGCGCAACACCGGTGACGACGGCTACCTGGCGACCGCCCCGGCGGATGCGTTCGCCCCCAACGGGTTCGGCCTGTACAACACGACCGGGAACGTCTGGGAGTGGGTGGCCGACTTCTTCTCGGCGCACTGGCACACGCGGGAGACTGACCGGACCCGGCGCGATCCGCAGGGGCCGCCGGCCGGTCCGACCCGGGTGCTGCGCGGTGGGTCGTACCTGTGCCACGTGTCCTACTGCAACCGGTATCGCACGGCGGGGCGCACCCAGAACACCCCGGACACCTCCACCGGGCACATGGGATTCCGGTGCGCCGCCGACGTCGGGCCCCGAGCGGGGATCGATGCCTAAGCGTCCCGAGGCCACCGACGCGTCGCGTCGCCGACCTCGCTTGCGCGACGTCGGCAGCGATCCCGACTACCGGTTCTCGCTGGCTAACGAGCGCACCTTTCTGGCGTGGATCCGCACCTCGCTGGCGCTGCTGGCCGGTGGCGTCGCGGTGGTCCAGCTGGCGCCGGATCTGGGGCCGAGGGCGGCGCGACTGGCCGTGGGCGTGGCGCTGATCGTGATCTCCGGGGTGATCGCCGCTGCCGCCCATCACCGATGGTGGACGGCCGAGCGCGCCATGCGGCAGGGCTCCGCGCTGCCGCCGAATAAGCTCGCCGTGCTGCTCGGCTACGGAGTGGCGATCGTCGCGCTGGTGGTGCTCATCGTGTTGCTGGTCACGGAGTCCACCCCATGACCGGTCCGGCGGCCAGGGATCGATCGTGACGGAGCCGACGGTGTCGGGCCGGGCGATCGTCGACCCGGGTGGGCAGTCCGAGCGGACCAGGCTGTCCTGGAACCGGACGGGGTTGGCCCTGGCGGCCAACGCCGCGCTGCTGGTGCACACCCAGGGCGGCTCGCTGGCCCGTCACGTGCCGTCGCTGCTGATGCTGCTGGTGGCGTTCGGCTGCTTTCTGTTCGCGAGCCGCCGCTACCGGCGGATCAACGCGGCCGTGCGGGACGGCCGGCCGGTGACCTCCATCGCGCACGTGCGGGTATTGGCCGCCCTGTCGGTGCTTCCGGCCATCATCGCGCTCGTCTCGGTGTTGACCTGAGGGGATCACGGGCGGGCAGCCGGTGGCCCGGTCAGTTCTCCGGATCCAACCGCCGCGCACCGAGCCGGTCGGCGAGCAGTTCGATCGCGGCCTGCTCCGGGTCGCGCGACGCCACGACCGTTGCGTCCGGGTCGAAGTCGCCGTCCAGGTCGACCCCTTCGTCGGGGTCTGCGTCCTGATCGTTGCCCGGGTCGTTAGCCGGGACGGCCGCGTCGGCGGTGTCGGGCTGCGACCGCTGGCCCCCGCCGGACGGCGCCCCACCGTGGTCGGCAGCCGCCCGCGGCGGCGATCCGGGCTCCGGTCGCGCATCACCGGTGACGCCCCGTGCGGCTCCGGGGTCGCCGGCCTCGCACCGCACTCGCCAATCGACGCCGAGCACCTCGTGGAGCGCGGCACGCAGCACGTCGGTGTTGCCCGGTTCGGCGACCCGGCGGGCCAGCGCCGGTGACGGCATCGTCAGCGACAGGACCCCGGCGTCGACCCCCGCAACCGTGGCCGACTCGAGTAGCACCTGGGTAGTGCGGCGCTGCCGTTTCGCCGCGGCCAGGATCTCGGTCCACACCCGGCGGACGTCGGCGGCGCCGACATCGGTCCGCGGCATCCCCGAGGGCGGTGCCGCGGGGGCGCCACCGCCCGGCTCCTCGGCTCGGCTCACGACCGGAGTCCTGTCGGGTGATCCGCCCGACGCGTCGGATTCGGCCCGCGCACTCCCGGACGGCCGGTCCGAGGACAGCACCGGCGGCGCGGGGAGCCCCAGGTCGTCGCGGGGCATCGAGGGCGGCGGCGCACCGGTCGCGGATTTCTCGGGTCGGGCCGTTTCCGCGCGCTCCGGGCCGCCACGCCGCCTGGGCGCCTCGGTTCGTTCCGACGACGGTAGTCGGTCGGACGTCGCCGGGCGCTCCGCAGCCCCGGGCCGATCAGACGGGACCTCCGCCGGCCGTCCGCCGGCCCGCCCCACCGTCCGGGACTCCGCGCCACCGCGGGAGGCCCCGTCACCGGCGGAGGCGCCGACCCCGTCCGAATGGTCGGCATCGCTGGACGACCCACCCGCGATGTCCATCCGGCGCTCCAGGCGCTCCAACCGCTGCAACAACGCCCCGTCCGACAGCGAGGCCGCAGGCAGCAACATGCGCGCGCACAGCAGCTCCAGCACCAGCCGCGGCGACGTGGTGCCGCGCATGTCGGTGAGCCCGGTGTGCAGGACCTCGGCAAACCGGGTCAGCGTGGCGGTGGGCAGCCGCTCGGCCTGCGCCGCCATGGCCGCCAACTGGTCCTCCGGCGCGTCGATCAGGCCCTTGGCCGCTGCGTCCGGCACCGCCTGCAGGATCACCAGGTCGCGCAGTCGTTGCAGCAGGTCGACGCCGAACCGCCGCGGATCGTGCCCCGCCTCCGCGACCCGATCCACCGCCGCGAACACGCTGGCGCCATCCGACGCGGCCAGCGCATCCACCATCTCGTCCAGCAGGGCGGCATCCGTCACCCCCAGCAGGGCGACCGCACTGGCGTAGGTGACCCCGTCCGGCCCGGCCCCGGCCAACAACTGGTCCATCACGCTCAACGAGTCGCGCGCCGATCCGGCGCCCGCCCGCACCACCAAGGGGAAGACCGCGGCCTCCACCGCCACGCCCTCCTCACCGCACAGCCGCTCCAGCAGGGCACGCAGTGTCGCCGGGGGCAACAGCCGGAACGGATAGTGGTGGGTCCGGGACCGGATGGTGGGCAACACCTTGTCCGGCTCCGTGGTGGCGAAGATGAACACCAGGTGCTCGGGCGGCTCCTCCACGATCTTCAGCAGGGCGTTGAAGCCCTGGCTGGTGACCATATGCGCCTCGTCGATGATGAACACCCGGTAGCGCGATTCGGCGGGCATGTAGAAGGCACGATCGCGCAGCTCGCGGGTGTCGTCCACCCCGCCGTGGCTGGCCGCGTCCAGCTCGACCACGTCCAGCGAGCCGGGACCCTCCGGGGCCAACGCCAGGCACGAGGCGCACACCCCGCACGGATCCGGGGTGGGGCCCTTTTCGCAGTTCAGCGACCGGGCCAGGATCCGAGCGCTGGACGTCTTGCCGCAACCTCGCGGCCCGGAGAACAGGTAGGCGTGGTTGATCCGGCCGGCGGCCAGCGCGGTGCGCAGCGGCTCGGTGACGTGCTCCTGCCCGACCACCTCGGCGAACGTCGCCGGGCGGTACTTGCGGTACAGAGCCAACGCCACGAAGCGAGGGTACGTGGTGCGCACGACACCCGGCGAGGGCGGCCGAGCGCAGCCCCCGAGCCGCCGGGCTCCTACAGTGCGGACATGACAGCCACCCCGACGACAAGGCCCCCGAGCGCCGATCCGGCCCCTGCCCCGGGCATGGCCTGGATCCCCGGTGGGACCTTCCTGATGGGTTCCACCATCGACGACTACCCCGAGGAGCACCCCCAGCATCGGGTGCGGGTCGACGGGTTCTGGGCGGACGCGAGCCCGGTCACGGTCGCCCAGTTCACCCGGTTCACCAAGGCCACCGGCTACCTGACCGTCGCCGAGCGGCCACCGAGCCCAGCCGACTACCCGGACCTGGATCCGGCGCTGCTGGTCGCCGGCTCGCTGGTGTTCACGGCGACAGCCGGCCCGGTGGATCTGACGGACTGGCGGGCATGGTGGCGGTACATACCCGGCGCCAGTTGGCGGCACCCGGAGGGGCCTCGGTCGTCGGTGACCGGCCGGGAACTGCATCCCGTCACGCACGTGGCCTGGCAGGATGTGGCGGCGTACGCGGCGTGGGCCGGCAAGGCGCTGCCGACGGAGGCGGAGTGGGAGTTCGCGGCGCGCGGCGGTCTGGACGGGGCCCGTTACGCCTGGGGGGACGAGTTCTCTCCCGGCGGCAGGCGGCTGGCGAACACCTGGCTGGGCGAGTTCCCCTGGCAGAACCTCAAACCGGCCGGCGAGCGGCGCACCAGTCCGGTGCGGTCCTATCCGCCGAACGGGTACGGGCTGTACGACGTCACCGGCAACGTGTGGGAGTGGACGAGCGATTTCTACCGGCCGTCGCACGCAGCCGGCGCTCGCAACAGCGACGGTGTGTCCAGCGGTGACGGTGCCCCGGGGCACTCCTGCTGCGGACCCGGCGGGCGCGTCGCTGCGCTGGCGGCCCATCCGAGCATCCAGACCCACTCCGGGATCCAGACCAATCCGAGCATCGAGACCCCCGAGGGCAGCTACGACCAGGACGAGCCCGGCGGCGCGCACCTCCCCCGCCGGGTGATCAAGGGCGGGTCGCACCTGTGCGCGGAGAACTACTGCCAGCGCTATCGGCCCGCCGGCCGGCAGGCGCAGCAGGTCGACTCCGGGATGTCGCACATCGGCTTCCGCTGCATCGTCCGGCCCGGCTGAGCATCGGCACCAACACCGGCCCGGCGGCGCCGCATCCGGAGGATGCAGCGGACCCCCGCACCCGTCAGAGCTCCCGGACCCTTGCTGCCTTCCGGCCCTGGGGGGGTTGAGGAGATGGACGCCGCGGGGGTCCGCGCACCACTCTAGCGAACCAGGCGAGCGGCCGAGGCACTCCTCGGCGCCCGGTACACTCATCGGCGGAGGATTCGCCTAGTGGCCTATGGCGCTCGCTTGGAAAGCGGGTTGGGTTAACAGCCCTCGGGGGTTCGAATCCCCCATCCTCCGCGCGATGAGACCCCGCCTGACCTGCGCCTTCACCGGCCGGTCCGGCGGGGTCCCGTGCATCTGGGACCTCGGGCCCGAACCGGCGAATGCCGCGGCGCAGGCGCTGGCCGCCAAGCCCTCGGATACTCGCCCTGCCCTCCCACGCACCCCTGCCGGAGCCGGTGACGTCCTCCCGGGCACAGCCGGCCGGCCCTGCCCTCCCACGCACCCCTGCCGGACCGGAGCCCACCGACGGTGACCGGTTGGTGACAGCGCCGGCCACCCGCCGTGCCAGCGTGAGGTGCTACCTATCCGCCAGCGAAGGGATCGCCGCCGCGATGAAGCACCGCGCCATGCAGTCCACCAGGCCCGCCCCCTCCTGGCGGTGGGGAGTCGGCGTCAGCGCCCGCATGACGTTCGCCGTGGCGCTCGTCACGCTAGGTCTGATGGCGCCCGCCGCGACGGCATCGGCGGGAACCGGTTCCATCGACAGTGAGCAGACGCTGCGCGCAGCATTCTCCGCCGGTGGCAGCTACACGCTGACGCAGTCGTTCACCGTCGTCGGCGGCAACGCCCTGACCGTGGAATCCGGCACGAACCTGACCCTGGACCTTGACGGCAAGACACTGACCATCGAGGGCGCCGCGGGACCGTCGGGGGACGCGACACAACTCGACGGCATGGGAGGCGTTCCAGGTCTGGACAACCGAGGCACCCTGACAGTGCAGAACGGAACCCTGCGGGTCACCGGCGGCGCCGGGGGCCAGGGCGCCGTCGACGCGGACTCTGTGATGGGCGGCATGGGTGGTAACGGCGGACCCGGCGCCGCGGCGGTGACGAACAGCGGGACGCTGGTGCTCTCCGGCGTCACCAACGCCACCATCGTCGGCGGGGTGGGCGGCGACGGCGCGGCCGGCATGCCGGGGAGCAACGGCGCGTCGGCGCCCGGCGTCGTCGAATCCGGCGGCGGCGGTTCGGGCGGCGGGAACGCCGGGCAGGGCGGCCTGGGAATCGACAACGGCGGCACACTGGTGCTGTCCGGCTCCGGGACCACCGTCACCGGCGGGGCCGGCGGAACCGGCGGCGACGGCGGCGCAGGTGGGGACGGCAGCGACGCCACCATCAACGGCGACGGCGGCGACGGCGGCCGCGGCGGGGTCGGCGGCAACGGCGGCAACGGCAACGTCGCGGTCAACAACGGCGGAGTCCGGCTGATGTCGAGTTCCACCGCCACCCTCCAGGTCGGTGCCGGTGGCACCGCCGGGCAGGGTGGCAAGGGCGGCGACGGCGGCACCGCCGGCACCGCCAGCGGGCAGGCCGGGGTCAGCGGAGACGATGGCGCAGCGGGCGCCGCGGGCCGGGCGCCGGATGCCGGTCAGGTCATCAGCGGCAACAGCGGCACGGTGGCGCTGGACGGCAACGGTGCCGTCGCCCCGGAGCAGGTCACGGCCAACGCGGCCACCCTCGGCGACACGATCGGCGCGTTGGCGGACCTTCCCACGTCCTGGCCGACCCGCGACGGGTACACGCTCGACCGGTGGAACACCGGCATCGACGGCACCGGCACCGACGTCGATACGCATACCAGCACCGCCGTGTCCGGCCAGCGGATCTACGCCCAGTGGACGTCCGACGCACCGACCTGTGACGCGGCCAGCTTCCAGCAGGCGTTCAACGGCGCCGCCGACCAGCACACGGTGACGCTGGGCTGCGACGTCACGATCACCGCCGCCGACAACCTGCCCCTGACGGTTCCCGCCGGAACATCCATCACCCTGGACCTGAGCGGCCACACGCTGAACGTCACCGCTCCGGGCGAACTCCCCGGTATCGCGGTCGGCACCGCACAGCTCACCATCGAGGACACCAGCACCACCGGCAGCGGGATCCTGAAGGCCACCGGCGCCGGCAATTCCGGTTCCGGCATCGCCGTCAACACGCCGGGACGCGTCACCATCACCGGAGGAACCGTCACCGCCACCGGCAGCATCTTCGCCGCCGGCATCGGCGGCGGGGGCGGCGGCGGCACCGCAGGCAGCGTGGTCATCACCGGAGGCACCGTCACAGCCACCGGGGGTGCCCAGGCCGCCGGCATCGGAGGAAACAGCGGCGGCAACGGCGGTGACGTGTCCATCTCCGGTGGCACCGTCACCGCCAGCAGCACCGGCACCGGCGCGGGCATCGGTGGAGGGTCCAACGGCGACGCCGGCCGCGTCTCGATCAGCGGTGGCACCGTCACCGCCAGCAGCCCCTTCGGTTCCGGCATCGGCAGCGGCGGGCAGGGCGCCGGCAGCCCGGCACCCGCCCCCGGTCTGGTGTCGATCGGGGCAGCGGCGGACGTCACCATCTCGGGGAACCCCAACACCGGCGCGGCCATCGGCAGTTCCTCCGCCCTGGGGCAGGTGAGCAGCGCCGGGATACTGACCCTGCCGGACGAGGCCACCCTCGACCTCAAGGGCGGAACGCTGACCAACACCGGCACGATCGACAACCACGGCTCGATCAAGGACACCGGCAGCGGTGGCACCCTGGCCGGCACAGGCACCGTCGACAACTCCGGCGCGATCTGGCATACCGTCACCGTCGGCAGCAATCAAACAGTCAAGAACCACCACTACCAGCTTTCCTTCGACCCCAGGAGCGGTGAAATCGACTGGGCTGCATCGCAGACGGCGTGGAGCATCCTCGACGGACCGACGTTGAAATCCGTCGGGCGCAGCACCGACGACCTTCCGACCGCGACCCGGACCGGATATGCGTTCGACGGCTGGAACACCGAGGCGGACGGCACCGGCAACACCGTCGCCGACGACACGGTGCTCAGCACCGACAGCAGTACCGGCAGTGCCGTCACTGTGACTCTCTACGCGAAGTGGCTGTCGACGACAGCGACGCTGCACGCGTATCCGAATGGCGGCGCAGATCAACCGACGTCGTGTCCGGTTGTCACCGAACTGGCCAATGGCTGCACCCTGGAACAGGCGCTGGGGCTGGCGAACTCGGGCGACTCCGTCATGTTAGAAGCGGACCCCGGTGACACCGACGCGACCTTCACCACCGACGCCGGCTGGAGCGTCACGCAGGACTCGTTGACGATCGAACCGGCCGACGGCGTCCACGCCACCCTCGACGGACAGCAGCACGCGCCCATCGTGCTGGACTACACCGGCACCGGGGCTCTCTCCGTGTCCGATCTGACCGTGAAGGGCAGCGTCGGCAGTACCAACCTGTCGACGCCCGGCGGCGGCATCGTCAATGTCCACGACGGTACGCTCGACGTCACCGACTCGACGTTCGAGTCCAACGGATCCGCACAAGGCTACGGCGGCGGCATCGTCAACTGGGGTCTCGGCAAGGTGTCGGTCGCGGGATCGACATTCAGCGACGACCCGGCTCACCCGGTGCGCGGCAACGGAATCCAGAACGTGAGCGACGGCCCGGTCACGGTCACGGATTCGACGTTCGCGGCCAGCGGAACCACCACACCGTACGGGTCCATCGACGCCCGCGGCCCCGGGTCGGTGACGGTGATCGCATCCACCTTCTTCGGCACGGGCGCAGCCGGGAACGGCACAATCCACATCGCGATCGGACACGTACGGATCGCCGGCAGCGTCCTGGCCACGGGCGGAAGCTCCTGCGACATCTCACCTCAGTACAACAGCGTCGTCGTCGACGGCGGCTACAACATTTCTGACGACGACTCGTGCGGCCTTGACACGGCGAGCCACAGCGTCTCCGGCAGCACGCGTCTGGTCGCCACGCTGAACTCGCTCGGCGACAACGGCGGTCCGACGGAAACCGTTGCCCCGATGCCGGATTCGCCTGCCGTCGGCATGATCCCAGCGAGCACGACGGTGACGGTCGGCAGCAGTTCCGTGACGCTCTGCCCGACAACGGACCAACGGGGCACCCCGAGCGCCGCCGGCGAAACCTGCAACGCCGGGTCCGTGCAGGGGACCGCCAATCCGCCCTGCTCACCCATCACCTTCGCCGCCGCGTTCAACAGCGCCCCCGATGGCGGCACCGTCACCCTGAACTGTGATGTGACGATCGGCGCAGGCGACAACCTGCCGCTGGCGGTGACGACGAACAAGGCGATCACCCTCGACCTGAACGGTCACACCCTGAAGGTCACGGCCCCCGATGGCAAGGCCGGCATCGAGGTGGCAACCATAGTGGAGTCGATTGTCGCGTCACTGACGATCGAGGACTCCAGCTCACCCAGCACCGGGAAGTTGGAGGCCACCGGCGGCCAGTACGGCGCCGGAATCGGCGGCGATACGGTCCACGCCGCCGGCGGGAACGTCACCATCACCGGCGGCACCGTCATCGCCACCGGAGGCTCGGGCGGGGCGAGTGCCGGCATCGGAGGCGGTGCGGTAGCGGCTCCCGACGGGCTCACCGACGGCGAGGGCGGCACGGTGACCATCAGCGGCGGAACCGTGACGGCCACGGGCAACGGTTGGGGTGCCGGCATCGGCGGCACCGACTCCGCCGGAGGTGGCACCGCCTCCATCACCGGCGGCACCGTCACCGCCATCGGCGGCGAGAACGGGGCGGGCATCGGCAGCGCCTACGGTGGGCTCGGCGTCGACCTCACGATCGGCAGCGCCGCGGATGTGACGGTCGCCGGCGCCGACAGCATTGCCATCGGCGGCGGACGCGAGCTCGGAACCGTCACCACCTCCGGCGCACTGAGGCTTCCGGCGGAGGAGTCCATCGATCTCAGCGATGGCACCCTCACCAATAACGGCACTCTGACCAACGCCGGATCCATCAGCGGCCCTGGCACTCTCGACGGCACGGGGACAATCGACAACAGCGGTGCCATTACTCACACCGTCACCGTCGGCGGCGACCAGGCGGTCACCGATCACCACTACAAGCTGAGTTTCGACGCGGGCGACGGCTCCGTCGACTGGGCCGGGGCGACGCCGTGGAGCATCGTCGACGGGCCGACGCTGACGTCCGTCGGCCGCACCACCGCAGACTTCCCGCAGGCGACCCGCGCCGGGTACACGCTCACCGGCTGGAACACGAAGGCGGACGGGGGCGGTACGGCCATATCCGACACGGCGACGCTGAGCACCGACAGCAGTGACGGCACCGCGGTACCCGTCACGCTCTTTGCCCAGTGGAGGTCGACCGCGCCGGTCACGCTGTACGCCTACCCGCACGGCGGGGCCTCGTCACCGGCCGCGTGTGACAAGGCGGCCGACCTGGCGGGCGCCTGCACTCTCGGCCAGGCGCTGGGTCTGGCCGCAAGCGACGACACCGTCGTTCTCGAGGCCGACCCCGGCGCCGGCAGCACCGCCAGGTTCACCACGACGACCGGCTGGGAGGTCCCGCAGAGGTCCCTGAAGGTCAAGCCCGGCAACGGCGTGACCGCGACCCTCGACGGACAGGGCCAGGCGGCGTACCTGCTGCACTACACCGGATCGGGCACGCTGACCGTCTCCGACCTCACGATCACCGGAACGATCGGCGGCCTCGAGAGCGCCGCCCCCGGTGGCGGCATCGTGTCCGACTCCGGCGGAAGCATCACCGTCGCCGACGGCACGTTCACCGACAACACGATCGGCACCGTGCCGCACGACACCTCATCGAGCAGCACCACGGTGGGCGGCGGCATCGTCGCCATGGCGCCGACCGGGGGCGGCGATGCCGGCTCGGTCACGGTGACGGGCAGCCACTTCACCGACAACACCGGGTCCGCATCGCAGATCGCGGCCTGGGGCGGCGGCATCCTGAGCTACGGTCCGGTGCACGTCACGGACTCCACCTTCACCGGCAACTCGGTGACGGCAGACGTCAGCTTCTCCGTCGGGGGCGGCATTATCGCTCTCGACGGGGCGACGGTGAGCGGATCGACGTTCACCGACAACACCACGGCCGGAGCCGTGGACGCCGTCGCGTTCGGCGGCGGCATCGTCACCCTCGGCGGCGGGGCATCGGGGCCCGCCGCCGTGGTCTCGACGTCGACGTTCACCGGCAACACCACCGTCGGGCCCGACAATCCGGCCTCCGGCGAGCAGGCCAACGGGGTGACCTACGGCGGCGGCGTGGTGGCCGCCTTCGGGGGCGGCGAGACGATGCAGGTCACAGCATCGACGTTCGCGCACAACGACACCACCGGTGGCGACGCCACGTCCGGCGGCGGCATGGTGAACACCAGCATCTTCGGCCAGGGCAGCGGACAGGCAACGGTGTCCACGTCCACGTTCGTCGACAACGCCGGGCCGGCGTCGAATGCCGGCGGGATCTTCAGCAGTGGCCCGGTGATCGTCACCGCGTCCACCTTCGTCGAGGGCACCGGCGTCGGCATCACCAGCACCGCTCCGGTGCGGCTGGTCAGTTCCGTGTTGGCCGGCGATGGGACGGGCTGCGTGGTACAGGGCGAGACCGGGACGATCTACGACGGCGGCTTCAACATCGCCAGCGACGACTCCTGCGGGTTCGCCCAGTCGAGCAGCGTGGCCAGCAGCGCCGGCCTGGCGAGCCTGTTGAATCCGTTGGGCGACAACGGGGGTCCGACCGAGACGGTCGCCCCGATGCCCGGCTCGCCGGCGGTGGGAATGATTCCCGTGGGCGCCACACCGGAGGCTCCCGGGTCCACCGGGACCCTGTGCCCGGCCACCGACCAGCGGGGTACCGCCAGCGCCGACGGCGAGGCCTGCAATGCGGGCGCGGTGCAGGGCTCGGCCCCCGGCGTTCCGGCCTGCGCCAGCGACCCGTTCACCGACGTCCCTTCCACCGACCCGAACTGCCCGTACATCAACTGGATGGTCGGAAGGGGCATCACCTCCGGATACCCCGACCGGACCTACCGGCCGGACTATTCCGTCACCCGCCAGACCATGGCGGCGTTCCTGTACCGGCTGGATCACCACGGCGATCAGGCACCGGCCTGCGATGCAGCCCCATTCACCGATGTGCCCACCAGCAACCCGTTCTGCGGCGCCATCGCCTGGTTGGACGAGCAGGGCATCGCCCACGGATACGGCGACGGCGAATTCCACCCGTCCCAGCCCGTGACCATGCAGACCCTGGCGGCGTTCCTGTACCGGCTGGATCACGACGGTGCGGACGCGCCACCGTGCACCTCGGCGCCCTACGCGGATGTGCCCAAGGACAGCGAGTTCTGCGGCGCCATCGCCTGGGCATCTGACGAGAGCATCCTCACCGGTACCGACGATCACTACCAGCCGCTGCTGGTGGTTACCCGCGGGTCGGTCGCTCCGGTGCTGTTCCGGTACGACACCGTGACGACCGGCGCCTGAGGATGTCTCGACACGGAACCCGCCGCGCACGCCGCGCGCACCCGCCTGGGAATCATCGGTATCACCTCCACCATGTTCTGCGCTGCGATCGATCCACCCGGTCGCGGCTGGGCTGGCACCAGGCTCAGCGAGACGGGCCCGCTGCGTGGCACGCTGGGTACCGATTCCACCTTCGGCGGGGTCGTGGACTCCTCCGTCATCGGAATCCAGTGGTTCCCGACAGGCGGTGACGAACCCTCCGGGGAGACGGTCGATCTGTACCGGCTGGGTGCGCTCCGAGGATTCCTCGTGCCGGCCGCACGGGGCGGCACGCTGGTGCTCCACGCCGGATCGACACTGCTGGCACGCGAGCAGGTCCCGGACATCCGTGCCTCGTTGAGCGCGGCCTCGTCGGCGCCCGCGCCAGCCATGGAATCCGCGCCAGCCATGGAGTCCGCACCTGCATCGGGACCGGCCGGCGCGCCCGCGGCCGAATCTGCCGCCGGGCCTGGCCGCGAGTCGGCCGGTGGCCCCCTCAGCAGCACCCGCGCACAGCGCTCCTATCCACCGGGCGAGGGTCCGTCGCCGCAGGCGGGCGCCTGGCCGACCAATGCCCGCGGCCAGACCTACGGTTCCGACGCAAACGCGAACGCCAAGACCCGGCGTGCCGGTCCTCATCGCGGCGTATGCCACCAAACGGCAAACGGGATACGTACTGGCCAGCGATCTGAATGGACCGATACCGACCAGCATCTCCCAGGCACTGGCGCAGAATTCGGCCCCGTCCCGGACGATTCCGGTGTTCCTCTCCGACGGCGTGACGCAGATCGGGGGGTTCGTGGTGATCGGCGGCGGCTGACGCCGTCGGCCGGCCCCGATGGGCGCGGGCCGTGCGCACAGCGGCCAGCCGAATATCTGTTCGTAAAATACTACAGCGGTGGTTGCACACCCCGTCGCGTATTCTGTATTATTAGAACAATCGTACCGACTGCGGCAGGGAATCGGAGGTGACGAGCGATGAGTGACGGCACACGCGTAACGTCGACTCCGCGATCTGAGTGGGCCATTCATGCGGCGGCCGATCCGGGCGCCGACACCGTCGCGGCGTTGGATGCCGCCGACCCGACGGGACTGGCCGGCCCCGACCTGATCGACGCGATCGTCACGTGCGAACGAGCCATCTCGCACCTGCAAGCCACCCAGGCCACGCTCACCGCAGCCTTCGCCCGGCCGGGTGTCGCCGGCGACCTGACGGGGCTGACCGACAACCTGACCAGCCGCACCGGCGCAGCCCGCGGGCCCGATGGACGAGTCGACCCCGACCTGCTGGCCGCGCATCAGCAGGACTACGCCCGCTCTCTGGCGTCGGCGGAGATTGCCGCCGCCCTGGCGATCCCGCATCGCACCGCCACCGGCCGGGTCAGCGCGGCCGTCGAACTGGTTGATCAGCTACCAACCACCTGGTCGGCGCTGCACGACGGACGCATCGATCAGCGCCGTGTCACGCTGATCGCCGACGGCACCAGGTGCCTGCCCACGAAGGTGCGGGCTGCCGCCGAGGACGTCATCGTGCCGCTGGCACGCACCCGAGTCTCCAGTCACGTCAAGGAACTCTTGGAGCGCGCGGTGATCGCCGCGGATCCCGACGCGGCCGCACGCCACGAGCGCGACGCCCGCGCCCATCGGCACGTACGACACCGCCCGGGCGAGAACGGCACCGGCGACATCCACGCACACCTACGCGCCGAGGACGCCGTCACCCTCTACACCCTGCTCGACCTACTGGCCCAGGCCGGCTCCGACGTCCCAGACGAGGACGGCCAGCACCGCGACATCGACACCCGGCGCGCCGACGCCCTGGCCGACATCGCCGCCGAACTGCTCGCGACCGGCCGCATCGACCTGACGCACTATGGACAACCCCGCACGACCGCCGCCGCCGACAACACCGGCAGCGGCGGTGACGGAGGCGCCGTCACCGCGCCCGCCGCATCCGAACCCGCTGCCAGGCCCTCTTCGGAGCCCGCGTGGCGCGGCCTGTCCCGGCACGGGCGCCGCCCGCATCTGACCATCACCATCGGGATGTCCACGCTGGCCGGACTGGACCGGCTACCCGGGCACCTGGCCGGTCACGGCGCCATCACCGCGGAACTGGCCACCACCATCGCCCGCGCCCACCAAACGCTGGCGCTGGCCGGTATCGACGGAGATAGTGGTACCGCCCAGGCGGTCTCGGCCACCGTCTACCGACCCCGGCAGTCGCTGGCCGATCAGATCACCACGCTGGCCACGCACTGCCGCTTCCCATCCTGTCGACAACCAGGATGGCGCACCGACCACGACCACCGAATTCCGTTCAACCACGGCGATCCCGCGTCCGGCGGCCGGACCGAACTATGGGATTGCGACCCCGAGTGCCGCCGCCACCACCTGTTCAAAACCCACGCCCAATGGATCGCCGAAGGCCGCCCCGACCACACCATCGACTGGACGAGCCCCACCGGTCACCACTACACGACCCATCCCACCGAATACCGCCTCCCCGGCGAAAGCACCGACCTCGCGATCACCGAGCTGATCCTGCCCGCCACCTGGCCCCCGCCCGAACCCGAGCCACCGGATGAGCCGTCGTTGCCGGCAGTCGCACCGCCCTCTCCGGAAATGCTCCACTTCATCGAAAGCGTGCGCCGCCGCGAACAGCACCTCGCGCGGCTTCGCTCGGTCGGGCTACGGGCGTGCCGCATCCTCGCCGGGTACCGGCCACCTACACCCGAAGAACTCGCCACTGCCCGCGCCCGGCCCGACACCATTCGGGCCAGTGCCGGCCCGTCCACCCGGCGCCGCCGACCCACCCACCGCGACTACCTCGACAACATCGCCGTCGACCGCGCCATGCGCCGGGCCACCGGCCAACCCGATCCCAACGACGAACCTCCGCCGTTCTAAGCCCGATCCGGCCCGACGGGAGTCCGCGGCTCAGTTCACGTCGCGGCGAGCGAAGGCCCATCCGGCCAGCAGGACCAGCACGGCCAGCAGGACCAGCAGGTACTCGCCACCGGCCGCGACGCTGATGGTGGTGACGGTGGGCTCACACGGACCGGGTCCGCAGGACTGCGGGTAGATGCGGATCTCATACGGCCCCTGTAGCCAGGCCGCGACCCTGCTGGACACCAGGTAGGGCTCGATGCCGCGGAACAGCGAGCGGATCACGGCCTCGACCACCAGCCCGTACCCCGCGATGATCGACACCGCCACCAGGCTGGAGCGGAACAGCATCGCCAGCGCGAACCCGCCGAGCGAGGCGGCAGCCACTCCGAGGATCGCTCGGACACCGTCCCAGATCAGTTCGCCCCAGGTGACGTCGACGGTCCCGTTGGCCACCTGTCGCACCATGGCCGTCGAGCCCCACTGGGCGGCCGCCCAGTAGCTGGCCACGCCCGCCAGCACGACTCCGACGACGCCGGCCAGCAGCGCAAGGAGGACCAGCGCGCCGCCCTTACCGGAAAATGCCACCGTCCGTCTGGGCTGGAACAGCAACTGGGTTCCGATGGTGCCCGAGGAGAAGTCCGCCCCGGCAAAGGTCACCCCGACTAGCGCCATGGCCAGCGCCAGGATCAACGTCACCGCCAGCAGCTGGTCGGCGTAGTTGTGCACGAACTGCGGAGGCGACCAGCCCAAAAACCACTCGACCTTCGGCGTCATCGACTCGGCGCAGTCCATCCCGGCCGGCCAGTCCTGCGATCCGCCCGCGGCGACCGCGTCCTGGCACTCCTTGAGTTGCTGCTGGAAGGCAGGATCGGCGATCTGTCGGTCCACCTGCGCCTGCGCCGCGGCTCGGTCGGACGCCGATGGCGGGGCCTGGTTGCCAATCGCGAACCCCAACACCACCAGGCAGCCCACCAGTGCCAGAACCGTCAGCAACCAGGCCGCCCGGCGCTTGCGCAGCCGCAGCAGTTCGACACCCAGCGCCCTGATCACAGTCCCTCGCCCTCGGTAATCTGGAGGAACGCCGACTCCAGATCGGCACCGACCGGCGACAGCCCGGACAGGAACTGACCCCGCTCGGCCAGCATCCGGGTGATCTGCGAGGCCTGCTCGGCGCCGGACACCAGCAGCGCGTCCCGCTCCTGCCGCACCGTCAGCCCGGCCGCCGCCAGCACCCGGGTTGCCGCCGCCGGATCGTCCACCGCCACCCGGAACGTCCGGGCACCGCCGCCCACCTGGCTGAGCACGTCGGCCACCGGCCCGCCCGCCAGCAGGCGGCCACGCCCGATGATCGACACCGAGTCGCAGACCTGCTGCACCTCGGCCAGGATGTGCGAGCTGATTAGCACGGTGGTGCCCGCCGTCGCGAGATCCCGTACCAGATTGCGGATCTCGCGGATGCCCGCCGGGTCCAAGCCGTTGGTCGGCTCGTCCAGCACCAGCAGCTGCGGCTTCTTGAGCAGCGCCGCGGCGATCGCCAGGCGCTGCTTCATGCCGAGCGAGTACGTCTTGTACCGGTCGCCGGCGCGATCGGCCAGCCCCACCGCGCCCAGCACCTCATCGACCCGAGAACGCCCCAGTCCCACGGACTTGGCCAGCAGCAGCAGGTTGTCCCGTCCGGTGAAGCCGGGGAACAGCCGCGGTTGCTCGACCACGGCGCCGACCCGGCCGATCACGTCGGTCAACCTGCCGGGGACGGGGGCGCCGAACAGCGTGATGCCGCCCGAGTCGGCCCTCGCGAGTCCCAGCACCAACCGGATGGTGGTCGTCTTACCCGACCCGTTCGGCCCCAGGAACCCGTGTACCCCGCCAGCCGGGACCTCCAGGTCGAGACTGTCGACCGCGACCTGCCGCCCGCGCCGGCTCGCATAGGACTTGCGCAGGGCGGACGTCTCGATCAGCAACTCGGGCACCGGCGTCCTCCTGCTGCCGGTCATCGGCGACATCGACCGGGCACCCGACCGTACCGAGCCACCTGTCCCCCGGCGATGGTGCCGCGCCGAGGGCGTCCCGGTCGGCGAGCTACCCCTCGCGGCGGACCTGGTCGACCGGAATGTCGGCTCGCAGCCCCCGCCAGGCCGGCTGCCGCAGCCGCCCGTCGCGGGTGATCTCCGAGTAGCTCACCTCGCCGACCAGCCGCGGCGTCACCCACACCGCATCTCGCGCATCGGCGCCTGGTACCGAATCGGCCACGGGCGACGTCTTGCGCCGCAACGGTTTCAGCGTCTCCATCAGCCGATCCAGCATGGCGTCGGTGAATCCGGTTCCGACCCGGCCGGCGTACACCAACTGGGGATCGCCGTCCCCTCCCGAGCCGCCGGCGCGATTGTCGTCACCGCCCGGTAGCGCCACCAGTAGCGAGCCGATGCCGCCCTCCCGGCGTCCGCGGCCAGGCCGCCAGCCGACCACCACCACGTCCTGGGTCGCCCACAGCTTCACCTTGATCCACGCCGCGGACCGTTGCCCGGGCCGGTAGGGCGAGTCGGCGCGCTTGGCGACGATGCCCTCCAGCTTCCGGCGGCGACTCTCCGCCAGGGCCTCTGCCGGCAATCCGGCCAGTTGCTCGGGCACCTCGCAGTGCTCGGTCCGCACCCGCAGCGCGCGCAGCAACCGCCGCCGATCGTCGTAGGCCTTCCCCAGCAACGAGACTCCGTCGACGTACAGCAGGTCGAACACGTAGTAGCGCACCGGCACCCGCGCCGCCGCGGCGCGTACCTCCGCGGGCCGGGTCAGGCCCATCCGGTGCTGCAACAACTCGAAACTGGGCGCGTCGCCGTCGGCCAGCGCCACGATCTCGCCGTCCAGCACCACCGAGTGCTCGGCCAGTTCGTCGACCAGTTCGGCCAGCTCCGGGTATCCGGGCTTCAGGTCGTTGCCGGCCCGGCTGTGCACCCGTAGCTCCCCGTGGTCTATTTCGACGATGGCTCGAATGCCGTCCCACTTGGCCTCCAGCCGCCACACCCCGTCGCCCAGCCGGTCTATCTCCCCCGGGCTGGCCAGCATCGGCGAGATATCGCGCGGCAGCCGAGACCGGGCAGTGTCAGCGAGGGAAGCACCGGCAGCACCGGACCCACTGCCGGCGTCGGAGACGGCAGCGCCGTCAGCAGCACCGGCAGCACCACCCTCACCGGCAGTGTCAGCGAGGGCAGCGCCGTCACCACCAGCACCGTCACCACCAGCACCGCCGCCGCCAGCAGCACCAGCATCCTCCCCGTCACCATCACCGCTACTGCCGCCGTCCGTGCCGGACTGGTCCTTCATCCGGTGCATCAGCCAGTTGGTCCCCCCGGTGCGCACCAGCACATAACGGCCGCGCGCCCGCTTCCCCTCCAGCACCACGATGACCTCGTCGTCACGCCACTTCTCGGTCCGGTACCGCCCGGCGTCCCAGATCGTCACCTCGCCGCCGCCGTACTCCCCCTTCGGGATCGACCCAGCGAAGGAGGCGTATGCCAGCGGGTGGTCCTCGGTCTGCACCGCCAGCCGATTCTGCCGGGTGTCGGTCGGCAGCCCCTTGGGCACCGCCCACGACACCAGCACCCCACCGCGCTCCAGCCGGAAGTCGTAGTGCAGCCGCCGGGCATGGTGCTCCTGGATGACGAAGGTGTCGTCGTCGCCGTGCGGTAGCGGACCGGCCTCCGGCACCGGCTCGGGGGTCCGGTCCGCGGACCGCTTTGCGCGGTAGGTCGCCAGCCGGTCGGGATCACCGTCGGCAGGATCGACGGCGCGTCCGGGAGTGTCGTCGCCCTCCGAGTCGGTCTCGGCCGCATCGTCACCGCCCGGCGAACGGCCGTCCGGCGACTCGACCGCCAGCGAAATGCCCTGCTCCGCCACGGCATCGCGCACCGCCCGCCGCGCCTCGCGGGAGGACCGGCGCAACGCCACCACCGACCGCCGGCCACCCACCGGACGCCCCAGCTCGGCCATCGGGTCACCCAGATCGTCGAGCCGGTCCAGCACCTGTCGGTAGTCCAGCTGGCCCAGCTCCGGGTCGTCCAGCTCCTCCCAGGTGCGGGGGGCCGCGATCATCGGCTGCTCCCGCCCGCGCATCGAGTACGGCGCGATGGTCGTCTTGGACCCGTTGTTCTGGCTCCAGTCGATCAGGATCCGTTCGGCCCGCAGCGATTTGCTCATCCGGGAGACCACCAGGTCGGGCATGGAGCGCTCGATGGTGCGGGCCAGCCGGTGCGCCCAGTCGGACGCCTCGTCCGAGGTCATCGAGCCGCCCAAGCCGAGATACAGGTGCAGGCCCTTGGACCCGCTGGTGACCGGAACCAGCCTCGACCCGTGCCGTCCCAACGTGTCTCGGACGGTGCGGGCCACCATCGCGCAGTCCGCCAGCGTGCAACCCGGCCCCGGGTCCAGGTCGAATACCAGCCGGTCCGGATTCTGTCGACCACCATGATCGCCGTAGAACCACTGCGGCACATGCAGTTCCAGCGCCGCCAGCTGCGCGAGCCAGACCAGGGCGGCGACCGAGTCCACCAACGGGTAGTCCACGGTGCGGTCGCTGTGCTGCTGCGAGCGGTGACGAACCCATCCGGGGATGCCCTTGCCGAGGTTCTTCTCGAAGAACGGCTGGGCATCGACCCCGTCCGGCCACCTCTTGCGCGTCACGGGACGATGCGCCAGGTGCGGGATCATCACCGCGCTCACCGCCGCGTAGTAGTCGACGACATCCGCCTTCGTCAGCGCCGGCGCGGGGTAGAGCACCTTGCCTAGGTTGGTCAGCGCGATGCGATGGCCGTCGACGTGCACCGTCGCGCCACCCGCACCCGTCGCGCCACCCGCACCCGTCGCGCGACCCGCACCCGCCCCGCCTGCCGCCATCGTCCTCGCCTCCGTCCCGCACTGCCCGAATCCGCCACATGCCCCGCACCCGCCGTACCCGGCAGTGCCGGCACCGGATTATCACCATGGATCCGGCAATCCGGGCAGCTATATCGCACCGGTGGTCCATCATGGTCACATGCGCTCCCTGTGGAACGGTTCCCTGAGCTTCGGGTTGGTCACCATCCCGGTCAAGCTGTATAGCGCCACCGAGGATCACGACGTGTCCTTTCACCAGGTGCACGCCGCCGACGGAGGCCGCATCCGGTACCAGAGGGTCTGCGAGGTTTGCGGTGAGGTGGTCGCCTATCGCGACATCGCCAAGGCCTACGACAGCGAGGACGGCCAGTCGGTGATCCTGACCGACGAGGACTTCTCCTCGCTGCCGGCCGATCGATCCCGGGAGATCGCCGTGGCCGAGTTCGTGCCGGCCGAGCAGATCGACCCGCTGCTGTTCGACAAGGCCTACTACCTGGAGCCGGCGGCCGCGGCGTCGAAGGCCTACGTGTTGCTGCGCCGCACGCTGGAGCGCACCGACCGAGTGGCCGTGGTGCGTTTCGCCCTGCGCCAGCGCACCCAGCTCGGGGCCCTGCGGGTGCATGGGGACGTGCTGGCGGTGCAGACGCTGCGCTGGCCGGACGAGATCCGGGCATTCCAGGTACCCGACCAGGTAACCGAGGCAACCGTCAGCGACCGCGAGCTGCAGATGGCCGCCACCCTGGTGGACTCCTACGCTGCCGACTTTGAGCCCGGGGAGTTCACCGACGAGTATCAGGTTCAGCTGCGCGAGCTGATCGACGCCAAGCTAGAGGGTGGCGAGGCATACACACCCGAGCAACCCGCCGAGGAGGGCGAGGACGCCGAGGTGGTGGACCTGCTGGCCGCCCTGGAACGCAGCGTCGCCCGTCGCGGCGGCAGCACGTCCGGCACCGACGCCGGCCGGGGCGGCGACGCGAGCGGCAAGAACGGCAAGAGCGGCAAGAACGGCAAGAGCGGCGAGAGCGGCGAGAAGGGCAGCAAGAGCGGCCGGCGCGCCACGAAGAGCGGTGACGGGGGATCCGGCAAGACCACCGTCCGGAAGACCCGCACGAGCGCCGCCAAGAGCCCGGGCACCCGGGCACGCAAGGGAGCCTGACCGGAGGGAGCCGGCGCGCTGGGTGTTTGGGACGATCCCCGCCCGGCTATCCCCCCGTCGACCACCACCGTCCCGAATCTCACAAGGTCCATTCCCGACAAGGAGACCACCATGCACTGGCTCGGACTGATCATCTGCCTGCTCATCATCGGCCTGATCGCCGGGGCAATCGCGCGGCTGCTGGTGCCGGGCAGGCAGGACATGTCCATCGCTGCGACGATCGTGCTGGGCGTCGTCGGCTCGTTCGTCGGCGGCCTGCTCGGCTACCTGCTGTTCGGCAAGGACTCCGGCGACGGATTCTTCCAAACCTCCGGGATCATCGGCTCGATCATCGGAGCCGTGATCGTGCTGCTGATCGTCGGCTGGTGGGGCCGACGGTCCGGCACCCGCGTCTGACCCGCCGCGCCGGGGCGACCCGGGGGAATGACGGCGGGATGTCGGCCGACGGGCCCTCGGTCAGCCCTGCAGGTACTTCGTGGCGGCGGCCGGATCGTCGAACATCTGCAGCACCGTGTCCAGGCCCGTCACCTGTACGGCCCGCAGCACCGCGTGGCTGGTGGCCAGGATGGCCAGCCGACCCCCGGACTCCTCGGCATGCCGCGCCGCGTCCACCAGCGCCGACAGGCCGGCCGAGCCTAGAAACTCCACCCCGCGCAGGTCGAGTTGCACCGCCGGCACGTCCTGGCCCGCCCGGCTGAGGGCCTCGTGCACCGCGGGCGCGGTCTGCAGGTCGATCGCGCCCGTGACGACCACCGTCACCACTCCGTCCTGCGGAGCCCGCACGTCGACGGCGAACCCCGCCGGCGGGGTCTGCGGGGATTCAGCACTCGGATCCTCGGTCATCGGCCCTCCTCGTCCCACCTCACGCACGTACGGTAATGGATGGTTGCATCGACAATCGACTCCGGAACCCGAACGGCCCCCATCAGGTTGCCAGAATCGGGCGCGGGTCGCCGGTCGGCTACCGATCGGGCGGTTCCTCGGCGAGCCGGTCCCGCAGATGCTGCACGGTGCGAGCCAGCAGCCGGGAGACATGCATCTGGGACAGGCCGACCCGATCGGCGATCTGTGTCTGGGTGCGATGCTCGAAGAAGCGGAGCATCAGGATCGTCCGCTCCCGTTCGGGCAGCTCGGCCAGCAGTGGGCCCAGCACCGCCCGGTGCTCTACCAGTTCCAGTTCGTGGTCGGACCCGCCGAGCCGATCCAGCAGGGCGGCCGATGACTCGTCACCCCCGCCCGCGTCGTCCAACGACGCCGCTCGGTACGACTGACCGGCCTCCAGCCCCTCCTGCACCTCGGCGACGGTGACACCCAGATGCTCGGCCAGCTGGCTCGGTGTCGGTGCCGTCCCCAGCTGCTGGGACAGCTCGCGGCTGGCCCTGCCCAATGCCAGATGGAGCTCGGAGAGCCGCCGCGGCAACCGGACCGACCAGGCCGAGTCCCGGAAGTACCGGCGCACCTCGCCCATCATGGTGGGCACCGCGTAGGCCAGGAACGCCACGCCGCGGGACGGGTCGTACCTGTCCACGGCGTGGATCAACCCGATCGTGGCGACCTGTTGCAGATCGTCACCCGGTTCGCCGCGACCGCTGAACTTGGCGGCAATGTGCCGGGCGACCGGAAGGTGCATGGTCACGAGATCGTCGCGCAGCCTCGCACGGCGCGGATCCTGCTCATCCAGCTCGGCGAATTCGGCGAAGAGCGTTGCGGCCGCGGCGTAGTCGTCGCCGTCGCTCACCGCGCCGCCCGGGTCGGCCGCACCGTCAGCGACAGTCGCAGCCGCGGGCCGGCACCGTCGAGATCGGTCACGTCGCCGGTGACGGATTCCGCCAGCGTGGTGAGCACCATCCAGCCGAAGGATTCCCGGTCAATCGGGTCGAGGCCTGTCACCGGCGCCTCCGCCGTCACCGTGACGGCAAGCCCCTTGGTGTCGAACCGACAGCTGACGCGCGCCCTCGGTCGCGCCCGCGTGATCATCGTGGCGCCGAGCTCGTCGACCGCCATCCGCAGGTCCGCCATGGTGTCGATGTCGAAATCCAGCGACACTGCCAGCGCAGCGGCCATGCTGCGCAGCAGCTGCAACTGCGCCGGATCGGCCGGGATCGACATGTCCACCCGAACGTCGTCAGGTCCCGGCGGAACATCGTCGGCCGGGTGATTGTGCTCGCTCATGTCCCTCATCTTGTGCCCACCCCGCTCCTCGACGAAACCTTCCAGGTCCCGACGCGCGAGGCGGGATGCTCGCAGGTGCGCGCGACCCGTCAGCCGACCGGGACGTCCGCCCACACCACCTTGCCGTCCCAGGTGGGCGCGTACCCCCAGCGGCGGGAGATGCGGTCCACCAGCAGCAGCCCGCGCCCGCCCGCAGTGAGCGGCGCCGGGCGTTGCAGTCGGGGCGGTCGCCTGCCGCGGTCGCCCACGCCGATGGTCAGGGTGTCGCTGGCCAGCTCCACCGTCACGTCGCAGGCGCTCCGACTGTGCCGCACCGCGTTCTCCACCAGTTCGGTCACGACGATCTCGGCGTCCGGCACCACCGCCGGCACTCCCCACGACCGGCATAGCCGCCCGACGAACGACCGGGCACGAGCGGCGGAACCCACCTCTGCGGGGAAGCCCGCGCGAGCTCGTCGCACCCCGCGGCGCCCCTCCGCAGAATCCTGGCTCATGCCCGCCGCGTACCCCGGCGGCCCAAGCTCAAACGCCATCCGGGACACGATCGGATAACGGTGCGGTGGCGCGTGCTGCGGGGATCGCCGCTGCGGGCTCGCGCGCCGCGCGGATCACAGCCGCTCCACGATGGTGACGTTGGCCTGGCCGCCGCCCTCGCACATGGTCTGCAGCCCGTACCGGCCGCCGGTGCGATCCAGCTCGGCCAGCAGGGTGGTCATCAACCGCGCGCCGGTGGCGCCGAGCGGGTGGCCCAGGGCGATCGCTCCACCGTTCACGTTGACCTTCGCTGGGTCGGCATGCGTGTCGGCCAGCCAGGCCAGCACCACAGAGGCGAAGGCCTCGTTGATCTCGATCAGGTCGATGTCGTCCAGGCTCATGCCGGCGCGCGCCAGCGCATGCTCGGTGGCCGGGATCGGAGCGGTCAGCATGATGATCGGGTCGGCGCCGCGGGCCGAGATGTGATGGATGCGGGCCCGCGGGGTCAGATGGTGCTCGCGGACCGCCCGCTCGGAGGCCACCAGCAGCGCGGCGGATCCGTCGGAGATCTGGCTGGCCACCGCCGCGGTGATCCGGCCGCCTTCGGTCAGGGGCTTCAGCGAGGCGATCTTGGCGGGGTCGGGGGTGCGCGGACCCTCGTCGGCGGTGATACCCGCGATCGGCACGATCTCGGAGTCGAATCTGCCCTCCGCCTGCGCGGCGAGCGCCTTCGTGTGCGAGCCGATGGCGAACTCCTCCATCTGCTCGCGACTGATCCCCCATCGCTCGGCGATCTGCTCGGCACCGTGGAATTGCGACACCGGCGCGTCACCGTACCGGGCCCGCCAGCCCTGCGAGCCGGAGAACGGATCGGGAAAGCCCAACCCGGCAGCGGCCGCATTGGAGGATTGGATCGGGATGGCGGACATGTTCTGCACTCCGCCGGCCACCACCAGGTCGCTGGTGCCGCTCATCACCGCTTGCGCCGCGTAGGAGATGGCCTGTTGGGAGGAGCCGCACTGCCGGTCGATCGTGGTGCCGGGCACGCTATCGGGCAGATCGGCGGCCAGCCAGCAGGTGCGGGCCACGTCCATGGCCTGGGGGCCGATCTGATCCAGGCAGCCGAAGATCACTTCGTCCACCGCGGCCGGGTCGACGCCGGTGCGGCGCATCAGCTCGGCCAGCACATGGGCCCCCAGATCGGCGGAGTGCACCGTCGCCAGCCCGCCGTTCCGGCGTCCCACCGGGGTGCGGACGGCGTCCACCAGGTAGGCCTCGCTGGTTCCGGTCATGCCGTCCCCCCCTGCTCGGTGCCGCCCGGCCAGTCGGCGAACGACCGGCCGGAGATGCGCTCGTATGCCTGGATGTAACGGCTCCTGGTGGCGGCAGCGACGTCAGGCGGAAGGGCCGGCGGCGGCACGTCGGCGTGCCGGTCCCACCCGGCGGCCGGCGAGGTGAGCCAGTCCCGCAGGTATTGCTTGTCGAAGGACGGCTGCGGACCGCCGGGCGCGTACCCGTCGGCGGGCCAGTAGCGCGAGGAGTCGGGGGTGAGCACCTCGTCAGCCAGCAGCATCGTGCCGCCCGGTGAGGTGCCGAACTCGAATTTGGTGTCGGCCAGGATCAGCCCGCGACCGGCGGCGTGTTCGGCGGCCCGCCGGTAGACGGCCAGGGTGGTCTCGCGGAGCTGCCCGGCACGCTCGTCACCGACCATGCCGGCCACCTGCATCACCGTGATGTTCTCGTCGTGCTCGCCGAGTTCGGCCTTCGCGGCCGGGGTGAAGATCGGTTCGGGGAGCTGCGCGGATTCGACCAGCCCGGTCGGCAGCGGCACGCCGCACACCGCTCCGGCCGCCTGGTACTCGACCCATCCGGAGCCCGACAGGTATCCCCGGGCCACGCACTCCACCGGCAGCATCGTTAGGTCGCGCACCAGCATGGCGCGGCCGATGACCTCCGCCGGGATGCGCTCGTCCTGCACGGCGACCAGGTGGTTCGGCACCAGGTCGGCCAACAGCTCGAACCAGAAGGCGCTCATCGCGGTGAGCACCCTGCCCTTGTCCGGGATCGGGGTGGGCAGGATGTGGTCGTAGGCACTGATCCGGTCGGAGGCCACCATCAGCAGCAGGTGGTCGTCCACCCGGTACATCTCGCGGACCTTGCCGGAGGACAGGTGCTGGTAGTCCGACAGTGTCGCCACGCCCGTGAGCCTATCCGCCGGGAGTGGCGCCGGTACCGCAGGCACCGCAGCGGCCGGCCGTTACTCGCTACCGGATCCCTCGGCGATGCCCACCTCCAGCACCCCGGCGAGCGAGGCCAGCTCGTGCACCAGCTCGCTGGGGTCCTCCCGGCCGTCGAGCTCGATCAGCACCACGACGCTGCGCGGCCCTCCGTCGCCGTCCCGCTCGGACCGGCTGCGCTGACCGCCGCGCACCAGCTCCAGGTCCACGATGTGAAAGCCCTTGGCGGTGCACAGTTGCACGATGGTGCGCAGCAACCCTCGGCCGTCCTCGTAGGTGACCCGCAACACCGATGAGGAAAACCGCGGCCGGGGCAGCATCCGCAGCAGCGGCGGGAAGCCGAACGCGATCAGCAGGTACATCACGGTGACGGCCAGCGCGACCAGCCGCAGCGACGAGCCCGCGGCCATGCCGACCGCGGCCGCCAGCCAGACGGTGGCGGCGGTGGTCAGCCCGCGGACCATGTCGCGGCGGACGAAGATCAGCCCGCCGCCGATGAATCCGATACCAGACACGATCTGGGCCGCCACCCGGGACGGATCCAGTACCACGCCGTCGCCGATCACGTCGAAGAAGCCGTACTTGGAGACCACCATGAACAGCGCCGCACCGACGCCGACCAGGGTGTGGGTGCGCAGCCCGGCGGATTTCTGGCGCCACTGCCGTTCCAGGCCGATGACGCCGCACAGGCCCAGCGCCACCAGGATGTCGACGATCGCGTGCCAATCCTGCGACATGCGCGCTCCCTTCTGTGCGGCGCGGCGGCACCGTCACCGGCGCCAGCCCGCGGTCAGCCGGCCAGCAGCCCCCGGCGGCGCAGCAACGGCGCCACGTCGGGCTCCCGCCCCAGCAGCGTGCGGCAGGCGTCGGTGAAGTCCACCGTGTTGCCCCGGGAGAGCACCGTGGATCGGAACTCGTCACCGGCCTGGCGCACCGATCCCGGATGCGCCTCGAACCATTCGACGGTGTCCGCGTCCAGCACCTCCGCCCAGATGTAGGAGTAGTACCCGGCCGAGTAGCCGCTGGCGAAGATGTGTTGGAAGTAGCCGGTGCGGTAGCGGGGCGGAATCAACTCCATTGCTATCCCGGCCCTGCGGAGCGCCTCATTCTCGAAGGCCTCCGGGTCGTCGACGGTGGCGTCGGGTGCCAGCCGGTGCCATGCCTGGTCCAGCAGGGTGGCGGCCAGGTACTCGACGGTCCGGAATCCCTCGCCCCACTGCGCAGCGTCCCGGATCGCCTGCGCCACCGCGGGATCCAGTTGCTCCCCGGTGGTGACGTGCCGTGCGTAGCGGCCCAGGATCTCCGGGCGCAGCATCCACATCTCGTTGACCTGGCTGGGAAACTCCACCACGTCACGCGGTACGGAGGTCCCGGACAGCCGCGGGTAGACCACTCTCGAGAACAGCCCGTGCAGGGCGTGCCCGAACTCGTGGAACAGGGTGCCGACCTCGTCCAGGGTGAGCAGCGCCGGCTCGCCGGGGGTCGGCTGCGGAATGTTCAAACTGTTGTAGACCACCGGAGAGGTACCCAGCAGCGTCGACTGATCGACCAGGTTGGACATCCACGCCCCGCCGCGCTTGCCCTTTCGGGCGAAGTAGTCGCCCAGGTACAGGCCGAGGACCTCGCCCGAGGCGTCCGCCACCTCCCACACTCGCACGTCGGCGTGATACCCGGCCAGGTCCTCACGGCGGCGGAAGGTGATGCCGTACACCAGGTTCGCCGCGTGGAAGACGCCGTCCTGCAACACCGCGTCGAGCTCGAAGTAGGGGCGCAGCGCCGCGGTGTCCACCCGGTAGCGTTCGGCGCGCACCAGGTCGCTGTAGTAGGCCCAATCCCACGGGGCAAGTTCGGCGACGCCATCCCGGGCGGCGAACTCGGCGATCAGCTCCGCCTCGGCGCGGGCATTGGCGACGGCCGGCGCGACGATCCGGCCCAGCAGCGCGTCGACGGCGCCGGTGCTGCCGGCCGCGCGGTCGGCGAGCATGGCGTCGGCGTGCGTGGCGAACCCCAGCAGGGCCGCCCGGAGGGCGCGCAATTGCGCGATGCGAACGGCGATCGGGCCGTTGTCGTGCTCGCCGGATGAGGCCCGGTGCAGCGATGCGGCGAAGAGTCGTTCCCGGATGTCGCGGCGGGTCAGGGAGGCCAGCAGCGGCTGGGAGGTCGGTGAGACGAGGGTGACGAGATAGCCGTCCAGGCCCCGTGTTCGGGCGGCCTCGGCGGCGGCGGCGATGGCGTCCGGGCTCGCGCCGTCCAGTTCCGCAACATCGGTGAGGCGCAGGGCGGAGCCCTCCATGGCGGCCAGCAGGTTCTGCCGGAACGCGGTGGACTGCACGGAGATCTGCTGGTTGAGCTCGGTCAACTCCGCGCGCGCCGGATCGTCGAGTCCCGCCCCGGCCAGCACGAAGTCCAGGTGGTAGCGCTCGACCAGGCGGACCTGCTCGGCGGTCAGGCCGGCCTCGCTGCGATACGCGTGCACCGCGTCGATGCGGGCGAACAGCGCCGGGTTCAGCCGAACGGCGTCGGAGTGGGCGGCTAGCCTCGGTGCGAACTCCGCCTCGATCGCTTGGATCTCAGCAGTGGAGCAGGTGCCGGCAAGGGTGCCGAACAGCAACTCGGTCCGCTGCAGCGTCTGCCCGGAGCGCTCCAGCCCTTCGATGGTGTTGGCGAAGTCGGGCTCGTCACCGTTGGCGGCGATAGCGTCGACTTCGGCGCGCTGCTCGGCCATGCCGGCCTCCAGCGCCTGCCGGATGTGGTCCGGTGTGATGTCGGCGAATGGCGGAAGCTGGTAGGGCAGCGGTGACGGGGTCAGCAGCGGATTCACGTCCGCCGAGGCTACTCGGGGCTGCTGGGCCGAGTCAGCCCGCCAATGCCAGGAGCTCGTCGGCGCCTGTGACTCGCAGCAGGTCCGCGTCCGGGATCGCGGTGACATCCGGCGATACCGGGTAGCGCACCGGACCCGGATAGCAGACCAGGAGATGATCCAGATGCAGATCGCTCAGCGCATGCCGCATCGAAGGAGTGAGCTTGGGCGCGGAACTCCGCTTGACCTCGATCCCCAGTCTGGCACCGCCGTGCTGAAGATATAGGTCCAATTCGGCACCCTGCTGCGTGCGCCAGAAGTACATCGGGATCCGGCCGCAGATCTGCGCAAGTTGCTCGATGATGAAGCCTTCGTAGCTGGCCCCCACCGTGGGATGCGAGAGCAGAGACTCCTGATCGCCGATGCCCAGCAGGCTGTGCAGCGTGCCGCTGTCGCGCAGGTAGATCTTGGGGGATCGCACCTGTCGTTTAGAGATGTTGGCGAACCACGGCTGCAGCTGACGAACGACCAGTGCATCGGTCAGCGCGTCGAGATACCTCCGGACGGAAGGTTCGCTGACTCCGAGCGCCCGCGCGAGCTCCGCCCCGTTCCAAAGCTGCCCGTGATAGTGAGCGAGCATCGTCCAGACCCGACGCATGGTGGTGGCCGGCATGCGGAACCCGAGACCTGCCAGGTCGCGCTCCAGGAATGTCGCGACATAGTTGTCGCGCCAAGCGATCGAGTCGGGCTCGCTGCGCGCGGTATAGGCAGGCGGGAGGCCGCCGCGCACCCACAGACGATCAAGCTCACCGGTCCCCACGTCAGCGACGCGCAGGCCGTCGAGCTCAATGATCTCGACCCTCCCGGCAAGGCTCTCGGCCCCCAGACCGACAAGCGTCGGGGACGCACTGCCCAGGATAAGAAAACGAGCCTGACTCTCCGGTCGATCGGCGAGGACCCGCAGCACGGGGAACAGATCCGGCACATGTTGCGCTTCGTCAACCACAACCGTGCCACGCAACGACTCCAAGGCCAGCAGCGGATCGGACAATCGGGAGAGGTCCCGGGGATTCTCCGCATCCAAGAAATGGACCGGGCCCTGGTCGAAACCCATCGCATGGCGAGCGAGGGTGGTCTTGCCTGCCTGCCGAGGGCCCACCAGCAGCACCACCGGCGCCCGAGCCATCGCCGATCGCAAGCGCGCCAGATCAGCATCACGACGAATCACTCTCTCAAGCTACCATGCAAATCAAACGCCCTGAGTTAGAATTTCATGGTAGGACGCGCCGCTACTCGCTGCGGATGAGTTCCGGTCGGATCCGGGGGCTGGAGGCGATCACGGCGAAGCCCGCGACCACCACGGCGGCGAGCAGCGCGGCACCGGCCGGCGCACCGAACTCGCTCCAGGGCAGGTACTGCGCCTCGCCGCCCTACGCGAGGTAGGCGGCGCCCGCGAGCCCCCGGCTCCGACGGCCAGCACGATGCCGGCGCCCAGCGGCAGCGCGACCTCGATCCACTGGGTGCGGCGCAGCACACTCCAGCCCGTTCCGCCGCGCCAACAATGCGTAGCACCAGCGGGATTCCGCGATCGTTGGTCGGCACCGATCCGTGCGACGATCGACTCATGGTGGTCCGGCGAATGACGAGCAAACCATGGAGCGACGCACTAACGTCCGGGCTGCGCCGATTGAACGCGCGCCACCCGTGGAGCCACAACGACCATTTCCACAGTTGGATCCTCGCCAACTTGCCCGAACCGTGCAACGCGGTCCTCGATGTCGGGTGCGGCCGAGGCGAACTCCTGGCGGTGCTCGCGCCTCACGTCGGCTCGGTGATCGGTAGCGACATCGACGTCACCATGCGACAGGAGGCGAGCCGGCGCTGCGCCGGCCTGCCCACCGTGTCCGTTGTCGACAAGCCATGGACCCAGCTGGAAGGGCCATTCGATGCGGTGACGATGCTTGCCGTGCTACACCACCTCGACCTCCCGGAGGCATTGCGAGCGGTCCGGCGGCTGCTCGTGACCGGCGGCCGGTTTCTCGCGGTCGGACTCGCGGCGCCGCGTTCCCTCCGGGACTACCTGTGGGACGCTACCTCCGTCGTGACCAACCCGCTCATCGGCTACGTGAAGCATCCGTGGCCGAGCCGAGCCGGAGTGCAGGACCCGCCGTTCCCGGTACGCGACCCCACCCTGTCCTTTGACGAGCTGCGAAAGGCGGTCATCGACGGGATGCCCGGCGCGACCCTCCGGCACCACCTCGCCTTTCGGCACACCATCGCCTGGACGAAACCCTGACCGGGCGCTCGAATCGCGCCTGAACCACGTCCAGTCCTTGACAGGTCCCCGCAGCGTCATCGCCTGCCGCGAGACGCCTGCCCCAGCGACGTGATCCAGGTATCCAACGCGCCGGCAACGCCGAGACGGTTTCCCGCCGAAACTGGAAGGACGGTGGGCCATCCTTGCACGTGTACCAGGTACACTGCCGCGTGCGTGAGCGCGTAACGATCGAAAGTGTCAGCGCACAATACTGTCTCGTCCGAGGGTTTGATGGAGCCTGAGCCCGGTACGCGATCCGCTGTGCTGCGATGCTCCGTCCAGTGTCCGTGACGCCGTCGATCAGACTCCGTCTGCGTCTTGAATTACGTGAAGGTCGCCGGCGGCACGGCCATCAGGGTGGGCGCCTACGGGCGCATCGGGCGGAAGGCCCGCTCGCGGACCACAGCACGCTCCCTACCGGATGCCCATACCGCCGTGCCCGCGTGCGTGGCGCTCTGCAACAGGTCGGTCAGCGGGCGGGAGTCCCGCCACCGAGCAGGTTCAGCGTGCATCTGACATGGCTTTCGGTCGTCCCGACCGGGTTTCGTGAGTATCCGGTGTTTCAGGCAGGAGCATGGCCAGCCAGAAGATCGCCATGAGCATGCGGTATGGCCGAAGTCGGATTCGCTGCCCGTCGGTGATATCGACCAGATCGAGCAGCTTGGGCACGTTGATCAGACCATCACGGCGACTCGACAGATGCGCAATGACGTCCGCCAATTCGTAGGCGTAGCCGAGGTGCTATCCAAGTGGTTCCCGAGCCGCGTCGAGGGTCGACAGCAGCGTCGAGCGACCGGCAGGCAGGACCCTCGATCCAGTAACATCTGCACCGGCCACGCCGGCACGGACCGATGGTTCGCAGCGACGCATGAGTGCGGTGGGCGCGACCGGGCAAGCCGACTGCAATGCCGAGGTGACGGGTGACGGACGCCGTACTGACCCAGGGCCTGGGCCGTGTCTACCGTGTGCCCCATCGGCGGCGTGCCTCGTCCGATCCCCAGCGGGATGTGGTGGCGCTCGACGATGTGGACCTGTCCATCCCGGCTGGCGAGATCCACGGCCTGCTCGGGCCGAACGGCGCGGGCAAGACCACGCTGGCGAAGATCCTCTCGACAATCCTGACGCCGAGCTCCGGTTCGGCGTCGGTGGCGGGGTTCGACGTCGTCGAGCAGGCTTCGGAGGTGCGCCGCAGTATCGGCCTGGTGCTGGGCGGGGACCGGGGTCTGTACGGCGGGCTGACTGCGGCGCAAAATCTACGGTTCTGGGCTTCGATGTACGGCATGGGCGGCAGGCTCGCCGCGCAGCGCATCGACCACGTGATCGATCTGGTCGGCCTGGCCGACGTCGACATCCCGGCCGAGCGATATTCCCGCGGCATGGCGCAGCGCCTGCACCTGGCACGGGGATTGCTACCCGACCCGGCGGTGCTGCTGCTGGACGAGCCGACCACCGGGATGGATCCGGTCTCGTCCACCGCGTTCCGGGGTCTGATCAGGCGGATCAACGCCGCCGGCACGACGATCCTGCTGACCACGCACGACATGGCCGAAGCGGAAGCGTTGTGCCACCGGGTGTCGATGATCGACCGCGGACGGATCCTGGCGACCGCGACGCCCGCCGCGCTCTCGCAGATGCTGCTGCAGTATGAGCGCATCGACATCCGCGCCGTCACCGACGAGCAGGCCCGTGACCTGGTGGCCCGATTCGACGGCCGCGACGAGATCGCCTCCGCTGGCGTGCTGGACACCGGCGGCGTCCGGCTGGAGACCAAACTCCAGGGCGCGGTGGCGGACCTGCTGACCGAGCTCATCGGGCTGGGGCACACGAACGTGACGGTGGACCGACCCTCGCTGGCCGAGGTGTACGTCCACATCATCGGTGACCGCGGCATGCGCGTGCGATGACGACCTCCACCGTGCGGGCCCCCCGGCCATGGAACCCGCTGGCGTCGCTGCGGCTGTTCGGATCGGCGGCCGCGCTGGAATTCCGTCTGCTGCGATCCCGGCCGTTCGAAATGGTCACACTGCTGCTGGTGCCGATCCAGACCGTGGGATTTGTGGCGATCTTCCGTCACGCATCCCGCCCGGACCTGGACGTCTACGGTGTGGTCGCACCCGCGCTGATCGCCCTGTGGGGAATGGCCCTGATCATTTCCGGCGAGGTCATCGCCCGGGAACGCGATAATCGATCGCTCGAATCGCTCACCGCCGCACCCGGGCGGCTGGAGACGGTGCTGATCGGCAGGGTCAGCGTCGTCACCGTCATCTCGCTGATCGGACTGGTGCTGTCCGCGCTCACCGGCTGGATCATCTTCGGCATTACCCCGATCGTGCGGGCGCCGCTGCCACTGGTGGCCGCGGTCGTGTGCACCGCCGCCGCGACACTCGGGACGGCGCTGCTGTTCTCGGTGTTCTTCGTCAACTCGCGGTCGCCGCGGATCTTCCAGAACGCCATGACCTATCCCTTCTACGTGCTCGGCGGCGTCCTGGTGCCGATCTCCGTGTATCCCGACTGGGTGCATCCGCTGTCCCGCATCGTGTTCCTGTCCTGGAGCGCGGACCTGGTGCGCGACAGCGTGAACCATCCGACGGTCGCCGGCTGGGCCTGGCGGTGCGCCGTCGTCCTCGGTGAGGGCCTGATCGCGTTCCTGCTCGCGCGTTGGCTGCTCGCGCTGACCCTTCGCAACGCCAGGCAGGAGGGGAAACTTGGCCTCGCTGCATTCTGAGCCGCCTTCTGATCTGGTCGTTGCGGCCCCGGCGGTTCGCCGGCCGTCGCCCTGGCCGACGTTCCGGGCCGCCATGCGGACCGGCTGGGTCGACTTCACCTGGCGCTATACCTGGCGGACGTGGACCGTCGGGTGGCTGCTGCGCTGTTTGTGCGAGGTCGTCTTCTACGGCCTGGTCGGACGGGTCCTGGACAGCCCCGGCACCGCGACATTCCTGGTCGTCGGCCGGGCCCTGTACCTGGGCGTACAGGAAGTCATGTGGGTCATCCAATCCTCCGCGTGGGAACGCGGCACCGGCACGCTGCCCCTCCTGGTCAGCGCACCGGGACGGGTCTGGCCGGCGTTTACCGGGCGCAGCACGCAATGGATCCCCAGCGCGTGCGCCACCTCCACGATCGCCCTGCTGGCCATCGGTCCGCTGTTCGGCGTCCGCTACGACATCGGTGGCGTGATCACGGTGCTGCTGGCCGTGCCCTGCGGGGTATTGTCCGGTTTCGGATTGGCCATGCCCATCGCCGCGCTCGTGCTGCGCCGGCCGGCCTGGCGCAATCTCGCCTCCAACCTCACTCACAGCCTGATGGCCGTCATCTGCGGCGTGTTCGTCCCGGTCAGCTTCTGGCCCACCCCGGTCCAGGCCATCGCTCAGGGGTTGCCCGTCACCCATGTCCTGTACGGCCTACGCACCGGACTCGACCGCGGGCTCGTGCACGCACTCCCGCCACTGGTGCTGGCCCTGGCCATCGGCGCCTGCTGGGCAGCGCTGGGAGCCTGGCTCATCGAACGATTCGCCGAGCGGAGTCGCCGGGACGGCTCCATCACCCTGGACGAGTAGCCCGGCGAGCTACAGGATCGCGCCGGGGGTGTACTGGGCGGCCCTCGGATGCTCGGCGACGACCGCCTCGATCCGGGCCAGCACCGCGGCGATCTGGGCTCCGGCCAGGCCGGTAAACGAACCTTGATCGTCGACCAGCGCCTGCAGCGCCGCCCGATCCAGCGGAAGCCGCGGGTCGGCGGCCAGCCGGTCCAGCAGATCGTTGTCGGCCCGGCCGGTCTCCCGCATGGCCAACGCCACGGCGACCGCGTGCTCCTTGATCGCCTCGTGCGCGCTCTCCCGGCCAACCCCGGCCCGGATCGCCGCCATCAGGATCTTGGTGGTGGCCAGGAACGGCAGGTACCGCTGCAGCTCGGCCTCGATCACGGCCGGGTAGGCGCCGAAGTCGGCCAGCACCGTGAGGAAGGTCTGCTGCAGCCCATCGATCGCGTAGAAGGCGTCCGGCAGCGCCACCCGGCGCACCACCGAGCAGAAGACGTCACCCTCGTTCCATTGCGCCCCAGCCAGTTCCGCCGCCATCGACGCGTAGCCGCGCAGCACCACCGCGAGCCCGCACACCCGCTCGCAGGAGCGGGTGTTCATCTTGTGCGGCATGGCCGAGGAACCCACCTGCCCGGCTGCGAAACCCTCGGTGGCCAGCTCCGCGCCGGCCATCAGCCGGATCGTGGTCGCCAGCGACGCGGGACCGGCCGCGAGCTGCACCAGCGCGGACAACACATCGTGGTCCAACGAGCGAGGGTATACCTGACCGACGGAGGCGAACACCTCGTTCCGGCCCGAAACCTCCTGCACCACCGATGATTCCAGCTCGGCGACCGCTTCGGCCGAGCCGAGCAGGTCCAGTAGGTCGGCGGCAGTGCCGACCGGGCCCTTGATACCGCGCAACGGGTAGCGGGCCAGCAGATCCTGCGTCCGGTGATAGGCGACCAGCAGCTCGTCGGCAGCGCTGGCGAACCGCTTGCCCAGCGTGGTGGCCTGGGCGGCGACATTGTGCGACCGGCCGGCCATCACCAGCCCGGCATGGTCGGCGGCTCGCCGGCCGAGCGCCGAAAGCATTGCCACCGTCCGGTCCCGCACCAGCCCAAGGCCGGCGAGAACCTGTGCCTGCTCGACGTTCTCGGTCAGGTCGCGGCTCGTCATGCCCTGGTGGATGCGCTGATGCCCGGCCAGCGCGTTGAACTCCTCGATGCGGGCCTTCACGTCATGCCGCGTCACCCGCTCACGCGCGGCAATCGATGCCAGGTCCACCCGGTCGACCACGGCCTGGTAGTCGGCGATCACCCCGTCCTCGACCGGCAGGCCGAGCCGGGCCTGGGCGCGCAGCACGGCCAGCCACAGCCGCCGCTCGGCGATGATCTTTCCGGTCGGCGAGAAGATCGCGAGCATCTCGGGGCTGGCGTAGCGGTCGGCCAGCACGTCCGGCACGGCGGGTCGCGGTGGGGTCACGTGCTCCAGTGTCCCAGGCACGGACCGCGATCGGCTCCGCCGGGTGGCACGCCGCCTGCGGAGCCGACCGCCTTCCCGGCCCTGACGATCAGCCGGTGGCGTCCAGTACCGCCCGGGCAATGGCGTGTAGCCGGTCTGTAGTCAGATGGTCGGCGGCCTGCGGATTGGCGGTGACGACCACGACGGTCCCGCCCCGAACGGCCCGGACGGTTTCCGCCACCGGGGTGGCACCCGGGGCGGCGATGGCCGACCCTGCGGCGCCGGTCGTATCGGTCGGCGTGTGGCCCACCGTCTGGACGGCGACGATCAGCGCCGCGCCCGACCAGCGGGGCCGTACCACGGAGGCACGCTGCAGGCCGGGCGCACACCCGGAGACCCGGGCCTCGACGGTGACGGAGCTATCGGGCAGCGCATCGAGCACGGCTGCGCGCTCAGCGTCCTCCAGCGGCGGAAACAGCGGACACCCGGACATGCCGGTTCCGGTCAGGGTCGCCGTGGTGCCGAGGGCTCTACTGGGTCGAGCGGACTGATCCGCGCTATCTCCGCTGCCCGTGACCTCGGCCGGTTGCTGGCCGTCATCCGCGCGGGCACTGCTCGGAGTCGAGCACGGATCCGACGCGGCGCACGAACCGGCGCCGCGGCCGGGCTGCGGCGGCGTGGCCGACTCCTCGCCGCCGGACTCGGCGCCACCACCCGACGCGACATAGCCACCTTCGGACGTTCCCGGCACGCCGGGCCCCGCGGCCGGCGTGCTCGCGGCGCCTCCCGAACCGCCCGAGGCACCCGCATCCGGAGCGTTGGCGGGACCGGCCGAGCCAGCTGAACCGGACGAGGCGGCGGCGCTCTCCGCCCGTCCGCCCGCCACCGAGGGTTCCGCCCGGTTGCCCAACACCGGACCCAGGACCACCACCAGCCCTACCACCGCGGCCGCCGCGAGCAGGCCCCCACCCCAGCGACGGGCCACCGCAACCCGCCGCTGTCGTCGGGCGGAGTCGGCCAGCGTCGCCTGGTGCAGCACCCCCAGTGGCGTCACCGAACTCGGCGGCTCGTCGGCGAGGGCGGCGCCGAACAGGGCGCCCAGTTCCGCCGCGACCGGGTCGCCGCCGGAGCCCGAGTGCTCCGCGGCTGGCTCGTCACCGCCCGGAACCTGGTCAGTCGCCACTGCTCGTCACCTCCTGCCCCGAGCCCGCCAGCGTGGCGCGCAGGGCCGCCAGGCCGCGCGCCGTCTGCGACTTCACGTTGCCCTCCGAACACCCCAGCGCGGCCGCCGTCTCCGCCACGTCCAGGCCCTCGAAGTACCGCAGCACCAGTACCGCCCGCTGTCCGGGCGGCACCACCGCCAGCGCCGATCGGACCAGTGCCCGGTCGGCGACCGCCGACGCGATGTCGGACGGGGCAGGGTTGTCCGGCACCGCGTCGACGGCCTTCTCCCGGCGCCACGGCCGACGGGACTCGTCGATCGTGGCGCGCACCAGCACCGACCGCACATACGCGTCCAACGCGCCCCGATCGCGAATCCGGTGCCAGGCTCCATACAGCTTGACGAACGCCGTCTGGGTGAGGTCGTCGGCGGCGTGCCAGTCGCCGCACAGCAGGTACGCCGTCCGCCGCACCACGTCGCGACGGGCAGCCACGTAGGCCGTGAACGCCGCATCCGCGTTCGCGTGATCTGCCGCGCCCTCGGCCGCGTCGGTTCGCGCACTGCGCCGCCCCACCTGTCCTCCTGCCCTGTCGATACGACGGACGGTAGCGGTCGCGGGGTTGCACGGCAGCGCGACGGAAACATTTGGCACGATCAGCAGGTGCGCCCGGCCAGCTCTGAGCCCGCGGTGCCCTCCAGGCTCCGCGCCCGCGGACTCAGCGGGCCGATGCTGGCAATCCTGGCCCTGCTCACGGTCGCGGTCGTCTGGGGCTCCAGCTTCCCGCTGACCAAGGCGCTGCTGGGTGAACTCAGCCCCCGGCAGTTCCTGGCGATCCGCTTCGCGATCGCGGCGGTGGCGCTGCTGATCGCGTTTCCGCGCGCGATCGGCCGGCTCTCCCGCCGGGCGCTGCTGCACGCCACCGCGCTGGGCGTGGTGTACGGCGCGGCGCAGCTGGTACAAACCATCGGGCTGGTGCACACCCCGGCAACGATCTCCGGATTCATCACCGGGCTGTACGTGGTGCTCACCCCGCTGTGTGCCGCCGTGCTGCTGCGGACGCCGATCGGCAGGCGGGCCTGGGCCGGCGCGGTGCTCGCGGTGCTGGGGCTGGGAGTGCTGGCGCTGCGTGGCCTATCGCTCGGCTTCGGCGAATGGCTGACCCTGATCTCCGCGCTGCTGTTCGCGCTGCACATCGTCGGGTTGGGAGCGTGGGCCCGGGCACGGGACGCGCTGGGCATGGCGATCGTTCAGATGGTGGTGATCGCCGTGCTGTGCGGCGTCGCCACCATCGGCGACGGGTTCGCGACACCCCGGTCGGCCGGCGGCTGGATCATCCTGGTGTATCTGGCCGTGGTGTCCGGCGCGCTGGCGATGATCGTGCAAACCTGGGCTCAGTCGCAGATCTCGGCCAGCCGGGCGGCCATCGTGATGTCCACCGAACCCGGTTGGTCGGCGGTGCTGTCGATCGCGTTCTTCGCCGAACCGCTGACCTGGCGGGTGGCGCTGGGCGGGGCTCTGATGGTGGCGGCGATGCTGGTGGTCGAGTTGGGCCACCGGGCACCCACCGAGCCGGCCGGGCCGGAGGACCTGCCCAAGCTGGCCGGCTGAGTTGCGACCCGCCGGCCGGGTGAACGGCTATTCGCCGGCCGAGTAGCCGAACCCGATGTTGTGCACCAGCCGGCGGATGCGCGGTAGCCCGCCGCTCGCACGGGTGGGGTGCACTCGGTTGGTCAACAGCACCACATACCGGCCGGCGTCCGGGTCGATCCACATGCTGGTGCCGGTGAATCCGGTGTGACCGAAGGTGCGCGGGCCGGCGAGATCGCCGGCGGGGCTGGACACCCGATCCTTGCCCTGCCAGCCGAGCGTGCGGCGGTGACGAAGGTGATCGGTCGCGGGCGCGATCATGGTGGCCAGGGTCCGAGCCGATAGCACCGCCGTGTCGGCTCCGGATGCGCCGCGGCACAGCAGCTGCGCCAGGGACTGCAGGTCCGGCAGCGTGGCGAACAGCCCGGCATGCCCAGCGATACCCCCGAGCACCTCAGCGTTCTCGTCGTGCACGGTGCCTTGCACCACCCCGCCCCGCCAGGGGCATTCCTCGGTCGCGGCCGCCAGCGGACGATCCGCCGCGCCGGGCCGGAACAGGGTGCGCGACAGCCCGGCCGGCTCGGTGACGGTGCCGCGCACCACCTCATCCAGCGGCATCCCGGTCGCCGCCTCCGCCATCAGGCCCAGCACGATGAACCCCTGCGAGGTGTACTCCACATCCGTGCTCGGCTCGAACCGCAGGCTCACGCCGCGGATTTCGTCCAGCATCGCCTGGCGCGAGTCGCACCAGCGGTACATCGGCAGCTCGGCGGGAAAGCCCGCCGTGTGGGTCAGCAACTGGCGAACCGTGAGGCGTTCCTTGTCGGTGCCGCGGTAGTCGTCCAGGTGCTGCCCGATGGTGTCGTCCAGCGTCATCCATCCGTCCTGCACCAGCCTCATCACGGCCAGCGCGACGATCGGCTTGGTGACCGATGCCAGATCCCACAACGTGTCTGCGTTCGCGGCCGGGCCGCCCCAGGACAGTTCGCCGATCACGCCGGCCGAGTCCACCCGATCCGCGGTGCCCGTCGACCAAGCCGCGCCGGAGAACGTACCGCCGGCGTAGCCGGCCCGCAGTACCTCCTCGAACCGGTCGGTCATTTCGCACCCGATCCGGCGCCGAGCTGGTCTGCTGATTCGACGGCTCCCAGGAACGTTCGCAGCTCCGACAGGTAGGCCTCGCGCTCCTCCAGATGCGCACAATGGGCGCTGCGTTCGAAGACCACCGTCCGGGCGTTCGGCATGCGCTCCTGGTAGGCCAGCGTCGCCTCGGGCGTCGCCTCGTCGAACCGACCACACGTCAGCAGGGTGGGGTGGGTGATCTCGGCCAGCCGGTCGGTGCGGTCGTAGCTCGACAACGTACCGGTGACGGTGAATTCGTTCGGACCCCACATCGTGTGGTAGACCTGCTCGCCCTCGCCGACGAACGAGCGCTCATAGCCGTCCGGCCATGGGTCGGCCCGGCAGATGTACCGGCGGCTGTATTCCAGGGATGCCGCCCGGTATTCCGGGCAGGCGGTGAATCCGCGCTCCTCGTGCTCGGCCAGGGTGCGCTGCACCCGCTCTGGCAACTGCGCGCGCAACCGCCGGGCATCGGCCATCCATAGCGGGATCGACAGCGGCGGGCTGGCCAGGATCAGGCCGGCGATCCCGGTCGCGCCGGCCAGCACCACGTCCACTGCCAGCATCGCTCCCCACGACTGGCCGAGCAGGTGCAGCTGATGCAAGCCCAACGCGCGACGGACGCAGGCGACCTCGGCCACGAACCTGTCGACCGTCCACAGGGACGCGTCGTCCGGGCGATCGGAACGCCCGCAGCCGAGCTGGTCGAACATCACGACCGGGCGGCCATCGCCCAACTCGGCCAGGCTGTCCAGGTACTCGCAGGTGAACCCCGGGCCGCCATGCAGCACCAGCAGCGGTAGGCCGGGACCCGATCCGACGGTCCGGCACCAGACCCGGCCACCCGGTACGTCAACGTACTGTTCGGACTGCACCGACGCCCCTTCACTCTGCTCGGTGTGGATGCCGACCGGCCCACGTTACGAATCGTATGTCTGCACATGTTACCGCCGCATCGAGCCCATAGCGAGGGGCGCATTGCGGATTTTGTTGGCGGCGCGGATGGCCCAAACCAGTTCTGATCACTACACTACGATCAACGACGAGCGTCCGTGCCGAACAATGACGGAGGAACGCCACCCATGCCACAGCACACTGTCAAGTCACAACATACGAATCACGATAACGACGGCGAGCAAGCGGAACACGCGGACGGAGCCAAGCGCTCCGGCCGCCGGTCCGCCTCATCGACGTTGCAGCGGAAGATCATCGAGCGGGAACGCCGGATCCTCGCCAACGCTTTCGAATCCCTGGAGACGGACGGGACCGCTGTCCAGGCAACGGCATTGGTGGTGTCCGCACGCCGCCGGTTCGTGATCGGCGAGGGGAAGTCGTTCGCCTATTCCACCCTCCTGGCCGGCGATCTGTCGGCGGGCCTGTCGCAGGTGACGCTGATCGACGGCGCCATCGTACGGCCGCTGGATATCCTGGCGGACGTCCGCAACACCGACGTGCTGATCGCGTTTTCCGTGTACCGCTACCGTCGGTACACCATCGAGTTCTCCCGGCAGTTCCGAGCGGCGGGTGGCGACGTGGTAGCCATCACCGACAGCCTCGCCGCACCGATCTGCTCGATCGCATCGGTGAGCATCGTGGTGCCCACGGAGAACACCCTGGAGGACGACTCGCCGACCGCGCTGGTCGCCGCGATCCACGTATTGACCGAACTGGCCGTTGCCAGCGCCAAGGGGGCACGGCGCCGGATCGACAAGCGGCAGAAGCTCACTCGCGCACTGAACATCTATTTCGACGAGGGCTGACCACCCCCGATCACCTCGGCAAACCGGTCCGGGTCGATATTGCCACCCGACAGCACCACGCCGACATGCTCCCCAGGTACCCGCCCGGCGAGCACGGCCGCCAGTGCGACCGCACCACTGGGCTCCAGCACCAGTTTGAGGCGCTCGAACGCGAACCGCATGGCCTCGACGATCTCCTGGTCGTCAACCACGACCACCCGATCCAGCAGCCGCCGGTTGATGGCAAAGGTCATCTCGCCGGGGGTGGCCGACCGCAGCCCGTCGGCAATGGTCTGCGGGGTCGGCACCCTCACCCGCCGACCGGCCTCCATCGACAGCCGGGTGTCGTCTCCGGTGGACGGCTCCACGCCAACCATTCGAATGCCGGGCCGCAGTCCGGTCGCCGCGACCGCGCAGCCAGCGATCAACCCACCGCCGCTCACCGGAACGGCGATCGCGTCGCAGTCCGGGGCATCGTGCAGCAGCTCCAGCGCAACCGTGCCCTGGCCGGCCATCACGTGCAGATCCTCGAACGGTGCCACCATCGCCAAACCACGCTGCGCGGCGATCCGCCGGCAGATCGCCGCCCGATCGTCGGTCAGCCTGTCGTAGGACACGATCTCGGCGCCGTAACCGGCGATCGCCGCGCGCTTCGCGGGAGCCACGTCGTCGGGGACCACCACCACCGCCGTGGTCCCCAGTTCGCGGCAGGCCAGCGCGACCGCCTGAGCGTGATTGCCCGACGAATAGGCCGTCACGCCCCGCCGCAGCTGTTCCGGATCCAGCTGGGAGATGGCATTGAACGCCCCGCGAAACTTGAACGCGCCTACCCGCTGGAGGTTCTCGCATTTGAGGTACACGCGACGTCCCGCCCGGGCGTCCAACGTCCGGGAGGTGACGATCGGGGTCCGGTGGGCCACTCCCGCCAGACGCCGCGCGGCGTCGTCGACATCGGCTGGGCGCAGTGGAATCGTCATGCCGGGTCTGCCGCCAACACGGTGCTGGCCAACCGAAGCCGGCGTCCGGCCTTGACCCCGGTGAACCGGGCGTCGGAGACGACGTGCTCGCCGGAGACAAACACCTCGTGGATCCCGACGGGATACTCGTCCGGTCGCGTGTAGGTCGCCCGGTCCGCCACCGACCGCGGGTCGAATACCACCACATCCGCCGCGTAGCCCGGCCGAAGCAGGCCGACACCGTCCAGCCGGAACCATCGTGCGGGAAGACCCGTCATCCGGTGCACCGCCTCCTCCATGCTGAAAAGGCCGATATCACGGCCGTAGTGACCCAGTACCCTGGCGAATGTGCCGCGGGCCCGGGGATGCCCCAGGTGCCCGGTCCCCGCCGAGGTACTGTCGGATCCGATGCAGGTATTCGGCGCACCGAGCACCGTCCGCACATCGTCCTCGGACATTGCGAAGCAGACCATTCCCGCTCGCAGCCGTTCCTCGCGCAGCACATGAACCAGCGCCTCGGCCCCGTCCGTACCACGCAGCTCCGCGATCTCGGCGAGGGTCTGTCCGTCGAACCTGCCATCCATGGTGCTGACCACCAGGATCCCCTGGTACCCGCCACCGTCCTGGACATGGTTGTCCCAGTCGTTGCGCGCCAACGCATCCCGCAGTACGGCGACCGTCGTGGGACGTTCTAAGTATTCGAGCAGTGCCTCGTCGTCCAGCGCGAACAGATCGGGGGGCAGGCAGGCGGCCAGCGTGGTGCTGGACGCCTCGTACGGGTAGGCGTCGAATCCGACCTCGATGCCCTCGGCCCGGGCCGCCGCCGCGTCCGCGATCGACTCCGCGACGGTGCCCCACTGGCTGGTGCCCTTGGCCTTGTGGTGCGAGATCTCCACCCGGACACCACTGCGCCGCCCGATCTCGATCGCCTCCCGGACCGCAGCGCGACGGTGCCGGCCCTCGGCACGGATATGCGAGGAATAGATGCCGCCCGCCTCGCGCACCACCTCCGCGACCGCAGCCAGCTCGTCGGTGTCGGCGAACGACCCGGGCGGGTAGATCAGTCCGGAGGACATACCCACGGCCCCGGAGCGCATCGCTTCGCCGGCCAATTCCCGCATCGCCGCCAACTCGGCCGGCCGCAGCGGGCCGGGGCGCAGACCCGCCACCGCCACCCGCAGCGTGCCGTGCCCGACCAGCGGTGCGTAGTTCGTCACATACCCCGACCGATCCGCCTGCGCCAGCAGGTCGGCGAAGGAGGTGCCGTCCCAGTCCGGTGCGGCAAAGATCCGCTCGGTGTACTCGACCAACGCCGCCGCATGCTCGACCGAGCGCGGCGCGATGCTCAACCCGCAGTTGCCAACCACCTCGGACGTGATGCCCTGCAGCACCTTCGACCCATCGGGTCGACCGAGCAGCGGCGCATCATCACCGTGCGAGTGCACGTCGATCCAGCCCGGCGCCACCCACCGTCCCGACACATCGAGCACTCGGGCGCGGGCCGGGATCGCGCCGATATCACCGACGGCCGCGATCACTCCGTCGGCGATCAGCACGTCGCCGGGCCGCGCGGCGCTCCCGCTGCCATCGACGACCGTCCCCCCGACCAGGGCAACGGCGCTCACTGCGGTGTCGCCGAGACGAACGGCAGAACCGACCCATCCGGGGCGGCAGGGGTTTCGAAATGGCAGGCGACCAACGGAGTATCGGCCAAGGCGGGAAGCACCTGTGGATCCCGCTCCCGGCACCATGCCGCGCGCGGGTCGCTCTGACTCTCGGCGTACAGCGGACACCGCGGATGGAACCGGCAGCCCGGCGGTATCGCCGTGGGGTCGGGCGCCTCCCCCTGCAACAGCGTCAGATGCTCGGCGAACCGGCCACCGGGCAGGATCGACAGCAGCGCCTTGGTGTACGGGTGCCGTGGCCGCAGCAGCACCTCCTCGACCGTGCCCAGCTCGACGATGCGGCCCAGGTACATCACCGCCACCCGATCGGCGATGTTCCAGGCCAGGCCCAGGTCATGGCTGACCACCAGCGCGGACAGGCCCAGGGTGTCCCGCAGGTCGAGCAGCAGCCGCAGCACCTCCCCGCGCGCCGAGGCATCCAGCGACGACACCGGCTCGTCGGCGACCAGCACCGTGGGTTCCAGGGCCAGTGCCCCGGCGATGACGACCCGCTGCTGTTGGCCGCCGGAGAGTTGGTGCGGGTAACGGGACAGGAACTGCTCGGGTGGCCGCAGCCCCGCCTGGGTCAGCGACGCACACACCCGCTCGTACAGGTTATCCGTCAGGCCGTGCAGCCGAGGGCCCTCGGCCACCAGGTCGTAGACGGTGTGCCGTGGGTTCAGCGCGCCGGCCGGATCCTGCAGCACGAGCTGCACTGACCGGCGGTGCTGCCGCAGCGCCGCCTTGGAATACCGCAACGGTGCGCCCCTGCTGATCACCCGGCCGGATTGTGGCTTGACCAGGCCGACCATGGCGCGGGCGAGCGTGCTCTTGCCGCACCCTGATTCCCCGATCAGGGCGATGATCTCGGCTCGGCCCAGGGCCAGGTTCACGTCGTCGACGGCGCGGGCCGGTGCGGCCGACCGCCTCGAGGAGAACGTGACCCGCAGATCCGTCACCTCGAGCACCGGTGCGGAGTCGATCGTCTGGTCCACTGGGTTCACCGGCCTGGGTTTGGTTCGGTCATGAGTGCGGCCGCGGAGGGTCCCCGATCGACATCCGTGGGGCCGCCGGCGAACTCCGGCAGCACCCGCAGGCAGGACGAGAGACGCCCGGGCCCGGACGGCCACAGTGCGATCGTGTGATCGGCACAGGACGGCATGGCCACCGCGCACCGCGGCAGGAACGGGCATCCGGGTGTCGTCGCGGTGGCATCCGGCGGATCTCCAGGCAGCCCGTGCGGCTGCCGCCGCGAGGTCGGATCGCCGATCTCCGGGAAGGCGTCCAGCAGCGCGGCGCTGTAGGGATGCCGGGGGTCGGTGCGCACTTCCTCGGTCGGTCCGATCTCGCAGATCGCACCGGCATACATCACCGCGAGCCGGTCGCACACCTCGGCCAGCACCGATAGATCATGGCTGATCATGATCAGGCCGATGGCCCGGCTGGCCGCCAGATCCTTGAGCAGCTGCAAGATCTGGGCCTGCACCATCACGTCCAGCGCCGTCGTCGGCTCGTCGGCGATGATCAGGTCGGGCCCGCAGGCCAACGCCATCGCGATCATCACCCGTTGCCGCTGGCCGCCCGACAACTCGTGCGGGTACGAGTCCAGCCGGGCCGCCGGCAACCCCACGTCACCCAGCAGGCTCGCGGCCCGGGCGCGCGCGGCGCGAGCGCCGATCTTCTCGTGCAGCATGATCGGCTCGATGATCTGAGTGGCAATGCTGCGCACCGGGTTCAGCGCCGACATGGCGCCCTGGAAGATCATCGACGCCCCAGCCCAGCGCACCGCGCGCACCCGACCCCAGTTCATGGTCAGGATGTCCTCGCCGTGGTAGCGCACCTGCCCGGTGACCGTGGCCACGGACGGCAGCAACCGCAGGAAGCTCATCACCAGGGTGGACTTGCCAGAGCCGGATTCCCCGGCAATGCCCAGCGCCTCACCGGATCGCACCACGAAGTCGACGCCACGGACCGCCTTCACACTTCGGTCGCCGACCCCGTAGGACACCCGCAGATCGCGGACCTCCAGCAGCGGGGCAGCGGCACCGGCCGCGCGGCCGCCCTCGTCGGATGCCGCGCTCACGTCGACCGTCATCGCGCCGCCCCCATCCGCGGGTTGATGATCGTCTCCAATGCCCTGCCGCACAGGGTGAACCCGAGCACCACGATCAGGATCGCGACGCCCGGCGGAATCAGATACCACCACGCCCCGGCGGTCAGCGCTCCCTGGCCGAGCGCGCTGTTGAGGATCGAGCCCCAGGACACATCCATCGGGTTGCCCAGCCCCAGGAAGGTCAGGGTGGCGGCCGAGAGTATCGAATCGGCGATCTTGAGGGTGCTGGTGACGAGCACGATCGGAATGACGCTGGGCAGGATGTGCCGGCGCATCACCTGGCCGTCCGACGCGCCCAACGCCTTGGCGCGCTCGACGAACGATCGGGCGCCGACCGCCAGTGTCTGCGCGCGCACCAGCCGAGCGGTGCCGGTCCACGACGTGACGGCGATGGCCACGATGATCGACGCGTTGCCCTGGCCGAGTACCGCCGCCAGGGAGATGGCCAGCGGCAGGCCGGGCAGGGCGATCACCCAGTCCGTGATCTGCATCAGCAGCCGTTCGATCCAGCCGCCATAGTGCCCGGCGACCAGCCCGACCATGGTGCCGACCACCACCGTCAGCGCGGTGGCGATCAAGCCGATGACGAGCGAGGACCGGGTGCCCCAGAGCACCAGATCCAGCACCGAACGACCCGCCTGGTCTGTGCCCAACGGGTATCCGGCCGTCGGGGGGTGCAGCGACGGCCCATCAACCTGGGTGACGTCCAGCGCGGCCGCGGGCACCAGCAGCGGTGCGAACACCGCGGTGGCGACCACCAACAGCAAGACGGCCGCGCCGAACACGCCGGTGGGCATCCGGAAGAACTGCGCCAGCCGGCGCCGGACGCCCGCGAAACGGGCCGGTGGCTTGCCGAGGTGAGGGGCATTCTGCGTCGGTCGGGTGTCGACCGTGCCCGGGCCGGTGCTCATCCCTTCACCCGCGGATCCAGTACTCGATACAGCAGGTCTGCCAGCAGGTTGAACACGATGACGGATCCGCTGAAGATAACGAAAGTCCCTTCCAGCAGGGGCAGATCGGGAATCTTGATGCCGTTGTAGACCAGCAGGCCCAGACCGGGCCAGGAGAAGACGGTCTCGGTGACGATCGCGCCGCCGACCAGCCCCCCGATCTGCAGGAAGATGACGGTGATGGCCGGCAGCATGGCGTTGGGCACGGCGTGCCGCTGTCGGACATCGGCGTCCCGTAGACCCTTGGCCCGAGCGGTCGTCAAGTAGGCATTGCCCAACTCGTCCACCAGCGACGAGCGCATGATCATCAGGTTCTGCGCGAATGTCACCGCCACCAGAGTCACGCAGGGCAGGACGAGGTGGTGCGCCACGTCCAAGATATGGACGAAACCGTGCGGGTCGATCGTCGGGTCGGACATCCCCCCGGCCGGGAACAGCCGGGGCAACGGGCCGACTCCCACACTGAAGACCACCAGCAGCATCATGCCGAGCCAGAACGTCGGCACCGACCACAACGTCACCGCTGTTCCGGTGAAGAACCGGTCGAACTTGCTCCCCGGCCTCCAGCCGCTTCTGATGCCCAGCCACAGACCCAGCAACACCGAAATGGCGGTGGCGCACCCCATCAAGAGCAGCGTGGGCCCGATGGCGGAGCCGATCAGGCTGCCCACCGACTGCCGGTATTCCCACGAATACCCGAAGTTCCCGGTGAACGTGTGGCCGAGGAAGGTGAAAAAGCGCACGATAATCGGGTCGTCCAGGCCGAGTTCCTTGCGGAGGTCGGCCATCTGCTGCGGGGTGACCGCCTGCACCCGGCTCAGAGATTGGGCCGGGTCCGACGGCACCAGCGAGAAGACGATGAAGCCGATGATCAGGGTGACCAGAAAACTCTCGATCGCCAGCAGGATCCGGCGGGCGAGATAGCCCCAGCCGATACTGCGCCGGCTCCTGGCGGGAGGGGCGGAACCCGCCCCTCCCGCCAGGGTGGCGTCATCGGTGCGCACGGCAGCCAAGTGGCCTATTCCTTCGCATCCGCCGTCGAGCGCTTGCGCAACGCCAGCACGGTGCCGGCGCCACCCACCACGACCACGACGGCGACGATGATGCCGACGATCAGCCACACATTGGTGCCCGATCCAGAACCACCGACCGGCTCCGCCGACCGCCAGCTCAGGAAGATGCTCTGCGGCGGGTAGTTCCCGGCGCTGTCCGCGGTGCCGATCATGTAGTTCGCCGTCTTGTTCGTCGTGACGCCGGACAAGGCGTTGGCGTAGAACAGGATCAGGTTGTTGCCGTCGTCATACAGGATCTGCAGCATCTGGTGGATGGTGTCCATCCGCTTTTGGGCATCCACCTCGGTGGACTGCTGCGCGAACAGCTTGTCGAACTCCGGGTTGCAGTAGAACGAGTCGGTGTTGCCGTTCTGCCCGTCGTCGTCCGGCAGTGTCGCACAGGTCTGGGTGGACAGCAGGTAGGTCGGGTTGGGCCCGGGGCCCCACCGGTCGAACAGCATGTCCCAGTCCGCCTTGGCCAGGTTCTCGTTCAGCAGCGAGAAGCTCATCGGCTCCAAGGTGATCTTGATGCCGATGTTCTTCATCCAGGGCACGAAGTAGTTCGCGACCTGGGCGTCCTGGGCACTGTCGCTGTGCGTGCCCAGCCGGAACGAGAGCTCCTTGCCGGACTTGGGATCGGTCCGGAAGCCGTCGGATCCCTTGGGGTAACCGGCCTTGTCGAGAATCTCGTTCGCCTTGGCCGGGTCGAAGGAGATCTTGTCCTTGGGCTGCCAGTCGTCGGTGTACTGCTGCGGCAGGAATGCGGCACTGGCCACCCCGTCGCCGTCCAGCACCTTCTTCACCAGGGTGTCGCGGTCGATGCCGAGGTTGATGGCCTGGCGGATCGCCGGGTCCTTGAGCAGCGGGTTGCCGGTTCCGATCGCCTTGCCGCTCTTGGTCGTCGCACCCCGGTTGATCTCGATCGACAGGAACAGATCACCGAGCACCGAGTAGGTCGTGATGTCCTTGTCGTCCTTCAGCGAGGCGCGCTGGGCCGGAGTCACACCGGCTCGGTTCAGCTGGCCGCTGCGCAGGGCTGCCACCGCCGCGTCCGGCGTGTTGTACTGCTGATAGATCAGCTTGTCGTAGTGCGGGGCACCCAGGAAAAAGTCCTTGTTGGCGGTCAGAGTGGCGTACTCGTTGGCCTTGTAGTCCGTCAGCGTCCACGGGCCATAACCGACCGTCGGAACGACCAGGTTGGAGTCGGCCTCCAGGTCGTTGACCTTGCTCTCCCAGATGTGCTGCGGCACGATCGGGACTCCCGGCTGGGACCCACCCGAGGCGTTGATGAACAACATGTCCGCGACCGGCGCCTTGGTCTTGATCACCAGGGTCGTGTCGTCGGGCGCCGTGACCGAGTCGAACTGGCTGAGCAGCGCGCCGTTGGACGTGGCTGCCGTCTTGTTGGTCATGATCAGGTTGAACGTCCAGGCGGCGTCCTTGGCGGTGAGCGGCTGGCCGTCACTCCACTTCAGATCCGGATGGATCTTGAACGTCCAGGTGAGCCCATCGCTGGACGTGGTCCACGAGTCGGCGAGGTAGGGCGCCGGCTTCTGCTTCTCGTCCAGGTAGGTCAGGCTCGGGTAGATGTTGGTGATGATGTCCTTGTCGCCGGAGCTGTAGGACGTCCACGGATTGAAATTGCTCTTGAACGAGTCGCCTTGGACGATCAGCGTCGACGCGGAATCGGCGCTAGCGGGCGGCGCTAGCCCCACCAACGCCAATCCCGCGGCGCACAGGATGCTCGCCGCTGCCGCGCCGACCCGCCTCGCGAGCCTGCGACTGGAACCTGACATGTTCACGTTCTCCTCTCGGCCCGGGCATTCCGGCCCGCTGCTGCGTTTGGTGGGTGGTTCGTTTCCGGAGTCGGATGTACCTCATCGTCTGTGGAACGGCCCCGGGAAGGGGCCACCACCGGCCGGCTCGCGCCCGCCAGCGTTGTGCGCTGCAAGGACGCCCGGTCGGGCCACGCGGCCAAGCATGGTGCCGGGGTGTCGGGTTTGTCAAGCACAGATATGTTCCATATCCCTGCACGACGGAACTCCACCAGCCCGCCGGGCCCGGAATCGGAACACCTCCGGACGACGGGCCGAGCCGCCCGCCATAGGGCCTGTACCTCACTGGTTATGACGATCGATCGGGCACCGATGCTCCGCTCCCGGCGGTGCTCTGGACAGTTTCACCGGAGCGGTCTACTTTACGATACGTATCGGAACCCGGGGAGCCGGCAACGAGCGCTGACGAGAGGCTGCAGTCCATGGACATCCTCATCTCTGCCGACATGGAGGGCGCGACAGGAGTCACCTGGGGCCTGGATGTGGAGCCCCGGGAAACCGAATGGCACCGGTTTCGCGAGTTGTTCACCGCGGACGTCAATGCGGTGGCGCTCGGGTTGTTCGACGGCGGCGCGGATGCCGTCCTGATCAACGAGGCGCATGCCTCCATGCGCAACCTCTTGCTGGAGAAGCTGGATGACCGGGTGCGACTGCTGACCGGCCGGCACAAGCCGCTGGGCATGATGCAGGGCATTGACGAGGCGGACGGCGTCGCCTTCGTCGGCTATCACGCGGGGGCCGGCGAGCCGGGGATCATGGCGCACACCTACCTGGCCAACAGCATCACCGGGGTGTGGCTGGACGGCGTCGCGGCCAGCGAAGGCCATCTGAATGCCGCGTTGGCACGGGAGTTCGGCGTGCCGGTGCTGCTGGTCACCGGCGACGATCGAACCTGCGCGGACGCTGCCCACTACGCGCCCGCGGCACGGACCGTCACCGTGAAGACCGCCGTCAGCCGTTACGCGGCGGTCTGCCTGCCGCCGGCGCGTACCTTTGCCCTGCAGCGTGCCGCCGCGGCCGAGGCCGCCGCGCTCGCCGGGAGATCGGCGGCGGCCGTCGCTCCGCACCGGATCGAGATCGAATTCGACGCCACGCACCTGGCAGACGCGGCCGCGACCGTTCCCACCGTCGAGTCGCTGGCCCACCGCCGGGTCGGGTTCGACAGCCCGACCATGCGTCGTGCCATGACGACCTTCCGCGTGGTGAGTTCGATCGTGGGCAGCGCGCGGGAAGGTGCCTACGGCTGACAGCCCGGCGCCACCAGGCCACCGCCATCATCCACCGGTGAGAGGAATACATGACCACACCCGACGTCGTTGAGATCTGCTCGCAGTTGCTGGCCATCGACACCAGCAATTACGGTCCGAATGAGCGCAGCAGCGAACGCGAGGCGGCCGAGTTCATCGTGGGACTGCTGGAGCCGGCCGGCTACCGCCCGACGGTGCTGGAATCGGCCCCCCGCCGCGCGAATGTCGTGCTGCGGGTGCCCGGCGAGGACCGGAGCCTGCCCGGATTCCTGGTACACGGGCACACCGACGTGGTCCCGGTGGAGCACGACCAGTGGAGCGTGGATCCCTTCGGGGGCGAGGTGCGCGACGGATACCTGTGGGGGCGTGGCGCCACCGACATGAAGGACGCGGTCGCCACGATGCTGGCCTGCCTGCTGCGCTGGAGTTCCGAAGGCGTCCGCCCCCGTCGGGACATCGTGTTCGCCTTCGTCGCCGACGAGGAGGACTGCGGCAATCTCGGCGCGCAATGGCTGGTCTCGGAACATCCGGAGCTGTTCGACGGGGTCGGCGGGGCGATCGGCGAGTCTGGTGGATTCCTGGTGCCGGTGGCGGATCCGCAGGGCACGGTGCACCGGTTCTACCCGATCGCCACCGCGGAACGCGGCATCATGCACCTGGCGGTCACCGCCCGCGGCACCGCCGGCCACGGCGGGCAACGGGATGCCGACAATGCGGTCGCCCGGCTGGTGGTCGCGCTGGCTCGGGTGGCCCAATACCGCTGGCCGATCCGGCCGCCGGCGACGGTACGGGCGTTCTTCGACATCGTCGGCTCCACGCTCGGCATCCACCCCGATCTGTCCAGCCACCAGGGCTTCGACGCCGCCCTGGAGATGATTGGCGACCTGGAGGACTGCGTCCGCTCGACGGTGCAGTGCTCGTCGAATCCGACGGTGCTGCGGGCCGGCGAGAAGGTCAACGTGATCCCCAGCAGCGCGCACGCCCAGATTGACGTTCGCACCCTGCCCGGCACCGAGGACGAGACGCTGCGCATCCTGGACGAGCTACTCGGCGACGGTATCGAGCGGCGGTTCATCGAGAACCGCCCCGCGCTGGAAACCTCGGCCGACACGGTCTGGTACCGGGCCATGAAGGCATGCATCGAACAGATCGACCCGGAGGCGGTGGTGATCCCCCGGCTGCTCGGCGGCGGGACCGACGCGAAGGCCTTCGGCCGGCTGGGCATCGCATGCTACGGCTTCACGCCGATGACCAACGACCCCGACGGCCGCACCGGCAGCGGCATGCACGGCGTGGACGAACGGGTGCCGGTGTCCTCGCTGCGCGGCGGGGCGGACATGATGTATCGATTCCTGAGCACGCTGTGATCACCCGCAGCGCCCGTCCGACAAGGAGAGTCACCCCGTGACCGCCGATCCCACCGCACCATCGCTCACCGAGACGCTCGACGCCATTGTCGCCCGCTTCTCCGGCCGCGTCGGATACGCATTTGGCAACCTGAGCACCTCCGAGCGGCTGACTCACGACGCCGACACCGAGCTGCCGACCGCCAGCGCGATCAAGATGCCCATCCTGACGGCGCTGCACGCCCACGCGCAGCGCACCGGCCTGGACTGGGACGCGCCCATCCCGGTCAACCGGGTCGACATTGCCCCGGGCTCCGGCATTCTGCAGTACCTGTCCCGAGATCTGCAGCTGTCCTACCGGGATCTCGCCTGGCTCATGATCTGCCTGTCCGACAACACCGCGACCAACCTGGTGATCGACGCGATGGGACGTGAGCACGCCGCCGAGCTGATTGCCGAGCTGATCGACCCGGCGATTCGGCTGCGCGGTGGTGCGGGGGCCAGTTTCGACACCGCCTACCCCTCCATGGGATATGCGACCGCGGGTGCACTGGGGCGCTACCTGGACCGGCTGGCGGCCGACGAACTGCCCGGCGCCACAGAGACGATAGCCGTCGCCGGGCAGCAAGTTTTCGAGTCCATGCTGCCGCGATACCTCCCGCAGTCGCCGGACGCCGCGGTACCGCTGACCATCGCGCACAAGACGGGCGCGCTGCAGGGTGTGCGCACGGACATCGGGATCGTGTCCAGCGCCACGACGACGGTGACGGTGGCGGTGCTGACCGCCGACTCGAAGGACCGCACCTACGACGCCATCACCGAGGGCGCGCTGTGCATCGGCGCGCTGACCTATGCGGTCTGCCGGGCCTGGCTGGGCGTATCCAGCGGGGCCGGTGACGCGGCGCTCGAATCGATCTGACCTCGATCTGGCCTCGATCTGACCCGCCCTGACATTGGCCGCGCAGAACGACTGCGCCGGCCGGGATGGAGCACCATGGGACGACCCCTTGAGCTCAATGACCTGTACTCGATCGAGGTACCCGAAAGCCCGGCACTGGCACCGGATACCGGCCGGGTCGCGTACGTGGTCGCGTCGGTGGATCGCGATACCGACCGGACGCAGCGCCAACTGTGGATGGCCTACGCCGGCGGCCGAGAGGCACACCGGCTCACCGAGGGTCCGGCCGACACGGCGCCCACGTGGTCGCCGGACGGCACGCACCTGGCATTCGTGCGCCGTGACGACGCGGGCACCGGGCTGTGGCTGCTCGCGGTGGAGTCCGGCCACCTGACCGAGCTGACCAAACTGCCGCACGGTGTCAGCCGACCCGCATGGAGCCCGGACGGGCAACGCATCGCCTTCGTCGCGGGGGCCCGCGACAGCGGTCACGGCGCGGACGAGGCCGCGGACGATCCGCACCGCCCGATGGCGACCGACCGGCTGGGCTACCAATCCGACGGCGAGTCGTGGCGACGGGACATCCGAGCGCACCTGCACGTCCTGTCGCCGTTCCAGGAACACCGATCGGCGGACGGGTCCGACGGCTCGGACGGGTCGGTCCTGCAGATCACCCGCGGCGACTGGGATGCCAGTGCCCCCGCCTGGTCACCGGACGGCGCGTGGCTCGCGTTCACCGCCGACATGGACCCGGACTCGGATCTCACCCGCACCCGCGCCGTCTACCTCATCCGGGCCGACGGCGAGGCCGCCCCGCGCCTGGTGGGGCCGGCCGACGGCCATCTCGGCTCCGTGCAGTGGCTGGACGAGAACACCCTGCTGGCCGGCGGGCGCACCGACACCCGCACGGGGCACGACTACCTGTACCGGCTGGACATCCGGACCGGCATGACCGAGAACCTGACGACCGGGTTGGACCGCAGCATCATGCGCGGCACTGCCGTTGGTTATCCCGGCGCTCCACCGCAACTCGTCGACGATCAGCGCACCCTGCTGTTCTGCGCGCGGGACCGCGGCTGCACCCACCTATTCGCCATGCCGGTTGCGGGCGGGACACCGCGCCGCATCGTCGGCGGCGCGGGGCGGGTGATTGCCGGAGCCTCAGCGGTCGGCGGGCGGGTGGCCCTGGTGCTTACCACGCCGCGTTCCTTCGGCGAGGTCGTCCTCGCCGACAGCGATGGGGGCAACGAGTATGCCTGCACCTCACACGGCAGACGCATCGCCGATATCGCGCTGCGCGAACGGGTGGAGCGGGAATTCGTCATCTCCGACGGGACCCGGGTGCACGGCTGGGTGTTGCGGGATCCCGCCGCGACCGGCGCGCAGCCGCTGCTGCTGGACATCCACGGAGGCCCACACAATGCGTGGAACGGCTCCGCCGATCCGGTGCACCTGTACCACCAGATACTGGCCGCTCGCGGCTGGACGATCCTGATCCTCAACCCGCGGGCCAGCGACGGCTACGGGGAGGCGTTCTACACCGCCACGGTCGGCGCCTGGGGCTGCGCCGATGCCCAGGACTTCCTGGAACCGATCGATCAATTGGTCACCGAGGGCGTCGCGGACCCGGCCAGGCTGGCGGTCACGGGATACAGCTACGGCGGATTCATGACGTGTTACCTCACCGCGCACGACGACCGGTTCGCGGCCGCGGTGACGGGCGGCCCCGTGGTCGATCTGGTCAGCGATGCGGGAACCTGCGACGAGGGCCCCTTCCTGTCCCAGGCGGAGGTCGGTGGCGCATGGTGGTCCGATCCCAAGCCGTTCCGGGCACTCTCGCCGCTGAGCACGGTCGCAGCGGTGCGCACCCCGACACTGATCCTGCAGGGCAACGACGACGCCCGCTGCCCCCGCGGCCAGGCCCAACAATGGTTCACCGCGCTGCGCGAGCGCCGGGTGCCAACCAGACTGGTGCTCTACCCGGGCGCCAGCCACGGCTTCGTGTTCGGTGGCCGGGCCTCGCACCGGATCGACTTCAACCAGCGGGTGATCGATTGGGTGACTCAGTACACGGCTTAGTACACGGGTGCCACCGACCGATAGCCTTTCCGATCGGCCGGTGGCGACGACGGTCAGGCGGGGTCGTCGAGCCGCACGGTGGACTGCCAGTTGGTCATGCGGGCCAACGCCTCCAGGTCCGGTTGCACCCCGAGACCCGGCCCTGTCGGAACATCAATCGTGCTGCCGCTCAGCACGAACGGGCGGGTGATGTCCTCGGTGAAGTAGCGGTCGGTCGCCGAGATGTCGCCCGGCATGGTGAATCCCGGCAGTGCGGCCAGCGCCAGATTGGCCGCACGGCCCAGTCCGGACTCCAACATGCCGCCGCACCACACCGGAATGTCGTTGGCCAGACACACATCGTGGATCCGCCGGGACTCCAGATACCCGCCCACCCGGCACGGCTTGATGTTGATAATCCGGCACGCACCCAGCGCAATCGCATCCGCCGCCGATCGCAGCGACACGATCGACTCGTCCAGGCAGATCGGGGTTCGCATCATGCGGGCCAGCGCGGCGTGCGACCGCAGATCGTCAAACGCCAGTGGCTGCTCGAGCAGGGTCAGCCCGAATTCGTCCAACCGCATGAGGTGCCCGGCATCGGCCAGCGAATAGGCACCGTTCCCGTCCACCTGCAGAACGACATCGTCGCCGATGTGCCGGCGCACCGCCCGGACGACGTCGACATCCCGGCCGGGTTCGATCTTCAGTTTGATCCGGGCGTAACCGTCCGCCAGGTAGCCGTCCACCCGGGCCAGCATCTCGTCGATGGTGTCCTCGATGGCGACCGACACCCCCACCGGCACAGCGGTGCGCACGGCGCCCAGGTGATCGGCCAGCGAGATGCCCGCCTGCCGGCACCAGACGTCCAGAACCGCCGCCTCCAAGGCGCACTTGGAGGTCCGATGGCCCTTGTACGGCGCCAGGATTTCCGCCACCAGCGCCGGAGTGACGTCGTTCGCCCGCAACAACGCGGGACCGAGAATCTTGGTGATGACGTCGATCGCGCCGGCCTGATACTCCGACCAGTACACCGGGGCGTCGTCCGCCGAGCATTCCGACCAGCCCACGCCGACGTCGGTGTGCAACGCGACGATCAACAAGTTGCGCTCGTACTCGGTGTACTGCGAGGTACGAAACGGAGTGACCAATGGCAGCGAGATCCGCCGCAGTTCAATGGCTTGTACCTTCATGACTGCTCCACTTCATATCGGCCGTCGGAATCGATGCCGGTGACCACCCAGCCCTCGGGTAGTGCCGCGAAGGCCGCCCGCTGCCGGATCCGCCACTCGCCTGCCGCGGCGGGGGCGGCCGCCACCAGGCGCTCGATGTCCGGTGGCGTGTCGATCGTCCCGGGCACCCGCGGAATCGCGGGCGGCGTCGGCGATATCGGTGACGGTGAGGTCGACGGCGACCCCGGCGGCAACGATGCCGCCGCGGCTGCGGCCTGCACACGTGGGCTGTCCAGATCCCACCGCACCAGCAACCGGTCGGACGGCATGCCGACGTTGAGTGCATCGGGGATCGTGCCGTACAGGTTCTCGTGATACTCCGCCGCCACCGCGCCCAGCCGGTTGAGATTGAGCACGGCATTGCGCCGGACCAGCGGGTCGAATGTCCAATGGATGACGCCAATCCCGCGTTCCATGGCCCACCGACGTTGATACCACTTCAAGTGCTGCCCGACCCGCATGCCGCGGGCGGACGCCCGCACCGCAGCCACATGCGAGTGCAGGCCGGGCGCCTCGTCCGACCTGGGGCGCGCCACTTCGCCGAAGGCCATGGCCACGCCCACCAGTCGCCCGTCGAGTTCGGCCCCACCCACAAACCCGCCCGCGCACACCACGGCGACCAACAGGTCGACGGCAATCGGCTCGTCCGATCCGAAGACCTCCGTCATCAGGTCCGTCGCCTCGCCCAATTCCGCTGCGCCGGAGAGCTCTCGCAGCCGCAGCCGCGCCGGCCCGGTCGCCTGCGAACCGATCACCAAATCTCCATTCATCAGCGCTGGCGCGGCCACGAGCGGCACCCCGCCGGTCGGCCCCCATGATCCTATCCCGCCGCCACCGACCGATGAAAGCCTTACTCCACACCGATTCCGCCGCCGGGCCGGAGTGCCGCCGGCCCGGCCGCCGATCACTTGCTGGTATGATTCTGCTGCCGTGGTCGCGGTTTCACGACTGCCCTTCGAGACCTTCCGGAGAACCCGTGGGCTATTTCGACATGCCATTGGACCAATTGGAACGCTATTGCCCCGAGGCGCGCCCCCCGGACGATTTCGACCAGGTGTGGGCCGACACACTGGCCGAGGCGCGGGCGGTGCCGATGCGGGTGCAACGCACGCCGGCCGAGACGCGGCTGCGCACCGTCACGGTCGAGGACGTGCGGTTCCCGGGATTCGGCGGCGACCCGATCGCGGCCTGGCTGGTGCGGCCCGCGGCGGCCTCGGGACCGCTGCCGATCGTGGTCAGCTACCTGGGATATGGCGGCGGCCGGGGGCTGCCGCTCGAGCACCTGCGGTGGGCCTCCGCCGGGTATGCGGAGCTTCTCATGGACACCCGCGGCCAGGGCTCCACCTGGGGCGCCGGCGGCGACACACCCGACCCGCACGGATCGGCTCCCGCGCATCCCGGATCGTTGACCCGCGGCATCGAGTCCTTCCAGACCCATTACTACCGGCGGTTCTTCACCGACGCGGTCCGCGCGGTGGACGCCGCGCGCTCGCTGGACGATGTCGATTCCGATCGGGTCGTGGTGGCCGGATCTAGCCAGGGCGGCGGCACCGCACTGGCGGTCAGCGGGCTGGTGGATGGTCTGGCCGGGGTGATCGCCGGCGTGCCGTTCCTGTGCCACATCCGGCGCGCCGTCGCCGTCAGCGACGCCGGACCGTATGGCGAGATCGAGGGATACCTGGCCGTGCACCGCGACCGGATCGCGCAGGTCTTCCACACCCTGGACTACATCGACGCGATGCATCACGGATCGCGGGCCAGCGCACCGGCGTTGTTCACCGCGGGGCTGCGCGATCATGTCTGCCCGCCCTCCACGGTGTACGCGGCGATGCACGCCTACGGCGGCCCGGCCACCATGGTGACCTACGAGTTCAATGGTCACGAGAGTGGCGGCCCGTACCAGCACGCGGCGGAGATCGCCTTCCTGCAGGACACCGCCGGGGTGCTACCCCCGCGCGGGTGAGGCAGTCACGGCATCCCCGCCACTACATCGCCAGGGACGGGTGCTGCGCTCGTGAGACCCGTCGCCCGCCCATCATTTCTGCGGCGCTGCAAGGAGAACCATGCTCGATGAGTCGATGCATCGCTGGCCGGAGGGCGAGGAGTACACCAGCTATTCACTGGCCGAGCTGCTGATCCCTCGCGCGGCGCCCGCTCGCCCGGCGGACTTCGACGACTTCTGGCGGGAGACGCACGCCGAGCTGACCGCGATCGCCACCGACCTCCGCATCGAATGCGACGAGAGCGGCCGAGGCCGGATGGTGCAGCGCGTCAGCGTGTCCTCCTCGGCGGGCGGCCGGGTGCTCGGCTGGCTGGTCGGGCCGGAGCCGGGCCGGCGGGTGAGCCGCGGCCTGGTGATCAGCCACGGCTACGGCGGCCGCACCGAGCCCGATCTCACCATGGTCCCGGCCGATGCCGCCGCGATCTTCCCGGTCGCACCCTGGCTGCCCGACAATCCCGGCGGGTTGCCCAGCTCGGAGCACGTGCTGATCGGGATCGGGGACCGCTACCGCTATGCGCATCGGTTCTGCGTGGCAGATATCTGGCGCGCGGCCACGGCGCTGCTGCAGCGGCACCCGGATGCCGCCGACCGGCTGGACTTTCGGGGTGGCAGCTTCGGCGGTGGCATCGGTGCGCTGGCGCTACCGTGGGATTCCCGGTTCCGTCGCGCCACTCTCGACGTGCCGAGCTTCGGCGACTTCCCGGTCCGGCTGTCGCGGCCGTGTAACGGCAGCGGCGACGCGGTGCGCCGGCATCTGGCCGACCATCCCGGCGACCGTCCGATGCTGGACTATTTCGATGCGGCCATCGCCGCCGGGTCGATCACCATTCCGGTGCATGTGGCGGTGGCCCGGATGGACCCGGCCGTCGACCCGCGCGGCCAGTTCGCCGTCTACCACGCGCTGGCCGGGCCGAAGCGGCTGGTGGTATGCACCGCGGGCCACGCGGAATTCGACGGTCACGACGAGGAGAATGCCATCGCCGAGGCGGACGCGCAGGCCTTCCTTGCCGCGGCGACCATCCCGAGAACACCGAGCATCCTGCGCGCCGACACCCACTCGCCGGCGGTGCCGTCGTCGCCCGCTCCCGGCACTGATACATCGCCGGCGGACCGTGTCACCGGCTCGTCACAGTCGTAACTGAGCGACCCTCCGGCCCGAGGCGCCGGTGACGATCATCAACAGCAGCACCGGGATCGTCAGCAGACCCGCGACGGCATTCAAACCTCCGAAGCCATAGGCACTCTGCAGCACGCCGGACAGACCCGCCGCCACCGCCGCGAGCAGGTTCATCGCCATGTCGGCGGTGCCCTGGACGGTGGGGCGGATGGCTTCGTCCACCGACTCACCGAGCAGCGTCGATCCGGCGACCAACGAGAACGACCAGCCCAGACCCAGCAGGAACAGGCCGGCCGTGACCAACGCCGTGGACGACCCGGACAGCCCCGCCACCACCGCGGAGGCGATGAAGATCAGCTGCCCCATCAGGATCGCCGGAATACGACCGATCCGGTCGGAGATCATTCCGACGACCGGCGAGAACGCATACATCCCCAGCACGTGCACGCTGATGGTCATGCCGATCAATTCCAGGCTCGCCCCATGGTCGGCCATGTGCACCGGAGTCATCGTCATCACCGCGGCCATCACGGTGTGGCCGAGAACCACTGTGACGAAAGCAAACCTGGTCAGTGGTGAGGCACCGATCGCCCGGGCGGTGACGGCCAGGCTGCGCCCGCCGCCGGCATGCGGGCTACCGGCGAGTCGGGCGTGGTGCTGGGCGGTCAGCAGTGGGTCGGGGCGCAGAAACACCCACATGGCGACCGCGCCGAGGGCCAGCACGACACCGGAAATGACGAATCCGCCGGCGATCGACGGCACTCCCACCCAGGAGGCCACCGCCCGACCAGGTCCGGCGAGGTTCGGGCCGAGCACCGACCCGACCGTGGTGGACCACACCACCACCGACAGGGCCCGTGCCCGGTGCCGCGGCTCGGCCAGATCCGTGGCCGCGTACCGAGACTGCAGGTTGGTGGCCGTTCCCGCACCGAACAGCAACATGCCCAGAATCAGCACCGGGACGTCGCCGCGTGCGGCCGAAATCACCAGCAGCACCGCACCCACCGCGGCCATCGCCCACCCCAGCCCGAGCGCCAGCCGCCGGCCCCGGCGCGCCGCCAGCAGCGCCAGTGGCAGCGCGACCAGGGCCGCCCCGAGCGTCGATCCGGTGCGGGCCAGGCCCGCCGCTCCCTCGGATCCGGTGACCTGCTCGGCCAGCAGCGAGCCCAACGAACCGCCGACGCCGATCCCGATGCCACCCACCACCTGCGCGGCCATCAGCATCCGCACGGTGCGTCGCTGGATCTGGGCTATCCCCGGCGCCGCCTGCCAGGGCGCGGCGGTTTCGCTCACCCGCTACCGCCGACGGTGCCCCGCTGGTCGCTCCGCGCTCCGACGTCGCTCACGGCACCGGCGATGCGATCCACGATCTGCTCCAGGATCGGCCTCGGAGTCGCCATGTTCAGCCGCGCGAAACCGGCGCCCGGCGCCCCGAATCGCAGGCCGTCGTTGACCATCACCCCGGCATGCCCGCTCAGGAATTCCCCCGGGCTGGTGGGTAGCGCCAGGTCCCGGAAGTCCAGCCAGGCCAGGTAGGTTCCCTCGGGCGGCCGGAATCGCACTCCCGGCAGCCGCTCGGCCACCAGGTCGGCCAGCAGCGCCCGGTTGCCGGCCAGGTAGTCCAGCACCTGCGCCAGCCAGGGTCCGCCCGCGGTGTAGGCGGCAATGTTCGCCACCGCACCGATGGTGGCCGCGCCGTGCGTGACCACCATGTGCAGCCCCGCCCAGGTGGCCGCATCCCGTTCGTTCGACACGATCGCGGCCGCGCATTTCAACCCGGGCAGGTTGAACGCCTTGGACGCCGACGTGCCGGTGATGGTGTGACCGGCCGTCACCTCCGACAGCGACGCATACGGCACGTGCGGGGCGGAGTCCGGGTAGCTCAACGGGGCGTGAATCTCGTCCGCGAACACCCGCCCGCCGTGCTCGTGCACCACCTGGGAGACCGCCAGCAGCTCCTCCCGATCGAGCATCCGTCCCACCGGATTGTGTGGGTTGCACAGCACCAGCAGCTGCCCTCCCGCCCGGAAGGCAGCGGCAATGCCGTCCAGATCCAGCCGGTAGTAGCCGTTCTCCACCAGGCACGGGACCTCGATGATCTCCCGGCCGCACGCCAGCGGCATCGCGAAGAACGGCGTGTACGCCGGGGTGGGCAGGATGACCGGGCTGCCCGGTCGGGTGAAATGGTCGATGGCGATCTGCAGCACCTTGAGCACGTCACCGACGGCGTGCACATTGGCCGGGTCCACCCGCCAGCCGTGCCGCGCGAGCTGCCAGTCGACGCAGGCCTGGGCATAGTCCGCCTCCAGCCAGGGCGGCAGGTAGCCGAAGGCGGCATCGTCGACCGCGCGCCGCAGCGCCTCGGCGACCGCTGGCGCGGCACCAAAGTCCATCTCGGCGACGAATGCCCCGATGTGGCCGGCCGGCGGCACCGTCCACTTCAGGCTGCCTCGGGCTCGCAGCGCGGCGGGCGTCGTGGCGTCGATGACCGAGGCAAGGTCGTCCGCAACGGGTGTAGGGGAAGCGGAGGCCACTCGGGGGACAGAGCCGAGGGGCGACGCGTCTGGGTCGGGCACGGTCACCCGGCGAACCTACTGCCTGCCGGTCATGCCGGTCGCAGGGGCCGGGTCGAGGGGCCCTCGGCACCGTCGATTGAACCGTTCCTGGCCGGCGTACGTTGGACCACACGACCGGGCAGGTCGCCCGGTGAAAGCGCGGGTCGGCACCGAGATCACATCGCCCGGGGAGAACGCCATGAGCACCATCGGAGCCCCACCCAGGACCGGCAATCCCTCCGCCGGGCGGTCCGGAGCACCCCGGATCGGACGCTGGCCGGCGGTCGGCGTCGGCGTCGTCGCGGTCGGCCTGACGCTCGGCGTGGCTGAGTTGCTCGCGGCCGTCGCGGCCTGGTTGGGCTTGCTGAATCCGGCCGCGTCACCGTTCGGCTCCCTCGGGTCGGCGTTCATCACCATCACCCCCGAGTGGCTCAAGGACCTGGGCATCTCGCTGTTCGGCCAGAGCGACAAGGCCGCACTGGCGGTGGCGATGCTGGTGACCTTCGTCATCGTCGCGGCGGCCATCGGATTGATCGGCCGGGCCTACCCGGTCGGCGCGGCGGCACTGGGGGCCGTGCTGGTGGCGGTGACGGGGGCGGCGATCCTGACCCGCCCGGCGGCCGGGCCGGCCGATCTGATTCCCATGCTGGCCGGGGGCGCCGCGGGGATCGGCTTCCTGCTGCACGCGCTGCGGCCCCCGGGTGATCCGTACGCGGCCATCCACGCCGCCGAGGCGCCCGGGCAGGACTCGGCGGGATCCGGTGCACGCTGGGACGCGCCGGATCGACGCAGCGTGCTGCGAGCGACCGGGATCGCGGCGCTGGCGGCGGCCGTGGCCGGCGGACTCTCGCGCGTGGTGCCGGGCGTCGTCGACGTGCAGGCCGATCGCGCGGCGGTGACGCTGCCCCCGGTGGCCGGGCCGTCCGTCGAGCCACCGGCGAGCACGGCGGCGACCCGGCCCGGGCAGCCCATCCACCGTCCGCCTGCGAGGGTGACGAGGTCCGTACCAGCGCTGCCGGCGGGCGTCAACCCCGCGGTGCCCGGCCTGACCCCCTACGTCACCTCCAACGGCTCCTTCTACCGGGTGGACACCGCCTTCACCGTGCCCCGGGTCACCACCGAGGCGTGGCAGCTGAACGTGCACGGCCTGGTGGACCGGCCCTTCCAGCTCGGCTGGTCGGAGTTGCTCGCCATGCCGCAGGTGCAGCGGTGGTTGACGCTGACCTGCGTGTCCAACGAGGTGGGGGGCAACCTGGCCGGCAACGCCGCATGGCAGGGGGTGCGGATCTCCGACATCCTGGCGCGCGCGACACCGCAGGCGGGCGCGGACTGCGTGCTGTCCACCAGCGCGGACGACTTCACCGTGACGACGCCGCTGGACGTGCTCACCGACGGCCGGGATGCGCTGTTGGCGTTTGGCATGAACGGCGAGCCGCTGCCGATCGAGCACGGCTTCCCGGTGCGCATGGTGGTGCCGGGGCTCTATGGATACGTATCGGCCACCAAGTGGGTGGTGGACCTGGAGGTGACGAGGTTCTCGGACGCGACGGCGTACTGGACCGACCGCGGCTGGGCGCCGCGCGGCCCGGTGAAGACCGCGTCCCGGATCGACACCCCCGGTTACGACGTGACCGTCGGTCCCCGGGTGGTGCCGGTGGCCGGCGTCGCGTGGGCACAGCACCGTGGCATCTCGGCGGTTCAGGTGCAGGTGGACGACGGGCCCTGGCAGGACGCAACGCTGGCCGGCACTGCGTCCAAGGACACCTGGCGGCAGTGGGTGCTGCGGTGGGACACCGGTGACGTTGCCCCAGGCAAGCACACCCTGCGATGCCGGGCTGTCGACGGCAGCGGCGCCGTGCAGGATGCGACGCCACGCCCGCCCGCTCCGGACGGCGCGTCCGGCTATCACGAGGTGCCGGTGATCACGCGTTGACGGTGAGCCTGGTCGGTCCGGAGGGTTCGTCGAGGGCACTACCGGCGGGAGGCCCGCCGGCGAAGCAGCCCGTCGAACATGCCGGGCGGGTACTCGCGCAGCCAGCGGAACGGCTCGACACCCGGCAGAAACGGCCCCTGCGTCGTCGCGAGCATGGCCGGTTGCTGCTGCTGCGCTGGCTCGTCGACCCGTCGTGATTCGGTCGCGGCCAAGGGGGACCCGACGCCCGGCATTCGCTGCCGCGGCAGCGGCGTTGCCGGCGCCCCAGGCACCGCGGACGATGGCGGCCCGGTAGCCCACCGTTGTCCATCGATCGTGACAATGGTGCGCGCGTACGTCATCGTGACCCCCCGCAGCGCGGCCCGCTCCCCTCGTGCACACGCTGTGTACGTGACCATACACCGACGGTGATCAACTGTCACCAACTCGGGCGGTCCGGGACGTCAGGCCGGGGCAGGCGCACAGGTCCCGCACGCCGGGTAGCGGCACACGCGGCGCTACCCGGCTCGGGTGGTCTAGAAGGTCGGAACTATCGGCGGCCGACCTGATTGCGCCGGCCGCGAGCCGCGATCGCGCCGACGATATAGATGCCGCCGGCGATGAGGGCGATCCACAGGACCGAGCTGATCAGGAACCCGACCAGCTTGCCGATCAGAGCCAGCACGATCCAGGCCACCACGACGATGCCGACGATCTTGAAGAACTTTTCCATGTTTCCCTCCGGTGCCTCGGTCGCCCGGATTCCTATCCGTCGACACCATCCACGGTGCCATGTTCGGCCGGCGCGCGCCTCCGGGTTGGACCCTGAATTCTCGGTCGGGGTATCCCCCGGAGCCCGGGTGGGTCTGGGCCTACCGTCACCGCCTACCGTCACCGCGGCCGGCCCCGGGCAGGCGGCCCACCCCGGCGCGGGGCGCCGATCGTCGGTGGGTCAGTGCCGAGCCAGGTACGCGCCCAGCGCGTCCAGCGCCCCCTGCAGCGTCTCGGCGGAGCCCGCGAACGACATCCGCAGGTACCGGCGGCCGTCCACCGGGTCGAAGTCCCGCCCCGGAGCGGTCGCCACCCCCGTCCGTTCCAGCAGATCCCAGCACAGCGCTTCCGAGTCGTCGGTCAGATGCGAGACGTCGGCATACACGTAGAAGGCGCCGTCGGCGGGTGCCAGCCGGTGCAGACCCAGCGCCCGCATCCCGCCGATCAGCAACTCCCGGTTGCCGGCGTATCGGTCCACGTGCGCGTCGCACTCGGCGTAGGAGGCGGGCTCGAACGCCGCCAGCGCCGCGTACTGGGCAGGGGCGGGCGGGCAGATCGCCAGGTTGCCGGCCAGCGCATCCACCACCGGACCGAGGTCGTGCGGCACCAGCAGCCAGCCGATCCGCCAGCCCGTCATGGAGAAGTACTTGGAGAAGGAGTTCACCACGAACCCGGAGCGGTCGGTCGCCCACGCGCTGACCGGTCGAGCGAGATCACCGGAGTAGGTGATGCCGTGGTAGATCTCGTCGGAGATCAGCCGGATGCGGCTCGCCGCGCAGTAGCGGGCCAGGTCGGTCAGGTCGGGATCCGCGAGCATGGTGCCGGTGGGGTTGGCAGGGCTGGCCAGAATCAGGCCGTCCAGGCCGAGCTCCTCCAGCATCGCGACGGTCGGCTGGAAACGGGTCTGTGGGCCGCATGGCAGGTCGACGACCGTGCACCCCAGCGCGGCCAGGATGTTGCGGTAGGCGGGATAGCCGGGTCGCGCCAGCCCGACCCGGGCCCCGGGGTCGAACGCCGCCAGGAAGGCCAGCAGGAAGCCTCCGGACGATCCGGTGGTGACGACGACGTCAGCCGGATCCACGTCCAGGGCGTACCGGGTGCGGTAATGGCCGGCGATGGCCTCCCGCAGCGGGGCGATGCCCAGCGCCTCGGTGTAGCCCAGGATGTGCCCGTCCAACGCGGCGTGCGCAGCCGCCAGCACCGGTTTCGGCGCCGGGGTCGCCGGCTGCCCCGCCGCCAGGTTGAACACCGGTAGGCCGCGCTCGGCCCGGCGGGCGGCGGCGGCCCACACCTTCATCACATGGAAGGGTTCGACGGCCGCTCGCGCGGCAGGGCCGAAGCCCGGCAGTCCGCGGGGCCCGTCGGTCGCAGCACTCACGGCTCCCATCCTGACACCCGGCGCAGGATCGAGAGCACCTCGCCATCGGTGGTCGGCGCGAAGTCCAGATAGAACTGCCCCACCGCGCCGAACACCTCCGGGCGCAGCACCGCGACCACCCGATCCAGTACGGCGCCCGAGCCACTGACCAGCGCGTCGGCGACGGCAGGCGAGATCACCGGCGTGGCCAGCACCACGACCCGTGCGCCGCGGGCCCGCAGCACGGCACCGGCGGTCCGGGCGGTGGCGCCGGTCGCCACCCCGTCGTCCACTACCACGACCACTCGTCCGGCCACCGGCACCGCCGATCGCACCGCGCGGCAAGCCGCCACCCGCCGCGCGAGCACCCGCCGTTCCCGCCTCGCGGCTCGCTCGAACTCGGCGGCCGGCACACCCCCGTGGGCCAGCACCTCCGGATTGCTCGTCACCGCCCCGTCCTCGCCGACCGCACCCATCGCCAGCTCGCGCTGGCCGGGCGTGCCCACCTTGCGCACCAGCAGCACGTCCAGCGGGGCGGACAGCACGGCGGCCACCTCCTCCGCCACCGGCATGCCGCCGCGCGGCAGGCCCAGCACCACCGGGGCTGCATCCGGGCCGATTGCAGCCGCGACCTGCGGCCCCAGCAGTGCCCCCGCGAAGCGACGATCGGCGAAGACCACCATCCTGTGGTGCTACCCGAGAGCGACAGGTTCCACCCGCGTCGTCACGTAACGTTGACCCGCGCACCAGCGACAGAGGTATCAGCCGAGTGGGGCGCGTTCCCGCCTCCGTGACATCGTCGCCGTCCTCGTGCCGGAGGTGATCACCCTGCTCGATCGGGACAGCGGCGGCGCCGCGGAAGGCTCAGGCGATCCGGTCGACGCGGTGCTGCGCATCCCGCACCCCGCTCTGTTGATCGGCGGATCGCTGGGATTTCTGGCCTTAGTCACCAGCCTGGCCGTTCGATACCAGGTGCGGGTGTCTGGCGCCTGGCATGCCGGCACGGTGCTCACGCTGGTCACCGCCGTGCTCGCCGCACTGGTCGCGGTGACGCTGCTGACGATCCATCGCACGCAAACGATGCCGGCCACCCTGGTCGGGCTGCTGGTGCTGGACGCGGTGCCGGTAGTCATGCAGGTCGGCGCGCTGGCCCCGGCCGACGCGCGCGCCCGGGTGCTGTTCCTGGTGATCCCCACCGTCATCGCGGCCTCCAGCCTCGCCGCCATGACGCACCGCATCCACCTGGCCGGAGTGCTGCTGATCGCCGCCGTGATGGTGGGCGCACCGGTGGCCGACCGGACCCTGATCGGCCGGATCATCGAGACCTGCCTGGCCATGGGGGTCCTGGTGGCCGCGGATCTGCTGGTGCGGCGACTGTCCACGGCGACCGCCAATCGCATCTTCGCGCTGCGCACCCTCTCACTGACCGACGGGCTGACCGGGGTGCTCAACCGTCGGGGGCTGGCGGCCGGCTTCACCCGGCTGGTCCGCTCGACCCGGCGAGACACCTCGATCGGGCTGCTGATCGTGGACATCGACCATTTCAAGTGGTTCAACGACGAGTACGGTCACGCCGCCGGCGACGACATCCTGCGCCGGGTCTGCCAGGTGCTGGCCACGGCCGCCGGCCCCGGGAACCTGGTCGCCCGGATCGGCGGCGAGGAACTGGCGGCCCTGGTGGTCGGCCGCGCGGAGCCCGTCGCACTGGCATTCCGGCAGCAACTGGCGGCGCTGCGGCCCCCGGTGACGGCGAGCATCGGCGTGGTCGACGTGCCGCACGAGGACTACACCGCCCCGGGTGCCCTCTGGCAGATGCTGGACGCGGCGGACCGGGCCCTGTACGAGGCGAAGAACACCGGGCGCGACCGCATTTGCCGCGGCGAGCTGGACGCCTCGGAGGTGGTCGATCGTCCGGTGACGCGGGCGCCGGCCCAGGCCGCGGTGCCGGCGGAGGGCATCGTCACCGCCCTTCCGCCCTCCCGGCTACCCGGCTGGTCGCTGGCCGTGTTCGGGGTGCTCGGGCTGCTGTCCGTGCTGGGGCGCAACCCCACTCCGCTGGCCGACCCGATCGACTGGGTGTACCTGCTGGTGTCGCTGGGCTGCCTGATCGCCGGCATCGTGTTGATCGCCACCGTGCCGCGGCTGGACCCGCTCCGGCTGATCGGCGGTGTACTGGGCGCGGACCTGGTGATCGCCTTGTCGGTGCTGGAACTGCACGACAGCGCCGAGCGGCTCACCGCGCTGCTGCCGCTGCTATTAACCGGATTGATGGTGGCGCAGCACGCCAGCCGGGTAGTGCTCCTCGGCCATCACGTGATCATCCTGGTGGTGTGCCTGCTGGCGTTCCAGTCGCCGATCACGCTGCTCACGGTGGTGGCGGTGTGCCTGCACGCGGCGGTGCTGATCGGCAGCTCGGAGCTGATCTACCACCTGCGGTGCCGGCACGACGCAGCCGTGGCCGATCTGCATCTGTGGTCGGTGACGGATCCGTTGACCGGGCTGGCGAACCGGCGCGGCCTCGAGTTGGCGTTCGCCCGGATGTCCCGCACCCACAACCTGACGATCCTCGCGCTGGACGTGGACGACTTCAAGGCGGTGAACGATCGGCATGGGCATGCGGTGGGCGACGACGCGCTGATCCGGCTGGCGGCCACCCTGCGAACGGTCACCGGACCGGGCACGGTGGTCGGACGGACGGGCGGTGACGAGTTCGTCGTGCTGGCACCCGCGGCGCATGCCGGGACCCTGACCACCAAGGTGAGCCGGGCGGCGGCGCTGCTGCCGGTACCGCTATCGGTGTCCGTCGGATCGACCGTGGTGGCGCCCTATCACCGGCTGCCGCTGTGGCACCTGGTGGCGGCGGCCGACGCCGGCCTGACCCGCGCCAAGCGGGCACGCCGGGCCGGCCAGCACGAGCCCGACCACGACACCACCACGCATCCGGTGGCGGGGGTCGCGTCCGAGGGCGAGCCCGGCCGACTGGTGGCCGTCACCGATGACGCGACGCCCGCCGGGTCGGACCACCCGCCGTCAGCTGCCGACGGGCTCGCCCGCCGTCATGGACAGAGATGACGGATCGTCTTCCGCCACGTCGACCACCACGGTCTGTCCGTCGGTGATCCGGCCGGCCAGCAGCTCGCGCGCCAGCTGGTCGCCGATCGCAGACTGGATCAACCGGCGCAGCGGCCGCGCTCCGTACACCGGGTCATACCCGGCCAATGCCAACCAGTCCCGAGCCTCCGGGGTCACGTTCAGGGTGAGCCGGCGGGCGGCCAGCCGGCGCGCCAGGGTGCCGACCTGGATCTGCACGATTCGCTCCAGCTGCTCAGGGCCGAGTGGGTTGAAGAACACCACGTCGTCCAGCCGGTTGAGGAACTCCGGCTTGAACGTCGAGCGCACCGCCATCATCACGGCCTCCCGGCGCTGTTCCTCCGGCAGCGCGGCGTCTATCAGCGATGCCGAGCCGAGGTTGGAGGTCAGGATCAGCAACGTGTTGCGGAAGTCCACGGTGCGGCCCTGGCCGTCGGTCAGCCGGCCGTCGTCGAGCACCTGCAGCAGGATGTCGAATACGTCCGGGTGGGCCTTTTCCACCTCGTCCAGCAGGATCACCGTGTACGGGCGGCGGCGGACCGCCTCGGTGAGCTGCCCACCCTCCTCGTGCCCCACGTACCCGGGCGGCGCCCCGACAAGACGTGCCACCGAGTGCTTCTCGGAGTATTCGCTCATGTCGATGCGGACCATGGCGTGCACGTCGTCGAACAGGAAGTCGGCCAGCGCCTTGGCCAGCTCCGTCTTGCCGACGCCGGTGGGGCCGACGAACAGGAACGAGCCGGTGGGCCGATCCGGATCGGCGATGCCGGCCCGGGCGCGGCGTACCGCGTCGGCGACCACCCGCACGGCTTGCTGCTGGCCGACCACTCGCTGCTCCAGCTCGTCCTCCATGCGCAGCAGCTTGGCGGTCTCGCCCTCCAGCAGCCGACCGGCCGGGATGCCGGTCCAGGCGGCGATCACGGTGGCGATGTCGTCCGGGGTGACCTCCTCGGACACCATCGGCTCGGCCGCCATCTCGTCGGCCTTCTCGGCCGCGGTCGCCTCGGCGAGTTCCCGCTCCAGCGCGGGGATCTGGCCGTACAGCAACTCGGACGCGCGGCCGAGGTCCCCCTCGCGCTGGGCCCGCTCGGCCTGCCCGCGCAGCTCGTCGAGTTGCTTTTTCAACTCGCCCACCCGGTTCAGTCCGGACTTCTCCCGCTCCCAGCGCGCGGTGAGCGCGGCCAGCTGCTCGCTGCGGTCGGCCAGGTCGCGGCGCAGCCGGGCCAGCCGGTCCACGCTCGCCTCGTCGGACTCCTTGGCGATAGCGAGTTCTTCCATCTTCAATCGATCGACAGCTCGGCTGAGTTCATCAATCTCCACCGGGCGGGAGTCGATCTCCATGCGCAGCCGGGAGGCGGCCTCGTCGATCAGGTCGATGGCCTTGTCCGGCAGGAACCGGCTGGTGATGTAGCGATCCGACAGCGTGGCGGCGGCGACCAGCGCCGAGTCGGCGATGCGCACACCGTGGTGCGCCTCGTAGCGCTCCTTGATGCCGCGCAGGATGGCGATGGTGTCTTCCACGCTGGGCTCGCCGACGAACACCTGCTGGAACCGGCGCTCCAGGGCCGGGTCCTTCTCGATGTGTTCGCGGTACTCGTCCAGGGTGGTGGCGCCGACCATCCGGAGTTCGCCGCGGGCCAGCATGGGCTTGAGCATGTTGCCGGCATCCATGGCGCCCTCGCCGGTGGCCCCGGCGCCGACCACGGTGTGCAGCTCGTCGATAAAGGTGATCACCTGCCCGCCGGAAGACTTGATCTCCTCCAGCACGGCCTTGAGCCGCTCTTCGAACTCGCCGCGGTACTTGGCGCCGGCGATCATCGAGCCGAGGTCCAACGCGACGAGGCGCTTGCCGCGCAACGACTCCGGCACATCGCCGGCGACAATGCGCTGGGCCAGCCCCTCGACCACGGCGGTCTTGCCGACGCCGGGCTCGCCGATCAGCACCGGGTTGTTCTTGGTGCGACGAGACAGCACCTGCACGACGCGGCGGATCTCGGCGTCCCGGCCGATCACCGGGTCCATCTTGCCCTCGCGGGCGGCCTCGGTCAGGTCGTTGCCGTACTTGGCCAGCGCCTGGTACGTCTCCTCCGGATCCTGGCTGGTGATCTTCCGGTCGCCGCCGCGCACCGCGGGAAACGCTTCGATCAGCGCCTCGGAGGTGGCGCCGGACTCCTTGAGCAGGGCACCGACGTCGGTCGCCGACCGGGCCAGCGCCGCCAGCAGGTGCTCGGTCGAGCAGTACTCGTCACCGGCCGCCGACATGATCTCCTCGGCGCCGGTGAGGATGTTGGCGACCGCACGGGACAGCTGCGGCTGGGCGACGGTGGCACCGCTGGCGCTGGGCAGCGCGGCCAGCAGCGCGGCGGCACGGGTACCAATGGCGGACGGGTCGGCGCCTACGGCGCGCAGCAGCCCGGGCCCGGTGGATCCATCGGTGCCGAGCAACGCCACCAGCAGGTGGGCCGGCTCCACGATCGCATTGCCGGCCTTGGTCGCCGCGGCGATCGCGCCTGCCAGCACCTCACGGCTCTTGGTGGTCAGGATCTCGGTGTTCATGCGGTGTTCGGGTATCCCCTCGCTCAGGACGCTCGGCGTGTGGCTCATTGTGCTCCGCGAGCCGCCGACCGGCACCAGGTCGGGACGGTAGCTCGCCTACCTCTAGCAACGCATCAGAGTTGAGTCTATTCCGCTCAAGTTTAGGTCTGGCCCGTGGGCAGCACGAAACTCATGAACGGCGAGTATCGACACGAGTGGGTTGATCGAGGACACTTCTCGGCTACCGGTACGCGTCCGTCGGAAGGACCGCCATGCCCAGTTGGCCCCGCATCGTCACCATCGCGGCGGCGGTGACCGCCATCCCACTCGCGACGGCGCTTGTCGCCGGCACGGTCGCGTCGACCTCCGCCCTCGACCGGTTCGCCGCCGGCACCCCGGCCCGTACCGCCGCGGCCCAGGCATTGGCGCCGCCGACCTACCAACCGGCCGCGGAATCCCAGTTCACCCCCATCACCCCATGCCGCGCGATCGACACCCGCCCCGGGCGCATCGCCGCCGGTGCCACCCACCACTTCCACATCCGGGGCACCATCGGCTTTGCCGAGCAGGGCGGCAAGGACGGCGGTTGCGGTGTGCCGGCAAGCGCCACCGGCGTCGCCGTCTCGGTGTCTTCGGTCGACATCGCCGGCGCCGGCTATCTGCGCATCTGGCCCTACGGCTATGCGGATCCCGGCGCCACCGTCGCGCACTACCAGCGCGGGCCGATCACCACCACCGGCGCCACCGTCACCCTGGGCACCCAAGGATCGGCATACGACGTCACCGCCAAGGCATTCCAGTCGGGTGCCGGACTCGTACTGGACGTGACCGGTTACTACGCCCCGCCGCTGGCGGGTTTCGTCTCCGCCGCCGGCGGGCCGTACTCGGGCTCACCCCGGATGATCGCGGCCGCGCACACCAGCACCGGCGTCTATGAGGTGCAGTTTGACCGCACGATCCGCTACTGCAGCGCCCAGGTGACCACCTTCGGTTCCCGGAGCTATGGCACGGCCAACACCTGGTTCGACTCCACTCGTCCGGACGCCGTGCAGGTGTCGGTGTACAACGCAGACGGGGTGGCCGTCGACGAGTACTTCTACATCCACGTGCTGTGCTGAGGCAGGTTGCAGGGCGACGTCCGGAATGCCTGACACCATGGGTGCATGTCCGAACCCACCCAGGCGGCCTTGGAGCGGCACCTTGAGGTCGAGACCAAGCTCGATGCCGAGCCCGGATTCGAGATGCCGTCCCTCGATCGCGATCCCGCCGTGCACGCGGCCGGGGTGGCGTCGATGGGCGAGGCCGTCCTGCACCACCTGGATGCGGTCTACTACGACACCGACCGGCTGGACCTGCTCGGCTCCCGGCTGACCCTGCGGCGCCGCACCGGAGGATCCGACGCCGGCTGGCACCTCAAGCTGCCGGCCGGGATGGGAGCCCGCACGGAGATGCGAGTGCCGTTGCAGGGCACTGGCTCCAGCGATGACGAGGTTCCCAGGGCGCTGGTGGACCTGGTGCGGGGTGCCGCCCGCGGCCGGCCGCTGGTGCCGGTGGCACGGCTGGTCACCCGGCGGCGCGCGCGGCATCTGCGCGACGTTGCGGATCGAGCGTTGGTGGAGGTCGCCGACGATGAGGTCACCGGCAGCGGCCTGCTCCCCGGTGGGCCAGCCGAGCGGCAGTGGCGCGAGCTGGAGGTCGAGCTGGAGCTGGGCACGCCGGAAGCGGTGGCGGCCACGGTTGCGGCACTGCTGGCCGCGGGCGCACAACCCGCCGGCGCGGCGTCGAAGGTGGGCAGGCTGCTTCGGACGGAGAGCGCGAGCAACACGGCGGTGACGAGCCCTCCGGCGGCGGTCGACCCGGCGGCCGTGGACCAAGCCGACAGCACGAGCGCACGGGTGTTGCCCGGTGGCCCGGTGCTGGTCGGATTCCTGGCCCGGCAACGCGACCTGCTCATCGACGCCGACATCCGCTTGCGCGCGGGCGATCCGGACCCCGAGGCGGCGCACGATGCGCGGGCCGCCGCCCGGCGGATCCGGTCGGTGCTGCGGGTGTACCGGCCGCTGCTGCCCGGTCCGGACGCCCGGTCGGTCGCGGCCCGGCTACAGGGTCTCGGCCGATCGCTGTCCGAGCTGCGCGACCTCGACGTGGCGCTGCAGCGCGTGGACCACCTGGGGGCCACCGGCACCACCGATATGGCCGGGGTGACCGGTCAGCTTGCTGCCCGCCGGGTGGCGGCGCTGTCTGCACTGCGAGAGCAACTCGCCTCCGGCGACTACCTGGCGCTGCTGCGCGATCTGGATGCGCTGATCGCTGATCCGCCGCTGGCCCGCGCCGGGACGTGCCCGGCGGATGCGGTGGTGGCACCCCTGCTGGCGACCGCCTGGCTGGAGCTGCGAGCGGATGCCGAGATCGCGCTGGTTGCAACGGGTTCGGCGGGCGACTCGGGCGCCGCGCCCAGCGGCGCCCGCGCATCGGGCGTCGACGACGGAGCGCTGGTTCACCGGGTGCGCAAGGACGCCAAGACCGTTCGCTACGCGGCGGACGCGGCCGGTGGTGCGGGCGGCGAGTTCGCTCGGGCGGTACTGGGGTTCTCGGCCCAGGTGCAGCGGTTGCAGGACGTGCTGGGAGCCCACCAGGACGCCGTCACCGCCGTGGCACTGGCCGCATCGCTGGCCACCGCACCCGGGTTGGACCGGCCGGCGTTGGCCGCCTGGGCCGCCGCCGAGCGAGCCGAGTCGCGACGATCATGGGCCGAGTTCACGACGCTGTGGCCGGGCCTGCCGCTGCTGCCGTCCGGGTGAGCACGACCAGTATCAAAACTCCCACCACGCCTCTCCTGGCGGGAACGGCGCAATCCACGCGCCACCGACTCCCAGGGAGCACTCGATGCCACGCCACCGGACACTATCGATCGTCACCATCGCCGTCGCGCTGGGCGCGGCCTGCCTGGTCGGGGCCGGCGTGGCGCTGGCCGCCGACTCAACCGGCAATGACCCGGCCGGATCTGCCCCCGCGGCAGCGGCACCCGCGGACGCCGTCCGGCCACCGGTGCTGGAGACGACGTTCGTGCCCCTGACGCCCTGCCGGATCATCGACACCCGCGCCGCCGGCGGGCAACTGGCAGCGGGGACGACCCGCAACTTCCTGGCCCGCGGCACCACAGGCTTTGCGGCGCAGGGTGGCGCGGCCGCAGGATGCGGCATCCCGGACAGCGCCACCGCACTGATGGTGTCGGTATCGTCGGTCAACATCGGCGGCACCGGCTACTTCCGCGCCGGGCCTTACGGCCAGCCGCTTCCCAGCGCCACCCTCGCGCACTACGAGTCGGGGCCGATCACCACCACCGGCGGCACCATGACGCTCGGCGATCCAGCCGCCTCGTACGACCTGTCGATCAAGGCCTTCGGGGCGGCGTCCAGTATCGTGGTGGACGTCACGGGCTACTTCGCCCCGCAGATGGCGGCCTTCGTCGGTCAGGACGGGACCTTGCAGTTCGCCACGCCCCGCGTCACGGCCGCCTCGCATCCCGGCACCGGCAACTACCTGGTCACCTTCGACACCGACGTGTCGCGCTGCTCGTTCGTCGTAACCCCGTACGCCTATAACTGGACCGTCGCCGTCGGCCCGCAGTCCGGCACGCCGACCCAGGCGCACGTGTACATCCACGATCAGATCGACAGCACCACGGCACGCGACACCTCGTTCTACATCCAGGCCGTGTGCTGACGGCGGGCCTGGCTGACACCCGGCACCGGCAGCTGGGGACGCTCAGCGGCCGGGTCGCCAGGTCACGATCGCGGTGGTCGCGCGCCGCCAGGGCACCACGTCCCGGCGCAGCGCGATTCCCGGCCCGGACACCGGCTGCCCCGGATCGGCCCGGGGCGCCTCGGCCAGCGCGCCGCGCAACGCCTGCACCTCGTCGAGCAGCTCTGTCAGCCGATCGCGCAGCGCATCGACCTGCCCCTCCAGTTCGATGATCCGCCGGATGCCGGCCCGGTTGACGCCCTCGTCCTGGGATAGGCGCTGCACCTGTTGCAGCAGTTCGATGTCCCGCTGCGAGTAGCGCCGGCCACCCCCGCTGGTACGCCCCGGCGAGACCAGGCCCTCCCGGTCGTAGGAGCGCAGCGTCTGGGCGTGCATCCCGGCCAGTTCGGCCGCCACGGAGATCACGAACACCGGGGTGTCGGAGCGGATCTCGCCCACCACCCGGCCGTCGGCGCGAACCTGGTGAATGGGTCGCTCCGGTGCGGGAGCACCGTGCCGGGGCCGGTCGCGATCCGGTCGGGGCGACGTCATGTCGGCTGCCATCACACACCCGCCTTGACGGCCTCGACCGCGGCGGTGACCTCCGGCCGCGGGTCGGCGGTCTGGGTCCCCGCGAACGCCCGCAGCGCTTCTCGCGCGGCCTCGGTCAACTTCGCCGGCACCGCCACCTCGACGGTGACGATCAGGTCGCCGGTGCGGCCGTCCTTGCGTCGCACGCCCTTGCCCTTCACGCGCAGCTTGCGGCCGGATGCGGTGCCCGGCGCGACCTTCAGCGACACCGGCCGATCCAGGGTGGGCACCGTCAGTGTGCTGCCCAGCGCCAGCTCGGTGAAGGCCACCGGCACGGTGAGGGTCAGGTTGTCGCCGCTGCGCCCGAACAGCGGGTGCGCGGCGACCCGCACCACCACGTACAGGTCGCCGGCGCCGCCGCCACCCACACCGGGCTCGCCCTTGCCGGCGAGCCTGATGCGTTGGCCGTCGGCCACTCCCGCCGGGATTCGGGCATTGACCGTCCGGGCGGACAGCACCGTGCGCTCGCCATGGCAGGTCGGGCACGGCGAGTCGATGATCGACCCGGTGCCGTGGCAGTTGCGGCACGGCTCGGAGAACGCGAACGACCCCTGGTTGCGGGTGGTCAGCCCGGTGCCGTGACAGACCGGGCAGTCATGCGGAGTGGTGCCGGGCTTGGCCCCGGTGCCATAACAGGTGGGACAGGTGGCGCGTTCGGACAGCCGCAGCGAGACCGTCGCGCCGCCCACGGCATCGGCGAACGAGAGGGACGCCTCGGTCTCCACGTCCGCGCCGCGCCTGCCCCGGGGCGCCCGGGTACCGCCACTACCGCGGCGGTTGAACAGGCCACCAAACAGGTCACCGAGCCCACCGGCGCCGCCCGCCCCGCCACCACCGGCGGTGCGGAACAGGTCGGACAGGTCGAAGCCGCCGGATCCGCCGGCCGCGCCGCCCGGGAACCCGCGGAATGCCCCGGATGCGGCCAGCTCCCTGGCCTCGTCGTACTCCTTGCGACGCGCGTCGTCGGAGAGCACGTCGTAGGCCTCGGAGACCGCCTTGAACTTCTCCTCGGCCTGCTTGTTGCCGGGGTTCTTGTCGGGGTGCAGATCGCGGGCGAGCGTGCGATAGGCCTTTTTGATCTCGGCTGTGCTGGCCGTCTTGGGCACGCCTAGGTCGGCGTAGTAGTCCTTCTCATAGAGGTCCTTGGCGCTCACCCGTTCACCTCCTTCCCGTGATCATGCCCCGTGTGTATCGCCACCCGCATCGACGGCACCCTCGTCACCGCCCACCTCACCCTGCGGAGAGGGCTGGTCGACCGGTTCGGCCGTGTCGTGCTCGGGCCCCGTCACCGCCACCACCGCGGGCCGCAGCACGCGCTCGTCGAACAGGTAGCCGGCCCGCAGCAGCGTCGTCACCGTCGGGTGGTCGACCTCCGCCGAGGTGGCGAACTGCACCGCCTCGTGCACGGTCGGGTCGAACTCGTCGCCGACCGCCCCGTACTGGCTCAGTCCCAGCCGCTGCAGGGTGTCGATCAGCTTGTCCGCCACCGTCTTGAAGCCGCCGGTGAGATCGCCGTGGGCCGCCGCTCGGTCCAGGTCGTCCAGCACGCCGAGCAACTCGGCAACCACCGCTGCCTTGCCGCCGGCCGTGGCCTGCTGCTTGTCCCGCTCGACCCGCTTGCGGTAGTTGGCGTACTCGGCGGTAATGCGCTGCAGGTCGGCGGTCCGCTCTGCGGCCTCCTGGCGGGCGGCGGCCAACTCCGCTGCAGACTCACCAGCCGCGCCCGCGACGGTGGCCGTCACCGGTTGGGAGGCGTTGGCCGGATTGCCCGGGTCGGCCGCGGCCGAGCCCGGCTGCGGCTGCTCGCGCAGCGCCCCGGTGGCCGGGTCGATGCGCCGCCGATCCCGGAACTCGAAGGCCCGGTCGGAGCCGTCGGGAGCACCGCGGTCATCCGACGCCTCGCCGAATCCAGCACCCGTCACTTGTTCTCGTCCTCCACGATCTCGGCATCCACGATCTCCTCGTCGTCGGAGCTGCCGGCCCCGCCGCCCGATGCATCCGTGGCACCGGCGGCGTCGCCCGCGGCGCCATCGGTCGCGCCCGCCGCCTGGTTCTGGGCGTACAGCGCGGCACCCAGTTGCTGGGACTCGTTGGCCAACTCCTCCACCGCGGACTTGATGGCTGCGACATCGGTGCCCTTCAGCGCCTCGTTGACCTTGGTGATGCAGGCCTTGACGCGCTCCTTCGGCTCGTCGGGCAGCTTCTCCTCGTTCTCCTTGACGAACTTCTCGGTCTGGAACACCAGCGCCTCGGCCTGGTTACGAGTCTCGGCCTCCTCGCGGCGGGCCTTGTCCTCCTCGGCGTGCGCCTCGGCGTCCTTCATCATCCGGTCGATGTCTTCCTTGGGCAGCGCCGAGCCGCCCGTGATGGTCATCGACTGCTCCTTGCCGGTGCCCAGATCCTTGGCCGAGACATGCACGATGCCGTTGGCGTCGATGTCGAAGGTGACCTCGATCTGTGGCACGTTGCGCGGCGCCGGGGGCAGACCCGTGAGCTCGAACATGCCGAGCTTCTTGTTGTAGGCGGCGATTTCGCGCTCACCCTGGAACACCTGGATCTGAACCGACGGCTGGTTGTCCTCGGCGGTGGTGAAGATCTCGCTGCGCTTGGTAGGGATGGTGGTGTTGCGCTCGATGAGCTTGGTCATCACGCCGCCCTTGGTCTCGATGCCCAGGCTCAGCGGGGTGACGTCCAGCAGCAGCACATCCTTGACCTCGCCCTTGAGCACCCCGGCCTGAAGCGCCGCTCCGACTGCCACCACTTCGTCCGGGTTGACGCCCTTGTTGGGCTCCTTGCCGCCGGTCAGCTCCTTGACCAGATCGGTGACGGCGGGCATCCGGGTGGAGCCGCCCACCAGCACCACGTGGTCGATCGCGCTGACGTTGATGCCGGCGTCCTTGATCACCTGGTGGAACGGGTTGCGGCAGCGATCCAGCAGGTCGGAGGTGATCTTCTGGAACTCCGAGCGGGACAACGACTCATCCAAGAACAGCGGGTTCTTATCCGAGTCCACCGTGATGTACGGCAGGTTGATCGAGGTCTGCTGCGAGCTGGACAGCTCGATCTTGGCCTTCTCCGCGGCCTCGCGGATCCGCTGCATGGCCATCTTGTCCTTGGTCAGGTCGATGCCGTGCGCGGCCTTGAACTTCTCCACCAGGTGCTTCACAACCCGGTCGTCCCAGTCGTCGCCGCCCAGGTTGTTGTCGCCATTGGTGGCCTTGACCTCGACGACGCCGTCACCGATCTCCAGCAGGGACACGTCGAAGGTGCCGCCGCCCAGGTCGAAGACCAGGATGGTCTGCTCCTTGTCGCCCTTGTCCAGTCCGTAGGCCAGCGCGGCCGCGGTCGGCTCGTTGACGATGCGCAACACCGTCAAGCCGGCGATCTCGCCGGCCTCCTTGGTGGCCTGCCGCTGGGCGTCGTTGAAGTAGGCGGGGACGGTGATGACGGCGTCGCTGACATTCTCCCCGAGGTAGGACTCTGCGTCCCGCTTGAGCTTGCCCAGGATGCGGGCACTGATCTCCTGTGGGGTGTACTTCTTGCCGTCAATGTCGACGGTCCAGGTGGTGCCCATGTGGCGCTTGACGGACCGGATGGTGCGGTCGACATTCGTGACGGCCTGACGCTTCGCCACCTCCCCGACCAGTACCTCGCCGTTCTTGGCGAACGCCACGATGGACGGGGTGGTCCGGGAGCCCTCGGAGTTGGCGATGACGGTGGGCTCGCCACCCTCCAGCACCGAGACGACCGAGTTGGTGGTACCGAGGTCGATTCCGACGGCACGCGACATGCTTGTTCCTCCTGCTTGATCTATCTACGAACCGACGGCGCAAGGCGACGCCGGTATCTCCCTTGATCTGGTCACACGATACCTGAGCCGGCTCGGCTCAACTTTCGATAGGTGCAACGTGACCGGTGACGGAGTTTGTTCCCGGGCCCTAGCTCGGATATCCGGCGACGCCCGGGCGGCTGCGGGTGACGCGCACGTCGGTCAGCAGCATCGGTGCCGCGAGGGCGCACCCGACGGCCAGCACGATGAGGACGGACCAGTGAATCTCCCCGCCGCTGGATGCGCCGCCCGCCGCGATCAACAGCACCACGCAGGTCCCGATGATCAACAGCACGGCGGCGGCCCGCGCCGTCCGGCGCCAGGCACCGTCGCCCATGCCATCCCAGCTCGCCAGCAGGGCGATGATCACGATGATGGCCACGATCAGCAGCCCGGTGAAGCCGATGCCCATCACGACGTTGAGGACCTTTCCGTCGGATGTCTGGCCCGGAGCCGAGGGGCCGAAGGCGTAGAACGGCATCTGCACCAGGCTGCCCGGTGACGAGGCATCCGACGCCGCATCGTCCTCGAAGGCGGGCAGCGCAAACCCCAGCACCAGACAGATCACGGCGAGGGCCGTGATCGTCCGCAGTGCCGCCGTCCGGGCCCCGTCGATGCGCCGCTCCAGGGCGCGATGGGCGGCACCGAGGCTGCGCAGCTCACGGCGCAGGTCGTCCAGCGCCGCGCCGCTCGCCGGCTCGCTGTGTTCCTCCATGGTGGCGCCCCCCGTTCCCCGACAACCATCGGTGACGATAGCGGCGCGCCGCAGCACGGGCGACCACGCGACCCGGCGCTCGGTGCCGATGTTCCGGCAGTGATCCCGGCCGGTGGCGACCGGCACACTGGATACTGGAATCCACCCGACGAGAGGAACACCATGCGCGCAGTCGCCCGATTCGCGTCGATCATCGTGGCGGCGCTGACAGCGCTGCTGCTGGTGGTGCCGGCCGCGTCCGCCGAGCCACCGGTGAACGTGGGCACCCAACAGATCGACGATCTGGCGGGCGCCGGAGCCGACACGTCCGAGGCGCAGCAGGCGCTGGAGGAGCTGCGCAGCAGCGAGCACACCGGGCTGTACGTGGTGCTGGTCAAGAGCTTCGACGGCGTCGACAAGGAGACCTGGGCGCAGCAGAGCTTCACCGCCTCCGATCTGGGCGACAATGATGTGCTGCTGGCAATCGCAACCCAGGACGGCCGGTTCGGCGGCTGGGTCGGTTCGTCGTTCCCGCTGACCAAGGATCAGGTCGGCACCATCGTCACGGACCAGGCGGCCTCCGATATGCGCAACGGCGACTTCGCCGCTGCCATCGTCGCCACGGCCAAGGGGCTGCAGAACGCCCTGTCCGGTAACGCTCCGCCCGGTAACGGAAACGGCGGAGCGGCCGGGACACCGGGAACCGGCGACGTACCCGGCTCAACCGGTAACGGTTCCAATGACGGAAGTCTCGCCTGGATCTGGATCGTGGTGATCCTGGCGATCGCCGTCATCGCCTTCCTGTGGTACCGCTCCTACCAGCGCAAGAAGGCAGCCGCCGCCGAGGCCAAGAAGAACGCCGGCCCGCCCCCGGAGCCGTACGAGCAGCTGTCCGACCGCAGCGTCAACGCGCTGATCCAGACCGACAACGCAGTCCGGGCCAGCGACAGCGAGTTGCAGCTGGCCGAGGGCGAGTTCGGCACCGACGCCACCAGGGACTTCCGCGCCGCGCACGACGACGCCAAGGCCAAGCTGACCCAGGCGTTCCAGCTGCGCCAGGAGATCGACGACGACATCCCGGAGGACGAGCAGACCCGCCGCGGCTGGATGACGCAGATCATCGCGCTGTGCCAGCAGGCCAGCGACGGCTTGGAGGCGCAGACCCAGAAGTTCGACACGCTGCGCGATCTCAAGTCCCGACTGCCGCAGGTGCTCGTCGCGCTGCCCGGCTCTATCGACGCGCAGAACACCCGGCTGCCGCAGGCCGCCGCGACCCTGCAGCGGCTTTCCGGGGCGTATTCGGCCCAGGCGTTGGCCACCGTGGACGGCAACACCGACCAGGCCAACGAGCGGCTGCAGTTCGCCCGGACCTCCACGGATGCGGCGACCAAGGCCGCCGGTTCCAGCGGTGACGATGCCGCCACCGGTCAGGCCGTCCTGGAGGCCCGGGCCGCTCAGGAGGCGGTCAAGCAGGCCACCACCCTGCTGGACGCGATCGACCGGCTGGACCACGACCTGGCCGCCGCTGCCGCGCAACTGGCCACCGCCCGAACCCACGTCACCGGCGAGCTGGCCGATGCCCGCACCGCACTCGGGCAGGGCAGCGCCGGCGCGGCCACCGCGGACATCCAGCAGCGCCTGGCGGCCGTGCAGTCCACCCTGGATCAGACCAGCACCGCCGAGGCCGGTCGGGACCCGGTGACATCGCTGAAGAAGCTGACCGACGCCGACCACGCCCTGGACGACATCCTGGCCGCGACCCGGACGGCGCAGCAGCAGGAGAAGCGGGCGCGGGCCTCGCTGGACAGCGAGCTGGTGACCGCCCAGTCGACCGTCACCGCCGTCGACGACTACATCTCCACCCGGCGCGGCGCCATGAACTCCACCGCCCGCACCCGGCTGGCCGAGGCGCAGCGGCACCTGGCGCAGGCGCAGGCGCAGGCCGACACAGACGCCACCGGCGCGCTGGCCGAGGCGCAGAAGGCCACCGACCTGGCCCGGCAGGCCTATGCCGAGGCGCGCAACGACATGAACGACTGGTCCGGCGGGCCCGGCCGGGGCTCGCCGATGGGCGGCATTGGCGGCGCCATCCTCGGCGGGATCCTGATCAACTCGGTGCTCAACGCCGGGCACCGCGGCGGCGGCTGGGGCGGCGGATTCGGTGGTTTCGGCGGGGGCGGCTTCGGCGGCGGAGGCGGCGGTGGGTTTGGCGGCGGCTTCGGCGGCGGGGGTGGTGGAGGAGGCGGCGGCGGAGGTTTCGGCGGCAGCTTCTGACCCCGATTCAAACCCGCGGCCCGGGCGCACCGTTCGGCGGCGCTGGCCAGGCGACAATTGCGCGGGTTCGAGAAAACCGTGCTCGCTCGAATCGCATGCCATTGGATCTTTGCTAGAGGAAAGCCGCCGTGGAACACCGACGCGGCGGCCAGTGCGGAGCAGGGCAAGAATGTCTGACGCCCGTCACGGTAGAACGTTCCAGTGAGGAATCAAAGTCGAGACTCGGAATTCACATTTCGCGAGGAGTCTACGTCCTGCTGTCTGCAATAATTCTCACGGCAGGAGCCTTCGGGCTCGGCCGGCAGTACGCCATCCAATGGCAGAAGGGAATTCTCGCGGATCAGACCGGGGCGGTCGACAGTATATCGAACTCCGAAATCGCAGAAATACTCGTCTACCTTGCCTTGGCTCTGGTAGGCGCCACCGGCATGGTGGTGATGGCTGTGAAGATCGACAAGAAGTCATCACCACCACTCCCTCCAAACCGTCGTGACTGAACCCTGGTCCACCAACTGTCTGCGTGGAGGGTGACGAGGTCGGCAGCGTCCTGCGCCCTCACCGCCGCCGGGAGATGGCCACGCCCGCCAGGCACAGCGCACCGCCCACCAGGGCGCCCCACGGCGGCACCTCGCCGAGCAGCATCCACGCCATCAGCACCACCAAGGCCGGCACCACATAGGTCGTTGCTCCCAGCCTGCCGGCCGGCAGCCGGCGCAGCGCGAACGCCCAGGTGGTGAACGCGACTGCGGTCGGGAACAGCCCCAGGTAGACGACCGTCGCGAGCACCGACGCTGCCACCGACGTTGGTGCCCGGCCGATCTCGCCGACCAGCTGCGGCGCCCACCCGAGCGTGCACACCAATCCGATCGCGCAGCCGCAGAACGTGACCTGCACCGCGGATACCCGCGCCAGCACGCCCTTCTGCAGCACCACCGAGATCGCGTAGACCACCGCCGCCGCTAGGCACAGCAGCACGCCGATCAGCGGGGCGGAGCCCACAGCGCCCTCCGACGTGGCGAGCCCGACCACCACGGATCCGGCGAATGCCACGCCGATGCCGATCAGCAGACTGCGCGGAAAGCCCTCCCGCAGCAGCCAGCCGGCCAGCACCGCGATCAGCAGCGGGCCGATGTTGATCACCATGGCGGCGGTGCCCGCGTCCACTGCCCGCTCCCCGGCGTTGAGCGCAACGTTGTAGACGCCGAACCACAGCACGCCGATGGTGACGATCGGCCACCAGTCCCGCCCGCGGGGCAGCGGGTCCCGGCGCAGCACCACCAGCGCGCCGAGGGCGACGGTGCCCACCGCCAATCGGCCCAGGGCCAGCGGCCCGGGCGACAGGTACGGCGCGGCGTACCGGATGCCGACGAACGCCGAGGCCCACAGCACGACGGTGACGACGACCGCGAGGAGTGCCGCGGCGCTGCCGGCGCGGGGGGCCGACGCGGCGGCCTCGGAGGTGCTCACCGCGCCACGGTAGTTGCCTGGTCGGACGCAGTCCGCGGCAGTGCAGGGTCAACCGGCCCGGCATGCGGTCGCGCGCCGTCACACGCCGACGACCTGCGAGCAATCGATGTGCACGAGACAATCGGTGACGTGACAGCCAGCGACGCCCCTTCCACCGCGCGACCGGATGCCCAGACCGCCGACGCCACCACCGCCGGCCGCACCGAGGCCACCGACGGATCCCCCTACCGGCGCGGGATCTCCGGCGAATTCCCGGCCATCGCCGACTACGCATTCCTATCCGACTGCGAGACCAACTGCCTGATCGCCCCGTCCGGCTCCGTGGAGTGGATGTGCGTGCCACGCCCGGACTCACCGAGCATCTTCACCGCCCTGCTCGATCGCTCCGCCGGCTCGTTCCGGGTCGGGCCGTTCGGCTCTCAGGTCCCGGTGGCCCGCCGCTACCTGCCCGGCACCTTGGTGCTGGAGACCACCTGGCAGACTCCGACCGGATGGCTGATCGTCCGTGACGCGCTGATCATCGGCCCGTGGCACAACCTCTCGCAGCGCTCGCAGACACACCGCCGGGCACCAACCGACACCGATGCCACGCACCTGCTGGTGCGCACGGTGGAATGTCTGTACGGGACGGTCGACCTGTCGGTGAGCTGCCGCCCCGAATTCGACTACGGCCGCACGCCGGTGGACTGGACCTACCCCGACGCCGGGTACGACACCGTCGTCGGAACCGCCCACGGCCAGCCGACGCTCACCCTGACCAGCTCGGTCCGGCTCGGCCTGGAGGGTCGCATCGTGACCGGCCGGACCCGGATGCGGGAGGGGGAACGGCATTTCGTGGCATTGGCCTTTTCCGAGCTGCCCGGCCCGACCGACCTGGACGAGGCCAACCGACTGATAGAGGAGACCAGCGAATTCTGGCGGCAGTGGCTGACCCAGGGCTCGTTCCCGGACCATCCCTGGCGGGCGCACCTGCAGACCTCGGCGCTGGCGCTCAAGGGGCTCAGCTACGCCCCGACCGGCGCCCTGATGGCGGCGGCCACCACCTCGCTGCCGGAGACCCCGCACGGCGAGCGCAACTGGGACTATCGCTACTCCTGGATCCGGGACTCCACCTTCGCGCTGTGGGGGCTGTACACGCTGGGCTTCGATCGGGAGGCCGACGACTTCTTCTACTTCGTGCACGATGTCGCCACCGACGACCCGGAGCACCTGCAGATCATGTACGGGGTGGACGGGGAGCGGGACCTGACCGAGCGCACCCTGGACCACCTGTCCGGCTACGGCGACGCCCGTCCGGTGCGCATCGGAAACGGCGCGTTCGACCAGCGGCAGCACGACGTGTGGGGCGCGCTGCTGGACTCGGTGTACCTGCACACGCGGTCCCGGGATCAGATGCCCGAGGAGATGTGGCCCATCGTGGTCGCCCAGGTCGAGCAGGCGGCCGAGCGGTGGCAGGGCACCGACCGGGGCATCTGGGAGGTGCGCGGCGAACCGAAACACTTCACCATGAGCAAGATCATGTGTTGGGTGGCGTTGGACCGGGGGGCGCGACTGGCGTCGCTGCACGACTCCGACGAGCAGGCCCGGCGCTGGCAACGGATCGCCGACGAGATCCGCGCCGATGTGCTGGCCCACGGGGTGGACGAGCGCGGCGTGCTGGTGCAGCACTACGGGTCTTCGGAGCTGGACGCGTCGCTGCTGCTGGCGCCGCTGGTGCGCTTTTTGCCGCCGGACGACCCGCGGATTCGCGCGACGGTGCTGGCGATCGCCGACGATCTGACCCAGGACGGGCTGGTGCTGCGCTACCGAACGGAGTCCACCGACGACGGATTGTCTGGCGTGGAGGGTAGTTTCACCATCTGTTCGTTCTGGCTGGTGTCGGCGCTGGTCGAGATCGGCGAGGTGAACCGGGCCCGAGCACTCTGCGAGCGGCTGCTCTCGCACGCGTCGCCGCTGGGGCTGTACGCCGAGGAACTGGACCCGGTCAGCGGGCGGCACCTGGGCAACTTCCCGCAGGCATTCACCCACCTGGCATTGATCAATGCGGTGACGCACGTGATCCGGGCCGAGTCGGATGAGGACCATTTCGCCTTCACGCCGGCGAACCGGCTGGCGTGACGACGCCCGAGTGATTCGACGCCCCGAGTGACCCGAGTGAATTGACAAGCGGGACGCGCGACCGGGGTGGTCCAGTCGTGCGTCCCGCTGAGTGCCGCCGGGAGGAATCGAACCCCCCGCATCGCCCAAGCTCAACTGCCGCGCCACGCGGGCGCCGTCTGCTGGTGAACCACCGTCGCATCCAGGGTCGGCATCAGTAGTGAACACCAACTGCGGCTGGATCGATACCGTTTGCGGCCAAGGTCACACCCGGGCGCCCGATTGCGCTCGTGAGTCTGTGCTGGCGCCATAGCGCAACCACAGGCTCACGAGCGGGGCGGGGCGGGGCGTATCAGGGCGCACCAGCGCATGGCTGCCCGATGTCAGCGTGCCGCCAGCGGGCACCGGCACAGTGGTGATCGACAACGAACGTCGCCGCTGCCCGCGGGCAGCACAGAGGAGTCTCACCATGACAACAGGAGCATTAGCCATTCACGCCGAGGGGCTGCGCAAGCGCTTCGGCAACACCCAGGCGCTGGACGGGGTCGACCTGTCCGCCGAGCAGGGCACCGTGCTGGGCGTCCTGGGCCCGAACGGCGCCGGCAAGACCACGGCGGTGCGGATCCTGGCGACCCTGCTGCAGCCGGATGCCGGGCAGGCCACCGTCGGCGGGTACGACGTGCTGCGCGAGCCGCACCGGGTGCGCGCGACGGTGGGTCTCACCGGCCAATACGCCTCGGTGGACGAGGACCTGACCGGCACCCAGAACCTGGTGATGATCGGCCGCCTGCTCAACCTGTCCGCCCGGGACGCCCGGGCCCGCGCCGCCGAGCTGCTGGAGTGGTTCGACCTTGCCGACGCGGCCGGCCGGGTCGCCAAGAACTACTCCGGTGGCATGCGCCGGCGCCTGGACCTGGCCGCCAGCATGGTCGGCCGGCCGGCGGTGATCTTCCTCGACGAGCCGACCACCGGGCTGGACCCGGCCAAGCGCGAGGAGATGTGGGAGGTGGTACGCACCCTGGTCGCCGACGGCTCCACGGTGCTGCTGACGACCCAGTACCTGGACGAGGCCGATGCACTGGCCGATCGGATCAGCGTGATCGATCACGGCAGGGTGATCGCGAACGACACCCCGGACGGGCTCAAGCGGGTCATCGGCGGGCAGCGCATCGAGGTGCGCCCCGCGGACGGCGCCCAGCTGGACGATGTGCGCCGCATTCTGGGCGAGATCACCGGAGCGACACCGGAAATCGTCGGCCGCGAGCGGCTATCGGTCGCGGTGCCGGACGAGCAATTCTTCGCTCCGGTGGTGGCCAGGCTGGCCGCCGAGGGCGTCGCCGTGCACGAACTGTCTCTGCACCTGCCGAGCCTGGACGAGGTCTTCCTGACCCTGACCGGCCGGTCGGCGGACACCGTCACCGATATCGATTCCAAGGAGAACGCAGCATGAGCACCACCACCCAGACCCGGCCTCAGCACGCCGGACCTCCACCACCACAGCCGGTCTCGGCCGCGCTGAGTACGGCATCCTCGTCGCCGGCCACCTATCTGTCCCACGTGCTGACGCTGGCCAAGCGCAGCCTGATCAAGACCTGGCGCACGCCGGAGGCGCTGATCGACGTCACGCTGCAGCCGATCATCTTCCTGCTGATGTTCACCTACATCTTCGGCGGCGCCATCTCCGGCGGATCGCAGGGCCAGTACCTGCAGTTCCTGCTGCCCGCCATGATGGGCATCGGCATCGCGCTCGCCGGAGTCGCGATCGGGCAGAACCTGAACGCGGATATCGAGAAGGGCGTGTTCGACAGGTTCCGATCGTTGCCCATCGGCCGGTCGGTGCCGCTGGTCGGAGCGGTGGCGGCCGACGTGGTGCGCTACCTGATCTCCTGCGGCGTGACCCTGGGCATGGCCGCCATCCTGGGGTTCCGCATCCAGACCAACGTCATCGCCACGCTGGCCGCGATCGGGCTGGCCGTCGCGTTCGCGCTGTGCTTCTGCTGGATCTCGGTGTGGGTTGGTATGAAGGTGCGCACCCCCGGCGCGGTGCAGGGCATCATGTTCCTGCTGGTGATGCCGCTCAGCTTCGTGTCCAACGGCTACGTGCCGACCTCCACCATGCCGAGCTGGATGCGGCCCGTGGCGGACGCCAACCCGATGAGTCACCTGGCATCGGCGATCCGCGGGCTGATGACCGGCGGGCCGGTGACGAACGATCTGCTGTGGACCCTGGGCTGGATGGCCGCGCTGCTGGTCGTGTTCGTGCCGCTGGCGCTGCGCGGATACCGACGGCGCGCCTGAGTCTCGTGCCGGCGGGGCCGTGCAGCACGGCCCCGCCCCGCCGTTCACGCCGGTCCGGGCAGGGTCCGAACGCGTCGCTCGCGCAGCTCGGTCAGGTGCTGGGCCGCGGTGCCAAAGTCGTTGTCGTCATGCAGGATCACGAGTCCGCGGAGCGCGGCGACGGCACAGATCAACAGGTCCACACAGGACAGCGCACGGTGCGCGCCCGCCCGAACCAGCCGGTACTGCGCTGTCTCGACCCACTGCCAGGTGGCCTTCGGCAGCGGAACGTCCGGGTAAAGATCAGCGAACATCGCCGACATCTGGTCGTACTCGTCCATGTCACGGGCCGAGCGGCGAAACTCCGCGCGCTGCGGATGGCACGATCCGATGCCATGGTCGCTGATGACCTCCGCCCACCCGGCACGAATCTCGGGCTCGCGCAGGATGCGCCACAGCGCGGACGAGTCAACCAGGTAGTGACTCACGCGACCGGCAACTTCTCCGCCGCCCGCATTGCCTGCCACGCCGCGTGATCCCAATTCTGTGCTGCAGCCGCATAGCGGTCCAGAGCCTCGATCCGGCGATGACGCTCGGCGTACTCCCGTAGTGCCAGGTTGACCGTGTCCTTCTTCGTCCTGGCGCCTGACAGTCGCATGGCCTCCTCGAGCGCACTGTCGTCGACATCAATCTGGGTGACCGTCACGGTGACGCCACCTCCTTGTTGGTTATGTATTGATCGTAGCCATGCTACCAACATTCGCCGTGGGTCGGCAGCATCACCGGCTAAGACGGCCGCCCCCGAGCCTCGGTGCGCGGGGTCAGCGGCCGGCTCGGATGCGAGCGGACAGGCCCTCGGGACTCGTCGCCGTCCTCCAGCAGCGCCGGGTCGATGCGCTTGGCCGCGATGTCGTGGCCCAAGGAACGGCCGGCGGCGTATTCGGCGTCGAACACCGACCGGCCCAGCGCGACGATCAGCTGCTCGCGCACCTTCGCGATGCCGGCGTCGCCGAGGTCGTCGGCCCCGCGCAGCGCCGTGGCGGCGCCCAGGATCTCGGCCCCGTCCACCGGCCGCCCGATCGCCTCCGCATAGCCGGCCACGGAGACCGCGTACGAGGCCAGCAGCGGCCGGTCCTCGGTGGATAGCGCCGCCGGATAGCTCGCCAGCAGGTCCTGGCGGGCGGTGGCCAGATCGCCGCCGGCGACCGCGGCCGAGGCGCACACCGATCCGATCATCGCGCTCAGATGCCCGTACATCGGGTTGTCCCCCACCGCGTCCGGTGCTCGTGCCCGCAGGTCCGTGGCCCGTTCGACCGCCTGTGCCACCTCCCCCTCCACCAGCAGGATGCCGATCTGGGCGGCATCGGCCAGCAGGATGCGCTCCAGGGGGACCGGCGTGCCCGGCTGACCGACCCGCACGGCGGCGATGTGCCCACGGGCGCCGTCGAAGTCCCCCTGCTGCAACCGAAGTCCGGCCATCTTCAGGTGCACGATCATGTCGTCCTCGGTGGCGCCGAGCTCGGCCAGCAGATCCAGCGCGCGCAGGTAGTCGACGACCGCGCCGTCCACGTCGCCGTCCAGGCTGCGCACCCCCGCCCGCACGGTCAGCACCGTTGACAGCCCCCACCGGTCGCCGATCTCGTCGAACGCGGCGTAGGTGGCGTCAATCTCCGCGCGCAGCCCGGCCACATCGCCGTTGTTCTCCAGGTACATGGCGCGCATCGCCCCGACCATGGCCCGCATCCAGGGATCGGGCGAGTCGCCGGACCGGGCGATCAGGTCGTCATCCGCCGGGCCCTGCCGACCGAAGAACTCGATGTACAGCCGTGCCAGCGACGTCATCGGGTCGGCACCGTCGTCCACCGCGGCGAGCCGGCGGCCGACGTCGGCAAGCTCCCGCTGCAGGTCGGGCCAGGACTCCTCGGCGTTGGTCTGCGCCCCGAGAACCCTGGCCAGCAACCGGGAGGCCTGCACCCGTACCCGGTCCGGGGAGTCGCCGGCACCCCGACTCGCATCGAGCACGAACTGGGTCCAGGTGGCCATCTCGGTGTGCGCGCCGGTGATGGTCCAGAACCAGCACAGGTCGAGCACCAACGAGGCGGCAGTCGGGACGTCTCCGGAGTCGCCCAGGTAGCGCAGCGCCGCGAGCATGTTGTCCCGCTCCGCGGTGAACTCGGCCAGCGCCGCCAGCTGATCGCGGGTGCGCAACACCGGATCCAGCTGCCGGCAGCGTTCGGCGAAGTAGGTCGCATGCCGGGAGCGGGCCTCGGCCAGTTCGCCGCGCTCATCCAGCCGCTCCACGCCGTACTCCCGGATGGTCTCCAGCATCCGGTACCGCACGTCGCCCGCGCCGGAACTCGCCTGCAGCAACGACTTGTCCACGAGGGCGAGCAGCAGGTCGGGAATCTCGCGAGGATCCAGCGCGCCGTCACCGCACACCCGGCCGGCCACCGTGGCAGTGGTGCCGGCCGGGAAGATGGCCAACCGTTCGGCCAGCAGCCGCTCGGCATCGGTGAGCAGCTCCCAGCTCCACTCCACCACCGCGCGCAGCGTGCGATGCCGGGCCACAGAGGTGCGCATGCCGCCGGCGAGCAGCCGGAACCGGTCGGAGAGCCGCTGCGCGATCTCCGTCACCGGCAGGACCCGCAGCCGCGCCGCAGCCAACTCGATCGCCAGTGGCAGCCCGTCCAGCCGGCGCACGATGTCGACCACCGCGCCGACGGTCTCGTCGGTCAGGGCAAAAGCCGCGCTGGCCGCCCGCCCACGTTCCACCAGCAGCTGCACGGCGGGGTGCGCCGCCGCCTGGGCGGCGTCGGCACCGATCGGAGGCAGGCCCAGCGGCGGGATCGCCACCAGCGCCTCGCCCGCCAGGCCGAGCGGCTCCCGGCTGGTGGCCAACACCCGCACCCGCGGACAGCGAGCCAGGAGCAGCTCGGTGAACTCGGCGACCGCCGCGATCAGGTGCTCGCAATTGTCGACCACCAGCAGCGCGTCCGAGTCGGCCAGCGTGTCCAGCACCCGGTCGGTGGCCGACATGCCGCCGACCGGTTCGGACCGACGATCCAGGATGCGCGCGTCCCGGACGCCAAAGGCCCCGAGCACCGCCTGGGCAATGGTGGCGCCATCCGAGACCGGCGCCAGCTCCACCAGCCACACCCCGTCCCGGCCGGCGTCGACCAGCGGTGACGCGGCCTCGGCGGCCAGCCGGGTCTTGCCGGCTCCGCCCGGCCCGACGATGGTGGTCAGCCGGGTCCGCGCGACCAGCTCGGCGATCCGGGCCAGTTCGGCCTCGCGTCCGATGAAGCTGGACACGGCAGCATGCAGGTTGGTGCGGCGGCCCGGCGGTGCCGGAGCCGCGGGCTGCCCCGGGGTGGCGGGTTGCTCGCCGCGCAGCAGCGCCAGGTGCTGGGCGCTGATCTCCGGCCCCGGGTCGGCGCCGAGCAGGTCGGCCAGCCGGCGGCGCAGCGCCTCGTAGGCGGCCAGGGCGTCGGCGGTGCGGCCGGTGGCGGCGAGTGCCGTCATGAGCTGGCCGACGAACTGCTCGCGCAACGGATGGGCGGCCACCAGTTCGTCGAGTTCACCGATCATTCCGGCGGCATTGCCCAGCGCGAGCTCGGCGGCGATCCGGTCGGCGCAGGCGCCCAGCCGAGTCTCGTCCCACCGGGCGGTCGGGGCGGTCGCGTAGGGAGCGTCGTCGGCGTCGGCGAGCGGGGCGCCACGCCACAGCGCCAGCGCGGTGGTCAGGGTGCGGCTGGCGGTGACGGGGTCACCGGCCAGCAGCTCGCGCCGGCCCGCACCGGCCAGGTCGGCGAAGGCGTGCGCGTCGATGTCCTCGCGCGCGACGTCCAGCCGGTAGCCGGCGGGGGTCTGCCGGATCGGGGTGGCGGCCCCCAGCGCCCGGCGCAGCCGGGACACCAGAGACTGCAGCGCGTTGGCGACCTCGTGCGGCGGGTCGTCGAGCCAGACGGCGTCCACCAATTCCGCGATGGGCACCGCCCGCCCGGCGTCCAGCGCCAGCCTGGTCAGCAGGCGGCGGAGCCGGGCGCCGGCGACGGGCACGCCGACGTCACCGTCGCGCACCTCGAGGGGTCCGAGGATGCCGATCTGCACCCGTCCACTGTTTCACAGCGTTGCTGGATCGATCCGGGAGTTCGTTACCGGTCCGGGTGCAGCGACCGGCGGATCTCCGCCAGCCGGTCGCGGCCGGCCTGCTCACGGTCGGCGGCGGTCCGTTGCTGGGCCTGGGCCTCGTCGCCCGCCTCGGCCAGTTCGGTGGCGCCCAGGGCGGTGCCGTACCGGCGGTCGATCTTGTCCTGCAGGTAATGCAGGGTAGGCACGCCGGCGTCGGTGTAGTCGGTGGCGGGTGTCGTCGTGGGCGGGACGGGCATGCCGGTGACGGGAGTGTCGGGAATCGCCGGTACGGCTGGCGCCGGCGATGCGGGAGACGTGGCCGATGCGGGCGCCGCCGATCCGGACGACGCTGCCGGCGCCGGATCCGAGGGGACGGCCTGGTCGGGTTGCTCGCTCATGGCCGCCATTCTCCCCCGGCTCGTGAGTCCCAGGTCGCGCCATGACGCCACCTCAGACTCCCAAGGCCGTCAGGAGCGCTTGACGGATTCCAGCAGCACCTGGGCGACGTCCAGCACCTCCACGTCGGTGCCGATGCCGTCGGCCTGCCGCGCGGTGAGCCCATCGGTGAGCATCACCCGGCAGAACGGGCAGCCGGTGACGATCTGGGTCGCGCCGGTCGCCACGGCCTCATCGGTGCGCTCCAGGTTGATGCGCTTGCCGATCCGCTCCTCCATCCACATCCGGGCGCCACCGGCCCCGCAGCACAGTGCTCGCTCGGCGTTGCGCGGCATCTCGGTCAGCGTGACGCCCGCGGCTCCGATCAGCTCCCGCGGCGGCGAGTACACCTGGTTGTGCCGGCCCAGGTAGCACGGATCGTGGTAGGTCACCTGGCGAGCAGTCCGGGCCGGGTCGGCCACCGGCACCAGCCGTCGTTCGCGCACCAACCGGTTCAGCAGCTGGGTGTGGTGCACCACCTCGTACTGCCCGCCCAGCTGCGGGTACTCGTTGAGCAGCGTGTTGAAGCAGTGCGCGCAGGTGGTGACGATCTTGCGGCGCTTGCGCTCGCCGAACGCGGCATTGATCGTCTCCACGTTCGCGCTCGCGAGCATCTGGAACAGGAACTCGTTGCCGGCACGGCGGGCCGGGTCGCCGGTGCAGGTCTCGGCGTTGCCCAGCACGGCGAACCCGACGGCGGCCAGGTGTAGCAGCTCGGCGGTGGCCCGGACGGTGCGCCTGGCCCGGTCGTCGAAGGCCCCGGCGCAGCCGATCCAGAACAGGTACTCGTGATCGTCGTCGATCCTCCCGTTCACCACCGGCACCTCGAACGGCAGATCCTTGGCCCAGTCCATTCGCGCGGAGGCGTTCTGCCCCCAGGGGTTGCCCTTGTTCTCCAGGTTGCGGAACAGGCCTCCCAGCTCGGTGGGGAACTCCGATTCGATCATCACCTGGTAGCGCCGCATGTCCACGATGTGGTCGACGTGCTCGATGTCCACCGGGCATTGCTGCACGCACGCGCCGCAGGTGGTGCAGTCCCACAGCACCTCGGGATCGATGATGCCGCCGGCACCACCGGCAGCGTCAGCACCCCCGACCAGCGGGCGCCCGGCCTCCAGCGCGGCCAGCGGGTCGGAGTGGGCCAACGCCGCCATGTCCTGATCGGACAGCTTCTCCGTGCCGGCCATGTCGGTGCCGCCGCCGGCGGCCAGATAGGGCGCCTTGGCGTAGGCGTGATCACGCAGCGCCAGGATCACCAGCTTCGGGCTCAGCGGCTTGGCCGTGTTCCACGCCGGGCATTGCGACTGGCAGCGTCCGCACTCGGTGCAGGTGGTGAAGTCCAGCCAGGCCTTCCAGGAGAAGTCCTCGATCTTGCCGGCGCCGAACACATCGGTCTCCGGGTCGGCCTTCTCGAAGTCCAGCGGGGCGCCCCCGGACATCATCGGCTTGAGCGCGCCCAGCGCCGTTCGGCCGGAGTCTTCGCGCTTGAAGAAGATGTTGAACCAGGCGGTGAACCGGTGCCAGGCCACTCCCATGGTGACGTTCGCGGCGATCACGATCAGCCACACCATCGCCGAGAGCACCTTGAAGGTGGCGGTGATCCCGATCGCCGCATCCGAGCTCGGCAGGAAGCTGGCAAGGGCGTGCGCGACCGGGGAGGACCACGCCGGCTGGTGCAGATAGTCCGCGGATTGCTTGAACCCGCGCACCAGCAGCACGCCCACACCCTCGATGGCCACCACGATCTCGACGAAGTAGGCCTGCCAGAAGTTCGAGCCCTCGAACCGGGATCGGCGCCCCGGTCGGCGCGGGTGGGCGAGCTGGCGGATCACGATGAGCACGGCGATCCCCAGGATCGTCGTCACCCCCAGAATCTCCACCAACAGGTTCCACGGGCCCCAGGTACCCAGGACCCACAGCTCGAAGGAGGGGTCGATCACCTCGCCGTAGGCCTCGACGACCAGTAGCGAGAGCACGATGAACCCGGCGAAGACGAACCAGTGCGCCACGCCGACCACGGACAGCTGCAGCATCCTGGTGTGGCCGACGGTCTCGGTGAGCATGGTGGCGAACCTGCGCCCGAACGGGCGCCCGCGGGTGGGATCGGGCTGGCCGAGCCGGATCGTTCGGACCATCCGGAGCACGGTCCGCGCCGTCATCAGGGCCGCCACTACGGTGACCGCCGCGCACAGCGTGATCAGCACGATCGACAGCACGCTCACTGCGACTGGCCCCTCTCCCGGCATCGAGGCGGCTCGGCGCGCCGGCCCGTCCCGGCGCATCCGCCAGTTCGGGACGATACAGGCAGGGCGCAGGGCGGGCGCGGACCGCACGGCGTCATCGCTGCCGGCCCGTCACCGATCGATGGTGTCCCGGCGGAAGTTGACATACGACCGGGACGGCGTCGGCCCGCGCTGGCCCTGGTAGCGGGAGCCGTACTGGGCCGAGCCGTACGGGTGCAGCGACGGCGAGCTGAGCTGGAACAGGCACAACTGGCCGATCTTCATGCCCGGCCACAGGGTGATCGGTAGGTTTGCCACGTTGGACAGCTCCAGCGTGATGTGCCCGGAGAACCCGGGGTCGATGAACCCGGCCGTGGAGTGCGTCAGCAGCCCCAGGCGCCCCAGCGAGCTCTTGCCCTCCAGCCGCGCCGCCAGGGTGTCGGGCAGCGTCACCGCCTCGTAGGTGGAGCCGAGCACGAACTCCCCCGGATGCAACACGAAGGAATCACTGCCGTCGCCGGCCACTTCCACCAGGCTGGTGAGATCGTCCTGCTGCACGGCCGGGTCGATGTGGGTGTACTTGCTGTTGTTGAACACGCGGAACCGCCGGTCCAGGCGCACGTCGATGCTCGACGGTTGCACCAAGGTCGCATCGAAGGGGTCGACGCCGAGCCGGCCCGCGTCGATCTCCGCCAGCAGGTCTCGGTCGGACAGCAGCATTGATGCAGCGTAGCGGGGCTGGCTGTCGGACCGGCGGTGCACCATGGGGGCCATGACCCGCAGCAAGGAGCCGGCACCTGGCGATGGCCGCGTCACCGCCGGTTATGCGGCGTTCAATAGTGCGATCGGGTGCTGCGGTATCGCCTGGGGACCTCGTGGGATCACCGGCGTGCACCTTCCCGAGCCCTCCGAGCAGGCGACGCGAGCGCAACTGGCCGAGTCCTACCCCGAGGCCGCCGAGGCAGCGCCGCCGGCGTCGATCCGGCGGGCGATCGACCGAATCCGCGCGGTGCTGGAGGGCAGCTCGCGCGACGATCTGGGCGACCTCACGCTGGACATGTCGGGCCTGTCGGACTTCCTGCAGCGGGCCTACGCCGCCGCGCGCACCATCGCCCCCGGGGACACGATGACCTACGGCCAGCTCGCCGACCGGATCGGCAACCCCGGGCTGGCCCGCGCGATCGGCCGGGCAATGGGCGCCAACCCGTTCCCGATCGTCGTACCGTGCCATCGGGTGCTGGGCGCCGACGGCACCATCGGCGGGTTCTCCGCCCCCGGCGGAGCCGTCACCAAGCGGCGCATGCTGCTCGCGGAGGGCGTCGCCGAGCGCGATGGCCCGGCGCTGTTCGACGCCGATCAGCTCTATCAGAGCCCGGCCGCGGAGCCGACCGAGGCAGATCGCGAGGCGTCGCGCCCATCTGGGCGGTGACGAGGTCCTCGGCGCGCCGCCGGCCCGCCGAGGTTCGGTATAGTGACGTGCGCTGCGGGCGTAGTTCAGTGGTAGAACTTCAGCTTCCCAAGCTGACAGCGCGGGTTCGATTCCCGTCGCCCGCTCTGGATGGTCGTTACTGCTCGGTGCCGCTCTCGCCCGAGGCCAGTCCGCCGACAACCGGATCCTGCTCGTCGTGGCCGTCCGGGCCGGACTTCAGCCCCGCTACGAAGGGATCCGGCCGCGTGGGGCCGGTGTTCAGGTCCCGGGTGCCGGGCCGTCGGACGGGTGCTTCTGCCGATTCGCTGCTCATAGGAGCCCTCCGATGATTGGGGCGGGCTATCCCCGCACGTCACCAAGATGGTGCACCACGTCGTGCAGGTGATACCTGCCGATCGAGGAAATGGTGAACACCGCGCCGTTGCTGCGCCGTCCGGTGCGGGGCCATGCATCCGCCGGCACGGCGTCGTACTGGGCAGCCGTGGCCTCGGCGGCCGCCGCCAGTTGCGCGGTGACCTCGCTCGGATCCTGCTGCCAGTACCGGTCGGCGACCGCGACGGCGTCCTGGTCCCAGTTGGCGAACTGCGGGTCGTTCGCGGTCAGCATCAACCGGACCCGCTCGGTGAACAGCCGGTGCACGTCCCGGACGTGGCAGGCGTACTCGAGCGGCGACCAGGTGTCCGGCCGGGGGCGCCGGCGCACCTCGAGCCGGCGCAGCACGGCGGACCAGCGATCGGAGGTGGCCCGCAGGGCGGCCCCCAGGCCGGCGTCGACCAGGACGGTCGGGTCGTATCCACAGTCGGGGCAGGCCCGCTCGGCGGCCCACGTCCAGTCCTTGTCGTCGCCGAGGGTCGGGGCCGGGTCACCAGCGCTCATGATCAGCAGGGTAGCCGTGAGGCCCAGGTGAGGCTTCGCCACCGCCGATCGCGCCGGGGCCGCGCCGGTAGCCTTCCGTCGATGGACGCGCTGCTGGTGACCGGCCGGGTGCGCACCTTCGACCCGGCGCGGCCGTGGGCGGACGCCGTCGCCGTACTGGACGGGCGGATCGCCGCCGTGGGGTCGGTGGCCGACTGCCGGGCGGCGCTACCGGCGGGCGCCGACCGGGTGGCCGGCTCGGCCGTGCTACCCGGATTCACCGACGCACACGTGCATCCGCTGTTCGGCGGGCTCGACCTGATCGGCTGCAACCTGCACGACACAGGCGACACAGGCGACACGGGCGACGCCGCCGGCTACCTGCGCCTGGTCGAGGCGTTCGGCCGCGCCCATCCGGATGCGCTGTGGATCACCGGCGGCGGCTGGGCGCTCCCCGCGTTTCCCGGCGGCCTGCCGACGGCGCAGCAACTGGACGCCGTCACTGCCGATCGCCCCGCCTACCTGGTTAACACCGATCGGCACGGTGCCTGGGTGAACACCGCGGCACTGCGGGCGGCCGGGCTGGACGCGACGGTCCCTGATCCGCCGGACGGCCGGATCGAGCGGGCGCCGGACGGCTCCCCCACCGGCATGCTGCACGAGGGCGCCGCCACCCTGGTCGCCCGGGCCATGCCGGCACCGTCACCGGCCCACCAGCGCGCCGCCCTGCTGGCTGCGCAACGCCATCTGCACGCGCAGGGCATTACCGCCTGGCAGGACGCGATCGTGGGCCACTACCTGGGCTATCCCGACCCGCTGCCGGTCTACGAGGACCTGGCGGGTCGCGGGGAGCTGACCGGCACGGTGGAATTGGCGCTGTGGTGGGACCGCGCCCGCGGACCGGAGCAGATCACCGACCTGGTGGCGCGGCGGGAGCGAGTCCGCGCGCTGGCCGGACCGCCGCGATCCGCCGGGCCTGGCGCCCGGATCGGCGCCGGCACCGTGAAGATCATGGTCGACGGCATCGTGGAGAACCGCTCGGCGGCCGTGCACCTGCCCTACCTCAACCAGCTGCCCCCCGCCACAGGGACCCTGTACCTGAGCGGTGACGAGCTCCTGGGGGCGGTGCGGGCGGCCGAAAGTGCGGGCTTCGCAGTGCATCTACATGCCATCGGCGACCGGGCGGTAACGCACGCCCTTGACGCGATCGCCGCGGCCGGCGGTGGACGGGTGGCGGCCAGGCCCCGGCATCACCTCGCGCACCTGCAACTGGTCGCCCCGAACGATGTCCCCCGGTTCGCCGCGCTCGGCGTCACCGCCACACTGCAGATGCTCTGGGCGGCGGAGGACGACCAGGTGCGCACGCTGTGCCGACCGCTCCTCGGCGACCGGCGGGTCGATGGGCAGTATCCGTTCGCCGACCTGCACCGCGCCGGTGCTCCCCTGGCCGCAGGGTCGGACTGGCCGGTCTCGAGCGCGAGCGTGCTGGCCCAGGTCCAGGTGGCGCTGACCCGGCGACCGATCGAGTCGCCGCGGGCCCCCGCACTCGGCCCGGATCAGGCACTGGACCTCGATACCGCGCTGGCCGCCTGCACGGTGGGCGGCGGCGCCCTGCACGGCCGGGACACGGCGATCCGACCGGGAGCGACGGCCGATCTGGTGGTGCTGGGCGCGGACCCGTATCGCGAACCGGCCGGGCAACTCGGCCAGATTCCGGTGCTGGCCACGGTGGCCGGCGCCCGCATCGTGCACCGCGCGGCCGGCTGACGCCCGGCTCAGGGCAGCGTGACGTCGACCCGGACAAACAGGTTCGGGGTGGACGGCCCGTTGACCACCACCAGGTTGTAGGTCCCGGCCGGCAGATCCGGTGTCTGCTCGTGGCCGCACAGCGCGAACCGATCGCTGACCGCATGTCCCGAGACGTCGAACACCCGCATCGCCGCCTGCTCCAGACCGGGCGGGGTCTCATCGACGCCGCAGCCGGCCCGGTTGATCAGGGTCACCACCCCGTGATGCGCCAGCGTCATCCGGTACACCCGCGCCTTGCCGGAGCCCAGCGTCAGGCTCAGCCGGCCGTCGGACGGCATGGTGGCCGCGCCCAGCAGGCTCCCCGGCGTCAGCGCCGGCCAGTGCTGCGCGAACGTGGCCGCCACGGCCGGCCGCTCCGCCGGCAGCGCCAACTCGACGTGCCCCGGAACGAACCCCGGATCACCGGTCAGTGCCACGTCGAACTCGCACGCTGCCACGTCCTCCGCGTGCTGGATGCCCTGCCCACCGCAGGCCTCGGCGGCCACCTTGGCCGCACCCGGGTCCGCCGGCGGCGCGTCCTTCGGGAACCCGGAGACGGCCGCGGGCTTCTCGGCGAACAGCCGCTCCGACTCGGTCACCTCCCAGGACGCCAGCACCGTGCCGGTGTTCTCCGCCGTCCCCTTGCGGGACAGCAGGTCCGGCCCCGCGGCCTGTCCACCGGCACCGAACAGGCCCACCGAGCCGGACACCGGAACCAGGTGCGCCACCACCGTGATGCCCAGCGCCGGATTGGCCGACATCACCACCGACCCACCATCCGGCCAGAGCACCGCGACCACCACGACTCGGTTCTCGTCGGCGGGCCACCGACCGATCGCCAGCCCACCCGACACCGTGACCTGGTCGAAGCTGGACTTCCAGGGCCGCGTCGTGCCATCGATGGACAGCGTGCCGTCGAGGTGTACCTCAATGGAGTGCTCGCCGGTTCCGACGGCCACCGCCGACACCACCGATACGTCGTCGCGGTGCGCCATCGGTTCGAGTTGCAGCTGGATGGTGTGGTCCCGGTCGCCGCCGCGGGCCACGAACTGGCCGGCAACCTGGGTGGTAAACCGCACCCCGCCGGCGGTGATCAGATGCGGATCCCCGGTGGCGCCGCCGGCGAACGGCGGCGCCAGGGTCGCCTCGTTCAGCAGGCTGGGCAGGTCCACCCCGCTGTCCGCCACAGCATCCGCCAGGGTGGGCTTGGTGCTCGGCGTGGACATCCGGTCGCCGGCCGCGGAGAACCGGCCGAGGAAGCGGCCGTCCGAGGCGAACACCACCCGCAGGCCCTTCGGCCTGGTGGTGACGACGACGTTCCCGTCACCGTCCACGCCCACGCAGGATCGCTGAGACGTGCAGCCGACCACCGATCCGTCCGGGCCGAACCACCGGTAGCCCTGGTCATCCAGCACCGCCCACTCGCCCGGCACCGGTCCCTGCCAGCGCTTTCCGGCGTCGGTGGTCACCTGCAGGCCGTCGTCGGCGGCCGGGCCGGACAGCCAGGTCAGGGTGGCGGCCGGCGGCGGCGCGGGTCGTCCGGCGGCACCCGAGTTCGTCGCGGTCTGCCCGGCAGAGCCGGTGGCGGAGTCCGGTGGGATCAGTCCCGTGCCGCCCTGGCCGGACGGGCCGGTGGGCAGCACCGAGCCGGTGGCGTCGCCGGATGGCCGAGGCCGGTCGGGCGGCGCGGAGGTGCATCCGGCGAGCGCCAGTACGGCGGCACACGCGAGCACCGTGCCGCACCGGGTGCGGAGGGGGCGTCGCCGTGCGCGTGAGGCCGTCATTGCAGGCATCGTCACCCACGAACCCCGGTGCGGTCCAGCAGGGGCGGTCCCGGCGTGCCGCGCGGGCGCCTTGCGAAGGTTACCGGTCGGTAATAGCCTGAAGCTACCAGCGAGTAACTTCGCGGCACGCGGCCATTCACGCACGCACCACCGAGACCCGGGAGACCGCCATGGGCCACTACCGTTCCAACCTTCGCGACCTGGAGTTCAACCTGTTCGAGGTGTTCGGCGCCGACGCCTATCTCGGACGCGGCCAGCTGGACGCGAGCACCGCCCGCGAGGTGCTGCGCGAGCTGGAGGCGGTGGCGTCCGGCCCGATCGCGGCGTCGTTCGTCGACGGTGATCGTCATCCCCCGGTGTTCGACCCACAGACGCACACCGCCCCGCTGCCGGCGTCGTTCCACGAGTCCTACCGGGCGCTGCGGGACGGCGAGTGGTGGCGGCTGGAGCTGCCGGAGGACCTGGGCGGATACGGGGCCACCCCGTCGCTGCGGTGGGCCGCAGCCGAACTGCTGCTGGGCGCCAACCCCGCCCTGTTCATGTATGCCGGCGGGGCCAACTTCGCCACCGTCATCCACCGCAACGGCACCCCCGAGCAGCAGGCGATGGCGCGCACCATCATCGAGCGCGGCTGGGGCGCCACCATGGTGCTGACCGAACCGGACGCGGGCAGCGACGTGGGCGCGGGCCGGACTCGGGCGATCCTGCAGGAGGACGGCAGCTGGCACCTGGAGGGAGTCAAGAGGTTCATCACCTCCGCCGAGCACGATCTGACCGATAACATCATCCACCTGGTGCTGGCCCGGCCGGAGGGGCCAGGTATCGAGACCCGGCCAGGCACCAAGGGTCTGAGCCTGTACATCGTGCCGAAGGTGCTCTTCGACGCCGAGACCGGCGAGCTGGGCGAGCGCAACGGGGTCTATGTCACCGGCGTCGAGCACAAGATGGGGCTGAAGGTCTCCAACACCTGCGAGCTGACGCTGGGCCAGCACGGCGCCCCGGCCGTCGGATACCTGCTCGGGGACAAGCACGACGGCATCGCGCAGATGTTCCAGGTGATCGAATACGCGCGGATGATGGTCGGCACCAAGGCAATCGCCACGCTGTCCACCGGCTACCTCAATGCGCTGGCCTACGCGCGCGAGCGGGTGCAGTCGGCGGACCTGACCCGCCAGGCGGACAAGTCGGCGCCGCGGGTGACGATCATCCACCACCCGGACGTGCGCCGGATTCTGATGCGCCAGAAGGCGTATGCCGAGGGGCTGCGCGCCGTCTACCTGTACACCGCGTCCTGGCAGGACCGGATCTCCGCCGGTGACGGGGATGTCGAGCTGGCTCGCGCCGTCAACGATCTGCTGCTCCCGGTGGTCAAGGGCGTGGGCAGCGAGCGGGCGTACGAGAACCTCGCGCTGTCGTTGCAGACCTTCGGCGGCTCCGGCTACACGCAGGACTACCCGATCGAGCAGTACATCCGGGACTCCAAGATCGACACCCTGTACGAGGGCACCACGGCGATCCAGGCGCAGGACTTCTTCTTCCGGAAGGTCGTGCGGACGGGTGGCACCGCGCTGGCAGCGATCGCCGGCGAGATCGCGGAGTTCCTCACCGCGGCACAGTCGGGCAGCGCGGGAGCCGGAGGTGGTGACGGGCGCTTCAAGGAGGAGCTGGCGTTGCTGCAGACCGCCTCCGAAGACCTGCAGCTGATGGTGGGCCGGTTGGTCGGCTACACGATGGCCTCCCAGACGGATCCGGAGTCGATCTACCGGGTGGGTGAGCATGCCGTGTCGCTCCTGATGAGCGCCGGTGACGTGCTGATCGGCTACCTGCTGCTGCGCCAGGCCGCCGCGGCCCAGCGCGCGCTGGATTCCGGTGGGGTGTCCGAGGCAGACTCGGCCTTCTACACCGGCAAGCTCGCCGTGGCGCGGTGGTTCGCCCGGAACGTGTTGCCGGAGCTCTCGGCCCGGCGGGCGATCGTCGAGGCCGCCGATACCTCGCTGATGCAGGTGCCGGAGGTCGCCTTCTGAACCACCAGGCAGCAGCCACGTACCTCAGCGGGCCACGCAGCGCGCGTCTGACCGCACACGGCGCGATCTCGACATCCCTGGCGTTGTGCAGCGATCGCACACTGTCCGAGATGCTGGACACCGCCGTCCCGATCGGATCCGGAATCGGCGGGACATCGGCCCTGCTCGAGGTGGCCGGAAGCCCGGTCTTCGTCAAGCGAGTGCCCCTGACCGACCTGGAGCGGCAACCCGAGCACGTTCGATCCACGGCGAATCTGTTCGACCTGCCCGTCGCCTGCCATTACGGCGTCGGTGCCATCGGCGGGCCGGGCTTCGGTGCCTGGCGAGAGCTCGCGGTGCACACCATGACGACGAACTGGGTCCTCGCGGGCCAGCACGACGGCTTCCCCCTGATGTACCACTGGAGGGCGCTGCCCGGCTCGACGCCCCTGCCCGAGGAATGGGCCGATATCGAACGCGCCGTTGCCTATTGGGGTGGCGGATCACAGGTACGCACGCGCATCGAGGCGCTCAATCGGGCCTCGGCGAGCATCGCGCTGTTCTTGGAATACATCCCGCAGAACCTGCACCAGTGGCTGAACGGCCAGGTCGCCGCGGGCGACGCCGCGACCGACCGGGCCTGCGCCATGGTGGAAAGGAACCTGCAGGACGGCGTCTCGTTCATGAATGCCCGGGGGCTGCTGCACTTCGACGCGCACTTCGAAAACATCCTGACCGACGGCCATCGGCTGTACTTCGCGGACTACGGCCTGGCGATCTCCTCCCGCTTTGAGCTGTCCCCGCAGGAGATCGACTTTGCCGAGCGCCATCAGGACTACGACCGGTCCTACACCGCCACGTATCTGGTGAACTGGCTGGTCACCGCGTTGCAGGGGTACCGGACGGACGACCGGGACGGCCGCTACGCGCTGGTGCGCGCCTACGCCGAGGGCGAGCACCCCACGGGAGTCACCGCGGAGGTCGCCGCGATCATCGCCCGGCATGCGCGGGTCGCCGCCGTCGTCTCGGACTTCAACCGACGCTTCCAGCAGCAGAGCAGGCAGGTCCCGTACCCGACGGAGGAGATCCGCCGGCTCGTCGCGTCGCACCGCCCCTTCACGCATTGAGGGCAGCAGTCGATGAGCGACTCGCAGGCAACCGGTCCGGCCGGCCGACCACGCCCGGCGGTTAAGGTCGGGCGATGGGGACCGTTCTCGTCACCGGCGCTTCCGCCGGCATCGGCGCCGCCTTCGCTCGCCATTTCGCGCTGGCCGGCGACCGATTGGTACTCGTCGCCCGGAACGCCGCCCGACTGGAGCAGGCCAGGCCGGCGCTGCTGGCCGCGGGCGCGCCCGATGTACAGGTGCTGCCCGCCGACCTCACCGACCCCGAACAGCGATCGCACGTCGCGGCCCGGCTGCGGGACACCGCCCGGCCGGTGGACATCCTGGTCAACAACGCCGGCAAGGGGCTGGGCAAGGGGTTCGCGGCCGCAACGGACGCCGAGCTGCTGGACCAGCTGGAGCTCAACGTCACCGCCGTGATGCTGCTGACGCACGCCGCACTGCCCGGCATGATCGCCCGGCGGCACGGCGGGGTGATCAACATCGCCTCGGTCGCCGGGCTGCTGCCCGGCCGGGGGTCGGCATACTCGGCGTCCAAGGCCTGGGTCATCGCATTCACCGAGGGAATCGCGATGTCGTTACGCGGCACCGGCGTTCACATGGTCGCGGTCTGCCCGGGATTCGTGCACACGGAATTTCACGAGCGGGCGGACATCGACATGGTCGGCAAGCCGGAGGCGCTGTACGTCAACGTGGACACGGTGGTGACGCAGTCCCTGGACGCCCTGCGCGCCGGCCGCCCGATGGTGGTGCCGGGCCCGCTGTACAAGTCGGTGACCCTCGCGGCGAAGCTGGCGCCCCGGTCGCTGGTGCGCCGGGTGGCCTACCTGGTGGACAAGGACACCCGCACCTGAACACCCCGGATCCCGGCCCCGTTACTGGCGACGCCTGCCCACCCGCACCGCGAGGATCGCCAGCGCCCCGAAGATCAGCGCCCAGACGACCATGTTGGTGATCGGTTGCCACAGCGGCTCGTAGAGCATGTGGGTGCTTTCGGTGCCGTTGAGGATGTACCCCTCGGTCAGCGGGCGCCGGGCCAGCGACACGTACCCGTACAGCGGAGTGAACGTGGCGATCGTCAGCAGCGTCCCGGACAGCGGGAAGAAGATGTTGCCCAGGAACGCCAGGATCACCAGGGATCCGCTCGCCGCGCCGACCGCCGACTCGCTGCGGAACGCCAACCCGAAGATCAGGCCGTAGATGGAGAAGATGGCCGCGCCGAGCAGCACGATGATGCCGCCGACGATCCACGCCGAGGTGGTGGCCCGCGCCCCGGTCAGCGCGCCGATCACGTAGATCAACCCGACCGGGAGCAGCGCGATAATCATGGCGACCATCGCCTTGGTCACCACGAAGGTGGAATCCCGCATCGGGGTCAGCCCGAGCTGCCGGCCCCAGCCCTGCATCCGTTCCACCGCGGCCGATCCGCCGACCGACACGGTAGCGGTGACGGCGCCGTACGCCGCCATCGAGATCATGATGTACCACGCCACGTTGCCGTTGCCGGCCGGCTCGTCCGACCAGGACTGCGCCGCGCCGAAGATCACGTACAGGAACGCCGGCAGCACCGCCGTGAAGAAGACGCCCATGAAGTCGCGCAGGAACCGCTTGAGCTCCAGGCCGAGGTACGTGACGTTCATGCCGTCACCGCCTGGGAACCCGTGGCACCAGAGGCATCCTCGCCGTCATCGGTGACGGCGCCGGCCGGCAGATGCTGGCCGGTGAGGGTGAGGAACGCACTGTCCAGGGTGGGCGCGGCGATCTCCAGGTGTCGCGCGCCCAGGTCGCGCAGCAGCACCAGCGCCACCGCGTCGGTGTCGGCGGCGGCGATCTCCACGCGCCGGCCGCGCTCGGTCACCCCACCGACCCCCGGAACCGCGCGTACCCGCGCCAGCCAGGAATCCGCTCCCGCATCAGGAATCTCGGCCGAGATGGTGCGGCCGGAACTCTTCGACCGGATCTCGCTGGTCGTCCCGTCGGCGACCACCCTGCCCCGGCTGACCATCACGATCCGCTCGGCGAAGGAGTCCGCTTCCTCCAGGTAGTGGGTCGCGAAGACCACCGTGCGCCCGGATGCCGTGTCCGCCCGCATGGTGTCCCAGAACTCGTGCCGTGCAGCGACATCCATGCCTGCGGTGGGTTCGTCCAGGATGAGCAGCGCCGGATCCGGCAGCAGCGCCAGGGCGAACCGCAGCCGCTGCTGCTCGCCGCCGGAGCACTTGGACACCCGCCGGTCGGCCAGCCCCGAGATACCCGCCTTGGCCATCACCTCCGCGACCGGGCGGGAGTGTTCGAACGTGGAGGAGATCAGCCGAACGGTCTCGGCGACCGTCAGATCGGCCAGCAGCCCGCCGGTCTGCAACACCGCGGAGACCCTTCCGGCCAGCACCGCGGCCCGGGGCGCCATGCCCACCACCGTCGCGGTACCGGAATCCGGGATGGTCAAGCCCAGCAGCATGTCCAGCGTGGTGGTCTTGCCGGCCCCGTTGGGACCGAGAAAGGCCACGATCTGGCCGGCCGGCACCGTCAGATCCAGCCCGTCCACCGCGCGGATCGGGACATCCCCCGGCCGGCGGAACTGTTTGACCAGCCCGCGCGCCTGGATCGCCGGAATCGGCATCTACTTCCCCCGTCGTGTCGGTACCGGTCTCGTGCGGTCAGGTCACCCTCGGATGGCACCGTCCAGGTGCGGCACCAGCGCCTCCAGGAAGGCAGGCAGGTTCTCGATGTGCGGCGAGTGCCCGACGCCGGGGATCACCACTTCCCGATACCGGCCACCAGCCGAGGTATAGCCGTCCAGCACCGACCGGGTCTGCGACACCATCGGCTGTGGCGGCGCGACGTCGGCGCCGGGATACCCGGGCACGGCGCCGAGCGCGCCCAGCTGGGCCAGGTCCATCGACGAGGTGTCCGAGACGATCTGGTCCAATTCGCCCCGGATCCACAGGATGGGCGGCCGGGGCTCGATGTCGACGATGCCGGACAGGTCCAGGTAGGTGGGCGCCATGGTGTTCAGCACCCCGCGCCGGCCCGGGGCGATGCCCGGCCAGGCCTGCGAGGGCACCGAGTCGCCCGGGTAGTTATCGTCACCGATGGCCGTGGACAGCATCGACGCGACGTACATCTCCTCGTCCTCGCCGTCCCAGCCGGGTGCCACGTAGAAGGCGCGCAATACCGATCGGGGTGAGGAGGGGCTGTCCGAGGAGGTGTCCCCGTCGGCCAGCGCGCGCACGAAGTCGGGACTGGCCGTGCCGCCGCCGGATCCAGCGCCATCCGGGGACAGCAGCCGGCCGTCCAGGCCGCGGGTGCCGCCGAACCCGCACGGCGACACCGGGTTGATCAGGGTCAGTGAGCTGACCCGATCGGGCGCGTCGATCGCGGCGCGCATCACCACGCCGCCGCCCATGGACCAGCCGACCAGGTGCGCGCGCGGCAGGTCCAGCGCGTCCAAGGCTGCCAGCAGGTCGTCGGAAAAGTCCCGCAACCCGCGGGTGGCGTCCACCGGGGCGGTGTCGGTGCCGCCAAAGCCGCGCAGGTCGACGGCGATCGGCCGGAACCGGTCCGGCAGGTGCTGCATGGCGGGGAAGAAGAACGGTGACGAGGACACGTTGCCGTGCACGAACACCACCGGGTCTGCGCCGTCCCGGTGGCGCACCCAGCGCACGCAGGTGGCGATGCGGGCGGTCGGAATGGTGGCGGTCTCGATGTCGGGCAGGTCGGGCACCGGTGTCCTCCTCGCTGGTGGACCGATCGTGGCGGCGATCGGGTCCGGCCCGGCCGACACTACCGGGGCAGGGTGATGCGCGCTGGCCGCCCGACGCGGGGTCCGGACCGTGGCGCACCAGGCGGGTCATATCGGACAGGCCCGCCGTGTCCGGTGGGGATCGCGGGTCCGGCGGTGTGGGACGCTAGCGGCGTGAGTGATCAGCCCGCCAATATCCCGCCCCCCGTCGACCCGGAGTTGCGCGATCGGCTGGCCGGGCTGGTCCGGGACCTGGCGGTGGTGCGCGGCAGGGTGGTGCTGGCATCCGGCCGGGAGGCCAACTACTACGTGGATGCCCGGGTGCCGACCCTGCACCACGAGGCGGCGCCGCTGATCGGCGTGCTGCTGCGGCAGCTGACCGCGGACTGGTCGTTCGAGGCGGTGGGCGGGCTGACGCTGGGCGCCGACCCGGTGGCATTGGCGATGCTGCACGCCCCGGGCCGGCCGCTGGACGCGCTGGTGGTGCGCAAGGCGGCCAAGGATCACGGGATGTCCCGGCGCATCGAGGGGCCAGCAGTAGCGGGCCGGCGGGTGCTGGCCGTGGAGGACACCTCGACCACCGGCGGGTCGGTGCTGCAGGCGGTGGACGCACTGGTCGAGGCCGGCGCGACCGTGGTGGGGGTGGCGACGGTGATCGACCGGGACACCGGTGCGGCGCAGGCGATCCAGCAGCGCGGGCTGCCCTACCGAACACTGCTGGGACTGGCCGACCTGGGGTTGGAGGCGGGCACCTGATGGGTGGCGGCGGATCCGCCACCTCGCCATCTGCGTGTGCCTCTGCTGTTCGCGGACGCGATAGCGCACGCAGACAGCAATCCGGCACGCGGACCCGAAGCGGCGCACCCGACGCAATCGAGCTTCCGGCCGCACCCGGCCCCACCGAATGGTCGGGGGTGACTCCGCCGGCCGGGGTGGGCCCGCATCCGCGGCCCTGGCCCGATGACCCCCGGCTGGACCCGGAGCTGTTGGCGGGCGGGGACTCCCGAAACGTCGTCGATCCCTACCGGTACTGGAGCCGCGAGGCAATCGTGGCCGACCTCGATCGACGCCGTCACCGATTGCAGGTCGCGATCGAGAACTTCGGCCATGATGCGAACATCGGCACCGTGGTGCGCACCGCGAACGCGTTCGCCGTGACGGCGGTGCACATCGTGGGGCGCCGGCGCTGGAACCGGCGCGGAGCGATGGTCACCGATCGGTACCAGCACCTGGTGCATCACGACACCGTGTCCGAACTGCTGACGTTTGCCGCCCGGGCCGGGCTGACCGTGGTGGCGGTGGACAACCTGCCTGGCTCGGTGCCGTTGGAGACGGCGGCGCTGCCACGAGACTGCCTGCTGCTGTTCGGATCCGAGTCGTCCGGGCTCACCAACGAGGCGTGCGCCGGAGCGGCGACGACGGTGTCCATCGCGCAGTTCGGCTCCACCCGGTCGATCAATGCGGGCGTCGCGGCTGGGATCGCAATGCACACCTGGATCTGTCAGCACGCCGACCTGTCGCGGGCGTGGTGAGCGCCGACAGCTGCCATGATGGGACGATGACCGAACCGGAAACGGAGCGGGACTACTCGATCCGCCCACTGACCACCAAGACATGGGATGACTTCGCAGCGCTGGTCGAGGCGAACAACGGCGTCTGGGGCGGCTGCTGGTGCATGGGATTTCACCCCCGGGGGCTCGACCGGCGCAGCGCCGGCGGGAACCGGGACAACAAACACGCCCTGGTCCGCAGCGGGCAAGTCCATCAGATGCTGGTCTACGAACACGACGAATGCGTGGGCTGGTGCCAGTTCGGCACCGCGGTGGAACTGCCGACCATCAAGAGCGCCAGGGCCTACCAGAGCGAACTGCAGCGACTGCCTGACTGGCGGATCGGCTGCATCTTCACCGGAAAGGGGCACCGACGCAACGGCGTCGCCAGGGCAGCGGTCGCGGGTGCGCTCGCGGCGATTGCCGAAGCCGGCGGCGGCGTGGTGGAGGCGTATCCCGAGCAGGTAGCAGGACGGCCGCCACAGCAGGGTTCCTACCTGCACACCGGCCCGGAAACCCTGTTCGAGGAGTTCGGTTTCCAGCGCGATCGCCGAATCGCCAAGTGGCGCTGGGTCATGCGGCTGCGGGTCGAGCCGTAGCCAAGGCTGCGGCGCAGCGACACCAGCGCCGCTGCGCCTGGTCGTCTCGGTGCCCTATTCGACCCGGGCCACCATCGGAAGCTTCGAGCGGGGCAGCAGAGTCCCGATTACGAAGGCCGCCAACGGAATGACGATCAACGACGGTACGAGCACGGCCCACGGCACGATGATGGGGTCTCCGTAGGGGGCACTGACGATTTGAAGCAGACGCAGGAGTCCCCACGCCGGAACCAGGCCGATGGCGCCGCCGAGTAGGCATCCGAGGAAGGTGACCAGGCCGGCGGCGCAGCCGGTGATGAGGCGTCGGACTCTGGGCGCGGCGCCGACCGCGGCGAGCGTGGCCAGATCGGCGCGGGCGTCGGCCAGGCCGAGGGCAGTGACGACGATGATGGTGCCGGCGATCAGGAAGCCGAGGATGATCAGCACGACGGTCATGGCGGTGCGGGTGGAGTCGCCGACGTTCGGCATGCTGCCGGTCTCGACGGTGGCCCTCGCGGGTTGGCCTGTTGCGGCTTGCAACGCGAGCGCCAGGTCATCGGCCTGCGACTGGTCGACGGTGGCGCCGGGGTGGACGACGAGCCCGCCTGGTTGCGGTGTCCAGCCCAACGCTTCGGCGGCCTGCGGGGACAGGATCACGCCGAGCGGAGTTGGAGACCAAACGCCGAGAACGGCTGGGACGGCGCGAATGTCGGTGGTGGCTGGTCCGTTCGGTCCTTGGTCTCCGTTCTGCAGCCCGCTGCTGATGGTGCCGTTCGGGGCGAGGTAGGTCCGGTCCAGCACCACCGCGCCGCCGGCGGCCAGGGCGGCGTCGGCGACGGGATCCGGCACTCCGGTGGCCTGCCGGCGCAGTTCCGGCCCGCCGACCAGGATCGTGGGCAGCAGGACGGTGCCATTCTGGTAGCCCTTCACGGCCCTCGGCCAGCGGTGCACGTGTGCTTGCTGTTCGGTGAGGGTGGAGTAGGTCCGTCCGTAGCAGCGCCAGTCCGTGGCGGCCGTGTGGATTTGGGCGTCGGTGGGCTGCGGCGGGTTGTCGTTGATGGTGTAGATCGCCGGATCGTCGCCGACCAGTTGGAAGGTTTCGGTTCCTGGTTCGGAGTACGGGCACAGGTTGCTCGGCGGGATGATCAGGCCGCGCTGATAGAACTGCCCCTCGACGTCACCGGACGCGTCGACCACCTGGTCGTTGTGCTGGCTAGCGTCCACCGTCTGGTAGCTGACGCTGTGTGCTTGTGGCCATTGCGTTCGCACGACGGCTTCCGCCTTCGCCGGGTCGATCGTCGGCGTGGCCGAGGTTCCTGCCGGTGCCGTGTCGTCGGCTGGCTGGCCGAGTTGCACGTTGACATCCCCGAGCGGCAGCCCGGCCTGGTAATGCTCTTGAGCGTTGGCGCCGGTGCTGGTGAAAAGGACGGCTGCGATGACGGCCAGCGTGGCGGAGGCGGTGACGGCGGCGATGCCAGGGGCGGTGCGGCTGCGGTGCCGGTCGGCGTCTCGTAGCGCGAGCCGTCCCGAGGTGGGCAGGTGCCGGCCGAGCCCGGCCAGGATCCGGACGAGCAGCGGAATGGCCAGCAGCAGACCGATCTCGACCAGTGCGGCGCCGAAGGCCAGGCCGATACCGCGGCTGCGGGTGGTCTGCGCGAGGGCGTCCTGCGGCACCGGGCTGGTGGCCATCCAGACCGTGAGTGCGAGCCCGGTGCCGGCCAGCACTGCGCCGGCCAGCGACCACCACCGCACCGGGCGGGCACCGGAGGGCTGCCGGCCGAGCAGCGACAGCGGGGTGGCCCCGCCGGCGGTGATCGCCGGGACCAGCGCGGCCAGCACTGCGGTGCCCAGGCCGAACCCGGCGATGCCGACCAGCTCGCCGAGGTGCAAATGCAGACCGAACGAGTGGTAGCCGGATACCCAAGCCGACAGCATCGCGCGCAGCGCGACGCCCAGGCCGACACCGACGAGCAGGCCCAGGGCCGCCGCGGCCGCTCCGAGTACCACCCCGGTACCTAGCACCACCGCCCGCAGGTGTTTGCCGGTGGCGCCCGTGGCGACCAGCAGGCCGAACTGGCGCCGCATCCGCCGCGCCCCGATGGCGAACGCCGGCCCGGCCAGGAACACCACCTGCAGCAACGCCATGACCACCCCGATGACCACACCGGCCAGCACCAGGAACATGGACGTGTTGGGGTCGGTGTAGACCACCGTGGCCAGCCGCGATGGGTCTGCCCGCGAGTACACGCCGATGCCCTCGCCGTTGAGCGTGGCCACGATCGCCGACGTGATCGGCGTCGGCGAGACGACCAGGTACCGGGGGCCGTAACCGGAGTACGTGTTGGTGATGAAGTGCAGGGTGCCGGGCATCGCCACGATGGCGTCGAACTCTGCCGGTGGCACGGCAGTCGTTCCGCCGGTAGCTGCCGCTCGGACGATCGCCGTGATCGTGAAGTGCTGCGCCGGCGCTCCGGCTGTCACTCGCTGTCCGACCGTCAGGCCCAGACGGCGGGCCAGGTGGGTGGTGACCGCGAGTTGGCCGGCCTCGGCCGGAGCCTTCCCTGAGGCCAGGGTGTAGCGGTGGCCGGCCGCCAGAGCGGTGATGTCAAGCAGGTCCGCACCGACGGACAGATACGGACCGGACGATGTCGCAAACGGCACCGCGGGGACGTGTTGCCACGCGGTGACCTTCGAACCGGCCGGGAGCAACGGCAGGATTTGCGCGGCGGGCCTCGCGGGGAACGTCGACACCGGCACAACAACCTTTCGGCCGTCCTGCATGATCGCGCCCTGACCCGTCACCGGTGGAGACGAGCCGTAGCTCCACAACTGCGAGAAGTCCGTCACACCCGCCGGGGCCATGATCCACGCATCGGCGTCGGCAAGTTGGGACCGGTCGGTCTCCGCCTCGGTAGCAATGCCCGAGCGGATCACGACGTCCGCGCTGACGGCCGCCAGCACTGGCAGCGCTATCAAGGTCATCACCAGCAGCGAGCGGCCCCGGTGCCGGAACGCATCACGACGGGCGATGCGCAACGCAGTGCGCCACCCGGTCACGACTCCCCCGGGCGAAGATCATTGCCGGGCAACAACTCGTCTGCGCTATCGACGCCGGCGGTGTCCACCAGGTGTCCGTCACGCAGGAACACCACCCGGTCCGTCCAGGCGGCATGCCGCGCCTCATGCGTCACCAGCACCACCGCCGCCCCGGCATCCGCGCGGGCCCGCAGCACCGTCATCACCGACTCTCCGGTTGCCGAGTCCAGCGCCCCCGTCGGCTCGTCCGCGAGCAGCAGCCGCCGGTCACCGATCAACGCCCGCGCGATGGCCACCCGCTGCTGCTGCCCGCCGGAGAGCGCGTCCGGAAAGCGATTCGCGATATCGGCCAGGTCGATTTCCCGCAGCGCCGCCAGCGCCTCCACCCGGGCCCGGCCGCGCCGTATGCCGTCCAATTCTCTTGGCAGGGAAACGTTCTCGGCCGCCGTCAGGGTCGGGATCAGGTTGAAGTCCTGGAACACGTAACCGATATGCCGGCGGCGCAACGCCGCCCGGTCCGCAGCGTTCGTCGCGCCGAGATCCTGCCCCTCGACCATCACCGTCCCGGAGGTCGGGGCGTCGAGGCCGCCGGCAAGGTGCAGCAGGGTGGACTTACCTGAACCGGACGGTCCCATCACCGCCACGAACTCGCCGGCGCGCACGGCCAGGTCCACGCCATCCAGCGCCGTCACCACCGCGGGGCCGCGCCCGTGCACCCGACTCACTCCGGACAGCGCCAGCACCCGATGGTGCCGGGCCGCCTCGCTCGGCGTCTGCCTCGGATCGGGCGCGGCCCCCGGATCGACCATCAGCCTGCCCGTCGTCACGACCGCACCCGCCGATCTGATCTGGCGCTCGCACCGAGCCTCGTCACCGCCACATCGCCCTCGTCGGGAACCTGCTCGGGGGCAGGCCGTGTCGCCTCCGACCGGGATGGGGCAGGCCGACCGGCGCCCGCCCGCAGCAACGCCGTCTCGCAGTGGTCCAGCCAGCGGACTTCCGCCTCCGCCGCGAACACCATGGACTCCAACACCAATCGCCAGGACAGGTCCCCGCCGGGGTCCCGCGTGCTGGCGTCCGATCCGTGCCGCTTGAGCCGGGTCAGATCTTGCAACGAGCGCATGGTCGCTGCCCGCTGCGTCTGCAGTACCGCCGCCGCGTCCACCCCGGGCGTCGTCACCGCCAACGCGATCTTGATCGCCAGTTCATCTCTGGGCCGATCCGCGCGTGCGACCGGAGCCGACCACCACCCGGCCAGGGCCTCCCGGCCGGCCCCGGTCAGCGCGTACATCACCCGACCGTCGCCGTCGGTGCCGGCATCGGTCACCAGACCGTCGCGCTGCAGCCGGGTCAGCGTGGTGTAGACCTGCCCGATGTTCAGCGGCCACACCCCGCCGGTTAGCTCCTCGAATCGCGACCGCAGGACGTAGCCGTACGCGTCACCATCGGAGAGCAGCGCCAGCAGGCCGTATCTGATCGACATACCGCGTATGTATACTCGGTAGGTAGCTCTGAGTCAACGTCGCCGTGACGCACCGGCGAGCACCGGGCCGATATGCCGTCGAACCTCCCCCGGGCACTGCCCGCGCCGGGTAGATTGCCCGCTGTGGACCTGAACACCGTGAAGACCGTCGCCATGTGGGCGTTGATCGTGATCGCCGTGGTCGGCATCCTGCTCGCGATTCTGATCAAGAAGATCGTGGGCAAGATCATCAGCCTGGTGCTGGCCGCGGTGCTGGTGTTCTTCTGCTGGCAGCAACGCGACAAGGTGACCAGCGCCGCCGAGAACCTCAAGGGAGACGCGTGCGCCACGGTCAACGATCACATGCCCTCGTTCTTCGGCATCAGCGTGTCGCTGCCCACCGACTGGTGCCGGTGATGCCGACACTCGCCTCGCTGTACTGAGCCACCCCGTGTCCGCGAACGCCCTGGCCACCGGGCTGCTCTGGGGCATCGCCGGCCTGGTGGTCCTCGCCGCCGTCGGGTGTGCGGTGGTGCACCGGCTGGCCGCCCGCATCCTGATCGTGGCGGTGGGAGTGCTGCTGGGCCTGGGTATGTGGGCGGCGCACAGCCAGATCAGCGCCCTGCCGGGCGAGCATCTGGCGGAGCTGTGCACCGGCGGCGTGAATTGGTTCGGAATCGAACTGACCGGCTCCGACGAACAGTGCGCCGGCTGGCGGTGACGAGGCGGCGGGCGTTCAGTCGGTGACGGAGTCGACGGCGGCGCCGTCCGTCGAACCGGCGGCGCGCGCACGGGCGCGGGTCCGGCGCTGATGCCAGTGCCAGAGGGCCGGAACCGCCGAGGCACACACCACGGCGACGACGGCCAGGATGAAGATCAGATCCACGTTCTGCCGGATGAAGTCGATCTGCCCAAGGTAGTAGCCGGCCACCGTCACCACCGTCACCCACACGATGCCGCCGATTGCGGAGTAGACGGTGTAGAGCTTGGCGTTCATCCTCGACACGCCGGCCATCACGGTCGCCACGGTGCGGACGATCGGCACGAACCGGGCCAACATCACGGTGATCGCGCCGTACCGGTCGAAGAAGTGCTGCGACTTGTCGACGTACTCCGGTTTGAGGAACTTCGCGTCCTTGCGATGGAACACCCTCGGCCCGGCCGCCCGGCCGATCCCGTATCCGACCAGGTTGCCGACAAACGCCGCCAGCGCGACCAGCGCGATGAACAGCGCCAGGTTGATGTGGATGCCGCTGTCACCACCAGCGGCGCTGGCGATCAGCAACCCCGACACGAACAGCAGCGTGTCTCCGGGCAGGAAGAATCCGAGCAGAATGCCGCATTCGGCGAAGATGATCAGCGCGATGCCCAGCACCGCCCACGAGCCCATCGCGTCGATCAGTGTCGAGGGGTCGAGCCATCCAGGCAGCAGCGCGGGGCGCAGAGGGATCACACCATCCGAGAGTACCGGCGGCCGGGTCGGATGGAGATCAGTCTGAAATTCTGCCGCTGGATTCGTCCACGATTGCCGCCACCTGCGAAAACGCTCCGAGCAGCCGGATCTGGAGGCAGGTTTTCAGACAGATGGGCCGCCGCCGGACGGCCGGCGTTACCCATCGACTACCGTCGGAACATGGACGCCATCGCCCCCGCAGACACTGCCGTCGAGACCGGCACGATTCCCGCCCTGCTGGATGCGTTGACCGCGGCGGTGGGCGCCGAGTATGTCGCCACCGACCCCGATGTCACTGTCGCTTATGCGCGCGACATGATGCCGCTCGCCCCGTCCGGCACCCCCCTCGCGGTGGTCCGTCCCGGCAGCACCGCCGAGGTCGTGGCGGTCGTCACGGCGTGCGCAGCGGCGGGCGTGCCGATCGTGCCGCGGGGCGCCGGGTCCGGCCTGACCGGTGCCTCCAACGCGGTCGACGGCGCCGTCACCGTGGTGATGACCAGGATGAACAAGGTCCTGGAGCTGGACGAGGGTAACCGGCTCGTCGTCGTGCAACCGGGCATCGTCAACAAGGACCTCCGCACCGCCGTCGAGGCCCGGAACCTGTTCTACGCACCAGATCCGTCCTCCTACGACTGGTGCTCCATCGGCGGCAACCTGTCCACCAACGCCGGCGGCCTGTGCTGTGTGAAATACGGCGTCACCACCGACGCGGTGCTGGGTCTCGAGGTCGTGCTCGCCTCCGGTGAGGTGTTGCGAACCGGGCGGCGCACCGTCAAGGGTGTCGCCGGGTACGACCTGACCAAGCTGATCGTGGGGTCCGAGGGGACCCTGGGCATCATCACCGAGGCGACGCTGGCGCTGCGTCCCAAGCCGCTGGCCCCGTGCACCATGGTCGCCGCGTTCGACCACGTCGATGCGGCGGGTGCCGCGGTGACGGCGGCCGTCGCGGACGGGCTGGTGCCCTCCCTGCTGGAGATCATGGATTCGGCATCGATCCGAGCGGTCGAGGCGCACACCGGGGCCAAGGTGCTCGGCGACGGGGACACCCCGGCAGCCATCCTGATCGGCCAGTCGGACACTGGAGGCACAGCCGGCGAGTCCGACATGCGACGGCTGGAGCGGGTATGCAACGAGGCCGGCGCCACCCTGTGCTTCGTCACCGATGACGTGGCCGAGGGCCGGATGTTGCTGCAGGCCCGCCGGGACGTGCTGCCGGCACTGGAGGAGTTCGGCACCTGGACCACCGACGACGTGTGCGTGCCACGGACCCAGATGGCGGCGCTGCTGCTGGCCTGCGAGCGGGTGTCCACCGAGACCGGGGTGATGATCGCCGTGGTCGGGCATGCCGGGGACGGCAACATGCACCCGACGATGGTCTACGACGCCGCCGATCCGGACGTCGTGGCGCGGGCGCGGGCGGCGTACGACCGGGTGCTGGACGAGGCGCGGGCGCTGGGCGGGACGATCACCGGCGAGCACGGGGTGGGCCGGATGAAACAGGCCAAGCTCGCCGAGGAGATCGGCCCGGTGGGGCTCGCCGCGCATCGCGCGATCAAGAAGGCGCTGGACCCGCAGGGGCTGTTCAACCCCGGGTCGATGTTCTCCATGGAGTAGCCCGGAACGCTTGCGTCGATCGACGATCCGGACCGTTAGATCTCCTCCCGGCGCATCAACTCCGCCGGGAGCGCCACCGCGACCACGATGCATGCCAGCGCCAGCACCGCCAGGATCCAGAACACCATCAGCACGTTGGTCTCGGTCACGAATAGGCCCACCACCAGCACGGCCACCGCGGCGAGCCCGTTGGCCAGGCCGAGCGCGATGCCCGACCCCATGGACCGGTTCTCCGGGAAGATGTACTGGCCGATCAGGATCGTGGAGGCGGCCGGCAGGAACAGCGCGATACCCAGTGCCGCCGCGATCGGGAACACCCACCAGCCGGGCACGTGGGCGACCGGCAGGACCAACGCCGCCACCCCCACCGCGGACGCCAGCAGCACCGGGCGCCGCCCGATCCGATCCGCCAGGAATCCGCCAAGCAGGTTGCCAGCGACCCCCACGGTGATGACGGTGGTGATCACCGACGCGCCCGCTACCAGGGACTCGCCGCGCACGTGCCACAGGATCGGGATGAACGCCGACAGCGAGAACACGGTGAAGCCCTGCAGGCCGCGGAATCCGATCAGCAGCGCGGCCGGGAACGCGTGCCGGCGCCAGCGGATCGGCGCGCGGTCCGTCGGTGCGGCCGGCAGCCGCGGCATCCAGTGATACAGCAGCGGCAGCCAGACCAGGCCCGGGATCGCGATGAGCCACAGCCAGGTCAACCCCAGGTGGGCGGTGATCAGGCTGGCCACCGTCGGCCAGAGCCCGCGGCCGAGTTCGCCGCCCACCAGGAAGACCGAGATCGCCAACCCGGTGCGCCGGCCGGCCATCGCGCGAATGCTTGCCAGGGACGGCGGGTGGAACAGCGACGAGCCGACGCCGATGGCCAGCAGCAGCACCATCAGCACCCCGGTGCTCGGCACCACCCCGATCAGTCCGCCGCCGACCGAGGTGAGCAGCAGGCCGAGCGGGGGCAGCACACGGCCACCGACGCGGTCGGCCACCCACCCCACCAGGGGCTGCAGCACCTGTCCGATACTCAGCGCCGCGACCAGCGCTCCGGCCATGCTGACCGGCTGGCCGAGCACCACCAGCACCGCGGGGAGCACGCCGGGTAGGAAGTTGCCCGCGCCGTCGCTGAGCAGGTGCGCGGTGGTCAGCGCGCCGAGCCGGCGGACCACGTGCTCCGTCGGTTCGCCATGTCGGGTGGCCACGTCCGGCGCAGCCGGACCGCTCGCCATGGAAGCTGAGTATTCCCCCCAGCGCATCCTCCCCGAACTGGCGGGTCAGTGCGCCGGCGTTCGGGTGCCACGCCCATCCTCGTACCGGAGTACTGGTCCCGCCGGATCGACGACGAGAGCCGGTTGGTCTACCGAGCGGACGAGCACACGGTAAAGATCATCAAGGCCCGGTACCACTACGAGCTTCTGGATCCGGCTCTCGCGCGGAGGCGGAAGGCACCGAAGGCGAGAGCCAACCCCGCAAGCAGCACGCAGATACCTGCCTCGACGCCGCGCAGCGGCCAGAGCATCGACGCGGGCAGGTAATCGGTGTAGTGCTTGATGCCGTGGTCTGCTTGGCACTTCGCCAGCGCCTTGGTGTAGTCGGCAGTTTGTTGCGCGGTCGGCTGCTGGCCGTTCGTCATGGTCATCGAGATGTCCTGGCAGGGAACATCATTGGCCTGATAGAAGGAGATCGCCTGGCCGTCGCGGAGCAGATACCCGGACCCGAGGAACCAACTGCCCTGCATGGCCTTGTTGTACGCGCTCACCGCACCCGGTCCGGGCTGCACCGCGGGGATCGCAGTGGCCAGCCTCGTCGCGGGCAGCAGGTGCGGCCGCAGCGGGAATGCGATCAGGACGACGCCCGCGCCCGCCACGACCAAAGCCGCCACCAGTGCCGCCGTGACCGACCGGATGAAAAGCCCTGCGGTGACGGCGATCGCGAAGGACAGCAGCCCGTATGCCGCGGGCATGATGCTACGCACCTGGAACGTACCGTCGTACAACGCAGCGCCGCTGGTGAACCAGGTCGTCGCGTCGCACCACTGCTGCAGGAATCCGAGACCCAGCAGGCCGGCCAGCAACGGGACGCCCGCCACCGTGACCTTGGTGGCCCACCAGCGCAGGCGGCCAACGGACTGGGTCAGCGCGAACACCTCGGTGCGCTGCTCGAACTCCCGCGGGAACATCGGCGCGCCCACAAAGACACCCAACACGATCGGCGTCGCCACCAACACGCCGCGCAACAGGTGCCAGGTGTTCTGGTCGAAGGCATTCTGCGCCGCCACAGAGGTGCAGGCGTTCGAGTCCGTCAGCACGGTGCAGCCGGCCGCGTGCAGCCGGGCGATCAGCACCAGTTGGAAGATCAGCGCGGCAGCAGCGACTACGACCAGCACGGCCAGCGCGATCAGCACCGTCAACCGATGCTGGCGCCACGCCACCCACCACATGCCGCCCGGGCCTCGTCCAGCCGGGGCCGGTTGCACCGCAAGGGGACTCGCCCCCGGACTGGCAGCCGCCCGGTGCCCATGCGACCCGGTCGAAGCGTGGTCGGCCGGCGTCGTCACCGCCTCATGCCGTGGCGAGTTCACGACGCCACCCCGACGTTTGCCGCATCGGCGCCCGCCGTGCCGCCGCGCCGCAGGTAGGCCACCACGATCTCCTCCAAACTCGGATCACCCGATGACCAGCCGATCGGCAAGTGCCCCACCGGCCGGTCCACCAGCACCGTGGTCTGCCGCGCCGCTCGCTGCACCTCCACCGCGCTGCCATCTGGTAGGAAGCCAAGCCCATCCGGGCCGATCCCCGGCCCGATCAGCACCCGGTGCTGGGCCAGCACGGTGTCGATCTGGCCGGCCAGCGTGATGCCGCCGCCGACTATCACCAGCAGGTCCTCGCACAGATCGGCGATCTCGCCCAGGATGTGCGAGGACATCAGCACCGTCATCCCCGTGTCGGAGACCTCCGTCATCAGCGTCTGCTGAACCTCCAAGCGCGCCAACGGATCCAGGTCCGCCAGTGGCTCGTCCAGCAGCAGTACCGACGGCCGCCGGGCCAGGACCAGCGCCAGCGCCAGCCGGGTGCGCTGGCCGCCGGACAGCGTGCCGACCCGCTGCGCCCGGTCCAGCCCGGCCGCGTCGATCAGCTCGTCGGCGTGCGCCGCGTCCCATCGGGCATTCAGGTGCCGGCCGATCTGGAGCATGTCGCTCACCCGGTAGCGCCGGTACAGCGGCTTGTCCTGCGCCAAATAACCGAGATCGGGGTGGGACGGAGACGCCGTCACCGCCTCGCCCTGCACCTCGATCCGGCCCTGCGTGGGCCGCAGCAGCCCGGCCGCCGCCGCCATCAGGGTGGACTTGCCGGCGCCATTGGGGCCGACCAGCGCCGTCACCGCCCCGGTGCGCAGTTCGAACGAGCAGCCGCGCAGGGCCCATATCCGGCCGTAACGCTGGCCGACCTCGACCACCCGCAGCGGGCTGGCCGCCACCAGAGTTCCCGTCACCGTCATCGCTCTCCCCGGTAGATGTCGTCGAGGTAGATGTCGTCGATCCAGGCCTTCGTCAGCGCCTCCACCTCCGCCCGGTCCAGCCCCGACGCCCGGGCCTCGCGCAGCCAGGCGCCCAGGGCGGCTCCCGCCTCGGACTCCTGTGCGGCGACGGCGCGGCCCGGGGTGGCGATCACGAAGGTCCCGGAGCCGACCCGGGTTTCTACCAGACCCTCCCGATCCAGATCGCGGTAGGCCTTGAGCACTGTGTTGGGGTTGATCCCGGTGCTGGCCACCACCTCTCGCGCCGTAGGCAGCCGGTCCCCGATGCGCAGCCGGCCGAGCAGCAACGCCTGGCGGGTCTGCTGCACGATCTGGAGGTACGGCGGCACCCCGGCGCGCCGGTCAATCCGGAAGACAATCACGTATTGCACTATAGAACTAGATGTTTGAGGACGCCATCGGGGCGCGCCGCCACCGGTTCGGCCGTTCCCGAGCCGCACCCCCATCGGCTAGCGTGATCACCAGCCGAAGGAGGCACGCGGCATGAACCGCATGGATGTGCACACGCTCGCCGGGCCGGACTACTACGCCCCGGAGGTCTTCGAATCGGAGAAGGAGCGGATCTTCTATCGCAGCTGGTTCTACGCCTGCCGCGAGGAGATGATCAGCCAGCCTGGGCGTTGGCGCACCGTCCGAGTGGTGGACGAGAGCATCCTGCTGATCCGGGGGAAGGACCGCGCGCTACGCGCGTTCTACAACGTGTGCCGACACCGGGGCACCCTGCTGTGCGACGCCGAGGCGGGCCGCGCGGTCTCCGTGATCCGCTGCCCGTACCACGCCTGGGGCTATCGGGACGACGGCTCGCTGGCCTCCACGCCCAACGTGTCCGACGACGAACTGGACCGGGACCGGTTGGGGCTCAAGCCCGTTCATGTGCAGACCTGGCTCGGGTTCGTGTTCGTCAATCTGGATCGCGGCGAACCGATGAGCCTGCGGGACGACCTGGCCGGGCAGTACGACCAGCCACTGGGCTACGAGCGATTCGGCCTGGACCAGTTGCGCATCGGGCACACCACCAGCGTGGAGGTGGCGGCGAACTGGAAGATCGTGATCGGCAACTACAACGAGTGCCTGCACTGCACGATCGTGCATCCCCAACTGGTCGCCCGGGTGCCGAGTTACCGCACCGGCGCACTCTACGAGGAGGGACTTCCGGACGGGGCGGTGCGGATCATCGGTGACGAGGAGGGTCTGGCGGCGACGTCCCGGTCGAGGTTCGCGCTGCTGCCGGGCATGACGGAGGCCGACCGGGGGCTGTACTTCGGATCGACGGTGCTGCCGAACATGTTCATCGACATCACCAGCCGGGAGGCCGTGGTCACCCGAATCCTGCCGTTGGCGGCGGATCGCTGCCGGCTGGAGTCGGAGTACCTGTTCCACCCGGACGACATCGCCGCGCCGGATTTCGACCCGAGCGACTTCGTGGCGTTCAACGAGACCGTCAACGGGCAGGACATCGCGGTCTGTGAGCGGCTGCAGCGTGGGGTGCGGTCGCGGTCGTTCGATTATGGCGTGTACACCGAGAAGGACTCCTACGTCGCCGAATTCGAGCGCGCCTACCTGGCGCAGATGGCCACCGACTGACTCAGGCTTCGCCGGCTCGCAGCCTGTTCCCGGGCACCGCGGCGAGCAGCGCCATGGTGTACTCGTGCTGTGGGTCGGCGAGCACCCGGGCGGTCGGGCCCTGCTCCACGATGCGGCCGCGGTAGAGCACCACGATCCGGTCGGACATCTGCCGGGCCAGGCCGACGTCGTGCGTGATGAACAGCAACGACAGCCCCTGCTCCCGGCGCAGCTCGGCCAGCACCGCCAGCACCTGGGCGCGCACCGAGACGTCCAGCGCCGACACGGGTTCGTCGCAGACCAGCGCGCTCGGGCCCAGGGCCATGGCGCCGGCGATCACCACCCGCTGCCGCTCCCCGCCGGAGAGCTGATGCGGATAGCGCTGCCAGTACGACTCGGGCGGGGTCAGCCCGGCTGCCTGCAGGGCGGCCAGCCCGATCGCGATGCGTTCGGCGCCGGGCTCGCCGATCCGGTGGATGTCCAGCCCGGCCATCACCTGCCGGCCCACGGTGCTGCGCGGGTTCAGCGATTGATAGGGGTCCTGGAAGATCAGCTGCACCTCGCGGCGCAGGCTCGCCTGCTGCGACCGGCCCAGGTCGTGGCCGCGGAACCGGACGACACCCCCGCTCGGCGCCTGCAGGCCGAGCAGTACGCGTCCGAGGGTGGTCTTGCCACTGCCGGATTCCCCGACCAGGGCGAGGGTTTCGCCTTCCTGCCAGGCCAGGCTCACATCGCGCAACGCCTCCAGCGATCGGCGCGCGCCGGTGCGCCGGCCCCGGACGCGGTAGCGCACGCTCACGTCCACCGCCTCCAGCAGCGGCGGCCGCTCCCCCGTCATGGCTGTTCCCCCGACCGCTCACCGGACCAGTCCCGGCCCCCGACGGCGCCTCCGTCGGCGCGCCGGATCACCCCGTCCGGCCACGGCGCGAAGTGGCACCGCGTCAGGTGTTCCGGCCCGCAGTCGAGCAGCGCCGGCGCCTCGGCGGCGCACCGCTCGGTCGCCACGTCGCACCTGTCATGGAATCGGCATCCCGCCGGTCGGCGGCCCGGCCGTGGCTGGCTGCCCGGGATCGGCTCCGGCAGCGTGCCCGGCGCGTCGTCGGCACCCAGCAGGCCCAACAGCCGTGCCGCGTAGGGGTGTTGCGGGCGGCGATAGACCTCGGCGACCGTGCCGTTCTCCACGATCTGCCCGGCGTACATCACGGCCACCCGGTCGCACGTCTCCCCCAGCACTGCCAGATCGTGCGTGATCAGCAACAGCGACAGGCCCAGCTCCCGCCGCAGATCCCGCAACAGATCCAGGATCTGCGCCTGGGTGATGACGTCCAGCGCGGTGGTCGGCTCATCCCCGATGATCAGCTCCGGCCGGCACGCCAGCGCCAGCGCGATCATGATGCGCTGGCGCTGGCCACCGGAGAACTCGTGCGGGTAATAGGCGGCGCGGCTGCGCGGCACCCCCACCTGGTCGAGCAGGTCGCCGACCCGGCGCAGCGCACCGGCGCGTCCGACCCGCGGCTCGTGCAGCAGGATCGCCTCGGCGATCTGCGCGTCGATCCGCTTGACCGGGTCGAGCGCGTTCATGGCGCCCTGGAAGATCATCGAGATGGACGCCCAGCGCACCTGGCGCATCGCGGCGCCACCGAGCCGGTGCAGCGCCCGCTCCCCGCGCCGTCCGTGCAAGGTGAGCTCGCCGCTCGCGCGGCGCAGCCCGCTGGGCAGCAGGCCTAGCACGGCGAGTGCCGTAGTGGTCTTCCCGCAGCCGGATTCGCCTGCCAGGCCGACGGCCTCGCCACGGCCGATATGGAAGGTGACGTCGTCGACGATGCGGATCTTCGGCCGGTCGCGCCGCACCACCGTCAGGCCCTGCACGGTGAGAATCGGGTCGGCGGCCGGGATCTCGGCGGCGCCGGACAATCCCGTCACCGCTGCTGGCGCCGAATCCCCGGTACTCATCATCGCCGCTCCCGGAGGCGCGGGTCGAACATCGGCTCGATGCTATGCCCCAGCAACGAAAAGCCCAGCACCGCCAGGGTGATGCAGATGCCGGGCGGCAGGTAATAAGCCCAGTGGCCGCCGGCCATCGCTCCGGCGTCCTGCGCGTGTTCGAGCATCTGCCCCCAAGAGAACCGGTTCGGATCGCCCAGACCGAGAAACGACAGCGTCGACTCGGTCAGGATCGCCAGCGAGACGTAGATGACCGCGTTGGCCAGCACCAGCGGCATCACGTTGGGCAGCACGTCACGCGTCATGATGCGCCGGCTCGAAGCCCCCAGCGCCCGGGACCGCTCGACGAACCCGCGCCGTTTGAGCGAGAGCACCTCCGAGCGCACGATCCGGGAGGTCCCGGCCCAGCCGAAGGCACCGATCACCACGATCAGCACCAGGGTCTGGCCCAGCGGGAGGTTCGTGGCCTTCTCCCCCAGCAGGCTGGCCGCCAGCACCGTCACCGGCACCAGCGGCAGCACCAGGAACCAGTCGTCTAGCAGGGTCAGCCCGCGATCCACCCAACCGCCGGAGAATCCGGCGACGATGCCCACGGCGGTGCCGATGATGGAGGACACCATTGCCGCGACAAACCCGATGAGCATGGTGGTCTGGGTGCCCAGGATCAGCTCGGACAACACGTCCCGGCCGTTCTCGTCGGTGCCCAGCAAATGCGCGGCGCTGGGGCCGGCGAGGATGTCCGCGCTGAACGAGGACGGGGCGTTCGGGTCCTGCGGGGCGATCCACGGACCTAGCACCGCCACCGCGGTGAACAGCACCAGCAGCGTCGCCCCGATCAGGCCCTGCGGGGTGCGCAGGATCGGCCGCAACACCCGGGCGATCCGGGCGGCGCGGCCGCGTCGCTCCCTGGCCAGGATCAGCTCGGCGGCAGCCAGGTGGGAAGCAGTGGGCTGCATGGCGTATCAGTCCCCGATCCGCGGGTCGAGCCTGCCGTACAGCAGGTCGGTCAGCAGGTTGAACACGATCACCATCAGCGAGGTCAGCAGGAACAGCCCCTGCAGGACGGGGTAATCCTTGGAATCGATCGCCTGCAGGGTCAGCTGCCCGAGGCCCGGCCAGGAGAACACCGCCTCGATGGTGATGACGCCGCCCAGCACCAGGCCAAACTGTAGGCCGATGACCGTGACGACGGGGAGCAGCGCGTTCGGCACCACATGCCGGCGGCGAACCTGCAGCGGGGCCAGCCCGATTGCCCGGGCGGTGAGGATGTAGTCCTCGTGCAGCACATCGATGACGGCGCTGCGCATATTCACCGTATACTGCGCCAGCAGGCTCAGCGTGACGGTCAAGATGGGCAGCACCGCGTGGTAGCCAACGTCCCACAGATGGTCGAAACCCGTTGCCGTGGAACCTGGTGTGGCCTGCAGGCCGGTCGGCAGGATCGGCCAGGCGACGGCGAACAGCGAGATCAATAGCATGCCCAGCCAGAACTCCGGCATGGAGTACAGCACCACCGAACCCTGGGTCAGCAGATGATCGCGGGCTCGGCCGCGGTGCCAGCCAGCGATCATGCCGATCCACGGCCCGATGATCGATGCCAGGACGGTGCCGATACCCACCAGGATCAGCGTGTTCGGCAGCGCCTGCCAGAGCACATGGCTGACCGGCTCGCCGTTGGCGAAGGACGAGCCGAGATCGCCGCGCACCGTCTGGGTGAGGTATCGCACGAACTGCACCCACAGGCTCTGATCCAGGCCCCGCTGGTGGATCACCGCCTGCTGCCCCTCCAGGGTCAGGTGCGGGTTGCGCGCCAGGTCCTTCTTCGGGTCGCCGACGGCGCGGAACAGGAAGAAGTTGAACACCAGCACGAACACCAGGGTGACCGCGGCCGACAGCACCCGGAGCGCGACCGAGCGCGCCCTCACCCGGGAATCACCCGGCCACCGGCGGTGACGGGGTCAGCGGCGGCGCCCCGTCGGGTGATCCCGGCTCGCACCGGAAGATCAGGCGAACGGCGCATTGTCACCGTCACCGTCACCGTCACCGCGGCCACGCCGACCGGTCAGCCGGCCGAGCAGGAAGCCGGCCAGCCCGACCACGACGGCGATGACGATCGTCAGCCACACGGCCACCCCGCTGGACGAGGAGCCACCGGATGCCGCCGCCCCGGACACCGACGACCCGCCGGCGCCCCCCGACCCCGATCCGGACGCGGCGGTGCCCGGCGAATCGGTCGACCCCGCGGCGCTCGACCCCGTCCCGGCGGTGCCCGACCCGGACCCACCCGCGGCGACGGTGCTCGTCCCGGCGACCGACGAGGGCGCCGCCGCCGGCTCCGGGCCGGGCTGTAGTTCGGTGATCTGCAGCCAGTTGGTGCCGATCGGCGATCCGGCGTCTCCGGCGGGCGAACCCTGGTAGTGGTGCCAGGTGTCGGTGCGGGTGATGTCGTAGGACACCGAGTAGACGATGGGGATGTACGGCAGGTCGGTCATGACGATCTTCTCGGCCTGGTGCAGCAGATCCACTCGCTGGGACATGTCCGTCGCGGCCAGCGCCCGGTTCACCAGCGTGTCGTAGTTCGGATTCGTGTAGTACGAGTCGCTCCACGCGCTGTCCGACTGCAGCACCGAGAAGTTGAAGTCCGGTGTCGGATCCCCGGTCCACGCCCAGTAGAACGCGTCGAAGTCCGGCGCGTACTTGTCGTCCTTGCCCGGGGCGTAGATCTTGTTGTTCAAGGCATCTTCCGTCACCACCGACATCGTGATCTTGATGCCCACCTGGCCGGCCCAGGCGACCACCCGGCGCATGGCGTTCTGCCCGGGCTCGTCGTTGCTGCGCACGTTCAGGGTGAACGCCGCCGGCACCCCGTTCTTGGTGCACGGACTCGACGAGCAGTTCCAGCCGCCGGCGGCCAGTACTTGCTTGGCCTTGTCCAGGCTGAACCGGTATCCGATGTCCGGGTCGGTGCTCCAATCCTTGAAGTACTCGCTGTAGTAGGGCGAGATGAGGCCGTAGGCGGGCTTGGGCGCACCCGCGTACACCGTCTGCGCAAGGTTCGGCCGGTCGATGGCGTAGGCCAGCGCCTCCCGGATCGCGTGGTCCTGCACCACCTTCGTGTGCACGTCAGCGCCGGGGCCGCTGCACAGCGGGCTGCCCTTCGGGGGGCACGAGTTGAACGCGATCTCCTGGAAGCCGGGGGCCGCACCGCTCCACTGCCGCAGCTCCGTCGAGCCGGAGAGTTGTTTCGCCCACTGCAGATTGCCGTCGATGATCATGTCGAGCTTGTTGCCCTGCAGGTCTCGCAGCAGGCTGTCCTGGTTGCCGTACCGGGTGATCAGCACCCGGGAGGTGGCCGGCGCGGTGCCCCGGAAGGACGGGTTGGCCGTCAGCACGGTGGTGCCGTTCTTGTCGTAGGTGGTGATCTGGTACGGGGCCGTGGTGACGTTCGGCAGCGGCAGCGGCATCTTGTCCAGCTGCTTGACCTTGTACTGGGAGAACACGTGTTTCGGCAGGATGGGCACGAAGATGCTGGCCATCCGGGCGTCCGGCTCCTTCAGGTGCAGGACCACGGTGGTCTTGTCCGGGGTGTCGATGCTGGCGACGTCGGTGACGTAGGCGTTCATCACGTTGCTGGCGTTCTCGCGGGCGGCGTCGTAGGTCCACTTGACGTCCGCGGAGGTGAACGGTTGGCCGTCGGACCAGGTGATGCCGGGGTGCAGCCGGAACGTCCAGGTCTTCCCGTCGGGGGAGACGGTGTAGGACTGCGCCAGCGAGTTGTCCAGGTCCGGCGCCAGATCCGAGGTGCGGTAGTTCAGCAGCAGGTCGTAGGTGAGAGAGGTGATGGTGTAGGAGATCTCGTTCTGCTCGTTGAACGGGTTGACGCTGTCCACCGGCTGGGTGTCGCCGATGCGGTAGTCGGTGGGTGCGGCGGCCGCCGGCGGGGCGGCCAGCACCGCGGTCAGGGCGGTTAACGCGAACGCCAGCAGGGCCGCACCGAGGCGGGCGCGTCGCCGGCTCATCGCGAGGCCTCGCGGCCGAGGTGGGCGTCGAACCATGCGATCACGCGTCGATGCCGATCGATGCGGCGGTCGATGCGTCCGGTTGCCTGCATCAGATGACCCTCCTCGGGATAGATGACGTACTCCACCTCGCGTCGCAGGGTGCGCAGCGCGACGAAGAACTGCTCGTTGTCGGAAGCCGGGCAGGTGCGGTCGTCCGCGCCCTGCAGCATCAGCAGCGGGGTGCGCACGTCGGCGACGTGCCGCAGCGGGGAGCACGCCCACAGCCGGCGCGCCCCGTCGGCGGTCAGCGGGTCGCCCAGGTCGGAGGCGCGGCAGAACGCGGGGCCGACGTCGCAGCCGGCCCAGGCGGCCACCTGGTTGGTCACGCCGTTCTCGCTGACGGCCGCGGCGAATCGATCGGTGACGCCGATCAGCCAGTGGGTCAGAAAGCCTCCGTAGGACAGGCCGAGCACCCCGAGCCGGCCCGGCTCGGCCAGCCCGGCGGCGTCCAGCGCGTCGCACACGGCCAGCGCGTCCTGCGCGTCCACCTCCCCCCACGCGCCGCGCAGCGGGGCGACCCAGCCCGGCCCGCGGTCGATGGAGCCGCGGATGTTGGGCATGGCCACCCGGTAACCCGCCCCGGCCAGCAGCAGCGCCTCAACCGGCGGCACCACCCCCCACTGCCCGGTGGGGCCGCCGTGCAGCGCCAGCACGGTGCCGCGGGCCGCCACCCCGTCGGGGGGAAGCAGCAGGTGGACGGTGATCGGTCCGGCCGGGCCGGGGACCTCACGGCGTTCCCATCCGGGTGCCGCGAAGGGCTCCAGCCAGCGGCCGTGCTCGGTGAGCCGACGCGGGCCGTCCTGCTCCAGCGCGTAGACGTCGGGGGCGATGGCTCCGACACCCGGGGCGAACACCGCCACCCGGCGAGTGCCGTACTGCGCGATCGCCCCGCAGATGCCGGGGCCGGGGTAGAGCGCCTGCCCGGTCGCGGTGTCGGCCGGAACCGTCCAGCCGTCCCCGCTGGTGGTGCTCACCTCCGCGGTGTCGTCCAGCTCGAGCGACCAGTCGTGCAGGTCGGTCTCGTCGCCCAGCAGGCCGGTCCAGTGCGGGCGCCGCCCGCCGGTCTCGTCACCGCCTGATTCGTCACCAGCCCGCCTGTCGCCGGCCCACTCACCACCCTGGGGCCGCGGCAGCCCGTCGTCGGCCACGTCGTACCAGCGGGCCGGCTCGTCGTCGGGCCGGTCGGCGGATGCCCGGGCGAGGATGCGCAGGCCGTCGCCGTGCAAGTGGTAGCGCAGCACCCCGCCGGGCATCCGGGTCAGCGCACGGCGGTGCTCGCCGTCGGCATCGACGCGAAACACCTGGGGTGACGGGCAGATGTCGGCATCCGGGTCGGGGTCGGCCAGGAAGTAGACGTGCCCGTCCGGGCCGGTGCGAGGCCGGGATGCCGACCAGGGTCCGTCGGTGAGTCGGCGCGTGGTGCCGTCACCGAGGTCGACCCGGTGCAGGTGACGGGGGTACAGCACGAGGCCACCGTCACCGTCGCCGTCCCGGCGCCAGTCGATGCCGGTGAGCGAGATCGCGGTGGGTGTCGCCTCGTCCGGCAGGCCGGCCACCCGATGCACGCACGGCGACGCGGCGTCCTCGGCCAGCACGATCAGCGCGGCCCCGTCGGAGGACCAGACCAGGTCGTGGGCGCCACGGGGAAAGGCGGTCAGCGCGCGGGGCGCACCGCCGGGCAGCGGCATGGTCCACACCTGCGCGGGAGCATCACCCACCGACCGCAGGAAGGCCAGCGTCCCGCCGCACGGGCTGATCCGGGGGCAGGTGTCGTGGCCCGGACCACCGGTGAGCGGTCGGGGTAGGCCGTCGAGAAGGTCGACGGTCCACAGCTCGGTCCGGTCGGCGCCGCCCACCACCCGGCGCAGCGTGTAGACGACGAGGTCACCGTGGATCTCCAGCTGCCCCGGGATCTGCTGGCACACCAGGTCGGCGGGGCCGAGCGCGGGAGAGCCCGGCGCGATCCGTGCACCGGCGGAACCCACCCGTGACCTCCGCTAGTGAACGAGCTGGTGGCTCCCGCGAGGGCGGCACCGGTCTGGAGCTTGTGACGATATGCGGTATCGAGCATTTTGTGGATCGCCCACCGGTTCGTCAAGAGCACGGGTCGCACGAGAGCCCCGAGAGTGCGACATGCCGTGCCGGGCGCGGCGGGCGCCCGGCCCGGCATGTCCTGATCCGGCCCCGCCTGGGTCCGGTCATGCCCGCGGCGGCTCAGAACGGGAACTGGTTCACGTTCGCCTTGGTCACTGTGTCGGCCTTGCCTAGCAGCACCTCACCGTTCGCGCCCACGGTGAAGGTGCCCAGGGATCCCGCGGTGAACGTCTGGCCCTGCTCGCCAGTGATCTTGCCGGTCGCCAGCGCCTGGGCGGCGTAGTAGGACAGCGTGCCGAGGTTGGTCACGTTCCACCAGATGTCCTGCGCGTTGCCGGTCAGGATGTACTGCTTGATAAGCGATGACGGCGCCAGCCCGGTGATCTTGATCTGACCGAGCTTGCCCTCCTGCGCCAATTCCTTGGCGGCCACGGGGTATCCGAGGCCCGCCGGCACGATCAGGCCCTTCAGGTCCGGGTACGCCTGGATGAGCGCCTGGGTCTGCTGGGTGTTGACGTCGGCCTGCTCCTGGCCGTAGGCGATCTTGACGATCTTGATGTTCTGATACTTCGCGTTCGACTTGATCTGCTGCTGGATGGTGGCGATCCAGGAGTTCTGGTTGACCGCCGTCGGGGTGGTCGACAGGATCGCGACCTCACCACCGGCCGAGCCCAGCAGGTTCTCCATGCTGTCCAGCATCTGCTGGCCGATGAGATCGGTCGGCGCCTGGTTGACGAAGACCGACCGCGATTTCGCCGCGATGTCGGAGTCCCAGGTCATCACCTTGATCCCGGCCGCGCGCGCCTTCGCCAGCGCCGCGGCGCTGGAGTTCAGGTCGCTTCCCGACATCGCGATGACGCAGACCTTCTGCGCGATCAGCTGGTTGATGAACGGAATCTGCGCCGCGCCGGTGGCACTGTTGGGCGAGGTGTAGATGACCTTGCCACCGGTCGCCTGCGCGGCGGCCTCGGCGGCCTTGTGCACGGTGACCATGTACGGATCCGTGCCGAGCTTGGGGATGTAGCCGATGGTGCCATGCCCGGTCTTGCAGTCGGGATTGGACGTGGCGCCCTGGAATCCGGTCGAGGCACCGGCCGCCGCCGAGGTGTCCGCGGCGGCACTCGAGCCGGCACCGGCCGAGGCCGACGACGACCCGGCGCCGGTATCGGACGCCGAGGTGACCGGAGCGCTCCCGGACGCCGCCGACGGCGTCGATCCCGATGCCGACGGTGTCGTGGGGCTCGCCGTCGACGAGCAGGCCGTGGCCACCACGGCCGAGGCCAGGATGGCCGCCAGCACACCGACTCTGGCCCTGTTGATCTTCACAACGATCCTCCATCTTTGCGCGCTGAGGCGCTGGTCGTGGTACCTGATCGGGACGATCCCCCGGCGGGGGCCGATCGTTTATTCGACGTGCGCGAGATCGGGCTCGGGTGGTGACGCGCCATGCCCGGGCGCCAGCCGGCGGCGCCGGACGCGCCGCAGGCGATCCGAGACCGACCGGGCGGCGTTGGAGAACACCAGCGACACGATGAGCAGGATGCCGATGGCGGTGCCCTGCCCGTAGGCGCTGACGTTGTTCAGCTGCAACATGTTCTCCAGCAGGCAGACCAGCGCCAGCGCCCAGAGCACCGCGCTCATCCGACCCTTGCCGCCCAGGAAGCTGACCCCGCCCAGGAACACGATCGTGATCGCGTCCAGCTCGTAGCCGAGCATGGTGTCCGGGGTCGCTTCGCTGATGCGCCCGAAGTTGATCGCTCCGGCGATCCCGCACAGCGCTCCCGACGCGACGAACAGGCAGAACTTGATCCGGTCGACGCGGACGCCGGAGTACTGCGCGGTCTCGGGACTGCCGCCGATGGCGTAGATGCGCCGGCCGGTGGGCAGCCCGTGCAGCACGATGGCGAACACCGGCGCGAGCACGAGGAACGGCACGATGTCCCATGGAATGGGCGAGGATCCGATGTCCGCCGTCCCGAGTGCGGTGAAGAACGCCGGAACGGTCGTCATCACGTTGCTGCCCAGCAGCACGTAGCACAGGCCGCGAAACAGCGCCAGGGTCCCCAGCGTGACCACCAGGGACGGCAGGCCGAGAACGGTGACGAGAACGGCGTTCACCACCCCGCACGCGATGCCCACCACGATCGAGATAGCGATGGCGGCCGGAACCGGCGCCCCGGCATCGAGCACCATCCCGCACGCCGTGGCGCTGAGCGCCGCCATACTGGCCACCGAGATGTCGATCTCCCGGCACACGATGAGCAGCGTCAAGGGCAGCACCATCAACGCCTTTTCCGCCATCACCCCGATCGCCGAGGAGATGTTGAAGGTGGTGATGAAACCGGTCGTCGTCTGCCAGCCGACCAGCACGACCACCACCAGCAGCACCGCCAGCAGGGTGTCCCACTGGGCGAGCCGTCCGCGAGCCGATGCCCACATCTCACACCGCCACGCGGGTGCGGCGACGGTGGGTGATGGTCAGGTCGAAGGCGACGGCCAGCAGGATGGCCGCGCCGTAGAAGGCCTGCAGGTCGTTGGAGTTCACGTTGGCCAGGTTCAGCGCGTTCTGGATGACGTACAGCGCGATGGCGCCCAGCGCGACGCCGACCACCGTCCCGTAGCCGCCGCGCAGCGCCACCCCGCCCACCACTACGGCCGCGATGACCGTCAGCTCGAACCCATAGGCGGAGTTGCCGTCGATCACGGCGTAGTACATCGCCCACAGCGCGCCGACCAGGCCGGCCAGCCCTCCGGAGACCAGGAACGATGTGAACACCCTGCGGCGCAATGGGATCCCCAGCACCCCGGCCCCGTCCGGGTTGGACCCCACCTGGTAGAACTCGCGGCCGCGCCGCGTCCAGCGCAGCACCAGCCCGGCGATCGCGAAGGCGACGACGCAGATCCACAGCAGCCGCGGGATGCCCAGGTCCGTGCCCGACACGTAATCCACGGCGCCCTGGGGAATGTCGCCGGGAGCAATCTCGTGCCCGTTGGAGATGATGCTGTCGTAGCCCCGGTAGATGTACATGGTGCCGAGCGTGACGACGATCGACGGCACGTTGCCGTAGGCGACCACGGCGCCGTTGATCGCGCCGCATACCAACCCGACCCCGATGGCGGCCGCGATGGCGACGACGATCGGCCAGGAGGGGTGGCTCTCCGCGAGAGAGCCGAAGATGTAGGCGGTCAGCCCTATCGTGGAACCGACCGACACGTCGATGTTGCGCGTCAGCACGACCAGCAGCTCGCCCAGCGCCACCAGTCCCACCAGTGACGCGTTGCTGGCGACGCTGGCCAGGTTGTTGCCGCCCAGGAACCGCGGGTTGATGACGGAGATGATGACCACGGCTGCCAGCAGCACCGCCAGCAGTCCAACCTCCCGGCGGCGCAACAGCACTCGCAGCCAGCCGGCGCCGCCACCCTCCGATCCGGGCGGGGGAACGGCTCCGCGCGCAGGCGGTGTCGCCGCCGGTGCGTCTGAGGCCGCGCCGGGTACCAGCTCATCGGACACCGAGGCGGGTGCCAGCCCGTCGGTCGTCGAGGCGGACGCGCCGGCGGCCGCCGCCGCGATGCCCTCCTGGGTCGCGTCCTCGCGGGCGAACTCCGCGGCGATCCTGCCCCGCCGCATCACGATCACCCGGTCGGACATGCCCAGTACCTCGGGCATGTCCGAGGAAATCATCAGGATGGCCATGCCCTGCTCGGCCAGATCGGCGACGATGCGGTGCACCTCCGCCTTGGCGCCGACGTCCACCCCCTGGGTCGGCTCGTCCAGGATCAGCAACTTCGGCTGCGCGGACAGCCATTTGGCCAGCACGACCTTCTGCTGGTTGCCACCGGACAGCTCGGAGACCGGCTGCTGGTAGTCGCGGAACCGGAGGTTCATCAGCTTCAGCCGCGTGTCGACCAGCGCGATCTGCAACCGGCGGAAGACCAGACCGAACCGTGTCGCCCGGTCAACGACCGGCAGGGTGGCGTTGTCCAGGATCGAGAACTCGCCGATCAGGCTCTGGCCACCCCGATCCTCCGAGACGTAGGCGATCCCGTGCGCGAGCGCCTTGCTGGTGCCGGCCGGACGGTAGCGGCGCCCGTCCAGCACCAGCGAGCCGGCGGTCGGCCGGTCCACACCGAAGATCACCCGGGCCAGTTCGGTGCGGCCGCTGCCGACCAGGCCGGCCAGCCCGACGATCTCCCCCTCGTGCACGGTCACATCGATGTCCGCCAGACCGCTGGCCGCCGCGAGCCCGGTGACCTGCAGCATCGCGCCGCCGGGCACGGATCTGCGCTGTGGATACAGCCCGCCGAGTTCGCGGCCGACCATCGCCTTGACCACATCCGCCTCGGTCAGCTCCGAGGCCGGCCGCACCGCCACCACGTGGCCGTCGCGCAGCACCTCGATGCGGTCGGCGATCCGGAAGACCTCCTCCAACCGGTGGCCCACGAACAGCAGCGCCGTTCCGCGCCGGCGCATCATGTCGACCACCGCAAACAGCCGGTCGACCTCGCCGCTGGACAGCGCCGCGGTCGGCTCGTCCAGGATCACGACGTGGGCGTCGGAGGCCAGTGCCCGTGCTACCTCGATCAACTGCTGTTGCGATGCGCTCAGCGTCGAGACCGGCGTGGCGGGGTCGACAGGTAGGCCCAAGGTGGCCAGGTGCCGGGCCGTCTCCCGGCGCATGCGTCGATGGTCCAGACCCGGTCCGCGCGCCGACCGGAGCAGGTGACCGGCGAAGACGTTCTCCGCGATGGACAGTTCGGGGAACAGCGCCGGATGCTGGTTGACCACCGCGATGCCGCGCCGGAACGCGTCCAGCGGGCCCCGCAACACGACCGGCTGGCCGTCGATGACGACCGATCCGCCGTCCGGCCGGTGCACCCCGCCGAGAATCTTGACCGATGTGCTCTTGCCGGCGCCGTTCTCCCCGATGAGGGCCAGCACCTCGCCCGGCCGCACCTCGACATCCACATCGAAGAGCACCTGGGTGGTGACGAACGACTTGCTCACCGAGCGCAGCGCCAGGGCCACCGACCCCGCGCCGGCCGAGGCATCCGCGCCGGCTGACGTGCCCGTCGTGCCCTCGCGCCCTTGACCGGGCTGCGGCGATGAGTCCGTGATGACCATGTCGCCTCCCTGCCGCTACTCGATCCGATGCCTGCAGCTGCCCGCTCCGCCGCGAGCGTCGCGGGTCCGGCCGGCACCGCAAATGACCGGCACCGCAAATGATCAGCCCAGCCTGGGTATCGTCTCCCCGGTGCAGGCTTTCGCGCAATACGTTGCGCGATCCAGGTAGATAACAGTTTGGCAACGAAGGGTCGTGAGATTCGCTGCGACCCAGTCAGATCGACACAGCAGCCCGGCGACGCCGCAGCGCCAGCATGGCGATTGCGCAAACGCGTGCTGGCCTTGACGGGCGCGGGTTGGGATGCCACGCTGACACCGGCGCACAGCAGCGGAAGGTGACGATGAGGTCGAGGCGACCGGTTTCGATGGCCGACATCGCGCGTATCGCGGGCGTGTCGGTGACCACGGTGTCCCATGTGGTCAATGGGACCCGCGCCGTCTCGCCCGGCAGCGCGGACCGGGTTCGGCAGGCCATCGCCAAGGTCGGGTACGTGCCCGACAACGTGGTCCGGTCGATGCGCACGACCGGCACCCGGACGCTGGGCGTGGCGATGTCGGCCATGTCCAATCCGCTGTTCGGCGAGGTGGTTTCGGGAATCGAACAGGCGGCGGCGCAGGCCGGCTATTCGCTGATGCTGACCGAGACCCACGACGATCCCCGTGGCGAGCTCCGAGCCGTCTCGGAACTGCTCAACCGGCACGTCGAGGCGATCGTGCTGGCTCCCACCACAGGTGCCGGCGCGGCCATCGCGCATGCCGGCCAGCGCGACGTCCCCGTGGTGCTGGTCGACCGGTTCATCGACGCCGAGGCCGACCAGATCGGCTGCGAGAACGCCGAGCCGTGCGCCCAGATGGTCGATCACCTCATCGAGATCGGCCACCGTCGCATCGCCTTCATCGGCGGCCGGCACGGCCTGAGCACCTCCGCCGAACGCATCGAGGGCTACAAGGCCAGCCTGCGACGACACGGGCTTCGGGTCCGGACGGCCGATATCGCCTACGGAGATTCCACGTCAACGACAGCGCAGCAGGCGTTCACCGAGCTGATGGGTCGGCCGCGGCCACCCACCGCCATCGTGACCGCCAACAACCAGATGACCATCGGGGCCATGCGCGCGGCGCGCGATCTGGGGATCGGCATTCCCGACGACATCGCGCTGGTGTGCTTCGACGACTTCGATTGGGCGGACCTGTTCCACCCGCGACTGACCGCGATGGCGCAACCCGCCCGGCCCATCGGCGAGCAGGCGTTCGGTCTGGCGCTGACCCGGCTGGCGGACCGGACGCTGCCACCACGTCGGGTGGTGATCCGACCGACCTTCATGCATCGCGAGTCGTGCGGCTGCCCAGCAGACAGCGGCCCGGCCGCGGCGACCGCCGGTGCCGACTAGGCGGCCGAGGTGAGTTCCGGATTCCCCAGCGGTGACGGCGCCGCCCGGCGAGCGGGCGTGCCGCGGATCAGCGCCACCACCGCGGAACTCACCGCGCGCGCCCGGGCGATGATCACCCCGGGCGCACGCCGGCTGCTCGGCATTGCCGGCGCACCCGGTGCCGGGAAGTCGACGCTGGCCGATCGGCTCGCGTCGGCGCTGGGCCCCCGGCTCGCCACCGTGGTGCCCATGGACGGGTTCCACCTGCGGCACAGCGAACTCGTCCAGTTGGGCCGCGCGCAGCGCAAGGGCGCTCCGGACACGTTCGACCCGCACGGGTTCGCGGCCCTGTTGCGGGACATCCGCGCCGGGGCCGGCACCGTCGTCCGCGCGCCGGCGTTCGATCGGGTCCACGACGATCCGGTCGACGGGGCGATCCTCGTCGACCGCGATATCCCGCTGGTCATCACCGAGGGGAACTATCTGCTGCTGCCGGACGGTGGCTGGCCCGCCGCGCGCCGCCAACTCGACCAGGTCTGGTTCCTCGAACTACCAGACAGCGATCGGCTGCCCCGGCTCATCGAACGGCACCAACGGTTCGGCAAGGCGGCCGATGCGGCCCGTCTCTGGGCGACGTCCAGCGATCAGGCGAACGCCGACCTGGTGCTGGACACCAGGGAGCGCGCCGACCTGATCGTCACGCTGCTGGACTGACAGCGCCCGCACAGGCACCGGACACGGTCAGCGGGTCAGCAGGACCCCGAATGCCGCTCCCATTCCCAGCACCAGGCCCACGATCGCGGCCAGCAGCAGAATCTGCGTCACCGACCAGCCGCCCCGGCCGCCTCCCGGGTCCTGACCGTCCCGCGATCCCCGGCCCACCTCGTCCCGCCGGCCGCCGGCCATGGCGCGCATGGCCTGCCGGATCACCGCTTCCGGGTCGTCACCCCCGCGCGGGCTCGACGTGCTCACCGCCACCGCCTACTGCTGGGCCCGCATGGCGGTGGTCAGCTTGGCGATCGCCCGGCTGGCCGTCGATTTCACCGTCCCCTTGGACAGCCCGGTCGCCTCGGCGATCTCCGCCTCCGACAGGCCGCCGTAGTAGCGCAGCACCAGCACCTCGCGCTGCCGGGCCGGCAGGTCGGCCAGCGCGGCCACCACGGCCCGGTGCTCGGCCGACATCATGGCCAGCGACTCCGCCGAGCGGGCCGTACCGGCATCGGGCGGAACGTAGGCCCGGGCCGTGCGACGGCGCCGCAGCATCGAGCGGGACCCGTTGACCACCGCGGTCCGCAGGTAACCGATGGCCGCCGCCCGGTCCCGCAGGCCGGACCAGTGCCGGTACAGCCCGGTGAATGCCTCCTGCACCACGTCCTCGGCGCTGGCCACGTCGTCGACCAGCAGGATCGCCAGCCGGACCATGCCCATCCGGTGCGAGCGGTAGATGTCGTCGATCGTCACCGGCCCCTCGTGCGCGGGTGCCGCCGCGGCCACCTCGTCGCGATAGACGGGGTTCAGCGACGCCAGCGTGCCCAGCGTGCGCTCCACCTGGGATTCGGCGTCCTGCCCTGTCGCCATCCCGTCCCCTTCCGGTGGTGCCGCACGCGGACCGCCCACTCGGTGCACGCTACGACATTGCTCCCCCGCGCGGGGCAGTGTCGCAGCTTTCCGTCACCGTCCTGTCCGGCAGCACGCCGATCCCACCCCGTCCCGTCCGGCGCCGGGCGGCACCGCGGCACCTGCTCATCGTCCGCCGCCCGCGCTGCGGGATACTGGGCGCTGGACCTAGCCCAGGCGAGCCCAGCCAGCCCGGAAGGACGACCACCATGCCGATTGCCACCCCCGAGACCTACGCCGCCATGTTCGAGCGGGCCAAGGCGGGCGGATTCGCCTACCCGGCGATCAACGTCACCTCTTCGGAGACCGTCAACGCCGCGATCAAGGGCTTCGCCGACGCCGGAAGCGACGGCATCATCCAGGTCTCCACCGGCGGCGCCGAGTTCGCGTCCGGCACTGCGGTGAAGGACATGGTGACCGGAGCGGTGGCGCTGGCCGAGTTCGCGCACGTGGTAGCCGACAAGTACGGCATCACGGTGGCGCTGCACACCGACCACTGCCCCAAGGACAAGCTGGACGGCTACGTGCGGCCGTTACTGGCCATCTCCACCGAGCGCGTCAAGGCCGGCCGCAACCCGCTGTTCCAATCTCACATGTGGGACGGCTCGGCGGTGCCGCTGGCCGAGAACCTGCAGATCGCCCAGGAACTGCTGCCGCTGGCGAAGGCGGCCCGGATCGTCCTGGAGATCGAGGTGGGCGTGGTCGGCGGCGAGGAGGACGGCGTCGTCGGCGAGATCAACGACAAGCTCTACACCACACCGGAGGACTTCCTGGCCACCCTGGACGCGCTGGGTGACCCGACCGGTGACGAGTACATCGTGGCGGCCACCTTCGGCAACGTGCACGGTGTCTACAAGCCCGGCAACGTCAAGCTGCGGCCGGCGGTACTGCGGGCCGGGCAGGATGCGGTCGCGGCCAAGCTGGGGCTGCCGGAGGGATCCAAACCGTTCGCGCTGGTATTCCACGGCGGGTCCGGTTCCAGCGCCGAGGAGATCGCCGAGGCGGTGTCCTACGGAGTGGTCAAGATGAACATCGACACCGACACCCAGTACGCATTCACCCGGCCCGTGGTCGAGCACATGTTCACCAACTACGACGGGGTGCTCAAGATCGACGGCGAGGTGGGCAACAAGAAGGCCTACGACCCGCGCTCCTACCTCAAGGCGGCGGAGGGCGGCATGGCGGCCCGGATCGTGCAGGCCTGCCAGCAACTCGGGTCGGCGGGTACCTCACCGACGGCATGAGGGCCCGTTGGCGCTGACGGGGGCGGCACGATTACGGTCGTGCCATGGCGTTGCCCACGGCTGAAAGCAGCCATCCCAGAGCGGCGAGCATCCTGGGAACCCGGGTCCTCCGGGTCGAGGATCCCGCCTTCCTGACCACCGGCGCGGTCTACACCGAGGATCTGGTCGACGACCGGCTGACCGGGGCGTTGCACGCGGTATTCGTGCGCTCCCCGGTGGCGCACGCGCACATCGGCGGCATCGACGTGTCGGCCGCCCGATCCGAACCCGGCGTGATCGCGGTGCTGACCGCCGCCGACCTCGGCCTGCCTACCCCCCGGGCCAAATACGGCAGCAAGATGGTCGAGCCGATCCTGACCACCGACACGGTCCGGTATGTGGGCCAGGCGGTCGCGCTGGTGCTGGCCGAAACCCGGGTGGCGGCCGTGGATGCCGCGGAGTTGGTCGAGGTCGACTACCAGCCGCTGCCGGCCGTGGTGGGCGTCGAGGCCGCCGCCCGCGACGAGGTGCTGCTGTTTCCCGAGGTGGGCACCAACACCGCGAATGCGAACCTGACCGAGCAGGATCCCGGGCTGCTGGACGGCTGCGAAATCGTCGTCACGCGACGCATCGTCAATAACCGGGTGGCCCCGGCGCCGCTGGAGGGCCGGGCCGCCGCGGCCGTGTGGGTTGCGGACAACAGCGGTGACGAGACCGGCGGGGCCGGGCCACGACTCACCATCTGGCTGCCGAACCAGGGTGCGCAGGGCGCCAAGGCCGGTCTGGCCCGGGCTCTGGGAGTGCCCGATGATCGCGTGCATGTGATCACTCCCGACGTCGGCGGCGCGTTCGGCGCGAAGTTCGGCGTCGACCCGGATCACATCGCGATCGCCGTCGCTGCGCGGATTGTCGACCGGCCGGTGCGGTGGACCGAGACCCGCACCGAGAACCTGACGGCCATGACGCACGGCCGCGGGCAGGTCCAGACCGTGACCATCGGCGGCACCCGGGACGGTCGGATGATCGCCTACCGGATCGAGGTGCTGCAGGACTGCGGCGCCTACCCGCGGATCGGCGTGCTGCTGCCGGGACTGACCGCCCTGATGGCCCCCGGCGTCTACGCGTTCGACCGGGTGGAGGCCTCGACCCGTAGCGTCGTCACCACCACCACACCGATGGGCGCGTTCCGCGGCGCCGGCCGGCCGGAGGCGGCGGCCGCCCTCGAGCGGGCGGTCGATCTATTCGCCGCCGAGATCGGCATGGACCCGGCGGAGGTGCGGCGGTGCAACCTGCTCCCGGCATTCACCGAGCCGCACACCACCGCGATGGGCGCGGTGTACGACTCGGGCGACTACCCAGCCGCGCTGACGAACCTGTTGCGCGCGGCGGACTACGACGGTCTGCGCGCCGAGCAGGCGCAGCGGCGCGCGCGCGGCGACGAGCGGGCACTGGGTATCGGGCTGGCGGTGTATGTGGAGATCACCGGAGGCGGCGACGAGTCAGGTCCGCCCAGCGAAAACGCCACCGTCACCGTGCATCCCGACGGCGGTGCCACCATCCTGACCGGAACCTCCCCGCACGGGCAGGGGCACGCCACCGCGTGGGCGATGCTGGCCAGTGAGGAACTCGGCATCCCGATGGAGCGGATCACGCTGCGCTGGGGGGATACCGACCTGATCCCGCAGGGCGGCGGCACCGGCGGGTCGCGCAGTCTGCAGCAGGGTGGGCTGGCGGTGCGACAGGCGGCGATCGAGGTTGCCGAACTCGCCAAGGATCGCGCCTCCGCGCTGCTGGAGGTCGATCCGGCGGATCTGGAGGTGGACACCGGCCGGGTGGGTGTGGCGGTGGTCGGCGTGCCGGATCGGTTCGTCTCGTTCGCGGAGCTGGCAGCGTCCGAACCGCTCTCGGCACACACCGTGTTCACCGCGCCGGGCGCCACCTTCCCGTTCGGCGCGCACCTGGCGGTGGTGGAGGTCGACGTGCCCACCGGCAAGGCGAGGTTGCGGCGGTTCGTCGCGGTGGACGACTCCGGCACCATCCTCAACCCGTTGCTCGCCGAGGGTCAGCGGCATGGTGGTCTGGCGCAGGGAGCGGCGCAGGCCCTGTACGAAGAGGTGTGCTTCGACGAGGATGGCAACCCGTTGACGGCGACCTTCGCCGACTACGGGATCGTCTCGGCTCCGGAACTGCCGGACTTCGAGCTGGTGCCGATGGCCACCCCAACCTCGTACAACCCGTTGGGCGCCAAGGGGATCGGCGAATCCGGCACGATCGGTGCCACGCCGGCGGTGCAGAACGCGGTGATCGACGCCGTGGCTCATTTGGGCGTGCGGCACATCGACATGCCGACCACTCCGCAGCGGGTGTGGCGGGCCATCCAGCTGGCTCAGCAAGCGGAAGGGGCGCGCTGATGCGGGTGTCTATCACAGTCAACGGCACAGAGCGAACGGACGAGGTCGAGCCACGCACCCTGCTGGTGCACTATCTGCGGGAGACCTGCGGGTTGCGAGCGAGCAACGCCGGCTGTGACACCACCTCGTGCGGGGCGTGCACGGTGCTGTTGGACGGCGAGTCGGTCAAGTCGTGCACGGTGCTCGCGGCGCAGGCATCCGGGTCGGCGGTGACCACCTTAGAAGGGCTCAGCGGGCTCAGCGAGTTGTCCGGGCCGGATGGTTCGAGCGGGCTGCTGCACCCGGTGCAGCAGGCGTTTCGCGCCGAGCACGGCCTGCAGTGCGGATTCTGCACCCCGGGAATGGTGATGGCGTCCGTGGCGCTGCTGGCCGAGAACCCGTCACCCACCGCAGCGCAGGTGCGGCACGGGCTAGAGGGAAACCTCTGCCGCTGCACGGGGTATCACAACATTGTCCGGGCGGTGCTGGCGGCGTCGCGCGCCATGGCAGCTGAATTAGACGACAGGGGCACCCGATGATCCCGGCCCCGTTCGACTACGCGCGCGCCGAGACGGCCGCCGAAGCGGTCGCGCTGCTGGCCGAGCACGGCGACGAGGCGAAACTGCTGGCCGGCGGACATTCCCTGCTGCCGATGATGAAGCTGCGGCTGGCCGCCCCCACGATGCTGGTGGACGTCGGCCATCTCGACGAGCTGCGCTACGTCCACCGCGAGGGCGACACCCTGGCGGTCGGCGCGCTAACCCGGCACGCGGACCTGGTCGGCTCCGACCTGGTGCACCAGACCGTGCCGCTGCTGGCCCGGGTCGCCTCGTACGTCGGAGACCCACAGATCCGGCACCGCGGCACCATCGGCGGCTCGCTGGCGCACGCTGACCCGTCTGCCGATCTGCCCGCCGCCGCGTTGGCCCTGGACGCCGAGATGGTCCTCACCGGCCCGTCCGGTGTCCGGACCGTCGCTGCCGCGGATTTCTTCACCGGCTACTTCTCCACGGTGCTGGCCGACGACGAGATGCTCACCGAGGTTCGCATCCCGGTGACCGGCGCCGAGCAGCACTGGTACGAGAAGTTCGTGCGCCGCGCCAACGACTGGGCGATCGTGGCGGTGGCGGTGGCGGGCACCCGGATCGCGCTGGCCGGTATGGGTCCGACACCGTTGCGAGCGGCCGCCGCCGAACAGGCCCTATCCGCCGGCGCCGATGCGGCGGCAGCCGGCGAGCTCGCCGACCAGGGCACGGATCCCGTCGCGGACCTGCATGCCGACAAGGACTACCGCCGGCACCTGGCCCGGGTGCTCACCCGGAGAGCGCTGATCTCCGCCGCCCAGCGCTGACTGGTCGGGGCGGTCTGCTGGCGGTGGCGGTGTGCTGCCGGCCGGAGCGTGGGCCCGGCAGCGCAGGTGGGCGGCTGGTGTAGGTGTGCCCGGTCGGAGTGGTGATGATCACCGTGTCGCCGTCCGGGCCACCCGTGACGGCACCCCAGCCAGGCGCCTCGCGCACATAGTTGCAGTCCGCGGACAAACCGTCCCCGTTGCTCGCCGCGGTCGGCCCGCCGCGGGCCGCCGGCTGGACATGATCGGCGTGCCGGATCGGCGCGTCGCACCACGGCGTGCGGCATCGCTGATCCCGCGTCAGGATGAACCGGCGCAGGTTCTCATCGAACAGCCGCCGGCGCGAGTCCATCGCGGCCAGCTGACCGCTCTCCGGTCGGGTATACAGCCGCCGGATCCAGGCCTTCGACCCGGCCGGAAGATTCGCCACCAGCGCCCGCGCCAGCGCGGCCGGCATGACCTCACCATCCAGCAACGCGGGCTCGTCGTCCCCGCCGAACAGCGCCTGATCGGTCACGACCAACCCGATCTCGACGTTCACTCCGGGCGGGACACCCACCGCGGGCGGCGGGGACGCCCGCCCATGCCGTCTCGAGAGGACACCGGGTATGTCGGCCCCCGGCGATCGTGGAGTCGCGGCGCCGCAGCCGGCTGCCGCGGCGTACGCCGCCCGCACGGCGTCCACCGAGTCCACGGCGGGGCTCACAGCACCCGCGGTGCCGGTGTCGGAGTCGGTGCCCGTGCCGCCGATAGCAGCCTGCGGGTGCAGGACGCGGTCGACCAGCAGGTCGGCCATGACCTGTCCCCTGCCCCGCTCATCGCCCGCGGCAATCGAGGAGTCCGCAGCCCGACGCAACGCGGCGTACACCGCCACACCCGCCTCCACCGGCAACAGCGCCGACACAGACGCCATCGTGTCCGGTGCCGGCCGGATCGTCACCCGACGATCCGACACCGCTCGCGCCGACCGATCCACCACCGCCTGCGGGTCCAACCGGTACGCCGCAGCCCGCGCCAGCTGCACCACCCGCCGATCACCGGCACCGCCCAACCGACCCTCAAGCTCGGCATCAACCATCGCGCGATGCTCCCGCGACAGCCCGACGGTCTCGCGGCAGATCAGCGTCGCCCGCCATTCCGAAATAGTTCCGTCCGCCAGCGCAGCCAAGGTACGGGGCATTCGTCGATCAGCACCTCGGCCAGCCCGACATGCCGGCCGCCGCAATGCGGCGCCTCCTTGCGGGCCAGCGCCACCTGCCCGCGGATACTGCGAGTCGCCTGCGCCGCCTGGCGACGCCGCTGTTCTCGCTCCGCCGCGGATGCCGCGCTCACCGGGACGCCACTCGCGGCGCGTTGCGAACGGGCGAACGCCGCCGTCACCACCGCCTGCGCCGCCGCGGCGGCGGACTTGAGCTCCTCCAGCAGGCGCAACTGCTCGATCCGCTCGGCATCGTCCACGTCGGCGGCCAGCCCACGCAGCGCGCTGGCCCAGCCCGCGAGGTCGGCCGTCGACACCACAGCACCGGAAGTCGATCCAGGGGTCCCCCCATCAGAGGCACGGCGAGCCGTTCGCACTGCGACGGACCCTCCTGAATCGAACATAAGTCCATTGTACAAAGATACGAACACGCGTGTCAAGTATCGGTGGCGGATGCTGCAATAACCGGCCATATCGCCACTCAGTACGACCCCGATCGGGGGCGCACTGAAGGCTGGGGCAGATCAGCCGATCAGCGGCGCCTCGGCCACCTGGTCCTCCTCCGGAGGTGGCGCGTGCTCCTTGGTGCGCGATGTCGCGAGCAGGGCGCCGATGATCACCAACGGGAATCCGATCGCCACGCCCACGGTGAACGGCTCGCCCAACACGATGATGCCCAACACGATGGCGATCGCCGGATTGACGTAGGTGATCACGGTGGCGCGACTCGGCCCCGCCTCGGCGATCAGCGCGAAGATGCAGACGAACGCCAGCGCCGTGCACAGCACGCCCAGGCCGACCACGGACCAGGTCGCGTTTGCGGTCAGATGGTCCGGGCGTAGCCAGAGTGCGAATGGCAGATAGATGGTCGCCGATAACAGGAGCGAACCGGTGACGACGCCGATCGGCGGCAGGTCTCCCAGCAGGTGAGCCATCATGTACGCACCGAAGGAGTAGCCGATCACGGTGCCCACCACGGCCAGCACCGCCCCCACGTCGTGCAGGTCGAGGTCGATGCCGACCAGCGCCGCCACCCCGCCAAATCCGATGATCAGCCCCGTCACCCGCCGCGGGCCGATCCGGTCCCGCCCCGTCACCACCAGCAGCACCGCAGTCAGCAACGGCACCATCGCCACCAGCAACCCGGCCGTTGAGCTGTCCAGCCGCGTCTCGGCGTGCCCCAGCAGCCACCATGGCCCGACGATCTCCACCAGCGTGTACAGCAGCAGGTGCCGCCACCGCCGCAGCACCGGGATCAGTTGCCGCCGACCGAGCGCGATCGGCAGCAGCACCAGGCCGCCCAGCGCCGTGCGTCCGAACGCCACCACCACCGGGTCGTAGACGTCGACCGCGACCCGGATCATCAGGTACGGGACACCCCAGAGCAGGCTCAGCGCCGCGAACAGCAGCCACCCACGACGACTCACCGGCTCTCCCTTCGGGCCGCGCGACCGGGCTCGATCGACAAGACCGCACCGGGAATATGTCCGGCTGCACGGTACGCCCCCGGTGCGACACCCGCGCCGGTCCATCGCCGGGCAACACCCCCCGGACTAGGGCCCGCCAGCGATTCCATGAATCACATGTGTGTGATTTCTGCCCTCCGACGGCGTGTCGCTACGCACCGTCGTCACCACTGGCGTGCATGCTGTGTTTGCTGGGGTACTTGTGACTTGTGTGACTCGTGATCTACGGTGGGACACGGTCGTCGCCGTTTCGACGACCCGTCGGCGGTCGCGACCCCTCGCTTCGCGACACCGGAGGGGCAGCAGCGAGCGCACGGTCGAGCGGGGAACGCAACCGTCGGTGCCGGCAAGGGGATGCGGCATCGGCGGACGGGCAGCAGCGCGTCACCGATCGTCGGTGCCCCTGGGCGCACCCATGGTGACGAGGCCCCCGCGACGGCGACCCGGAGAGGACGGCGCGTGCGTCGCTTCGTTAGACCCCTGCGCAGGTTCATCGGCGCCGCTGTTGGCACCACGTTGGCCGCGGCCACGCTGTCGCTGGTCACCGCCGGCACCGCGTCCGCGGACCCGTCCGCCAACGCGTGGTATCAGCTGCGGATGTGCGAGTCCAGCAATCGCTACGACATCAACACCGGCAACGGCTACTACGGCGCCTACCAGTTCGACCTGTCGACCTGGCGGTCGGTTGGCGGTTCCGGCTATCCCGACCAGGCCAGCAAGTCCGAGCAGGACTATCGCGCGCTGATTCTCTACCGGATGCGCGGCTGGGAGCCCTGGACGTGCGCCGCACTGGTGGGCCTGTCCGAGGACGGTGACGCGGGTAGCGGGGTCATGCCGCCGAAGCCGGGCAGCTCCGGATCGACCGGCAGCGAATCGGGTGGTGGTTCCGGCAGCAGTTCCGGCGGCTCCACGTCATCGGCGCCGGCGTGGCCGGGCCGGCAGTACTTCCAGGGCGACTACTCGACCACGCTGAAGACCTGGCAGAAGCAGGCGGGCAAGCTCGGCTACGGCTTGGTCGGCACCGGCTATTTCGGCCCCAAGACGGAAAAGGCCGTGCTGGCCATCCAGCGCAAGGCCGGCCTGAACGTGGTGGGATTCATCGGCCCCAAGACCTGGGCGGCCGCGTGGGACACCAGTAATGCCCGCAAGTCCGGCAGCAACAGCACCGTCACCTACACGCCGGCGACCGACAAGTCCTGTCACGTGGGCGCCAAGACTGCCCCACCGTGGCCGGGCAAACAATTCTACTTCGGCGACACCGCCCGCGACCTTCAGTGCTTCCAAAAGCAGTTGGGGCACCGGGGATACCCATTGTCCGGCACCGGCTACTACGGCAACGTGACCAAGGCGTCCGTGCTGGACTTGCAGCGGCGCAACGGGATCTACGACTCAGGCATCATCGGGCCGAAGACCTGGAAGGCCGCCTGGGAGGGGAAGGTCAAGTAGGCACGTCACGGTGCCCGGTATGGACCCGGTCCCGTCGCTGCATCGCGGTGCGGCGGCGGGACTGTCTTTTACCATTCCTTCACCATTTACACCCTCCGAAACGGCGCGATGCGGCCGTCGAAGATAACAATTTGTCAAAATCGCTGCGAAACGAGTAACGCCGCAGCAGGATGTGACGACGAGCACAGCAGCCGGCGCAGCGAGGCTCACCGAGGCCCAGCGCCGGCGCCATAGACGCCCGTCCGCGCACGACGCCCGCGCGCGGACGGTGCGCTGAGAAGGCAGGGAGGCCTGGGCCATGCCGGCCCGGGCCCCTCTGCGTCTATGGAGTCCGTCACCGCTAGCCGGCCAACTGCTCCGCGGCCGCCAGCCGCACGCAGACCGCCAGCCCCCGCATGGCCGTCTGCACCTCCGCCAGCGGCGGCATGGTCGGGGCCAGCCGGATGTTCCGGTCCCGCGGATCGCGGTGATACGGGAAGGACGAACCGGCCGGGGTGAGCGCGATCCCGGCGTCCTTGGCCAACGCCACGGTGCGGGCCGCCGCGCCATCCGGCACGTCCAGGCTGACGAAATATCCACCCACCGGCCGGGTCCAGGTGGCGATCCCCAGACCGTCCAGCTGCTCGGTCAGGATCTCGTCCACGGCAGCGAATTTCGGCGCAATGATCTCGCGGTGCTTGACCATGTGGGCTCGCACTCCGTCGGCATCGCCGAAGAACTGTGCATGCCGCAAGTGGTTCACCTTGTCCGGGCCGATGCCGCCCTGTCCCAGACGCCGCAGATACCAGTCGACATTCTCGGCCGACCCCGCCAGGAAGCCCACTCCCGAGCCGGCGAAGGTGACCTTGGAGGTGGAGGCGAACATGATCGGCCTGTTCGGGTGCCCGGACGCCGACGCCAGGGACAGCACGTCCGCGCTCTTGGCTTCCGCCTCGGTCAGGTGGTGCAGCGCGTAGGCGTTGTCCCAGAAGATCTTGAAGTCGGGCGCCGCGGTCGGCATCGCGGCCAGCGCCGCAGCCACCTCCTGGGTGCACACCGAGCCGGACGGGTTGGCGTAGGTCGGCACGATCCACATGCCGCGCACGGACGGGTCGTCCCGCACCAACGCGGCGGTGGCATCCGGATCCGGCCCATCATCGGTCATGGGGACGGTGATCATCTCGATGCCCAGCGACTCCAAGAGGGTGAAGTGCCTGTCGTATCCGGGCACCGGGCAGACAAAACGGATGGTGCCGTCGGCGCTCCACGGCCGCTGCGAGTCCACCGCGCCATAGAGCAGACAGAAGTTGAGCACCTCTCGCATCATGGTCAGGCTGGAGTTGCCGCCCGCCACGAGTTGCGCCGCATCCACCCCGAGGAGTTCCGCGAAGATCGCTCGGAGCTCAGGGAGACCTGCCAGCCCGCCATAGTTGCGCACGTCCGTGCCGTCGGCGGACCGATAACCGTCCGGCAGGTCCAGCAGCCGGTTCGCCAGATCCAATTGGGCGCTGGACGGCTTGCCCCGGGTCAGGTCCAGTGCGAGGTGCTGGGCGCGCAGCGCATCGTAGGCGGCCCGCTGTTCGGCGCGGAAGGCAGCGAGGTCGGCAGGCGTGAGTTCGGACAGTGGTCGGGCAGGCACGGCAGGCTCTCCAGGCGGTGACGGGCTGGCGGGTGACGACCACGTGGGGGCGATGCTGCCCCGGGCGGCCAAGGACCATTCTCCCAGCGCGCCACCCGCCGCCCGACGCGGGGCGGTGGGTGGCGCTGCCCCGGGTATCCGGCTGGATTCTTCAGCCGTCGGTAAAGCGACCGGGATATGCGGATAAAGCACCTGCGGTGGGCCGTTAAAGGTCGCATCACAATCGCGTCGCAGGGGCCCAAATTCGGGGAAATTGATGGAACCACCTGCGGGGCCCACGCATCATAGTGTCAGCCCCGGCACCGCATGCCGGACGGCATTGCGCCCAGTTCCGTGCGACGCCCGCATGGAAACGGAGCTCGTCAGAGGCCAGGACTACGCCGGTCCTGGCCTCTGGCGTCTGTCGGGAACGGCGCTGCCGGAAACGGTACTCGGCAGTTGTCCCCCTGTCCGAATTCCATCCACATCCGCACCCGGCATCGACCTCTCGGCCCCGCCCGAGGGGCCAGCATGGTCGGTGTCGGCGACGCCATGGGCATCCATCGAGCCGGCATGGCCACCGGCGGGCACGGGTTTGCCGGACACAGGGGAGGGACGATGGACGGATTCGATGTCTCCACGGCGCGGATTTCCACCGCAGCATCCGGTGTGGACCAGGTCGGCGAAGCACTGAATCGCGAAATCGCGCACATGCGCGACCTCCTGGCCGACATCGGCGCGGGCTGGCATTCCAGTACGGCGGCGCCGCGATTCGTCACGGCAATGCACGGCTATCTCGACCAGGCCCGGGCACTCGCGACCGCGCTGCTCGGGCACGGCGCCGGGCTGGCCGCCATCGGCAAGGCATTCGATCAGGCCGAGCAGGCCATCGCCGACGCGACCCCGGCGGTGGCGGGATGACCACGATCAGGGTGAACTACGCGGCCATGGACTCCGGACACGAGGGCCTGGTGGCCACCTGGGGGCGAATCGAGTCGCACCTCGCGGAGCTGGACACGACAATCGCAGCCACCGGCGACATGCGGTCCGACGCGCTGGCCGCCTACACGGCGCTCAAGGCACGGTGGTCCGCCTCGGCGCAGGACCGCCAGAGGGCGCTGCGGGCGCTGGCGGACGCGGTCCAGCGCGCGGCGCAGTCGTACCGGCAGGTGGACGCGGCCGCCGCCGCCCAGTTCCAGGTGTGAGCGGCCGTGGCCCTGCGGGTCGGCCGGGCCGGTCGGCCCAATCCCTCGAAGGGTCGGCCGGTGGTGGGGTCGATGCCGGCACCGGCGGCTCCGACCGGCAGGATGGCCGACATGAGCGGAGCGAACCTGCTGGGCCCACCACCGATCCAACTACCGGCCGACGAGGCCGGCGCCGAGCTGGCAGCCGGCGCCGATCCGCGCGATGTCGTGCGGGCGCACCCGGCCTCCAGCGCGGGCTGGGCCGACCTGGCCGAACGCGCGCTGACCGGCGGTGACGACGTCGCCGGCTACGCCTATGCCCGGGTGGGATACCACAGGGGGCTCGACCTACTGCGCCGGCACGGCTGGAAGGGCGCCGGGCCGATCCCGTGGTCGCACGAGCCCAACCGTGGCTTCCTGCGCGCGCTGGCCGCGCTCGGCCGCGCGGCCGCGCAGTTCGGCGAGGGCGATGAGGTGGACCGGGTCCGGGCGTTCCTGGCCGACGCCGACCCGGAGATCCCGGAGGCATTGCTGCCCTGATACTCCGCCGCCGGCTGGTCGAGGAACATGATCATCGGAACCTACGGCGACCCAACGCATGTGGCGCAGGTCGGCCACGTTTCTCCGCCGCCGGTCATGCTCTCCCGGCCGGATCAGCCTTGAGCGGCAAGGTATTGCTCACGGACGGCGCCGGGCAGCCTCCCCCGGGACGACACCGCAAGGCCCTGCGCCACCGCCCAGGCGCGAATATCTGCCTGGGACACGGTGGCCGCAGCCTTCTTACGCCCCGCGGTACGCGTGGACTTCGTCGCGGACGCCAACCTGCCGGGCTTGGCGCTCGCCGCCCCCTTCGCGGTCGACCTTGTCGCTGCGCGTCCCCGCGCCGCGGGCTTGGCCTCGGGCGCGGCGGCCGCCGACTTCTTCGACGCGGACCTGGCCGGCTTGGTGGCTGCCGGCGCCGCCTTCGTCGCGGCGGACTTTCGCTTCGTGGCGGCGGTCTTGGTGGCCGACTTCTTCGCGGAGGTCGACTTATCAGCGGCCGACTTCGATGCGCCGGCGGCGCGGCGGGTGGTCGACTTCGACGCGGCACGTGTGCCGCCGGCGGCCGCCGGGCCGGCAATTTCCACCACGGTGCCGGCGGGCCGGCCCGCAGCGGCGTACTGACCAATCACCTTGCGCAGCGCGGCCGCATTGCGCTTGTTCAGAGTGATCTCGTAGGCGGTCCGGTCCAGTGCGAACGACACGGTCTCGGCGGCCTTGCCTCCGGTGAGGTCGTCGATCAGTGCGCTGGCGGTGGTCTTGGCCATGTGTGGTTCCCCCAGGTGGGTTTGTCGTTACCTGACGATCATGCCTTATTCTGCGTCGCATTACGAGGCGGCACCGCGCGCGATTCTTCCACTACCCGTGGCACGGCACATCGGCGCGGGCAGTGGACCGGGCAAATGTCGCTCACCATGGCACCGAGATGCCCCCGATCCGGAACACCTCGTCGCATCGCCGGGCGATATCGCGGCTTCGGGTTGCTCTCGACATACCCGGTCGGCACAGCGGGCGCTCTCCGCCGACATTGGCGCCGCACTGCCGCCCAGATCGCCCGTAGTGTCGCTAATGTTGGAATATCTGCTCGTGAGAAGGCCGTTCCCCCAACCGCATCTGCGCACCACTGGATATGCAGAACTCAGGGTCGTCGTGGAACCTGTTCCCAAGCAAGGACAGTCGATCAGACTTCCGCACGCGATATTGATCCGACGGGACGGATCGGTGCCCGGGACGGGCCGTCAATGCTCTGGCCGCCACGACGGGTCTCGGCCGGTACGCGCCACGATGCCGTCCAGACGCGTCGCGGCATCCGGAATGCGCGCCGCCGGGCCGAACGGTTCCGGGCCGAATAGATCGAAGAATCGATCCACCCGGTCCAGGTCCGCATCATCGACGCGCAGATCCTGACTGGTCGCCCGGGCCAGGTCCCAGCCGTGCACCGTCAGTTCCTCAATGCCCACGGTCGCTTGATCGGCCGCATCCATCTCGAGACCGCCGGCCGACACCCGCCCCTGCCAGGCCGACGTCTCGCGCCACGCTCGGACGAGCGCGTCAAGTTGACCGGGAATTGCCACTCGCCAATCCTCGACCAGCCCGACCGGTGGTTGAACCGCTTCCTTATGCCCGTTCTGGGTGAAGACCGTCGTGAATTGGTGAATATGCGCGAGGAGATCGGCCACGGTCCACTCCCGGCACGGCGTGGGATCGCCGAGCTGGTCGTCGCCGACGCCGGACACCAGGCGACTCATCGTCTGCGCCACGGAACCTAGATCGAACATGAATGCTCCCCTCAATACACCCCGCGGACCAGGCGCAGCGGCTCGGTGTGCTTGTAGAACACCCACCGGTTCACGGCACGCGGATGCTGCACGCCGTCGCTGATGATCGCCGTTTGCGACGTCAACCCGAATTCGACCGCCCGCCCGAGCGTCGTCACCGGGCGGCGACCGAAACCCAGAATCCGCCGGCGCACCACCGTGACCGCCAGTCCCTTGTCCAGGTCGGGCTCGACCTGCACCACCTGCGCCGAGCCAGACAGCACCCGCTCGGAATCCACGTAAACGGTGCCCGTCACCGGCGACAGCTGCGCCGCACCCACCAGCACCCCGCCGGAGTCGTTGCGCACCAGCGGCACCACATCGACCTCCGCACGCCGAGCCGCGCGCACCGCCTCCGCTCCGGTGGGCAACGACCAGATCGCCGTTACCGCCGTTTCCGCCGGCGCCGCATAGGCGACTTCGACGGCGCCGAGCAGATCGCGACGCAGCAGCCGCAAGGCGACCGCCGCCAGGTCGGCATCGTCACCGATCACCAGTATCCGGCCCGCCAGCAGCGGGTCGATCGCCTTGCCGGGGCGCCGACCCACAAAGTGGATGTGCCGGCCGCGGCACGCTAGCAGGATGTCCCGCACGTCGGCACCGTCGCCGCCGTCCGGCGCCGCACTGCCGCTCGTATGGCCACCGTCGGTGCTGCCCGCGTCCCGGCAGCACAGCACCGTCAGTGCCGGCGTTCCAGCTGGCCCACCCGAGCCCGTCTGCTCCGTCAACGGTCTACCCTTCGTGGGGCGCGTACTCGGCCGCGCCGTATCGACCACGCTGGGAGTGTGCCATGACGGTGATGGTCCTGATCGGCGCCCAATGGGGTGACGAGGGCAAGGGCAAGGCCACCGACCTGTACGGCGAGCGCGTGCAGTGGGTGGTGCGGTATCAGGGCGGCAACAACGCCGGGCACACCGTGGTGCGGCCGGACGGGCAGTCGTTCGCGCTGCACCTGGTGCCCTCCGGGATCCTGTCGCCGCAGGTCAGGAACGTGATCGGGAACGGTGTCGTGATCGATCCGGGCGTGCTGCTGGGCGAGATCGCCGACCTGGAGTCGCGCGGCGTGGACACACAGAACCTGCTCATCTCCGCCGACGCGCACCTGATCATGCCCTACCACGTGGCCATCGATAAGGTCTCCGAGCGCTACCTGGGCAAGGCCAAGATCGGCACTACTGGCCGAGGCATCGGCCCCGCCTACCAGGACAAGATTGCCCGCATCGGGGTGCGCGTGCAAGACGTGCTCGACCCGGGCATCCTGGCACAAAAGGTCGAGGCGGCGCTGTCGCTGAAGAACCAAATGCTGGTCAAGATCTATAACCGCAAGGCGCTGGACCCACAGGCGGTGATCGACGGTGTGCTGGCACAGGCGGAATCCTTCCGGCACCGCATCGCCGATACCCGGCTGCTGCTGAACCAGGCCGTGGAGCGCGGCGAGAACGTCCTGCTGGAGGGCGGTCAGGGCACCCTGTTGGACGTGGACCACGGCACCTACCCGTTCGTCACGTCCTCGTCGCCGACCGCGGGTGGCGCGGCGACCGGTTCGGGTATTGGACCCACTCGGATCACAACCGTGGTCGGCATTCTCAAGGCGTACACCACCAGGGTGGGGTCGGGACCCTTCCCCACCGAGTTGCACGACGACGCCGGCGAGTACCTGCGCAAGACCGGCCACGAGGTAGGGGTGACGACCGGCCGGGCCCGCCGGTGCGGCTGGTTCGACGCCGTCGTGGCGCGCTACGCGACGCGCGTCAACGGGATTACCGACCTGTTCGTGACCAAGCTGGACGTGCTCTCCTCGCTGGAGCGAGTGCCGGTGTGCGTGGGCTACCAGGTGGACGGCGAACGATTCGACGAGATGCCGTTGACCCAAACGGCTTTCCACCACGCGACGCCGGTCTACGAGCAGCTGCCGGGCTGGTTCGAGGACATCTCCGGCTGCCGGACGCTGACGGATCTGCCTCGCAATGCCCGTGCCTACCTGGAGCGGCTGGAGGAGCTGGCGGGGGCGCGGGTCTCGGCGATCGGCGTGGGCCCGGGGCAGAACGAGACCATCGTCGTGCACGACGTGCTCGGCTAGGTCACGGCCCGATGCCGGGCGCGGCGCCCGGAGCCCCGTCGGACACCGCGGTCGCCTCCGGATACCATGCCGGAGCATGGACCTCGTCGAGTTCACGCCCACCCGCGACCAGTACGCCTACACCTTCGGCGGCGTCGCCCCGATCCTGCACGTCACGCCGGGGACGGCCCTGCGACTGTGGTCCGACGACGCATTCGGCGGAGCGCTGCGCAGCATCGACGACCTGTCCGCCGAGAGGGTCGACCTCTCCGCGGTGAACCCGCAGACCGGCCCGTTCTTCGTGGACGGGGCCGAGCCCGGCGACACCCTCGCGCTGCACCTGGTGTCGCTGGAGCCGGCCCGGGACTGGGGCGCGTCGGCGGCGATGCCGTTCTTCGGCGGCATGACCAGCACCGACCGCACCGTCACGCTGCAGGACGCGCTGCCCGACACCACCTGGATCTACCAGGTCGACCGGGACCGCGGCACCGTCGGATTCGTCGCCCGGCACTCGGATTTCGCGGTCGAGCTGCCGATGGCGCCGATGCTGGGCACCGTCGGGGTCGCCCCCGCCGGCCGGGAGGTGCGCAGCTCACTGGTGCCCGACCGGTTCGGCGGCAACATGGACACCCCGCAGATGCGGGCGGGCGCTACTGTTTTCCTGCCGGTGAACGTGCCGGGCGCGCTGTTCTCCATCGGTGACGGGCACTATCGGCAGGGTGAGGGTGAGGCCTGTGGTACCGCGGTGGAGGGGGCGATGACCACGACCCTGATCGTGGAGCTGCTCAAGGGATCCGGCACGGGCGCCGCCCCGACCTGGCCGCGTATCGAGGACGACACCCACCTGATGGCGATCGGGTCCAGCCGGCCGATGGAGGACTCCTGGCGCATCGCCAACGCCGAACTGGTGCGATGGATCGCCGAGCTGCACGGCCTGCACGCGATGGACGCCTATCAGCTGCTCTCGCAGACCACCGAGGCGCCGATCGCCAACGTGGTGGACGCCAATTACAGCGTGGCCGTCAAGGTCCGTAAGGATCTGCTGCCCACGGTGGACGCGTTCGGCGGGCTGCACCGTGACCTGCGCGCCCGCGCCGCGACCCTGTAACGAAGGACGCTGTAGCACCAGACACCGTTCGAACCGGAAAGGCTGACCACACCATGGATCTACAGCTTGCAGGCAGGCGAGTGCTGGTCTCCGGCGGCACCCGGGGTATCGGCCGCGCCATCGTTGAGACCTTCCTGGACGAGGGCTGCGCGGTGAGCTTTTGCGCCCGGAACGCCGACGAGGTCGCCGCGACCACCGCCGCGCTGACCGACCGCGGCACCGTGGTCGGCACCGTCGCCGATGTCGGCGACGACGACGCGGTCGCCTCCTGGGTTGCCGGCGCCGCCGAGCAGCTGGGCGGAATCGACGTCGTGGTGGCCAATGTCAGCGCCCTGGCCATCCCGGACACCGACGAGAACTGGGCGGCCAGCCTGAACGTGGACGTGATGGGCACGGTGCGGCTGGTGCGCACGGCCATGCCGCACCTGCAGCGCAGCACCGCCGCGGCCATCGTGGCGATCTCCAGCGTCACCGGGCGGGAGGCCGACTTCGCTTCCGGGCCTTACGGTACCGCCAAGACGGCAATCGTCGGCTACATCCAGGGTCTGGCCTTCCACTTGGCGGGCAAGAACATTCGCGCCAACACGGTGTCGCCCGGCAACACGTTCTTCCCTGGCGGCGTGTGGGACAGCATCAAGCAGGGCGACAAGGAGCTGTACGACTCGGCGCTGGCGCTCAATCCGACCGGCCGGATGGGCACGCCACAGGAGATGGCCAACGCTGTGGTGTTCCTGGCCAGCCCTCGGGCCAGTTTCATCAGCGGAACCAACCTGGTGGTGGATGGTGCGCTGACCCGGGGCATTCAGCTGTAGCGGGTGGTCAGGCCCAGCTGACACGCACCATCTGACGCCACAGCCCGAGCGCATCCACCCGACCGGTCTGGGAGATCTCGTCGCCCCGGTTCCAGAGCCCCAAGTACAGCGCGGCGGCCGGTCCGGTGAGCACGACATCGGCGGGGTGGTCGGGATCGGCGCCGGGTGCGGTGACGGGCGTGTCCCCGGAGACCGCAACCGTCCAGGCCACCTCGACGTCGGTGGGCGCGATCAGCATGGTCAGCGGGTCGGCCGAGCGCAGCCGGGACGATCGTCGCGGCACGAACCCAACCAGCAGCTCGTCCAGGCCGTCCGCCGCCAGACCCGGGGCGATCCCGGCCTCCGCGGTGGTCGGGTATCGGCCGAGCCGGGCCGACATCGCGTCGATCCGATGAATGGTCGTCTCGTGCGCCTGCCGCCGGGCCCAGAACGTCTTCGGCGGCGGCGCGGCGTGCAGGAACACCGCAGCGGCCAGATCGTCCGGCGCCGCGCGCAGGGCGTCGAGGAGGCCATCGGCGCCCGCCCGGAACCATCCGGCCAGCGCCGCCCGGTCGTCCGGCGGCTCGGTCGCGACGTCGGCATCACGGGAAAGGTCGGTGCTCGGCAGCGCTCCGGCGATGATCGCGGTGGCCCACCGGTGCACGGTCCCCAGGTGCCCCACCAGATCGGTGACGGTCCACTCGGGGCAGGTGGGCACCGGAGCGTCCAGCCCGGCGTCGGCGGCGTCCGCGGCCAGCCCGGCCGCCGCCCGTTCGATGTGCTCCAGATACTGCTCGATACTGATCGGCATCGCCCCAGAATGGCACGGCCACCGGACGACGCACTCACGGACCGTTGTCCAGCGCTCCGGCCGCGCCCTCTACCCTGACCGGTTGTGCGCATCCTCGTCATCGGCTCCGGTGCCCGCGAGCACGCCATCCTGCGGGCGCTGCGGCGCGACCCCTCCGTCACCGATCTGTGCGCCGCCCCCGGCAACGCCGGCACTGCGCAGATCGCCACCAACTATCCGGTGGCGCCTACCGAGCCGGACTCGGTGCTGGCCCTGGCCCGCGAACTGCACCCCGACCTGGTGGTCATCGGTCCCGAGGTTCCCCTGGTCCACGGTGTGGCCGATGCCTTGCGCGACAACGGATTCATCGTCTTCGGGCCGTCGGCGGCAGCGGCACGGATCGAGGGGTCGAAGGCGTTCGCCAAGAGCGTCATGGCGGCGGCCGGGGTGCCCACCGCGCGCAGCGTGGCGGTGACGGAGGTCGCGGAGATCGACGCCGCCCTGGACCGGGCGGGCGCTCCGTACGTCGTCAAGGACGACGGCCTTGCAGCCGGCAAGGGCGTGGTGGTGACGCGCGATCGGGCGGCAGCCGCCGAGCACGCCCGCGCGGTGCTGGCGGCCGGTCATCCGGTGCTGGTCGAGCAATTCCTGGACGGGCCGGAGGTGAGCCTGTTCGCGGTGTGCGATGGGACCACCGCCGTGCCGTTGCTGCCCGCGCAGGACTTCAAGCGGGTCGGTGACGGGGATACCGGGCCGAACACCGGAGGGATGGGCGCCTACGCGCCGCTGCCGTGGGCCCCGGACGGTCTGGTCGAGACGGTGCAGCGCGCGATCCTGGATCCGGTGCTCGCCGAGCTGGCCCGGCGCGACGCGCCATTCTCCGGTCTGCTGTACGCCGGGCTGGCGATCACCGCCGACGGGCCGCAGGTGATCGAGTTCAACTGCCGATTCGGCGATCCGGAGACCCAGGTGGTGCTGGAGTTGCTGGACACGCCGCTGGCCGGGCTGCTACTCGCCGCGGCCACCGGCGGCCTGGCCGGGCACCCCACGCTGCGCTGGCGGGACGCGTCGGCGGTGACGGTGGTCGTCGCCGCGGAGCACTACCCGGCCAGCCCCGTCACCGGCGATCTGATCACCGGCGCGGACGCCGACGGCGTGCTGCACGCCGGCACCGCGCGGGGCGAGGATGGCGAACTGGTCAGCGCCGGTGGGCGGGTGCTGTCCTGCACCGCGACCGGCGCCGACCTGGGCGCGGCCCGGGACGCGGCGTACGCGCTGGTGGATGGGGTGCGGCTGCGCGGATCGCACCACCGGACCGACATCGCCGCCCGGGCCATCGCCGGCCAGATCGCCATGCCGCGGCGCTGACCCGGTCAGACCTCGGCGCCGCCCGCGCCGGTCAGCTCAGCTCGACCGGGCCGGTCGGGGTCTCGATCACGGCAACCAGGCCGGCCGGTCCGGCATCGACCGGCAGGTGCACCCCGATGGCGTTCAGCACCGCGGTGACCGCGGCCGGGTCCGGATGGCGGCCGCACAGCGACAGCAGCCCCGCCCCGGGCAGATCGTCGGCGGCCGGGTGCGGGCTCTTGCCCCAGTCGATCAGGAACGGGGTGATGCCGTCCAGCGGTGCCGGCTCCGCGGTGGCCAGCCGCCAGGACAGCCGCACACCGTCCGGTCGATCGCGTCCCATCGGCAACGGTGCACCCAGAGTGGCGCCGGACCGGGCGCTCAGAGTCGCGGCTCGGTCGATGTCCGCCGGGTGCACCGCCCAGCGGATCAACCTCGGTTCCCGCAGTCCAGCAATGCCGAACGGCATCTGGCGGCCGGGCTCCGGTGGCATCTCCACGTCGGGGCCAATGATCTCCAAATAGCTGGTCGGTCCCAGTCCCACCAGCAGGTTGCGGGTGCCCAGGCCGACATGCCGGCCGCCGGGTGCGGGTTCCAGCCCGGTGGCCGCCTCAAACTCTGCCACGGTGCGCGCCAGATCCGGGGTGGCGTACACCAGATGGTCCAGCAATGGCTCGGTGGCCGCCTGGTGCGCGGCCTGGTCGGCGGTCGGGACGGTGCGGATCGTCATGGCTGCAGTCTCCTCCGACCGCTCGGAACCCGCGGCACCATGCCGGCCGGTCTACTTGGCGTCGGCATAGCAGGACACCGCCACCGGGCGGACCGGGGTCTGCACCTCGGAGCCGGGGAATACCAGTTCCCGGGCGGTGTCGGCGGCGGCCACGATCAGGTCGGCAACCCGGTCGGCGTGCTCGGCCGGCACGTGCACGATCAACTCGTCGTGCTGGAAGAACACCAGCTCGGCGCCGGGCACGTCCAGCAGCGAGAGCCGCAGGACCGTCAGCCACACCGCAGCCCAGTCGGCGGCCGAGGCCTGGATGACGAAGTTCCGGGTGAACCGGCCCCGATCCCGGGCGGCCTGTCGGGCCCGGCGTTCGGTGCCGCCCACCCCGGGCCGGGCATCGCGGGGTACCCCACCACCATCCGTGGCAGCCCCGAGATCGCCGTCACCGCCGGAAGACTCGTCACCGCCCGATCCCGACTCGCCCACCAGCCGGCGCCACCGCGCGGACGGCGGCGGGCACGCCCTGCCCAGGACGGACCGCACCACCGCGCCCGCCTCGCCCCGCCGCGCGGCCGCCTCCACGTAGCCGACCGCCGCGGGGTAGCGCACTCGCAGGGTGGCCATCAGCCGGGCCGCCTCGCCGGTGGTCTGCCCGTACATCGCGCCCAGCATCGCCAGCTTCGCGTGCCGCCGGTCGCCGCCGAAGCCGCCCGCCGCCAGCGCGTCGTACAGGTCTGCGCCCGCGGACACCGCGGCCAGTCCAGCGTCGCCGGACACCGCCGCCAGCACCCGGGGCTCCAGCTGGGCGGCGTCGGCGACCACCAGCACGTGCCCCGGCTGGGCGACCGCGGCTCGGCGCACCGACTTGGGCAGCTGCAGTCCCCCACCGCCGCGGGTGGCCCACCGACCGGAGACCACCCCGCCGGGCAGGTATTCGGAGACCAGCCGGCCGTCGGACACCCAGTCCGCCAGCCAATTCCAGCCGTTGGCCGTGTACAGCCGAGCCAGATCCTTGTACTGCAGCACCGACCCCACAGCCGGATGGTCGATCTCGCGCAGCACCCAAGCACGGGTGGTTTCGATGTCGAACCCGCTGCGCCGGAATGCATCTCGGAGGTCGATGGCGGAGTCGGGGTTCACCGGGAAACCGAACGCGCTGGTGATGTCGTCGGCCAGCTGCGCCATCCGGGCGGGTCGCTGTCCGGTCGCCGGCCGGGGCCCGAGGGTGTCGGTGAGGATGCGCTGGTGAATCGCGGCGTCCCAGGGCAGGCCACGTCGGGTCATCTCGACGGCGACCAGGGCGGAGCCGGACTCGGCGGCGATCAGCAGCCGTAATGCGCCGCCGGGCACCGCAATCCCGGCCGTCGTGGCGGCCGGTCCGCAGGCGGCGTCGGCGGTGCGGCGTTGCTGGTCCAGATAGGCGGTGACGAGGTCGTCGGGGGTGACGGGCGCTCTGCGCCGGGCCGGTTCGCTGTCGAACAGCCCGGGCTGGTCGGGTGGCCGGGACGCCGGTACCGGGTCCGGCACGGCGGGGTCGTCCGGGACCGGCGTGCCCGCAGCCCGGGCCAGCACTGCCGGGGCGCGGCATGCCTCGCCGAACCGCCCGGCCCGGCCCAGCAGGATCCGCTCGGTCAGGGCAATGTCGTGGCTGCGCCGGACCCGCGCCCCGGCGGTCAGCAACAGCGGGTAGGTCTCGGCCGTGGAGTCGAACAGCCAGCGCGGCCGATGCTCGGCCTCCACCCGGTGAAACTCGGCTGGGTCCCGGACCCGGGCCGGCGGCGATAGCGGCGTCCCGTCGTCGGTGAACCGGGCCAGCGTCGGCCCGTCCCGATCGGAGGTGACGGCGGCGAGCACATCGGTATTGTCCCCTGACCATTCTCCCGCTTGTGAGTCTGAGGTGGCGCAGCTGCGCCACCTCAGACTCACAAGCGCCGGGCCGTCAGCATGCGGTCAGCCCAGGGTGAGCACCTGGCCGGGGTAGATCAGGTTCGGGTCGGAGATCTCACCCGAGTTCAGCCGGTACAGGGCTTGCCAGCCGCCGGAGGTGTGCAACCGGTCCGCGATCGAGCTCAGCGTGTCGCCGGCGACCACCCGATAGTCGTCATCCGACGCGGCGTGCTTCGGGGCCGACGAACTGCTCGGGGCGGAGGCCGATCCGGTCAGCCGCAACTGCATCCCGGTGCTGATCACGTTCGGATCGGAGATCACGTCCGCGTTCGCTCGGAGCAGTGCACGCCACCCGCCGGAGATGCCGAGCCGGTCGGCGATCACGCTCAGCGTGTCGCCGGCCACCACCTGGTAGGTGTCGCCCGAAGCGACCCGCTCGGGTGCGGTGGTCGTCGGCTCCGGTGTCGCGGTAGCGGCTAGCGTCGTCGCCTGTTGGACACTCGCGGAACCCGACGACGCGTCGGACGACGAGCCCGACGAATCGCTCGCCGAGACGTCCCGGTCCTGCGGGCTGCCGCTGGCGCCCACCATGGCCGCGCAGGTCCAGGCGCCCCAGCCCTGGCCGGCAAGGGTCTTCTCGGCGATCGCGATCTGCTCGGCCTTGGTGGCCAGGTCAGCCCGGGATGCGTACGTCAGGCCGCCGTAGGCCTCCCAGGTGGACTGGCTGAACTGCAGCCCGCCGTAGTAGCCGTTGCCGGTGTTGATGTGCCAGTCGCCGCTGCTCTCGCACTGTGCCACGTCGTCCCAGGTGGACAGGGGCGCCGCCGACGCGGGCAGGACGGCCCCGACGGTCAGAGCGCCCACGATGGCGCTTGCGGACGCACCGCGCAGCACCATGGCCCGCGTACGAGATGGCCGACGATGCCGTCCGTGCCGGTGTTCGGTCATGGATTTCCCTCCGGCCGCGCCCGTCGAGTGAACCTGTCCCGGGCGGGTGTCGCCGGTGCCGATCCATTCGCCGCCGTCCATGCCTTGGGTTACTCGGGACCATTTCTGCGGGACGGCGGAGGCGCCACGGAAATGGAAATTGACAATGCTGGTCGCACTCAGCAACCGGCGCTACACACCGAGTGACCTGCGATGATGCCGATGTCGTGCACGACCAGCGGCCACCATAAACGGCGGAAAATGCGGACAAGAATCATCATGCGGATATAACAGAATGATAACAAATGGTAAATAAAATGAAAGAAGGAGTATCGCCGCTGATGAGAGCGGGCGCGAGAGCGCAACGCTGAGGCTCACACTGAGACGCGTCAGTGAGAGATAGAACACAGCAGCAGTGTCGCGGCGCGCGAGTCTATTTTGTCCTGTCTGACGGCTCTCGATGTACGGCGCCCGAAATCGTCGCGGATTGCACGAGCCACATATCAACGCCTTACCCGATCATTACATTACCGAATTGTGACCGTATGTTGTTGCAATTCACAGCGAATCCCCCACGAAAATCGAATGGATGAGGGATCCTGGAAGGTGTGCTGAATATGACGCGTCGGTCGGGGGACGCCGCTTCCGCACACCGTCGACTTCCCCGCTGGTGGATCGTCACCGCCGTGGTCCTGCTGGTCGCCTACGCCGCGCTGACCGTCCTGGTGGTGGTCCGCTCGCCACTAGGGGATCTGGACCGGTTCCTGTATCACGCCAAGATCGCCCCGAAGAGCTCACCGTGGCACACCCCACTGCTGTGGTGGATCTGGATCGGGCAGGGGGTGCCCTGTTCGACCCTTGCCGCGCTCTACGCGATCCGACGCTCCGCGGTCACCCGGTCGTGGCGGCCGTGGGTGATGTTCTGTATCGCCTTGATCGCCCTGAACGTCAGCGTCGGGGCGATGAAGCATGCCACTGGCCGACTCGGCCCGGCAGAGACGAACAAGGTCTACACCATCCTGTCCGGTGGGACGATCTATCCGTCCGGGCACACCGCTAACGCCGTGGTGATGTACGGACTGATCGCGATGCTGGCGCCGCTGGCCCACCGGCGAGTGATGACGATCATCGCAACAGTCGTCGCGACCACCGTCGCGCTGGGCACCGTGATGATCAGGACGCACTGGATCTCCGATGTGTTCGGCGGCTGGATCGCGGGGGTGCTGGTCCTTCAATTGACGTGGCTGCTGACTCCGTGGGCCACCCGGCTGGTCGAGCGAACGGCGGATCGAATACTGCCGGCGCTGGGTCGGTGGTGGGCGGCGCTGGAGTTCCACCAGACGCCCGCCGCGCGGGTCGCCGCTCCGAACCTGGAGCCGCGATCCGACGCCGACGTCGATCCCGCCGTCGGGTCGCTGGTCACCGCGCAGACGGTGCGGGAGCCGGCCGAGCCGATCTCCGTACCGAGCGCCGGCAACCCCGAAACCCGAGCACCGGCAGAATCCCCCGAGCACCCGCCGTACCAGTCGCGGCCGACCGCGCCGCGGACGCAGCGGACCGTCACCCTTCCGCCCGATCTGGGGTTGGGCCGTCTGCGCCGCGGTACGAAGGCACCGGTCGACGCCGGGCACTGACCAGCGCGGATGCCGCTGTTCACGTGAGGTGGTCGAAATCTCCTCGCACCCAGGCGATGTGCCGGTCCGCCGAGCGGCGCAACACCTCCCGCCCGTCGCTGGCGATGGTGTTGCCGAAATTGCCGATGATGCGGTCGAACTCGAATGCGCCAAGTTGGGTGGCGATGCGCTCCACCACGCGGGCCGACAGCGGGATCTTGTTCGGGTAGCTGCGCAGGAAGCCGACCGAGGAGCGGTCCGGGTTGGGGAAGATGGTGTCGCCGGTCAACAGCAGCCCCCGACCCTCGGCGCCGGCGGACCACAGCGCCACCGCGCTCCCCGCGAAGTGCCCGCCAACCCGGTGCAGCTCCAGTCCGTCTGCCACCTCGCGACGGTCGGAGTAGAACTCGAGGCGATCGTCGGTGCGCCCCAGCCACTGCCGGTCGGGCTCGCAGACCAGCACCGTGGTGTCAAGGGCTCGCGCCCACTCGACCTGCACGCCGAACATGTGCGGATGGCTGGCCGCGACCGCCAGCACGGGTCCCAGCGCCCGGATCCTCGTCACCGTCTCGTCATCCAGGTAACCGGTGGGATCCCACAGCAACGACCCGGCGGGGGTGTGGACCACCTGCGCGGTCTGGCCGATGCCGACCTTGGGATCGGTCTCGATGGAGAAGAGGCCCGGCTCCCGCTCGGTCCAGGTCAGGCGCTGACCGGCCGCACGCAGGGCGTCCAGGTCGGTCCAGTGCTGTCCGTCGGCCGGCACCCACTGGCGCTCGTCCGCGCAGATCGGGCAAATTTCGGGCAAGGGTTCGTCGTATTCCACCGCGCAGGTGGCACAGATGCGCATCGCTCCACGCTAGCCGTGCGCGGCCGTCCGTCACCGAACAGGCTCACCCGGCGGCGCCGCGGAGCCCCTCGACGAACCGGGCGGTGATCCACGCCGGATCGGTGATGGCGGTACCGACGACCACGGCGTCGGCGCCGGCCCGGATTGCGGCGGCGGCCTCCTCCGGCGTGCGGTAGCGGCCCTCGGCGGTAATCACGGCCGCGGGCAACGCACGCCGCAGGTCGGCGACCAGGCCGATGTCCGGGCCCGGCCGGGCCGGTGACGTGGGCGCGTAGCCCGACAGCGTGGTGGAGATCAGGTCGGCGCCGTCCCGCGCGGCGGCGATGCCCTCGGCGAGCGTGGAGACGTCGGCCATCGCCAGCGCACCGGCCCGGTGCGCGGCCGCGATCTGCTCGGCGATGCTCGACCCGTCCGGACGGGGCCGGTCGGTGGCGTCCAGCGCGACCACGGCCGCCCCCGCTTCGGCGACGGCGACGGCCGAGGCCACGGTGGGGGTGATGTAGACACCCTCGGTGCCCTCCTTGGTCAGGCCTATCACCGGAAGGCCGACCGCCGTCGCGACCGCGGCAACATCGGCCAGCCCGCCGTAGCCGCCGCAGCGGATCGCCCGAGCACCGCCCGCCTCGGCGGCGAGCGCCAGGCGGACGATGGTGGCGGTGTCGCGCAGCGGATGTCCGTCCGGCGCCTGGCAGGACACGACCAGCGTCCCGCGGATCGCTGCCGCGAAGGATCCCGCAGTCCAGGTGGTGGCGCCGGCCGGGAGTACGCCGTCGTTCATGGTCGATCCTCTCCTCGCTTTCGGCCCGATCATGGCTGGACCAGCTCGGCGGCGCCGATCAGCGGCGCGTCGGTGCCGAGGGTTCCGGCCAGCACGGGGATCGCGCGCAGCGCGCCGATCGCCGACTCGCGCAACCCCGTCCGTAACGGCGCCAGGAAATCCTCCCCGATGCCTGCCACCCCACCGGTGACGACGATCGCGTCCACGTCGACCGCGACTACCAGGCCGGCCAATGCCCGGCCGATCAGACGCGCTGCATCGGTGATCACCCGGCCCGCGGTCGCATCGCCGGCCCGCCACCGACGCGCCACCTCAGGCAGCGCCGGCGCCACATCGGTGACGACATCACCGACAGTGCCGCCGGCGGGACCCGCGCCAGCGCCATCCCGGCGGCCGTACGCCGCACGGTAGGCCGCTGCGACGGCCGGGCCGCACGCGCGCGCCTCGAGGTGGTCGAAACGGCCGCAGCCGCAGGGGATCGGGCCGATTCCCGGCACCAGCAGGTGCGCGATCTCTCCGGTGGTGCCGTGTGCACCGCGGTGCAACGCACCGCCCAGGACGAGGGCGCCGCCCACCCCGGTGCCGATGGAGGCCACCAGCAGACGCTCAACGCCGACTCCGGCACCGTGCCGGGACTCGCCGAGGGCGGCGGCTCGTACGTCGTTCTCGACCGCGACCGGCAGGCCGGTGGCGGCGCGCAGCGGTCCGGCGACGTCGGTGCCGGCCCAGCCCGGCAGCACATCGGTCGCCGAGAGCACCACACCGAATGCCGGGTCGACGACACCGGGGGCGCCCACCCCAATTCCCGTCACTGGCGACACCCCGCTTGCCGGCCCGGCATTCGCCATCAGACGGCGCACCCGGGCGATGACCGCGGCCATCACGTCGTCCCCTCCGGTGCGGGGCGTCGGCGCCTGGTCGCGCCCCGACACGGCACCGTCGTCACCCACCAGCCCGACGGCGATCTTGGTGCCGCCGATGTCCACCCCGATCCGCACGGTCCGCGTTACCTCCCGCTCAGCGGTGTGATCGCCGGCCAGACGCCCCCGCGAGATGACCTCACAGCAGACCGGCCCGCTCAAGGTAGCCCGCCACCGCATCGATCTCGCCGTCAGACAGTGGAATGGCGGGCAGCGCCGTCGTGGGGCTGGCAATCACCTGACGCAGGTACAGCGCCGCCTTGAACGCACCCAATGCCGACGACCCACGCCCCATCCGTCCGGTCGGTGCGACGTTCACCAGGCCGAACAGGGCGCACAGCCGCTCCTGCTCGGCCCGTGCTGTCTCCCAGTCGCCGGCGCGGGCCAACCGCAACAGTGTGGCGTACCCGGCCGGGTCGACATTGCCCAGACCGGGCACCACGCCGTCCGCACCCATCAGGATCGCGCAGTCCACCGTCAGCTCAGACCCGGTCAGCACGCTGAACCGGTCCAATCCGGCCACCCGCTTGCCCAGCACCAGCGCGCGCAGCCCCGCGTCGTCGCCGCTGGAGTCCTTCACCCCGGCCAGCACTCCGTCGGCGGCAAGCCGCAACACCATCTGCGTGTCGAGCTTGACTCCGTTGACACACACCGGAATGTCGTAGGCGTATAGCGGCACGCCTCCGATTGCCTGCTTGATCGTGCGGAAGTGCAGCTCGATCTCGGCGACGTGGGTGCGGGTGTAAAACGGGGCGGTCGCAACGATGCCACCGACCCCGGCATCCAGCGTCCGACGCACGTGATCCAGCACCCGGGGGGTCGTCATGTCGATCACCCCGGCGATCACCGGCACCCGGCCGGCCACCTGCGGCACCGCGATCCGCAGCACCTCGTCCCTCTGGGCATCGGTCAGGAAGGCCGCTTCCCCGCTGGATCCCAGCAGGAACAGTCCGTCCACGCCGCCATCGATCAGGTGGTCCACCAGACGCCGCAGTGAGTCGGCGTCCACCTGGCGGTCGTCGGTCAGCGGGGTGCAGACCGGGGGGACGACGCCGCTCAGCGCGGCGGCGGTGACGGGGGGAACGGCTGGGCTCACGATGGTCCTCACAGTGATTCGGTGGTACGTGGTAGGGGTCGGTCGGGGCCGTCAGCCGCGCCGCCGCGCGTCGGCGATCAGCTCGGCGTCTTCGGTTCCGGCCGGAACGGGGTAGTAGCAACGGAACTCGTGTGTGCCGGCGCCGGGATCGGTGCTCATCGGAGGCATCTCGCTCGCGCAGCGCTCGTCGGCACGCCAACAGCGGGTGCGGAATGGGCAACCACTCGGTGGGTGTACCGCGGATGGCACGGGGCCGATCAGCGGAATCGGCTCGGTGGGATCGATCAGCGAGGGGGTGGCGGAGAACAACGCGCGAGTGTAGGGGTGACGAGCGCCCAGGGGCAACAGTGACGCCGGGGCGGACTCCACGATCCTGCCCAGGTACATCGTCACCACGCGATCGCTCATCCGTTTGACGGTTTGGATGTCGTGTGAGACGAACACCAGCGCCAGACTCAAGGTCGCCTTGAGTTCCAGCAGCAGGTTGAGGATCTGCGCGCGCACCGACACGTCCAGCGCGCTGGTCGGCTCGTCGGCCACTACCAGGCTGGGGCCCAAGGCCAATGCCCTGGCGATGGCGACCCGCTGCCGCTGGCCGCCGGAGAGTTGGCTGGGCAAGACGTCCGCAACGCTGCGCGGCAAGCCGACCAGATTCATCAGCTCGGCGACCCGGTCGTCGCGCTGAGCGGCGGAGCCTCTGCGGTGCACGTCAAGCGGGTCGCGCAACACCTGCCGGATGGGCATGCGCCGGTTCAGGGCCGTCGACGGATCCTGAAAGATCATGCCGACGTGGCCGCCGATGGTGCGACGCCGTCGCGCCCCAGACATCCGCCACACGTCTTCGCCGCCGAACCGGACCGAGCCGGCTGTGGGTCGCTGCAACCCGACCATCACCTTGGCCATGGTGGACTTGCCGCAGCCGGATTCCCCGACCACACCCACGGTCTCGCCCGGGGCGATGACCAGGTCCGCGCCGGTCAGGGCATACACCCGGTCATGCGAGAGCATGCCGCCACCGCGTGCCTTGTGTACCACGTGCACGCCCGTCAGCTCCAAAATCGGCGCCGCGCCGGCGATCTCATCACCGACCGGGCCAGCCAGACTCGCCGTCATCCGCCGACTCCCATCGGTTGCAGATTCGCCCCAATCTTCTCGGCCGGATGATGACAGGCCACCCGGTGCGCCTGCGTGCCCAGCAACGACGGCTGCTGCTCCCGGCAGATCGCGCTGGCCATGGGGCAGCGGTCCGCGAACCGGCAGCCGGACGGGAAGTCGGCCGGGGACGGCACCACACCGGGGATCTGGGTGAGCCGCTCGGCGCCGCTCTCCAGCGACAGCACCGACCCGAGCAGGCCGCGCGAGTAGTGATGCGCGGGCGCGCCGACCACGTCGGACACGATCCCGGTCTCCACCAGCTGCCCGCCGTACATCACTGCTACCCGGTCCACCACCGACGACAGCAGCGCCAGGTCGTGCGAGACCAGGATCAGCGCGAACCCCAACTCCTGGCGCAACTGCAGCAGCAGCTCCATGACCTGGGCCTGCACCGTGACGTCCAAGGCCGTCGTGGGCTCGTCGGCAATCACCAGCTTCGGGTCTCGGGACAGCGCCATAGCGATCACCACTCGCTGCCGTTGCCCGCCGGACAGCTCGTGCGGGTAGGCCGCCAGGGTCCGCTTGGTGTCCAGGCCGACCAGCAGCATCAGCTGCTCCGGGCTACGGGTACCGCCGCGCCTGGTGAGCTGACGCAATTGCGCGCCGACGGTCATCGCGGGGTTCAGCGCGGACAACGCGTCCTGGTAGACCATCGCGATCTGCCGGCCCATCAATGAGCGGCGACCGCGCTTGCCCATGGTCAGCAGGTCGCTGCCGGCGAAGCGCGCCTGCCCCCGCACCCGCGCCCCGGCCGGCTGCAGACCCATCACGGTCAACGCCGTCAGCGACTTGCCGCAGCCCGATTCGCCGACCAGACCGAGCACCTCGCCCGGTCGCACGGAGAATGAGATGCCGTCCACAATGTCCACGCCGCGGTGTCGCCCTTCGAATCCGACGCGCAGCTCGCTGACGGCCAGGATGGGCTCGCCGGTCGGCTCGGGCCGAGCAAGCTCAGCCAGCCGGTGCGCCGCGGCGACCAGGCCGGGTAGCTGCACGACCTGCCCGTCGCCGGGCTTGGCCGTCTCCAGCCGGTCGCCCTCGCTGGGCCTAGCGGTGGCCGGACGCGTCACGGGTGCTGCCCACACGTCCGAGATAGCTTCGGCCAGCATGTTCAGCGCCAGCACCGTCAGCAGAATCAGCAGGCCCGGAAAGAATGTCGCCCACCAACCGTGGGTCTGTAGCAACTGCTGCCCATAGGAGATCACGCTGCCCCAGGATGAGGGCCCGTCCTGGCCCTGCAGTCCGGCGCCAATGAACGACAACGATGCTTCAAAGACGATCGCCGTGGCCACCATGAGAGTGACATAGACCAAGATCGGCGCCGCGCAGTTCCGAACTACGTGCCGCCAAATGATGTACCAGCGTTTCGCACCGATCACACGTTCGGCCGCGACATAATCTTGGCCGTACTGGGACTGAACATTGGCGCGGACAATCCTTGCCAATTGTGGCGTGAAAACAAACCCGATGGCGACAACGAGGACCAGGAGGTTGCCGTTGCCAAAGGCAATGACGAGAATCGCGGTGAGCACGATCATGGGGAACGCCATAACGACGTCCAACACACGCATGATGATCTCGTCGGCGACCTTGCCGCCGGATGCTGCTAATGCACCCAGCACAGAGCCCGCGACGAGCGCCAGCCCCACTGAACCAAACCCGACGATCAACGACCGCCGAGTTCCGGCGACCAGTCTTGAGAAGACATCGCGACCGAGGCGATCAACACCGAACCAGAAGTCACCGCCGGGCCCCTGCGTCGCGGGCGCCAGACCAACCGATGTTGGGTCATGCGTCATGATGAATGGAGCGAATATGCCCACCAGCACAATGGCCGCGATGAAACCCAGGCCGACGCGCGCGGATCCGGACAGCCGTGAAAGTGCTCCCCAGCGGCGTCGCGCAGTATCTGATGTGGTGCCGGCCATCAGTGCCTCACCCGCTGCCTGGGATCAAGAATAAGGTAAAGAATGTCTACAACAAGATTGACTATGATGAACACCAGAGCGATTGTTATGACAAGACCGCGGGCCAGACCGATGTCGTCTTGAGTAACGGCCGCCATCATCTGAGTACCCATTCCGGGCAACGAAAAGATAGCTTCCAAAATAATCGCGCCGCCAATCAAGTACCCGATCTGCAGGCCGAGGGCGGTCAATGGAGTGATGAGTGCATTGCGCAGCACGTTCCGGCCGATGACGACCCCCGGCGAGAGGCCAGCACCGATCGCCGTGCGCACGTAATCCTTGTCGAGTTCCTCCACCACTGATGTACGCACGACCCGCGCAAGCCCGCTGCCGACTGGTACCGCCAGGGCAATCGCCGGTAAAGTCATACTCTTCAACCAGCCACCGAAGGAATCCCCGGGGCTGATGTAGTGGCCGCTGGGAAACAGACCGCCGCCGATCACTGAGAACTCTTGAATGAGCAGGATCGCAAGCCAGAAGGACGGCATCGCAATTCCAGCGATCGAGAGGAGCCGAGTCGCGTGGTCCGGCCAGCGGTCTCGGTACAGTGCGCCGATCAGTCCGAAGGCCAACGCGATGACGATCGCGCCCACGATGCCGAGCATGGTCAATTGAGCGGTAACCGGAAGTGCATTCTTAATGACATCGCTGACCGGCTGCTGCAGGGTGTAGGTCGTGCCCATGTCTCCGTGCAGCAGATTCCCGAGGAACGCGACGTAACGCACCGGAAGCGAACGATCCAGCCCGTGGGCATGGTTGAACGCAGCAATCTGCGACGGTGTCGCGCTATCGCCCAGGACATACACCGCTGCGCTGTTGGGAGCCAGGGCCAGCACCACAAAGATGAAGGCGATGACACCCAGCATCAGTGGCACCAGGGTGAGCAGGCGCCTCAGGGTCAGGGATGCCAACTGGCGCATGTCAGCTCTTGCGGCCCACGTTCAGGAAGAAGACCCCGGTCGTCGATGCGCCATGGAAGTTGGTCAGCTTATCCTCGTCATACCCGGTGATGACCTTGGTGTGGTAGACCATGTAGAGGGGTACCTCGTCAGCGATAAAGTCGAAGATCGCCTTCCAACTCGCCTTCTGCTGATCCCCGGATTGCGCGGAGGCATCGTCGATCATCCTCCCGAGTTTGGTGATGTTCGCGTCGTCCCAGCGTGCACGGGTCTTCAGCCACGCGTCGCCGTAGTAGTACCACCGCAACAACAGATCTGTGTCGGGCCCATAGATTGTCGGATCGCCGGACCCGGCCAAGACCCGGAATTTGTCGGACGGAATGATTTCCGAGAGAACCTGTGATGTCGGAGCGGTATTGAGCGTCGCGTTTACGCCAATCGCTTTCCAGGAGTCGATAATCACCGGCGCGCTGTCTGCGATGAACGCAACGTCCGTGGTGGCGAACTCGAAGGACAGGTCGGTGACACCAGCCTCGGAAAGCAGATTCTTGGCCCTTTCCGGATCGTACTTGTAAACGGTGGACGCCTTCTGGTAGTTCGGATTGCCCGAGTCCAAATAGCTGGTGGCTGCCTCGCCATATCCGTTGAGGGCGGTCGCCAAAACCTTATCCATGTCGATCGCGTAGAACAACGCCTGACGAACGCGTTTGTCATCGAACGGCTTGGCTGAGCAGTTGAACATGATGTACATGCCGTTGAACGCCTGCTTCGAGTCCGCAACGAGAGGCTTCTGAAGCGAGCCAGCGTTCAAGTACGGGACGGCTTCGATAGCCTGCGACTGACCGCCCTGCAGGTCGTTCATTCGAGCCGAGTTGTCCTTGTTGGTCCGCAGGACGATCTTCGAGACCAAAGGGGGCCGAGACCCGTTGTAGTTGGAGTTCGCCGAGATGACTGCACCGGCCGTCACGCTGGCACTGTCCAGCTTGTATGGGCCTGACCCGACTGGGCTCGCATCGAACGCCTTCGAGGCGTCGACGTCAGCGGTCTTCGACTTGGGGACGATCTTGATGACCGCGATGCGCGAGGGAAACAGCGAGAAGGGCTGCTTCAGCTTGAACGTAACCGTCTTGTCGTCAGTGGCGACTGCTGAATCTAACCATGAAGTGATGAAGGGAGCGAGCACCGCATTGTTTGCGGTGTCCAGCACCCGAGTGAACGACCATGCGACATCTTCGGTCGTCACGGCAGTGCCGTCCGAAAACTTCGCCCCGTCGCGGAGCGTCGCCGTCCAGGTGAGCCCGTCGTCACTGGAGGCCGGCATTGCCTTGGCCAGGGCCGGGTAGGGGTCGCGCGATATCGGATCAAGGTCGACCAGTGCCTCGAAGATGTGTTGGTTCACGCAGGTGCCGACCGCGCCCGAGGTGTTCATCGGGTCAAAGCCGCCGTTGAACGTGAATGCCAACGTCGCGTCGATTTCTCCTGTCGGGCCGCCGCTAGCCGCACGAGAGGACGCGCCACCGCTGCCGGTCATGCCGCCGTCCGTGGTGCTGTCGGTGCCGCTGCCGGTGGGTGCGTTGCTGGTACCTCCGCACGCGGCCAGCGTCGCCGTCAGCGCTGCACCGGCACTCAGCGCACCCGTCAACCGGAAGAAGGCACGCCGGTCCAGTCCGGCACGCGCGACGTCGGCGAAATCATCCTTCATGGCCTCTAGCTCCTTGGGTGTTGGAGGAAGTGATGAGACTGGATAGGGGATGTACAACATCCCACATCCTGCGTTATGGTGACGGTAGGCGGAAGACGCCGGTTGGTCAACCCCTCTCCTAGCGAATTCGCAAACGAAACGACGGAGGGCAGCATGGCAGCAGACGGGCCGCATCGACTCGCGCTGATCGGCGCGGGCGCGATCGCGTCCGATCATGCGCGGGCGATCGCCGCAACGCCGGGACTGCAACTGGTCCGCGTTGCCGATCGCCACCTTGAGCGCGCGGGCACTCTGGCGGCGCGCTACGGAGCGGACGTAACCTCCGATCCTGCCGGCCTATGGGCAGATGACGTCGATGCCGCAGTCATCTGCACGTCCCCCGACAGCCATGTCGAACTGGCCGTACGCGCACTCAACGAAGGCAAGGCGGTTCTGGTCGAGAAGCCGGTGGCGCTGGATCTGAAGTCCGTCGATGAGTTGCTTGCAACGGCACGGCACACTGGGGGCGCGGTCCTGGTCGGTCAAACCGCCCGGTTTCAGCCCGCCAATGCCGACGTCATCCGGACCGCTCGATCAGGCGATATCGGCCAGCCGAAGCTTGCCCACATCTCCTGGTTTGCCGGGCACGTGTGGCCCCAGGGCTGGCGAAGTTGGCAGTTGAACAGCCTGCGCAGCGGAGGGCACCTGGTGCACAACGGTATTCACGCCATCGACCTCGCTTGCGCCCTGATCGATGACCGGCCGATTCACGTATGCGCACGCCCCTTGCGGACCTGGGCGTCCGGCATGCCGACCCCGGACAGCTTCCACATCATCCTCGCCTTCGAGCATGGCGCACGCGCGACCATTGAGCTCAGCTACGGCCTGCGGGAACGCGGGTTGCTCCTGAGACGAGTGCTGCTGGCTGGAACCTCCGGAACGATCGCCGTTTCCAGCGACGACGAACCAGCGTGCCGTACGAACCCACCAACGGGCCCCGCCGGAGTCGAACACGCGATGGCCAGTCAATACGCGCACTTTCGCGACGTCCTACAGGGCAACGCCTCCGCATCCACCACGCCATCGCAGATCCGAGGTGCGCTGGCAGCCGCCCTTGCCGCTCAGCTCGCGACCGACAGCGGCATTGCGATCCAGGACGTGGACGCATGAGCGGCACCACGTCTGTTCTGGTTGCGTCCGGAGTCCGTCACGCGCGCGACTACGTCGAAATCCTGCGACAGGTCCCCACCGTACGTCTGATCGGGATCGCCGAGGAGTCGACGGCACCCGAGTGGGCGACCGGGGACAGCGCCGAGCTGGCCGAGACATGCGGGCTGACGTTGGTAGAAATGTCCGAGGGGTTGGCGGCCGCTGACGCAGCAGTGGTCTGCAGCGAGCCATCCCGCCACGCCGCAATCGCTCGACAGGCACTCCGGGCAGGTTGCCACGTACTCATCGACAAACCTGCGGCCGTCAACAGCGCCGAGTTCGAGCTCCTCGCACTCGAGGCGGCCGCCGCCCCTGCGCAGGTAGTGACATCGATCCACCGACTGCTGTCGCCAGCCATCGTGCGCGCCAGGCGGATCATCGACTCGGGAGCCATAGGGCTGCCGTTGTCCGTCGACCTGGAGTGGATCGCATCCGGCGGTTTGGACGGATCAACGGTCGAACGCCCCGAGCTCGTGTGCGACCCGGTGCTGTCCGGTGGCGGCGAGCTGACGAACTTCGGCTGGTATCCAATTCTCGCCCTGCATCACCTGACAGGGCTCGAGGTTGTGGATATAGCTGGATTCGGCGGCGCACTGTTCGGCGGCCCGCATGCTGACTTCGGCGTGGAGGATACGGCCGTGTTGTCGATCGGCCTGGAGCATGGTGTCACCTCCACCGTCACCGTCAGCCGAGCGGCAGTCGGGGTTGGCAGTGAACCGGTATCGTCCACTGGCGTCGTGCTCGGCTCGCACGGCCATCTGGTCCTGGATGAGTCGCGGCCGGATGCCGCAATTCGCACCCTGGGCAGCCCTACCACCACTCATCGCCGCATCCTCGAGTCTGCTGGTGCGGCGGCGCTCGACGCTTGCTTCAACGACTTCATCGGGGCTGTCCGCGGCAACGTCCAGGTAGCACTTCAACTCGCCGACATCGGCAGGGCGGTACAAATTCTCGACGCTGCCCGCGAAGCGATCGCTTCTGGGAGCGTGGTTCGACTGAAAGGCCCGTCCGACCAGTAGACAAACCTCTGGCGCTGCGCCCGAAGGGAACCACCCGACAAGCGCTTGCCATCCACCTGACATGGACAAGGAGCGTGACAATGCCGACAAAAGAAGACCAGCACCTCCGTATAGGCCTTCTCGGCTGTGGGTTCTTCGGCCGATCGCTAGCGCGTGGCGTGCGTGTCCAGACCGGCGCATCGATCGTGGCGGTGTCGGATGCCGACGCGGACACCGCCACCAGTACCGCAGTCGAGATCGGTGCCGAGGCAGCAACGCTCGATGAACTACTGGCCGACTGCAGTCTCGACGGCATCCTGGTGGCCACACCCAACGCCTTACACGCTGAACACGTGATTCGATGTTGCGACGCCGGACTGAATGTCTTCGTCGAGAAGCCGATGGCGCTCAATCCAGACGATTGTGCTGCCATGATCGACGCTGCCCGGCGATCTGGGTCCCGTCTGATGGTCGGTCATATCATGCGCACGATGCCGGGAATTCGCCGCATCGCCGATCTGATCGCGGCCGGAGGCTTGGGCACGCTTCTGGACGCAACTGGCTGGCTCGTCCGCACGGTCAACAGGAGCGTCGGCCCAACGGATTGGTGGAAGTACGACTCGTCACGCAGCGGCGGCGAACTCTTCCACGAGATCCACGTGCTGGACCTGCTTTGTTGGCTGCTTGACCCACAGGAGATTGCGGCGCTGGGCACCCGAGATCACTCCAGCATCGTCATGCGCGCGAACGACGCCCTCATTACATACGAGCTCTCGCCGGTGAGTCGTCGTCCGCAATGGGGGTTCGTCATTAACGGCAGCGATGCCTCGGCAGTCTTCGATATGCGGACCTCAAGCGTCTCGGTCATCCGAGATGGGCACAGTGAGGTGTCTGACCTGTTCGATGACGACACCAGCAACCAATCGCTCCGTGAAACCGCGGAACGACCTTCAGCTCACAACAGGGCGGGCGCGCCAACAGCGCTGTGGATGCAACGCGCGATTGAGATCGAGATGACGGAAGCGATCAGAGTGTTCCGGGGTGCGCAGTCGTCCCCGCTGCTCGATTGCCCCGATCGGTCGGTGCGGGTTGCTTCCGCGGCAGTGGAACTGATGACGTCGTCTGCGCATCGCATAGGTTGATCACGCAGGACCTCCCACGTGGGTCGCCCGGATAACAGCCACGATCGGCATAGCAGGAGCGGGGTGGCACGGCAACAATGAGCGCAGGACTCGGGTCGGACGGGACGCAGCCGCATGCGCAGCGCGAGGTCGACCGACAGCCGTTGAGGCCGTCCGTCGGCGACGCCGAGCCACGGCGTGCGACTCGATCCACGCGCACACATGCCAGCAGACGTCGGGTGAGCCGGTCCGACCAGTTGCAACGGGACATCAAGGACCTGATCGTGGCGCGCGGCCTCGCTGCCGGCGATCCGCTGCCGACTGAGTTCGACCTGGTCGAGGAGTTGGAGGTCAGCCGCAATTCTCTGCGCGAGGCGCTCAAGGCGCTACAGGCGGTCGGCATCGTGGAGATCCGCCACGGATTCGGCATGTACGTGGGCCACATGTCTCTGGAAGCGCTCGTCAGCGAACTTGCGTTTCATAGCAGGATCACCCCGTACAACGACCATCGAGACCTGGCGAATGTCATCTACTTGCGCGAAGTGCTGGAGGCGGGTCTCGTCCGTCGGCTGATCGTCGACCATCCCGAAGCCGACCTCTCCGAGGTCGCCGAGGTCATCGCACAGATGGACTCCGAGGCGGCGGTGGACGCCGTGTCGCCGGAGACCGACCGCCGCTTTCACCAGGTGCTGTATCGCCCCCTCGGGAATCCACTAGTTGCCCAGCTCTTGGGCGCATTCTGGGACGTGTACTTCCAGCTGAAGGACGACCTGGAACCACCCAAGGAGTCCGCGGAGGACGTCGCCCGCCGGCATCGAGATATCTACCTGGCCGTACTGAGCGGAAATGCCGCCGCCGCCGAGCAAGCTATGGTGGCGCACTTCGATGGAGTGCGGAGCAGGTTGCGCGCCATCACGGGAACCGCCGACGCCTGAACCGACGCTAGGGCGCCGGCTCGTTCACCTCTCGGCGGCCCGCGCCGCCCGCGTCCTCTTCACCGCGTCCAGCACCGCCGTCTTTCACGTACAGGCCGTCGTCCATTGCGTCTACATTGCCCGGCCGGTTCGCGGCTACGGTGTCTCTACAGGTACAGCCCGGTGCCACCTCGGGCCCGTTCGGTGCCGACCGCATGCAGGTCGCGTTCGCGCATCACCAGGTACGTCTCGCCGGACACCTCGACCTCGTAGGGATCGTCGGGGCTGAACAGCACACGATCGCCGGCCTTGACCGAGCGGACATGCTGGCCGACGGCTGCCACCTCTCCCCAGACCAGTCGCTTGGCGACGGCAGCAGTGGCAGGGATGACGATGCCGGCGCGGGTGGTGCGTTCACCGGGGCCACCGCCGGCTTTCACCATCACCCTGTCGTGCAGCATCTGCAGTGGAAGAGTCGAATCGGGCACCCAGGCAGCCTAACCGCCGCGGAATGCCGGCGTACCGGCGCCGCTGTGGGGCGGTCGTGAGTATGAAATGACCCCGGGCGGCTGCCAGGTCGGGGGTCCAGCAGCAGCCCAGGGTCACCCGTCATATCGCCGGAGCCCCTTGGAGCGTTACATGCGATTTCAAGATTTTTTTCTGAGCGGTATCGGTGCAGGTCAGAGCGGTGACGGAGGGTCAAACCGGACTCCGTCGAGTGGCGATTCCGGCCCGACGCGCCGGGCTCACCCACAGCAAAATCACCCACAGCAAAATCACCGCAGCAGAAACAGTCCGGGCACCGGCCGGTGGTGAACCGACGGCGCCCGGACTGGTTGACATCCCCGCGGCGGGATCACCGCCGACGGGGATGGTCGCTCACACCAGACGGCTGCTCGACCGCTGGGCGATCATGATCAGCTCGTCACGCATCGCCGGCGTGGAGGCGTGCTCGATCGCGGCGGCGAGGGCACGACGGGTGCGGTTCAACTCACGGTGGCTACGGATGGCCTTCGCGAGGCGGCTCATGCTGGATCAGTCCTTACTGAACTCGTTGGTAACTGCTTGCATCTGTACGACGCTTCAGGAGGCGAAAAGGTTACCCGGATCGACGGTGAACTGCCTCACAGACCGGAGGATCTCCGGTCATTACCCGGATTTGACCTTGCTTTGTCCGGCAGCTGCCGAGCTGAATCGATCCGGTGATTCGACACGGATCAATCGGGCATGAGGACAGATCCAGCTCAGCCTGCCGGGGCCACCTGGGCAGGGAAGCGCGAATCCGGTAGGCCCGGAATGCGGATCCGGCTCAGCTCCGACGGCCGGCGGGCGGTGCCCCACACGAGCCCCGCTCCCGGAACTGCGTCCGCAACACCACCGGGCGAGCCGGCAGCCGACCGACACCGTCCACCGCCGCCAGCACCATGTCCCCGGCGGCCTGGCCCATCCGGTAGGCGGGCTGGGCGATCGCCGTGATCGGCGGATCCGTGAACGGGAACAGCACCATATCGTCGAAGCTGATCAGCGACATCTCGTCCGGGACCGAGACCCCTGCCTCGCGCAGCACCTCCAACGCCCCCACGGTCAGCAGGTCGTTCAGTGTGATGCACGCGGTGGGCCGACGCCGGCGCCCCAGCAGGAGTCGCATCGCGTCCCGGCCCCCCTGCACCCCCACATGCCCCTGCAGCACCAGCTCGGCCGGGGCCGGACGACCCGTCGCCCGGTAAGCGGCGCGGAACCCGGCGATACCGTCCGCGACAGTGCGGAACCCCTCCGGCCCGGTGATCATCGCCACGTCCCGGTGCCCGTGCTCGAACAGGTGCGCCACCGCGTGCGCGGCGGCACCCTTACCGTCCGACACCACGGCCGGCAACGTCAGGCCACGCAGCTTGCCGCCGGCCAGCACCACCGGGATGTCCCGGCTGAGCAGTTGCTGGATCCGGTCGGGTCGCCGATCCATCGGCATCATGACCACCGCATCCACGGTGCGCCCGGCGAACGAGGTGATCAGCGTCGCCTCGCGGTCCGGGTCGGCGCCCGAGCTGGAGACCAGCACGTGGTACCCCGCCCCGACAATGCTGTCCTCCAGACCGCGCGCGAGCTCGGCGAAGAACGGGTTCGCGATGTCCGGGATCACCAGCCCCACCAGGCCGGTCCGGCCCCGGGTCAGGCTTCGGGCGACGGCGTTGGGCACGTAGCCGAGTTCGGCCACCGCCCGCTCGACCCGCGCGGTGAGCTCCGGCCCCACCTGCCCGGTGTTGCGCAGCACCCGAGCCACGGTCGCCGTCGAAACGCCACTGCGGGCGGCCACTTCTCTGATTCCTACCGTGTGAACACGGCTCGTCCGGCGTGGCATCAGCGACTCCTCCACTTCCGTGTCGTCTCCACCGCGCCCTCGAGCATCTACGCAGCAGCCCCGAACGTCGGTGCCAAAGTATGCACCGATTGCCGGCTAGCGATGGATGGCCTTGACCTCCAGGTACTCCTCCAGCCCCCAGCGACCGGCCTCCCGCCCGATCCCGGAGCGCTTGTATCCGCCGAACGGCGCTTCGATGTTGAAGCCGCCCCCGTTGACGGAGATCTGACCGGCTCGGAGCTCGCGGGCCACGCGCAGCGCCCGCTCCTCGTCGCCGGACCACACTCCGCCGGCCAGACCGTAATCGGAATCGTTGGCCAGCGCCACGGCGCCCTCATCGGAGTCGTAGGGCAGGATCGACAGCACCGGTCCGAAGATCTCCTGGCGGGCGATCGCCATCTCCGCGCCCACTCCACCGAAGACGGTCGGCGCCACGAAGTAGCCCCGGCTGCTGACCGGGTCGGTGCCTCCGGTGAGCAGCCGGGCGCCCTCGGCGACGCCGGCACCGATCAGGGCGCGCACCCGTTTCAACTGTCGAGCGCTGACCACCGGTCCCAGCGTGGTGCTCTCGTCAAACGGATCACCGGTGACGAAGCCCTTGGCAACCCGCGCTGCGATCGCCTCGGCCTCCTTAGCAAGTGAACGCGGCACCAGCATCCGGGTCAGCGCGGTGCAAGTCTGACCGGCGTTGAAGAAGCAGTTGCCGACGCCGTCGGTGACGGCCTTCTCCAGGTCGGCGTCATCTAAGATGACGTTGGCCGACTTGCCGCCCAGTTCCAGGGCGACCCGCTTGACGGTCGGCGCAGCCAGCTCGCTGACCCGGCAGCCGGCAGCCGTGGAGCCGGTGAACGAGACCATGTCGATGCCGGGGTGCCCGGCGATGGACTCGCCGACCGGCGTGCCGGTGCCGCTGACCAGGTTGAACACGCCGGCCGGCAGGCCGGCCGCGTCGATCACCTCGGCCAGCAGGAACGCGGTCTGCGGCGCGACTTCGCTGGGCTTGAGCACCACCGTGCAGCCGGCGGCCATCGCCGGCGCAACCTTGAGTGCGATCTGGTGCAGCGGATAGTTCCACGGCGTGATGGCTCCGACCACTCCGACCGGCTCGGAGATCACCTCGGAGTGCCGTACCCGCCCCGCCCGGTAGGCATAGGATGCGGCCAGATCGGCGAAGATGCCAAAGTTCTCGATGGGCAGGTCGGCCTGCCAGCCGAGGGACTGCTGGAAGGGCATGCCAACCTCGGTGGACACCAGAGTGGCGATCTCGGCACGTCGGGCCAGCAGCCCCTCGTGGACTCGACGCAGTGCAGCGGCGCGGTCCGCTGCGGGCGTGGTGCTCCATTCCCGGAACGCGTCGCGGGCGGCATCGACCGCCCGATCCACATCCCCGGCACTCCCGGAGGGAACCTGGGCGACCACCTCCTCGGTGGTCGGATTCACCACCGGAATCGGCGCCGCGGGCTGCTCCGCGGGCAACCAGCGTCCTCCGACGTAGATGTTCTGGTAGGTCTTCATGGAATCTCTCCTTCGACAAGGTTTCGTCGCGGTCACTGGCGGAATGCAACGGCGGCGTCGCCGTCCAGGGCGGCACGCGAGGTCAGGGCCGACCGGCCGGCATATGGCGCGTCCGGTCCGAGTTGGTCGGCGATGCGCAGCAACCGGTTCCACTTGGCGGTGCGCTCGGAGCGGGTCATCGAACCGACCTTGATCTGGCCGGTGCGCCATCCCACGGCGAGATCCGCCAGCCAGCTGTCCTCGGTTTCGCCGGAGCGGGCAGACAGCACCGTCGCGTAACCGGCACGGCCGGCCAGCGCGACGACCTGCCGCGCCCCAGTGAGGGTGCCGCACTGGTTGGGCTTGACCAGTACCGCGCTGGCGATGCCGGCATCGATCGCGCGGCGCAACCGTCCGGCATCGGTGACGAAGGTGTCGTCACCGACCAACTGCGTCTCGGGCAACGCGCGACTGGCCAGCGCGAGACCGTCCCAATCGTCTTCGGCGAGCGGGTCTTCCACCGAGATCACCGGAAACTCCTGGCACCAGCTCCGAATCTCCGCAATCAGCTGCTCCCCGCTCAGGCGGCGCCCCTCGGCAGTCAGGAGGTAGCCGTCGTCGGCGCGCAACTGGTTGGCCGCGACGTCGATGGCGATGGCCATGTCGACCCCCGGGCGCATGCCGAGTGCCGTCATGGCTGCGGTCATGAGCTCCAGTCCCTCGGCGGTGTCCCGCAGCGGCACTCCAAATCCACCCTCGTCCGCCACCAGCTGAGCGTCCAGACCGCGTGCCGCCAATGCACTGGCGGTCGCGTGGCGCAACTCCCATACCCAGGCCAACGCCTCGGGCAGGCTGGTGGCGCCCACCGGAACCGCCAGCAGATCCTGCACGTCGAGTCCGCTCGGCGCGTGCGCCCCACCGGAAAAGATGTTGATCATGGGCAGGGGAAGCAGCGGCGCGCCGGCCCCTGCACCACCCATCGCCGCAAACCACCGGTAGGGCGGCACTCCCGCCTGCGCCGCGCCGGCCAGCGGCACTGCGAGCGAAACGGCCAGCACCGCGTTTGCGCCCAGCCGGGCAAGACTCGCCGTCCCGTCCAGGTCCCGCAGTCGGGCGTCCAACCCAGTTTGGTCATGGGCGTCCAGGCCCCGGACTGCGGGAGCGATCTCGTCCCGGATCGCCGCGACCGCTCGGCCGACCCCCCGGCCTCCGAAAGCCGTTCCACCATCGCGCAGTTCGACCGCTTCGTGGGTGCCGGTAGACGCACCGGACGGCACGATGACCCCCGCCCGAGCACCGCCTGCCAGCGCCGCCTCGCAGGACACGGTCGGTGTGCCGCGCGAGTCGAACGCGGCCACCGGCTCCAGCCGCTCGATGGCAAACGGGTTCATCGGTCCCCCTGCAGCATGGATCCGGCCATGGTCCACACGGCGTCCAACTCGTCGGGCGGTTCCGCCAGGATCTGTGCGCCCAGCCGCCTGACCGTCGATCGGTCCGCGGCGTCCAGGTACTCGGCGGGCGACGCACCGTCCACCCGGGCGAGCAGCAGGGCCCCCAAGTGCGCCGCCCGATGGCAGTCCGGGGCGAACCATCCCGGTGTGCCGACGGTTTCGCAATAGGCGGCGAGGAAGGCCCGGCCGGCGTCGGCCAGCGCCGCCCGCGACCCCGGCAGGTGCACGAACTTGCACATCAGGTGGCACAGCAGGAAGGCCACGTCGAAGTCGGGGTCGCCGCGATGCGCCACCTCGAAGTCGATGACCCAAGTACCCTCCGGGCCGGTCAGTACGTTCTTCGGGGAGAAATCGCCGTGTACCAAGCAGATCCGGCGCTCGGCCATGGCCGCCACCACCGCGCCGATTGCCGGTGCGCACGGCGGCAGCGCGGCGGCAGCCGCTCGGTGGTATGGGGTCACGCGCAATTGCTCGAACGCCTCCGGATGATCCACACTCGCAAGGCTGCCCGGGTCCGCCGCCGTGGCCAGGTGCCACCGACCCAGCAACTGCCCGAGGGTCAGCGCAACGCCGGGATCCACGTCACCGCCCAGCAGTCGGCCCTTCCAGTCGAGCATGCCGTCCGGCGCACGCTCGATGACCAGCACAAATCGCTGCGGGTCCAGGTGCACTACGCGCGGAACCGCCCGCGGGGTGAGGGATGCGGCGATCGCCAGCCCACGGGCCTCGTGCACGGTGCGCTCCTGGGTCGCCCGCCACTCCCGCTCGACGCGCAACCGGGGCAGCGACTGTTTGACCACCCAGTGGTGTGGGCCCGCGTCGACGGTCAGCACCACATTGGACACCCCGCCGCCCAGCGCCGCGACCGACGGCGCGCTGCCCGGTTCCAGCAGCCGCTGGCCGACGAGATACTCGGCAACCGAGTCGACGTCCAGCAGCCCCGCCACATCTTGTGTCATCGCGCTACCCCTCGACGGCGCCGGCGGTGAGGCCACCCACTACGTAGCGCTGACCGGCCAAGTAGATCACGAGGATCGGCAGGCTCATCACCACCGCGCCCGCCATGATCTCGCCCCACATGATCACGTCGCCGACGATGAACGAGGAAATACCCACCGGCGCGGTGGCAGACCGCGCCTGGGTGGTGAACACGAACGCATACAGGTACTCGTTCCACGCCAGGGTGAACGAGAACAGCGCCCCGGCAGCGACGCCCGGTGCGATCAGCGGCAGCACCACCGATCGCACCGCCCGGGCCCGGCTGCAGCCGTCCACCATGGCCGCCTCCTCCAGCTCCCACGGGACGTTGGCCAGATAGCCGCGCAGCATCCAGGTGCAGAACGGCACCGTCAGCGTCAGGTAGGCCAGGATCAGGCCGAGCCAGTTGTTCAGGATGTGCAGGTCGGCGAACATCGAGTACAACGGGATCAGCAGCAGCGTCGGCGGCAGCAGGTAGGCAAAGAACACTCCGGCGGTGGCGGCAGCCCGGCCGCGGAACCGCAGCCTGGTCAGGCTGTAGGCGGCCATCACGCTGATCACCACCGTCACCACCGTCGCGCAGATCGCCACCCCCAGGCTGTTGAACAGCTGGATGCCGAAGTCGCTGGTGGAGAACAGATCGATGTAGTGCTGCAGCGTTGGATGCGCGACGTACAGCCGCATATCGTAGAACTCGGAGGGCGATTTGAGGCTGGTGACCACCATCCAATACACCGGTGCGAGCACCACGAACAGGATGCCGGTCAGCACCACTGCGGATCCGACAGCGGTGCGGCGCCGTCGGCGCTGGATCGAGCCGCGCTCTGGCCGTACCGGGCGGGCGGCGGTCTGCGCACTAGTGGTCATCGCTACCTCTCCCGCCGGTTGGTGGCCCGCACCAGGGCGAGGATCAGCAGCACCACGATCGGCAGCAGCGTTGCCGATATTGCCACGCCGTACCCGAGATCGTTGCCCAGGAAGGCGGTCTTGAAGGTGAACACGCTCAGCACGGTTGTCGCGTCGCCCGGGCCGCCCTGAGTCAGCACCCAGATCAGCGGGAACTCGTTGAGGGTCCAGATGGTCGACAGCAGCGTGGCGACCATGGCCACGGTCGCCACCCCCGGCCAGCTGACGTAGCGGAACTGCTTCCAGCGGCCGGCGCCATCCACCTCGGCGACCTCGTAGTGGTCGGCCGGAATGCTCTGCAGCCCGGCCAGCACGATCAGGGCGAAGAACGGGAAGCCACGCCACACATCGACCATCACGACGCTCCACATGGCCGTCGCCTGGTCACCGAGCCAGCTGTGCGGGGTCGGCAGGTGCAGGAAACCGAGCACCTGATTGAGCACGCCGTAGGAGTCGTTGTACATCCAACTCCACACCATCACGCTGACCACGGTGGGCAACGCCCAGGGGATCAGCACGACGCTGCGGGCCAGCGACCGGCCACGGAACTTCCGATTCAGCAGCACCGCGGTCAGCATGCCTAACGCGAACTTCAGCGCCACCGACACCACGGTGAAGAACACCGTATTGCGCAACGCGTTCCAGTAGGCTGAGTCCGAGATCAGCTCGGCGTAATTGTCCAGCCCGACGAACGGTGAGGCATCGAAGCCGATATAGCGCGCATGCAGACTCATCAGCAGCGCGTCGATCAACGGCCAGGCCAGCAGCCCCACCAGCACCACGGTGATCGGCGCGAGCAGCAGGTATCCGACCAGCGCCTGCCGGCGTGACGGCTTCGGCCGCGGTATCCGCTGGCGCACATGGGGTTCCGGTTTCGGCTCGCCGGGTGGCCCGGTGTCCCCGGCCGGCGCGGGGTGCGCCGGCGGGGACGGCGAGGTTCCGATCGTGCTCACCCGAAAAGATCGGGGTAGAGCTTGCGGTACTTGTCGTTGATCTTGTTCGCGGCCTCCGTGAACTCGTCGACGGCCTTGCGCGGTGTCCAGCCCTGGGCCGTGATGCGTTGCAGCAGGGTGCCCCACAGTTGCTGGCTGTCCACCTCGGAGAAGGTCGGCGTGGCCTGGGCGGGCCACCACCGGGTCTGCGCCTTGGGCAGGATGTCGGTGACGATGTGCTTGTTGAGGTCGTTCTCCGAGAAGAATGAGATCGAGACATCGTCCTTGAGCACCGGCAGGAAGTTAGCGTTGGCGGCGATCAGGAACTTCCCCCGGTATTCCTTGCTCATGATGGTCTTGATGACCAGCTTGGCCTCGTCCTGCAACTGCGAGTCCTTGGTGATGAACACCGCCGGGAGGTTGGACACGCTGTAGGGTCCCCTGTCGCCCCGCTGGCCCCACGCGCTGGTGACGGTGTTGTCCAGCAGGTCGGGGTGGTCGGCGCGCAGGCTGGCGATGATGCTGCCGGTGTTGGAGCAGAACGCGATCTGGCCGGCGGCGTAGAACTCGTTGTTGCTGGCCGATGTCCAGCTGGTGACGCCGGGCGGCGTGACCTTGTCCTTGAGATACAGGTTGGTGTACCAGGTGATCGCGTCGACGAACTCGTCCGAGCCGGAGACGATGTTGCCCTTGGTATCCTGCAGGCTGGCACCGAAATCCCACATCACGGGCGGCAGGTTGTGTGGCCAGTCACCGTAGGCCATGGCCATTCCCATGCCCCACATCTTCTTGGACGGGTCCGTCACCTCGGTGGCCGCGGCCACCAGATCGTCCAGACCGGTGATCGGCGCGGTGATGCCCTTGGCCTCGAACACATCCTTGCGGTACAGGCCGAAGGCGAGCTCGTTGAACAGCGGGATCCACCATTTCTTGCCGTCGACGGTCTGGTAGTCCTCGACGTAGTCGTACCACCCGCCGCCATCCTGAGCGATCTCGTTGGACAGGTCCGTGAGGTCGACCAGCTTGCCCATGGCCCAGTACTGCGATGGGTAGCCGTTGGGCATGCCGATGTCCGGTAGTTGCTTGGCCTCCACGGCGGCGGCCCACTTGCTATAGGTGGTGGCGTCGAATGGGAACCATTGGATGTCCACATCGAAACCGCCCTGTTGGCCGGCCGCCTTGGCGGCCTCCTCGATCACGGCATTGGCCGCGTCGACGTAGTACTTCATCAGCCAGATCGACACGGTCTTGCCGGAACCGCCGCCGGAGCCACTCTTGGCGGGTGGTGACGCAGACGACGCACCCGACGGAGCGCGGTCGGCGCCTCCAGTGCCCCCGTCACTGCTGGTCTTGCCGGTTCCGCCGGCTGATCCGTCCGAACCGCCGGAGCCGTCCGAGCCGCAGGCGGCCAGCGCCGCGGGGGCTGCCAAGGCTGCCAGTGCAGCGCCCGACCAGCGCAGCGCCGTCCGCCGGGACATCGGCCGCGATACCGGCGACGCGGACGGCGTGACCGGGCCCTCGGGATCCGGCCCGGAGCTTGTCTGCTGTTCCATCTCGTGTGCACTCCATCCTGTAGCTGTTCAGGTTCTCAGTGATCACCCGGTACCGCACCCGGTGCGGTGGTGGAACTCGGCTCAACCAGCAGCGACCGGCACCACCCCCGCGTGTTCCAGCGCCGCGACAAGACCGGCGCGTTCCGCCTCGCTGACGGGGCTCATCGGTTCGCGCGGCGCGCCGCCGTCCCGGCCCTGCAGCGCCAGCGCGACCTTGATGCGGGCCGGCATGTTCGGGCCTGAAATCGCCTGCCACACCGGCAGCAGCCGGTTGTGCAGGTCCAGTGCGGCCTGGTGGTCGTCGCGACGGTACGCGTCCCAGAGCTGCACGCACAGCTGGGGAACCACGGTCAGGGTGGCGGCGACGGCGCCCTGCGCGCCCAACACGAAGGACGGGTAGAGCAGGTCATCGATGGCGGTGAGCACGCGGCCACCCGTCGGGCCCAGCTGCAGCAGCTCGGACAGCGCGTGGATGTCGCCGCCAGATTGCTTGACGGCCACTACCAGCGGCACCTCGTTCATGATGCGCGCCAACGTGCGCGGCTCGATCGTGGCCCACGGCACCACGTTGTAGATCACGATCGGCAGCCCGATCTCGTCGGCCAGCTCCCGGAAGTACCCGAACGTGGTCTCCTCGTCCGGCTTGAACAGGTAGTGCACCGGGGTGATCTGCAGCGCGTCGACGCCCGCCTCCTTCAGCGCCAGCCCGTACCGCACCACGTCCCTGGTGGAGTCCCGGATGATGCCCGAGATCACCGGGACGCTGCCGCCGGCCTCAGCGACCGCTGCCCTGGCCACCTGCACCGAGTCCTCCGGCGTCAGGGCGGCGCCCTCTCCGGTGCTGCCGGTGACGCAGATGCCGTGCACGCCCGCATCCAGGTGCAGCCGCACCTCGGCCCGCAGTGCGTCGGCCCGGACGTTGCCGTCCCGGTCGAAGGGAGTGACCAGCGGCGGGATGATGCCCGCAAGGTCCACTGTCATCGAGTACTCCTATTCCTGGGATGTGCGACGCGCCCCTGCGGAGACCGTCGCGCGCGACATGTCATCGGTGACACTTCTTGATGATGTAACCGGTGACATTCTTACGATGACTCAGCAGCCACCGCTTGTCAATACTTCACGGTGCACGAAACGCGGCTTTTCGCCGACCATCCGGCCGACGGCGGGAGACGCCGCTACCGGACCAGCGCAGCAGCAGCGTCCGTGAGCTCGCGCACGTCCAGCGATGCCAGCTCCAGGCCGTTGAGGTTCATCCCTCGGCCCCCATCGTTCGAATACGCGACGTGCAAGGTACCTTCGTGTTCGACGGCGTGTGGGTAGGACAGCGCCCCGGTGATGGCGGAATCCGGCTCGGACGGCTGGTCCGCCCAGCGGATCACGCGCGTCAGTCCGAATGTGCGGCTCCCCGGCCGACCGAGGCTGATCGTGAGCACGGATCGCTCCCCCGTCACGCCGGCATAGCTCGTTCCGATCAGGTAGGGCACGCCCGAGGACAGCCTGCCGATGTGCGGCTTGGACGAGGTGAAGGGGATATCGCTCACCCGCATCGCCGACCAGGACTGCCCACCGTCATCGCTGCATCCGGCCAGCAGGTAGCCGACCTGCTTGCTGGACCGCGCCACCAGCAACAGCCGGTCACCATCGACCAGCACCGAGGACTCACCCCAGTAGGGCCTGTCGCAGGCCACGTACGGCACCACCATGCGCCAGCGGCCCAGGTCGGGGTCGGTGGATATCAGCACGGCCGGCGGCGCGGCGGCGAGCGGGAGATACGGCAGGTGGTCGGACTTCCACACACCGGCCAGGACCAGGTGACCGCTGGCGGTGAGCAGCGGCTCCTGTAGCGGCCAGAATCCGTCGGCCACCCATTCCGGCTCGCCCCAGGTGCGCGTCTGCGGTTGATAGGTGCATCGTCGAGTGGAGATGCCCACCATCCCGTCGGCAACGGTGCCCAGCAGTGTCACCACGTCGCCGCTGGCGGTGCGCGCAAAGACGCCGTGACTCGTCCCGACCCCCTGCCCGGGCCCGGCAATCATCTCGTCGGGAGTCCAGGTCCGTCCGCCGTCCGGGCTGCGACGCATCCGGGCGGTCTCGGTGTCGGAGTTTTCGGCGCCCTCGTTGCAGGCGAACGAGCACCACATCTCGGAGCCCTGTATGAGCAGTGACGCGCCGTGCACGAACGAGCGCCCGGAGTGCGGCCGAATCGCGCTGATCCGGACACGCTCCAGCGGACTCAGGTCCCCCCGGGCGGGCACGGGAGTGTCCGGATCCCACAAGGGTTGCCGACTCTTCACGCGCCCTGCTGCCACTTGTCGATGGAGGGCTTCACCTTGTCGACCAGTTGGTTCAGTGAGTCCCGCAGCTCGCCGAGAATACTCGCGGCCTCGCCGCCCCCCTGGTACACCTTCTGGATCGACGAGAGCACCTCCGCATACGCACCCGGGACTTGCACCAGCACGTCGTCGCACTGCCGGGCAACCTTCAGCTCGTCGATCAGCGCCTGATAGGACGGATTCTGATCGATGTACTTCTTCATCAGCGCCGTGTCGACCGCACCCTTGCTCACCGGAAGATAGCCGGTAGAGGTGGAGAAGTAGGCGGACTGCTCGGGTGCGGTGAGGTACTTGAGCACCTGGAACGCCGCCTCCTTCCGCTCCTTCGGGGCGCCGGCGAGAATCGAGATGCCGGCGCCGCCGGTCGGAGTGCCCTGTGCCACCTGCTTGGGTACGGTCCCGACGCCGAGCTCAAATTTCGATTGCTCCGCAATGGAGTTCATCGCCCCACCAGAGCTGATCATGGTCATGGCCTGCTGGTTGTAGAAGTCTACCGCCGCATTGTTCGATTGCTCGGCCATGCCCTTGGTGATGAAGTCCCGCTGCCACTGCGCCCCGGCCACCGCCTCCTTGTCCGCAACCGTCACGTCCAGTCCCTTGGATATGGCACCGCCCCAGGCCCATGCCACCCCCTGGTAGGTCCAGTTGACCAGGTCCTCGATCTTGGTGTGCACCTTCGGGTGCTTTCCCTGGAACGTGAGCTTCGACAGCTCCGGCCCCCATTCCTGCAGCTCATCCCAGGTCTGCGGCGCCCGGTCGGGCAGGCCGGCCTGGGCAAAGGCATCCTTGTTGTAGTAGAACGTCGCGCAGGTGCGGCTGAACGACAACCACCACAGCTTGCCGTTTCGCAGGCCCTCCTTCAGGAACGCGTCCGCGTAGTCGGACCGTTCCACGCCGAACTTGTCCAGATACTCGTCCATCGGCTCCAGCACACCGCTGAACAGGAACTGGCTCCAGGAGACGGCGTCGATCACGGCGAGGTCCGGAATGGTCTTGGCCTGCAGCCCGCGCTGCAACTGGGCCTGGACCTCCGCGTGGTCCTTGAAGTACTGCGACTCCGCATAGATGTCGGACTGCGATTCGTTGAAGTCCGAGACCATCTTGTTGATCGGCTTTTGCATGTTGGCGGGGAATGGCGACCAGAGCACGACCCGCACCCGGTCGGCATACTGCTTTGGAACGTCCCCCTTGGGTTGGGCGTAGCCGTCGCCTCCGGACGAGCATCCGGCCAGTGCGAATGCTCCGGCCAGCAGGCCACCCGCCTTGAGCAGGGTGCGGCGGTCGACGGTGCGGTGCTGTTGTTGCATGGGATCCTCCGATGGTGATGGATGGGCCAGAGTGGACTACTTCACTGCTCCCTGCAGGACGCCCGCGACGATGTGCCGCTGGGCCACGAAGTACGCGATCAGCATCGGGCCCGCCACGAACGCCGTCGCGGCCATGACGATTCCCCAGTCCGCACCGTTCTCGGTGGCTTGGGTGAAGACCAGGCCGATCTGCAGGGTGCGCATGTCGTCGGTGTTGGTCACGACCAGCGGCCAGATGTACTCGTTCCACTTGTAGATGAAGGTGATCAGGCCGCCGGTGATCAGCATTGGACGAGACAGCGGCAGCACCACCGACCACAGCTTGCGCAGGTGTCCGGCGCCCTCCAGTTCCGCGGCCTCCAGAATCTCGCGTGGCAGGCCGAGCATGTGCTGACGCATCAGGAAGGTCACGAAGACCGAGCCGAATCCTGGGACGATCAATCCGGCGTAGGTGTTGTTCCAGCCGAGGTCGGAGACGGTCAGGAAGTTGGGCAGGAGGGTCACGCTGCCCGGAATCATCATGGCGCCCAGCAGGATCCCGAACAGGATTCGCTTGCCCGGAATGTGCAGGTAAGCGAAGGCGTAGGCGCACAGGCACGCCGTGGACACCTCGCCGGCGGTACCGACGACCGCGGTGATCACCGAGTTGAGGGTGTACCGAGCGAACGGCGCCGATCGCCACGCGCGGACGAAATTCCCCAGGTCCGGATGCAGCGGGATCCAGTCCGGCGGGAAGGTGAAGATGTCGGAGGTCGGCTTGAGCGACGAGATGGCTAGCCAATACAGTGGTATCGCGAATGCGGCCGCGCAGATCAGGGCCAGCAGGTAGCGCGTCAGGACGCCCGCCAGGGAGTGCAGAGCACGGACGCGTCGGCGATCGGATGACGACGGCGTGCTTTCCGGCCGATAGTGGACCTCGGTCACGTCTCGTAGTTCACCCCCTTGCGCATCAGGCGCGACTGGATCCCGGTGATCCCCAGCAGGACGATGAACATCACGATGCCGCCGACACCGGCAGCACCTGCATTGTTGTAGTCGAATCCCTGTTGGTAGATGTACCAGCCCAAGGTGGTGGTCGCCCCGGCCGGGCCGCCGCCGGTCATCACGGCGATCAGGTCGTAGCCGCGGAACACCGTCGTGACCATGATAATGGCGAGGAAATACGTGATCGGCATGAGCAACGGGAGGGTCACGGACCGGAACCGCTTCCAGCCGTTGGCACCGTCGATCACGGCGGCCTCGATCAGGTCCTTGGGAATTCCGGTCAGCGCGCCGATGTAGATGATCGCGACGAAGCCGGTGTATCGCCAGACCTCGACCATCATGAGGCCGGGCAGGGCCCACGCCGAGTCGTCCATCCAATTGGGGCTCGTCAGACCGAAGGGAGCCAGCAGGGCCCGGAAGAGCCCAAAGTTGGGATCGAAGACGAACAGCCAGATGGTGCCGACGGCGGCGCTACCCACCACGTAGGGCGCAAATACCACCGTGCGGGTGAGATTCCGGCCAATGAACCTGGTGCCCAGGAGCATCGCGACGGCAAGGCCCAGGACCAGCGCCAGGATGGTCACGCCCCCGGTGAGAATGACGGTACGAACCAGCGCCCAGCGGAAATCCGCCGACCCGAGGACGTCGGCGTAGTTGGCCAACCCCACGAACTCCATGTCCGGGCTGATCATGTTCCAGTCCTGCAGGGACAGGTAGGCGTTGTAGATGACCGGCCAGTATGCGAACACGGCGATGAAGATGAAGTTCGGTAGCGCGAACGCCAAGAACCACCAGGATTCTCGGCGCCAGCTGCGCTGTCGGTGGAGGACGGGTCCGCCGCCCACACCGGATGGCGCCGCACCGGGCCGGCCGAGCCGAGCGGCACCGGGTGCCGACACGGTCATCGTGCCCGCCATCCGTACGACACGTCCACGATCACCCCGGTCTGTGCTCCCTACCCGTCCGGCCCTGGCATCTGATAGTTGTCCGCTCGCCATCGGCCCGCGCTCGCAGCCATCGACACAGCACGCCATCGACACAGCGACGGGCCTGTGCCGTCGCTGCTGGTGCGATGATGTCACCGGTGACACTGTCCGATGACAGAGTGAACCGAACCGCCGTCACTGTCAATACCTGAGGTTGAATTGGCGGTGGGATTCCTCGTTCGACGTGCTATCCCCAGTCGGCCGGGGAGGTCAGTTCGGCCGCACCGTTCGGGTCGCGGGTGTGCGCGAGCGACCAGAACAGCAGCGCAACCCCCATCGCGCCGGGGTCGGGCGTGCCGATGGCCCGCTCCCCGAGATAGCTGGCGCGTCCCATTCGGGCTCGAATCTCGGCCGTCTGCCGGGCGTGTTGCAAGGCGACGCGAGCGGCCTCGGCCCAGTCCACCCGCCCACGCCCACTCCGGAGGTGCGCCACGGTCGGCTGGAGCGCGTCTACCATGGTGCGATCGCCGACTCGCGCGTCGCCCACCCTGATGATCGCGGCCGTGCCGTCGGCCAGCCCGTCGATCAGTGCCCTGTCCTCGTCATCGCCGGACTCGACGCAGGATCCGGGCGCCGCCTCGGAATTGGTGTCCGGGCCCGAGCCGGGTCCGGCTCCGACCCGACGCGCCATGGCATCGAAGAGCAGCCCGAACAGCGGCCCGCTGGTGCCGCCGACCTCGTCCAGGAACCAGTCGGCCGCCACCCGAAGCTGCTCCGCCAGGCCGGCACCATCCGAAATGCGGTCGGCGGCCGCCTGCAACCCGCTGCGCAGGTTGTCGCCGAAGTCGCCGTCACCGGCCGCTTGATCCCACTCGGTCAATGCGCGGTGGGCACGCCGTGCGCCGTCGAGATAGGTTGCGATCAGCATGATGTGGGCTCCCCCTGAGTTCGGATCGCGGCCGTCCAGGCGGGCGCCCGCCACCAGCGCCGCCAGTCGGGATCGTCGGCGACCGTCACGGTGACGGAGAATCCGTGCATGTCCAGGGCCGGCGTGTAGGTGCCCACCAGTGAACCGGCGATGCGCCGGTCGCGTCCCTGCAGCGCCTCCACCACGCCGGCATATACGTGGTGCAACTCCAGCGAGGTGGTGCCGCCGAGCCCGTTCAACAGCACCAGCACCTGCCGGCCCGGTGGGCATCCGTCAACCACCTCGCCGACCATCTGCTCGATCAGGCTGTCCAGGCCCGGGCGGGGGACCGTGCGGCTGGCCCGCTCACCGTGGATGCCCACGCCGTATTCCAGTTCCTCCGGCGGGATGTCGAACGCCGCGCGGCCGGTGCCGAACGCGGTCTGGGCGCTCGCCGCCACCGCTATGCTGCGCGAGTGCGCGACCATCCGGCCGCCCAACTCGGCCAGTTCCGGCAGCCCGAGGCCCTCGTCTGCGGCGGCGCCGAGCAGCTTCTCCACGATGATGGTCGCCCCGGTGCCGCGGCGCCCGGTGCGCGCATCGGCGTCGTCGGTGGCCAGGTCGTCGTCCACCAGCACCCGGGCGACCGGAATCCCGTCGCCCGCCAGCCGTTCGGCGGCGATACCGAAGTTGATCCGGTCCCCGGTGTAGTTCTTCACGATGTGCAGCACGCCGCCGGGGCCCGCCGCTGCCTGACTGGCCCGATACACCTGCCGGTTGTGCGGTGAGGCGAAGACGGCGCCCGGAACGGCGGCATCCAGGATCCCCCGCCCGACCAGGCCGGCGTGCATCGGTTCGTGCCCGGAGCCTCCCCCGCTGACCAGGCCGACACGCCGGGCCGGGCTGCGGTGCAGCGCCCGGACGAAGACCGGATCCGTGTTCAACTCCACGATGTCGGCGTTCGCGGACACGAAGCCCGCCAGCGACCGGGCCACGATATCGCCCGTGTCACCGGGATTCCGGACGAACGGAAGCGCCATGACCAGCCTTCCCTCCTCGCCGCGGGGAGTCTCCCCGCGTGGTGCGTCTCCGCCGCGGGGCGCCGGTGCCGGACGGCGCCCCGCGCGGCGGATATCAGCCGGGCTGCAGGTCGGCCTGCAGGGCGACGGTGCGGTGCAGGAAGGCCGCCGCGGACTGCCGGGTCACCGCATCGTCCGGGTGGAACGTCCCGTCCGGGAAACCACGGGTCATCCCGGAGGCGGCCAGCCACTCCACATCGCCGCACAGCACCATCGACTCCGGCACATCAACAAACGTACGGTACGGCCCTGCACACTCGGCGTCCGCGCCGCCTGGATGCAACCAGCGATACAGGAACGCGGCCAACTGGCCCCGGCTGATGACGCCGTCGGGTCGGAACGTGCCATCCGGATACCCGCCGGTGACGCCCTCGGCGGCCAATGCCTCGATCACCCCGCATAGTTCCTGCCCGGCTGGCACATCATCGAACGCCCGGTCCTGCTCGGGATCGCAGGTGGGGTCGGCCTGGCCGGGGTGCGCCATTCGCCACACGAAGGCCGCCCACTGCCGCGGCTGACCTGCTGCAGCGGGCGGAAGGTGCCGTCCGGATAGCCCTGCGCAATCCCATGGGTGATCGCCCACGCCAGATCGTCGAAGAAGGGGTTGTTGGCATGGACATCGGTGGGCTGCAGATGGATCGTCACCGCCGGGGACGTGATGGTCCGGCCGCCGAACGAGACGTCGGCCCACACCGTCACACCAGGCAGGCTTGACGCGTCCTGCGAGACCGTCGCCGCGTCCCCGTCGAAGCTCACCAGGTCCGGCCGATCCGTGTGATAGGTGACTGTCGCCAGACGCACATCCAGCGGCACCCCATCGACACGCGCCGGCGACGCCGGCACCGTCACCGTCCCACCCGGCTGCACCATCAGGTGCGTCGGCAGCGACACGGAGGCTAGCGCCGGACGTTCGGTTTGCAGCGAGGCCACCGGAATCTTGACGAACTCCGCGCGTTCCTTGGCGTCGGAATACACCACGTACAGGTAGTTCTTGCCGTCCGACTCGGTTCGCTCGATGGCGTAGGGCTGGTTGAACTGCGGACCCTTGGCGCCCCCGGGGAACAGTTGCGGTCGCTGGCTGGCGTCGCCCTGAATGAGGAACGAGTGGCTGAGCATCTTCTCGCCAGGCCGGGAGACCAGGATGTTGATGGTGGCCCGGCTGGCGATGTTGCCGATCAGGTAGCGCTGCCCGGTGGACAGGGTTCCGACAAAGATGTTGGCCGGCGTCTGCGGGAGGTTGCTCTCCCTCTCCGGGACGGCGACGATCCGGTCCAGGTCGACATCGTTGACATACGATCCGAAGTCCCAGGTCCGCCCGAAGTCGTGGCTGATCGCCACGCCGGCGGCCCGGTAGTGCTGCTCGGTGACCTGATTGCGCAGCACCACCGTGACGGTGGATCCGTCGACCCAGGTGGCGGCCTCGGTGTAGTGGAACGTGGTCGATCCCTCGGTGGATCGGGCATCGGGCAGCACGACGGTGTCCCACTGCTCGGTGATGTTGTCGCCGTGGCTGATCGCCACCACCGGGCCGTAGTCCTTGGTGACGCCGGCGACGATGTAGTTGCCGTCGGCCATCTTGCGCGGTGGCTCCAGCGGCCACACGTTGTCCAGCACGTTCGGGTTGACCTCGGACCAGGTGTGGTCGGTCTCGTCGACCACCCACAGTTCGGCATGCAGACCGGACTTGAACGTCGCGGTGCCGTTACCGGGCCCGAAGGTGGTGACGAATGCGTACAGGTGCCCGTCGCTCTGGATGAAGGCACCGTGGCTGCGGGCCAGCGGCCCGTTGGTGCCCAGGCCGTCCGGGTCGGCGGGATCGTCCTGCCAGTCCGGGTCCGGCCCGATCACCACCGGGGCGGACCAGGTCTGGCCGCCGTCGGTGGAATAGCGGCCGCGCTGCATGGCGTATTGGCTGTTTTCGTCCTTGAGCCCGTTCTCCCAACTGACCCAGATCACCCCGTCGTGTTCGGCGACAGCGGCGCCGTGCAGGAACCACGTCGGCCGATCGACAATCCGACGGATGTCACCGGTAACATTGACCCAAGCGTGACGGGTAGCACGGTGCGATGTCAAGACCTGGTCAAGAAGTTCTTGCACCAAGGTGTTGCCTTACAACGGCTATCACCATGGGTGGGCCGAACCGGCCGCGACGACACGGCACCACCGGCGCTGAACGACCGTCGCGCGATCGACGGTTCACTCCGGGCCGCAGGTGTCGGGACTGCGGCCCGGAGCCGACAACTCCGTCGCCCGGTACTCACTCACCGGCCCAGCTATGTCACCGGTGACAGTGAGGATTACCATGCCGGGTCGCCTGCGCTCCTGTTAAGAGCATCCGCCCCAGAAATCCCGACCCGGGTGGGCGGAGGACCAGCACAGCAGGGCACGGCGCTGCACGCACGGAGCGCCGCGTGGGGCACTCGAGCCGGGCGGCGGTCAGTACGTGATCGCCAGCGCCGGGTCCGCGAGCAGCGCGCCCACGTCTGCCAGGAACTGCGAGCCCTGCTGCCCGTCGATCACCCGGTGGTCGAACGACAGCGCAAGCTGACACACCTTGCGCACCTTGAGCTTCCCGTTCACCACCCAGGGAGCGTCCTTGATCGAGCCAAGCGCCAGGATCGCGGACTCCCCGGGGTTGATGATCGGGGTTCCGGTGTCGACGCCGAACACGCCCACGTTGGTGATGGTGAACGTTCCGCCGGTCATGTCCGCCGGCGCGGTCTTGCCGGAGCGGGCGGTCGTGGTGAGCTCGCCCAGCGCCCGTGCGAGCCCGAGCAGGTCGAGCTGGTCGGCGTCCCGGATCACCGGCACGATCAGCCCTCGGGGCGTGGCCGCGGCGATGCCCAGGTGCACGTACTGCTGGTAGACGATCTCGGCCGTGCCGCCGTCCGCGCCGTCGACCCACACCGAGTTCGCCTCCGGCGTGCGGCGCGCGGCCAGGCACACCGCGCGGGCGGCGAATACCAGCGGACTGAGCCGAACCTCCGCGAACTCCGGCCTGACGCGCAGCCGCTCCCGCAGCTTCATCATGGGTGTGACATCGACGGTGAGGAATTCGGTGACGTGCGGCGCGGTGAAGGCGGACGTCACCATGGCGGCGGCCGTCATCTTGCGCACACCCTTGACGGGCACCCGGGTCTGCCGGCTCGCGGGGTCGTACTCGATCACCCCGGACCGGGCGGGCGCGCCGCCCTCGGAGCCGCCGGTGCCCGCAGGTCCACCCCACAGGTCGTCGACGCGGGACATCGCCGCTTCGCCGGCGTGGGCAGCCTGCACGTCGGCGCGGCGGATCACGCCGTCCGCCCGGGTCGCGGTGACGGAGCGCAGGTCGATGCCCAGGTCCTTGGCCAGTTTGCGGACCGGCGGGGTGGCCAGCGGCGCGAGTCCGGCGACGGTACCGGCCGGCGCAGACCCTGCACTTGACCCGCCAGACGCAGCGACTCCCGAGCGCGCGTCAGCGGCACCGGCCGAGTCGGGCACGGAGTCGTCAGAACCACGCTTGCGTTCTGCTCCGCCGGACGGAGCAGAACGCAAGCCGGCGTTCACGGGGTCCCCGCCGCCGAACCCGCCGGGCGCCGCACCGCCGCTGGACGCCGCGCCACCGGGCTCACCGGTCATGGCTCCGCCACCGACCCGCGATCTGCGCGGCCGCCGTGCCATGCCCGACTCGGCCGCGATGTAGCCGACCAGGGTCGCCACTCGGCCGTCCGCCATCGCCTCGCCGATCTTGGCGCCGCCACCGCCCGTGCCGTCGCCGGCAGCGGGCCCGACGCCGGAGCCCTCGTCACCGTCCAATGGCCCTGCGTCCGGATCGGTGTCGATCTGGATGATCGGCGTACCGACCTCGATCGTCACCCCCGGCTCGACCAGCAGCTTGTGTACCCGACCGGCATGCGGCGAGGGCAGCTCCACCGCGGCCTTGGCGGTCTCGATCTCCACCATGATCTGGTTGACCTCGAGCATGTCCCCGACATTCACGTGCCAGGACAGGATCTCGGCCTCGGTCAGGCCCTCGCCGACATCCGGCAGGGTGAAGGTTTGCAGCCTCGATGTGGTTGTCATATCCCAGTCCCGATCAGTAGGCCAGCGACCGGTCGACGGCGTCGAGCACCTTGTCCAGATCGGGCAGGTACTCCTCCTCGATCCGGCTGGGCGGGTAGGGGGTGTCGAAGCCGGCCACCCGCAGCACCGGGGCGGCCAGCGAGTAGAACGCCTCCTCGGTCACCCGCGCGGCGATCTCCGAGGTGATCGACGATTCGCGCGGCGCCTCGGAGACCACCACCAGGTGACCGGTCTTGCGGACCGACTCCAGCACCGGCTCCAGATCCAGCGGGGACAGTGACCGCAGGTCAATGATCTCCAGCGACCGGCCCTCGCCGGCCGCGGCATCGGCGGCCCTGGCCAGCACCGGCATCGACGGCCCGTACGACACGACGGTGCAGTCGGTTCCGGGCCGGCGCACCACCGAGGAGACAACGGTCTCCGGTCGGGCCGAGGTGTCCAGCGCACCCTTTTCCCAGTAGCGGCGCTTGGGCTCGAAGAACACCACCGGATCCGGGCAGGCGATGGCCTCCTGGATCATCCAGTAGGCATCCCCAGCGGTGGAGCAGGCCATCACCCGCAGCCCGGCGATGTGGCAGAACAGCGACTCCGGCGACTCCGCGTGGTGCTCGACCGCCCCGATGCCGCCGCCGAACGGAATCCGGATCACCATCGGCATCGACCACACGCCTTGGGAGCGATAGGTCACCTTCGCGACCTGGGAGATGATCTGGTCGAAGCCGGGGAATACGAAGCCGTCGAACTGGATCTCGCAGACCGGCCGGTAGCCGCGCAGCGCCAAGCCGACCCCGGTGCCGATGATGCCGGACTCGGCCAGCGGGGTGTCCAGCACCCGGTGCTCGCCGAAGTCCTTCTGCAGCCCGTCGGTGATCCGGAAGACCCCGCCCAGTTTGCCGACATCCTCGCCCATGACGAGCACCTTCGGATCGGCCTCCATGGCGGCACGCAGCCCCATGTTCAGGGCCTTGGCCATCGTCACCGAGGTCGTCTTGTCGGACCCGGCGCCCGCCTGTTGCCCCGTCACCGCCCCAGTCGTTCCCGCCGCCGTCCCGGCCGTCGTCGTCACCGCCGTATCGCTCATCGCGCACCTCCTGCGGCCGCCGCGCCGGCAGCAAGACCGGCAGCATGACCGGCACCGCCGCCCGGATCCGAGTCAGCGAACCCGGCCAGATAGTCCAGGTACTCGGCCTGCTGCCGCTCGATCTGGTGGTGCGGGGCGGAGTACACGTGCGAGAACATCCGCTCCGGCCCTGGGGTGGGCATGGCGACGGTGAACGCCCGGAACCGCGCGGCCAACTCGTCGGCCTCGGCCTGCACGGAGTCGAAGAACGCCTCGTCGGCCGCACCGGTGCGCGTCAGGTGCACCCGGACCCGCTCGATCGGGTCGAACATCTTCCATGCTTCGGTCTCGTCGGCCAGCCGGTAGCGGGTCGGGTCGTCCGAGGTGGTGTGCGCATCCATCCGGTAGGTGAAGGCCTCGATCATCACCGGGCCGTTGCCGGAGCGGCACTCGTCCAGCGCCCAGCGGGTGACGGCCAGGCACGCCAGCACGTCGTTGCCATCCACCCGGATGCCCGGGAAGCCGTAGGAGCCGGCGCGCTTGTGCAGCGGCACCCGGGTCTGCTTTTCCACCGGCTCCGAGATGGCCCACTGGTTGTTCTGGCAGTAGAACACCACGGGGGCGTCGAACGCCGCCGCGTAGACCATCCCCTCGTGCACGTCGCCCTGGCTGGTGGCGCCGTCGCCGAAGAACACGATGGTGGCCTCGTCGACCTCGGGATCCCCGGAGCCCACCTTGTCGTCGAACCGCTGCCCCATCGCGTAGCCGGTGGCATTGAGCGCCTGGTTGCCGATGACGATGGTGTAGTCGTGAAAGCCGGTCGCCTTCGGGTCCCATCCGGAGTGGTCGGTGCCGCGGAAGATCCCCAGCAGCTCGGTCGGGTCGATGCCCCGGCACCAGGCGATGCCGTGCTCCCGGTAGGAGGGGAAGGCCATGTCCTGGCGGCGCATCGCCCGACCGGCCCCGATTTGCGCGGCCTCCTGACCCAGCAGCGGCACCCAGATGCCCAACTGGCCCTGGCGCTGCAGGGCGTTGGCCTCCCGATCGAACCGCCGGACCAGCACCATGTCCCGGTACAGGCCCTGCAGCAACTCCGGCGTGACCTCCAGCGGGAAGTCCGGGTGCGGGGTCAGCACACCCTCCGGGGACAGCAGCTCGACCAATCCCTCTCCCTGGCTGGTCGCTCGCAGTCCGGCCACCATCTGCGACGCCGACGGGACCGCGGCCGAACCGGGTCCGCCCGGGTCCGGCGCCGACCTCGGGCTGGTGATCCACCGTTCGGGTGCCATGTATCACGACTCCTTCGCTCGTCGCCCGGCCCCGGGATCGCCGGGTCTCCGGGCGCGCCGCGGACCGGCCGGTGTCCTGCGCCCGGGTCAGTCCGTCAGCGGTGACGGGGTGCGCGTCGCTGAGACGCTCACCGCGACCGCAGGTCATGCCGGCGCGGCTTGATGACGATCCTGACACGAATCGCCGCGGAGTACGACGTCACGGTGCCCCGATCGTCGGGGGTCCGATGGTCGGATCCCACCACGGCCGCTCGCTGTGGCCCCGTCGACCGCCGGGCGGGGCCACAGCGACCGGGTCGGGGCGGGCTCGTCGGGTTCCGCCGGGGGCGCTGGCGGGCCTTGCCGGGGCGCGCGCGAGGCCGGGCCGAGGCGTGTGCGCAAGGCCTGGAAGGGGCCTTGCCGAGGCCCGGCCCGACGGCGGCCCCTAGGATCGGTCGGGAGACCCCGATCGCGCTGGAGGTTGCCATGGAACTGGAACACCGCTTCGAGGTGCCCGTCGGCATCGATCAGGCATGGACGTCGCTGCTGGACATGCAGCAGGTCGCGTCCTGCTTCCCCGGAGCCACCCTGACCAGCGCGGACGGCCAGGAGTACACCGGGTCGGTCAAGGTCAAACTGGGCCCGATCCAGCTGACCTACAAGGGATCGGCGCGCATCGTGCAGGCCGACGAGTCGGCCCACCGGGCGACCATCGAGGCCTCCGGAAGCGCGAGCCGATCGGCGTCCACCGCGTCGATGACGGTGAATGCCACGGCCACCTCGGTGGCCCCGGACCGCACCGAGGTCACCATGACCACGGACCTGACCATCACCGGACGGCCCGCACAGTTCGGCCGGGGCGTGATGGTGGAGGTCGGCAACAAGATCCTGGGCCAGTTCGCCGACTGCCTGGCCGGCAGGCTGAGCGCCTCGGCCGGGCAGCCATCCGGCGGTGACGAGGCCGGCGGGGACGCCGGCGGCGGCGAGGGTGCGGCGGTGGGTTCGGCCGATGGTCCCGAGCGCTCCGACGCGGCGAACGGTGCTGCCGCTGGCAACGGATCCGGGGCGGCCGGGGCGGCCGCCGCCGATGGCCCGCGGCACGCGGCGGCCTACACCCGCTCCCCCGAGCCGATCGACCTGCTGGAGTCCGCCGGAACGCCCGTCCTCAAGCGGCTCGCGCCGCTGGTCGGCAGCCTGATCGTGCTGTTGCTGCTGCGCCGGATCTCGAAGCGGCGCAAGGCCCGCCGGGCCGCCAAGCGGGCGGCCCGGGCCGCGGCCAGCAAGTGCTGAGGCCACCTCGCCGGCCGACGCGACGGTCGGGGCAGATCGGGCCCGAGCCGCGGCGTGCTCGCGCCGCCGGGTGGCTGCACGGCCCGGCGGCGAGCCCGGCACCACGCGGTACCGGGCTCGGCCGAGGTGTCAGCCCAGGCGTGTCCGCAGCTCGTCCCATTCGTCGCGGAGCTCCGCCGGCAGGTCGTCGCCGAACTTGGCGAACCACTCCTGGATCAGCGGGAGCTCCGCGCGCCACTCGTCCGGGTCCACCCGCACCGCCTCGGCGATCGCCTGCTCGGTGATATCAAGGCCGTCCACATCCAGCGCCCCGGGTGCGGGCACGTACCCGATCGGGGTCTCGGTCGCCGGAGCCGAGCCGTCCAGCCGCTCGATGACCCACTTGAGCACCCGGGAGTTCTCCCGGAAGCCCGGCCACAGGAAGCCCCCGTCGGCGTCCCGCCGGAACCAGTTGACGTAGAAGATCTGCGGGAGCTTCGCCGCGTCGGCGCTCGTGCCCACCTGCAGCCAGTGCGCCAGGTAGTCGCCGGCGTTGTAGCCGATGAACGGCAGCATCGCCATCGGGTCGCGGCGCACCACCCCGACGGCGCCCGTCGCCGCGGCGGTGGTCTCGCTGGACAGCGTCGCCCCCATGAAGACGCCGTGCTGCCAATTGCGGGACTGCGTCACCAGGGGCACCGTGGTCTTGCGCCGACCGCCGAACAGGATCGCCGAAATCGGCACTCCGGTGGGCTGGAAGTACTCGTCGGCGATGATCGGGCACTGCGTCATCGGGGTGCAGAAGCGGGAGTTCGGGTGCGCCGCGGGCTCGCCCTTGCTGGCCAGCTCGTTGCCATCGGCATCCAGACCCGACGGGGTCCAGTCCCGACCCTTCCAGTCCGTCAGGTGGGCGGGCGGCTGTTCGGTCATGCCCTCCCACCAGATGTCCCCGTCATCACCGAGCGCGACGTTGGTGAAGATCGAGTTGCCCTGCTCGATGGCGCGCATGGCGTTGGGGTTGGTGTGGTAGCCGGTGCCCGGAGCGACGCCGAACATGCCGTATTCCGGGTTGGTGGCGTACAGCCGGCCGTCGTCGCCGAAGCGCATCCAGGCGATGTCGTCACCCAGGGTCTGCACTGTCCAGCCCTCGATGGTCGGATCCAGCATCGCGAGGTTCGTCTTGCCGCACGCGCTGGGGAAGGCCGCCGCGACGTAGTGGGTCTCGCCGGCCGGGCTGGTGAGCTTGAGGATCAGCATGTGCTCGGCCAGCCAACCCTCGTCGCGGGCGATGGCCGAGGCGATCCGCAGCGAGTAGCACTTCTTGCCGAGCAACGCGTTCCCGCCGTAGCCCGAGCCGTAGGACCAGATCTCCCGGGTCTCGGGGAAGTGGCTGATGTATTTGGTCTCGTTGCACGGCCAGGCAACATCCTGCTCACCGGGGGCCAGCGGCGCTCCCACCGAGTGCAGCCCCTTGACCCAGGTGCCGCCGGCGTCGATCAGATCCTGGGCGCGGCGGCCCATCCTGGTCATGACGCGCATGGAGACCACCACGTACGGCGAGTCGGTGATCTCCACGCCGAGCATCGCGGGCTGCGCGTCGTAGGGGCCCATGCAGTACGGGACGACGTACATCGTGCGGCCGCGCATGCTGCCCCGGAACAGGCCGGTCAGGGTCGCCTTCATCTCGTCCGGGGCGACCCAGTTGTTGGTCGGTCCGGCGTCCCGCTCGCGGGTGGAGCAGATGAAGGTGCGGCCCTCCACCCGGGCGACGTCGGCCGGATCGGAGGCGCAGTGGAACGAGTTGGGCTTGGCCGTCAGCCGGGTGAAGGTACCCGAATCGACGAGCCCATCGGTGAGCCGGATCCATTCGGCGTCGCTGCCGTCGGCCCAGTAAACACGGTCTGGCTCGGTGAGCGCGGCGACCTCGTCGACCCAGGCGCGCAGCCCGGGGTCGTTCGCCGGCGAGCCTTCCACGGTGAGGGTCGAATCGATAACGGCGGTCATGCGGCACCAGCTCCCTGGGGTCATTCACGCCAAACCGTCCGGAGCCCAAGGAACTTCGGTCGACTGGCGTCGTGGGCACAGAATCGTCCGAAGGTTACCCAGATCCGCAGGACGATGAACGGCCCGGCGATGGTGGAGCCGGACACAGAATCGAATCAGTAGATCGATTCAGAACCGGGCGACGAGGACCCATCCGGCGAAGGTGCCCGGCCGCGCCCCGCATCGCGCACGATCGCTCAGCGCTGGTGCCGGAACCTACTGTGCCTTCGACACCGAGGACATATGAAAGCCCTCCATCCGGATCGACGGCATGGCCGACCGGGTGAACCAGTCGCTCCACTCCCGGGACAGGCAGCGCTCGGTCCGGCCGATATCCACCGCCCGGCGCAGCACATCTAGCGGCGACACATTGAACCGGAAGTTGTTCACCGCCGCGGTGACCTCCCCATGCTCGACCAGGAACACCCCGTCCCGGGTGAGACCGGTCAGCAGGAGTGTCATCGGGTCGACCTCGCGCAGGTACCACTGGGAGGTGACGAGCAACCCCCGATCCACTCCCGCGACCAGGTCGGCGGTCGTGCGGGACTCGTCCCCGCCAGCCAGGATCAGGTTGTCCACCGGCGGGGTGAACGGCGCGTCGAACTCGGCCGCCGATGCGCGGGTCTGCAGCAGCTGCGCGATCACCCCGTCCCGGACCAGCTCGATCCGCCCGGCCGGGGCGCCGTTGTCGAACACGGTGACCTCGTCCGAGGAGTGCGGCGTCTGCACGAACGGCGCGCACTCGAGCCCCGCCTGGCCGGGGTCGGCGAACAGCGTGAGCCGCCGGTCGGTCAGTCGCTCCCCGATCCGGGTGCCGCCGCCACGTTCGCTGGCCGCCGCGAACGCCGACCGGCCCTCGTGTGCCGGCCGGGCCGCCGCGCTCCAGCCGAGGTAGACCATGAAGTCGGCGACCGCGGTAGGCGGCAGCACCGTGTCGTACCGCCCGGGCGGCAGATCGACCCGGCGGCGCGCCCAGCCCAGCCGCTCGGTCAACGCCGAGCTCATGGCCAGCACGTCGACGTCGGTGAAATCGGCCGTCGACAGCCCGGCCCACGACGATCGCGCCAGGTCCGCCGACTTCGCGTTCAGCTCCAGGGTTCCGGTCGGCTGCACCCACCGCCGGCGCACCCCGGTCGAGGTGCCCAGGTGCACCGTGGTCAGCTCGTGTCGCGCGAAGCCGTACAGGATTCGCTCCCCGGAGCGGGCGTCGTCGAACGCCGCGGCGAGGCCGGGTAGCAGCGAGGCGTAGACGTCGAAGGACGTCGGCACCGCGGCGGCGGGGAAGTCGGTATCCACGGCTCCAACGCCGGCGCCGGCCTCGAACAGCGCCATGGCATCCCGGGCCGGGCCGCCGGCGGCGGCCGCGGCTGCCGCCTCCTCCGCCGCGCGTACCACCGCTGCGACACCGGCGGCGGACTCCGCGTCGGAGGCCGACCCGGAGACGGTCGATGCCGCACCGCCCGTCACCGCCACCACGTAGAAGTCCACGGAGGTTGCGACCCCGTTGGTGGTGACGGTGTTGTTGGCCCACCGCACGTTCGCCTGCGAAGAGGAGAGCACCACCACGACACAGCCGTCCGTTGCCGACGCCGCCAGACCGGCTTCGACGATCTGCTCGGGCGTCAGCAAGGTCTGCCCCGTCACCGCTCGCTCCCCGCCATCCGCGCGTTGTGAGTCTGAGGTGGCGCTATGGCGCCACCTGGGACTCCCAAGCCGGTCGTAGGGTCGCCGTCGTCGCTCATGCCGCTCCGCCTTCCTCGCGGGCATTCAGCACGCTGATGCCCCGGAATCTCGCCGAGGGGCAACCGTGCGACACCGCCGCCACCTGCCCCGGCTGGCCCTTGCCGCAGTTGAACGCCCCGCCCAGCACGTAGGTCTCGGGCCCGCCCACGGCGTCCATCGCACCCCAGAAATCGGTCGTCGTCGCCTGATAGGCCACGTCCCGCAGCTGCCCATCCAGCGTGCCGCCACGTATCCGGTAGAAGCGCTGCCCGGTGAACTGGAAGTTGTAGCGCTGCATGTCGATCGACCAGGATTTGTCGCCGACCACGTAGATGCCGTCCTCCACCCCGGCGATCAGATCGTCGGTGGAGCCCCCTGCCGGATCCGGTTGCAGCGACACGTTGGCCATCCGCTGGATCGGGATGTGGCCGGGCGAGTCGGCGTAGGCGCAGCCGTTGGACCGCGCCAGGCCCAACTTGCGAGCGAACACCCGGTCGGTCTGGTAGCCCACCAGCACCCCACCGGAGATCAGGTCCCAGGATTGCGCGGCGACCCCGTCGTCGTCGTAGCCGACGGTCGCCAGCCCATGCCGCGCGGTGCGGTCGCCGGTCACGTTCATCACCGGCGAGCCGTACTGCAGACTGCCCAACTGGTCGGGGGTGGCGAAAGACGTTCCGGCGTAGGCGGCCTCGTACCCGATGGCCCGGTCGTATTCGGTGGCGTGCCCGATGGACTCGTGGATGGTCAGGAACAGGTTGGACGGGTCGATCACCAGGTCATAGGCACCGGCAACCACCGACGGAGCCTTCAATTTCTCGGCGAGAGTGCCGGCGATCACCGGGATCTCGGCGTCGAAGTCCCAGCCGGTGGCGACATACTCCCACCCGCGACCGGTGGGCGGCGCCAGCGACTTCATGGTTTCGAACGAGCCGGATCCGGCATCGACCGCGATGGCCTCCAACTCCGGCTGCACCCGCACCCGCTGCTGGGTGGTGACGGTGCCGGCGGTGTCGGCGTAGAAGGTGTTTTCCTTGGCGGCCTGCAGGCTGGCGACAGTATGGGTGACGCCATCCGCGGCCAGTAGTCGCTCCGAGCGGTCCAGCAGCACGCCGATCTTCTCCGCGGCCGGCACGGTGAACGGATCGATCTCATAGTCGCTGACCCACAGCGCATCGCGATAGGCCGGTTCGTCGGCGCGCTCCACCCGCTCGGACACCACCCCGGCCAGCGCCCGGGCCACGGCGACGGCCTGCCGCGCGGTGTCGGCCGCCGCATCCGGGGTGGCCAGCACCGAGGCCGCGAATCCCCAGGTGCCGTCGGCGATCACCCGCACGGCATACCCGGTGGTGACGGCGTCGGTGTTGGCCTGCACGGCTGTGTCCCGCACCGTGAGCATGCCGACCTGCACCCGGTGGAAGCGGAAGTCGGCGAATTCGGCACCGGCCGCCCGTGCCGCCGAGAGCGCGGCGTCGGCCAGGGCGCGCAGCGGAAGTGCAGTGAACGACACATCGATGGTGTGCGGCATCCGCCCACCCTACCGGCGAGCGGGGTACGCGCACCGGCCCGCGCGAGTGCCGTCCAGCGCCCGACCGGCCGTGCCGGCGCGGGGGTATCGTCGGGCGGTGAGCGCTTTTTCCGATCCGGAGTCGCTGGCGGGTGCCCTGGAGAGCACCGGCTACCTGCCCGACGCCGGGATCAGCACCGCGGCGTTTCTGGCGAACGCGCTGGGCCGGCCGCTGTTCCTGGAGGGCGAGGCCGGCGTCGGTAAGACGTCGCTGGCCACCGCGCTGGCCGAACTTCGCGGGTCGGAGCTGATCCGGCTGCAGTGCTACGAGGGCATCGACGCGTCGCAGGCGTTGTACGACTGGGACTTTCCCCGTCAGGTGCTGCATCTGCGGGCGGTCGAGGCCGTCTCCGGTGACGTATCGGCAGACCTGGCCGCCGTGGAGGCGGAGCTGTATTCCGAGCGGTTCCTGCTGGCCCGGCCGATCCTGGCGGCGCTGCGCACCCCGGACGCAGTGCTGCTGATCGACGAGATCGACCGCGCCGACGACGAGTTCGAGGCGTTCTTGCTGGAGGTGCTCTCCGAATTCTCCGTCACCGTCCCGGAACTCGGCCGGATCGCCGCCGAAACACCACCGCTGGTGGTGCTCACCAGTAACCGCACCCGGGAGGTGCACGACGCGCTCAAGCGGCGCTGCCTGTACCACTGGGTGGAGCATCCGTCCCTGGAGCGCGAGGTGGCGATCCTGCGCCGCCGGCTGCCGGAGATCACCGCGTCGCTGGCCCGCCAGGTGGCGCAGGCGGTGAGCCGACTGCGGGAGTCGGACCTGCTCAAGCCGCCCGGCGTGTCCGAGTCGCTGGATTGGGCTCGGGCGCTGCTGGCGCTGGGCCGCGATCGGCTAGATCCGCAGGTCGCGGCGATCACCCTGGGGGCGGTGCTGAAGTACCAGGAGGACACCGCCCGGGTGCAGGCGGCCGGCCTGGAAAAGATCCTGGTCTAGCGGGGTGCGCTGGTGACCGTGGCCCCATCGACAGCGCTCGCCGCAGACGCGACCCGAGACGGCACCGAGATCCTGGTCGCCTTCGCTCGCACGCTGGCCGCGGCCGGACTGCGGGTCGGCCCGGAGCGCACCGCCTCGTTCCTGTCCGCGGTCGACGCGCTGCACGCCACCGATCCGCGCGAGGTGTACTGGGCCGGGCGCGTCACGATGGCCGCCGAACCGGACGACCTGCCGGTGTACGATGCGGTGTTCGCCGCCTACTTCTCCGGTGCCACCCGCCGGCTGACTCGAGCCCCCCGCCGCACCCTGACCTCGGTTGCGGTTCCGATGCCCGCTACCGACAACGGCGACGGCCCCGAGAGCGGTGACGAGCAGGACCAGGCACCTCCGGTGCGGGCCAAGGCCTCCGCGGCCGAGACACTGCGGCACCGCGACCTGGCCCGGCTGACCGCCGCCGAGAAGGCCCAGCTCGCCGCGATGCTCGCCCTGCTGCGGCCCGGCCTGCCCACCCGGCGCTCCCGTCGCCGAGAACCTGCCGCCAGCGGGCCGCTGGACCGGCGGCGCACCATCCGCGCCATGCTGGCCGCCGGCGGCGAGCCCGGCCGGCCGCGCCGGCACCGGGCCGGTCGCCGGCCCCGCCGGCTGGTGCTGCTGATCGACGTGTCCGGCTCCATGGCTCCCTATGCCGACGCGCTGCTGCGCTTCGCGCACGTGCTGGTGCGGCAGCGGCCGGCGGCCACCGAGGTGTTCACCATCGGCACTCGGCTGTCCCGGGTGAGCCGGGCACTGGCCCAGCGGGACCCGGACGTGGCGCTGGCCGACGCGGCCGAGGTGATCCCGGACTTCTCCGGCGGCACCCGGCTCGGCGAGGTGCTCAAGGCGTTCAACGACCGATGGGGGCAGCGCGGCACGGCGCACGGCGCGGTCGTGGCGATCTTCTCCGACGGGTGGGAGCGGGGCCCGGTCGACCTGCTGGCCGAGCAGACCGCGCGGCTGCAGCGGCTGGCACGCTCGGTGGTGTGGGTGAACCCGCACAAGGGCCGGGATGGCTACCTGCCCGTGCAGTCGGGCATCGTCGCGGCCCTGCCGCACGTTGACCATTTCGTGGCGGGGCATTCCCTGGCCACCTTGCAGGAACTGTTGGAGGTGATGCGCGATGCGTGACGTGCTGGACGATCTGCTGCGCTGGTGGGAGGACGGTCACCCGATCGGGGTGGGCACCGTGGTCGGGACATTCAAGTCGGCGCCCCGCGCGGCCGGCGCGGCGATGCTGGTCGGGCCGGAGGGCACCGCTGTGGGATCGGTGTCCGGCGGCTGCGTGGAGGGCGCCGTCTACGAGTCCGCGACCGCGGTCCGGGACGGCGGCGATCCGGTGCTCACCCGATACGGCGTCTCCGACGGCGACGCGTTCGCCGTCGGGCTGACGTGCGGCGGCATCATCGACATCTTCACCCAGCGGTTCTCCCGGGCGGACTTCCCGGAGTTCGGCGAGCTGGCGGCGTCGATCAAGGCCGACGAGCGGGTGGCACTGGCCACCATCGTTGCCGGTCGGGACGACCAGGTCGGGCGGCACCTGGTGATCTGGGAGGACCGGGTCGCCGGCACGCTCGGCTCCGAGCGCATCGACCACTCCGTCACCGCCGACGCGCGGGGGCTGCTCGCCTCGGGACGCACCAGCACTCTGACCTACGGCCTGGACGGCGAGCGGATGGACTCCGGGCTGCAGGTGTTCGTGGCGGCGTTCGCCCCGGCTCCCCGGATGCTGGTGTTCGGGGCGATCGACTTCGCGGCCGCCGTCGCCCGGATCGGGCACTTCCTCGGCTACCACGTCACCGTCTGCGATGCCCGGCCGATCTTCGCCACCAAGAAACGATTCCCCGACGCCGACGAGGTCGTGATCGACTGGCCGCACCGGTACCTGCAGGCCCAGATCGACGCCGACGCGCTGGACGGCCGGACGGTGATCTGCGTGCTCACCCACGACCCGAAGTTCGACGTGCCGGTGCTGCAGGTCGCCCTCAAGCTCCCGGTGGCCTACATCGGCGCGATGGGATCCCGGCGCACCCATCTCGACAGGCTGGAACGGCTGCGCGAGGCGGGGGTGGGCGAGGACGAGCTGGCACACCTGGTGTCACCGATCGGGCTGAGCATCGGAGCCCGCACCCCGGAGGAGACCGCGGTGTCCATTGCGGCGGAGATCATCTCGCGCACCTGGAGCGGTGACGGGAGCCCGCTGTCGCAGACCTCCGGACCGATCCACGCCGACCCGGTGGCCGAGCAGGAGGTCGCTCCCGCACCCGGCGCCCGGGTCGGGTAGCCGCTACTGCTGGTCCAGCACCAGGTTTCCGTCGGCGTCCAGGTGACCGGTCGCCACGGTCTGCCAGCCACCGGAACCGTCGGTGTGCTGCACCGACACGGAGCCGTCCGGGTTGACCTGCATGATCTGGTCGCCGGTGCCGTCGCCGTCCACGTCGGTCACCAGCAGAGTGGTGCCGTCGTCGCCCTGCACGACCGCGGTGTCCGGCGACCCGTTGCCGTCCGCGTCCACGGTGGCGGCGCCCAGGTCGTAGGACGTGCCATTGACGTCCACGGTGATGTCCTCGCCGGAGGCTGGGCTCGCGCCCGTCCCGGTGCCGGTACCCGGGTCGCCACCCGTCGACCCGCCGGTGCCGGTGTCAGCGCCGGTCCCGGTGTCGGTCCCGGTGGTCTGGGCCTGCGAGAGGTCGACCGGCGGCTGGTAGGGGGCCCCACTGGCGCCGCCCGGATCCTGAGTGATGTTCCCCTCGGCGTCGACGTGCCCGGTGCCGGCCACCACCCAGCCGCCGTGACCGTCCGGGACGGCGAAGGTGACGGAGGCGTCGGGGTTGATCTGCGCGATGTTGTCAGCCTGGCCGTCCTGATCGGTGTCCGCGACCAGCACAGTGGATCCGTCGGTGCCGTGCAGCACCACGGTGTCGTTGACCCCGTCGCCGGTCAGGTCGACGGTCGGCGCCCCCACGTCGACCGTCTGGCCATCGTCCTGCAGGGTCATATCTCCCGCGCCGACGGTGTCGGTTCCCGGATCCCCGTCACCGCCCAGCGGCTGTCCGCCGAGGCCGCCCGTTCCGGATCCGCCGTCGTCCCCGGTGCCCGACCCGCCCATGTCGATCCGACCCTGAGCATCCAGGTGCCCGGTGCCGACCTGCACCAGCTGGCCGTTCTCCGGTTCGAGCTGCTCGACCGAGCCCTCGCCGTCGATCTTGTAGACGGTGTCGACCTGGCCATCGCCGTCGGAGTCGGTGAGCACGTCCACCTCGTCCGAACCGGCGACCACGATGTAGGAGTCGGCGACGCCGTCCCCATCCACGTCGTAGCTGGCCTGGCCAATGGTCTGGTTCCCGATGCTCAGCTCTTCGCCGGGCTGGGTGTCCATGCCGTCGTCGTAGTGCATGGTGCGCTCCTTGTTTGGAGGGCCCGCGGGGGGCCCGCGGGGCGGGCGGGGGCTAGTGCCAGCTGTGACGCGGGCGCGGCGCGGCCGGTTCCCCATCGAACTACACCCGGCGCCCGCGCGACAGCCGAACGGGGATTTACGGTCGCGGCGGGACCGCCGGGATCTCCGGCGGTGACGAGGTCTCAGGCGGTGACGAGGTCTCAGGCGATGCCGGGGCCGGCGGCGCGGACTCTGCTGCCCGGCCGCGCAGCTCGCGCAGCAACTGGTCCGGCACCAGGATCTGGCGACCCGACGCCGTCGTCACGGTCCGGGTTGTGGGGGCGCCGACCGGCACACCACCGGTCGCCGGAGTCGCCGCGGGTGAGGTCGCCGCGGCTGGGGTCGGCACTGGTTGGATCGGCGCTGGCGGGATCGGCACAGGCTGGTCCGTCACCGCGGGATTCGTTACCGCAGGGTTCGTCACCGGCTGGCTCGCCGCCGCCGTCCTTGCCACCTCCGCCAGCAGGCCGGCCGGCAGTCGCACCGGCGGCAGCACCGGGGACGTGCCGCGGATCCGCTGCAGCAGCGCGTCCCCGGAGGAGCACAGCGAGAACCCCGCGGCACGTCGCTCGTCCAGCGCCCGTAGCCGTGCCGTCCGCTCCGCCGCGTCCAGCTTGAGCGCCTGGTCGACCTGCGCGATCTGCCCGTCCAGCGCCGCCACCTGCCGGTTCAGGGCATCATCCAGCGCCAGGGTGAGCTGCTGGTCGGCCTCCACGAACTGCGCGGCGATCACCTGGTCGATCTGCGCCTTCGCCTCACCCAGCACCTCGCCCAGCCATTGTTTGAGGTGTGCCCGCTCGGCGACCCGCTTGCGCGATCGGATCAGGTACCAGGCCGCGGCGCCGCCCAGCACGATCGACACCGGGGTCAGCACCACCCCCAACCCGACCAGCCCGAGCGGCATCAGCGCGTAGTGCGACAGCGCGAACCCCATCGACGCTCCCCCCAGCGCGGTGATGGTCTCGTCCACGCTGCGGGTCGTTTCCATGGAGCGAAAGCTGCCGGCCACCGGGGAGCGCACCGCCAGGGTCGCGGTCAGCATCGCCAACTCATCCGGTCGGAACAACTCGGCCAGCACGCGCTGGGTGAGCCGGTTCATCACGTCGGCCATCCGGGCGGTCGCGCGCGCGCCCATCGCCTGCGCGTAGGCGTCGATGTGCAGCGACATCTGCTTGAGCTCGCCACTGTCGGCCGCATCGATCGCGCCGCGGAACAGGGTGGACGCCTCGCGGGCCTCCCTGGCGACCTCGCTGGCCAACTCCAGCCGAGCGCGCTGCATCTCGGCGCGCAGCGTGATCTGCCAGCTGCGGCCGCCCGTCTTGCGCCGGCCGACCAGCTGTTCCCGGCGGGCCTTGAGCTCGGCGACCTGTGCGGCCCCGGCGGTGAACGCGTTCCGCTCCGCGGCGACCCGGGCCACTCCGCCGGACAGCACGGTCAGGGCGGCGCGGATCCGGTTGGCGTCGGCCAGCAGGGCGGCCCGGGCGGCAACGTCGACGGTCAGCACCCGCCGGACCTCGTCGATGCCGGACTGAGTGCGCAGCACCTGAGCGATGGCCGGATCGGGGTGCGCGTCCGCGGTCTGGGCCAGCCGGGCCGACACGGGATGAAAGGGGGCGTCGGCGAACCGTGGGGCGTGCCGGGCCAGCAGGGCGCGGTCGGCATCGACGATCTGCCGCCAGCCGCGGTACGCGTCGGTCTTGGTGATCACGAAGTGCACGGTGTCCACCCGCTGGGCGACGCCGGTCAGGAATGCCAGCTCGCCCGAGGTCAGCGGAGCGGAGGCGTCCACCACGAACAGCAGCGCCGCAGCCGAGGCGGCGGCCTCCGCGGCGAGCTCGGCGTGCGCGGCGACCAGCCCGCCCACCCCGGGGGTGTCGATCAGGTCGACCGAGCGCAACACCGGAGCCGGAAGCGTGACATCGATCCAGCGGGGCGGAGGCAGATCGGGGTCGGCCTCGCCCTGCAGGGTCGCCCAGCCGGCCAGCTGGTTCGGCGGGATCGCGATGTCGGCCATGCCACCGCCGAACCGAGCCACCGCGCGCAGCTCCTGGCCGTGCGCGAAGCGCAGGTAGACGCTGGTGGCGACGCCGGCGTCGACCGGGGACAGCGCCGGCGTGCCCAGGATGGCGTTGATCAGGGAGGATTTGCCGCGGTTGGTCTCGCCGATGATCACCGCCCGGGGGGTGCCGAGGTCGGCAGGCCTGGCGGCCAGCAGGTCGGCGGCGGCGTGATCGTCGGCGGTGCCGCCGGCCCGGATCCAGTCACCGGCGCCGCGCAGCCAGCCGGCCACGGCCGGGGCCAGCGATCCGGGGGGTAGCGCGGCACGACCGGGCGCGAATCCCGGCGCCCGGCCGGCGGAGCCCGGCCCGATCTCCGACCTAGTCATAGCGGCAACCTACCGTCGCCGGTAGACCACGACGATGGGATCGCGAATCACCCGGTCGCCGTCGCGGAACCCGGCCCGCTCGGTCTCGGCGATCCGGTCGTGCAGCGCATCGTCGTCGGTGGGCTCGATGCCGCCGGCCTCATGCCGGGTGGCGTCGAACGGCTCGCCGTCGGGCTGGATCGTCCGCACTCCGACGCCCTGCAGTCCCTCGGCGAGCCGCGCGCGTACCCCGGGACTGCTGGTCCGGTCGTAGGCGTACACCACCAGGTCGATCAGCGCTCGGCGGTCCCGCTCGGCGCCGTCACCGCCATCGACCGCGTCGCCGCCCGATGCCTCGTCACCGCCCCGATTGCTCCCTCGACCGCGCCCGCGCCGCCAGCTCACCCACGCCACCCCCGCGCGGGCGGCGGCCCGCCCGCCAGCTGACCGGCCGGCGGGGACGGCACCGCCCCCCTCAACTCCTGCCACAACAGGAAGTACGCCCGGTGCACCACGTGGGCGATCCGGTTCTGCGCCGGGGTGCCCCCGAACGCCGCGTGCCCTCGCCACCAGGTCGCCCGCTGCAATGCCGCCTCGATCAGCTCCGGCCGTGGCCGCCCGGGCAACCCGAGCTGCGCCTCCGGCGTGCTGGACCCGCCGAGCCGCAGCACCTCATCGGTCAGGTCCGCCGGCAGTTCGACGGTCCCGCTGGATAGCAGCGTCAGCGCTTCCAGCATGCGGAACTGATGCGCCTCGGGACGCTGCAGCAGTACCTCGATCGCGTCCCGGACCCGCTGGCGCTCCGCCCAGTCCGGGCTCGCCGCCGCCAACGTGGCCAGCGACGCCAGCGCCGCGGACGCCTTGATGCCGTCGGCGCGGGCCGCGAACACCTCGCCGATCGAGGTCCGCAGTTCCGCCAGGCCCGATCCGTCCAGCAGTCGTCGGCGCAGTTCGCCGGCGCCCATGGTCGGCTCGGTGCGCAGCATGGCCACGGCCCGGCCGATCCCGTACAGGTCCAGCAGTTCGAGCAGCCGCAGCCGAGCCTCGCCGTCGACCGGTGCGTCCAACGTGGTGAACAGGTCCGCGGCCATCATCATCGCCCCGAACATCGCCGGGTCAACGGCGGTCAGGGCCCGCAACGCCTCCACATCGGCGGCGGTGAATGCCCCCGTCTCCATGGTCTCGGCCACCAGCCCCACCACCGGCAGCACGGTCGCGACCCGCGGTCGCAGCACCGCGGCCTGGGCCTGCGCGACCAGCTGCGCGGCCCGGAACGGGTCCCCGGCGGCGTCGGCGGCGTCGGCGGCGCGGCCGGCGCGGCCAGCTGGCCCCGGCGAGCCGGCAGGGTCAGGTAAACCCACAGCGTCCGGTAAACCCGCAGGATCGGGCGGCCAGCCCTGTACCGATTCGGGCGGAATGGTGTCGGCCTTGTTCAGCACGCCCAGCACATTGACCGGTCCCGCGTCCCTGGCGGCCGTCGCGGCGGTGAACGCGGCCAGGGTGGCGGTGTCGTCGGCGCGCACCCCTTGGGTGAACACGTACACCACGGCCTCCGCCCCGGCCAGCGCCATCCGGGATACGGGGTCCAGCTGATCGTCGGGTGTTCCGGCGGACGGCCCGTCACCGCCCGGCCCGGCGCGTACCCCGGCGCCCCCGTCACCGCCCGGCGCTTCGGATGCCGCGGCCGCCGCGTCCGATTCGGCGCGATGCCGGCCGGCACCAACCGTGCCCAGCAGCTGCTCGGTGCGGGACACGGAGTCTGCGTCCAGCGAGCCCAGGCCGGGGGTGTCGATGACGGTGATGCCGGACAGCAGCCCGCTGGTCAGGAACGCCTCCAGGTGGGAGACCTCGGCAAGATCCACCCCCAGGTCCGCGGGGATGCCGCCGTCGGGGGCCAGCGGCTTGGTCACGCGGCGCCCGTCGGCGTACACCACCTCGAGCCGGTCGACTGTCCCGTACTGGAAGCGGGTCACCAGCCGGGTGCACTCCCCCACATCGGTCGGGGCGATGCGCCGCCCGATCAGCGCGTTGACCAGCGTCGACTTCCCGGCCTTGATACGCCCGGCGACGGCGACCTGCAGCGGGCCGTCCAGCCGGGCCAGCACCTGCCGGATGCCGGCGGCGGTACGCGGGCTCACCTGCGGTAGCAGGGCGGTGGCAAGCTGCGCGACCGCGCCGGACAGGGGGCCCGCCGCCGACCCTGGCACCGTCATGCCGCACTCCTTCCTGGGCAAGTGGGCGATCACCGTGATCGTCCCATCCGCAGGCCGCTGGGCGGGGCAGCACCGGGATCCGGCCGCAAAATTCGCACCTCGAGGGGATCAAGGTCGGGCCCGCGTGCGCAACACGGACCATGATCCCCACGAGGGGCGAATTTTCCTCGATACCCCAGCCCCAGACGCCCGCCAGCGACGAGGGCCACCGCCTCCGATCGGGGCAAACCCCGGCTCGACCCGGAAAGCGGCGATTCAGGGTGGCACGCACGGGCCGGTGACGGGCACCCTAGAGATCGCCGGCAGCCGCCGGCACCGCCCAACCCGGGGCATCGGCCCGGCTACCCCGTCACCGCTAGGGAGCCGGCCGGGACAATGTGAGCCGGGACAATGAAACCCGCCGACCGCAACACCACGCACACAGCACCGATCCGTGACGAAAGGGACCCGACTCGTGCCCGACACCGACCACATCCCCAGCGCCGCCCGCACGGCGGCCCGAGACGAGGGGGCCCGCCCATGATCGAGGTCCAGGACCTGACAAAGCACTTTGGCCGGACCCTGGCCGTGGACCACCTCACATTCAGCGTCAAGCCGGGCACCGTCACCGGCTTCCTCGGCCCGAACGGCGCCGGCAAGTCCACCACCATGCGGATGATCCTCGGGCTGGACAACCCCACCTCCGGCAGCGCGCTGATCGACGGCAGCCCGTACACGTCACTGGACCGGCCGCTGACCAAGGTCGGCTCACTGCTGGACGCGAACTGGATCCACCCGAACCGGTCGGCGCGCGCGCACCTGCGCTGGATGGCCCGCTCCAACCGCCTGCCCAACTCCCGGGTGGCCGAGGTGCTCGACCTGGTCGGCCTGACGGAGGTCGCCGGCAAGAACGCCGGGCAGTTCTCGCTCGGCATGAAGCAGCGGCTCGGCCTGGCCGGGGCGCTGCTCGGCGACCCGCAAGTGTTGCTGTTCGACGAGCCGGTCAACGGGCTGGACCCCGAGGGCATCCTGTGGATCCGCACCTTCATGCGACGGCTGGCCGCGCAGGGTCGCACCGTGCTGGTCTCCAGCCATCTGCTGTCCGAAATGGCCCAGACCGCCGACCACCTGGTGGTGATCGGACGAGGCAGGTTGATCGCCGACGCCTCCACGAAGGACTTCATCTCGGCGGCGACCAGCTCGACGGTGCGGGTGCGCTCGCCGCAGCTGGGCCAGCTGACCGCCGCGCTGCAGGCGCACGGCATCTCGGTCGATTCCGTCGACGGAGCACTGATCGTCACCGGCACGCCCATCGAGCAGGTCGGTGAGCTGGCCGCGGCCGCCGGCATCCCGCTGCATGAGCTGTCCACGCACAGCGGCTCGCTGGAGGAGGCCTTCATGCAGTTGACCGGGCAGTCGGCCGAGTTCGCCAGCCACTGGGACCCCGGCGCCCCGCCGCCCGGCGGCGTCAACGATCCCTACGCGGCCGCCGCACCGGTTGCGACTAGCCCGGAAGGGGTGTGATCCACCATGACGTTGCTAGCCGTGGAACGGATCAAGCTGTTCTCCACCCGCTCGCCCTACTGGTGCCTGGCCATCATCCTGGCCGTCGCCCTGCTGTTCGCGCTCCTGATGGGGCTGATCACGGAGCCGGACGGTCACCAGGCTGCCTCTAACGCGTCGTCCCAGGTGGGACTGCAGATGGGCATGATGGTGTTCATGGTGCTGGCCGCCCTGGCCATGACCACCGAGTACCGGTTCGGCACCATCCGGGCCTCATTCCTGGCGGTGCCCCGCCGGGCGAACGTGCTGCTGGCCAAGACGGCCGTGCTCGTCGTGCTGGGAGCCGTGACGGCGGCGGTCTGCTCGCTGGCGGCGTTCGTCCTGACCAAGGTGCTGGCGACCTCGCCGGCGTCGCCCCTTGCGCTGGACACCGGCGCGGACTGGCGCGCGGTGCTGGGCAATGCGGCGTTGTTCCCCATCGCGGCGGTGATCGCGGTGTCCGTCGGCACGCTGATCCGGCACTCCGCGGGGGCCATCGCGCTGTTGCTGGTGTGGGCCATGCTGCTGGAGAACCTGGTGATGCTCATTCCCCGGGTGGGTCAGGACATCACGGCCTGGCTGCCGTTCCACGCGGCGAACGCCTTCACCGCCGACGGCTCGTTCAGCGGCGGGCCCAACGCGACCTTCGGATCGGCCGGGCCCACCCCGATGCAGGGACTGTTGGTGTTCATCGGGACCGCGGTGGTGCTGTGGCTCATTGCGCTGGTCGTGCTCAAGCGCCGGGACGCATGAGCCGCTCGCCCGCCGTGTTCCGGCTCGGGAGTCCGACGTGGCGGTATAGCGCCACCGCAGACTCACGAGGCGCGGGATGACGATCGGGGGCGGTGACGGGGATCCCCGGCACCGCCCCATCGTCAGCTTCGCCCCGCGCGGCGGCCGGATGAACGACGTGCAGCGCCGGGCCTGGGAAGCACATGCCGAACGATGGCTGGTGGAACGGCCGGACATCGACGGCGGCATCGACCAGCGGGCGCTGTTCGGCCGGGTGGCGCCGCTGGTGCTGGAGATCGGACCCGGCATGGGTGACGCGACCGCGGCCATGGCACTGGCCCGGCCCGAGGTCAACCTGCTCGCCGTCGAGGTGTACAAACCCGGTATTGCGCAAACGTTCTCGAACCTGGCCCGGCAAGCGGTGACGAATGTTCGGGTGCTGCGCGCGGACGCGGTTGAGGTGCTTCGTTCCGTGGTGGCGCCCGGATCGCTGGCCGAGGTGTGGCTGTTCTTCCCGGATCCGTGGCCCAAGCGCAAGCACCTCAAGCGCCGCATCGTCTCGCCCGAGTTCGCCGAGCTGGTGGCATCCCGGCTGCAGCCCGGCGGGTCCTGGTGGATGGGCACCGACTGGGAGCCCTACGCCCGGCACATGCTGACGGTGGTCTCCGGGTGCCCCGGTTTGCGCAACCCCCATGCCGATGCGGGGGGCTGGGCTCCCCGACCATCGTTCCGGCCCGAGACCCGGTTCGAGAAGCGGGGTCTGGCCCAGCAGCGGGCGATCTTCGACCTGCACGTGGTGCGGGACGCTACCTGACCCGGATCCGCCAGGTGATGATCACCCGGCCGGCGCGGTCCAGCAGCTGCAGGGTGCCGGCGGTCGCGGCGGTGTCGAAGGCCAGCACGGCGTGTTCCGGGCCGTCCGTACTCACCGACAGCAATGAGAGAGCGTCGGAGACCGCGCCGGACTCCGGCACCAGATCGGCGCCGTCGTCGGTGACGAACACGAACGATTCACGCTCGATCAGGCCGAGGGAGGAGCTCACCCCCGCGTTCGGGGCCACGCTCAGCTCCACGAGCAGGTACCGGCCGGAGGTCGGCCGCCGGTACACGTCCGGGTTGCCCGTGCCGACGGTGCGCGGATGGTCGACGGTGACGGTGAAGCCGGGGCGCGAGATCTCCCCCTGCGCAGGCGTTCCCACGGTGCCAGCGACGACCTGCGGCCTCGTCGCTGACAGCTCCCAGGCGGCGAGGGTGTCGCCGGCGGGGCCGTCCCGCAGGCTCAGGGTGGCCGTGCTGAGGTCGGTGTGAAACGACAGGAAGCCACGAACCGCCTGTCCCCCCGTCAGTTCCGGACCGTCCAGGCCGGGCTCGAAGCTGGTGATGATGTCCCCGGTGACCGCGTCATCGAGTGCGCTGCTGCCCGGCTCGGCCACCGACCAGTTCCAGCCGGGCACCCGAATCGCATCGGCGCCGGCGTCGATGCGACGCAATTGCGACTCGACGATCAGCTGCGGTGTATCGCCGCGGAACGCCGCCGACCAGGACGCCCCCGGCTGCGCGCTGGCACCGAACACCGTCACCTCGAACGTGCCGGCGTCGATCCCGACGGTGACGGGGGCGCCAACCGGCGTCGGCTCCACGGGAGTGCGCTCCCGGCCGGGTGAGCCGACAGCCTGGTCGACGGCGTTCGCGACCTTCAGCACCGCGAACGCGACCCCGCCGATCAGAACGGACGCGATGATCAGGCTGACCAGACAGCCCCGCACCGACCGACGCCGGCGCGCACCGGAGGCGGGCGGCGCGGGCCGGTCCGTCGGGGTCAGCGCGGTCGGGGTCAGCGCGGGCTGGTCCGTCGCGGTCGCGGTCAGCGCCGCCTCGAGTGTGTCCGGGGCGATGGTCGGAGCGCTGTCGGCGGGCTGTGGGAGGTAGGCGGCGGGCGCCGCACCATCGAATCCCGGGGCGGAAACCGGCGAGTCCCCGCGATACAGCCCCTGCGCATCCCGCCGGCGACGCAGCAGCCCCACGGCAGCGACCTCCACATGGCCGCGCCGAGCGACCGCCCGGCGGGATCGACGATTCGCCCACCATAGAGCAGACCGGCCGGTCCGGACGGCGCGATGCGGGCCCGATAACCACGGCACGGCGGGAGGGAATGCTCGTCCGGGTTGCAAGATGGGGACCATGGTCCAGGTCGTCGACACTCCCACACCTGCGGCGTCCGCCTCCGACCAGCGACCGCTGCTGCGAGTGGTCGGGCTGACGGTGCGGTTCGGGGCGCTGCGGGTGCTCGACAGCGTCGATCTGAGCGTGCGTCGCGGCGAATTGCTGGCCGTGGCGGGCGAGAACGGCGCCGGCAAGTCCACCCTGGTGCGATGTGTCGTGGGCGACCTGACACCGAGCAGTGGCCAGGTCCTGCTGGGCGAGCACCGGGTGTCGACGGGCCCATCGGCACTGCGGCATCCCCGGGTCGGCGTGGTCTGGCAGACCCCGGCCCAGTGCGAGAACCTGGACGTCGCCGCCAACCTGATGCTCGGCGCCGAACGGCGCTGGGTGATGCGCTCGGAGCGGCACTCCTACGCCGAGGCTGCCCGGTTGCTCGACTCTCTCGGCATCGACATTCCGGATGCCAGCACGCCGATGCAGGCCCTGTCGCGCAGCCAGCAACAGTTGATTGCGATCGCCCGGGCGGTGCGCGACCGGCCGGCGCTGCTAGTGCTGGACGAGCCGACCGGCTCCCTGGGGGTCACCGAGTCAGACCTGGTGGAGGGGCTCATTGAGCGGCTGCACCGCGCGGGCAGCACCATCCTGCTCGTCTCGCACGATGTCGAGCAGATGATGAGACTGGCGGACCGCATCGCGGTGCTGCGCCACGGATCTGTGGTGGCCGAGGTCGATCCTGCCCTGTCGCACCCGGACGACATCACCACATTGGTCGCCGGGCAGCAGGTCGACTCGTCGGCGCGGCGGCAGTTGCTGCGGCTACAGACCCTCGTCGACCAGCTCGCCTCCAGCGACGCCTCCTCCGGACTGCCGCTGATCCTCACCGCGCTGGGCGCGGCACTCGGGGTGGATCGACTGTGCCTGCACCTGGCCGAGAACGGCACGCTGCGCCTGGCGGCGGCCCTGGGCCTGACGGCGGCGCAGCGCCGGGCCCTGAGCGCAGTCCCCACCGGGGCGGACGGAGGGCCGGTGGGGATCGCCGCGCAGCGCGGCAGCTCGGCGGTCGACCTGGATGGGGCGATGCGCGCCCGAGCCCGCTGGCCGGAGCACCGCGGCGGCAGCCGGAACCGGACCTGCTATGCCGTACCGGTTGTCGGCGCGTCCGAGCTGCTGGGCGTGATCACCGTGTTTCGCTCGAACCCCGGGGCCCCGCAGCGGGACGAGCTTGATCTGGTCGGGCTGTACGCCAGGCACGCCGCGAGCACCGTTGAACGAGACCGCTTGCTGTCCCAGCTGACCGCGCGGAACAGCGTGCTGGAGACGATCCGCATCGCGCTGCAGGCGCTGACCGGCCCCGCCACCGTGGAGGCAGGGCTGCGCACCGCGCTGCAGGCGGTGCGGGAGGGCACCCGCGCCCGGTCCGTGCTGCTGCTGTCCCGTTCTCCCGACGGCACCGTCGATCGCCTGGCCCGCGCCGACGACGACGGCCCCGGGTCCGCACCGCCCGACGCGGCCGACGTTTCCGCGTCGCCGGGACCGGAGGCCGACGACATCGACGGCGCAATCGCCGATCTCGTCACCGCGTTGGCCTCTTCGCCCTCCGACGCGCAGCGCCGCGGCGCAGCCGACCGGGACCAGGCGCGGAGCGTATCCGGCCCCGGGTTCCGCGCGGTGTTGTTCACCTCGCCCAGCGGGCCCGCGATGCTGGTCGCCCGCTGGGGGGCCCGCACCACACCACCCGACGACGGGCTGCTGGAGGACGCCGCGCAATGCCTGCGTCTGGCATTCGAACGCCAGGCCGCCGACAATGCCCGGCAACAGGCCGCCGCGCTGCGCCGCAGCCAGCAGATGCAGCGCGAGTTCCTCTCTCGCCTCTCGCACGAGCTTCGCACGCCGCTGACCGCCATCCGCGGCTACGCCTCGAGCCTGACCCAGCCCGATGTCACCTGGGACGGGGAATCCCAGTACCGGTTTGTCAGCCGGATCAGCGCGGAGTCCGACCGGCTGGGCCGGCTCGTCGGCGACCTGCTGGACTTCTCCGCCATCGAGTCGGGAATCATGCGGCTGCACCGGGACTGGTGCGACCTGCCGCTGGTACTGGAAGCGGCCAGGGCCTGCGTGCCACCGGAGGCCGCCGACCGGGTACACCTGCATTACGGGCCGGACCTCCCGGTGGTGTGGGCAGACCACGACCGGCTGGAGCAGGTGTTCGTGAACCTGATCGACAACGCGGTGCGGCACAACCCTCCCGGCACCGAGGTCATCATCGACACCGCACGAAGCCCGGGTGGTGTGACGGTCACCGTCACCGACGACGGCGTGGGACTTCCCGCGGGAACCACCGGCATCGCCGTCCCTGCCGCGGCGCGCCGCTCGACTTCCGGTTCGGGGCTGGGCCTGTCGATCACCAGGGGCATCGTGCAGGCACACCAGGGCACCATCGTGGCGGAGCCGGTGCCGCGGAGGACCAGGCTGCGCGTGGAACTGCCGGAGGACCCGCGCGCGGACCCGGGGAGCGAGGACCCACGATGAGCATCGAGAATTCGCCCAGCACCAAGGTGTTGCTGATCGAGGACGATCCGAACATCGTCGATCTGATCCGGGCCAACCTGCTGGTGCGCGGATTCGACGCGGTGGTGTGCACGGACGGCCGGCGAGCGCTGCCGCTACTGGAGACGGAGCAGCCGGACATCGTGCTGCTGGATCTGATGCTGCCGCAGGCCGACGGTTTCGAACTATGCAAGTCCATCCGCGAACGGTCCGGCGTGGGGATCATCATCGTGTCGGCGCGGGGCGGCGAGCGGGACAAGGTCACCGCGCTCAACGCCGGGGCGGACGACTACATGACCAAACCCTTCGGCATCGAAGAACTGCTGGCGCGGGTGACGGCGACGCTGCGCCGCACCCGGCCGGCCGCGGAGCCCGAACCCATGGAACCGATCAGGGTCGCGCCGGGGTTGACGCTGGACCTGCAGGCACAGCAGGTAGTGCGCGACGGCCACCCGGTCCACCTCACGCCGACCGAGTTCGCGCTGCTGCGCGAGCTTGCCGTCAACCGGGGCAAGTTGCTCAGCCACGCGACCCTGCTGCGACGGGTGTGGGGACCCGGCTACGTCACCGACACCGAGTACGTCCGAGTGTATGTGGGCCGTCTGCGGGCCAAGCTCGAGACCGACGGCGGGCCGCCGATCATCCTCACCCACCCGCGTGCGGGGTATCGCATGGCCGGTGGTGACGGGTGATCCGTCGGGATCCGCGTCGCGGGGACGAACTCGCCGCGGATGCGCCGAAGCGAGTTTGCCGCCCGAGGCGACCGGTGACGTCGTTGACGATTTGTTGATGGACCGGGTCGACATTTTTAGGTTCCGTTGATGCGGTCCCGCCTAGCGTCGGCCCCGACGGGCTCGGTGCCTGCCGGTTCACGGCTGGCCGAACACGACCCGCGTCGTTCGGCAGCACGGGTGGCCCACGGCCGGCGCCCCGCGGTCGGCGCTGTCCGCACAGCCGACCACGAACAGGTGAGAGGAGAGGACGTCAATGTTCAGGAACAAGGGTGCGGTGTTCGCCGCGCTGGTCGCGGCCAGCATGGTGCTCGCCGCATGCGGCAGTAACGGGAGCGCCGGGAGCAGCAGCGGGGTATCCGCCTCCGGCGGCGCACCATCGTCTTCGGCAGGGTCGTCGTCCATGGCGTCACCGCCCTCATCGTCATCATTATCGTCGGCCGCATCGTCCGGATCGTCGGCGGCGTCAAGTCCGTCGGGCGCATCGTCCGCGTCTGCGCCGGCCGGGTCGTCGAGCACGTCCACGGCTGGCGGCGCCGCCGTCGGCGTGAACGGTTTCAGCAGCGACTTCTCGGCCATGGCGAAGCTGAAGGAGGTCTCGGCCGCCGGCAAGGGCAAGATCACCGCGATCCTGCCCGACACCACGACGTCGGCCCGCTACACGGAATTCGACGCACCCAACCTGACCAAGGCCATGCAGGCGGCCGGGATGCCATCGGCGGATATCAGCGTGGTGAACGCCCAGGGAAAGGACGCCCAGGAGCTCACCGACGCGCAGACCGCGATCGCTTCCGGCGCCACCGTGCTGATCATGGACCCGCTGGACTCCGGAGTCGGCGCGCAGATCGAGTCCTATGCGAAGTCGCACGGGGTGCCGGTGATCGACTACGACCGGCTGACGCTGGGCGGGAGCCGGAACTACTACGTCAGTTTCGACAACGTGAAGGTCGGCACCCTCATCGGGCAGGGTTTCGTGCAATGCACGCAGGACTGGGGCGTCAGCAGCCCGCAGTTCATCGAGATGAAGGGCGCTCCCACCGACAACAACGCCACGCTGTTCGCGCAGGGCTACGACGCGGTGCTGGGGCCGTACGAGGATTCCGGGAAATACAAGAAGGTGGCCGAGCCCGCCGGAACCTGGGACCCGCCCACCGCGGCAACCGAATTCGAGCAGGCGCTCACCGCGCACCCGAGCGCCAACTCGGCGGTCACCCCGAATGACGAGAACGCCGCCCCGATCATCACCTACTTGCAAAAGCACGGCGTCAAGGCCAAGACGTTCCCGCTGACCGGCCAGGACGCGACTCTTGTTGGGTTGCAGAACATCCTGACCGGATACCAGTGCGGCACCGTCTACAAGCCGATCTACCTGGAGGCACAGGCGGCGGTGGCGCTGGCCCTGTACCTGCGGGCCGGACAGACCCCGCCGGCGGCGCTGGTCAACGGCACGACGGACGACACCACCGCGAAGGCCAAGGTGCAGTCCGTGCTGCTGCCACCGGTCTGGGTGACGTCGAAGAACATGAACGACACCGTCGTCGCGGACAAGTTCGTGTCGGCGAAGCAGTTGTGCAAGAACTACGCGGCGGAGTGCAAGGCCGCCGGAATCGCCTCGTAGCAATGGAATCCCTCCTCGGCCTGCGCGGCGTCGTCAAGAACTTCGGCGCCGTGCAGGCCCTGGGCGGGGTCGACCTCGACATTCCGCCCGGGCAAGTGACCGCCTTGGTGGGCGATAACGGGGCCGGCAAGTCGACCCTGATCAAGACGATCGCGGGGATCCATCACCCCGATGGCGGCGAGGTGCTGTGGGAGGGCAAGCCCGTCCATCTCAAGACCCCCAAGGACGCATCGGCGCTGGGAATCGCCACCGTATACCAGGATCTCGCACTGTGCGACAACCTGGACATCGTCGACAACATGTTCCTCGGGCGGGAACTCGTACAGCATCGCCTGCTCGACGACGCGCACATGGAACTGCGCGCGCACCGCACCCTGGCGGACCTCTCGGTGGTGACGGTGAAGTCGATCCGGCAGCCGGTGGGTACCCTGTCCGGCGGCCAGCGGCAGGCGGTCGCGGTGGCCCGGGCGGTGCTGTGGGACGCCAAGCTGGTCATCATGGACGAGCCGACCGCCGCATTGGGCGTGTCGCAGACCGCGATGGTGCTCGACCTGATCGGGACGCTACGTGATCGGGGCATCGCCGTATTGGTGATCTCACACAACCTCAACGATGTCTTCGCGGTGGCCGATCGGCTGGCGGTGCTGCACCTGGGGACGATGGCGGCGCAGGGCCCCCTGTCCAGTTTCGACACGCAGAGCGCCGTGGAGCTGATCACCACCGGAGCCTTGTCGAAGGCGAAGGCGGCCACGGCCATCCGGGGCAGCGCCGTGGAGGGCGGAAGCGATGGGTGACGAACCAGCAACGTCGACCGGCACCGGTGACGAGATACGGCTTGCGGGAACATCGGCAGATCCAACCGCTGCTCCGGCGCTCGATGCCCTCGCGGTGGGATCGGCGCCCGGCGGCGACGTCGCCGCCGGTTCGCTCGAGGAGTATGTGCGCTCCTGGGGCCGCAGGATGCGGCACGGCGAAAGCGGCATGGTGCCGGTGCTCGTCGGCCTGGTGATCATCGTCGTCCTGTTCCAGACGCAAAGTTCCGCCTTCCTCTCACCGGGCAACCTGACAAACCTGATCGTCCAGGGCGCGGCCCTCATCGTGCTGGGCATGGCCGAGGTGTTCGTCCTGCTGCTCGGTGAGATCGACCTGTCACTCGGCTATGTCTCGGCCGTCGGGGCGGTAGCGACCATCGCGCTGGCGTCCTCGGAAATCGGCCCGGACTGGCCGTGGTGGCTGGCCGTGATCGCCGGATTGGTCGTAACGGCAGCCATCGGTGCGCTGCAGGGCCTCCTCATCACGCTGCTGCATCTGCCCTCGTTTGTCGTCACCCTGGCCGGGCTGCTGGGCTGGGAGGGCGTGCTGCTGTATCTGGTGAACCACATCGGCGGCGCCAGCAACGGGGGCATCATCCGCATCACCAATGCGGTGATCTCCGACTTCACCTACGGCACGCTGACCCCGCTGGTCGGCTGGATCGTGATGATCGCGGCGGTGGTGGTCTACGCCGTCTTTGCCGTGCAGCAGAACCTGCGTCGCCGGGCCAGTGGCCTGGTGGTACAGCCGATCGCGCTGCTGGCCGCGAAGATCTCCCTCATCGCCATTGCCGGTATCGCGGTGGTCGTGGTGTGCAACGTGAACCGCGGAACGGCGGTCTCCAGCCTGCGCGGTGTTCCGTGGGTGGTGCCGATCATCGTGGCGGTCCTGGTGCTGTGGACGTTCCTGTTGGCGCGCACACGGTTCGGCAAGTACATGTACGCGATCGGTGGCAACGCGGAGGCCGCTCGGCGGGCTGGCATCAACCTCACCCGCATCCGGCTGGGCGGCTTCATCTTGGCCACCCTGACGGCGGGGATGGCGGGCATCATCTACGCGTCAACGCTGGGGAACATCTCCGCCAACGTCGACGGCGGCCAGCTCGTGCTGTATGCCGTGGCGGCGGCGGTCATCGGCGGTACGAGCCTCTTCGGTGGGCGCGGCAAGATGGTGCATGCGCTGGTAGGTGGGATCATCGTGGCCGTCATCAACAACGGCATGGGGCTGATCGGTCTCTCGGCTCCGGTGCAGCTGGTCGTGACGGCCCTGGTGCTGCTGGCCGCCGTCATCGTCGATGCCGTCGCGCGTCGCGGGCGTACCGCCGGCTGATCGTGCCGGTGCCTACTCTGGGCGGAGCCTGACCCGGTCGCCGGGGCGGGCCTGGGCGGCCAGATCCACCGAGTCATCGGTGAGGATCGCGACAACGGGATAACCGCCGGTGACGGGGTGGTCGGCCAGGAACACCACGAGTTCGCCCGAGGGGACCACCTGGATGGCGCCGCGGACCAGGCCCTGGCTGGGTAGCTCGGCGGCGACGACGCGGTTGACCCCGGGCCCGACGAGGCGGATTCCCACCCGGTTGGATGCGGGGCTCACCGTCCACTCGGCGGCACCGATCGTCTCCAGCGTGCCGGGCGCGAACCAGTCGAGTTGCGGTCCGGGCAGCGCCCTCAGCTCGACACCATCAGGGAGCGAGAATGCCGGTACGGCATGCGGTGTCCCCCAGTGGTCCGCCCCGACCGGGATGGTCTCGCCGGCGCCCAGCGGCGCCGGCCCGATGCCGGCCAGCGTGTCGGTGGATCGGCTGCCGAGCATCGGCGGCACGTCGATGCCGCCACGCACCGCCAGGTAGCTGCGCAGGCCACGGGTGGGGTGTCCCAGGCGGATTCGAGCACCCGCGGAGAGGGCGATCGGCCGGTCCACCACCGGTGCTTCTGGGTGCGCTGCGCCGTCACCGCCTCGAATCTCGATCGGAACGGCGGCGCCGGCCACCGCCAGCAGCAGGGTGCCTCGGGCCTCGAACTCGGCGCCGCCGAGCAGGATCTCCAGCACCGCGGCACCCGGGTCGTTGCCGACGATCCGATTGGCGCGCATCGCCGAGCCGCGGTCCGCGGCTCCGGACGGGCTGACGCCGATGTCCGCAACGCCGAGCCGGCCGAGATCCTGCACGGTGCACTGCATCCCGGGCCGGCGGACGATCAACGCGCGGTCGATGCCCGGTGCCGCTGTGGGGGCGCTGCCGGTGCCCCCGGCCCGATGACCGGTCCCGGGAGCCGTGCAGGTGCCCGCCGCCGTCGGTCCGGCCGACGCCCCCGTCACCGCCTGGTGCACCGCCCGAAACCGGACCGGCATGCCCGGGCGCAGTAGCGCCGGCGGCTCCCGCCGCGGATCCCACAGCACGGCGGATGTCCGCCCGATCAGCTGCCATCCGCCAGGGGACCGGGCGGGATATACGCCGGAGTACTCGCCGGCCAGTGCCACCGATCCGGCCGGCACCCGCGCGCGAGGAGTGTCCCGCCGGGGCACGGCCAGTCGCGGGTCACCGCCGGTCAGGTAGCCGAAGCCGGGCGAGAACCCGCAGAACGCCACCTGCCACGGCGACCCGGTATGGGCGGTGACGACACCGGCCCGGCCGAGCCCGGTCAGCGCACCGACCTCGTCCAGGTCGTCGCCGTCGTAGACCACGTCGAGCGTCACCGGATCGACCGAGGGTGGTGAGTCTGGTGCCACGCCAGAGCGTTGCGCCAGGCTGGCGACCCAGCGTGGTCGAACCGGATCGGCGAACCGGACCAGCAGCGAGCGCGCACCCGGCACCAGCTCGACCTGGTGTGGCAGCGGATCGGCGCGCAGCGCCGCCAGTAGTCCCAAGGTGCCGGCCGTGTCGGCGGTCTCGACCAGCACCGCCCGCTCCCCCATCCGCCGGGCCCGCCTCGGCTCCGGAGCACGCCGTGCGCTGCCCTCGGGCGCCGTCACGGCAGTACGAACGGGCGGACCGGCACCCCAGCCGCAGCCAGCCGGTCCCGCACCGCCCGGGCCATCGTCACCGCACCGGGTGAATCCCCATGCAGGCACACCGATTCCGCCTCGACGCGAACGCTGGACCCGTCGACGGCGATCACCTGGTGATCGGCGACCAGGCGCAGTACCCGCTCACTCACCGACCCCGGATCGTCCAGCAGCGCACCGGGTTCCGCCCGCGGCACCAGCGTCCCGGCCGCCGTGTATCCCCGGTCGGCGAACGCCTCCGGCACCGCGCGCAGCCCGGCGCGCTCGACATGCCGCAGCAACGCCGACCCGGGCAGCCCCAGCACCGGCAGGTCGCCGCCGTACTTCGCCACCGCAGCCACGACTGCCGCCGCCTGACCCTCATGATGCACGGCCGTGTTGTACAGCGCCCCATGAGGTTTCACGTAACGTACGCTCGTCCCGGCGGCGCGGCACAAACCGTCCAGCGCCCCGATCTGGTACAGCACCGCAGCCGTCAGGTCCTCCGGCGAGAGGTCCATGAAGCGCCGGCCGAACCCGGCCAGATCCGGATATCCGACCTGCGCCCCGATCACCACGCCCCGGTCGGCGGCCGCCCGGACGGTGCGCAACAGGGTCGCCGGGTCCCCCGCATGGAAGCCGCACGCGACGTTGGCGCTGGACACACAGCCCAGCAGCGCCTCGTCGTCGCCGAGCACCCACCGGCCGTAGGACTCGCCGAGGTCGGCGTTCAGGTCGATGCCAGAGCCTCGATCGGAGTGGTGTGGTTCGGCGGGCGGCACAGCGCCCCTTGGATCACACGACTCGGGACTGGTCGGAGCCTCGTCACCGTCCACGCCGCCCATCCTGCCAGCCTCCCGCATGGATCAACATCCCTGGCATGCGCGAAGGTCGTCCCATCAGCCACACGAGCCCCGTTTCGCCGATGTTGATCCATGCCGTCCCGGAAGCCGGGGCCCGTCCGCCTTCAACTAGGCCTGCGGGTAGCCGGTGGGGTCCTCGCCGAGGTCAATGATCGCCGCGACCGGGCCGCCGCCCTCGGGGCCCTGGTGGTCTGCCGCGATGGAGACGAACACCGCCGGATCGCCCGTCACCGCCGCCGTGACACCGCCCACGGTGGCCTTGATCTGCCGGTGCCAGCTCACGTCGGAGTCGTCCATCATCGCGTTGCGCCGACCGCGGACCATCCCATCCTTGGACGCCTCGCACTTGAGGAATACGTTCACCAGCCGGCCCTTGATGTCGGTCCAGTGCGGCCGCTCCGGCAGGTCGAGCCCGGCGACCCGCATCGCATCCCAGATACCGTCGGCGTCCAGCGCGTCACGCATCACCGAGTGCCCGATCCGGTACCGGCCACCGATGCCACGCACGTTGCCGACCACCACGATCTGCGCCTGGTCCAGTTCCACTCCCGACGAGCAGGACGCGACCGAGGAGAACAGGTCGAAGTTGTGCAGCACGTCCTCGTCGGTCGGCATCTCGATCTCGCCGAGCGCCACGGCGATCCCCAGCGCGGCGGTCCCGTTGGACAGCTCCATCGACTTGAGGGTGTCGGTGGTCCACACGGTCTTGCCCCGCGAATGCGCGTCGCGGATCGAGTCGATGGTCAGCAGCGGAGTCTTGGTCTGCACGTAGTGCACATCGGCCGGGTCGGTGATCCCCGCCCGCTCCATGGCGGTGCGTACCCCCGCGGCGACCTTGGAGACCATCGCAACCCGGCCGATGTCCTCCGGCAGCAGCTTCTCGCTCATCGCGAAACCGACGGTCACCCGCGGCTCGTCGGTCTGCACTGCCTGGTCCGCCGGCACGGTGGCGAAGATCGACGCGTGCGGGGAGATCACGCCGTCGGTGCCGCCCGACCACACGATCGGGACCTGCTTGACCTCGTCCGCAGAGCGGGAGCCCTTGGCGACCAGCACCTCCCGGAACGCGCGGTCGGCGATGATCCGGGTGTAGTCGTTGACGCCGCCGTTGCCCTCGGTCTTGCCGATCACGGCGATGACGCGGTCGGCCTCGAGCACCCCATCGTCGATGAGTCTGGCGAGCTCGGAGGCGTCCGAGACGGAGTGCAGGGGGACCTTGCGTACTTCGATGGCAGCGGGTGTTTGAGCCGGCATTGCGGGGTTGCTCCTTGTTCTTGTCCGGGTTCTTGTTCTTGTCCGGTCGTAGCGGGCGATGTGGTCAGGTCTGATGGTCGGGTCGAGGCCCGGTGGCGGTGACGACGGTACCGACCGCGCCCAACGGCGAGGTGACGGCGTCGGCGAGCCGTTCCAGGCTGGTGATCACCGAGGCGTGGCCCCCGCCGGCGACGAAGCCGCACGCGGCGTCGACCTTGGGCCCCATGGATCCGGCGCCGAAGTGCCCGGCGCCGGCCAGTTCGCGCATCTCGGCCAGCGAGACATGCCCCAGCGGGCGGGCGTAGGCGGTGCCGTAACCGACCACGGCGGCGGGCACATCGGTAGCGATGACGAGCGTATCGACACCCAGGTCGGGGGCGAGAACGGCTGCGGCCCGGTCCTTGTCGATCACGGCCTCCACACCGGACAGTCCGGAGTCGGTCTGCACCACGGGAATCCCGCCGCCACCGGAGCAGATCACCACGTAGCCCAGGTCGGCGAGCTGGCGGGCGGTGACGGCATCCAGTACCTGTAGCGGCTGCGGTGACGGAACCACCCGGCGCCATCCCTTGTCGCCGAAGTCGCGCCACTGCTGACCGGCGGCGATCATCGACTCCGCCTCCGCGCGGCTACGGAACCGGCCGACGGGCTTGTCCGGGTGGGTGAACGCGGGGTCTGCGGCGTCGACCAGGGTGCGGGTGACGATGGCCGCGGTGGGACGCTCCGCTCCGCGATGCGCCAGCGCGCCGGCCAGCGCGTTTTGTAGGACGAAGCCGACCGTGGCCTGGGTGTTGGCGCCGCACCAGTCCAGCGACACCGGGGGCACCACGGTCGCGGTGAGCTCGTTCTTGACCAGCAGGTTGCCGACCTGCGGCCCGTTGCCGTGCGTGATGACGACCTCGAACCCGGCGGCGACCAGGCCCGCGATGTGCCCGGCGGCGGTGCCGAGCGCGGCGATCTGGTCGGCCTCGGTGGCCGACCCGTCCGGGGCGGACATGGCGTTGCCGCCGAGGGCGACCAGGATGCGGTGCGCCCAGCGCTCATCGGCGCCGAGGGGCGCGGTGGCAGCAGTGTCCGTCACCCCTTGAGCCTAGGGAAGCGCACCACCGAACCCCTTGGGCAGAACCTGCCGATGATCGTCACCGCCCCCGGCGATTCACGCCCATCGACGCGGGCCTCCGATGCCGGCCTCCGCGGGACGAGCCCGCGGGTGACGGATCGGCACCTGCCGGCCCAGCGCGGGCAGGTACCTAGCTCACGGTTTCAGATGTCGCGGGTCGCGACCGGCGACACGATGACACATCATCCCTGCGGCCGGCATGCGACGCCTGGGTACTGTCGTCCCATGTTGCTGGGGCGGGACGCGGAGCTGGAGACCCTGGCCGCCGCCCTGGCCGACAGCGACCACCCGGTGGCGCTCTATGGCGAAGCCGGGGTGGGCAAGACGTCGTTGATTCGGGCCGCCGTTGAGGACTCCGGCAGGCTGAGCCACGAGGCCGGCTGCCTGGCGACGCTGTCCTGGATGCCGTACCTGCCGCTGCACCGGGCGTTCGGCGCGACCGCCGACCGGGCCACCGGCTCCCGTCCGGGCCGCTGGGGGGCACTGTCCGACCTGCAGGCTGGGGACCCTGCGTTCGTGGCCGGCGAGGTCGAAAACGCCGTCGGTGACGGAATCCTCGTGGTCGACGATGTCCAGTGGGCCGACGCCGCGACCCGGGCGGTGCTCCCGCTGCTGGCCGGCCGGGTGCGCTTGCTCGCCGCGGTCCGGCGGGCTGACCCCGGCGCGCCGGCAGCGATCGATCTGCTGCGCGGCGCCGGCTTCTGCGTCCATGCCCTCGACCCGCTGCCGGAGCCGTACGCCGCGGCGCTGGCCCGGCGGGTCCGGCCGGATCTGAGTGTCGGCGACGTCGCCGACATCGTGGCCCGCAGCGGTGGAAACCCCTTGTTGGTCGAGGAACTCGCTGGCACCGGGGTCGCGGGGGCGGGCCTGAGGCTCGCCCTGGCGGCTCGGATGCGGCGGCTGCCGGCGGACTGTCGCGAGTCGGTGGGACTGCTGGCGTTGGCCGATCACCCGCTACCGGTGACGGCGCTCGGGGATACGGCCGACGCTGTCCGGGAAACCGGCCTGATCCGCGAGGACGATGGGATGGTGGCACTGCGGCACGGGCTGTTGGCCGAGCTCGCCGCCGAGACGATCGAGGCAGACGTGCGGGTCACGCTGCACGAGCGGCTCGCGGAGCTGGTCGACGATCCCGGCGAGGCCGCCCGGCACCTGCTGGCGGCGGGGCACCGCGATCGCGCGCGCGACGCGGCCATCCGGGCGGCCGACGCCGCCGCCAGTCCCGGCGAACGCGCCCAACACGTGGGCCTGGCCGCGTCCTGCCTGGACGGGCCCGGAGCGGCCGAGCTCCGGCTGGCCGCCGCCGAGCAGCTGGCGCTGGTCGGACAGTTCGCGGCGGCCGAGCCGCTGCTGGTCGATCTGGAGTCGGCCGAACCCGTCGACCGGGCACGGGCGGCCGCGATCCGAGTGCGCATCGCCTACGAAGCGCTGGACCGAGACGGCTGCCGCCGGGCGCTGGCCGAGGGCCTGGAGGCCGCCGCGGGCACCGAGCATCCAGTGCGGGTGCACCTGGCGTGCGAGGCGGCCTTCGTCGCGCTGATGGTCGACTACCAGGTGGACGAGGCATTGCGGCTGGCCCGGCAGGCTGCCGAGCTGGCGGAGCGGAGCGGCGTGCACCGGGCCCGCGCCCGTTACGTGTTGGGGACCGTCGGATACATCGCGGGCATCGACATCTGGGACGAGAGCCTCACCGCTGCAGTTACTCTCGCGCGGGAAGAAGGGGAGTTGGCGGTGGAGTGCGCGGCCGCGAACAACCTCGTCACCGCCCACGAGTCCAGCGGAATCCCCGAGCGCGGACGAGAACTCGTGGACGGCGCCATCGACCGCGCGGTGGAACTGCACCTCACCGAGTGGCGGCACCAGTACGAGGCGATGCGAGTGAATCTGGCCTGCCACGCCGGTGATTACGCCGCGGTGCTCGCCGACGGCGCGCGATTGCTCGCCGAGCAACTGCGTCCGATGACCCGACGCCAGGTACAGATGACCACCTGTCTGGCGCTGATCGATACCGGGCGCATCGACGATGCCTACGCGATGATCGAGACGATCATCGCCGAGCAGGGCGCAGACGACACGTTCCAGGAGAGCGTGCACTTCCATCGTGCCGAAGCGCTGCTGTGGGACGGCAAACCCGCTCGGGCGCTGGCAGAATGGCCCGCGCACCGGGAGCATACGGCGAGCAGCATGGACCTGCTCGCGTTCAGCGCGGCAACCTTCGCCTGGGCGGCGCTGCTGGCTGGCGAAGCCCAGCCGGACTTCGGTGAGCTGACGCCTACCACCAAGATGTGCAGTGCGGCACCGTTCGAATTGACCGGCGTCGCTGCGCTGCAAGCGGAACGGTTCGACGATGCCACCGAGCAATTTGATCGCGCAGCGGGGATGTGGCAGCCCTACAACGCGCGCAATACCATCCGTTGCCGGTGGGGTGCCGCGGAATCATTGCGCCGAGCGGGACACACCGACCAGGCGGTGACGAGGCTGCTGGAGGCCGAGCGCGAGGCATCCGAACACGAGATGATCCCGCTGCTCGGGCAAATCCGCGGATCGCTGCGGGCGGCCGGAGTGTCACGCTCGGCGCCGCGGGCGGCCGGGCGGCGGTCGGAGGCCGGGGGCGGCGGCACCGGCGCGGCCAGTCTGTCCGGGCGGGAGCGGGAGGTGCTCACCCTGGTCGGACAGGGCCTGTCGGACACGGCGATCGGTGCCCGGCTGGGCATCTCGCCACGCACCGTCGAATCGCAGCTGGCCTCGGCGCGGCGCAAGCTCGGCGCCCGGACTCGACATCAGGCTGCGGCGATGCTGGTGGGGGGCTGACCAGCGGCGAGCCGGGTCCATGGTGTTCGGGGACCGACTCTCAGCTGTCCGTAGGCGATCCATCGGGATATCGAGCCGCTGCCGGCGTGCGGTCGAATCCGATGGCATCGGCCAACTGTTCCGACAGGTCGAGCAGCATCGCCTCAGCACCGGCACCTGCCATGAGCTGCGCCGCCAGCGGCAGGCCAGCTACCATGCCGCACGGCAGCGAGACGGCCGGCAGGCCGGCCACGTTGACTGGAGCGGTGAACGGAAAGGCCCCCCAGAGCCGGTCCACAGTGCTGCCGTCAATCTGCCTCGGCCGGTCCCCCAGCACGAAGGGGGGTACCGCGACCGTGGGAGTGAGAACAGCATCGAAGCGAGCGACGAAGTCGGCCATCCGACGACGAAACACCGGCAGCTGCGCTTGCGCCCGGGCCACCGCATCGGGCGACGTGGACCGAGCGGCCTGCAGCGTGGCCCGCTCATATCTGCTGAGTAGATCGGGCGCGCAATCCAGCAAGTGTCCCCGTTCCCGGTGCTCGTCGTCCACCACGAGAAGTCCGAAGATCTCCTCCCAACCGCCGACGGGCAACGACACCGCCTCCACGTGGTGGCCCGCGTTGGCAGCCAGCGTGGCAACCTGGTCGACTGCCGCGCGGACTGCCGCATCGACCGGCCGCCCCTCGGGCCGCGCGCAATACCCGATTCGGAGTGGGCCGACCTCGCGGCGCGGGAATGATGAGCCGGTCAGCACTGCCAGGAGCACGCGAGCATCGGCGACGGAACCGGTCAGTGGTCCCGGCGTGCTGAAGCTGGACATCGATCGGATCGAGTCTTCGTCGGGAATCGCTCCCGTGGTGGGTTTGATGCCGACGAGCCCGGTGAACGCGGCGGGGATGCGAATCGAACCACCACCGTCGGTGCCGACCGCGGCGGTGGCCATCCCGGCAGCAACCGCCGCTGCCGAGCCACCGCTGGATCCACCGGGCGTGCGATCGGGATCCCACGGGTTCGCCGTCGGCGGTCCAAGCCTGTTCTCCGTCGTCGCGGATTGACCGAATTCGGCGGTGTTGGTCTTACCGAGCAGTACCGCACCGGCCATCGACAGCCTCCGCGTCACCCCCGAGTCCGACAACGAGACGACATTCCGAAACATCGCGGATCCTGCGGTGGTCACGACAGACGCCATGTGGAAGAGGTCTTTGAGCGCGACGGTGACTCCAAGCAAGGGGGGCAGCGGTTCGGTCCCGCCCCGCTGATACCGATCGCGCGCGGACTCGGCAGCCCGGACAGCGCGTTCCGCGGTGACAGCCAGAAATGCGTGCAACTGCTTGTCATGGACGGCGATTCGGTCGAGATGCCTCCGTGTCACGGCAACGGGATCGATCTCGCCCGTGCGATACCCGGCGATCAGGTCGGCTATCGGCATCGTCGGGCTGACGGCACCATCCATGGACGAGCAGCCCTTCCCGTTACCGACTCACTTCACACCAGTGGTCGACGTGGACAGCGACCGCGGATCACGGGCGGGCCACTTCCCGTTGTCGACGGCGGTGACGAATCGCTGTACCAGCTCGTTGAACAGTTCCGGCTCTTCCAGATTGGTCACGTGCCCGGACCTGGGCAGGACTGCCAGGCCGCACCGCGGCATGGTGCGCTTGAGCATCAAGTCGGTGTCCAGCGCCCCGTTATCCTCATCACCGGCGATGATCAGCACCGGACGATCGCAGGCGGCGAGCTGGTCCGTCATCGCGTACAGCGACGGCCGGCCCTTCTGTACGCCGCGCATGGTGTTCGTCGCACCAACCGGATCGTGCTCAGCCAATACCGCCACGTGCTCGGCATGGCCGAGCGGATCCTTCGCCTCGAATTGCACCCGCGCCGGCCCCACGCCGTACCAGCGGGACATGGCAGCGGGTCCCTCGGTCTCCAGGGCGACCGCGATCTGTTCGCACTCCTCGCGAAATGCCTCCTGCTTGTCTGGATGGGCACCATATCCACACCCACCAACTACCGCACCCATGGTTCGATTCGGATGCTGTAGCGCGAAATGCAGTGCCGCGAACCCGCCCATGGAGTTGCCGACGATGTACGCCTTCGGCACGCCGGCCGCGTCCAGCACGGCGACAATGTCGGCGACCGCGCGGTCCTGGCTGTACGCGGACGGATCGGTGGGCACGTCCGACGGCGGGTAACCGCGCGCTGCCGGGACCAGGCAACGGTACGTTCGCGCGAATCGGCGCACCTGCGCCGCCCACGAACGGTGGTCTCCGCCGAATTCGTGAACGAACACGATCGGCGTACCAGTGCCGGTGTCCTCGTAGTACAGGGTGACGTTATCGTCGGTCGTTGCGTGAGGCACTACGTGCTCCGTACCTGTTGGTGTGGTGACACCTGCCGTGGTGCCGTACTTCTCGGTGGCCTATCGCTCAACGTTCCATCAGCGGTTTGCGCTGACCGCCATCGATCGGCACGTGGGCGCCGTGCACGCTAGCGGCCACATCGGAGGCCAGGAACGCCACCAGAGCCGCCACCTCCTGGGGCTGGGTGATCTTTCCACGCGGAATCGACGCCTCCGCGCGGCGCCTCGCCTCCGCCTGGTCCACGTTCATGTCGCGGGCGAATGCCTTCTCCAGGCCGTCCCAGCGATCGGTCTCCACGGGACCGGGGTTGACGGTGTTGACCCGCACACCCTTGGGGCCGTACTGGTCGGCGATGGAGCTGGCGAAGTTGATGTCGGCGGCGTTCGCAGCACCGGCGGTCATTTCCCAGAAGCTCGGCTTGAGACCGTCGTTTCCGACCACCAGGATCACCGCGCCCGATCCCCGCCCGGCCATGTGCGGCACCACGGCGCGCACGGTGCGGACGTAGCCGAGGAACTTCAGCTGCAGGCTCTCCAACCACTGCTCGTCGGTGAGCTCTTCCAGCAGCCCGCCGGGAGATGAACCTGCGCAGGTGACCAGGATGTCGATGCGGCCCCACTCATCCACCGCCTGGGCGACGCAGCGATTCACGTCGGCGGTGACGCTCATGTCGCCGGGCAGCGCCACGACCCTGCGCCCGGTCTCCCTCGAGATCTCCGATGCGGTGTCTTCCAGTGACTCGGCACCCCGAGCGGTGATGGCCACATCGCACCCTTCGGACGCGAGCCTGCGAGCAACTTCGCGGCCGATCCCCTTGCTGCCCCCCGTCACGAAAGCGACCTTGTCACGCAGGTTCAGATCCATCGTTCCTCCATTTCACAGCGTCTGGTATATCAAATACCACGACGGAGAATACGTCAAGCGGGGCATGCCGGGCCCCGACGCCGCGACACCCCGCAGCCGGCCAGCGCGCTTCGTCGACGCCGTACCGTCCGGTACGACCGGCTAGGGCGTGGGCGGGCCATCGAAGGCTCGCGGGAAGCCCTTCGGCCGATCGATGCCGGCATGACGGGGAGCCGTCTGGGGCTGCGCGCCCTCCGATGCTGCGGCTCGATCCGGAACCGACCCGTCCCAGGTGTCGCCGTTGCCGACGCGCTCCGCCCGAAGACCGTCCATCACCCCGAGCGACAACAGCGTCTTCACGCGGGCAATCGCGTCCGGCCGAGCCTGCGAGAGCTCATCGATCAGGGCCACCGCTTCCGTGACCGGATCCTCCGCGACTCGGTGCACGTAACCCGCCGCACTGGCCTCATCCACCGCCATCCAACGGCCGGTCAGCATCAGATCCATCGCCCGAGAGCGGCCCAGGAGCGCCGGTAGGATCCACGCCCCCACCACCAGCCCGTGGCGAGGGCCGACCCAGCGGAATCGCGCGCGCGGAGACGCCACTCGAAAGTCGGCGGCCGACACCAGTTGGGCGCCGCCGCCCACTGCCGCGCCATCCACCGCCGCCACAACAAGACCCGGCCGAGAGACCATCAACTCATAGAGCGCGTAGAGACGATCGCTCACCGCGGCGCGCTCCGCACCGGATACCTTCAAATCTGCCCCCGCGCAGAAGATGCCGGGAGTGGCGCTCGTCAGGATGATTGTCCTGTCCTGCTCTGTCACCATCAGGCCGGTCAACGCGTCGACGGTCGCCAGATCCAGCGCGTTCCGGCGGTCGGCGCGGTCCAGCGCGGCGACAACGACAGGTCGGCCGCCGGCGGTGAGCTGCGAACGGATGTCAACCGCTCCCACTGAGCCACTCCCTGCCTCGCGGAGCGCCGTGAGCGACGCGATATGGTATATCGTTCAATCGGCCGGTACCGATCATCGGATCGCCGCCGCGGAACGACTGGCGCGCACGGGAATGTGGGTCGCGCACCGGCTTGCTCCAGCGGCCGATGTGACAGCACCGTGTTAGTGCATTCGACGGGCAACGAGGCGAGGGAGACCGTACGTGACGACCCAACCCATGGGCGTGCCGGCGATGTTCTACGCCTCGAAAAGCGACATCGTCTGCGCAATGATTCGCGAGCTGATCATCAGTGGGGAATTGAGCGAGTCCGAGCCGCTGCGCCAGCGCGATCTCGCCGACCGGTTCGGTGTGAGCCAGACGCCGGTGCGAGAAGCTCTTCGCCGCCTGGAATCCGAAGGACTCGTGGTTAATGACCCGCACCGCGGTGCGACAGTGGCGGTCTCTCGTAACGGAATCGTCCAGGACAATGCACTCATCCGCGCCGCCCTCGAACCGCTTGCGGTACAACTTGCTGCCCCGGCACTTACCGAAAGGGACTTCGCTCGACTGGCCGCTCTCAACGAACAGATGAGCGAGCATACGACGGACTATTCCGAGTACGGTCCGCTGAACCGACAGTTCCATTTTGCAATATATGAGGCGGCGACCTCTCCCGTGTTGCTGTCGATGATCAGGCTGCTGTGGCAGGCGATGCCGACGGGTCCGCAGGTCATCCGCCCGTTGGCCGAGTCCATCAACCAGCACCGTGAGATCCTCGCCTCCCTGGTCGGCGGGGATGCCGCGAAGGCGGCCGAGCTGACCCGCGTGCACATCATTGGAAGCGAGCACCTGCCGCACGAAATCGGGCGGCATCGCTAGCTCGGCACGCGATGCGTCCATGCGGGCCCACCCCCGCACTCCGGACTGCCTCATCGGCTGCCCACCGCGATGATCCCGTCCGCAACCAGTAGGTCGATGTCCTGTCGGCTGATTCCCACCGACTGCAAGACCTCCCGCGACTGCTGACCAAGGCGCGGGGGCCCGCTCCGGATGGGTGCAGGGTGCCCGTCGACGGTAATCGGGCCCCGCAACAGCGGCTGCGGCCCACCCAGACCAGTAACCGTCCGCACCATTTCCAGCGCCCGTACCTGCGGGTCCCCAAACACCTGATCAAGCCCATAGACCGGGCCGCATGGCACGCCAGCCGACCGGAGTTCGGGTATCCACTCCGACGCTGACCGGTCCGCCAGCAGTCGCTCAACCTCACCACGCAACTCCTCTCGCCGCGCCAACCGTGCCCGTCCGGTGGCATACTCCGGCCGGTCCGCCAACCCCGGTTGACCCAGGACCCGACACATCGCGGTCCACTGCGAATCGTTGCCCGCTGCGATGTTGATCGAATCGTCCGCGGTGCGGAAGGTCCCATACGGCCAGATCACCGGATGGTCATTGCCGTGTGGCGTTGCGGCCACGCCCAATGAAAGATACTGCTGTGCCTGAAAGGAGAGCATATTGATTGCCGTCTCCAACAGCGACGTTTCGACGTGGCTCCCCCGCCCGGTTCGTTCGCGACTGGCAACTGCCGCGCAGATGGCCAGGGCATTCACGACGCCGGTGATCGAGTCGATGATGGGTACGCCCACACGCGTGGGCGTTGCGGCATCGGGCCCCGTCACCGACATCAAACCGGACATGCCTTGTGCGATCTGATCCAGGCCGGGCGTGCTCCGCTCCGGGCCCCGAGATCCGAACCCAGAAATACTGGCAATGATCAGCCTCGGATAATGGTGCCGCAGGTACTCCGGTCCGAGTCCCATCTTCTCCAACGTGCCCGGCCGGAAATTCTCTACCAGCACATCCGCGGCCGCGACCAGCCTTTCCAGAACCTCCTGACCGCGGGGTTCGCGCAACGCCAGTGCCACAGACTTCTTGTTCCGGTTGACCGAGGCGAAGTAGAGGCTCTCGTCACCGTCAAACGGCGCCCAACCACGCGCTCCATCGCCATGTGGAAGGCCCTCGACCTTAATCACTTCGGCGCCGAGGTCGCCCAGCAGGGCAGTGCAAGTCGGCCCGGCCAAGGCTCGGGTGAGATCCACGACGCGCAAGCCGGCGAGCAAGCTGACACTCGACATCGCCCCGCCGACATCGCCGTGTATCGCTTCCATCACAGTCCAATCACCACAGATCCGTATCCACGCATGCTTCCCGCCAGATGGTGCCGTTGGTGCCCCGTGCTAGCGCTGTGTCCCTCCGCCGCTCGCGTGCGATCTTCGATCGGCCACCGACCGCTCGTCGCGGACGCGGCGTATCGCGCGAGCAATTCCCTGGTAGCCGGTGCACCGGCAAATATTGGACGACACCGCGTCCAGGACGTCGTCGTCGGTGGCCGACGGATGGTCCCGCAGCAGTGCAACTGACAACATCAGGAACCCGGGCGTGCAGAATCCGCACTGTAGCGCGCGCTCCTGCGAAAATGCCCGTTGCAGGTCAGAGGGCGCTTCGCCGCGGGCGAGTCCCTCCACGGTTTCCACGGCACGACGGTCTGCCTGGACCGCCAGCACCAGGCACGAACGAACCGGCCGGCCGTCCAGCAGCACGGTGCACGCACCGCAGACACCTTGTTCACAGCCCACTCGCACTCCGAAATACCCTTCGCTGCGCAGGTAATCCGCGAGACTGGTGCGAGCCTCAATCGCGCCCGACACCGATTCTCCGTTGACCTCTACCGATACGTCGCACTCCGCCCGGACAAGCGGGTCTTCACTACCGGGAGCGCTCAAGCGACTTCATCCCCCATCCTTATCGCATCCGTCGCGGCCTGCGCTACCAACTCGCCGACAAGATGACGCCGATAGTCGCTCGAGGCGTGGTTGTCCGCCAGCGGATGTACAGCGCCGGCGCACGCTGCGGCGACGTCCCGCGCGAGTTGGTCGGGCGAAGTGCTCCGCGGTTCCCGCAGTGCGGCGCTGAGATGATCCTCGCCTTCCCGGATCCGGATAGCGCGCGTGTCGATTCCACCAGCGGCAATACGAACGACCGGGTTCGCGTCGCGGTCGTGACGGATCGCCACCGCCACCACGACGGTCGCAAAGTCTCCCCTACGTATGGTGAACTCGCGAACACCGTATCCGACAATGTGGGCGGGGAAGTCGACAGCCGTCAGTAGTTCGGTGTCCGCGAGCGCGGAGGTGAAGGGGCCCAGGAACATCTCGTCGGCGCCGACGAGCCGCGGTCCGGACTGGCCCACCATCCGGATCCGAGCATCCAACGCCAGGGCCAGCGTGCACCACTCGGCGGCCGGATCAGCGTGCGCGAGGCTGCCGCCGATCGTTCCGCGGGTACGAATGGGCCAGTGCCCGATCAGGCTGGCCGACTCACCCAAGAGTGGCATGATGCCCGATCCTTGGCGACCACTGTCGAGTATCTCCTGATGAGTGGTCGCAGCTCCGATCGTGACGTACTCGTCGCCGATCTCGATGCCGCGCAGCTCCGCCATCGACGAGACATCCACCAGCACTCGCGGACCGGCCAACCGAAGGTTGAGCAACGGCATCAGGCTTTGCCCACCCGCCAGCACCTTCGCGTCGTCGCCGAGCGCTGCGAGCGCGGCGACCGCCTGCGCGACCGACTCCGGACGGCAGTAGGAGAACCTGTGCGGCTTCATCGGGAGGCCGATCTTTCGGCATGGGGGTAGATCAGGTTCCACACGCCGGTCACCGTGCGCGCCACGGCGCCAGTCTCGCCTCTAGTCGCTTCACCAATTCGTTCAGGCCCACCGAGAAGACCATCAGGATCACAATGCCGGCTAGATACCTGTCGGTGTTGAAGACTCCGGCATCAGCCCGAATCCGGTACCCCACTCCGGCGACGGCGCCAATGAACTCACCGATCACGACACCAATGACGCCGCGTCCGATCGCAAGACGAAGCCCGCTGATAATGAACGGCACAATGGATGGCACCACTACGTCTCGATATACGTCCCATCGCCGCGCACCAAATACTTTCGAAGCATTGATCAGCACACCGTCTACGGTTCGGACGCCTTCAGCGGTGAGGATGAGGATCGGGAATATAGCCATGAGCGCCACGACAGCCGAGATCGACGGCAGTCCGAGGCCGAAGATGATGACGAAGAGGGGCGTCAGGGCGACCATCGGTGTGGAGTACATGGCCTGGATCAGCGGATCAACTGCAAACCCGATGTTTCGAACGCTGCCGACAACGATGCCCGCAGGAATGCCCAACAGGGCGATGGCCATCCCGATCCCGAAAGCCTTACCCGATGCCGTCAGATCGGTCCACAAGCCCTGCGAGTTCCACTTGTAGAAGCCTTCCGCGATCGCGGATGGGTAGGAGAAGAACAGTTTGTTGATCAGGCCAAGTCGGCCCAGTATCTCCCACACCACGAGGATCACCACGACCGTTGCCAAGGGCAGCAGCCATGGTCGGTTCCTGACGAACCAGCTGGGTCGGGAGGCGCTGATAATCCGTTGCAACGCCTCATCGGCTGAGATGTTGTCGATATCCGACGAGCGCGCCTCGACCCGGCGACGTGTCGCTCTGGGTTCGCGCGTCGACATCGCGCCAGCTCGCTGGCTCTGTCTGGTGGCTTCCTTGCTCATCGCCTACGCCAGCCTCTCCCGGGTGACTTCGGTCTTGAGGTGCTCCCAGATACGTTCACGCAGTGCCACATGACGCTCCCTGATGGCCAACCCGGCCTCCTCGGACTGGGCGGTGTCCAAGCGCTCCACGGCGATGTCTTCGACTATTTGGCCCGGCTTCGTGGTCATCAGCAGGATCCGATCGGACAGGAACAGCGCCTCGTCCAAATTGTGGGTCACCAGGAGCGCGGTTCGGTTCTGGTTCGCGATCAGGGAACGTAGCTCGGTGCGCAGTAGCTCGGCGTTCTGCGCGTCGACCGAGGCCATCGGCTCGTCGAGCAGGAAGATTGTGGGATCCACCGCCAGGGCACGAGCAATTCCGGTCCGCTGCTTCATACCGCCGGAGACCTGATACGGGTACTTGTCCTCGAAGCCCCGCAAGCCCACCACGTTGATCGCATCCTGTGCCAGGCGCTCCCGCTCCCGCCTCGGTCTCCGGGGCCGCATGTAGTCCAAGCCCAATTGCACGTTGGCGCGGACCGTTTTCCACGGCATCAGCGCAAAGTCTTGAAATACCACGGCGCGGCTCAGGCCCGAACCGCCGTGGCTTGTATCGACATCGACCGAGCCGAGTCCGGGCGCCAGTATTCCGGCGATGATCTGAAGCAGAGTTGACTTGCCACAGCCGCTGGGACCAATGACGGAGACGAACTCTCCCGACCGCACCGTAAAACTGATGTCGTGCAGAACGAGATGGCCGCCATAGGTGAAGCTGAGTCGGTCGACGGTCAGCGCAGCCGGGCGGGTCTGCTCGCCTGGTCGATCCATGAGCTGGGTACCTTCCATAGGTCGCTCCTAGGCGTCGCCACGTCCGATGAGACGCTCGGCATTGCCGTGGAAGATCAATGAGCGGGTCGCCTCGTCGGAGGTGGCTGCCTTGACGGTATTGACAAATGCGGCAAGTCCCCCGGGCACGTGTGGGTAGTCGGTCCCGAAGAGGAGCTGCTGTTCGCTGAAGTTGGCCAGTGTACACGTGATGGCCGCGGCATTAGTGGTGACGGTGTCGAAGTACACGCCCGCGAGGAGTTCGGATGGTTTCCTGGTGATCTTTTCTCGGCACTCCGGGAACTGCGTGTAATAGTTGTCGAAGCGGTGGATGACGAATGGCGTAGCCCCGCCGAGATGGGCAAAGATCCACCGTATGCCGGGGTATCGCTCTAGGGTGCCGGAATAGACCAGCCGGCCGAGACAGGTCGTTGTTTCCCCCATGAATCCCAATGCGAGGCTTAAGGCGTAATCTGCTTGGTTTTCCGTACATCCTGTCGTTGGATGAACGAAGACCACGGCACGGCGCCGGTCCAATTCGGCCAGTAGGGGCGCAAACTCCTCGGCGTCCAATGGGCGATGGTCGATGGTCGTGGTCAGGAAGACCCCAATCGCCCCGGGTGCGGCCAACGCACGGTCTAGTTCGGACAATGCCCCCTTGACGTCAGGAAGCGGCAGGCTCACCAGGTGCGCGAGCCTGGCGTTGCTCTGGGCATAAAGGTCCGCGAGTTCATCATTCAGGTCTGACGTCAGTCCCGCGCGCCAGCTACCCGGAAAGCGATAAACGTTCGGGGCAGAGATCGACAGAACCTGCCGCTGCACCCCGACCTCGTCCATCATCTGAAGCCGATGTTCCAGCGTTGGCATGGGCTGCGGAGCAGCGAGAGCGACCGCGTCGTCCTGCAGCACCACCAGCCGCCCGTCGTTGCGAATGTAGCTCGTCATCCCGCTGTCGGGTCGCCGGCAAGCCTCCAGGTACGCCGTCGGATAGTGGTGCGCATGAATGTCGTACAACTCAGTGTGCCTTTCGTCGATGATGCCGGGCCAACCAGCGCAGCACGATCAGGATGGTCAGGCTGGCTCCGGCCACGCGCCACCAAGCCGTCGTGGCTGATGACCGCGGCTCCTCGCCGACCTGCTCGGCGATTGCCCGTTCTGCCGGACCCGCGTGCGCACTTGGCTCGCGTGGCAACAGGCTATCGGCAAAACGCGGGGTCCCGGCAATCGGCAACAGGGTGACGCTGCGTGGGCGTCGTGTGGCAGCTGCCACCGCGTTCCCCACTGCTCCGCCTATGCCCATCACGCCAGCCTCGCCCACGCCCTTGACGCCCAACGGGTTGCTGGTCACGCCGGGATACTCGAGGATCACTGTCTGGACCGCAGGCATTTCCGCGGCCATCGGGACGTTGAAGTCTAGCAGCGTCGTTGATTGCGGTTGGCCCTGCGGGTCATAGGTGATCACCTGGTAGAGGACGCCGCCCAGCCCGAAAACGGTGCCGCCCTCCAGCTGCGTTCGGACAGACTCGCGGTCGATTGCCCGGCCGCAGTCGTAGGCCACGCAGACACGCTCGACGGTCGGGCGGAAGGTGCTCGGGTCGATCGAGACGACTGCGATGTGGGCACCGAAGCCGTAGGTCGGCCCCGCTTGTTCGTGCGTCCCGATGACCGTTTCCACGGCGTCGGCCGTCGCCGACGTGCTGGCGTCGGGCGGGTCCCACATCGCCTCGTCCGCAAATAGATCCGGGCGCTTCCGTCGCAGCTGTATTGCAGCATCGTAGGCGGCGCTGCCGGCAAAAATGGTCGATCGTGACGAGAATGTGCCCGCCCCCTCCACGAAGACCGCACTGTCGTTGGTGACAACGTCGACTCTGTCGACTGGTACTCCGAGGGCGTCCGATCCGATGCGTGCGATCGCCGAGCCCAGGCCCTGTCCGACCTCCGAACCCGCGGTGGCGAAGCGGAAGCGTCCGTTCGACAGGTAGTCCAGCCGAATGCTTTCGGCCATTCCCAGGCCGGAATGGTCAAGGAAGCAAGCGACGCCTATGCCAACCAGCTCTCCGTTGGCGCGGCGCGCTTCGACTGCTTCCTCCAGGGCCGGCAGATCGACGGCGCCAAGAAGGGCCTCGAAACCGCGAGGATAATCTCCACTGTCGTAGAGCAGCGGATGCATGGCGGACCCGAGCGGCTGCGTGTAGGGCATCAGCTCGTGAGGGATCAGGTTCTTGCGCCGGAGGTCGATCGGATTGATCTTGATACGTTCGGCCAGGATGTCCAGCAGCCGCTCCCGCGCAAAGGTGAGGTCGAAGGTGCCGGGGCCACGCATGGTGCCGGCGGGGGTCTTGTTGCTCACCACCGCGCGGCACGTCCCGCGATACGCGGACCAAAGATATGGACCCGGCATTCCTTCGGCAAGAATCTCGGCGATACGCGCGCCGATCGGCCGCGGATATGCACCAAGATTGACCGCGATCTGTGCGTCCAGGGCGAGCAGCCGACCGTCCGCGCTGGCTGCCAGCGACAGTCGATGAACTGTGTCCCGCGACTGATTGATGCTCACCATGTGCTCGGCCCGGTCCTCGGTCCACTTCACCGGTCGAGCCACTTCCCGGGCCGCCCACGGAACGAGGAACTCCTCCGGGTACACCTCGCCACGTGTGCCGAACATGCCACCCACCCGCACGTGGTGGCACAGCACGTCGTCGGGGGCCATGCCGAACCAGTCCGCGACGGTGTTGCGGGTGAATTTGAGGTACTTGGCCGGGCCCCACAGATGCAGCCGGCGAGGTTGCGGATCCCACTCGCTCAACAGCGAGCGGGGTTCGAGCGGCAGGCTGGTATCTCGTTCCACCCGGAAGGTTTCCGTGACGACGACGGCGGCACTCGCGAACACCTCGTCAACAGAGCCGGTTTCGGCATCATATGTTGCCAGGCAGTTTCCGGTACCCGGGAACAGTTCCTGCGTCGGGTTCGGTGCGGCCGCATCGTCGCCGATCTCCAAGACCACCGGCAGCGGATCGTAATCCACGACGACCAGTTCTGCTGCGTCCTCTGCCAGCGCTTCGGACTCCGCTACCACCACCGCGACCGGTTCACCGACATACCGGACGAGGTCTGATGCCATGACGGGCTGAGCATACGCATCGAGCTCTGGCCGCGTCCTGATCCGGATCGGTATGGTGGGCACGTAGCCCTGTCGCCGCACGATGTCCGCCGCGGTGTAGACCCCGATCACACCCGGAGCGGACTTCGCCTCTGCGATGTCGATGCCGATGATCTTTCCATGCGCAATGGTGCTGCGTACCACCCGCAACGCCGCCTGCCCTGGCCGCACCTTGTCGGTGGCGTAAATGGGCTCTCCGCTGGTCGCGGCCCGGTCTTCGCTGCGCACCCAGGGCGAGCCGCCGGTCGCCGTGCCCGGCCGGATCTCGACGTGCGATGAAGCGAGAGTCATGGGCACAGCGTCTTCAATCTCCTGGTGCCGTGGGGTGTGCCCTGGTGCCGGTGCGTGCGGTCACTTCTTGATGAATCGCGAGTCGTACAATTCCTCGGCCGTGGGCAGGTTCTCGAACTGCGCGTACTTCTCCATGCTGGCGATGGTGTCGGCCAGTCCCTTGATGTCGAATCCCATGTCGAGGCTGTACGTATCGATCATGCCCTTGAGGGACTTATCCACGATGTCGGGCTCGGATCCGGTGAGGTCCACCGCGATCGCTGCCGCGTCATCGGGATTGTCGACGATGTAGTGAGATGCCTCTGAGAGTGCATCGATGAAGGCCTGTAGCGCGTCAGCCTTGTCGGTGAGCGCTGCCTCGCGAACCGCGATGACCTCGTCGGGGTAGCCGGGGGAAATTTCCCGCAGCGACAGCACCGACTTCAGGCCCTGCGCCTCGGCGAGTGCGTCAAACGGCGGGAAGAGCAAGGCGCCCTGCGCTTGGTTGTTCTCGATGGCAGCCAGGCGGTTCGGCAGCCCGCCGGTCGCGACGAAGGTCGACTTGTCGGCGCCCTGACCGGCCAGGTCGAGCGCCTTGCGAGCCTGGATGTCGGTTCCGTTGCCTTCGGTAAGCATCGCGATCTTCTTGCCGACAAGATCGTCGATGGAGTTGATGCCCTTCGCCACGTACAGGCCGTACAGGCTCTCCTTGACGGTGGCGCCGATGATCTTGATCGGGGCGCCCTGTGCTTGTGCGGTCACCGCGCCCTCGGGGAGGCTGACCGTCGCATCCGCGCTGCCGCCCTGGAGCGCTGCCATCGATGCGGCGGACCCTTCGACGTTGACGAATTCGACGGTGAGATTGCGGGCCTTGTAGTAGCCCTTCTGGTCTGCGACGTAGAGCTGCAGAAAGGGCAATCCCGGCGACGCTACTGCGACCTTGAGACGCAGCGGCTTGCCGGACGGCGCGTCCCCGGACTCGGACGTCTGCCCGGCAGCAGCACTGGTGGTGCCCTCCGGATCACCGCCGGATGGCTGCACGCCAGACGATCCGGCTGAGTCGGAACCCGATGAGCAGGCCACTGCCACCATGGACAGGACTGCGGCGGACAGTACGGTGACGAACAGACGAGGCATTTTCACTGCCTAGGTTCCTTCCGGTCGCTGAGCGGTGCGTCAGGCAATAGTGGTCTTGCGTGTGTCAGATCGATGTGCTGGTCGAGAAGCGCCGCACCAGATCGGTCGAATGCTGTTGCGGCCATCGCCGTTCGGGCATCGGCTGCTGGTCCGCGTGCTTCGAGTGTCGGCACTCACGGACGCGCCGCACGGCGTCGGATCCATGGGTTCCTCCCTGGTGACTGACTCTGGTATATCATGTAGCAAGCACCACACGGCGTCAAGCGCGGATCGCGATGCGGCTCCGGAAGCGCGACGGCACGGCCACGCTCAGCGCACACGACAAAGTGCCGCCAGCTCAGGAGCTCGGCGACAACGCGCGCATGCTCACATGAGTTCATCGGAACTGGACATCCATGCCGAGTAGGCGATAGACCGGGTCCGGATGCTGTCACGGAACGCGGGATGGCCCGCGCGCCCACGCCCCCGATGGGCCGTTGCTACCGGCGTCGACATCGAGGGCGAGTCGGCGAGCAGGGCGGTGGGCCGAGCGGGGGTCGGGTGCGTAGATGCCGGCCATCGGGGATGGCGACCCGACCAGCGTCCACGCCGCCAGCGGACACCGGACACGACGCCGAGGCCCGGTCGCGCTCGCATCGACATGGTTCGAGCGCGCCGGGCCTCCGGCGACCTGGCGACCGGCGCCAGACCCGGGTGGTCGGTGATAGACGGGTGTCCGCCGCCGTGTCAGAGCGCCCAGGTCTCCCGCCGGAACGCCGCATCCCAGAACAGCCATTCGTACTTCGAAGCGGTGGCAAAGATGTCCCTGGCTCGGCTCTCGTCGGTCGCGCCCAACTCCGCGCCGAGTTCGTTGGTGACCTCGAGTGCCGCGACCACCGCGTTCACGTATTGCGGGTCGTCGTAGGAGTCGATCCACTTCTGGTATGCGGAATTCTGCGAGCCCTTGGCTCCCAGGTACTGGCCAACCTCGGCGTAAATCCAGAAGCACGGCAGGATCGACGCGAGACCATCGACGAACGACGACCCGAACGCGTGCCCGCGGATGAAGCTGATGTAGGCCAGCGATGTGGGCGTCGGCCGGGCATCGGTCAGCATGGTCGCGCGCCCGCCGAGTTCGGCGACAACCGACTCATGCAGGTCCGACTCATACTGTGCCGCGCTCGTCGCGTGCTCGGTGAACAGTTGCGTAGCTTTCCACGTCGGCGCCTTGGCCGCCAAAATTGCGATGGCGCGGGCGTATTCGCGGATGTATAGCTCGTCCTGCACGATGTAGTGGCGGAACGTCTCCACCTCAAGATCACCGGTCACCAGTCCCGTGATGAACGGGTGCTCCAGGATGGCGTCGTAGATCGGCGTGATCTCCGCCCAGAGCCGCCCGCTCCAGCCGGCCGAACGTGCATGTTCCAGTTGCTGCTTGGCGTCGCTCACGATTGACTACCTCTCCGATGATGAAGGCGTGCGGTGCTGGGCTTTTGCATCACTAACCGGGCAGCAGCGACAGGTCGAGGACGTGCTTCACGTCGACCTTCTTGTCGAGCAGTTTCTCCTGCAGCATCCAGTCTGCGAAACTCTGCCACTTGTCGATGTTCATCTGCCCGAACGAGCCATCGGGGTTCTTCAGGTAGGTCACGGTGGAGTCAACCATTTCCGACAGTTGCGCGGCGTCATAGCCCTTGGCCACCGGAGTGATCGAGGTCAGCGCAAGCTCGGGATTCGCTTGCGCCGCCGCGTCGCCCTTGGCCAGCGCGGCCAGGAATCGCTTGACCTTGTCGCGATATCCCTCGTCGCTGGCCAGCTTGCTCTTGCGCGCGATCAACACCAGCTCGTCGGACTGGGCGACGCCGGATTTGCCGGCGGTGAAGATTACCGGCTCGATGCCCTCGTCACGCAACTGGATGCCCTCGATGTTGGGGTACGCCCCGCTGATGCCTGCGACCTGTCCGGACACGATGGCCGGAATCAGGCCCTGGTCCAGGGAGATGACGTCGACCTTCGAGGGATCGACGCCGTTGTTGGTCAGGACCGCGTTGAAGATCTTGTCAGTGACGGGGTCTCCCGTACTGCCGAGCTTCTTGCCCTCGAGGTCCTTGAGGGTCTTCACGCCCTGCTTGCCGGACAGGATGATCGAGGTCAACGAGTTCGGAATCAACGCGCCGACGCCCGCCACGTCCAGGCCAAGCGCATCCGCGTTGATGATCTGCGGCTCATAGCTGATGGCCAGATCGACCTGGCCTAGGCTGATGAGCTTGAGCGCGTCGGTGCTGTTGGACGGCGATTGCAGCTTGACGTCCAGCCCCTCGTCCTTGTAGTAACCCTCGTGCTGTGCGGTGTACAGCGAAATGTGGTCGGGGTTCGGGAACCAGTCCAGCAGCACCGTGAAGGGCTCCAGTTCCTTCGGCGCGCTGTCCGACGTCGAGGCATCGCCCGATCCGCTCGCGGTCGTATCGCCGGCGGTGGTCGTGTCCCCGGCGGTGGTGGTGCCGGCGGGAGTTTCAGTGGAGGAGCCATCGGCGGAGCCGCCACTGGAGCCGCACCCGGCGACCAGTGCCAGCGCCGCCAGTACCGCGACGCCGATTCCCATACGTCCTCTTGCTCGTGCCAACGCAATCACCTCTCCGTTCTCGCCAGTCGCGAGGTCGTGTCTTAGGCGGATCGTCCTACGGGGCTCTGCGCCCGCGGCGCCCCGAAAAGTGTCGGAGTTGAGGTACCGACGCCGGGTCGTGCATGCAACCGATTAGATCTTATATTCGATGGAGAGTTTTGCATAGGGGTTCGCGCCCCCTTCAGACGGAGTGCCCGCGGCGTGCCCACGGGCACATCATTCGTTCGACGAACGAGACCGCAAGGAAGAGCAGGACAGCTTCGATCGTCAGAATGGCGATCGCCGCGAAGACCATGTCGGTCTGCAGCAGCGGCGTCGCCTGGATCATCACGTAGCCGAGCCCGTCCTGGGAGCCCGCGTACTCACCGAAGACCGCGCCAACCGGCGCATAGGTCGCCGCGATCCGCATACCGGTGAACATGGACGGCAGCGCCGCCGGGATCTGCACCCGACGCAGCGTCGACCACCGGTTGCCGTCCAGCGTTCGCATCAGCCGGATGTACTCCGGATCCACCGACCGCAATCCGTCCAGGCTGTTGACGACCATCGAGAAGAAGCAGATGAATGCCACCACGATGAGCTTCGGGGTGATCGTGTAGCCGAAGATGATGGCGAGCACCGGCGCGATGACGACGATCGGGATGGCCTGCGAACCGATCAGCAGCGGATACACGGCGTTGCGCAGCGGCTCGGACAGGTGCAGCAGCAGTGCGATCGCCACCGCGACGACCACCGCGAGGAAGAATCCCCCGAGCACTTCCTTGGTGGTGACCCACGTCGCGCTCGCCAGCGTGTCGGACCAGCTGCGGACCGCCTTGAGCCAGATCGCCTCCAGCGAGGGCAGGATGTATTTCGGCACGCCGAACCAGTGGCTGGCCGCCTCCCACAGCGCGGCCACCACGGCGAGGATCCCCAGGCTCGGCAGAAACCGGCCGAGCACCTTGCGGGTTCGCCGTTTCGACCCTGCCGATCCGATGGCCGCCTCGACGGGCGGGATGGCGGTGTCCGTCGCCGAGCTCATGATGCCTCCAACAAGCCGAGGATCTGATCACGCAGGTCGGCGAACTCCGGCAGTCGAATCAGATCTCGCCTGGATCGCGCCTCCGGCAGGTGGACGTCGAAAGTCGCCATCACCCGCCCCGGCCGCGCCGACATCACCAACACTCTGTTACCCAAAAGGAGGGCCTCTTCCACGTCGTGGGTGACCAGCACGGTGGTCCGCGGCTCGGCGTCCAGGGCCGCCCGCAACCACGACTGCAGGTCGGCCCGGGTAATGGAGTCCAGCGCGCCGAACGGCTCGTCGAACAGGAGCACGTCCTTGCCGGCCGACAGCGTCCGCAGGAAGGAGACGCGCTGGCGCATGCCGCCGGACAGCTGGTACGGGTACCGGTTCTCGAAGCCGGCGAGGCCGAAACGGCCCGCCAGCTCGGCGACCTGACGGCGGGCCGCCTTGGGCCGGACACCGCGATTCTCCAGGGACACCGCCGCGTTACCCAACACGTCCCGCCACGGCAGCAGCAGATCGCGCTGCGGCATCCAGGCGCACTTGCGCAACCGGCCCTGCGATGAGGACTCGCCCAACACGCTGACCACACCACTATCGGGCTCGTCCAACCCGCTGATAATGCCCAGCAGCGTGGACTTGCCACAGCCACTCGGACCGACGATCGACAGGCGATCGTGAATCGCCAGTTCGAGGTCGACGCCCTGGATCGCCGTCGTGGCGCCGAACCGCTTCTCGACGCCACGCACCTCGATGGCCGGCGCGCCGGTCTGGGCCTGCGCTGGCTGCGGTGCCGTCATGAACTCGATGCCTTTCGCTCGACCGAACTATCGTCGTTGCCCGTTATCGGATAGCGCGACCACCACGACGCGCATCCAACACGCGGGTCGGCGGCCGCACCGCTAGCCGCCCTTGGCATAGGCCATCGACCAGAAATCACGCTCGTAGGCGATGGACATGTCGAAGGCCGCCTGCGCCTGACCCAGATCCGCCCCACCGGCATGCCGATCGATCAGCCGCGTCGTGTCATCCACCAGCGCTCCGTACTCGTCGTTGGAGAACATCGCGATCCAGTCCAGGTAGATCTCGTCGTGGCAGGCCTGCTCGGACAGCAACCGTGCGCCGATCTCGCCGTAGCTCCACTGGCAGGGCAGCAGGGCAGAAAGGGCGGTGACGATACCGAACCGCGAGCAGCTGTCCAGCAGGTGCCGGGTGTAGGCGTAACCGACCGGGTGTCGCGGCGCCGCCGGGCTCTGCAGCCGCTCCGCGAAGCGGAGGTTGGCCGGCAGTTCCACCTCCACGATCTGCGCGAGGAACTTGGTCAGGACCCCGACGCTGGCCTCGTCGGGCGCCCGCGAGATCGTCAGCGCGATCGCGCGGGCATAGTCCCACAGATAGGGGATGTTCTGGCTGAAGTAGTAGCCGAAGACGTCATGCGGAAGCGATCCGTCACCGATTCCGGTCACCATGGGGTGATTCGCTGCGGCATTCCAGGTCTCGGATCCGCTAGCCCGCAGCCGTTCCGCTACCGAGCGCGCGCCGTCAACCATGTCCGTTCACCATCCGCTCCCGCCGGTGCGCCCGGCCCCCATTCATTCCGAATCCCATTCAGATCAGCCCCAGCACGCGGGCGAAATTGTCGCCGGCGATCCCGTCCAGCTTCGCCTCGGGGATCGGGTCGGCCCCGACGCGTTCGGCGTGGGCGTTGACATTGCGCAGCTTCGCCATCAGCGTCACCGGGTCGTAGAGGAACCCCGGATAGTCGGTGCCGAAGAAGAGCTTTTCCAGCGGCACGAAGGATTGCTCGGCGTGGATGAAGAACCGGAAGAGTTCCTCCTCGGTGGCGCTGGCGATGTAGTAGCTGATCTCCGTGTAGAAGTTCGGATGCTTGGTCAACATGAACAGCGCCTCGTCCATCCACGGGATCCCACAGTGCGCGATGATCACCCGCAGGTCGCGGAAGTTCCGCCCGATGGCGTCCAGCAGCGCCGGTCGCGCATACTCCATCCTGGCATCGATGCGGGTCGAGCCGGCCTGGTGAATCATCACCGGAATGCCAAGTTCCTGGGCCTTCTCGTAGATTGGGAAGCCCAGGATGGGGTCGGCGGGCGACCAATCCTGGTACATCGGGTAGAGCTTCACGCCGGACAGCCCCAGTTCGCGGACGGCGCGTTCCAGCTCGGCCGCCGCGGCCTTGGGCCCTCGATAGTTGGGGTTCACCGATGCGAACCCGATGAATTTGTCGGGGTCGTTCCGCACGATGTCGCCGATGTAGTCGTTGCACTTCTCGGGGCCGGCGGGGCCGGGCACGTCGGTCAGCCCGGATGTGTCGACGGTCCCTATCAGCCTGCCGTCCAGGAACTGCGGTGAGATCGCCAGAATCACGATCTTGTCGAATCCCGGGTGGGCGGCGATCGACTCGGTGGGACCGGTGATGGGGAAGCCCGCCCGCGAGTAGCCGCTGGCCTCCCACTCCGCCTCCGTCGGCATCCGGTGGGACGGCAGCTTGCCGTTGCTCCGGTAGATGCATAGCGACCCTTCGCGACCGTATTCGGTGTTGAAGTCCGCATCATCGGCCAGGCTCAGGATGTGCGTGTGGGCATCGATTTGCATCAAGCGATCCGTTTCAGCAGCGTGGTAAGCGCGTCGTTCGCGCGGCGGCGTAGTTCGGCGTAGTCGAAGTGCACCAGCTCGCCGTTTCGCACCAGGATCTGCCCGTCGACGATCGTCGTGTCGACCACGCTGGCATTGGCCGCAAACGCGAGGTGGCTGTAGAGGTGGCGCTTGTCGCCGTCGAGCAGCGGGGTGAACATGGCCCGGTTCGTGCGAAGCAGGATCACGTCGGCCCGCTGTCCCTGGCTCAATCGGCCGGCGTCGTGGCCGAGTGCGTCCGAGCCGTTGCGGGTCGCCATCCGCACGACCTGTTCGGCCGGCAATGCCCCGCTGTCCTGATTGCTGGCGCGCTGCACCAGCGAGGCGAACTTCATGATCTCGAACAGGTCGTGGGTGTTGGACGATTCGGCGGCGTCGTGACCGAGCCCGACGTTCACTCCAGCCGCCAGCATGGCCGGCGCTCGCGCGATGCCGTTGCCGAGCTTGGCGTTCGAAACCGGGTTGTAGGAGATGTTCGTTCCGGTGCTGCGCATCAGGTCGATCTCGTGATCGGTCAACCAGACGCAGTGCGCGGCCACGGTTCTCCGGCCGAGCAGGCCGGACTCATGCGCCAACTCCGTCGGCCGCATGCCGAAGCGTCGGCGCACGGTCTCGACCTCGTCGAGAGACTCGTTGAGATGAACGTGCACACCGGTGTCCAGGTTCTGGGCCAGCTGGGCCGCGTCCCGCAGCAGTTCGGGGGACGTCAGCGGGAGCCACTCGATCCCCACGAACACCTCGACCCGCCCGTTGGCGCTGCCGTGGCAGGACCGGTAGGCCTGTTGCGCGTCGGCGAGTGAATCGAGCCGGTGTTCGGGCAGCGCGATGTCGTTGGACAGCACGACGCGGATGCCCACCGCGGCGGCCGCGCGCGCCAGGTCGGGCAACCGCCGGTACATGTCGTTCACGGTGGTGACGCCGCACAGCAGGGACTCGGCGTAGCCGTGGATGGCGAAGTCGAACGCCAGCTTGGCATCGAGCGCCCGGATCGACGGGTACCAGAAGTTTTCCAGCGACTCCAGCAGCGCGACGTGATCGTGCAGGCCCTTGCCCACTGCTGTGTGGTAGTGCAGGTCGACCATGCCCGGCATGACGACCATGCCGGCGGCGTCCAGACGCTCGGTCCCCGGGGGCACCGAGCCCCGATACGGCCCCTCGCCGACCGCGACGATCCGGTTGCCGTCGACCACCACGTGGCCACCGAAGTACACATCGTCCGCATCGTTGACGGTCAGCACGGTGCCGTTGTCAATGACGAGCATCGGCCGGCCTTCCACGCCCGGGGCGGGCCGGCATCGGAGCGTGGCCGGGGCTCATCGATTGCCCTCCACCTTTTGCAGGACGCGACGGAATCCCTCGTTCGCCTTGGCCAGGATCTCGCCCTCGTCCATCATCGACAGGGTGCGGTCCCGCATCACGAACTGGCCGTCGATGATCGTGGAGTTCACGCAGCTGCCGTTGGCGCTGTACACGATGTGCGAGTAGATGTGGTTCGCATCGCCGTGGATCAACGGGGTGAACATCGGGTTACGGGTGTCCAGCACGATCACATCTGCCTTGCGTCCCGCCACGAGTTCACCCGTGTTGTGCCCGAGCGCCTTCGAACCGTTCCGGGTGGCCATCCGCACGACGTCGGGCGCCTGCATCAAGCTGGCATCAACCCTGTTGGCCCTATGCATCAGGGAGGCGAACTTCATCACCTCGAACAGGTCTCGGCTGTTGTTGCACTCCGCGGCGTCGTGGCCTAGGCCTACGTTGATTCCCGCCGCCAGCATCTCCGGAACGCGGGCGATCCCGTTACCGAGTTTCGCATTCGAACTAGGGTTGTGCGAGATGTGCGTGCCGGTCTCCCGCATCAGGGCGATCTCCCGATCGGAAAGCCACACGCAGTGCGCGGCAATGCAATCCGACCCCAAGATGCCTGCCTCATAGGCCACCTCGGTCGGGCGCTTCCCAAACCGCTTCATCGAGTCCTCGACCTCGGTCAGGGACTCGTTGAGATGGATGTGGATGCCGGTGCCGAGTTCGTTGGCCAGGGCCCGGGCGTCCTGCAGCAGGCCCGGGTCGGCCAACGGCAGCCATTCGATGCCGACGTAGACCTCCACCCTGCCGTCGGCCAGGCCGTGCACCTCCTGGTGGGCTGCCCTGTTGTCGTGCAGGGTGTCGATGTTGTGCTCGTCCAGCGCGACGTCGTTGGACAGCACCGCCCGGATTCCAATGTCGCGGGCAGCCCGCCCCAGGTCCGGAAGGCGACGGTACATGTCGTTGACGGTGGTGACGCCGCACTGGATGGATTCCAGGTAGCTTGCCGCGGCCGCCCAGTAGGCGGCATCGGCGTCCAGGTTCCGGATCAGCGGATACCAGCACGTGTCCAGGTACTCCCACAGCGGCAGGTGGTCGCTGTAACCCTTGCCGATCGCAGTGTGGAAATGCAGGTCGACCAAGCCGGGCATCACGACCTGATCCCGGGTGTCGACGACCTCATCACCAGGGTGCAGGACGGGCGTTCCTTCGCCGACCTGGACGATGGCGTCGTTCTCCATCAGCACGTACCCATCGGGGTAGACGGTGCCGTCGTCGTCCATCGTCAGAACGGTCCCGCCGACCAGGGCCAGTCTGCTCATCATCTGTCTCCTTGCTGGTCTGGGGCGCTGCACGGTGCAGCTCGCGGGAGCCGGGCTCACCACACGAGTACGTTGCGGCCGTTCACTTCACGCCGGCGCAGGCGGTCCAGAGCGGTGCCGATCTCGTCCATCGGGTAGCGGGTGTCGATCTGCGCCGCGAGTAGTCCCCTGCCGGCCAGCGCGACGGCCGTCTGCAGATCCTCCTTCGCTGCCGCCACCGAACCGCGCACACTCACCTCGGACAGCACCAGTTCGATCGGGTTGATCTGCAGGTCCTGCCCGGTGTATCCGATCATCACGGCGGAGCCGTGCCGGTTCAGCCCCCGGATACCGGCGAGCATGCTGGCGGTGGTGCCGACCAGCTCGAAGAAGTGATCGGATCCGGCTCCGCCGGTGCAGTCCCGAATCTGATCCGCCACCGGCGCGTAGTCGCCATCCTGCAGGACGATGGCGTCCTCGGCACCGGCCTTGCGGGCAAGGTCAGCCTTGCCCGCGGTGTCGGCGATCGCGACCACCTTGGCGCCGGCGGCATTCGCGGCTTGGATCACCATCAGGCCGACCCCGCCGACGCCGTCGACCACGACGGAATCACCGATGGTGACGTTCGACAGCCGCAACGCGTGCACCGCCGTCATCCCGCTGCAACTGAGTACCGCGGCATCCTCGAAGCTGACGCTGTCCGGGAGCTTGATCAGGTTCTCCGCCGGCGCGGGGATGACGTCGCGGAACGTACCGTCAGCGTTGAACCCCAGCTGGCCGCGCGGCGCGGTGCATACCTCCTCGCGGCCAGTGCGGCACCAGTGGCAGGCTCCGCACCCGATGAAGTTGTAGATCGCCACGCGATCGCCGACCGCGATGCCGCTGGCCCCGTCCGGTACATAGCTGACGACGCCGGCTCCCTCGTGTCCCAGGATGAACGGGTAGGACGGCGGCTCCAGCATTCCGTCCAGGATGTGCAACTCGGTGCCACATACTCCCGCGGCTCGAGTCTCGACCAGGGCGAGATCGGCCTCGATCGGGTCGGCGACCGTCGCCACCGAGACCGACTTATCATTGTTGAGCTGAACGGCTCTCATGCTCTTCCTTTCACGCTGGGACGTCGCACCTGAATCTTCTTGCCGAGGTCTCCCGCTGGAACGTCGCACCCGCACCGCCAGCGTGGAAGGTCACGAGGCAATCTCACGCAGCGCCGTCGCGTGCGACCGTGAGTCAGTCGAGGTTCACCCACACCGTCTTGCTCTGCAGGTAGCTGTCGAGGGACTCTTCACCCAACTCCTTGCCGAAGCCGCTCATCTTGAATCCGCCATACGGCACCGCCGGATCGAACATGCCGTAGGTGTTGACGTAGACGGTGCCGGCCTGGATGCCGGCCGCAACCCGATGAGCCCGCGCCACATCCTTGGTCCAAATGCCCGAGCACAGCCCGTACGCCGTGTCGTTCGCTGCCGCGATCGCCTGCTGTTCGTCGGAGAACTTTCCCACCACCGCGACGGGGCCGAAGATCTCCTCCCGCAGGATCCGCATGTCCGGGCTGGCGTTGGTGAAGACCGTCGGCCGCACGAAGTATCCGGCATCGGGTACCGGGGACGAGGCGTCGGAGACGATCGTCGCGCCCTGCTCGAGACCGGATTCGATGAACCCGTTCACCCGGCCCTGCTGTTCCCGACTGACCAGCGGCCCCATCGTGCTGTCCGGATCCAGGCCAGGCCCCAGGCGCACCTGGCTGACCCTGTCGACCAACCGCGCGGTGAACTCGTCGTAGATGGAGTCGTGCACGAACACCCGCGCCCCGGCGATGCAGCACTGACCCTGGTTGAAGTACACAGCACCGAAGGTGCCCTCGACGGCGGCATCCAGATCCGCGTCGTCGAAGACGAGACTCGGTGACTTGCCGCCCAATTCCAGCGACACCTTCTTCATGTTGCTCTTGGCCGCGTCCATGATCTTCTGGCCGGTGGAGGTCTCGCCGGTGAAGGTGATCTTGTCGACGTGGCGGTGTGCGGCAAGTGGCGCACCCGCGCCGGGGCCGTCGCCGGTGACGATGTTGACGACGCCGTCCGGAAATCCCACCTCACGGATGATCTCCGCCAGACGCAGGGCGGATAAAGGGGTCTGCTCCGCCGGCTTGAGCACGATGGTGTTCCCGGTGGCCAGCGCCGGGCCCAGCTTGTAGCCGCACATCAGCAGGGGGAAGTTCCAGGGGATGATGGCGCCCACCACACCGATCGGCTCGCGGCGGGTGTAGACGTGCAGGTTGGCACCGCCCATCGGAGTGATGGCGCGCCCTTCGAGCTTGGTCGCCCAGCCCGCGTAGTACTTGAACAGCCCCGTCACCAACGGGATGTCGACGGCCATCGCATCGGCGGTGGTCTTTCCATTGTTCAGCGCGTCGATCTGGGCGAACTCCTCGGAGAGCTCGGTGACGCGCGCACCCAGATCCCACAGCAGTTCGGCGCGACGCGCGGCGGACGTCGCCTTCCACCCCGGCAGCGCCGCCCGAGCGGCGGACACCGCAGCATCCACGTCGGCGGCGGTGCCGGCGGCGACGGTGGTCAGCACCGTGTCGCTCGCCGGGTTGTAGACCTTCAGGCGCTCGCTCCCGCTCGAGGCGACGAACTCGCCTCCGATGAACAGCTCATGCTCGCGCGAGGTGAACGAGGCGACAGACTCCAGAACGTTGATCACGGGCATCCTCACATTCAATATCTGAGATCTCGCACACGCCGAGTCTAGGGATCGGCGCCGCACGGGGTCAAGGGATCAGAGCGTTTTCGCAGGCGAGAACGTGGTTATCGAAGGTTCGCTGGCAGGGCAGGGATCGGCGGATACCGCCGGAGGCGGTCCGGATGGCCGCCGAACGGCATCGCCCAGGGATTCCTGCACCAACTCGACGAGCACGCCACCCATGGCACTCGGGTGCACGAAAGCGATCCGATGCCCACCACCACCCACGCGCGGCTGCCGGTCGATCAGCCGGATCCCGTCCTCGCCGAGTCGGGACAACGCCCGATCGATGTCGTCGACCTCGAAGGCAATATGGTGCAGACCGGGGCCACGCCGCTCCACGAAACGCGATACGACCGACTCGCCGCTGGCCTCCAGCCCCTGCAATGCGCAGTTATCCAGCCGCAGCATGCGTTCGACGAACCCGGCTGCCTGCTCGGTGGATTCCACCGTCAGCCCGAACAGCCGCTCCAGAGTGCCGACCAGCGGCGCCCCTGGCCCCTCGGCGAACGCCACGTGATGCAGCTTCACGAGCACGCCGCCGATGTTCCGTGCACGCTCATCCCGCCGGATGGTCCTGGAAGCTCTTGAGCTGATCGGTCATCACCGACCGGACATGCTTGCGCATGGCAGCCTCGGCCCCCGAGGCATTGCGCTTGACGATCGCGTCGCAGATGGCCTGATGCTGCTTGATGGAACGCTCGACGCGACCAGGGATGTCCACGGTGGGCCGACCTACCCGTCGCTGGTGGCCCTCCAGGTCGTCAATAATGTCGCTGATCCACCGGTTGTCCGCCTGCGAATAGATGAGGCCGTCGAACTTTTCGAACGAGTCGATCACCGCTGCGATGTCGCCGCTGTCCGCGGCGTCTCGAGCCTGTCTGACGTTGCATTGCAGCTGGTCCAGCAGCGCCTCATCGGCGCTCTCCGCCATCCGCGCGGCGCAGCGCCCCTCAACCATCTCGCGCACCTCGTAGATCTCGCGAACGTCGCGGCGGGAATAACCCGACACGACCGCCCCGCGGTACGGGATGAGTTCGACGAAGCGATCGCTCTGCAGCCGAACGAACGCCTCCCGCACCGGCGTCTTACTCACGCCGAGGGACACCGAGATGTCCACCTCACGAAGCGCGGCACCGACCTCGAAGTCGCCGGCGATGATGGCGCGCCGCAAGTATTGATAGACCCGGTCCTTGAGCTGCATGTGGTTGAGTTCGACGCTGTCCGCAGTGCCACCCATAGGACCAACTCCTACCTTCGACGAGCCTGTCGTTGAGTTTTTCATATGCAGATCCGATCGGGAGATCCTCGAGGGCAAACCCCGTCGCCCACGTCACCGGTCAACGATCTCACCGTCAACCATGACGGGCCGCCCGTCCAGGGTCAACGTGGCCCGCTGCATCACGCAGTCCAGGTGCGCCGCGGCGTCGACCGTTCCGCCGTAGGCGATGGAATTGCCGAACGCGACATGCGCGCTGCCCAGGGTGGACTCGGTCTCCATCGGGACGGCGCAGATGCTGCCGCGCGGGTTCAGCCCCATCGACACCTCCGCCAGGTTCGACATCCGATCGTCCTGGCAGCGAGCGATCATCGCCAGCAGCCGCTGCCCCTGCTCGCCCTCACACGCCACCAGTTCCCCACCGGCGATGTGCACGGCGACCGGCTCCGTCACCGGTCCGGTACCCATGAACAGGAAGTCGCCATCGATGATGACGACTCCGTCGGAGCTGCCCTCCACGGGCGAGGTCCCGGCCTCCACGTCTGGCGGGCACATGTACGACCCCGGGTCACGGGCGATCCCGTACAGCGCGCGTCCGGGCCGGCCCCGCACCGATCCGCGCAGGTCGGTCCCGGCCGGGGTGGTCAGCCGGTAGCTGTCGGCCTGCGTCCAGGCGGCTGCCACCGCCGTCGTGGTGCGCCGCAACGAGTCGAAGTCCACGTCCAGCGGGCCGCCCGGCCGAAAGGTGTCCGCCACGACGGCGGGCATGCACAGATAGCGGGTTCCGGCGGCGGTGGCTCGCTGCCTTGCGCGGCTGGAGCCGATGAAGGTCGAGGTCACCTCGATCACGGCGGCCGAGCCGAGTAGCTGGCGCCCGACCGATTCCGGCGGCTCGGTCCCGGGAATGAGATACCGCGGAATTCGCGTCACCAGCGGGATACATCGCCTGTCCTCAATGCCGGTGACGAGGGCCTCGACGACCTCCGGATCGGTGTCCCGGTCGACCAGCAGCGTCACCTCCTCCCCCGCCCGCAGCGCCAGACACTGGTCCAGCACCGTCGAGAGGGTGTGGTCCGGAATCATCTGGCGACCACGTCGTCGAAGGCCTTCTTGAAGTGCCGAATCGTGGTCATCCGGTCCGCTCCGAGCGGGAACACCGAGATGCAGTCAACGCCGAGCTGCAGGATGTTTCCAATGTGCTGCCGGGCCCGATCGGGTCCGCCGGCCAGCGCCATGCGATGCACGAAGTCTTCCGGCAGCAGCGCCGCGGCCTCCGCGGCCTCCTGGAACTCGCCGCCCCGATAGGCGCGCCGCACCCGATCCACCAGTTCACGCGGCAGCCCGGCCATCTCGCAGTACACCGGCGCGGTCTGCGGGAACCAGGCGGCGATCGACCGGCCGGCCTGGTAGGCCGTCTGCTCGTCGTCGTTGATGGCGCCGTAGGCGAACACGGTGATGGCCGGCCGCGCGGACCGACCGGCCTGCTCGACCCCTCGGTCGATCTGCTCCAGCGCCCAGGTCAGGCCCTCCGGGTGCAGCCCCGCCAGTAGGATGACCCCGTCGGCGACTCGCCCGGCCAGCGCCAGGGTCTTGGGCCCGCTGGCGGAGATGTACACCGGCACCTGGCGTCGCGCGGCCTCCCGCATGTGCGCGTCGACGAGCCGGAACCCGGCTCCCTCGGCGTCGACATGGCCTCCGCCCCACAGTTGCCGCATCGCCGCGATCGACGACTCCAGCCGTGCCAGGGTCGCCGGCTTGTAGCCCAGGGCGAGCAGCGGCCGGTCGCCGGGGCCGATGCCCAGCGCGAAGCGTCCGTCGCTGACCTCGTCGATCGTCGCAGCGGCAGTGGCGGTGACGGCCGGATGTCTGGTCACCGGGTTGGTGACGGCGGTGCCCAGGTGCAGCCGTCGGGTGCCGCGGGCCGCCAGTGTGAGGTAGGAGTAGACGTTCTTGGCGTGCAGCGAGGAGTCGGTCAGCCACAGCTCGTCGTATCCGGCGCCCTCGATCTCGCCGACCATGGATTCGAATTCCGTCGGTGAGTCGACGGGTTGCAGGGTCACGCCGCTGTGCATGGTGGGGTCCTCATCGTCACGGGGTCGGCTCGACCCGGGGGCTGTGGGCCGACGTCACTATGGTCCGGGTCAGGGCGTACAGACCGCGGAAGATCGCATCCGGGTCGATCCATTCCTTCTCGGTGTGGGTGCCGTCACCGTAGGTGATGCCCACGGTGACCGCGGGGATGTCGCGCTGGTAGGCGACGTTGGCGTCGGTGCTGGCGGCGGTGAACCGCGGGCGGATTCCCATCTCCTGCAGCGCGTCGGCCGCGGCGACGACCAACGGATGTCGCTGGTCGATGCTGCCCGCCGGCCGGGATCCCAGCGGCTGCACCTCGACGGTCACGCCGGGCCGGTCGGCGCGCAGGATCCGGTCCACAGCTTCGGTCAGTTCGGCGAGCGCCGCGGCCGCCTCGGATCGCAGGTCCAGGTCGAACTGGGCGTGCCGGGCACGCGAGTTGATCGATTCGCCCCCGGCCAGAAGTCCGACGTTGCGCGAGGTCTTAGCCGGATGGGTGAGGGGAACCTCGTCGATGGCGCGCACGATCTCGGCGGCGGCGTGCACCGCGCTGGGCGCGTCCGCGGCCTCCCAGGCATGGCCACCAGCGGTGCTGATGCGCACCCGTCGACGCTCCGAGCCGACGCCGACGGTGTTCACCCGGCCGAGGTAGTTGCCCTCCAACGCCAGGAACGCGCCCACCGGCACCGGCGGGTCGGCCAGCGCGGCGCGCGCCCCGGCCAGGTTGCCCAGGCCCTCCTCGCCGACCGTCGCCACGATCCACACGGGGCAGTCGAGGGCGGCGGGTAGCAGCCGGTCCAGGGCCGACAGCGCGGCCACCGCCACGGTGTCGTCCCCGCAGCCCGGGCCGGTGAGGATCCCGTCGGGGCGGCGGGACAGCCCGTGGGGCACCTCCCGGCCGAACACGGTGTCCAGGTGCGCCGCGATCACCAGCGCCGGCCGGGACGACCCGGCGCCGGTTCGCAGTGGTGCCCAGAGATTTCCGACCGGCTGGGAGGTGACCTGCAGCTCGTCGTCGCGCCACCACTGGCGGACCCGGGCGATGCGATCCGCCTCGTCCAGCGGTGGGGCGGGAATTTTGGCCAGTTCTTCGGTGCGCGCCAGCACATCGCCGGCAACCTGGCGGCAGGCCCGAAGCAACGCCTCGTCCGGCGATACGTGCCGGCCCGTCACCGCTGCCGCCCCGCTTCGCCGGCATCACCGAGGATCTCGGTCGTGTGCTGGCCCAGCAGCGGCGCCGGCGGCAGCGGGGCAAGCGGTCCATTGATCTGGAAGGGGGGCCCGATCGCGCCGATCGCATCGGGATCGGCCGGGTCGCACTGCACCATGCCCAGGGCCCGGACCTGGTCGGAGGCAAACACCCGATCGAGCGTGCGCACCCGCGCGGCGGGCACGTTGACGGCCGCCAGCTTGTCCAGCCAGTGCGCGCAGTCGTGGTCGGCGAGCCGGGATTCCAACTCGTCGATGAGGGCGACCAGATTGGTCACCCGGTCGGCGTTGGTGACGAAGCGACTATCCTGCACCAGCTCTGATGCGTCCAGCGCCTCGCACAACCGCTGCCACAGCCGCTCGCTGCCGGCGCCGGCCAGCACCAAGTAGCCATCTCGCGCCCGGTAGGCACCGTACGGGGCGAAGGTCGGCGAGTGGCTGCCGATCCGGCCGGGAACCTCGCCATCGACGAAATAGGCCGGGGCCACGCTGGTGAAGGTCGCGACCGCGAACTCCAGCAGCGAGGAGCTCACCACGGCGCCACCGCCGTGCCGCTGCCTGCCCAGCAGCGCGGCCACGATGCCCAGCGCACAGGACAGGGCGCTGCCGATGTCCAACACCGGTACGCCCACCTTGACGGGGCCGCCGTCCACGTCCCCCGTCACACTCATCAGGCCGCCCTCGGCCTGCAGGATCAGGTCGAATCCGCCGCGCGGGGCGTCCGGACCGACCTGACCGTAGCCGGAGATAGAGGCGTAGACCAGATCGGGGAATCGCTCGGCCACGCTCCCGGCATCCAGCCGATAGCCGCGCAGTGATCCCGGCCTGCCGTTCTCCATGAAGACGTCGGCACCGGCCAGCAGGGATTCCACGGCCGCCAGGCCGTCCGTCGTCTTCAGATCAACCAGCACGGACCGCTTCCCGCGGTTGAGTGCCCCGAACAGCGCGCTCTGCCCCTTCACGAAGGCGGTGCCCTGCCGGCGATACGGGTCCCCGTCCGGCGCCAGTTCCACCTTGATGACGTCCGCCCCGAGGCCGGCCAACAACATGGCCGCATACGAGCCGGAGACGAAACGGGTCATGTCGACGACCCGAACGCCCCGCAGCGGGGCCACGCCGTTCACCACGGCTGCGGTTCCCGGTAGACGCCGAACGCGCCCCGCATCACGTCGGCGATCTCGCCGAGCGTCGCGCCGGATCGTCCGGCCTGCATGATGTAGGGCATGCTGTTGCGGCCCGCGCGCAGCGCTCCGTCCAGCGCTTGCAGCGCGTCGGCAGCCTGCTGCTGATCGCGGCGCGCCAGGCAGGCGGTGAGCCGTTGCCGCTGGCGATCCGCCGCCGTCTCGTCCAGCTCGAACAGCGGCGGAGTGGCGGTGTCGTCGGAAACATACTTGTTCACGCCCACCTTGATCCGCTCACCGGAGGCGACATCACGCTCGTACCGGTAGGCGGACTCGGCGATCCACCGTTGCGGAACGCCGGCAGCGAGCATGTCCACCAGGCCACCGCCGTCCTCGACGTTCCGCACGATCTGCCATGCGCGGGACTCGATCTCGTCGGTGAGGTGCTCGACGAAATAGGAGCCGGCGAGCGGATCGATGACCCGCGCGGCGCCCGACTCGTGCGCGATGATCTGCTGGGTCCGCAACGCCAGCCGCACCGATTCCTCGGTGGGAATCCCCAGTGCTTCGTCGTAGCCCATCACGTGGATGGACTGCGCGCCGCCGAGCACGGCTGCCAGGCATTGCAGCGTGGAGCGCACGACGTTGTTCAGCGGTTGCTGGGCCGTCAGCGTCGCGCCCGAGCAGCCGGAGAAGAAGCGCAGCCGGGCGCTGTTGGCCTGGAGCGCCCCGAACCGCTCGGTGGCCAGCTTGTGCCACATCCGCCGGGCGGCGCGAACCTTGCTGGCCTCCTCGAAAAGGTCCATCTGGCTGGAGAAGTGGAACGACAGTCGCGGGGCGAAGGAGTCGAAGTCCAACCCCCGGGCCAGGAACGCCTCGGTGTAGGCGATGGCCGAGGCCATCGTCAGGCCGACCTCTTGGATGGCGTCGCAGCCGGCCTCCCGGGCGTGGTATCCGGTGATGGAGATTCCGTTGAACCGCGGCAGGTGCTGCGAGGCGTACTCGACGACGTCGGCGACGAGCCGGATCGAATGGTCCGGGGGGAAGATGAACGTCTTGCGGGCCAGGAATTCCTTGAGGATGTCGTTTTGCAGGGTGCCGGCGACGTCGGCCATCTTGGCACCCTGGCGTTCGGCCGCAACCAGGTAGAAGGCCAGGATGATCGGCGCCGTCGCGTTGATGGTGAAGTTGACCGACAGTTGATCAATGGGCAGGCCGTCGAACACGGCCTGCATATCCTCCACGGTGTCGATGGCCACCCCTACCCGGCCCACCTCCGCGCGAACCGTGTCGGCAGTCGAGTCGTAGCCGAGCTGGGTGGGTAGGTCGAAGGCCACCGACAGCGCGGTCTGGCCCTGGGACAGCAGGTATCGGAACCGAGCGTTGGTATCGTCGGCCGAGCCGAAACCCGCGTACTGGCGCATGGTCCACAGGCGTTCGCGGTACATGGTCGGATACGGGCCCCGAGTGAACGGCGGTTGCCCGGGCTCCCCCAGCCGCTTGAACAACTCGGGAGCGACCGATCCCTCGCGATAGACCGGTTCCAGCGGGATTCCGGAATCGGTGGTGATGATGGCTTGCTCGTCGGTCACGACCGCTGTTCCTCCAAGGCGATGGCCAGGATTCGCGCGACGACATCGTCGATCGAGGTTCCGACCGGCATCACGTCACGCACTCCGATTTCCCGGAGGCGGGAGATGTCGGCGGGCGGGATGGTACCGCCGACGACGATCGCGACGTCGTCCATGTCTGCCGCATGACACGCGGTCACCACCTCCTGGGACACGGTCAGGTGCACCCCGGACAGCACGGACAGCCCGATGATGTCGGCGTCCTCGGCGAGCGCGGCGTGCACGATCTGCGCGGCGGTCTGGTGCAGGCCCAGGTAGACGACCTCGGCGCCGGCGTCGCGCAGCGCCATGCCTACGACCTTGACTCCTCGGTCGTGCCCGTCGAGCCCCGGCTTGGCCAGGATGATCTTCGCGGGCCGTTGCCGGCTGGAGATCATCAGGAGTCCTGAGAACCCAAGGCACGTACCGCAAACTGTGTGTAGACCTGCGTGGCCTCGACGATGTCGTCCAGTGAGAGGTGCTCATCCGGGCAGTACACCGGTTCGCCGCCCGGCCCGAAGATGACGGTCGGCACCTGATGCCCGAAGCTGGCAGTGTCGCCCAGCCACCCGGCCGCCCGCAGTTCCGGTTCGACGCCGTCCCGAACGGACTTCACCGACGCTCGCATGATCTCGACGACGCGGTCGCCGGGCTTGGCCAGGTAGCCGCTCTTGACGTCCGCCAGTTCCACTGTCGCCTTGAAACGGGGGTCACGCCGGTGCGCCCCGGCCAGGCACCTGTCGATCTCCGCCCGGACAGTCTCAACCGACACTCCCGGCTGCGGGCGGCAGTCGACGCGGATGACGCATTCGTCGGGGATCATGGACGGTCCGCCCGGGGGCAGTCCGCCGTAGATTCGCCCGGGCACCATGTAGGTCTCAGGGCCGAACAGTTCCGTCACCCACTGCTCGATCTCGGGCGCCAGGTGCGACCGGTCGAACTCGATCACGGCGTGCGCGGCCAGCAGATTGGCATTGATGGCGAGCGGCTTGTGGCAGGTGTGCGCGGTCTTGCCCTGCACCGTGATGTCGAAGTAGTAGCGACCCCGGTGGCCCAGGAAGATTTCGTTGTCTGACAGCTCGCCCAGCACGGCCAGGTCCGCCGAATACTCGTCGAAGTACCGGATCGAGCCGCGCTGATCGCCCATGTGGTCCGAGACGGCCGCCATCGCGACGGAGCCGTGCAGATCCACCCCCGCGTCACGTAGCGCCTCCATGGCGACAATCTGGCAGACCAGCGCCGCCTTCATGTCCATGATCCCGTGGCCGTAGATGGCCTCGTCGATGATGTCGCCAGAGAACGGTTCCGTCCTCGTCCAGCCGATCGAGACGGGTTTGGTGTCCATGTGTCCGGTGAAGACGACCCGCTGTCCGTCACCGAAACCCAGCTCGCCAATCGCGTTCGGGCGATCCGGCAGCACCTCCTGCAATCCAGCGTTCTCGAAGCCGGCGCCCCGCATGTAGTCGGCGAGGAATCGGGCCAGCGGTCCCTCGTCACCGAGGATGCTGGGAATCCGGCAGACCTGCTGCACGAGTTCGGTCAGTCGCTGCACATTGATCGCAGATACGGCCTTCTGCGCCGCAACGTCGATCGCGTCGGTCATCGTGGTCCTCTCACCTGCTGGAAGATCCCGTCTCATCGGTTAGATCTGATATGCAATGTAGCACTCAGGGCCCCGGAGCGGAACAGCTGACGAGCACCGGATTCGCTGGACTGAGACGGGGTCTGGGCAGCGGGTCGGCAGGTTGGCGAGCCCTGGGAGCCGCCCGTCACTGACCGCGGGGCACGAGGCCCGGCGGTGGTTTCCGTTGGGGCCACGTGATCGTCACGTAGCCCCAACGGTCGCCAGGTCAGGCGGTGACGAGGCTGCGCAGTGTGGCCTCCCCCACGGGGGCGATCACCAGCAGGGTGCGGGCGGTCCGCGACAACACCCGCATCGTGACGGCCTGCCCCCGGGGCACGAACAGCACTGCCCCGCGCTCCGCCGTGCAGTAGCAGGTGTCGATCTGCACGTCCAGGATGCCGTCCAGCACGTAAAGGACCTCGTCACCGTCGGCATCGATCCGGGGTGGCCGTTCTCGTCCGGCGACCAGCAGCTGCTCCACCACGGCGACCCGACCGCCGGTACGGTCCGGCGACACCATCACGACCGTCACCGTGTCGTCGCTCCAGAACGGCTCGCCCTGCCGCGCGGTCAGGCGGAACGCTGCGAGGTCACCGCCCGGCGCTCCGTGCATGTTCCGAACGTAGTGACGCGCCCCGATCCGGAACATCGGGAATGTGCGCCACGCCCACCCAGCGCCGGCCCGATCCGCGTGCCGCTCATGCATACGCGTGCCGATCATGCAGACGCGTGCCCAATCGAGCACGCAGATCGGGAACCGGCACGCACATCCCGTCGCGCCGGATCACCCGGAAGCCGCACGCTGCCCCCGGTACGCACGCTGCCCCCGGTACGCACGCTGCCCCCGGTACGGACGCGGCACCCGTGGAGGAGTCCTCCACGGGTGCCGCGTGCTAGCAGGGCAAACTGCTAACCGGCCGGAACCGTCAGCTCACCGGTGCCGCCAACTCCGCATCCACGGTCGACGGGCTCCACTGCGCCACGGTCACCGTGTCCGGTGTCCCACCGCCGACCACATCGTCGTAGCACTGGAACGCGTACCCGGCTGCCGGGGCACCGCTCGCCGACGACCCGTCGAAGCACACCCGGTAGGTGCCCGGTTGGATGTTGGTCACCGCGTACCCGCCGTTCTCGTCCGTCACCGTCGAGTACGACGCCGAGGTGCCGTCCACACCGGTGGTCACCACCGACACACCCTTCACCGGCCCCGACTCGGACTCCACGGTGCCCCGGATCGACGTCAGGTCCACCAGGCGGTGCAGGAACGCCGCCATCTGAGCCCGCGTCACCGCCTTGCCCGGTTCGAAGTGCGTGGCGTCCGTGCCGGAGGTGATCCCGGTAGAGGCCAGCCACGCGATTGCGCCGCACGCCGGAGCCGACACCGGCACGTCGACGAAGGGCTGATCCGAACACGACGGCGCGTGGTCCCCGTGGTGCAGCATCCGGTACAGGAACATCGCCATCTGACCACGACTCACCGTGCCCGCCGGCGTGTAGTGCGTCGCGTCCGTGCCGGAGGTAATGCTCGACCCGACCAGCCAGGTGATCGCGCCACAGGCATTGGCACCGACCGGTACGTCGACGAACGGCCTGACCGTGCATGCCGGCGCGTTCTGGCCGTCATGCGCCATCCGGTACAGGAACATCGCCATCTGACCACGACTCACGTTGCCTGCCGGCGTGTAGTGCGTCGCGTCCGTGCCGGAGGTAATGCCGGACCCGGCCAGCCAGGTGATGTCCGCACAGAACTGCCCGCTCGGCACATCCACGAACTGGGTCGGGTCGCACGTGGCCTCGGCCCGAGCCGTCGCCAACGCCTGGTCCACCGTGGCCGTCTGACCGGACGTCACCGACACCGTCGCTCCACATGTCGACACGTATCCACCGGCGTCGTTTGCGTCGAAGCACAGTAGGTAGTCGCCGGCCGGCAGACCGTCGACGGTGTAGCCGCCGTCCGCCCCGCTGATCGCGCTGCCCACCGCAGCCCCGTTGCCGCTGGCGTAGACGGTGACGCCGACGTTCTCCACGGGGTCACCACCATCAACGGCGGTGACGGTCCCGGAGATCGAGCCCGGTGCCTGGACGAGATCCACGTGCGCCGAGACGGTGTCGCCGGAGGTCACCTCGACGGCGCTGCATTCCTGGCCGTCGGCCGGCACCAGCGAGTTGCCGCCCGCGTCGGTGCCGATGATGCAGACCAAGTAACTGCCGACCGGGATGTTCGGGGCCGTGACCGACGCCGTGTCACCCACGATGGTGCCGTCGGTGGTGGAGCCGGTGCCCTCGTACAACGACGTGGTCTTGTCCGCGTTCCACACCTGCAGCGTCACCGTCGCGAACGGCGACAGCGCCTGGTCCAGGTCGGTCGCCGACAGTTCCACCGTGCCCGGCGCCTGGTGCAGATCCACCGTGAAGGCGTTGGGCCCGTTCAGGGACACCGTCACCGGCTGGCAGTCGGTGCCGTCGGCCGGGACCAGGTCGATGCTGCCGGCCCGGCCGGTGACGCACACCAGGTAGTCACCGGTCGGGATCAGCGAGCCCGTCACGGTCGCCGAGCCGTCGACGATGTCGTCCGAGTCGGCCGTCATCGACCAGGCGCCGATCGTGGTGCCGCTGGTGGTCTTCACCGTCATCGACATCGACGTGGCCGCCGCCAAGGACTCGTCCAGGTTGGTGGCGGTCAGCGAGATCGACGCCGAGTCCGGATCGAAGTCGGTGCTGGTGCCGTTGAACACCACGTCGTCCACCAGGGCCGGGTCGGATGTCGTGGCACCGCCGGTGGTTCCGCGGAAGATGCCGTAGGCGACGACCGTCGCGGTCGGGTTGTTGGCGAAGATCTGCGCCAGGGTCAGCGCGGTGCCCTTTGGCTGATTGGTCAGGCTTCTGGTTGTCCACCACGTCGCTGTCGCCAGATCCGCCGTCACCGTGGTCCAGTCCGCCGACCCCGGTGCAGGCGGCGTCCACACCAGCCTGGTGTAGCCCAGGCAGTCGGAGTTGGAGTTGTCTCCAGAGGTGCTGTTGCACACCACCAGCTCGTAGGACAGGCCGCTGCTGCCGGTCACCGACTCCGAGAAGCCGATCTGCGACACGGCATCCAGCCGAACCCCGAGCGGCGCGGTCACACTGCGCCACCACGACGACGCCGGCTGCACCGTCAGATCCATCGACGCGGATCCGACACCGGAGTGGCCGGCTGCCGGAGCGTAGCCGTCGTTGATCACATAGGACGGCGTCGCCGTGTCCGGGGTGTCGCCGAACCATCCGCTGAGGTTCGACGGCGTAGACACGACATCGGTGACGGTGACCGCCGGCAATGCAACGCTGACCGTCGTCGACACCCCACCCGACACGGCGACGTTGTGCGCCCCGCGCTGCTGGCACTGTGAGACGTACCCGTCGGCCGCGAAACACACGGTGTAGGTGCCGGGCTGCAACTCGATGGAGTAGCTGCCGTCGGCGGCCGTGGTGGCCGAGCCCGCAGTCGACCCGTCGGCGGCGAGCACCGTCACCGCCGCACCGGCAATGCCGGCCCCGCCGTCCTTGTCGGTCACGTAGCCCGCGACCGCACCGGACTGCTGCTGCAGATTCACCTGGAAGGCGTTCGCCCCGGACGACGTGACCTGGACCGCCAGGCATTCGTCGCCGCTCACCGGAACCAGCGGGGCGCCGGAGACGTCCTTGCCGGTCAGGCACAGCTGGTAGCTGCCGATCGGAACGCCGTCGATGGCGAACGACGCGGTGTCGCCGGAGATCGCGTCGGTGTTGTCGGTGATCGTCAGGTTCGGCAGTACCACACCATCGGCGTTATGCACGGTTGCCGACACCGAGGCGAACGACGAGATCGCCTGATCCACATCGGTAGCGGTGACGGTGACGCCGTCCACCCGCTCTCGCGAGACATCCACGGCGAAGTCATTATTGCCGGCCGATGTCACCTCGACCGTGGCGCACGGACCGTCGACCTGGTGCAGGTCGAAGCCTGCCGCATCCGTGCCGGTGGCGCAGATCTGGTACGTGCCGACCGGCACGCCCTCGAACGGGAACGTCGCCGTATCACCCGAGATGGCACCGGTGTTGCCCGTGACCGTCAGATCCGGCAACTCGTCGCCAGCCGCATTCTTCACCGTCACCGACACCGAGGAGAACGCCGACAGATCGTCGGTCTGATCCCTCACCGAGATCGACGCCGACGGCACCCGATCCCGCGACACCTTCACCAGGAAGTCGTTATCGCCACCCACCGTCACCGTGAACGCCTCGCACTCATTACCGCTGGAGGGGCTCACTGCAAACCCTGCCGCGTCCTGGCCGGTGGCGCACACCTGATACACCCCGACCGGCACACCGGTGAACGAGAACGTCGCCGTGTCACCGTCGATGTCATCGGTGTTGTTGGTGACGGACAGGTCAGGCAGCTCATCGCCGGCGGCGTTCTTAATCGTCACCGACACCGAGGAGAATGCCGACAGGTCGTTGGTCTGATCCTTCACCGAGATCGACGCCGACGGCACCCGGTCCCGCGACACCTGGATCGCGATGTCATTGGAGCCGGTGTCCGTCACCTCGACCGTGGCGCACGGCCCGGGGACCTGGGTCAGGTCGTAGCCCGCCGCGTCCTTGCCGGTGACGCACAGGATGTAGTCGCCGACCGGGACGCTGTCGATGGTGAACGATGCCGCGCCGTCGGAGATTGCACCGGTGTTGTCGGTGATCGTCAGGTCCGGCAGTACCACACCGTCGGCGTTCTCGACGACCGCCGACACCGACGCCAGGGCCGACAGGTCGCCGGTCTGGTTGGCCACCGACACCGTCACCCCGTTGACCCGCTGCCGGGACAGTTCGACGGTGAAGTCGTTGTTGCCGCCGGCCGTGACCTTGACCGTGGCGCATGGACCGTCGACCTGGTGCAGGTCGAAGCCTGCCGCATCCGTGCCGGTGGCGCAGATCTGGTACGTGCCGACCGGCACGCCCTCGAACGGGAACGTCGCCGTATCACCCGAGATGGCACCGGTGTTGCCCGTGA
>CALANS010000050.1 GCA_937926105.1 uncultured Actinomycetes bacterium | reverse complement strand
ATCCCGATGAGTCAACGACTCAATCGAAGCGGGCATCTTGACATGAGTCATCGGGGATCGGGGTATGGAGAGGCTTGACGCCTTCCGCCAATGGTCCTAGTGTCAGTCCAATGAACTTCCATCTGCCGCCCGCCACCAGAACGGGCGAGGAGGTGGCCGCGCTGCTTCGTCGCCTGATCCACAGCGGCGAGCTGCCGGAGGGGTCGAAGCTCCCACCACAGCGGGAGCTTGCAGCGCAGTTGGGTGTCTCCCGCACTGCCCTACGTGAAGCACTCGCAGAGTTGGCCGCGCTGAACTACGTGGCCACCCAGCGCGGCGCCCACGGCGGTACCTGGGTGTCGGCGCTGGGATCCAACCCCGATCTGTGGGCGGGCCGGATGCGGGCGACGCTTGCCGAGTTCGACGACCTGTGCGAGTTTCGGGTGGCGGTGGAGTCTCGTGCCGCGCTGCTGGCCGCCGGCCGGCGCACGGACGAGCACCTGGAGGCCATGCGCCGAGCGGTGGAGGCGCTGGAGGAGGGCATTCCGCGGCATGTTTTTCGCGCCCACGACTCTGCGTTTCACGCGCAGATCGCTGATGCCGCAGGTAGTCCGCGGCTTGAGGAAGCAATCCGGGATGCTCGCGGCGAGCTGTTCGCTCCCACCGATAACCTGAACTATCTGCCCTGCATCACCGACATGCGTCGAGAGCACGCCGCCATCCTGCGCGCCATCCAGGCGCAAGACGGCAAGCGTGCCGCCCGCCTGATGACCAGTCATATCGAGAACAGCAGAGACGAGCTGCACTCCATCCTGCACCCCGAAACCCCGGCCGTACGGAGCTAGCCGCCAGCACACCGCGCCACCCCATGGACACCGTGATCTCCGCGTACTGCAGCCGGGTGGCCGAAGCCGGAGGCCTCCCCGTGCATCTGCAGCGTGAAGCACCGATTGACGCGATCCTGGAGCACCTGGACGGTGTGTTGATCGCCGGGGGCGGCGATGTGGACCCGCGGCGATACGGATCGACCCCTGGGCCGATGGCCACCGTGCTGGATCCCGACAGGGATGGCCACGAGATCGGCCTGGTACGTGAGGCGCTGGCGCGCGGGGTCCCGGTGCTGGGCATCTGTCGCGGTGTGCAGGTGCTCAACGTGGCGCTGGGCGGCACGCTGGTGGCGCACTTGCCGCGGGACTCCGGGCAGTCGCACTCGTTCGACCTGTATCCGGCGCACCATCCCGCCCATCGGGTGCGGCTGATGCCCGGCACCCGGCTGCATGAGATGCTCGGCGGGGAGGCGTGGGTGAACAGCTTCCACCACCAGGCGGTCGACCGCCCCGGGGACGGAGCGCTAGTGGCCGCGACCGCCGACGATGGCGTGGTGGAGGCCATCGAGATCACCGGGGCCGACGCCATCGGCGTGCAGTGGCACCCCGAGATGATGCTCGATCCGGGGCCGCTGTTCAATTGGCTGGTCGAGCGCGCTCGGGCGGTGCGTGGTTCCCGCGGGCTCGACGGAGTCACCCTGGTCGGATAGTGGCAGGCAAGGCCACCGTTGCGTACGTATGTCACATACGAAGGATCGGGACGTGCGGCGTGCGCCCACGCTGGACCGCGTCGGGGATCCGCGCCGGAGCGGCGGGGACCCAGGTGTGATGTGCGCCATCAGGGACTCGAACCCCGAACCCGCTGATTAAGAGTCAGCTGCTCTGCCAATTGAGCTAATGGCGCGAACTCCGGTAGGTCCCCCGGAGCCGGGTCTACTGTACAGCCTGAGGCTGCCGGTCGGGAAACCGGCAGGTCAGCCGGCTGGGCGCCTGCTAGGCTCACCGGCATGACATCCCAGCGCACCTCCTGGTGGCGGGTCGCCTGACGGCGTTCCGCGATGTCACCGACTGCGGCCGCCGATCGGCGGCCGGGTCGCTTCTCGACGGATCGCGCTGTCCGTCTCGCTGAGAGATCCCGAACGCTGCGTCGGCGGCTCCCATCCCTAGGAGCATCACATGACCAGCACCACCACTCGGGACCGTCGAATCGGTGTGAGTCCAGCCCCTGAGCCGGCGGATTCCTATCGCGCAGCCCGCGCCCGATCCGCGCAACTCGAGCGGGAGCTGCGCGAGAGCCCCGAGCGGCACCGCGTGCTGACCGGCGACCGTCCGACCGGCTCGCTGCATCTGGGTCATTACCTGGGCACGCTGACTAACCGGGTTCGGTTGCAGAACCTGGGCGTGCCCATCTTCATCGTCATCGCCGACTATCAGGTGATCACCGACCGGGACGGCACCGGTCCGCTGCGCGAGCGGGTGCGCGGCCTGGTGGCCGACTACCTGTCCGTCGGCTTGGACGCCGAGCGGACGGTGATCTTCCCGCACTCGGCGGTGCCCGCGCTCAATCAACTGCTGGTGCCGTTCCTGTCGCTGGTCAGCGCCGCGGAGTTGCAGCGCAACCCCACAGTCAAGGCCGAAGCCGCGGCGGCCGGCCGCGCGATCAGCGGACTGCTACTGACCTACCCGGTGCATCAGGCGGCCGACATCCTGTGCTGCGGTGGCACTATCGTGCCGGTGGGCAGCGACCAACTGCCGCACCTGGAGGTCACCCGACTGATCGCCCGTCGCTTCACCGAGCGATATGGCCCAGTGTTCGACGAACCGGCCGCGCTGCTGGCCGACACCCCGACCGTGCTCGGCACCGATGGAACCAAGATGAGCAAGTCCCGTGGTAACGCGATTGATCTGTCGGCCACCGAAGACGAGACCGCTGCGGCGATCCGAGCGGCCCGCACCGACGGCGAGCGTCGCATCACCTTCGAACCCGACCGCCGGCCCGAAGTCGCGAACCTGCTGACCATCGCTGCCGTGCTGACCGGGGACTGCCCGGCTTCGCTTGCCGAGCGGGTCGGCGATGGAGGATCGGCGCGGCTCAAGCATCTCGTCACCGCCGCAGTCAACGAATCGCTACGGCCGGTACGGACCCGTCGACGGGAGCTGATCGCCGATCCGGGTTACCTGGACGCCGTTCTGGTGGACGGTATCGCGACGATGACGGGTATCGCGGGGCAGACCTTGGACCGAGTGCGGCATGCGATGGGCATGAGATACCTGGCATGAGCGTTACTCTCAGCCCTGCATCGCCTTGGCAATCGTGACCGACCTGGTGATCCACTCCCGATCGAGTGGCTCGAACGTGGGGGAGTCCTGCAGCGCCCACAACACGTTGACCATCTCCCGCACTATCACCCAATCGCGCACCCGATCGGGGTCCAGGCGGGCCGTGTCCGTCACGCGAAACATTCTGCTGCGGACGGCCTCTCGAACATTCCCAGCGGCAACAGCTTCGTCCCATCGGTTCCACAGCAGCGGAGCCACCTCGAAACACGGATCGCCCGACAGCGGCTTCGGATCGATGACCAGCCACGGCTCGCGGTGCCCGGCCAGCACGTTGAAATAGTGCAGGTCGCCGTGCAGCAGCTGCCCATCGGTGTTCGCATCCGCGGCGAGATCGGCTGCCAGCGAAGAGGCCTGGGCAATCAGCCGATGTGGGGCCGGTGCGTCGGCGGGTAGTGCGGCGAGCTCGGCGGACCATCGGCCGCAGAGCGTGGACAGTCGAGTCAGCTGCCCGGTGGCCGTCCGGTGCAGCCGCGGATACAGCCCCGCCGCCACCTCGCAGGCCGCGCCCACATCGATCGTGGTCAGGTCGGCGGGCCCGGCGCGCTCCAGCAGCAGCACCCCGCGAGCGGGGTCGGCGCGGATCAACCGCACCGCACCCGCGCCGTCCCAGAGTCGCAGCGCCACGTGTTCGTGCGCGGATTCCGGGTGTGGCCAGCCGAATTTCACGGCGGCGGCTGCGCCGTCGGCGGTCTGGACCCCCACCACCAGGGCGCACTCACCGATCCCGCGGTAGCCGTCCGGGCGCAAATTCCACTCGGCTAGCACCTCGCGGACCAGGGCGGGCAGCGCCCGGCGCCACGCGAACCAGTCGCCCGACCGTCCGGCGGATCGCCACAGGCCATCGGTGACGAGAGCGTCGGCATCGCCGAACATATCGGCACGGCCGGGTGCCCTGTCCGTGTCGGCGGCGGAGCTCACCCGGCCATGGTGCCACCGCCGGGCGCTGCGGTCGCGTCAGGTTCGGGATCTGCCTCGGAAAGCGCCCACCACCGCGGTGATGATGAACAGCGCGATCCCGATGAAGGCCAGCCACAGCAGGCCCTTCACCACGAATCCGACGACGCCGAACGCGACCCAGATGAGCAGCAGGATGAGAATGAGAGCAATCATGGGTGGAGGGTTCCCCCTGGTGATCGCTGCCAAACCGTGCCGCAGACCTCGGGGGCTACCCGACTCGCCGCCGTGCTGCCTCCGGTCGGCGTCGTCTGATAGGGAGGAGCCGTCGGGAATCCGGGTGAAGGAGAGGCGCATGCGGCGGGTTCTCGGCGCGATGGTGGTGGTATTGCTCTGCGCGGGCTGCGTGCCGCCGGAGGCGGCGTCACCGGCGCTGCCGCCATCGTCACCCGCGCCGCTCATGCCGTCCTCGTCGCCCGCGACGTCAGTGCCCTCCTGGACCGAGCGATCCGCGGACTCGCCACCTGTCGTCACCTCGTCGTCGGCGTTGACCGATGCGCTGGAGGTCGTCGCCCTGCTGCGGACGCTGCCAGTGAAGGGACGGGCTCCCAAGACCGGCTACGGTCGGGCGCTGTTCGGACCCGCCTGGACCGACGACGTGACGGTCGACGGGGGCCACAACGGCTGCGACACCCGCAACGACATCCTGCGCCGGGATCTGACCGTCGCCGTCATCAAGCCCGGATCGAACGGCTGCACCGTACTGTCCGGGGTGCTACGCGACCCCTACACAGGGCGCACCATTCGCTTCGAGCGCGGCCAGGCCACATCCGGGACGGTGCAGATCGATCACGTGGTCGCGCTGCTGGACGCCTGGCAGAAGGGTGCCCAGCAACTCAGCCGGCAGCAGCGCGAGGATCTGGCCAACGATCCGTTGAACCTGCAGGCCGTCGACGGCCCGACCAACCAGTCCAAGGGCGCCGGCGACGCGGCGAGCTGGCTGCCGCCCAGCAAGGCCTACCGCTGCGCGTACGTCACCCGCCAGGTGCACGTCAAATCGCGCTACGGACTCTGGGTCACCGGCGCCGAGAAGGAGGCGATGCTACGGGTTTTGGGCGCCTGCGGCGCTGCATCATCGCCGGAGTCGGCGCCGGTTGCCGTGCCTCCGCCGGACGTCGGCTCCACCGAGCAGGGCTGCCATCCGCTGTCCAATGGTGGGCACTGCTACCGGTCCGGGGAGATGTGCGCCGCTCGGTACCGGGGCACGGACGGAGTCGACGCCTACGGCGAGCCGATCCGCTGCGTGCAGCAGGGGGACTACTGGAAATGGGTGCGCCGCTGACTCGCCCGGCCTCCGTCATGCCCGGCGACCGTGCCCGCACACCAACATGGGGTGGATGACGGGGCTCGAACCCGCGACAACCGGCACCACAAGCCGGGACTCTACCAACTGAGCTACATCCACCACGAGCCGGCGAAACCACCGGATCGAGGCACCAGTCTAGCCGACCGCGCGAGCCTTCTCAGCCCGCTATTCGACCCCGGCGACGATACCGCCGGCGGGCCCATCCGCGGGCGTCGCCGACGCGGTGACGAACCCGGCGGCGATCGCCGCCGCCTCGGCGGCCGTCGGCCCCGGGCCGGGCACGAACAGCGCCTGCCGGTAGTAGGCCAGCTCGCGGATCGATTCCCGAATGTCGGCCAGCGCCCGATGCGCCATGCCCTTGGCCGGTTGCGCCGCATACACCGCGGGGTACCAGCGTCGGCACAGCTCCTTGATGGACGACACGTCGATCACCCGGTAGTGCAGGAACGCATTGAACCCGGGCATGTCCCGAGCGATGAAGCCCCGGTCCGTGCCGATGGAGTTCCCCGCCAGCGGTGCCTGGCCGGCCTCCGGAACATACGCGCGCACATACTCCAGCACCGCCTGCTCCGCCTGCGCCATCGTCACCGCCGAGGCGCGTACCTCCTCGGTGAGACCGGAGCGGCCGTGCATCTGCGCCACCACCGGGGGCATGCCGGCCAGCACCTCGTCGGAGGCGTGGATGACCAGGTCGACGCCGTCGCCGAGCACGTTCAGCTTGCCGTCGGTCACCAGGGCGGCGATCTCGATCAGCGCATCGCGCCCCAGGTCCAGCCCCGTCATCTCGCAGTCGACCCACACCAGTCTGTCTGTTATCACGCCGGCAAGACTATGCCGAACCGGTGACGGCCCCGATACGCTCACCCCAGCCGGGTGAGGGCCACCCGAGATGATGCGGCGCCGGGTGGGCGCCAAGGAGGTCGCAGATGTCGCAGTCCACGGTGCCCGCAGACCGGCCTGAGACGGGCACGGCCGGCAGCGACCGCCCCGCCGATCCGGCCACGAGCGCGAGCACCGCGGCGCAGCGAATCGCACACGGTTACGACACCGATCAAGCCTGCGTCACCCTCGGTTCGGTGGTGATCGACGGCACCGCCGACCCGACCGCGCTGGTCCGCATTCCGCTGTCGATGCTCAACCGGCACGGTCTGGTCGCCGGCGCCACCGGCACCGGCAAGACCAAGACGCTGCAGGGCATCGCCGAGCAGCTCTCCGCCGCCGGCGTACCCGTGCTGATGCCCGACATCAAGGGAGACCTGTCCGGTCTGCACGCGCCGGGTGAGGGCGGCGACGCGATCACGACCCGGGCCAGCGACACCGGCGACGACTGGTCGCCGCAGGCCTTCCCGGTGGAATTCTACTCGCTGGCGGGGCAGGGCGCCGGGGTGCCGATCCGTGCCACGGTGGATTCGTTCGGACCCATCCTGCTGTCGAAGGTGCTGGGCCTCAACGAAACCCAGGAGTCCACCCTCGGCTTGATCTTTCACTGGTGCGACCAGCAGAACCTGCCATTACTGGATCTGAAGGACCTGCGGGAGGTGGTCACCTACCTCACCGGCGACGACGGCAAGGCCGAACTACACAAGCTGGGCGGGGTGTCCACCGCCACCGCCGGCGTCATCCTGCGGGCGGTGACCAACTTGTCCGCGCAGGGCGGTGACGGATTTTTCGGCGAACCGGAATTCACCATCGGCGACTTGCTGCGCACCGACAGCGCCGGCCGCGGCATCATCGGCCTGCTGGAGGTCGGCGACCTGCAGAGTCGCCCGGCGCTGTTTTCCACCTTCCTGATGTGGCTGCTGGCCGAGCTGTTCGAGAACCTGCCCGAGGTCGGCGATGTGGACAAGCCGAAGCTGGTGTTCCTGTTCGATGAGGCTCACCTGCTGTTCGACGATGCGTCCAAGGCGTTCCGCAATGCCATCGAGCAGACCGTCAAGCTGATCCGGTCCAAGGGTGTCGGAGTGTTCTTCTGCTCGCAGCTGCCCACCGATATCCCCGACGACGTGCTCTCCCAGCTCGGTGCCCGGATCCAGCATGCGCTGCGGGCCTTCACCCCGAAGGACCAGCAGGCGTTGGCGACCACGGTCAAGACCTACCCCGTCACCGACGACTACGACCTGGCGAAGGCGCTGACCAGCCTGGGCATCGGTGAGGCGATCGTGACGGTGCTGTCGGAGAAGGGTGCCCCGACTCCGGTGGCGTGGACCCGGATGTGCGCTCCGCGCTCGCTGATGGATCCAATTCCCGCCGCCGATCTGGCGACCGCGGTAGCCGCGTCACCGCTGGCGGGCAAGTATGGCACCGCCGTGGACCGGGAGTCTGCCTACGAGATGCTGACCACGCGGCTGGCGCAGCAGGCCGACGCCGCAGCGGCTGCGCAGGCCAAGGAGCAGGCCGAGCAGCAGGCGAAGGAGCAAGCGCAGCAGGACGAGGAGCGCGAGGCATCGCGGAGTTCCCGGCGCGACTCGGGCGGTGACGGGGGCGGTGTGCTGGGCGAGATCATGGGTAACACGGCCGTGAAGTCGTTCATGCGGTCGATGGCCTCCGCGATCGGGGGCGCGCTCGGTCGGTCCATCTTCGGCACTCGCAAGCGCCGCCGCTGAGCGGCTCTCGTCTGGCCCGTCCCCATCCCGGCCGGACGCCGGTTCATGACCGCGCGCCGGCGCGGCGCTCCGGTCGGAACCGCCGCCCTCAACGCGCATGGCATCGCGACACTGGCCCTGGTGACCACCGGTTCCGGTGCGCTGCCGGTGGGCCAGCATTCGGATCGGGGACGCCGGCTGCGTGTACGTCGCAGCAGTTTTGGGATGTGCTGTCCGCAGATTGCGTGGTTGGGGGCGCAGGGGATTACCCGGGGGACCGATGATTCTGGGCATGCGGTGCCGGGATTCCATCCGGCGGCGGTAGTGACGCGGCAGTCCATGGCTGCCTTCCTGCACCGGTTCTCGAACGTAGTGACCTGATGCCGGCCGCCACCCGGGCGTGCGCCGTCAGGAACGCGCGCGCCCGGCCGGCGGCGTCAGTGCCCGATGGGCGTCGGCGATCGCCTCCGCGACGTCATCGTCGTCGGCGGTGTCCAGCTGGATCAGCACGGCTGGGTACCCGTCGAAGTGCGGGATCGTGAAGAAGCCGGGCCGCCCCTCGGCCAGCACGGCCTCCTTCGCATCGAGATCTGCGGTGCGGACGGCCAGGATAGGTCCGGCCGGGACCGGGGCGGTGCCGAACCGCTTGATGTCGGCCTTACTGAACGGGCGCTGCCAGGCGAACGCCTTGCCCGATACCTGCCAGGTCCGGTTGCCGAACCGGGTGCCCTCGGTGATGTCGGACAACCCGGCCACGATGCGCTCCACCTCGGTGATGGTCGTCATCGCGTCACGGTAGCCCGGCCGGCCGACATCGTTCGTGGTTTGGGCGAGCTGTGGGTGGGGAATAGCGAATCGCAGTGTTTCGCCAGCGGCCGCCCGCGCGTCGGGCCGCCCACCATCGTGGAGGGCCGTATGAAGATCGGAGCCAGCTTGGTCGTGATCGCGATTGGTGCGATCCTGAAGTTCGCGATCACGGCAGACGTCAACGGGGTCGACCTGGGCCTGATCGGCGTGATCTTGATGATCATCGGCGCAGTCGGATTGGTGATCGCGCTGGTCCTCATGGCGACTCGGCGCCGCACCGATGTCATCTCGCGGGTCGACGACGGCTACGGTCCACGCGCCTCGCGGACCACGTACGTCACACCGGCCGACCCCAACGACCCCCGGATCTGACCGATCACCCGCCGGCGACCGGGGTGGAGTGGCGTGAGGCCACCAACCCACCCCGGTCGGCGGGTCGTCAGGTGCTCGGACCGGTGCCGGGGTCGGCGACGTGCGCACTCGCGGGGCCAGGGTCGTCGAGCGTGCGCTCCAGCTTGCTCAGCCGGCCAGCGGCGAACGCCCGGCCACCGACGCCGAACGCGATCGCGAACGCCACCGCGACCGCGCCCACCGTCGCCAGGAAGGCGATGGTGACGATCTGCTGGCTCAGATGCAACTGGGTTAGCGTCATGAACACCGCCAACACGAGGATCGCGACCTTGGCGGCCACGGCGTAGCTGCGGTGGGCGGGGGAGCGCCGCACGATCAGCGATTCGACCCAACTGCCGGCCAGCACCGCCAGCACCATGATCACCGCGGCGGCCAGGGCCGACGGCAGGTAGCCGATGATCGCGGCACCGATCCGGGTGAGTAGGTCCAGCTGCAACACCTGCAGGCCCTCGACCACGAACAGCAGGATGATCACCACTCGGACCACGGTGCCGATCGCCGTGGACAGCGAGAAGCTAGGCGCTGCCGCGGCTTCGGAGTCGGCGTGCGCTCGCTTGGACCTCGGCAGCAACTTGGCCAGCCAGGAATCGGCGCCGAACCCGGCCAGCAGATCGGTGACGAGCCGCCCAACCAGGCCCCCGATGAACACGCCCAGGGCGATCAGTACCAGGCCGACGATCAGCAGTGGGATGTAGGTGAGCACCCGGTGCAGCATGGCGACGGCAGGGTCGGAGATCGAGCTGATGGCCAGGGCCTGCAGTGCGGCGATCGCAACCAGGATCATGATCAGCGCATAGACAATCTTGCTGACGACAGTGGCCAGCGAGTTCTGGGCGGTGACCGTCATCCCGAGCCGGGTTTGCACTCGGTCGATGTTCAACCGGCGCAGCAGAGCCTCGACCACCTGCCCCACCAGCCGGGCCACCAGGTGCCCGATGAACAGGATCAGCGCCGCAGCGAGAATGTTCGGCAGGTAGTGCAAGATCGAGCCGATCATCCCGGTGATCGGGTCGGATACCGAGTTCATGTTCAGCTTGTCCAGCACCGACGGCAGGAACAGCAGGAACACGATCAGGAACACCAGCTTGCCGACGAAGTCGGCGGTACTGCCGGTGCGGCTGTCCTGGACCCCCCGGCTGCCCAGGCGCTCGTCGACGTGCAGCCGTCGCAGGATCATCACCGCGATGGTGCGAGCGAGCCACGCCACCAGGAAGGCGATCACCAGCAGGATGATCGCCTGGAATATCGCCGGGAAGCTATTGAAGAATCTGTTGATTGCGTCCATCGGATGCCTTTCGGGTAGGTCAGGCACCGGTTGCGGCGCCCGATGAGGGTCCGAACCCGGCGGATGTTACGCCGAATGGAGCACTTTGCAACCCGAACGGCCTAGTGCGCGGGCGCCTGGAGGTCTGGCGCTGGTCCGATGTTCGCCAGGACCGACCCGCGGTCAGGAATCGCCCCTCGTGGGGATCTTGAACGCATTCCTGCAGGTGAGAGAGACCAAGATCCCGACGAGGTGCGACTTTTGCCGCGCAGCCCGCGCGACGGAACTACCCATCACCCATCACCCGAAGATGTGTACCGCCTCAGCCGAAGGCCGAACGTCACCCATCGGCCGAGGCCACACATACAGGTGGCGCGCCCGGCAGGATTCGAACCTGCGACCTGAGGATTAGAAGTCCCCTGCTCTATCCAACTGAGCTACGAGCGCCCGCTGCCGGGAGGACCCGGCGCTGAACAGAGCCTAGCCGCCTGCGCATTGTTCAGATGTGCGCTGGACGAGGCCCGAACCGGGGCGCAGCGAACCCGACGTAACCTCGATGTCGTGCCGGATCAGCAAGACACCACGGTGGAGGTCGCCATGGCCGACGGCGCCGTCACCGACGGCTCGATGGTCACCGAAAGCTCGATGGCCACCGATGCCGTGATCAGCGGCCCCGGCGCCGCCGATCCCGTCACCGCTGGTACCGGGGCGGCCGCCGCGGACGCCCCCGCCGCGCGGCCGGGCCCCTCCGGCTCCCGGCGCTGGCAGGTCAGCGTCGTCACCGTCACCGTCGCTCTGATCACCGGCTGTGTCGCCGCCGCGCTGGCCGCCATCGTGCCCGCCCGCAGCGTCATCCCCGGCATTCAGGACGCCGGCCGGCTCACCGAACTGGCGCTGCCCGCTGTGAAGGGTCTGTTCGACCTGATGGCCGCCGTCACCATCGGATGGTTGCTGGCCGCCGCCGCGCTCGCCCCACCACAGCGCTCGGGCATCTTCGACGTCGCCGGGTACCGTGCCATGCGCGCCGCATCACTGGCCGCCATGGTGTGGGCCGCCGCCGCGCTGGCGTTGGTGCCGCTGACCCTGTCGGACACGCTGGGCCGGCCGTTGGGGCAGTCGTTGGACGCCAACTCGGTGCTCACCGCCCTGGGCGTGCTGGACAACATGCGAGCCCCGGTGATCGCCGCGGGCGTGGCCATCGTGATCGCCATCGCCGCCCGGATCGTGCTGCGACCGGCGTGGGCGTGGCTGCTCCTTGTGCTCGCCCTGCTGGTGCTGATCCCGGTGGCGCTGGCCGGGCACACCGCTCAGGCCGGCGACCACGACTACGCCACCGACAGCATGCTGTATCACCTGGGCGGGGTCAGCCTGTGGGTCGGTGGGCTGATCGCGTTCCTCGGCCTGGCCCGGCAGCGCGCCCGTCGGCTGGATGTCATCGCGCGCCGCTACTCGACGCTCGCGCTGGTCGCCTTCATCGCGGTGGCCGCCTCGGGCGTCATCAACGCCTGGATCCGCATCCCGTACCTGGCCGATCTGTGGACCACGGACTACGGCCGAATGGTGCTGGCCAAGAGCACCCTGCTGATCGTGCTGGGTCTGATCGGTTTCCTACATCGCCGCCGCACCCTGCCGGCGATCGGCGAGCACGGCGACCCTCGGCCGCTGGTCCGGCTGGCCGTCGTCGAGGTGGCGATCATGGCGGTGACGGTAGGCGTCGCGGCCGCGCTCGGTCGCACGGCCACCCCGCCACCGTCCGGGGATGCATTGTCGCCGATCGCACTGGTGCTGGGCTTCGACCTGCCGGGCCCACCGACGCTGTCGAACCTGCTGCTCTACTGGCGGTTCGACCTGATCGCCGGGACGGCGTCCATTGCGGCGGCGGTGGCGTACCTGGTGGGCGTGCGTCGGCTGCGTCGGCGCGGCGATGCATGGCCGGCCGGGCGCACCGTCGCCTGGGTGCTGGGCTGCCTGACCGTGCTGCTGGCCAGCTCGTCTGGGCTGGGTGCCTACGCGCAGGCCGAATTCAGCATCCACATGATCATGCACATGGCGCTGGCCATGCTGGCGCCGATCTTGCTGGTGCTCGGTGGGCCGGTGACGTTGATCCTGCGGGCGCTGCCCGCCGCCGGGAGGGACGATCCGCCCGGGGTGCGGGAAGCCGTGGTCGCGCTGGTGCATTCGCCGGTGACGAAGTTCCTGACCCACCCGCTGGTCGTGCTGCCGCTGTTCATCGCCAGCTTCTACGTGCTGTACTTCACCGGGCTATTCGAGCTGATGATCTCCAGCCATCTGGGGCACCTAATCATGACGGTGCACTTCGTGGTGGTCGGCTACCTGTACTACTGGGTGATCATCGGGGTGGACCCGGCGCCGCGCCGGCTGTCCTCGCCGATGAAGCTGGGCGTGTTGTTGGCGGCGATGCCGTTCCACGCCTTCTTCGGACTCGCGCTGATGAGTTCGCACCAGCTGGTGGGCGCCAACTTCTTCACCGAGCTCGCGCTGCCGTGGGTGCCCGACCTGCTGGCCGACCAGCGTCTGGGGGGCGGCATCGGGTGGGGCTTTACCGAGATCCCCTTGTTGATCGTGATGATCGCGCTGATGCTGCAGTGGTCGCGCAGCGACGAGCGGGCCTCCCGGCGGCTGGACCGGCGTGCGGAGGCCGACCGGGACGCCGACCTGGCTGCCTACAACGCCATGCTGGCCGCGATCGCCGAACGCGACGGGCGCACGGGCGAGTAGCGCATCCCCAGGGTTTGGCTCCGAGTTGTCCCCCTGTCCGAATTCCATCCCCAGTGGCTCCCCGGATGCCCGCTTCGCCCACGCCGGGGCGGCAGGCTGACGACAGGGACCGGCGGCACTCGGCCACCGGGGGAGGGGATGATCATGTTCGACACGGCAACACTGACCATCGTCGGCAACGTCGTGGCCGACCCGCGCATCAGCGGGTTGCCCGACGATCCGGACCGGGTGAGCTTCCGGGTGGTGTCCAATCGGCGCCGCCGCAACCCGGAGAGCGGTGAATGGGTCGACGCCGGCGAGTACGGCGTCAACGTGGTGTGCTGGCGGCGGCTGGCGCGGGGGGTCTCCCACAGCCTGCGGCGCGGTGACCCGGTGCTGGTCACGGGGCGGATCAGCGATCGTGAGTTCGTCGGCAACGACGGGGAGCGGCGCTGGTTCACGGAGGTGACGGCGGACTTCGTCGGGCACGACCTGTCGAAGGGGACCGCGCAGTTCTACCGGTTCAGCCGGCTGGACCGGATTACTGGGCCCGGTCAGGACGGCACGGACGACCCGGCCCGGGCGTCCGACACGGACCTGGTGGACGGGGCCGGTGACGGGGCCGCGCAGCAGGACCTGGTCGGCGACGCGCCCGCAGGGCAGGGCATCGAGTGGCCGGAACCGCAGCTCGCGGGGGCGTGAGGGTCGGCCGTCCGGTCGCCGGTGGCGGACCCCATCCGCAGGTGCGACCGGGCGGCCGCCGGATAGGGCACACTGGTAGCCGCAGACGCCCGCTCGGCATGGCCGAGCGGGTACCCGGCCGTGACCAGCAGCGAGAGGGAAGCAGTGCCCGAGTTCATTTATACAATGAAGAAAGCCCGTAAGGCCGTCGGCGACAAAATCATTCTCGACGACGTCACCATGATGTTCTATCCCGGGGCGAAAATTGGCGTCGTGGGCCCGAATGGTGCCGGAAAATCCACCATTCTGAAAATCATGGCCGGGCTGGACAAGCCCTCCAATGGCGAGGCCTACCTGACGCCCGGATATTCGGTCGGAATCCTGATGCAGGAGCCCGAACTCGAGGACGACAAGACCGTCCTGGAGAACGTGCGGGGCGCGTTCGGTGAGACCTACGGCAAACTCGCCCGGTTCAACGAGATTGCCGAGGAAATGGCTGTGTCGACGGGCAATAACTTCGACGACCTGATGGAGGAGATGGGCAAGCTCCAGGAGGACCTGGACCATGCAGGTGCCTGGGACCTGGACTCGCAACTCGACCAGGCGATGGATGCGCTGCGTTGCCCGCCCGGTGACATGCCGGTGTCGGTGCTCTCCGGTGGTGAGCGGCGCCGGGTCGCGCTGTGCCGGCTGCTGCTGTCCGCACCGGACCTGCTGCTGCTGGACGAGCCCACCAACCACCTGGACGCCGAGTCCGTCCAATGGCTAGAACAGTTCCTGGCGTCCTACGAGGGTGCGGTGTTGGCCGTCACTCACGACCGGTACTTCCTGGACAACGTCGCGGGCTGGATCGCCGAGGTGGACCGCGGCCGCCTGCTGCCCTACGAGGGCAACTACTCCACGTACCTGGAAAAAAAGGCGGAGCGGATGGAGGTGCAGGGCCGCAAGGACGCCAAGCTGGCCAAGCGACTGCAGTCCGAGCTCGCCTGGGTCCGATCCGGGGCGAAGGCGCGTCAGGCTAAGTCCAAGGCGCGGCTAGCGCGCTACGAGGAGATGGCCGCAGAGGCCGAGCGCACCCGCAAGCTCGACTTCGAGGAGATCCAGATCCCGCCGGGCCCGCGGCTGGGCTCGATCGTGGTGGAGGTCGCGCGCCTGCGGAAGGGCTTCGGCGACCGGCTGCTGATCGACGATCTCTCGTTCACCTTGCCGCGCAACGGGATCGTTGGTGTGATTGGCCCGAACGGGGCGGGCAAGTCCACCCTGTTCAAGACGATCGTCGGGCTGGAGCAGCCCGACGACGGCACCGTCACGGTGGGGGAGACGGTCAAACTGTCCTACGTGGATCAGGACCGGGCCGGCATCGACGGATCCAAGACGGTGTGGGAGGTCGTCTCCGACGGGCTGGACCACATCAAGGTCGGCAACGTCGAGATGCCCTCCCGCGCGTACGTGTCGGCCTTCGGGTTCAAGGGTCCGGACCAGCAGAAACCCGCCGGGGTGCTGTCCGGGGGCGAGCGCAACCGACTCAACCTGGCGCTGACCCTGAAGGTTGGCGGCAACCTGATCCTGCTGGACGAGCCGACCAACGACCTCGACGTGGAGACGCTGGCGTCGCTGGAGAACGCACTGGAAGACTTTCCGGGTTGTGCCGTGGTGATCTCGCACGATCGATGGTTCCTGGACCGGACGTGCACGCACATCCTGGCCTGGGAAGGCACCGAGGAGAACCCGGCGGAGTGGTTCTTCTTCGAGGGCAACTTCTCCGACTACGAGCGCAACAAGGTGGATCGGCTGGGCGCCGAGGCCGCCCGCCCGCACCGCGTGGCCTACCGCAAGCTCACGCGAGACTGACGCAGCGGCCCGAGACCCCAGGACCGACACTGCGACCGGGGAGCCGGCCCGCGCCGGCGTGCGTCCGTACCAACGTGGCGCCCCAAGGCTCGCGCGACGGTGGGGGCATGCAGGACCGGCGCTGCGGTCGCGACTAAGCTCGGGCGGCGGAGGGTGCAACGGAGCACCCACCGCCAGGGAGACGCGTGCCATGACCAGTCCGACCACATCCAGCACGACATCCGGTGCCCCGTCCGGCACTTGGCCGGACGCCCCCTCACCGGCGGTGAACGAGGCCGCGGGATCGGCGCCGGACGACGCCGCCCTGATTCGCGGATACTTCCGCCACGTCGCGGGCGAGGACCAGCCGCGCAGCGCCGCCGATATTGCCGCCATCGTTGCGGCGCACCGCCGGCTCGGCGAGCGACGGCGGCCCGGCGAGGCGCTGATCCACAGCTACAACCCCGCCTCTGGTGCGGACGGCTGGAGCGGCACCTCCACCGCGGTGGATGTCGTGAACGACGACATGCCGTATCTGGTGGACTCTGTGGTCGGCGAGCTCACGGCGGCCGGGATCACCGTGCATCGCGTGCTGCACCCGATCCTCGCGGTGCGGCGGGACGCCGATGGCACCCTGCGCGAGGTACTGGGGGACGTAGCGCCCGAGCAGGCCCCGGACGGCACGGTCCGCGAATCATGGATGCACCTGCTGATCGACCGCCTTGCCGACGCCGCCCGGATGGAGGATGTCGAGGACGGCCTGCGGGCCGCCCTCACCGATGTGCGATGGGTCGTCGGAGACACCCCGGCGATGGCGGCGCGGGCGCGGCAGGCCGCGGCGGAGCTGCGGGCCGCCCGCCCGGGCGCGTCGGGCACCCGCGCGGATGGCAGCGATGCGTCCGAGGCGGCGGATCTGCTGGACTGGATGGCCGCCGGCAATGTGACGTTCGTTGGCTATCGCCGGGAAGCCGTCGGTGCGGTCAGCGCGGACGGAGAGCCGCGCGACTCCGACGGCGCCGCCACCGGTCTCGGGTTGCTGCGCCCCGGTCCCGTCGACCGCGTCGGTGCCCTGATCCAGCATGTGGTGACCCCGGAGCCTGGGCATGCGCTGTCGATCAGCCAACTGTGGATGACCACTGCGCTCACCCGGGAGACACCGACCCTGTCGGTGACGATCACCCTCGGTGGCCAGGTGCGGCACCGATTCCTGGCCACCCTGACCGCGCAGGCCCGCAACGCCGAGATCACTGGCATTCCGGTGCTGCGCCACACCGTTCGCCGGGTGCTGCACCAGCTGGGTGCCACACCCAACTCCTACTCCGGCCAGCGTGCCCTCGAGGTGCTGGCGACCTACCCGCGGGCGGAACTGTTCTGGGCGGACCTGGCTCAGGTTACCGACGTGGTCGCCGGGCAACTGCAGCTGGCCAGCCGCCGGCGGCTGCGGGCGTTCCTGCAATTCGATCCCCGGCGCCGCTTCGTGTCCGTGTTGGTGTTCCTGCCGCGTGACCGGTACACCACGGTGCGCCGGCTGGCGATGCAACAGGTGCTGTTGGACGCGTTCGGTGGCAGCGAGATCCGCTATACCGCGCGCATCGGCGATTCCCTCATGGCGGCCGTCCATTTCACCGTCACCACCGACCCCGATCGGCCCGTTGAGGTCGATCTTGCCGTGCTGACCCGCAGCCTGCGGGAAGCCGTGCGCACCTGGGAGGACCGGCTGGTGACGACGGTTGTCGGCGGTGAGGAGGATCTGGACACCGCCGGGGCGCTGCATCGGTACGCGGAGGCCTTCGACGAGGCCTACAAGGAGGACTACACCGTCGACGATGCGGTGGCCGACCTCAAGCGGCTGGACGATCTCGTCGATCCGGACGATCTCGCGCTGCGCATCTCGGCGCCACCGGAGGGCACCCCGGGCGATCGGCGGCTCAAGCTGTACGTGGCCGGCGCGGCGGTCTCGCTGTCCCGGGCCATGCCCGTGCTGCAGCAGATGGGCGTTCAGGTCATCGACGAGCGGCCCTACGAAGTCCGGCGTAGCGACGGAACACCGTCCCACATCTACGATTTCGGCATCGCCGTGGACGACGAGCATCTAGTCGGCAAGGATGAGGCGGCCACCAAACAGCGGTTCTCCGAGGCATTCATTGCCGCCTGGCGGGGGCGCACCGAGGTAGACGGCTTCAACGCGCTAGTGCTGGCCGCGGGCCTGGGGTGGCGGGACATCGCGGTGCTGCGGGCCTACGCGAAGTACCTGCGGCAGATCGGATCCGCGTACACCCAGGGCTACCTCGAACAGGTGCTGTGCGTGCACCCCACGGTGACGAGCGATCTGGCAGCGCTGTTCACCGCGCGATTCGACCCGGCGGTGCCCGATGGCGAACGGACGGGCCGCTGCGATGCGCTGGTCGAGCGCATCACCGCCGAGCTGGACGCCGTGGCCAGCCTGGACGCCGACCGGATCCTGCGCACCTACCTGCAGCTGATCGACGCGACCGTCCGCACCAACGCCTACCAGTCCGGCCCGGAGGGCACGCTGCGCGACAGCATGGCCTTCAAAATCGATCCACGTCTGGTTCCAGGAGTACCGAAGCCCGTTCCTGCGCACGAGATTTGGGTCTACTCCCCGCGGGTCGAGGGGGTGCACCTACGGTTCGGGGCGGTGGCTCGCGGCGGGCTGCGCTGGTCCGACCGCCCGGAAGACTTCCGCACCGAGGTCCTGGGCCTGGTCAAGGCGCAGGAGGTCAAGAATGCCGTGATCGTGCCGGTCGGGGCCAAGGGTGGGTTCGTCGTCAAACAGCCTCCCGCGCCCACGGGCGACCCGGCGGCCGATCGGGAGGCGGTGCAGGCCGAGGGCATTGCCTGCTACCGGATCTTCGTCTCGAGTCTGCTGGACGTAACCGACAACCGGGTCGGTGGCCAGGTGGTGCCCCCGGACCGGGTGGTGCGGCATGACGACGACGACCCGTACCTGGTAGTCGCCGCCGATAAGGGCACCGCGAAGTTCTCCGACATCGCCAACTCCGTGGCGCTGGACTACGGGTTCTGGCTGGGGGACGCCTTCGCCTCCGGCGGCAGCGCCGGGTACGACCACAAGGGCATGGGCATCACCGCGCGCGGCGCGTGGGAGTCGGTCAAGCACCACTTCCGCGAACTGGGGGTGGACACCCAGAGCCGGGACTTCACCTGCGTGGGCATCGGCGACATGTCGGGAGATGTGTTCGGCAACGGAATGCTGCTGTCCGAGCACATCCGGCTGGTGGCCGCATTCGACCACCGGCACGTCTTCGTCGACCCTGACCCGGACGCGGCCGTGGGGTTCGCCGAGCGCCGTCGGCTGTTCGACCTGCCGCGGTCCTCCTGGGGTGACTACGACGCTGCGCTGATCTCCGAGGGGGGCGGGGTGTGGCCGCGATCGGTCAAGTCCATCCCGGTCTCGTCGCAGATGCGGGCCGCGTTGGGCCTGCCGCCGACGGTGACGGCGATGGCGCCGACCGAGCTGATCCACGCCGTGTTGCTGGCGCCGGTGGACCTGCTGTGGAACGGCGGCATCGGCACCTACGTCAAGGCGTCCACCGAGACCAACGCCCAGGTCGGCGACAAGGCCAACGACCCGGTACGGGTCGACGGCGACCAACTGCGGGTCAAGGTGGTGGGGGAGGGCGGCAATCTGGGCGTCACCCAGCTCGGCCGGATCGAGTTCGCCCGGGCCGGCGGCCGGATCAACACCGACGCGATCGACAATTCCGCCGGCGTGGACACCTCCGACCACGAGGTCAACATCAAGATTGCCGTGCAGCCGTTGCTGATCGATGGAGCGCTCGCCGAATCGGATCGCAACGCGCTGCTCACCGACATGACCGGCGAGGTTGCCGACCTCGTGCTGGCCGACAACAAGGCGCAGAACCGGCTGCTCGGGGTGTCCCGCGCCCACGCGGTTCCCATGCTGTCGGTGCACGCGCGGCAGATCGATGCACTGGTGGAGTCCGGCCGGCTGGATCGGGCGCTGGAGTTCCTGCCGTCGCCGGCGCAGATCGAGGCACGCCTTGCCGCGGGCGAGCCGTTGACCTCGCCCGAGCTGTCCGTGCTGGTGGCGTACACCAAGTCTCAGCTTGCCTCGGACATGCTGGCCAGCGACCTGCCCGACTCCGATGCCTACCGTGACCGGCTGCCCGGTTACTTCCCCTCTGCCATGCGGCAACGGTTCGGCGACGTCATCACCGAACATCCGCTGGCCAGAGAGATCGTCACCACCATGGCCGCGAATGAGGTGGTTAACCGCGCGGGCATCAGCTACGCGTTCCGGCTCGGCGAGGAGATCGCCGCCTCCACCACAGACGCCGTACGAGCGTTCACGGTGGTCAGCGAGGTGTTCGACCTGCCTGAGCTGACCCGGGACATCGACGCCGCTGACCATGTGGTGCCGGCGGACTGTCAGGACCACCTGACGCTGTTGGTGCGCCGCCTGCTCGACCGTGCGGCGCGGTGGTTCCTGTCCCGACGACCGCAGCCGCTGGACGTGCGGGCGGAGATCGATCGGTACCGCGAGGCCCTGCGGCTGATCGGGCCCCGAGTGCCGGAGTTGCTGCGCGGCGTCGAACAGGAGAACGTGCAGCGGGACACCGACGACCTGTTGCGCCGCGGTGCCACCGAAGATCTGGCGACCCGGGTGGCCTACAGCCTCTACCACTTCTCGGGGCTGGACATCGCGGACGTCGCCAACAGCGCGGGCAGGGACCTACTGGAGGTGGCAGAGCTGTACTACGCGCTGTCCGCGCATCTGGGCTTCGACCGTACGCTGACCCTGGTCACCAATCTGGAGCGCGGCGACCGGTGGCATGCCCTGGCCCGTCAGGCGGTGCGCGACGACCTGTACCGATCCATGTGGATGATCACCGCCGACGTGCTGTCCACGACGGATCCCGGGACCCCCGTCGAGGACAAGATTGCGCAGTGGGAGCAGCAGAACGCCTCCCGGCTCGCTCGGGCCCGTGCCACTCTTGGCGAGATCGCGGACGCCGGGGCCGGTGACCTGGCGGCGCTGTCGGTCGCGGCTCGCGAGATCCGGACCATGATCCGCTAAGGCCCGGCGACACCCGGCCCGCCGGGCCCGGCGGGTGCCGGAACCGCCGGATGCAGCAGGATGGTTCGGTGAGCGCGGATCAGCAGGTGAGCATCGGCGGCGAGCGCTACCGGACGGACGTGCGGGTGCGCTGGTCGGATCTGGACGCGTTCGGTCATGTGAACAATGCGCGCACGCTGACCCTGCTGGAGGAGGCGCGGGTCGACTGGCTGTTCGTGGCCGCCGCGCGGCACGGCGTCGACCGGCTGACCGAGGGCATTGTAGTGTCCAGGCTGTCGATCGCCTATCGGCGCGCCATCGGGTTCGGCGCGCCCGTGTCGGTCTCGATGTGGGTCTCCGCGCTGGCGGCCGCCTCGTTCACCGTCGATTACGAAGTGCGCGCTGCCGGTGAGGTGGCGGCCGAGGCGAGCACCGTGCTGGTCCCGGTGGACCGGACGACCTTTCGGCCGCGCCGGCTCGCCGCCGCCGAGCGTGATTACCTTGCTCGATTCGTGGGCGGCTGATCCCATGCCCGAGCTGCTGCCGGCCAGCCCGGCCGATCGCGCCAATGCGACGGCGTTCGCCGGGCGGGTGGCGCGTTGGAGCGCCGCCGGCCCGATCCGGTTGGTGGCCGACGACGGGTGGGTGACGATGTGGGCGGGCACACCGTTCGACGTGCTGGTGACCCGCTCGGTGCGCGGCAGCCTGCGACCGGAGACGGTGACGGTCCGGGCGACGGATCTGCTCGCCGGCTTGGCCGTCTCGACGGCGCAGCGGGTGGATCCCGGTCGTCCGGTGGACGGTGAGTGGCGGGCCCGGCTGCCGCCACCGGGCGACTGGGTGATGGTCGAGGAGGTGCCGGCCGCCCGGATCGACGATCTCGTCCGGGCGGGCGCCCTGGCCGCTCGGCGCGTCACCGACGAGGGGCATTCGCCGCGTCATGGAGCCGGCGGTGATGCCGCGGTTCCGCCGGAGCTGCTCGACTCGCGGGTGCTGCAGATCTCCGGCGGAGGACAGGAGGTGACGGTGCCGTTGCGGATGCTGTTCGCGCTGTCCGGGATGGGTTTCGTAGCCGACACTGCCACCGACGTGGTCCGGGTACGGGTGACTCGGACCTGGCTGCGACTGGACGCCAGGTTCGGAGCGGTGGTCAGGCGCCGGATTGCGTCGTTGCCGCTCTTGGTGTGAAGGGCCGCCGGACGGTCAGGGTGCCGTATTGATCAGAGTTCCCGCCGCCATGACCAGGTACGACCACAGCGTCGCGCGCTGCTCGTCGGTCAGCGGCGAGTCGTCGATGGCTCGCCGCATTGCGTCCAGCCACGCGTCGTGTTCGGCGTGCCCGATGCGGTACGGCACATGTCGCATCCGCAGCCGCGGGTGTCCGCGCTGCTGGGAATAGCTGCGCGGGCCGCCCCAGTACTGTTCCAGGAACGCCGTGAGGCGCCAAGTGGCACCGGCAAGATCCTGTTCTGGGTACAGCGGTCGGAGGATGGGGTCGGTCTCGACGATCGCATAGAACCTGGACACAATCGCCTCGAATGTCGGGTGCCCTCCGACCGCGTCGAAAAACGACTGCGGTCGGTCATCGGGAGCCGACGAGGCCGGGTGAGCGCTCACCGCGCGATTGTCGCATCCGGACCGTCGGCGCGGTCTGGAGCGTTCGAGCGCGGGAGCCGCGCGTATCGAAGAGCCGACTCAGCCGACGCGGGTGCCACGGCCCACGCGGGTGCCACGGCCGACACGCGTCCCACGGCCCACGCGGGTGCCACGACCGACTCGGGTGCCACGGATCTCGCTCATGGTTAATACCTCCGGTGTTTCCCTCCCGGGTGGAAGGGGTTACGATGGAGTGGCGCTTGGGGGAGCGCCACGAACGATAGGGCTTCTCGTACCGTTGCGACCGGCACGAGAAGCGATGCGGCACAATCACTCTCGGTGTCCAACCACGGTGTCATGCAGCTCGTTTAGTGTAAGACATGCTGCTGCGTGCTCGGCAGACGTGAGGGACCCGGAGTTCACGGTGAGTGCTGCTCACTGACGATTCCCGGGCAATGTGGCGACCCTCACGTGTGGCAAATGGGTGACGCACGTACCCGTGCGCGTCGAACCGACGACGAAAATCACTCGAAAGTGTGCGCACCAGTGGGTGGGCTCGACACGGGCGCTGACCTCACTGACCGTAGTCAAGATCGTTTAGTGTAACGTTTCCGCAGGTCAGGGCCGATATAGTGGCAAAGACTCGGATCCCCGGGGCGATTCTCACCGCCCTGGGCGGCAGAGCCCTTGATGCCCGTGCTGTCCACCATGTGGACTGATCTGTCATCCTGAGCGGGTCGGGCCGCCACCTGACCGGTGGCTGCAGCTGCCTGGTAGGCACCTGTCATATCCGGCCGTCATGTCTACTGCCACGTCACGCGAGGGTCATCGGAAGGGGGGCCGGTGGGCGATCGAGCAGAGCAGGCTCCAGCGCCCGGTATCCCCCGATCCTTTCGCTCGCTCATCGCGGCCTGGGCGGGTTCTCTATCGGGCGACGGTCTGCGGGTCGTCGCGCTACCCCTGCTCGCCGCCCAGATCGATCCCACACCGGCAGCGGTTGCCGCGGTCGCCGTCGCGTCGGCGTTGCCCTGGTTGCTGATCGCAGTGCCAGCCGGCGCGCTCGCGGACCGGATCAACCCGGCCCGCAGCGTGATGATTGCGCATCTGGTCCGCGGCGTCGTCACCGTCGCCTTGATGGCGCTGCTGCTGGCCGGGACGGTCACGATCGCGCTGCTGTGCGTGGTCGGCTTCGTCATCACGGCGGCAGAAACATTCGCCGACAGCGCGGCGCAGAGCCTGCTGGTGCGCACCGTGCCGGCACCCGCGCTGGAACGGGCCAACGCGCGGTTCGTCACCGTCGAGACCATCGCGCTGGACCTGGTGGGCCCCCTGACCGGTGGCGCCCTGTTCGTGGTGGCCTCGTGGTTGCCGTTCGCCGTGTCGGGTGCCTTGTTCTTCGCGTCGGCGGCGGTGATCGTGCCGCTCGGTCGGTTGCCCGAGCTGGCCACCCAACGGCAGCGGGGTGGCCCTCGGGAGCGCCTGCAGGTCGCGTCCGGCCTGCGCGAACTCGTCCGGAACTCCACCCTGCGGGTGCTCGTGATCACCGTCGCGGTGATGGCGCTCGGCAACGCAGCGGTGGATGGCCAGCTGGTGTTGTATGCCACCGGGACCCTCGGATTGTCCGACGCGTTGTATCCGACACTGCTCGCCGCCTATTCGGTGGGCACGCTGATCGCCGCAGCCTCGGTGGGCGCGATCTCGCGGCGCTTCCGTGGTGGTCCGGTGATGATGCTCGCGCTGACCGGTATCGGCGGCACCATGCTGCTGATGGGGTTGTTTCCACACCCGGTGATCGGGTGGTTGTGCTACGCGATCATGGGCCTGGCCGGGGGTACCTGGAACGTGCTGTCGGCCACCCGCCGGCAGCGCAGCACCCGGCACGACATGATCGCCCGGGTATCCAGCGCGTTCCGAGTGGTCGCCTGGGGTGTCAATCCGGTGGGCGCGGCGCTGGGTGGTGCGATCGGCGAGGTGTGGCACGTGCCCACGGTGTTCGCGGTGTCCGGGCTGCTGATCCTGGCCCTCGGGCTGCTGGTCGCCAAGTCCTTCGTCCGCGCCGAGAACGAGCCCCCCGCGACGGGTTTCGCGGCCGAGTCCGGTGCCGACGCCGACCGGACCTGACGCGCCGTTGGCTCGGGTGCCTGGACCGCCCACCCGTGCGGGCGCGGGCCGCGCCGGTCGACTACCGTGGCGAGCGTGAGCGTCCTGGAAGTGATCGGCATCTTCGTGGTGATCCCGGGTGCCATCGTCGCGGTGATGGCCGTGCTGACCGTCGGTGTGGGTCGCCATCGGGCCCGAGCCGACTACCGGCCCGGGCAGCCCTGGGAGCACCCCGATCAGCTGTGGGGCGGGGACATCCCGGTGGTGTCCGCTCCGGCGGCCGATCGGGTCGGAACGAGGATCGGAGGCGCTCGTGGCACCTGGTGACGATGCTGCCGCCTCCGGCGGCCAACTAGTTCGCGCCTACACCGGCGCGGTGGTGACGGTGAACCCGCCGGTCGGCCCCGCTGCGGCGCCGCAGGTGATGACCACCCGGCAGCTGCAGGGTCTGGACGAGGTGATCGCCGAGGCCGAGCAGGCCAGCGGGCTGCGGTTCGCTGCCTACCTGGGCGACCTAGGCGTCGATACCCGAACTCGCGCCGAGGACCTGCTGGATTCCTTCGGACCGGACGCCGCGTACACCGTCCTGGTGGCGGTGTCGCCGGCCCAGCGGGTCGTGGAGATCGTGACCGGTACCGAGGCCGCGCTGCGCATCAGCGACCGGGGTGCGCGGGTGGCGGTGCTGTCGATGGTGGCGTCCTGCACCGACGGCGACCTGGCCGGCGCGCTGACCAATGGTGTGCGGATCCTGGCCGACCAGGCCGGCGCCGTGCCGCAGCGCGCCGTCTGGTAACCGGCCCCGCCGGATTAGCGGCCGTCCGCGGCGCGGGCCGTCAACGCGCGCTCGGTGCTGGAGGTGCCCTCGCCCACCAGCCGGCGCAACGCAGCGGGGTGCTCCTCGGACAACCACGCCTGCGCGGCGTCCACCGTGGACTGCGCGACCGCCCAGCGCGGGTACAGGCCCACTGCGACCTTCTGCGCCACCTCGATCGACCGGCGCTCCCAGACTCCGGCGACCTGCTCAAAGTACGGCTGCACGAACGCCGCGAGGACCTCGCGGTGCGCCGGGTGCACGAAGCCGGAGATCGCTGCGTCCTGCAGGGCGTTGGCCATGCCGTCGTCGCCGATCAGCCGGTCCCAGACGGCCTGCTTGGAGTCGAGTTCCGGTCGCAGCGCCGTGACCTGCATCGCCCGCCGCTGTCCTGATGCGGTGGCATCGGCTGCCGACGCCGCCTCGATCTCGTCGACTCCGGCCGCGCCGTGCGCCACCAGCGCCCCCAGCAGTGTCCAGGACAGGTCGGTGTCCACCACCAGGCCGGGCAGCGGCGCCGACCCGTCCCGCCAGCCGGCCAGCACGGCGACCTGCCCTCCGGTCAGCCGGGCGCCGGCCAGCGATCCGACGTAGGCGAGCTGCTTGTCGCTGCCCGGCTCGGCGCCCCGAGCCAGCTCGATCAGGTGCTGGGCGACCATTGGCCAGCCCGTCTCGGCCGCCCACGCCGGGTCCGCGTAGTAGCCGACGGCCTGCTGCACCTGCAGCAGCACCCGCTGCACCACCCCGATCTCGTCCTCCGCGTCGATGCCCGCCAGCGCCATCGCCACGAAGTCTCGGGCGCGCATCTGCGCATCACGGGTCATCTCCCACACCGCCGACCACACCAGGGTGCGCGGCAGCGACTCGGCAATGTCCCCGACCCGGGCGACCGCCGTCGCCAGCGACTGCGGATCCAGCACCAGCTTGCAGTAGGTCAGGTCGTCGTCGTTGACCAGCACCAGTGCCCCGCGCGAGACCCCGACCAGGTCCGGCACGTCGGTCAGCTCGCCAGTCACGTCCAGCTCCACCCGGTGGGTGCGGACCAGAGAGCCGCCGTCGCTCTCGTAGATGCCGACTGCCAGTCGGTGTGGGCGCAACTCTCCGGCGCCCGGCGCCGCCCCGGACTGACGGATCGCGAAGGCAGAGAAGCGTCCGCTGTCATCCACAGTGAACTCCGCGGCCAGCCGATTGATCCCAGTGGTTTGCAGCCAGGCCGCCGACCACGCCTGAAGATCCCGCCCGGAGGCCGCGGACAGGTGCGCCAGCAGGTCGGCCAAGGTCGCGTTGCCGAAGGCGTGCGCCGCGAAGTACGCCCGTAGCCCCGTCAGGAATTCCTGGTATCCGACGTAGGCGGCGAGCTGCTTGAGCACGCTGGCGCCCTTGGCGTAGGTGATGCCGTCGAAGTTCACCTCCACTGCCGCCAGATCCACGATGTCCGCCGCGATCGGGTGGGTGGAGGGCAACTGGTCCTGGTTGTAGGCCCAGGACTTCTCCACGTTGGCGAACGTGGTCCACGCCGACGCGTACTCGGTGGCGGCGGTCTGCGCGACCACCGACGCCCAGGTGGCGAACGACTCGTTGAGCCACAGGTCGTCCCACCAGCGCATGGTCACCAGATCGCCGAACCACATGTGCGCCATCTCGTGCAGGATCGTCTCGCAGCGCCGCTCGTACAGGTACCGCGTCACCCGGGACCGGAACACGTACTCCTCGCGGAAGGTGATCGCACCGGCGTTCTCCATGGCCCCGGCGTTGAACTCCGGGACGAACAGCTGGTCGTACTTGCCGAACGGGTACCGAACCCCGAACGCGGCATGGTAGAAGTCGAAGCCCTGCTTGGTCTCGGTGAACAACCGATCGGCGTCCAGGTACTGAGCCAGCGTCGCCCGGCAGTAGATCCCCAGATCGATGCCATCGTGATGATCGGTGGCCACGTGATACGGCCCGGCTACCAGGGCGGTGACGTAGCTGCTCATCGGTTGCGTCGTCGCGAACGAGTGCACTCTCGACCCGGCGGGGCCGTCGGCCGTGCCGGAGGGTGCGCCGTTGGTGACCACTCGCCAGTCGGCCGGCGCGGTTACGGTGAAGGTGAAGGTGGCCTTGAGGTCCGGCTGGTCGAAGCAGGCGTACATCCGCTTGGCGTCGGCGGTCTCGAACTGCGAGTACAGGTACACAGCGCCGTCCACGGGGTCGACGAATCGGTGCAGCCCCTCGCCGGTGTTGGTGTACTCACCGAGTGCGTCCACCACCAGCACGTTGTCGGCCTGCAAGGCCGGCAGCGCCAGACCCGCCACGCTGCTCCAACCGCTGATGTCCAGCCTCTCGCCGTTGAGGGTGGCCGAGGAGAGCCCGTCACCGACGAAGTCGATCCAGCTCGAGCTGCCCGGCTGCGCCGAGAAGCGAACCTCACCGCGGGTGGAGAAGGTCTTCTCGCCCGGTCCCCCCGCGCCGTCGGTCAGGTCCAGCTCGATGGCGTAGCTGTGCACCGTCAGCGCCGTGGCGCGCTCGGCGGCCTGCGATCGGGTCAGATTCGGGGTCTGCGACACGGACGGTCCTTCCAGGTGGTCTGCGAGTGCACCGTGATGCGCGCCACGCCGGGCGCGACGCTGGAACAACCCTACGGTGCCCGAGGTTGTGCCGAGTGCGACCGGTCGAACGGGTCGCCCTGACCTACGAGGGGGAATCCATGACCCAGCTCGATGAGCACGTGCACGTCGGACCCGCGCCGTCGGTGCGGCGCACCCCGGCGACCCGCTCGGTGGCCGATTTCTGGTTCGACCCGCTCTGCCCGTTCTGTTGGGTTACCTCGCGGTGGATCGTCGAGGTGGCGAAGGTCCGTGACATCGACGTGCGCTGGCACGCCATGAGCCTGGCCGTGCTCAACGAGCCGGAGGATCCGCCGGCTGACTACCTCGAGCGGGAGGTCTGGTGGATGCCGCGGGTCGTCGTCGCGGCAGCCGCCCGGGCTGGTGATGCCGTCCTCGGCCCGCTGTATACCGCGATGGGCACCAGGGTGCACGACCGCGAGAACAAGGACGTCGGCGCGGTGATCGCCGAGTCACTCGCGGAGCTGGGGCTGCCCGCCGACCTCGCCGACGCGGCCCGCAGCACCGACTACGACGAGGAATTGCGCGCCAGCCACCACGCCGGCATGGACAAGGTCGGCAAGGGGGTGGGCACGCCCACCATCCACGTGAACGGAGTGGCCTTCTTCGGCCCCGTGATCACTCGAGTGCCCCGGGGTGAGCAGGCCGGTCGGCTGTGGGACGCCACCGTCACGTTGGCCTCCTTCCCGTACTTCTTCGAGCTCAAGCGTGAGCGCACCGAATATCCTCGGACCAACCTGCCCACCGACTGATCAGGGCCGCCCACCCCGACGCGCGCAATTTCTGCCCGGATGTGCCACCCTGTGACCACATCCGGCGCGGCAGCGAACCTGTGGCGCTCCGATCTTCCAGGCGACCGGGCACCGTGGAGGTGGCAGATGACAGCGATGGCACAGGACGGGCGCGACGCGTCGGTCGGCGGCGGTGCCGAGCCGGGCAGCGGGGCCACCGACCCCACCCCGTCTGGCGGGCCGCCGCCGGTATCCGCTCGTCCACTGAGCCCGGCCGGTATTCCGCTGCCGCCCGACTTGCGTGCCGGGCCGGTGGTGGTCGGTGTGGACGAGGTACCCGCCTGCAGCCGCCCGCTGCGCGCTGCGGTGTTCCTGGCACGCTCGCTGGGCCGCCCGGTGCTCGCGGTGCACGTCCGCCGTCGCGCGGTGCCACTGGTGGAGGGTTACGTCCCGATCCCCGAGGAGATGGAGCTGGACGAGAGCGCGGAGGACGCCCTGGAGGCGTCGCTGTCGGCCGATTTGACCGCCAGCGGCGAGCTGAGCGGGGTGTCCTGGGAGCTGGTGTCCACCAGCGGTGACGCGGCCGCCGAACTGATCCGGATCGCCGACGAGCGGGACGCCGCCTGCCTGGTGGTCGGCAAGCGGCACAGTGGATTCGCCGAGTTCCTGCATCGCATCGCCAGCGGCTCGGTGTCCCGCGCGGTAGTCGCCAGCCAGAAGTTCCCGGTCATGGTGGTGCCGTGACGGCGACCCATCATCGGCGCCTGCCACACTGATCGGCATGCGCGTCTACCTGGCCAGCGACCACGCTGGGTTCGACCTGAAGAACTTCCTGATGGGCCGGCTGGCCGGGCAGGGCTACCAGACCATCGACGTCGGCGCCCATCGCTTCGACTCCGAGGACGACTACCCGCCGTTCTGCATCGAGGCCGGTCGGCGGGTGGCGGCCGACCCGGGCAGCCTGGGCGTGGTGATCGGCGGGTCCGGCAACGGCGAACAGATCGCCGCCAACAAGGTCGCAGGGGTGCGCGCCGCACTGGCATGGAATGAGGACACCGCCCGGCTGGCCCGCGAACACAACGACGCCAACGTGGTGGCCATCGGCGCCCGGATGCACGACGAGCTCACGGCCGCCATGCTGGTCGAGCTGTTCCTCACGACCGGATTCTCCGGGGCGGAGCGGCACGCCCGGCGGATCGCCGAACTGGCCGCCTACGAGGCAGACCCGGTGCCCCCGGTGCTGTCCTCCTGAGAGTTGCCGCCCTCGCCGGGGTTCTCGCCGGCCCGGCCCGACCTGCCGCCCCGGCCCCGACGGTTCCCGGAGCGTGCGCTGCGACGCCCGGTCGGCAGTGGCGCCGGCGGCACGTAGTTGCGTCGGATCAACACCAGATCCGCCCCGGCGGCCGCCAGATCCTGCGCGGTGGGGGTGGCCACCTCCCGCGCCCGCAGCGCGATCGTGGGGGTCAGCTGGGTGGGCCGGGTGGTCACCAACGCGCGCAGGCCTCGCTCGCTCGGCGAGTCCGGCCGGGCGCGCCGGGTCCTGCGGGCCGGCGGGTCGGTGGGCGGTGACGGGGAGGTCGACGGCACCACCGGCGCGGGGGGCGCATCGGCCGGGCTGCCGGATGTGGCCCGACGCCGGCGGGACCGGCCGGGCGGAGCGGGTGTCGGCGACTGCTCGGGCATCGTTGCCGCGTCCCGGTCAGCGCCGGCCGAGCTGCTGCCCGATGCCGGCCAGCAACTCGGTGAACCACGCCTCGGCGATGTCGAACGGCTTGCCGCCGGCGATCCGGTCGAACTCGATGGCGCGGAGCACGTTCCCGCGCTCGATGTCGTGCCCGATCACGCCTGGCACGCCGCGCAGCGCGCAGTCCACCGCCAGATCCGTCATCGCCTTGATCAGCCGCAGATCCTCGGCGTTGGCCGCCGCCGAGCGGGAGAAGTACCCCGACTTTTGCACCATGACCTTCTCCGCACCCAGCCGGGCGGCGAACTGCTTGCCGAACCAGGCCCCTGGGTTGATCTCGTCCAGCCGCACGTGCCCGAACGCGTCCCGGGCCACCTGCTCACCGGCTGCCTCAAGCTGGGCGACGATCTCGGTGGTCCCGGCGCCCTCGGACAGGAAGATCGTGACGTTGCCCACGGTATCCATCACCGCCCGTAGCCGCTCGGCCTCGGCGTCCAGGTCCAGTGCCATCTCCGGCAGGTACACCGCGTGCACGTCCCAGGCCTCGCGGGACAGGCCGATCTCCGGCAGCCACTCCCGGGTGTCCAGCCAGCCCCGGTAGGCCCGTGCCGTGGCCGCCGTCAACCAGCCACAGCCGCGGCCCATCACCTCGTGCACGATCAGCATTCGGGCGCCCGAGTTGTGCTCGGCGACGATGTTGCGGGCGAACAGCGCGCCCTGTTCGGCGGCGGTCAACGCCCCGAGGGTCTGCCGGATCGGGGCCACGTCGTTGTCGATCGTCTTGGGCAGACCCACCACCGTCAGCGGGTGGCCCTGCTCGGCCAGGAAGGCCGCCAGGTCCGCTGCCGTGGTGTTGGTGTCGTCGCCGCCGATGGTGTGCAGCACGTCGACGCCGTCACCGGTCAGTCGGTCTGCCGCCACCTGCAGCGGATCCTGCCCCTCGGCGATCAGCCCCCGCTTGATCAGGTCGGCGGAGTTGGTCAGCTTGACCCGCGAGTTGCCGATGGGGGAGCCGCCGTAGGAATGCAGCAGGCCCGCCCGGGTTCGGATGGCGGGGGTGACCGTGACGCTGTCGCCGGCCAGCAGCCCGGAGTAGCCGTGCCGGTAGGCGATGATCTCCACGTCGGGTGCCAGTTCGGTGTATCGCTCGATCAGCCCGCCGATCGCCGACGACAGGCAGGGAGCGAACCCGCCGGCGGTGAGCAACGCAACCCTACGGACAGCCATCTCCCAGTGCCTTCCTTGCCGGTGCCGGTACCGGTCGTGCCGAGCGGGCGACGAGAATCGAACTCGCGTCATCAGTTTGGAAGACTGAGGCTCTACCATTGAGCTACGCCCGCCGGGTGTGCCCGCAGCGGGGCACCCGGCCATCGTATCGGGCGGTAGGCTGTGCTCGCGCCCTGGTACCCAGGTCACCGGCTCGGGCCACGGCGCGCACCGGGGTGTAGCGCAGCTTGGTAGCGCGCCTGCTTTGGGAGCAGGATGTCGCAGGTTCAAATCCTGTCACCCCGACAGGGGGTACCTCCCGCGGAGCGTAGCGACGTGGGGGACACTCGACAGCCGCCGCCACCCGACCACCATCACGACCCGCCGAGGAGTCCAGCACGTGAAGAGCACCGTCGAGCACCTGAACCCGACAAGGGTGAAGCTCACCGTCGAGGTCGGGTTCGACGAACTCAAGCCGCACTTCGACAAGGCCTACCGCACCCTGGCAGGTCAGGTGCGCATTCCTGGTTTCCGCCCCGGCAAGGTACCGGCGAAGATCTTGGACGCCCGGCTGGGCCGCGGCGCGATCCTCACCGAGGTGGTCAACGACGCGGTGCCTGCCAAGTTCGGTGAGGCCGTGACGGCGGAGAACCTGGCCGTGCTGAGCCAGCCGGAGATCGAGATCAGCAAGATCGAGGACGGTGACTGCGTCGAGTTCACCGCTGAGGTCGACGTCCGCCCCGAGTTCGAGGTTCCCGACGCCGGCACCATCGCCGTCACCGTCGACGACGTCGAGGTGACCGACGCCGAGGTCGACGAGCAGGTGCAGGCGCTGCAGGAGCGGTTCGCCACCACCACGACCGTGGATCGGCCCGCCGCGGACGGCGACCTGGTCACCCTTGACCTGCGCGCCGCGATCGGTGACGAGGAACTGGCCGATGCCACTGCGGACGGCCTGACCTACCGGGTGGGCTCGGGCGAGCTGGTGGACGGCATCGACGACGCCGTCACCGGCCTGTCCGCCGGCGAATCGACGACCTTCGACAGCGCCCTGGTGGCCGGGGAACACGCCGGTGAGCAGGCGCAGATCACCGCCACCGTCACCGCGGTCGCCGAGCGCACCCTGCCGGAGGTGGACGAGGACTTCGCGCAGTTGGCCAGCGAGTTCGACACCGTGCAGGAGTTGCGCGCCGACCTGGCCGAGAAGATTCGCCGGGTGAAGAACCTGCAGCGGGGCGCCGAGGCGAGGGACAAGGTGCTGGCCGCGCTGTTGGGGGCCACCGACATCGCCGTCCCGGAGGGGGCCCGCAAGGCCGAAGTGGACGCCCGTCAGCACGAGGCCATTCACACCTTCGATCACAACGAGCAGGCCCTGGCCGAGCACCTGGAGAGCATCGGGCAAACTCGCGAGGAGTTGGACGCCGACATCGCCGCCTCCGCCGAGGAGGCCGTCCGCACCCAGCTGTTGCTGGACGCGCTGGCCGAGCGCTACCAGGTGGGGGTCACCCAGGAGGAGTTCACCGAGCGGGTCATGTACAACGCGCGGCGCTTCGGGATCGCCCCCGACGAGTACTTCCAGCGGCTGCAGGAGGCCGGCCAGATCGCCGGCATCTTCTCCGAGGTGCGCCGCGGCAAGGCCCTGATGGCGGCCGTGCAGCAGGCGACGATCACCGAAACGTCGGGGGCCACCCTGGATGTGCCCACCCTGTTCGGTATCGAGGCCATCGAGGAGGACGCGCCGGAGGGTGACGCAACGAGCGGTGACGATGCCGCCCAGGCGAGCGGTGACGCGGGGAGCGGTGACGCGACCGCGGCGGCCACCGACCCCAGCCCCGAGCCCGCCAAGGCCTGATCGACCGGTCTGATCCCGCCGCGGAGCCCACCCGCTCGGGGCGTTCTGCGGCGGAGTGATCACGCCGACAGCGAACACCGCCCGATCCGGGCATCGTTGGCGGCGGCCGCGTCGTTAGGGTCGATGACGGCCGGCGGTGCTGGTCGCCGCCACACCCACCCAAGGAGACGAAGTGACCCACGTCAGCGCCGGGGCCCACCCATTGGCCGCCATCGAGCAGGCCGCGCCGGAGATCCTGCCCGCCGTGATGCGTGGCACCCCCGGTCTGTCCCTGAGCGACTCGGTGTCCGAGCGCCTGCTGCGCGAGCGGATCATCATCCTTGGCTCGGAGGTCAAGGACTCCAACGCCAACGAGATCACCGCGCAGTTGCTGCTGTTGGCCGCGGAGGATCCCGAGAAGGACATCACGCTCTACATCAACTCGCCCGGCGGCAGTGTCACCGCGGGCATGGCGATCTACGACACGATGGTGCTCATCGAGCCGGACGTGGCCACCACGGCGATGGGGCTGGCCGCGTCGATGGGACAGTTCCTGCTGACCGCCGGCGCCCCCGGTAAGCGGGCCGCGTTGCCGCATGCGCGCATCCTGATGCACCAGCCCAGCGCTGGGGTGGGCGGCACCGCCGCCGACATCGCCATCCAGGCCGACATGCTGGAGCGTTCCAAGCAGGAGATGGCCGAGCTGATCGCCCAGCACACCGGGCAGAGTGTGGAGCGGATCGTCGCCGACTCCGACCGGGACAGGTGGTTCACCGCCGCCGAGGCGCTGGAGTACGGATTCATCGACAAGGTGATCTCGCGCGCCGCGCGGGCCGGTGAGGCTGCCGGTTCTGCCGGGTCGTCAGCGCGCAAGTCGAGCAAGTGAGCGGAGCGGACCAGATCATGACCAGAATCCCCGCCGGCCCGGCCGGTGTTGCGCACGGGAACGCGCTGGCGCTGCCGCAGGCCCGCTACGTGCTGCCCTCCTTTGTGGAGCGCACCAGCTACGGCGTCAAGGAGTCCAACCCCTACAACAAGCTGTTCGAGGAACGCATCATCTTCCTCGGGGTGCAGATCGACGACGCGTCCGCCAACGACGTGATGGCCCAGCTGCTGACGCTGGAATCATCCGATCCGGACCGCGAGATCACCATGTACATCAACTCGCCCGGCGGGTCGTTCACATCGATGACGGCGATCTACGACACCATGCAGTTCGTGCGGCCGCACATCCAGACGGTGTGCCTGGGCCAGGCGGCCTCTGCTGCCGCGGTGCTGCTCGCCGCCGGCACGCCCGGGCGCCGGCTCGCACTGCCCAACTCGCGCATCTTGATCCACCAGCCGGCCATGGAGGGCGCCTACGGGCAGGTGTCCGACCTGGCCATTCAGGCTGCGGAAATCCAGCGGATGCGGACGGCCATGGAGGAGATCCTGGCCCGGCACTCGAACAAGACGCCCGAGGAGGTCCGCGCCGACGTGGACCGCGACAAGATCCTCACCGCCGAGGAGGCCAAGGCCTACGGGCTGGTCGACGAGGTGTTGGCCTACCGCAAGCTCGGCGACTGACCCGAGCCCGGGAGGGCGCCGCCGAGCGCCGCGCGGCCGGTCCCGCCCCGGTCGCCGGCCCGGGTGGGGCTCGCCGGTGGATGGCCGCCCGCGCGGCTGTCCGGGCGGTTACGCTGGGACTCGACGAGCCGCGGGGCGCTCGTCCGCCGGTGCGACCGGTGCCGGAGCGGTACGACATCGTCGATGGGAAATCCCTCCGGCGCGTCGTCACCACCGGGTAGCGTCACAGCACGACGGACGGTGACGGCCCAGCGGCCCGACCCATGGCGATGAGCGAGAGGCGTTATGGCACGCATCGGCGACGGAGGCGACCTGCTCAAGTGCTCCTTCTGCGGGAAGAGCCAGAAACAGGTCCGGAAGCTGATCGCCGGTCCCGGCGTGTACATCTGCGACGAGTGCATCGAGCTGTGCAACGAGATCATCGAAGAGGAGCTCGCCGAGACCGGTGAGGTCAAGCTCGACGAGTTGCCCAAGCCGACCGCCATCCGCGAGTATCTCGACCAGTACGTGATCGGCCAGGACAGCGCCAAGAAGGCGCTGTCGGTGGCCGTGTACAACCACTACAAGCGCATCCAGGCGGGGCCGGACCGCGGCCCCGAGCCGGTGGAACTGGCCAAGTCGAACATCCTGCTGCTGGGGCCGACCGGCTGCGGCAAGACCTACCTGGCGCAGACCCTGGCGAAGATGCTCAACGTGCCGTTCGCGATCGCCGATGCGACGGCGCTGACCGAGGCGGGCTATGTCGGCGAGGACGTCGAGAACATCCTGCTCAAGCTGATCCAGGCCGCCGACTACGACGTCAAGCGCGCCGAGACCGGCATCATCTACATCGACGAGGTCGACAAGATCGCTCGCAAGTCGGAGAACCCGTCGATCACCCGGGATGTCTCCGGCGAGGGTGTGCAGCAGGCACTGCTGAAGATCCTGGAGGGCACCACCGCGTCGGTGCCGCCACAGGGCGGGCGCAAGCATCCGCACCAGGAGTTCATCCAGATCGACACGACGAACGTGCTGTTCATCGTGGCGGGGGCGTTCGCCGGGCTGGAGAAGATCGTCGGAGAACGAGTGGGCAAGCGTGGCCTGGGCTTCGGGGCCGAGGTACGCAGCAAGTTCGACATCGACGCTTCGGACATCTTCTCGGACGTGATGCCGGAGGACCTGATCAAGTTTGGGCTGATCCCTGAGTTCATCGGGCGGCTGCCGGTGGTGGCCACCGTCACCCACCTGGACAAGGAGACGCTGGTCGCGATCCTGACCGAGCCGCGGGATGCCCTGTCCAAGCAGTACCAGCGGTTGTTCGACATGGACGGCGTGTCCCTGGAGTTCGAGGACGACGCGTTGGAGGCCATCGCCGACGAGGCCATCCTGCGCGGCACCGGCGCCCGCGGGCTGCGGGCCATCATGGAAGAGGTCCTGCTGCCCGCCATGTACGAGGTACCGGGGCGCGACGACGTGGAGCGGGTCGTGGTCACCGCCCAGACGGTGCGGGAGAACGTCTACCCGACCATCGTGCCGCGGCCGGCCAAGCGGGCCCCACGGGAGAAGAGCGCCTGACGCGCCCTCGGGTACAACCGAGCAACCGGGGCGGTGGCGCCGGCGTCAGGTGGTCGGTGGGCTGCAGTTCCGGACGTATGTTGCCAGCGCGGCGCGCGCATCCGCGACGTGCTCGTCCTGCAGGATCTCGGCGACGTCGACCGCCGACTTGCCGACCGACCGTTGCGCCGCATCTCGCAGGGTGCTCACCTCTCCGGAGAGCTCGTTCGGAACGTGGGACCCGAGTGTGTCGAAGACTCCGGAGACCCTCGCATCGGTCAGCGTGGCGGACTTGCTGGTTTCCAGCGCACCAGAAAACAGGGTGGCGATGGCGACCTGGGCCTTCAGCGCCGCAGTGCAGGCCCGGGACAGGCCGGCGAACGACGCTCCGCCGCCGGATGACGGTGCCGAGGAGTCCACGCCGGAGTCGGCGGGTCCTGGGGCGGACTGGGACGTGCCATCGACGACGCTGCCCGACCCGACGGCGCCGGACGGGGCGCCGCTCGGGCCGGACAGCGGGGTAGCGCTGGAGCAGCCGGCCAGGCCGAGCACGGCAGCGGCCAGCAGCGCGACGGGCGTCAGCTTCCGCCGCACTGGGTGTCCGCATAGTTGTTGATCGCGTCCATGGCGCTGTTCACCTGATCGGAGTCCAGGATCGCCGCGGCGTCGGCTCCGGACTTGCCGATGGCCTGCACGGCGGCGTCGTGCAACGCCTGGACCGGCTGCTGCAACTCGGCCGGGACGTCGCCGAGTCCGGAGAAGGCCTTGTCGACCTGCTCCTGGGTCAGCGGCTGACCACCCAGCGTCGGCCCCAGGAACAGCACCGGGAGCGTCAGGATGCCCAGGATGGCCATACACCCTCCGGCCACTCCCGGAATGGAGCCCAGATCGGTCGGCAGGCCGCTGGGCAACCCGCTCGGCAGGTTGCTGGGCAGGCCGGGAATGCCGCCCGCCCCGCCTCCCGTACTGCTCCCGCCGTTGTCGCTCCCGCTGCCCTCGTCACCACTGTTGGTGCCGCTGCCCGCGTCATGGCCGCTGCTCGTCTGCGGCGCGCCGGTGGGCAGCCCGGACGGGCCCCCGGCGGTCGGATCGCTTCCCGCGCCGCTACCGGCGCCGGGCAGCCGCGCGGAGCCCGGGATGTCCGAAGAGCACCCGGAAAGAACAAGCCCCACCGCGCAGACGAGGCTGATGATGGCCGAACGGGCTCGCATGGAGTCCTCCTGAGAGTACGGCCGGAGCACACCGTGGCGCCCCGACGTCGACGGGCATGGTACGACAACCGGAGCGGGCGATCCGCTCGCCTGATACCGGTCGTGTGCAGAATCAGATGGTGGTGAGGGCCTTCCGGTTCCACGTCATGGCGCGGAACCTGCGGGGGTGCGGGGGACGGCCTCCTTGCGCACCATGCGAATCTCCAGGATGCCAGCCGCATCGTTCTTCTCGGCACCGTCCGGGATGAAGCCCTGGTTGACGTAGAACGCGGCGGCCCGGGGATTGTCCCGATAGGTCCACAGCGAGGCGGGTTGGCCCTCGGTCACGGCGTCCAGCAACCTGGTGGATACGCCCGTACCATAGTGCGCGGACCGGACGAAGATGGCATATAGCTCCAGATCGGTGGGCGGATCCTCGTCCCGGGACGGGCCGGCGATGGTCACCCCGATGACCTCGCCCTCTCGCTCGGCCAGCATGTGCACGGCGGTGCCGTCCTGGATCTCCGCCCGCCGTCGTTCGGTCAGTTCCGCGACGTCCAGCTCGTCCAGGCGCTCGGAGCCCCACAGCGTCGCGTACGCCTCGTGCCAGCACGCCAGATGGCAGGCGGTGAAGTCCTCGGCGTCGTCCGGCAGCGCTGGGCGGACCGTCGCTGGCACCGTCATCGATTCACCTACCAGGGGTTGTGGGGGCGGGGTGCGGATCGTGGTGGGAGACCCACCGGGCTGCTCCGCGGTTCACCCAGGGTAGTGCACGGCATCGGAGGGGCCCAGACGCAGCCGGAGTGCGGTGATCCTCCCCGGTTGGCGAGCCGACGGATGGCACCATGGATCCGTGGCGGTGTACCGGGACGCGGCGGTGGTGCTGCGAGTGGCGAAACTCGGAGAGGCCGACCGGATCGTCACCCTGCTGTCACGACGGACCGGCAGGATTCGGGCGGTCGCCAAGGGGGTCCGGCGGACCAAGAGCAGGTTCGGCGGCAGGCTGGAGCCGTTCAGCCACGTCGATCTGCAGCTGTACGAGGGGCGCAGCCTGGACGTCGTTACCCAGGCGGTGACGATCGACTCCTTCGGCGGTTCGATCGTCGCCGATTACGCTCGGTACACAGCGGCGACGGCGATCGCGGAGACCGCCGAGCGGCTGACCGCGGAGGAGCGCCAACCCTGGCTGCGGATGTACCTGCTGGTCGTGTCGGCGCTGCGGGCGTTGGCGGATCCGGTGGGCGTGGGCTCCGATGCTGACTCCGACACCGGTGTGCCGGGCCCCGGCTCCGGCACCGGAGGGGTATCCGAGAGCGCGGATAACGGGGGTGTGCCGGTGGGTGGGGCGCCCAGCATTCTGGAACGAGCCGTGGCCGGAGCCCTTCGGCGCCGGGACGCCGGGCTGGTGCTGGACGCGTTCCTGCTGCGGGCGATGGCACTGGCCGGGTGGGCCCCCGCCATGCGCGACTGCGCCCGCTGCGCCACGCCTGGCCCGCACGCGGCCTTCCATGTGCCGTCCGGTGGGGTGCTGTGCCCGTCCTGCCGGGGGGTGGGCTTCGCGCGTCCGGCTCCGGCGTCGTTGGAGCTGATGTCCGCCCTGTCGACCGGGGATTGGACCGTGGCGGAACAGTCGCTCCCGGAACATCGCCGGGAGGCATCGGGTCTGGTGGCCGCGCTGCTGCAGTTCCATCTGGAACGCGGGCTGCGATCATTGCCGCTGGTGGACCGGACCGTGTCGATGGCCGGCCAGGCCGCGCGGTGACCGGCGGTTCGCGCCGGCGGGGGGGCCCGGTTCGCCCGCCGGATCCGCATCCGAGCGGTGCGCGAGCGCCCGACATCCCGCCGGCTGCCGTGCCGAACCACGTCGCGATCGTGATGGACGGCAACGGTCGGTGGGCCAAGGCCCGCGGGTTGCCCCGCACCGAGGGACACAAGCGTGGCGAGGCCGCGCTGTTCGACGTGGTCTCCGGCGCCATCGAACTGGGCGTGAAGCATCTGTCGGCCTACGCGTTCTCCACCGAGAACTGGCGCCGGTCGCCGGACGAGGTGCGTTTCCTGATGGGCTTCAACAGGGACGTCATCCGGCGCCGGCGGGACGATATGCACGCCATGGGGGTGCGGGTGCGGTGGGCCGGTCGGCATCCAAGGCTGTGGCGCAGCGTTATCCGGGAGCTGGAGATCGCCGAGGAGATGACGGCGTCCAACTCGGTGCTCACCCTGACCATGTGCGTCAACTACGGCGGCCGGGCGGAGATCGCGGACGCGGCACGAGCGCTCGCCAGGGACGCTGCGGCCGGGCGGATCGATCCGGACCGGGTGACCGAACGGGCCTTCGCGCGGTACCTGGACGAGCCCGACATGCCGGATGTCGACCTGTTCGTCCGGTCGTCCGGGGAGCAGCGGACCAGCAACTTCCTGATCTGGCAGTCCGCCTACGCGGAGCTGGTCTTCCTGGACACGCTGTTCCCGGACTTCGACCGGCGCGATCTGTGGCGAGCCTGCGAGATGTACGCCTCTCGCCATCGGCGGTTCGGGGGAGTGGTAGACGGCACCGAGTAGCCGAGAGTTTGTTCGAATATTTGTTTGATAGATGTTCAGCGAATGTCTTGACGGTAGTGCGCTGGTGTCGATAGTCTAGAACGTATGGACGATGTGACGGTGACGGGCGGCGTCGATGGCACGCCCTCCGTCCCCGCATGAGCCGACCCTGTCACTTACCCCCGACAGCCCGGACGGCACGACCACCCACGATCACGACGCCGCCACCGCACCGGCCGCCGGCGGGTCCGGTGGCGGCCTGGGACCGACCGGCGACTGGATGCGGACCCTGGCCGGTCTGACCCCGGCCGGTGACGACCCGGTTCGTATCGACCAGATCCGGGCCCTGGAAGACATCGAAGACATCAAGGCCGGCTGCGCCGCCGCGCAGGCCCGCATCACCGCGGTGTTCGCCGCCTCCCAACGTGCCAGCAGAGTGGTCGACGATGAGCCGGGCGTCGACGGTGACTGGGTGGACCGAGACGTGCTGCGCGCCGGCACTCCACCCGGCGCGGGACGCGCGCCACCAGCATCGACAACGGCCAAGCGCTGTCCGAGGAATGCAACTACGTCCGCACCGCCCCCGGCTGGTCCGCCGGTGAGCGCCCAGACGGCAGCATCATCGTCACCACCCCCACCGGACACGCCTACCCCAGCCTCGCCCCCGACCTGATCCCCGGCCACACCCGGACTCCCGACCCGGCCGACATCCCGGAACACCGCATCGACATCCGCTTCAGCCACGCCGAACAGGCTCTCGAACGCACTCGACCGCGCCGGATAGTCTCTTCTGTCTCAGAGCCTGTTGATAATGCGTTCAGGCGGCTTGAGTGGCGGGCGGTGACGCGGGTCCTCGTGCTCTGGCCCAGCGCGGCGGGTGCGTGGCCGGCAAGGGCGTGGGTGAGTTGTCGGGTCATGATCGCCACGGTGGCCCACAGGGCCATGGCCTCGTGGTGGTCGGCTCGTCGTTCGCCTCGACACGCTCAACCGCCCAGTCCCACCAGTCACAACAGTCACTTTGCCAACAGGCAATCAGCGCACCGTCCAGGCGCGCAGCGCCGTCGCGAGATTTGGCTGCAGGAAGCTGAATCCCGCTGCCAGCAGAGCCGCCGGGACGGCGCGCTGACCGCCCAGAATCTCCTGGGCGAAACCGCCCAGCGCGGCGTGCAGGGCGAATCCGGGCACGGCCCACGGGGTGGGCCGGCGGAGAACGTGCCCCAATTCCCGGGTGAACTCCGCGTTGCGCACCGGGTTCGGGGCCGTCAGGTTGACCGGTCCGCGAACATCGGCCGCGCACAGGAACATCACGGCGGCGACGTGGTCCGCGACCGAGATCCACGGCCAATACTGACGGCCGCTGCCCAGCCGACCGCCGGCGAACATTCTGGTTAGCAGCGCCAACAGAGGCAGCATCCCGCCGTCCGGGCCCAGCACCAGCCCGGTGCGCAGCAGCACCACGCGAGTGCCGGCGTCGCTCGCGGGCAAGGTGGCCGCCTCCCAGTCCACGCACAGCCGGGCAAGAGTCGAGGCGCCGGCCCGCGCGGACTCACGGAGCAGCTCGTCGCCGCGGTCGCCGTAGTAGCCGACCGCTGAGGCGTTCAGCAGCGCCAGCACGCCGTGTCGGGCACATCCCGACGCCAGCAGCCGGGTCGGGTCCACCCGCGACGAGCGCAGCAGCTCCAGCCGTCGGGCCGTCCAGCGCCGATCGCCGACGCCCGCCCCGCACAGATTGATCACCACATCGGCACCGTCCAACGCCGCCGAAGGCAGCACCCCGGCGTCCGGGTCCCACGCGACCTCGGTAGCCGCCCGACCGGGTCGCCGCACCAGGGTCGTCACCGTGTGCCCGGCGGCCTCCAGCGCTCGACTCAGATGCCCGCCGATGAATCCGGATGAGCCCGCCAGCACGATGCGCACGGTGTCCTCCTCCGGCTTGCGGACCGACAGCCCGGCCGCGAGCATCAACCTCCGTTGGCGGCCGATCGTCGCCAGCTACAGCCCGAGGTCGGCCTCGAAGTCTCCGGCCTCGATGCGCTTCTTGATCGCCGACAGGTACCGAGCGGCGTCCGCTCCATCGATGGTGCGATGGTCGTAGGACAGCGCCACGTAGGCCATCGACCGCACCGCGATGACGTCGTTCCCCTCGACGTCCGTCACCACCATCGGCCGCTTGACCACCGCGCCGGTCACCAGGATCGCGGACTGCGGCGGAACGAAGATCGCGGTATCGAACAGTGCTCCCACCGACCCGGTGTTGGTCACGGTCAGGGTGCCGCCGGACAGCTCGTCCGGGCCGATCTTGTTGTTGCGCGTCCGATCCGCCAGATCCGCGATCCGTCGGGCCAGGCCGCCGATGTTGAGGTCGTCGGCGTTCTTCACGACCGGCACGATCAGCCCGCGCGGCGTGTCCACCGCAATCCCCATGTTGACCGTCGGGTGGTAGGTGATCTCCGCCAGATCCTCCGACAGCGAGGAGTTGACGATCGGGTACGCCTTGGCCGCCTCAACGGCCGCCTTCACGAAGAACGGCAGGAACGACAGCTTGACGCCCTCCCGCGCCTCGAAGGCGGACTTGGCCCGTTGCCGCAGCGCCGCCACCCGAGTCACGTCGACCTCGATGACGGTGGTCAACTGCGCCGAGCTGGTGATGGCGGAGAGCATGTTGCGGGCGATCGACTGGCGGATTCGCGGAGTCTTTTGCGTCGTACCGATCAGCGCGGTAGCGGCCGCGTCGGGTTGGACTGCCGGGGTCCTCGGTGCCGCGGGGGTTCCCGCCGCGGCCGGTGCGGCGGGTGCCGCCGCAGCAGCGCGCCGCTGCTCGGCGGCGGCCAGCACATCTTCCCGCCGGATCCGGCCCCCCACGCCGGTGCCGGTGATGGTGGACAGGTCGACGCCGGAGTCGGCGGCGAGCTTGCGTACCACTGGCGTCACATAGGCCTGGGCGCGCTGCGGAGCAGCAGGCTGCCAGGCGGGAGCGGGCGGTCTCGGCGCCGGCGGCGGAGCCGCCTGGGCCGGAGCGGCAGATGTCGCCGGGGGGGCCGCCGGGGGAGTCGCAGCGGGCGCCGTGGGCTGGGGCGCCGCTGCGGGTGCCGTAGGTGCAGCGGGCGGTGTCTCGGGGGACGGTGCCGGGGCCGCCTGCGGCGCGGGCTGCTGCGGCGCCGGTTGCTGGGCCGGTTCCGGCGCGGGAGGCTGGGCAGGTTCCGGCGCGGGAGGCTGCGGTGCGGCCGCCGCGCTCGCCGCTCCGATGATCGCGACCGGTGCCCCCACTTCGACGGTCTCGTCCTCCTGCGCCAGGATCTGCAGCAGGGTACCGCCGACCGGTGACGGCATCTCGGTGTCCACCTTGTCGGTGGAGATCTCCAGCAGCGGCTCGTCCACCTCGACGGTGTCGCCGACCTGCTTGAGCCAGCGCGTCACGGTGCCCTCCGTCACCGATTCGCCCATGGCCGGCATGGTGACCTGGGTGCCGGACGCCGCGTCGCCCCCGCCATCACCGGGCGCCTGCTGTTCGGCCGCCTGCGGCGCGGCGGCGGGCTGCTCCGTCTCTGTGGACGGTGCCTCGCTGGGCTGCTCCGACCGTGGTGCCGCCTCGGGCTCGGGCGCCGGTTGCTGCTGCGCCGGCTCCGCCTGCGCGCCGGTGTCGGCCTGACCGCTGGAGTCTGCCGACCCGCCGCCGGACCCGTCACCGATGATCGCCAGGTCGGCGCCCACCTCGACGGTCTCATCCTCGTGCACCAGGATGCGCTCCAGTACCCCCGAGTACGGGGCCGGCACCTCCGTGTCCACCTTGTCGGTGGATACCTCCAGCAAGGGCTCGTCCTCGGTGACCTGGTCACCCTCGTTCTTGAGCCAGCGGGTGACGGTGCCCTCGGTGACGCTTTCGCCGAGGGCCGGCATCTGCACGGGGTGGGACATGGGGCGGGGCTCCTTGGGTTCCTGGACTGTCTACAGTCGGCTGGACCGATTAGTTGTGCACGTGCAGCGGTTTGCCGGCCAGCGCGAGCATGGTCTCGCCGATCTGCTCGTACTGCGTCGGGTGCGCGTGGACGTAGGGGGCCACATCCTCCGGGAACGCTTCCCAGTCGACGATCATCTGTGCCTCGCCGATCAGCTCACCGATCCGGCCGCCGACCATGTGGAAGCCGACCACCGGGCCGTCCTTGGCGCGCACCACCTTGATGCCGCCCGCGGTACGCAGGATGTCGGTCTTGGGGTTCCCGGCCGAGTTGTAGACCAGGGTCTCCACATCGCCGTACTGCTCGGTGGCTTGCTGCTCGGTCAGGCCAACCGAGGCAATCTGCGGGTCGCAGTAGGTGACGCGGGGGACCTTGACGTCCGGCACCACGATGGGGTTGCGCCCGGCGATCTCCTCGGCGACGAAGATGCCCTGCTGGAACCCGCGGTGCGCCAGCTGCAGGCCGGGCACGATGTCGCCGATCGCGTACACGTTCGGCAGGTTGGTGGCCAGCCGCTCGTTGGTGATGACGAATCCCCGGTCCATGGTGATGCCGGCCTCGGCAAAGCCGCAGCCGTCGGTGGCCGCGCCCCGCCCGACGGCGACGAGCAGCAGATCGCCGGACAGCGACTCGCCGGACTCCAGCGTCACCGTCACTCCGTTGTCGTCCTGGGTGACCCCGGAGAACCGCACCCCGGTCTTGAAGCCGATCTTGCGCTTGCGGAACGCCCGCTCCAGCTGCTTACCCACCCAGGGATCCTCGGCCGGAACCAGCGACGGCAGCGCCTCGATGATCGTTACGTCCGCGCCCAACGAGGCCCACACCGATGCGAACTCGACGCCGATCACGCCGCCACCCAGCACCAGCGCCTGCTGCGGGACCCACTGCAGTTCCAGGGCCTGTTCGCTGGTGATGACGCGGCCGGTGATGTCCAGGCCGGGCAGCGACCGCGAATACGAGCCGGTGGCCAGCACAACGTTGGTCCCGGTGTAGGTGACGGCGTCATCCCCGCTGCCGACCCGGACACTGCGCGGTCCCACGAACACCCCGTCACCGGATACGATCTGCACCCCGCGGGAGCGGACCAGCCCGGTCAACCCCTTGAAGTGCTTGCTGACGATGGCGTTCTTGTAGGAGTGCAGCGCCTCAACGTCCACGCCCTCGAAGGATGCCTTGAGCCCGACCGCGGACGCCTCCTTGATCTCGTCGGCGACCTCGGCGGCATGCAGCAGCGTCTTGGTGGGGATGCAGCCCCGGTGCAGGCAGGTGCCGCCGAGCTTGTCCCGCTCGATCAGCACGACGGACGAGCCCAGCTCGGCCGCCCGGATCGCGCAGGCGTAGCCGGCGGATCCTCCGCCGAGAATCACCAGGTCGGCGGCGGTGTCGGTCATCGTGCTCCTAGCGTTGAAGGGCGCTGCGGGCCCCGGCTGCTGGCCGGTGCGCCGGGCGCCGTCGCGGGTGTGCGGCGGGGCCGGTGTCCATCTTGGCATTCCCGGCGCTCGGAGCGCGCGGCGCCCGGCGAGCACGGCCCCGTCGACCGGTCGGGTTGACGCGACCGGGGGCACACTGGTGGAGTCTTGATCGACCCGGGCTCCGGTGCCCGGTTATCGGCTGGGTATCGGAGCGGCGAAGAGGGGCACGAGTGGGTTTGTTCTCCCGCAGGCGACGGCGCGGTCACGCCGGTGCCGGTTCCCCGCGGGCCGAGCGCGCCGCGGCCGAGCGTGCTTTGGAGGAGTGGGTGCAGGCCCGGCGCGGCGTCGAGGTGTTCGTCGAGCCGCGGACCACCGTCACCAGCACCACCATGCTGCTGGTGGCCCACGACGGTGAGTTCACGCGCAGGCCGGTTGCCAACGCGGCGGCGGCGCAGGCGTTCGCCCGGTCACACACCCTGCCGATCTACGACGCGAACATCGTCGGCTACCCGCAGCGGATGCGCGACTACTCCCGGCGGCAGACCATTCTGCGCAAGCGGGCCGAGAAGGATGCGCTCGGGGAGTAGCCCGCCGGGCACCGGTTTGCGTGCCGATCCGCGGTTTGCGTGCCCAATTGCGCACGCGGATCGCAACCCGGCACGCGGATCGGAGTCAGGCACGCGGATCGGAGTCAGGCACGCGGATCGGAGCCCGGCACGCGGATCGGAGCCCGGCACGGGGTTCGCAGCCCGGCACGGGGTTCGCGGCTCGGGGCCGTTCAGCGCGCTGCCAGGTCGGCCAGCACCGCCAGCAGGGTGCGCACCGGCACCCCGGTCCCGCCCGGCCCGGTGTAGCCATACGCCTTGCCGGTGTTGAACGCCGGCCCGGCCACATCCAGGTGCGCCCAGGCCACGCCCTCGGCGACGAATTCCGACAGGTAGTGCCCCGCCACCAACATGCCGCCTGCCCGGTCGCCGGAAACGTTGGCGATGTCGGCCAGCGGGGAGTCCAGGCCCTCCCGCAGTTCCTCCGGCAGCGGCATCGCCCAGCCGCCCTCACCCACCTCACGGGCCAGTTCCGCCACCCGGTCACGCAGCTCAGGCGTGCCCATCACACCCATGGTGCGATTGCCCAGCGCTACCACCTGCGCTCCGGTCAGGGTGGAGGTCTCCAGCAGGTAATCCGGCTTGTCTTCGCAGGCCCGCACGATCGCATCGGCCAGGATCAACCGGCCCTCCGCGTCCGTGTTGAGCACGTGCACGGACTTCCCGCCGCGATGGCGTAGCACGTCGCCCGGCCGATACGAGGAGCCGGACGGCAGGTTCTCCGCCATCGGCACCGTCGCCGTCACCGCTACCGACAGCCCCAGCGCCGAGGCGGCGATGACGGTCGCCACCACGGCCGCCGCCCCGGCCATGTCGCTGGTCATGTGGTCCATGCCGGCCGCCGGCTTGATCGAGATCCCGCCGGAGTCGAACGTGATGCCCTTGCCGACCAGCGCCACCGCCGCCGACGGCCGGGCCGGCTTGTAGCTGATGCGTACCAGCCGAGGCGGGCGCGTCGATCCAGAGCCGACCCCGAGGATGCCCCCGTAGCCGCCGCGCGCGAGGGCCTTGTCGTCCAGCACCTGCACCCGCAGCCCGGCGGCCCGCGCGGCGGCGGCCGCCCGGTCGGCGAACACGGCGGGCGGCAGGTCGTTCGGGGCTGTGTTGACCAGGTCCCGGGCCAGCGCCACGGCCTCGGCGGTGACGACGGCGACGTGCAGTGCCTGTCGGGCGACCCGGTCCACCTTTCCGACGGCCAGCACCACCTGCTCGACCGGCTGCTTGGCCGGATCGGAGTAGCCGGCAAACGCATATCCGCCGAGCAGGTGACCCTCCGCCGCCGCTTTCAGGGCGGTACCGTCGGCCAATCCGAGCGTGGACACCACGCGCCGCAGTCCGGCCGCCGCCCGGGACACGGCCCCGGCCGCCCGCCTGACTCGCTCTCCGGTCAGTTCCGCCTGCGCGCCCAGCCCGACCGCGATCACGCGCGCTGCTGCGACGCCGTCCGGGGCCGGGATCGCCGTCACCTCCCCGGCCTTCCCGGTGGCACCGGCCAGCGCCGCCGCCGGTGCCAGGCTCGCCAGCTCGGGGACGACCGGGATCGGGGCACCTGCATCCCCGGCAAACAGAGCGACGACGAGCGCGTCTGCCCGTGCGCGCAGCGGTGCCGAGGACGACAGCGACAGGGTGGTCATGGGCTCGACTCCCGTTCGATCGAGGTGCGGGTGCGGGCATGACGTTATCGGGTCGGGGTATCGAGGCCGGATGGGACACCGGCTACGGTCTTGTCCATGATCGAGCCCACTGATTCCGCTTCCGACGGTCCCGTCTCCAGCGGTGCTGAGCCGGAGGTCACCCCGATCCGCTCCCCATTGCACGAGCGGCACCGCGAGCTGGGCGCCACGATGGGACCGTTCGGCGGATGGGAGATGCCGATCTCCTACGCGGGCGGCGGTGTGGTCGCCGAGCACACCGCGGTGCGCTCGGCGGTCGGGGTCTTCGACGTCTCACACCTGGGTAAGGCCTCGGTGACGGGTGCCGGCGCGGCGGAGTTCGTGAACGCCTGCCTGTCCGCGGACCTGCGTCGCATTGGGTCCGGTCAGGCGCAGTACACGTTGTGCTGCAACGACTCCGGTGGCGTCGTCGACGATCTGATCGCGTACCTGGTCGGTGACGACGAGGTGTTCCTGGTGCCGAACGCGGCGAACACCGCTGCGGTCGTTGCGGCGCTGCGCGCCGTCGCGCCGGACGGGGTCCGGATCACCGATCGGCACCGGGAGTTCGGGGTGTTGGCGGTACAGGGCCCGGCCTCGGCCGAAGTGCTCGGCGAGCTGGGGCTGCCCAGCGAGTTGGACTACATGTCCTGGCAGGACGCCGAGTTCGCGGGCGAGCCGCTGCGGGTGTGCCGCACTGGGTACACCGGCGAACACGGTTACGAGCTGCTGCCGTCTTGGCAGGGTTCCCCGGCGTTGTGGGATGCGCTGCTGGATGCCGCCGCATCCCGGGGCGGGTTGCCTGCGGGCCTCGGTGCCCGGGACACGCTGCGCACCGAGATGGGCTACCCGCTGCACGGGCAGGACCTGTCCCCGGAAATCTCCCCCCTGCAGGCCCGGGCGAGTTGGGCTGTGGGCTGGAAAAAGGAGTCGTTCTTCGGCCGAGATGCGTTGCTGGCGGAGAAAGCAGCCGGCCCGTCCCGGCGACTGTGGGGTTTGGACGCCCTGGACCGTGGCGTGCTGCGCCCGCATCAGCAGGTGAACGGCGCCGACGGGGCTCCCATCGGCCAGACGACCTCCGGCACGTTCTCGCCGACGCTCGGTCGCAGCATCGCGCTGGCGCTGCTGGATACCGCCTCCGCGGCGGACGAGGGGGCGGAGGTGTCAGTCGACGTGCGCGGCCGGCCACTGCGCGCACGGGTGGTCAAGCCACCGTTCGTGCCCTCACACGTGCGCTGAGAAGGCGCTCCATCCGGCCCAGTCACGCGGGGTGGCTGCTGGGATTGACGTGATCCCTGAGCATGCCACGGAGCGAAGGCAATGAGCCGCCGTATCACCCGTATAGTCTAACTCTCTCCCGCAGCATTCAGCGGCGTATTGGACCTCCGTACTACGCAGAGTAGTTATGTGAAATGTCTCACACTCTATCGTATGATGCTCGGGTGACAACGGCCCCGGCGGTCATGTCCCGGCCCGACAGAGCCGGTCGGACTTCCGCTCGCGGGCCGCCCGCCGGGCGGGCCACCCGCCGGGCAAACCGGAAGCAAGTGTGGTCAGCAACCGAAGGGGGACGGCTGCGCCCATGCCCGCGAGCCCCACCAGGGCGTTGCGGGCACCAGTTGTTCTCAACAAGCAGAAGGGCATTCACGTGTCTCGTGCACCTTTCTCGCGCACCAGCCGAGGCTGGTTCGCGGTGGCCGCGGTGGCCGCGGCGGCCGGGTGCGTCGTCGCGGTGGTACTGGCACCCGCGGCATCGGCTGCGCCGCTGTCCGGAGACAACTTCGAGGGTGACGACGGCAACATGGTCGTCAACACCGCGGGCAACACCGACTGGGCAAGCTTTACCACCAACCCTGCGTCGGACCCGCACATCGCCGTGGGCACGGACAATCCGTCCGGCTCCGGCGACAACGCATTCGGCCAGGGCACCAAGGAGGACGTCTCTGCGGTGACGGTGGTCGACGGCTCGATCCCGCCCAACAAGAACGACCTGACCAAGTTCTATGAGGCGTCCCGGCTGGGCGCGAATGGGCACACGTACCTGTACCTGGCCTGGGAACGGGCGGTGAACATAGGATCGGCGAACCTGGACTTCGAGGTCAACCACAGCGTCACGGCCGGCTTCACCGGAGCGACCACTGGTCCCGTCACCCTCAACCGGACCGAGGGCGACCTGCTGATCACCTACGACTTCGGCGGCTCCGGAACGCCGAGCCTCGGTCTGCTGACCTGGCTCACGGCGGGTCACGGGCACAGCGTCGGTGACTGCTACTCGGCCAAGGCGTTGCCCTGCTGGGGTAATCGGGAGAACCTGACCACTGCGGGTGCCGCGACGGGTGCGGTGAACACCGTGGCCATCACCGACACCGTGAGCGCCTCCCAGCTGGGTGTCGGCCTGTTCGGTGAGGCCGCGATCGACCTGACCGCCTCCGGAGTCTTCCCGCTCAGCGGCGGCTGCCAGCAGTTCGGCAGCGTGTTCGTCAAGAGCCGGTCCTCGACATCGTTTACCGCCGAGATCAAGGACTTCATCGCGCCGTCGCCGGTGAACATCACCAACTGCGGGTCGATCACCATTCACAAGGTCACCCAGAACGGCGACTCGACGTTCGACTACAGCACCACCGGAGGGCTCAGTCCCGCCACCTTCAGCCTGTCGGGCGGAGGCACCCAGGCCTATCCAGCGGTCAATGCCGGCAATTACTCCATCACCGAGGCGGCACAGAGCGGCTGGACGTTGGCCGACCTGAGCTGCACCGCCACCGGTTCCGGGACGTCGGCGACGACATCCGGCGCCACGGTGAACGTGACGATGGCCGTGGCCGGCAGCGTGGACTGCACGTACACCAACCACACCAACAGGAGTCCGAGCATCACCACGACGCTGTCTGACACCAGCGTTCCGGTGGGCTCGTCGGTGCATGATTCGGCGACCCTGACCGGGGCGACGTCGAATGCCGGCGGCACCGTCACCTACACCGTGTACTCGGACAGCAGTTGCTCGACGGGCGCGCGCGATGCCGGGACCGTGACGGTCACCGGCGGAATCGTCCCCGACTCGAACGCGCTGGCGTTCAACACGGCGGGCACGTTCTACTGGCAGGCTTCGTACTCCGGTGACAGCAACAACAACGGTGCGCTCAGCGCCTGCACCGATGAGGTTGTGACCGTCAACCCTCGGAGCCCGAACGTCTCCACCGCGCAGAACCTCATCCCGAATGATTCGCTGACGCTCTCGGGCGCCACCTCGGACGCGGGCGGCACGGTGATGTTCGCGCTGTTCGAGCCCGGCGATGCCACCTGCTCCGGGACTGCCGCGTTGACCCAGACGGTCACCGTCAATGGCAACGGGACCTACGGCACCACGAACTCCAGCTTCGTGGCAAGCCAGCCCGGAACCTGGCGCTGGATGGCAACCTACTCCGGCGACAACAACAACCAGAGCGCGACGTCGGCGTGCGGAACGGAGTCGTTCACCATCGACAACGGGTGATGCTCCGCCGCCGCCACCAGCGGCGCGATCAGGCCGCCGGGCCCGGTTCGACTGTCGACCGGGCCCGGCGGTGTGCCCGACCGAGGTCACGTCCGCTCGGCGTCCGAGCCTGCGGGTGCCGACTCGCCGAACGGCACCGTGCCCTTCCCGTCGGCGCCCGACATTAGTTAGATTGTCATGACAACTGCGCCAGGAGTTTCCCTCCCACGGAAGCCGCCACCGCCTGCGCGCCCGACAGTTCCTCGTTCTCGGACAGATAGGTCCCAGCCATGACGGTCGTCCTCGCCAATGCCCCGGTCAGCTTCGGAGCCTTCGAGTTGAGCAGGGCCGACTACCAACGGCCCGATCCGGATCACCTGATGGCCGCGCTGGCCGGCATCGGCTACCGAGGCATCGACCTCGGCGACCCCGGCTACCTGGGCACCGGTGCCACGCTGGGCGAGCGGCTGGCCCGGCACGGACTCGGCCTGACCGGCGGCTGGTGCGACCTGCCGTTCTACGACGACGATGGCTACGCCGCGGCGCTGCCGCGGCTCTCGCGCACCCTGGATCTGTTCGACGCGGCCGGACGGCCCGATCAGCTACCCGCCGCCAAGCCGACCCTGGCGGTCTCCGGGCGCGACATCCGCGTCGCGCACCCCGGTGGGGGAGCGCGCCTACCGGACATCGGGCTGGCCGCTGCCGGATGGAAGTCGCTGGCCCGCAACGTGAACGACGCGGTGCGACGGTGCGCCGATCGGGGGTGGACGGCGACGTTCCACCACCACACGTGCACCGATGTCGAATCTCCGGCGGAGATCGACCGGCTGCTGGCGGACACCGACATCGATATCACGCTGGACACCGGGCACCTGATCGTCGGTGGCGGCGACCCGGTGGACGCGGTGTCGCGCTGGTCCTCGCGCATCAACCACCTGCACCTGAAGGATGCCCGCTCGGCGGTGATATCCGCGGCGCTGGCATCCGGTGCCGGCATGATCGCCGTCTGGTCCCAGCGGGTCTTCGTGCCCATCGGTGACGGCGACCTGGACGTCGCCGGCGTGGTCACCGCGCTGCGGCGTTCGGGCTACGCCGGCTGGGCCGTCGTCGAGCAGGACATCATCGCCGGGCCGGAAGACTCCTTCGAGGACATGCTCGCCGACCAACGACGGAACTATCGGGCGTTGGTGGACCTGGGATTCGGCGGTGGCGGGGCATCGTCGGACGCCCCCGGCGACGGACGGCGGCAGGCACGATGAGCACGCCGATCCGGCTCGGAATCGCCGGGTTGGGCGCCGTGGCCCAGACCGTGCACCTGCCGCTGCTGGCGCGTCGGCCGGACCTGTTCGAGATCGCGGCCGTGGCGGAGATCTCGCCGAGCACCCGGGACCGGGTCGGCGCCCGGTACGGCGTCGACCCGGCCCGCCGGATGGGCACCCCGGCGGACCTGATCGCGCTGGGCGATCTGGACGCGGTGATGATCCTCACCTACGGCTCGCACGGTGCCGACACGCTGGCGGCGGTACGGGCCGGATTGCCGGTGTTCTGCGAAAAACCCTTGGCCTACAGCGTCTCCGAGGCCCGCGCGCTGGTCGATGCCGTGGCCGGCCGGCCCATGGTGCAGGTCGCCTACATGAAGCAGTACGACCCGGCGTCGGTCGCCCTGGCAGACATCGTCACCTCCCTATCCGGGGTGCGCGCGGTCGATGTGCAGGTGCTGCATCCCTCGGATGCCTCGCAACTCGCGTTCGCCTCGCTGCCACCCCGGCCCACCGATGCGGACCCGGGGCTGCTGGCGTCCCTGGCAGCGGCCACCGATGCCGTGGTCGAGGCGGCGATCGGCCGGTCCGGCGACGCGCATGCCCGGCTCTACACCAACATCGTGCTGGGCAGCATCGTGCACGACATCTCGTTGCTGCGCGGCCTGTTCGGTTCACCCGAGCGCATCGAGACGGTGCGGCGGTACGCGGGGGAGCCCGGATCGGTGGAGGTGTTGGCTACCCTGCCGGGCGACATCCCGCTGTCCCTGACGTGGCACTACATCCCCGATTACCCTGCCTACCGAGAGACCGTGATGATCCACCACGCCACCGGCAGCGCCGGAGTGGTGTTCCCGTGCCCCTACCTGCTCAATGCACCCAGCGAGTTGCACGTGGTCGGCAATGTGGGCGGAACCGAATCCCGGTGTGTCACCAGGAGCGTGTCCGAGGAGTTCGAACTGGAGCTCGAGGGATTCGCGGCCATGGTGCGGGACGGCGTTCCGCCGAGATCCGGCCCGGCAGAGGGGTTGATCGACATCGTCACCGGGCAGCGCATCTACGCCGCCTACGCGCAGCGCCACGGGGTGGAGTGGGGCGGGGAAGCGAGCCAGGCATGAGCGGGGCCCGGCCGGTCGCTCTGGTGCCGCACACTCACTGGGATCGCGAATGGTACGAACCGTTTCAGCGTTTCCGGATGCGACTGGTCGACGTCGTCGACGACGTGCTGGTGCGCGCCGAGGCCGACCCGGACTTCCGGTTCACCTTCGACGGCCAGATGGCGGCCGTCGAGGACTACCTTGAGGTCCGCCCGGCGAATCGAGATCGCCTCGCCGACTTGGTGCACCGCGGGCAGTTCGCCATCGGGCCATGGCGCGTGCTGCTGGACGAGTTCTTGTGCTCCGGCGAGAACATCATCCGCAACCTGCAACTCGGGCACCGGCAAGCAGCGGCGCTGGGCGGTGCCATGGATGTTGGCTACCTGCCGGACATGTTCGGCCACATCGCGCAGATGCCGCAGATCCTGCGCGGCGCCGGGCTCTCACACGCCTGCGTGTATCGCGGGGTCCCCCTCTCGGTGACGGGGCACCGGTTCCGGTGGACATCGCCGGACGGCACCGGGATCGACACCGAGTACCTGATCGCCGGCTACGGCAACGTCTCGGACCTGTTCGACGACCCCGACGATCTGGTTGGCCGGCTCGATCGCCGGCTGGGGAGGTTCGCCGCAGCCTTCGGCGGCGAGAGCGGCGGTGACGGCGGCGGATCGAGCGCCGACGAGATCCTGGCGATGTACGGGACCGATCACTCCGGGCCGTTGCCCACCCTGATGGGCCTGGCCAGCCGGCTCGGCCAACGGCGGGGCGGGGGGCTGCGAGTGGCGACGCTGGCGGAGTATCTGGCGGAGTTCGTACCGGACGGCTCGGATCTTCCGGCCCTGCAGGGGGAACTGCGCTCGCACGCGCGGGCGAACATCCTGCCCGGGGTGATCTCCGTGCGACCCCATCTCAAGCACGGACTGGCCGCCGCGGAGCGGATGGTGGAGCGCTACGCCGAGCCGCTGCAAGCGCTGTGGGGCACGACCTGGCCGGCGCTGCTGCTGGATCTGGCCTGGACGAAGCTGGTCGATTGTTCCTGCCACGACTCGGTGACCGGGTGCGGCGTCGACGAGACGGCCGTCCAGGTGGCGGCCCGGATCGCCGAGGCGGGCCAGGTGGGCCAGGCGGTGCGCGACGACGTGACGGCCGCGCTCGCGCAGCGCGTGCCGTCGGACGCAGTAGTGGTGATCAACCCGTCGCCGCGTCGGCGTGCGGCGGTGGTGATGGCCACCATGCCGGCGCCTGTCGAGGGTCCGGTGGTAGTGCGCGATGCAGCCGGGAACCGTTGCCCGACGCAGGAACTCGAGGTGTCGGAGCGCACATTGGCCGAGGAGACGGTCGGCTCCGATGAGGTGGCGACGCTGTTTCGCCGGGTGCACGACCGCGAACTGTTCGGCCGTCAGGTGCGGGAGGTGACGATCGACACCGAGACCGTGCCGCCGTGCCTGACATTCCGAGTAGCCGCCGATCCGGGCCCGGGCTCGTGGGACGTGACGGTGCAGCGAGCACGCGCCGCCGCCGCCGCGGCTGACCGGCCCGGGCCGTGGCGGGTGCGTATCGTGGACGAGCCCCGCCGGACGGTGGCCGCCCGGATCACCTGCCCGTCCCTGGGAGTCGTCTCGGCGCGGCTGGTTCCCGATGCCGCGGTCGCGGATCGCATCCCCGACGGCGAGTCGGTGGCCGCCACCGATGCGGGCCTGGTGGGCCGTGGAATCACCGTGCGGATCAACGCCGACGGTGCGCTGCGGGTCGAGCGGGAGGGTGTGCTGCTGGACGGCGTGGGTTCACTGGTGGACGGTGGCGACGCCGGCGACTCCTACAACTACGCGCCGCCCGCGGTCGACATGCTCGTCACCGTACCGGAGTCGATTCACGTGCAGGTGTTGCAGGCCGGACCGGTGGTGGCATCACTGCTGGTGCGTCGCCGGTACCGCTGGCCGGCCGCGGGCACGGCGGACAGTCGGTCGCACGACACGGAGATCGTCGACGTCGACATGCTCGTCGAGCTGCGGGCCGGGGAACCCTTCGTGCGCCTGGAGGTCTCCTTCGACAACCGGGTGCGCGATCACCGGCTGCGGCTGCACGTGCCGTGTGCGCGGCCGGCCGAGACCAGCCACGCCGCGGGTCAGTTCGCCGTCGTGCGGCGCGGCCGAAACCCCGAAGCCGGGCCGGTGGGCGAGTACCCGATCGCCACCTACCCGGCGTCGATGTTCGTGGACGCCGGCGGCGCCGGAGTCCTGCTGACCGGGCCGACGGAGTACGAGCTGCTGTCGGACCCGGATGCGATCGCGCTGACCGTGATGCGGTCGGTGGGATACCTGTCGCGTAACCGGAACGGGCTGCGTGACGAGCCCGCCGGCCCGCAGCTACCTACCCCGCTGGGGCAGTCCCCGGGCCGGCACACGGTTCGGTTCGCGGTCCTGCCGCACACCGGCGGGTGGTGGGAGGCAGGCCTGGTCCGGCTGGCCGAAGACTTCGTGCTGGATCCGGTGGTACGTGCGGGATCCGGGGCCGCCGGTGGCGCCTTGCCCGCTGCCCGCCGCGGGCTGGAACTGTCCGGCGACGGGGTGGTGTTGTCGGCGGTCGTCGCGGCGCCCGAGGGAGCCATTGACGTCCGGGTAGCCGCAATGACCGATGCCCCGGTGACGGCGACCCTGGCCCGCCCCGGTCGGCCGTTTGCCGCTGCCAAGCCCATCGACCTGCTCGGGCGCGAGGTGACGGGTAGCGCGGAGTGCGCAGATGCCACGCAGCTTGATGGCGCCGGTCGCTGCAGCGTTCCGCTACGTCCCTGGCAGATCCGGACCGTGCGGCTGGGGTAGATCCGTCGGATGCCACCCCGCCGGTGACCGCCATCACGAGAGGCGCGCCCTGGGCCCGCAGCCGCGTCCTCTTGTCCCCATGCGCTCATCGTCGTACCGTTGATGCTGGTACCGGTGATCCGGTACTCGTCTCAGGGCGTGCACCCTGCGGGAGAGTGCGCGCCGGGTTGCTGCGATACGTGGCCGTCACCGGCTCACGCACCGTCTTCGTGTATCGATACCTTGGGGCCCGCGTAGGCCCGACACCCTGGCGAGGCGAGCAGTCCCATCGCGACCGTCGGATCGGTACCTGCCTCAGCCAGGATGGCTGCCAGTCTCGTGCCGGCCCGGTGGCGCTCATGCAGGAGGACACCGTGCCAGGTTCCGCGCCCCGATCCCGTCGTCGATTCGTGGAGTCCAACTCCGCGCCCGTCGTGTTCCACGCGTCGACGACCCCGACGCAGTCCAGTTGGGTGCCGGCGGCTTCGTCCGGCGTGTCACCGAGCCCGCTGCGGCGCCGGAGTAATGATGCCCGGCCGCTGAGTGCCGGGACCGTTCCGGCGGTCCTGCGCCAGTCGGTGTCCGACCCGGGGTCAGGCGGGCTACTGGTCGGCCACGCCGACGACCCGGCGGAGGCACGAGCGGACCGGATCGCCGATGGGGTGCTGAGCACCCTCGCTGCCTCGGGGCCGACCGCCGCCTCCGCCGATGGGCCGTGGGGGATGGCGAATGACGGGCCCGCCTTGGCGCTTCGCCGTTCCACGACCACCGCAGCGGCGCCGGTGGTGGGTCGCGAGGGTGGCGCGATCGGATCCGACCTGAGCGGCCAGATCACCTCTCGGCTCGGTGGTGGTTCCCCGCTGCCGGACGCGTTGCGCGGCCGGATGGAGGGTGCGTTCGGAACCAACCTCGGTGGCGTCCGACTGCACACCGACGCCGCCGCGGCCATGCTGTCGCGTCAGGTGTCGGCCCGGGCGTTCACGGTCGGCAAGGATGTCTTTTTCGGTGCTGGCCAGTATCGGCCCGATACACGGGACGGACAGCGGACCATCGCCCACGAGTTGGCTCACACCCAAAGCGGTGGGGCCGACGAGGTGCACCGCCTGTTTGATATGAGGCCGGGCCGGCCCCTGGGGGTCGATCAGACCACGGAGCTGACCACCGTCGGCAACCGGCAGGTCTACTTCGCCAACGACGGCGAGGGCAAGGTCGTGCTCAAGCTGGAGGATCAGCCGATCGGACTGAACCAGCTCGCCACACTCATGCACGCCAAGGTCACCAAGGCCACCACCGTGCAGATGAAGAAGCTGGACGCTGCCGAGCGTGCCGCAGTTCGCGCAATGATCGAGCGCGGCGATCGCGCCCAGGGCGACGGGTGGGCCAAGGCCGAGGGCGACATGGTCGACAAGGCCAACTTTGGCGGCGACCTCCAGGCCTGGGGGCGCGCGATGCACGTGGCGGTATTCGACCAGTCCCGGAATGTGCCGCTGGTAGCGATGACCATGGCAGAGGGGAAGACGGTCGACGCGCTGCAGAATCCTGCGCTCGCCGCCGGAGGCACGGGCATTGCGCCGATCAAGAAGGTCCTCTCCGAGGCGCCGATGGTCCAACAGCTCGGCGAGCTCAGCGCGGTCGACCTGTTCCTGGGCAACACCGACCGGGTGCTGTCGGGCAACCTGGGCAACTGGTTCTACACGCCGGCGCGCGAGATGACCGTCATCGACAACGTGAACGCGGACATGGCCAGGGGCATGAACCTGTCGATGCCGGAGGACAAGGACGCGAAGGTTGCGACCAAGCGCCGCGGTGTGAGGGGCAACACCGCCCGAGACCCGCTGGAGATGTTGGCCACCAGCCAACTTCAACACACCGCATACGACCTCGCACAGGGAATTTCCAATACGGTTCGTGGCAACTTCACCGACAATATGGAAAAGCTCGGCTGGGACGACTGGTACGGCCTGCGACGGGCCAGCATCGAGGCGAACTTGCTGGCCGGGCTGATGGTCGGCCGCAAGCGCGTGATCAAGACCTTGATGTCCTCGCGATTCTCGAATGTCTCGCTGCGCAAGGCCAAGAAGGCGATCAAGTCGCAGGCCAAGGCTGCGGCCGTCGAGGACGCACCGCAGGATAGCTACTACGACATTCTCAAGGCCAGGGCACGCTGGTTGTCGACGCACTGACTCGCTCGGCGGCCCTCGCCCGCGTCGCCAGGCGCGGGTGCTCGATCGGTGGACTCGATATAGCAACCCGAGTTGACGCCAGTCGAGCCGTCAACTAGAGTTGCTGACATGGCGAAGGCGCAGCCCGATCCGGTCGGCGGCACGGCGGACGACCTCGCTGCGGTCGTCGCGCTGCGAGAGCTGGCTGACCGGTTGGAGGATGCCGCCGTCGAGCGTGCCGTGGCAGAGGGCTGGTCGTGGACTCAGGTGGCGCTGGCGCTGGGAGTCACCCGGCAGGCGGTGCATAAGAAGCACCTGCGGCGGCTCGGTCCCATCGCACGCGGTCTGCGAGGCCGCCATGGTTGAACCGAGATCGGGTGACCTGCCGGCCGGGTTCGGGCTGCGCTCCCTGATGGTGGTCGCGCACCGGGAGGCGGGGCGGGCAGGTTCACGAGATGTCCGGGCCGAGCACTTGCTGCTCGCTCTCGCCGTGTCTGGCACCCCGGCGAGTCGGGTGATGTCGGACGCCGGTCTCGGCCGGGATGTGGTGGAGGCCGCGCTGCGGGCCGAGCGGGAGCATAGCCTGGCCGCCGTCGGTATGCCGCCGGTTCCCGTGGATCGGCTGCGAGCCACGGCATCCGCCGGTCACCCCGGCTGGGGGGCGTCGGCCCGCGAGGCGCTACTGACCGGACGCAGGCGGGCACATGCGACCCGCCGGGCTGCTGGCGGCGCCCATCGCGCCCGGTCTGGGTCGATGTCCGAACTCGACCTGCTGTACGCCATCCTGTCCGCCGAACTCGGCACCGTGCCGCGCGCTCTGGCGCTGGCCGGGCTGGACCGGCGTGTGCTGTTGCACGCCGTCGACCGCGCCGCCGGGGAGCCGTGATGTTCGCCGCGCTGTCCCTCGGTGGCCTGCTGCACTGCCGGCTACATGGCTTGATGGCCGGCAGGCCGGACCGTCCGGCGCTCTCAGGCGCAGAGGGCCTGCACGCCGGTGGCGCCGTCCTCCAGCCAGTGCAGGCCCGGAGTCGCCGGCAGCAGGACCCGGTCCCCATGCAGCACGGACCGACGCCCGTCGGCGCCGGCCAGCAGTAGCCCGTCGGCGTCCAGCGCCAGGAACTCTGACCCCACCCGCAGCAGCAGCGGAGCGCCGGGTCCCGCCGAGATCGCCGTCCGCCCGGCTCGCAGCCCGCCCAGCACATCACTGTCCTCGGCCAGCACCCACGTGGTGGGCCGGCCGGGCAGGGCGTCGGATCCAGCTCGGTGGTAGTCGGCCCCGCCGATCGGCGCAGCGTGCGGGGCGAACACCGGATGGAACGACAGCGGCGCACCCCAGGTCCGGTCGAGCCAGCTCGAGTGCCAGGTCTCCAACAGCGGGGGGCGGCCGGTCAGCGGCTGCCGCCAGGCGCAGTCGCCGGACAGCGGGTGGTTCACCGACAGCAGCCCGCCCCGGTCCGCGGCGGTGCGGATCCAGGTGTCCGCCGGTTCGCGGAAGTCGATCCAGCCGATGTCACCGAACGCGTTGGCATGCCCGCGCCAGGTGGTGACCTCCTGCCCGGCGAGTAGCGAGATGCCATACCGGCCTCCGGCGGCCGGTAGGTGGGCATGGTGGCTGGTGGTGTTGTGGTCGGTGATGGCCAGCACGTCCAGCCCGGCGGCGACCCCCAGCGCCGCGACCTGGTCGATGGTGTCGGCGCCGTCGGAATGGACGGTGTGGCAGTGGAAATCGCAGGCCAGAAAGCGCATCCCGTCGATGCCAGGCAGATCCGGCCGGGGCGGCCGATCCGGGACCGGCGGCCCGGGCCGGGAGTTCGTCACCGGAGCTGGGCCTGGCGTTACGGCCACCGAGACGTCCACGCCTGCGGGCGGGATACGGTGCAGGCCGAGCACCACCGACCACTCACCAGAATCGACCCCAGCCAGATATCCGGGCGTCGCGGCATCGTCGGTGACGGTGAACGTGCGGCGCGCTCCGCCCGACCAGCCGCACCAGCCGCCCGGCCGGGTGCAGCCGAGATCGATCACGGCTGCCGGATCGCTCACCTGCAGTTCGGCCGTGAAACCGCCGATTCCCGAAGGGATGTCGAACGGCAGATATCGCCAGGTGCCGGCGGCGCGGTCCTCCGGAGTCAGCCGTAGACGGTACTCAACGAGCGGGTTCATCGCGCGGGCTCCGCGGTGTCCGCCCGGTGGTAGCCGACCTGGTCGGAGTCCAGCAGATTCCCGGATTCCGCGTCGTACAGGAGCGCTCGATCCCTCTGACAGGCCACCGAGACCCGTTGCCCCGGCCCCGGCTCGCTGCCCTCCGGCACCATCGCCTGAACGAGGATCGGGCCGGGGGTGCCTGCGCCACCAGCGGCTCCCGCGGGCACCTCGATGGTCACCAGCGCGGACGCCCCGAGGTTCTCCACGATGGACACCGTGCCCGACAGGGTGCCCGGCCCCTCGGGCTCGATCGTCACATACTCCGGTCGCGCTCCCAGGATCACGGCGGTCCCGTCGGGCACTTTTGGGGCGCTGTCCGGCACCGGCAGGGATCGATCGGCCACCTGGACCGCGCCGTCGCGCACCGTTCCCGGCAGCAGGTTCATCGGTGCCGAGCCGATGAAGTTGGCCACGAAGGTATTGGCCGGCCGATGGAAGACCTGGGCCGGGGTGCCCACCTGGCGGATCCGACCCAGTTCCATGACGGCCATCCGGTCGGCCATGGCCAGTGCCTCGGCCTGATCGTGGGTGACGAAGATCGTCGTCACCGCCAGTTCCTTCTGCAGGCGCTTCAAGAAGGTGCGTGCCTCCAGTCGCAGCCGGGCGTCCAGGTTGGAGAGAGGCTCGTCGAACAGGAACACCGAGGGCTGGCACGCCATTGCCCTGGCTAGCGCGACGCGCTGCTGTTGCCCGCCGGACAGCTGGCCCGGCCTGCGCTCCATCAGGACCGAAAGTCCCAGACCGGCACCGGTTTGCGCTGCCTTGGCGCGGCGCTGCGCGCGCTTTTCTCCCCGGATCCGCAGCGGGTAGGCGATATTGTCCGCGACGTCCATGTGCGGGAACAGGGCGTAATCCTGAAACACCATGGCCACATCACGCTTGCCCGCCGGGGTGTGCGTGTGGTCCACGCCCCCGATCAACAGGCGGCCGCCGGTGGCGTTCTCCAGACCCGCGATGGTGCGCAGCAGCGTCGTCTTCCCGCAGCCGGACGGTCCGAGCAGTGCGAAGAATTCCCCATCACCGATCTGCAGGTCCAGTCCGTTGACCGCGACGGTCCCGCCGGGGTATTGCTTGGTCAAGGCGTCCAGTCGAATCTCGGCCATCAGCTCTTGATCCCTCCGTGAAAGCGGAAGCCGTACCGCCGGCTGACCACCAGGTAGGCGACCACCACCGGAATCGAATACAGCAGCGAGAACGCCGCGATCAGACCCAACTGCGGCTGCCCGCCCTCGGTGTAGAAGGTGTAGACCACCACCGACGCCGGGAACAGGTCCTGGTTGTTCAGCAGGATGAACGGAACCAGGAAGTTGCCCCAGGCGTTCACCATGGCCCACACCGCGATGGTCGCCAGCCCGGGCCGGGCAATCGGAATGGTGATGTGCCGCAGGATCTGCAGCGGGGTAGCGCCGAACACCTTGGCCGATTCCTCATAGGAGCGCGGCGTGGCGTCCATGAAGTCCTTCAGGATGAAGATCGCGGCCGGCAGCAGCCCGCCGGTCAGCACCAATACCACCCCGAGTCGGGAGTTGATCAGGTGCAGATCCGTCATCAGCAGGAAGATCGGCACCATGGCGGCGGTGCCGGTGACGATGGAGGACAGCAGCAGCAACACGTACAGCAGGGCGTCGCGACCGGGAATGCGCACTCGGGACAGGGCGTAGGCGGCGGCCGAACCCAGCGCCACGACCAGCACCATGGTGCCCAACGCCAGGATCAGTCCGTTGATCAAGGATTTGATGGCATAGGGGTTCTGCCACACCACCACGAAATTGTGCAGCGTGAAGTGCGGAATGGTGATGTTCAGGTGTGGGTTGGCATCGAACGGAGCCAGCACGAGCCACAGCATGGGCAGCGCGAAGAACACCGTCAGCAGCGCGATGACCACGTAGAAGGCCACCCTGCGGATGAATTGGCCGACCACCATCCCGGCCGGCGGGCGTGCTACCGGTGCCGCTACTGGGGGCGCGGCGGTCATGTGCTCACCTGCGTCGCCGCCGCGGTGGCACGCCGTTCCTGGCGCGTCGGCCGCCCCGGGCCGCGTTGGCGCAGCAGGCTCAGGTACACCAACGCAATGATCAGGTTGATCACCAGCATGATCAGCGAGATGGCGGCCCCGTATCCGAGTTCTCCGCCGTAGAGTGCGCGGTTGTAGATGAACACGGGTAGGATCTCCGAGGCATGGTTGGGCCCGCCGGCGGTCAGCAGGTAGGGCGTGAAGTCGTTGAACGTCCACAGCGAAATCAACAGGGTATTGGTCAGCACGTGACCGCGGATGTGCGGAAACACCACATCGCGGAACTGTTGGGCGCCGTTGGCGCCGGCCATCTTGGCCGACTCCAGTTGGGATGGTGGCACCGACTGCAGCGCCGCCGAGAACAGCATCATGGAAAAGGCGGTACCCCGCCAGGTGTTGAAGATGATGATCGATGCCATCGGATGCTGGATCAGCCAGTTGAACCCGGGTGTGTGCAGCAGGGTGTTCAGGGTGCCGCCGGATCGGTCCAGCATGGCCAGCCACAGGAATGAGATGACCGACGACGGCATCAGCCAGGCGATCAGCACCAGCGTCTCGACGATGCTGCGCACGGCCGCGCGGGCTTTGCGCATCATCCAGGCCAGCGCGAAACCGAGGATGGACTGGCCGATGATCGCCGAGCCGAGCACGTACTCCAGCGTCAGCCACAGTGAGGACGTGAAGTGCCGATCGGACAGCGCAGCGGTGTAGTTGTCGGTGCCCACGAAACTCGGGGTCGCGGCGGCCAGCCCGGTTAGTCGGTAGTCGGTCATCCCGAGGTAGATGGTCCACAGCGCCGGAAAGACCAGGAACACGCCGATCAGAATCAAGGCGGGCGCGACAAAGCCGCCGGCCCGGGCTCGACCCAGGCCGGCGGCATCCGTAGCGATGGTTGGCATGGCCAGCGGCGCTAGTTGCTGATCACCTTGTCCTTGCCGACCGCCTTTTCCAACGCCGCCTGATAGTTGGCCTCCGCATCGGCGACGCTGGTACCGGACACGACGTCGGCACTGGCCTGCTGCAGCGCCAGCGAAACCTGCGGATACTCGGCCAGGCTCGGCCGGTAGGTGGTCAGCGGCAACACCTTTTGCGACGCGAAGGTCAACATGGGGTCGTTCGCCAGCACCTCGGCGTTGACGTCGTTTCGCTCGGTGATCTGCGCGGTGCCGTTCAGCCGGGCCTTGATCGCATCGGGGGACTGGGTGAAGGTCATCAGGTCGAACGCCAGCTTGGCGTTCTTCGAGTGGGGGTTCAAGGTGTAGATCGATCCACCGGAGACGGAGACGAAGTCCTGGCCCCGGATACCGGAACCGGGCTTCTCGGCCGGAATCAGGGTGTATCCGACGGTGCCGACCTTGTCCTTGATCGGGTCGATGCCGACCTTGGGGTCGATCACGCTGCGCCACAAGTAGTCGCTTTCGGCCAGGATGGCGATCTTCCCGGCGGCGAAGTCGGCGAACGACTCATCGCGGCCCTTGGCGTCCAGTTGGTAGTTGACGTCGCCGAGCTTGTCGGTGTTGTAGATGGTGTTGTAGAAGGTCAGCACGTCGCGGATCTGTTGGGTGTTGCCCTGCCACTTGCCGTTGTCGTACAGCGACACTCCGGTGCCCGCCAGCAGTGGCAGGAAGCCCTGGGCAGTCGTGGCCTCGCCCATCGCGGTACCAGCGTTGATCTGCAGCGGGGTCACATCGGGCAGCTTCTGCTTGAGAGTCTGGGCGGTGGAGATGATGTCGGCCCAGCTCCCCGGCTGCCAGTCGGCGCCCAGCCCTGCCTGGGCGAACAGCTTCTTGTTGTAGAACAGCACCCGCCCGTCGGTGCCGACCGGGATGCCGTAGAGCTTGCCGTTGAACGATGCGTTGCCCTGCACCGCCTTTGAGATCTGGGCCCAGCCGTCCCAGTCCTGATAGGAATCGCCGACGACGTCGGCCAGCGGCTTGATGTAGCCGGCCTGGGCGAATTCGCCGACCCAGATGCCGTCGATGGCAAACACATCGGGGCCGCCGCCGCTCTTGAGATCCAGGGCGAGCTTGGCCTTGTACTGCTCGTCGTCCACGCCGGATGCCTGGAACTTGACGGTGACGTCGACACCCTTGGCCTTCTCGGCCTTCTCGAAGTTCGGGATCACCCAGTTGGTGATCCAGGAGGCCTCCTGGTCGTTCTTGCCACCCACGATGGCGTTGCTGGCAATGGTCAGTGTGACCGGTGCGCCACCGCCGCCAGGTGTGGTGCCCGACGCACCGCCGGACGGGGAGGTCCCGGTCGAGGATCCGGACGGTGCGGGCGCTCCGGACGGCGTCGCGGCTCCGGAGGTTCCGGAACCTCCCGCGCCCCCGGATGACGACCCGCAGGCGGCCAGGATCAGGGCCGCCGCCAATCCGGTCGCGGTGATCGCGGTTTTGTGCAGAGCGCGCATGCGTCCTCCCTCAGGTGGAAGTAGATCGACATCAGGATGTCAATTTGTCAGTACATTACACCCCGTCAAGAGCGGCCGCCCAGCGTGATCGAGCCGGGTGCGCGCCCGCTAGGGTCGAACCAGCGGCAGTCGGGGATCGACTGGGGCGTCCGGGTCGGGGCGGGGTCCGGCGGTCGGGTGGAACGTCACCTGCCAGGAGCGCACTGGGCCGGCCATCACGTTCAGGTAGTACAGGTCGGCGTCGGAAGGCGCCGCGGTCGGGCCGTGCCAGCCGTAGGGCACCAGTGCCACGTCTCCGCCGTGCACGGTGGTGTGCACGGCGATCGGCCGGTGGTCGGACGCGGTGGTGGCATGGGTTGCCCCGTCGCGACTCTCGCTGGACAGCTCGAAGTAGTAGATCTCCTCCAGCTCGGTCTCGTTGGGGCCGGCCCTGTCGTGCTTGTGTGGCGGTGCGGAGGAGGTGTTGCCCGCCGGCGTGTAGACCTCGCAGACGATCAGCCTTTCCGCCGGGCACAACTCGGCGTTGGCCAGATCCACCACCTGGCGGGACACGCCTCCGGTGCCACGCAGTGTCGAGGCGATCTGCTGCGCCGGAAGGTATCGAGCCGGGTATCGCTGCGCGGCGCGCGCGGTGGCCAGCGCGAACCGTCCGCCGTCGGTGCTGGCCAGCTGCACCGCTGCGCCCATCGGCAGGTACGCCCTGTCGGTGTGGCCGGTGAACACCGACTCGCGGCCGTGCAGCGGGAACTCGCTGTCGTCCACCCGCACGTCCACCGACCCGGCCAGCGGCACCAGCAACATCTCCTCGTCGCCGGAGTCGAACCCGACCGTGCCGCCGGGTGGCAGGGCGAGCAGCCGCAGCCCCGAGCAGGCCCATCCGGCGCGCTGCGGGGTCAGCGACAGGCCGAACGGCCCGTCGGGGGCCGATCCGGCTCGCACGATCCAGCGTTCGTTCTCCATCGGCTCACCTCCCTAGGATTCGTCACCGCCCGCGGCCCGAGCTCGGGACCAGCACCGCTAGGTCAGCAGGGCGGCCGCCGCGGCCACGGCACCCGCCACATCGTCGTCCGGCGGGTACAGCAGTGCGCGGCCGACCGCCAGTCCGCGCACCCCCGGCAGGGTCAGTGCCCGTCCCCAGGCGTCCAGGTGCCGCTCGGTTGGGCCCCCGCCGGCGCCGCCGAGCACCACAGTGGGCAGCGTGGTAGCCGCCATCACGCGGTCCATGCCCGACACCATTGGCAGCTTGAGCCAGGTGTGCGACGACCGCCCGCCGAGCCCGGAGGCCACCGCCACCGACCGCACCACCGCCTCGGTGGACAGGTCGTTCACCACCCGCCCGTTGGCGTTCCGGCTCGCCCAGAACGGCTCGATCATGGCCATCAGACCGGCCGCCGCCAGTTCCGTCACGACGCGCCCAGCGGTCTGCAGGGTGGCCGCCGTTCCGGCGTCGTCGGGATCGATACGGCACAGCATCTTGCCGCCGTCCAGGTGTTGGCTCACCAGGGACCGGGTGTCGTAGCCGGTGATCCGGTCGTCCAGCTCGAACACCGACCCGGCCAGGCCACCCCGGTTCATCGAGCCGATCGCCAGCCGGCCGTCCAGCGCGCCCAGCAGCAGCAGGTCGTCGATCACGTCGGCGGTCGCCAACACGCCATCCACCCGCGGGTTGTCCAGACAGACCAGCAGGCGCTCGAGCAGCGAGTAACGATCGGCCATGGCATCGGGTTGGTCTCCGGCGGACAGCGCCGCACGCGCCGGATGATCCGCGGCGATGATCAAGAGTGTGCCATTCGGTCCGAGCAGCGGCCGCCGGGTGCGGCAGGCGGCGGCCCGGCCGATCGCGTCCGGGTCGAAGGCGCGGGTCCGGCGCAGGTCCGCGAAGGCCTGCCGGCGATCGGCACTGTGGGATTCGGCACCGTGCGGTTCGGCACCGTGCGGTTCGGCACTGTGGAGGTCAGTGCTGCGGTGCTCAGTACTGCGGTGGTCGGCCGCGGACGTCCCGGTCATGGCGCCGCCGGCGTCGACACGCCGGTGCCGGCGCGCAGGGCGGCGACCTCCTCGGCGGTGGGCATGGCCACCGAGCATCCCAGCCGACTTGCCACCAGGGCGCCGGCCGCACCGGCGAATGCGATGGTTTCCGCCAGCGGCCAGCCGGACAGCAGCCCGTGACACAGCGCCCCGCCAAACCCGTCACCGGCTCCCAGGCCATTGACCACCGCGATGTCGAAGGCAGGCACCCGGATTCGTTCGGTCGCAGTGGCGGCAAGCACTCCGGCCGGCCCCTGCTTGACCACGGCCAGCTCGACCCCCGCGGCGAGCAGTCGTTCCGCGGCGTCGTCCGGGCGCACCGGGTCGGTCGAACCGAGGGCCACCCGGCACTCTTCCACGTTGCCAACGACCACGTCGACCTGCCCGAGCACGTGCTGCACCTGCGCGGTCGCATCCGCCTCCGAGGTCCACAGGGTGGGGCGATAGTCCAGATCCAGCACGGTGAACCGGGCCCGACCGCGAGCGGCCAGCGCGGTGTGATGTGCCTCCCGGCTGGGCTGCGCGGAAAGGCCGGTGACGGAGATCCAGAACACGCCCGCGCCGGCGATGCCGACCGGATCGATGTCCGCGGGCCGGATCTGCAGGTCCGGAGCGGCCGGATGGCGATGGAAGTAGATGGGGAAATCGTCCGGCGGGAAGATCTCGCAGAAGGTGACAGGGGTGGGGGCGGTCCCGACGGTGACGACCATGGAGGTGTCCACCCCAAAGGCGGCCAGCTCCCGCAGCACGTATCGCCCGAAGGGATCGTCACCCACTCCCGTTACCAGTGCCACCCGCCTGCCCAGTCGGGCCGCGGCGACCGCGACATTGGTGGGGGAGCCGCCGACGAACTTAACGAAGGAGTCGACGTCCTCCAGATGTCGCCCCACCTGTGCCGGGTAGATGTCCACGCCGGATCGGCCCATGGTCACCACGTCCCACGCCGGCGGGCCGGACGGGGGCGGGGGCGGCGGGGCGTTCATCCCTGGATCATCCTCTCGAGCGACATCGCCCAGTCGATGCTATGTCTCTATGTCAGGACAAGCATAACTATTGGTCGGAGGGGCGCTAGGCTCGGCGCACAGCACCGACCCCAGGAGCCGATGTGAAACCGCTTCCCGTTGAGATCGACCGATCCTCGCCGGTGCCGCTGTACTTCCAGGCGGCCACCCAGATCGAGCGGGCGATCCTTGATGGGGCGCTGCCGGTCGGCCAGCGGCTGGACAACGAGATCGTGCTCGCGGAGGCGCTGGGCTTGTCCCGGCCGACGATGCGCCGGGCCATCCAGGAGCTGGTGGACAAGGGCCTGCTGGTGCGCAAGCGCGGTGTGGGGACCCAGGTGGTGCAGGGGCAGGTTCGGCGCAGCGTCGAACTGACCAGCCTGTACGACGACCTGCGACGCAGTGGGCGGGCACCGTCGACCACTGTGTTGCACCTGGGGGTCCAGGCGGCGCCCGACCACGTCGCGTCCCAGCTGGGGGTGCCCGCGGGCACGGAGGTGACGAGGCTGGATCGGGTGCGCCTGACCGAGGGCCAGCCGCTGGCGCTGATGACCAACTACCTGCCCACCGAGCTGGGCGTGACCGATCCGGAGCTGCTGGCCGACGGCGGGCTGTACGACCTGCTGCGTCGTCGGGGCGTGCACATCCGGATCGCTCACCAGCGGATCGGTGCCAGGCCCGCGACCCCGCGGGAGGGTGAGTTGCTGGGGGAACGAGCGGGCAGCCCCTTGCTGACGATGCAACGCACCGCGTTCGACGACGTCGGCCGGGCCGTCGAGTACGGCGTGCACGTCTACCGGCCGGAGCTGTACTCGTTCGACGTGACCCTGATCGAGCGCTGATAGAAGGACCCCCGACTATCGGGCGTCCTAGGAGTTCGCGCTACCGTAGAGGCACCGCAGCACGGATGTGACCCGCGGTCCGCCGACCGCCCCACCAGCCCGCGCGCCAGCGCGCCCCCGGCCGCATCGAGGAGCCCAACCATGTTCGCCCGCACCGTGACCCCGCACCCCACGTCACCGGATCGGCTGGCCGAGATCCTGGCCGCGCCGGGATTCGGCAAGTACTTCACCGATCACATGGTGCTCATCGACTGGGACGCCGAGCGGGGCTGGCACGACGAGCGGGTGGTGCCCTATGCGCCCTTCACGCTGGATCCCGCGGCGATGGTGCTGCACTACGGGCAGGAGATCTTCGAGGGGCTCAAGGCCTACCGTCAGCCGGACGGTTCGGTCGCCGCCTTCCGGCCGCAGGCCAATGCGACTCGGTTCGCCCGGTCCGCCCAGCGACTGGCCATGCCGGAATTGCCGGAGGAACTGTTCGTGCAGTCCCTGGCCGAGCTGGTCGAGGTCGATCGTGCCTGGGTTCCCGATGCACCCGACACCTCGCTGTACCTGCGTCCGTTCATGTTCGCCTCCGAGGTCGCGCTGGGTGTGCATCCGGCGCGGCAGATCACCTACTGCCTGATCGCCTCGCCGGCGGGCATCTACTTCGCGCATGGCGCGACCGGCGTCACGGTGTGGCTGTCCACCGAGTACGTGCGTGCGGCGCCCGGCGGCACCGGCGCGGCCAAGACCGGCGGGAACTACGCGGCCTCCCTGCTCGCGCAGGCCGAGGCGTCGGCCCGGGGTTGCGACCAGGTGGTCTGGCTGGATGCGGTGGAGCGCCGGTGGGTGGAGGAGATGGGCACCAACAACCTGTGCTTCGTCTACGGCACCCCGGAGTCCGGCCACGTCGAGATCGTCACCCCCGAGCTGAACGGGTCCCTGCTGCCGGGCATCACCCGGGACTCGGTGCTGACCCTGGCCCGGGATCTGGGCTACCTGGCCACCGAACGCCGGATCTCCACCGACGAGTGGGCCAAGGCGGTCGACAGCGGGGAGATGACGGAGGTCTTCGGCTGCGGCACCGCCGCGGTGCTGACCCCGGTGGGCGGGGTGCGCGGCATCGACAGCTCCTTCACCATCGGCGGCGGTGAGCCCGGGCCGGTGACGCTGGCGCTGCGGGAGGCGCTCACCTCGATCCAGCACGGCACGGCGCCCGACCCACACGGCTGGCGGCACACGCTGGTCCCGGCGCGCTGACGCCCCCACCATAGATCTCGCAGTAGACCGTTGCAGTAGACAGAGAACGGCGGGACGAACCGATTCGGTCCGTCCCGCCGTGTCGACTCTCGGTAGGAAGGTGCGGCGCCGCCGCTCGATGCCGCGGCGCTCAGCTCCCGCCGCTGGCGTTGCTGATGCTGGGCTCGGGGCCTTGGGGGTTCCCGATGCTCAGCCGCGCGCGACCTTGCCGGCCTTCAGGCACGACGTGCACGCGTTGATCTTGCGCACGGTTCCGGGCGCCACCTGGGCGCGAACGGACTGGATGTTCGGGTTCCACCGGCGGTGCGTCCGGCGGTGCGAGTGCGACACGCTCATGCCGAATCCGGGACCCTTGCCACACACGTCACACACGGCAGCCATCTCTGGGCACAACCTCTCACATCTGGCGACCGGCACGGCGCCGCTTCGGCATGCTCGATAGGCAATGCTCCAGGCGGTGGACCGCCGGTCAGGGCAGTCGAAAACGGCCCGGAAAGCTCCGGGCAACCCCACCAGGATAGCGGGGTACTCGGGCAACATCAAACGCCCGACATGCGGTCAGCCTAGCGATGGGCGATCGCCACCGAGCCACCGTCCTTGCGCGGGTCCGAGGCGCCCTTGAAGCTGCCACCCATTCGGCCGGCGACCTGCACCCTGGCCAGGGCCCCGTCGTAGTTGCGCAACAGCCGTTGGACGTTCATGCCGTGCCCGCGCAAGGCGTCGACGGTGCGCTGTGGCACCCGCAACTCGCAATAGATCGGATCGCCTTCGGAGTGGAAGCGGGGCGCGCTGACCGCCTCCACCGGGGTCATGCCGAAGTCGATCAGATTGCTCGTGACCTGTGACACCGCCGACGAGATCGACCATCCTCCGGGAGCGCCCAGCACGGCCCACGGCTCGCCGTTCTTAGATATGACCGAGGGTGAGATGGCGCTGGCCCGCGCCTTGCCCGGCTGGTAGGAGTTGGGCCGGCCGGGGATGGGGTCCATCAGCGCGACACAGTTGTTCCAGGTGAATCCGGTGCCCGGCACGACGATGCCTGCGCAGGTGGTGAGGGTGTGCGTGATGGACACGCAGTTGCCCTGCTCGTCCATCACGGACAGGTGCGTGGTGTAGCCCGGCACATTCAGCGTCTTGCGGTCGGGAAGTTGGTGCCGCCGGATGCGGTCGGCGACCTCGGCGGCGTGCTCGTCCGACAGCAGATGCTCGACCGGCACGTCCGCGAAGGCTGGGTCGGTCAGGTGGCGTCCGCGGGTCACTCCGGCCCACGCCAGCGCGGCCCCGACGATGAAGCCGTGCTCCGGACCGTTGTGCTCCAGGGCGCCCAGATCGAACTGCTCGAGCACCTTGAGCACCTGCAGGGTCAGAAGTCCGCCTCCCGGCACGGCGGAGCTGGCCACCTGGTACCCCCGGTAGTCCACCGTCAACGGAGGCTCGACCACCGGGCGGTATGCGGCGAGGTCCTCGCGGGTGACAAAGGCGCCATTGGCTTCGAAGTCCGCCACGATGGTGTCCGCGAGCCCGCCGGTGTAGAAGTCGTCCGGCCCGTTCTTGGCGAGCCGCTCCAGCGAGCGCGCCTGATCGGGATTGCGGTAGTCGTGCCCGGTCTCGAACATGTTGCCGTCGGGTCCGTGAAAGAGGGCACGCGCGGCGTCGTTGGCCGCGTACTTGTCACGAGGGTGTGGAAACTCCGGGACCATCGACACCCGGACGTGCTCGGCGACGTACTCGGGTATGAGGTAACCATCGTCCGACAGCCGGATGGCGGGTTCGAGCAGTTCTGCCCAGGGCTTGCTGGCGTATCGTCGGTGGATCTCCCCGAATCCGGCCACCGTTCCCGGCGTCATGATGGAGGTGTAACCGCGCAAGTTCCGGTGGTCTTGGAAGATCGGGAAGCGCCACAGGTCGGTGAATCCGCGAATGTCGTCGGCCCACATATCGGGCCGCATCTTGGAGCCGATGCGGGCCCAGAAGCCGATGTGTTCGAACGTCGCCGTGCTCGCCTGATAAATGGTGGCCGATCCCCACCCGCCGAGACCGCACATGAACGGGTCGGTCACCATCTGCATGAATCCGGCCGCAACTGCCGCGTCGAAGGCGTTGCCGCCCGCCTCCAGCACCGCGGCGCCTAACTCGGACGCGGCCGGTTGGGGTGATGCGACAACGCCTTTCATCGTGGTGACTCCTTCGTGAGATGCGAGTGGGCGGGGGACGCCGATGGCTGGGTCGCCACCGAACGGTGGTGCCGACCGGTCCAGGATGGTCGGTCGTTTCGGTTGATTCGGGTGCGGCTAGGACGACCGCGTGATGGAGCGCATGTCGAAGTCGTCGCTGGGGTATACCGCGAAGCGGGTGACGTTCTTGTTCATCGGGAAGATGTTCTGCCGAAGCCCGACGCCAGGGGCCCAGCACAGGTCCATGTAGACCTCGTTCAGGTGATCCCAGGCGGCCCGTTGCGAATCGGCGTCGAGAGCCTGATTGGCCTGTTCGATCGCCTCGGCGTATTCCTTCGGTGCATCGCCGCCCCACCAGGGGTTGTCCGTCACGCTCAGCGCGTAGTTCGCGCTGATGCTCGACGGAGTCGTCAGCGAGTTGCCGACCGGGGCGACGACGCAGGAGAGATCACCCGCATGCACCTTCTGGACGTAGGTCGTTGTGTCCATCTGATTGATCTGCAGGTCGAATCCGATCTTCTTCAGATCGGACTGGATCACCTGCATCAGCGCGAGTGTTTCGGGGTTCTGCGGAACGGCGGCCTCCGCCCCCGACGGACTGCCGGCCTCCTGCCACAGCTCGCGGGCAGCGTCCAGGTCGAATGCGAACTTGTCCAGGTACTTCGGGTCGCTGGCGGGGCCGGCCGGCGGGTATGGCAGGACGACCGGCGAGCTGAATCCAAACCGGACCTCCTTGACGATGCGATCCCGATCAATGGCCCTGGCCATGGCTTGTCGCATCTTCTTGTTGTCCCAGGGGGCCTGCCGCGGGTTCATCTGGAAGACGTCGACCTGGGCACCGGGAAAGCTCGTCACGACGGTGAATTGGTCCTTGACATCGTTCGCCAGCCGGGCGGGGATGACGGTCGCGCCATCCAGGGAGCCGGACTTGAGCGCGGATACCTCCGTGTCCTGCGCATCGAAAATCTGATAGGTGAGCTTGTCGACCAGAGGTTTCCCGCTATCCCAATAGCCGTCGAACCGCTCGAGCACGATCCGTTCGCCGGATACGTACTCGGTGAGCTTGAACGGCCCGCAGCTGGCCGGCGCCGCTTTCATCTGCTCGGGCGTGTTCTTGCTGGCCTCGACCACCGGAAACCAGTTCAGCGTATCCAGCATCAGCGACTCCGGCACCGCGTAGGCGAAGGTGAACTCAACGGTCCGCTTGTCCACGGCGGTGCAGGAATCGATCGCCGACAGCGACGCGGTCAGGCTCGCCCCCTTGGCGGGGTCCTTGCCACGCTTGAATCCCGCGACGATGTCGTCGGTGGTGACGGGGGCGCCGCTGTGGAAGGTCAGCTTGTCGCGCAGCGTCATCCGGATCGAGCGGTGATCGTCGGACACCTTCCATGATTCCGCTGCGTCGCCGTGCGGCTTCAGGTCGGCGTCGTACCAGATCAGGAAGCTATTGAGGGTTCTGGTGATCGACTGCGCGGTGGTACTCCGGAAGTAGGGGTCGAAGCCGTTGGCCGGGTTGTCCTTGACGCCGATGGTCAGCGCCGTCCCGCCGCCCGTCGACGCATCGTCGCCGCAGGCGCCGAGCAGCGGTAGCACGCCCAGCGCGCCACCGAGCAACGCGGCGCCACGCAGGAACTGTCGGCGCGGAATGCCAGGAATTCGGGGTGATGCCGTGGTCATGCTGGATTCCTTTCGGTGGATTGGCACGGGGTGTGGGGCGCGGCTATCCACGCTCCACCCGGACCCGCGGGTCCAGACGGGCGTACAGCAGGTCGACGAGCAGATTGAGAACCAGGAACACCACGACGATGAACATCACGGCACCCTGAACCAGCGGGTAGTCGCGGGCGACGACCGCGTTGAACAACAACCGGCCCATGCCGGGGTAGTTGAAGACCACTTCGGTGACGACGGCGCCACCGAACAACGATCCGAGTTGCAGGCCGATCACGGTCACGGTCGGCAGCAGGGCGTTCCGCGCACCATGTCGCACCACGACCGAGCGTTCGGGGGCTCCCTTGGAACGGGCCAGGCGGATGAAGTCCGCCTGCAGCGATTCACCCAGGGCCGTGGCAAAGAACCGGGAGACGATCGCCCCGACCAGGATGGCGATCGTCAGTGCCGGCATGGCAATGTGTCGCAGGGACATTCCTGGCGCTGACCATGGTGGGATGTACTGCGCTGGAATCGGCAGCAGGTGGAGCGAGACGGACAGTCCGAGGGCCAGCAGCAGGCCTACCCAGAACGTGGGAAGTGCCAGACCGATCGACTGGTACAGGCCGACGATCCTGGCGGTCGCGGAGCGGGGTCGCAGTGCCTGTGCGGCCCCCAGCGGCAGCCCGATCAGTGTGCCGAGCAACACCGCGGCGAAGCCGAGCCAGATGGTCGCCGGTATTCGGTCCAGTAGCAGCCCACCGACAGGCAGTCCGCTGATCGCCGAGTGCCCGAGGTCTCCGGCCAATAGGTGGCCGAGCCAGCGCAGGTACTGCACGTATATCGGCTGGTCCAGGCCCATCTGCCGCGATATGGCCGCCACCTGCTCGTCGGTGGCGTTCTCGCCGGCATACGCCAGCGCGGGACTGCCCGGCGCCGCGTAGATGATGGCCCACACCGCAATGGAGGCAAGGAACAACACCGGGATGAACTGCGCCAGGCGCCGCAATACGTAGCCGGTCATGATTGCCCTACCGCGGCTGTCACGGCGGGTCGGTGATCGGACACCAGGCGCGCCAGGCCGGTGCCGATCGCGGAGAAGGCGGCGACCAGCGCCGTCACCAGGACGCCCGGAAACACCGGATACCACGGGGCATGACCGAGGTAGAGCTGCGAGGACTTGAGCATGCCGCCCAACGAGGGCGCTGGTGGTTGTTCGCCCAATCCCAAGAAGGAGAGGGCGGCCACCACGAGGATCGCGGAGGCCGACGCCACGATCAGCTGCACGGCCACCGGCGACAGCGCGTTCGGCAGGATCGCTCGCCACATCGTCGCCATCCGGCCATAGCCGCTGGCACGCGCGGCCTCGACGAAGGGACGCTGTGTCAGGGACATCGTGCTGGCCCTGGCCAGTCGCGCGAAGGCCGGCACTTCGACGATCGCGATGGCGATGACCACGTTGGTGGAGCTTGGCCCCAACAGCGCGACGATGACCAGGGCGATCAGAATGGACGGCAGGGCGAGCAGAACGTCGATGACGCGCATGGCAAGCGCATCGATCCATCCGCCGAGGTAGCCGGCCACCACACCGACGGCGGTCCCGACCACCGAGGCAGACGCGGCGGCGACGACGGCGACGAGCAGGGTGGACCGGGCGCCCACCAGACAGCGCGCCAGAATGTCCCGTCCAAGCTCGTCGGTTCCGAACAGGTGGGCCAGGCTCGGTGCCGCGAGCTGTGCGCCGGTCTGATCCAGCGGGCCACTGGGCAGGATCACCGGCGCCAGAACGGACAGCACCAACACCACGATGAGAAACGCCGCTCCGGCGCTGATTGCCCGCGCGCTGCGCACCCCGGAGAGGAGCCGCGCCGCCATCCGCGACGAGATGCGGGATGCCGTCGGGTCCGTCATGATCGGACCCGGTCCAGATCGGCAGCGCCGGGGTGATGACAGGCGACCGTGATCGCGCCGGTGCCGACCCGCGCCAGCGGCGGCTCGAGTTCGCCGCAGATCGCGGTGGCGCGGACGCACCGCGTGCGGAATCGGCAGCCGGTCGGCAGGCTGGTGGCGCTGGGTGGCTCGCCCGGCAGGACAATGCGTTCCCGTGCCGCGCCCAGCGCGGGAGCGGCCGATATCAGCGCTTGCGTGTAGGGATGCTGTGGATCGTCGAAGATCGCGGCGGTCGGCCCTGTCTCCACGATGCGGCCCAGATACATCACGGCGGTCCGGTCACTGATGTGCCGCACGACGGACAGGTCGTGACTGATGAACACATAGCCGGTGCGGTAGGTCTCCTGCAGCGCCATTAGCAGATTGATGATCTGCGCCTGGACCGACACGTCCAGGGAAGCGACCGGCTCGTCCAGGACGACGAGGCTGGGCCGGACCGATAGCGCCCGGGCAATGCCGATACGTTGCCGCTGCCCTCCGGAGAACTCCGTGGGCAGCCGGGTGGCGTGACCGGGGTGCAAGCCCACCTCGGCGAGGAGCTCGGCGATACGGGCATGCCGTTCGGGTTTGGGCATTCCCATGGCGCGCAACGGATCGGCGATGTTCTCCGCGGCGGTCAACCGGGGGTTGAGCGATCCCAGCGGGTCCTGGAACACCATCTGCATGGTGGTGCGGGCGTGACGGAGCTCCGACGACGACAGCGAGGCGATATCGTGGCCCGCCACGCGGACCGTCCCGCCGGTCGGATCCAACAAGCGCAGGATCAACCGCCCCGTCGTGGACTTGCCGCACCCGGATTCGCCCACCAGCGCCAGTGTCTCGCCTGCTGCGAGATCGAGGTCGATTCCGTCGACCGCTTGTACCTGGCCGATCCGACGCCGTAGCGCCGTCGATCTGATGGGGAACTCCTTGGCCAGGCCGCGGACCTCCAGCAGGGCGGTGCGTGGAGTTGACTCGTCGCCGGATGGCTGCGTGGGCGCCGCGACGGGTTGGTCGGTGACGGTAGGAGCCGGCTCGCTCCCGGGGTAGTGGCAGGCGACGGTGTGGTCGTCCACGATCCGTGCCTGCGGGACGGCTTGCTGGCACAGCGCGTCACCCGAGCCGCGAAAGCAGCGGGGTTCGAATCGGCAGCCCGGCGGCATGGCGGTGAGATCGGGGATTCTGCCGGGGATCACTGGCAGCCGACGTCGCCGCTCGGTTGCGTCGGCGCGGCCGGCCAGCAGTCCGATTCCATAGGGGTGCGCCGGATGGTGCACGAACGACGTGGTCGGCGCCGATTCCACGACCTTGCCGGCGTACATCAAGCAGATGCGGTCGGCCGTTTGCGCCACCAGCGCGAGGTCGTGGGTGATCAGCAGGATGGCGCTGCCCGACTCGGCCTGGAGCTGCGCCAGCAACTCCATCAGCTGGGCCTGGACGGTGGCATCGACGGCCGTCGTCGGCTCGTCGGCGATAACCAGGCGGGGCCGGTTCGCCATCGCGATCGCGATCACCACGCGCTGGCACATTCCACCGGAGAACTCGTGTGGGTAGGCCCGAATCCGCCCGGCTGGATCCGGTACGCCGACCGCACGCAACAGGTCGATCGCCCGCGACCTGGCCGCGCGCTGGGACAGTCGCCGATCCCGCAGGCGCAGCGTTTCAGCGATCTGGTCTCCCACCTGTTGCACCGGATCCAGCGCACTGATTGGATCTTGAAACACCACGCCGATGTCTCTGCCGAGCATCTCGCGTCGTTCCCGCGGGCTCAGACCGAGCAGATCCGTGCCGTCGAATTCGGCCGTGCCGCCGACCCGGACCGGGGTGCGCCCCGGAAGCAGACCCAACGGCGCCAGCGTGCCGACCGTCTTTCCCGAGCCGGACTCACCTACCAGACCAAGGGTCTCGCCCGGGCGGAGCGCGAGGTCGACGCCGTCGATGGCGCGTACCGGCCCGTGCGGGGTCAGGAAGTCCACCGTCAGACCGCGCAGGGCGAACAGCGCCCCGTTCTGTTCGACAGGCGAGACCGGTTCAGCCGTGAGCGCCGTCATCCCGGCTCCGCGCTCGTCGTCCCTGCACCGCCCGTCGGCCGACTGTCGCCGAATGCGCCCGCCGCTCGCAGGTCTGCGATCGCGTCCGGGGACAGCCCCAGCAGATCGCCGAGGATCTGGCGAGCGTGTTCGTTGCGGCTGGGGGCGCGTTGCACGGCAATCGGATCGTCGCCGAGCCGCAGCGGGCTGGCCACCTGCCGGAGCGTGCCCCAGCGCGGATGCTCCAGTTCCACCACCGATGAACGCGCCAGAGACTGAGGGTCCGATAGTGCCTCGGCCACGGTCTGGACGCCGCCACAGGGCACGCCCGCGCCGGTGAGCAGCGCTTCCCACTGTGCCGTGCTGCGAGCCGCGAACACCGATTCCAGGATCGGTATCAGCGCATCGCGGTGGGTACGTCTGGCCGCGAAGTCGGTGAACCGCTGGTCGTCCAACAGGTCGCCGCGACCGATGGCATGTGCCATGCGCCGGAAGAACTTCTCCTTCGCGCACCCCACGACGATCCAGGAGTCCGAGGTCCGGAAGGACTGGAACGGGACCAGCGAGGGGTGCGCGGAATGCGCGGTTCGCTGTGCCACGTACTGGCCGGTCAGGTGCCAGGTGCCGAGGTAGGTGAGCATGGCCAGCGCGGTCTCGAACAGGCTGATGTCGCAGTCCGTCCCGAGCCCGTCCCGACGGGCCTGGTGCACCCCGGCGACGAGCGCCAGCGCCGCCACCAGACCGCCGGAGAAGTCCACGACAGACAGTCCCGACTTGACCGGGGGACCGTCCGGTTCGCCGGTGATCGACATCCAGCCGGCCAACGCCTGCACGATGTAGTCGTATCCGCCCTGGCTGCTTCGCGGTCCCGTCATGCCGAAGCCGGACAGCGAACAGCACACGATGGCAGGATTGAACTCGCGCAGGTCGCGATAGGTGATACCCAGCTGCGCCGGGACGTCGCCGCGCAAGTTGGAGTACACCGCATCGCTGACCCGCACCAGGTCGTGAAAGACATCCCGGCCGGCTGAGGTCGCCAGATCCAGCGATAGGGACCGCTTGCCACGGTTGAACGACTGGAAGAACAGTGAATCCTCACCGTCCTGGAACGGCGGGACGTAGCGGCCGACATCGCCGCCTACTCCGGGATCCTCGATCTTGATGACCTCGGCACCGAGGTCGGCCAGCTGCATCGAGCCGAACGGTCCGGCGCCGTATTGCTCGATCGCAATGATCCGAACATCCTGCAGGGGGCGTCCGCGGGCCGCGGCGCTCGGGCCGGACGTGGGTGTCGTCACGGCTGTTCGTCCAGTCCCGCATCGTCGACGGCGTCCGGCGCAGTGTGGGGGAACACGTCGATTCGATGCGCGCGGCCGCGAACCAGGAACGATCTGCGAAACCGCAGGAACTCCTCGCCGCGCTGATTGATGCCGCTGGTCAGCACGCTGACGATGCCGTCTCCCGGTCGGGAGCGCGACGGCCGGGCCCCTGTCACGGTGCTGCGGGTGTAAACCGTGTCCCCGACATACAGCGGCCGGGTCAGTTCGATATCGGTCCACCCGAGGTTGGCGATCGCCTGCGCACTGACGTCGCTGACGCTCATGCCGAGCACCAACGCCACGGAGAACCCGGAGTTGACCAATGGTCGTCCGAACTCGGTGGCGGACGCGAACTCGGTATTGAAGTGCAGCTGGTTGGTGTTCATGGTCAGCAGGCTGAACCACACGTTGTCCGCCTCGGTAATGGTGCGGCCCAACGGGAAACGATAAACGTCGCCGACCGCGAAGTCTTCGAAGTACCGTTCCAGAGGCCCGGCCGGTCGGTCGTCCACGGCGTTGTTTTCCTCCTGCCATCTAGCGTTCGTAAAGTAGTATCGGATACGATCTAGTCCTGTCAATAGCCACCTCGATTCTTGTCAACATCAGGAGCCCGCGTGAGCAATAGCGAACGAATCGTCGGTAAGAAGGCCGCCCATGGCAGCAAGGGAATGGTCGTCAGTCACAACCTGCAGGCCGCGCAGGAGGGTGCGCGGGTGCTGGCGGAGGGGGGCACGGCGGTGGACGCCATCACGGCGATGTCGTTCGTCACCGCTGTCCGGGAGACCGCGATGAATTCCATGGGCGGCGTCGGCGTGCTGCTGCATCACTCCGCCAGCACCGGGCGGACGCAGGAGATCACCTTCTACGGGCGCACCCCTTCCGGCCTTGCCGAGGACACCTTCGTGCCGTACCTGCGGCCTCGAGACAGCGGTAGCGCGGCCTTCGGGTGGCGGCCGGTGCGCGACGATGCACACGAGCGCGGGCCGCTCTCGGTGGGGGTGCCCGGCCACGTTGCCGGGTTGGCGGCGCTGCACGGCAACCACGGAACTGTGCCGTGGTCTGATCTCCTTCGCCCTGCCGAACAGTTGGCCCGCACCGGCTTCGAACCCGACGGCGAAGACACCTTCCACTTCGCATCGGAATACCAGCACGTCGCGCGATTCCCGGAAATGGCCCGGATCTTCCTGTCGCACGGAATCCCGCGGCCGGCGGGGTTTTACCAGGGCAACGCGATCGAGGTCCGACAGCCCGACCTGGCCGACACCATCGCCAGGGTGGCGGCCGGCGGCGCCGACGAGTACTACCGCGGGGATACCGCGGCGGCGATCGCCGACGGGGTGCAGGCGGCCGGCGGGGTGTTGTGCGCGGCGGACCTGGCGCGCTTTCGTCCGGAGCGCACCGATGGGCTGTGCGGCAGTTACCGCGGTTACCAGATCATCACCAACTCCGGCCCGAACGGCGGGGTCACGCTGCTGGAGATGCTCAATCTGGCCGAGCATTTCGAGCTGGCGGATCGACCGCGATATTCCGGCGACTGCCTGCACCTGCTGGCTGAGATCATGCGGCAGGCGTGGACGGACCGGTTCCTCTACGTCGGCGACCCGGAACGCACTCCGGTCCCGATGGCGGGCCTGGTCGACAAGGCCTACGCGGCCGGCCTGGTGGATGGCATTCCACGCGACCGACGGCCGACCCACACCCGGCCCGGCGATCCCTGGGCGTACGAGCCGGGCGGGCACCGTTCGGCCGGCCCGCCGAACGGCGACCCGGGTGGCAGCGACACCACCCACCTGATCGCTGCCGATGGCGACGGCACGGTCGTCACCCTGACCCAGACCCTGGGGTTGGCCTTCGGTTCCTGCTTCGTCCCGCCCGGTACCGGGCTGAACCTGTACGACGTGACCATGTGGATGAACCCGGAACCGGGTACCCCGAACTCCGTGGCGCCGTGGGTGAAACAGGTGGGGCATGCCACGCCCACGCTGGTGCTCAAGGACGGCCGGGTGGTGGCGGCACTGGGCGCCCCGGGCGGACGGCGGGTGGTCGGCGCGATGTTCCAGGTGATCGTGAACATGGTGGACTTCGGGATGGACGTCCAGCAGGCCATCGCCGCTCCTCGCTTGCATTGCGAGGGTGCCGACCCCTCTGCGCCGGTGGGCCCGGCGGTCGCCGACGTGCGGATCGATGACCGCATCCCGCAGGACGTGCTGGCCGACCTGGCCGGTCGGGGACATCGGATACGGACCTGCCGGGAGTCCGAGACACAATCGTTTCTGGCCAAGCCGCTCGGCGTGCAGTACACGCCGGACGGCATGATCGGTGGCGTCGACATCTTCCGCCGATCTGTCGCGATCGGCCTGTAGGACCCGTAGGAGGGGAGCGTGACCAGGAGAACCCCTGCGATAGCGAGCGGTACCCACGCTCCCGCCGAACGATCCGGCCTGGACGGCGAAGGCTCGAAGTCCGACCAGGTGTACCGCTGGCTACGCGGGGAGGTGTCCGCCGGCCGGCTGCCGCCGACGGCCCGGGTCAACGCGGACCGGATCTCCCGGGACCTGGAGGTCTCCAAGATCCCCGTCCGGGAGGCGATCGCCCGGTTGGCTTCCGAGGGCGCGCTGCAGGTGGTGGCGAATGTCGGGGCGGTCGTGACTCCGCTGTCCTGGCGCGAGTTGCGCGACATCCAACAGGCTCGGCTGGTGCTCGAGCCCCCCGCCGCCGCCACCGCCGCGGCCAACGGGCCGAGTCGTCAGGATCTGGCCGCGCTGCGCGCCAACATCGCCCAGATGCGGCGGCGGGCCCGCTCGAGCGAGAGCGACCTGTCCGCACTCACCCGGGCGTTTCATTTGACCCTGGTGTCGATGTCCGGCAATGCGGTGCTGACGTCCCTGCTGGACGGAGTCCTGCACCGGGTCAGCCGGTACCGGATGGTGATCGGCCACTCGGAAGCGTCGGCCCGGAGCAACGCCAGCGAGCACGCCGCCATCGTGTCGGCGCTGGCCGATCGCGATCCCGATGAGGTCCGTCGCCTGCTGACCGAGCACCTGGTGTCCAGCCACAGCGTGGGGGACGACGCGCGTGGCATCGATCCGTCGCACTTCGTCGACTCGGGCACCGACATCTCCGGGGTGCAGGACTTCCGGTACTGACCGGTTCGGCGCGTTCGGACCATGACCCCGACGGGCGTCCTGGCGGCGGATCGTCGACCGGGGTGTCGGCGGGGGTGTCGGCCGCACGGTGCAGGATGGGTGCGCGGGCAGGGGACGGAGCGGGGGACGCGCCGCGCAGCCGCAGGAAGGCGGTCACGTGCAGCAGCGGGACACACCAGCGATGGCCACGCCGCTGCGAGACGTGCTCGGCGGGAGGACGGCGGCACCGCTCGCCAAGGCGTCCCTGCTCACCATCGGGGATCTGCTGCGGCACTATCCCCGCCGGTACTCCGAGCGCGGCAAGCTCACCGATCTGGCCCAGTTGAAGGTCGGCGACCGCGCCACGGTCTGGGCGCGCATTGTGAAGGTCGAGACCCGCCCGCTGCCGCGCAAGCCCGGTCAGCGCCGGCCGCGGCACATCACCACGGTGCACGTCACCGATGGAAGGCGCCCGCTGACCTGCACCTTCTTCAACCAGCCGTGGATGAGCGAGAAGCTGCTCCCCGGCATGGAGGCGCTGTTCTCCGGCAAGGTCAGCGCCTTTCGCACCACGCTGCAACTGTCCGGCCCCGATGTGGCCACCACGGACGGGCAGATCGGTGACGTGGCCGGCGTGCTGGAGCTGCTGGAAACCTTTGCCGGCGGGCTGATCCCGGTCTACCCGCTCTCCGACGGGCTCACGGCCGCCCTGGTGCAGCGCTCCGTCCGGCAGGTGCTGCAGGTGCTCGGGCCGATCGCCGATCCGGTGCCCGGGGTGCTGCTGGCCGGCCGCGGGCTGATCGATCTGGACACCGCGCTGCGCAACATCCACCGTCCGGCGAGCGCCGAGCTGCTGGAGCGTGCCCAGCATCGGCTGCGCTTCGACGAGGCGCTGGCGCTGCAGCTGGTGCTGGCTCGCCGGCGCGCCCGGGCCAGGGAATTTCCCGCCGAACCGTGCCCTCCGGTGCCGGGCAAGCTGTTGGATGCGTTCGACGGCGCGCTGCCGTTCACCCTGACCGACGGCCAGCGCGACGTCGGCGAGGTGATCGCCCGGGATCTGGCGACCATTCACCCGATGAACCGGCTGCTGCAGGGCGAGGTGGGCTCGGGTAAGACGGTGGTCGCGCTGCGGGCGATGCTGCAGGTGATCGACTCCGGGAGGCAGGCGGCGATGCTGGCTCCCACCGAGGTACTGGCCGCACAGCACGCCCGTTCGCTGCGCGCGGTGCTGGGGCCGCTGGGGATGGGTGGCGAGTTGGGCAGCGCGCCGGAGGCGATCGCGGTGACGCTGCTGACCGGGTCGAGCTCGACGGCCACCCGGAGACGGGCGCTGCTGGATATCGCGTCGGGTCAGCCGGGCATCGTGGTGGGTACGCACGCCCTGCTGAGTGAGGACGTGATCTTTCCCAACCTCGGTCTGGTGGTGATCGACGAGCAGCATCGGTTCGGGGTGGAGCAGCGGGATGCGTTGCGTTCCAAGGATCCCGCCGCCAGCCCGCCGCACGTTCTGGTGATGACGGCCACCCCGATCCCGCGCACCGTGGCGATGACGGTGTACGGCGATCTGGATACCTCGACGCTGTCGCAGCTGCCGGTGGGCCGGGCAGGGGTGTCCACCACGGTGGTGCCGTCGGCGGAGAAGCCGGGTTGGCTGGACCGGGCCTGGCAGCGCATTCGTGAGGAGGTCACCGCCGGGCACCAGGCCTACGTGGTGTGCCCGAAGATCGGTGACGACGCCGGCGAGGAGGGGTGGGCTGACCAGCCGTACGACGGCGACGGTGTGGGCGAGCGGGGCGGTGACGAGGTCTCGCAGCGGCGTCCGCCGCTGGCCGTGCTGGACGTCGCGGAGCAGTTGCGCGCCGGCCCGCTGGCCGGGCTGCGGCTGGACCTGCTGCACGGCCGGATGGCCTCGGCCGACAAGGACGCCGTGATGCGCGCCTTCGCCGCCGGCGACATCGACGTGCTGGTCGCGACCACCGTGATCGAGGTCGGGGTGGACGTGCCCAACGCGTCGGTGATGGTGATCATGGACGCCGAGCGGTTCGGCATGTCGCAGCTGCATCAGCTGCGTGGCCGGGTGGGGCGGGGCGGCGTGCCGGGGGTGTGCCTGCTGGTGTCGGAGGCTCAGGCCGGAACACCCGGCCGGGCCCGGCTGGACGCGGTCGCTGCCACCGGGGACGGGTTCCTGCTGGCCGAGGCGGACCTGAGCCTGCGCCGGGAGGGCGACGTGCTGGGCACCAGCCAGGCGGGTCGGAACTCCTCACTCAAGCTGCTGTCGCTGCTGCGCGACCGACCGGTGATCGAGCAGGCGAGGGAGGATGCGATCGAGCTGGTGAGCGATGATCCCGAGATGGCCGGCATGCCGGGGCTGGCGGCCATGGCGGACGCGATCGTGGACGCCGAGGGCCAGGATTACCTGGCCAAGGGATAGCGGTGACTGCCGCACACCCGGCCAGATGGTGGTGCGGATCGGCCCGGTACCCGCACGGCCCGACGCGGACGGCGCGGTTCCCCTTCACGGGCCGGCCACCCGGTCGGCGTCGATGACGGGTCGAATCGCCCGGCGCGATAGCGTCATCACACCGACCAGGAACTCGCCCGGCCTCGACAGGCAGCACCATCCGACCGCCCCGACGAGAAACCCGACGAGAAAGATGCCCACCATGTTTGCCAAGATCCTGGTTGCCAACCGCGGCGAGATCGCCATCCGTGCCTTCCGCGCCGCCTACGAGCTGGGCGTGCCGTCCGTGGCCGTGTATCCGTACGAGGACCGCAACTCCACCCACCGGCAAAAGGCCGACGAGGCGTACCAGATCGGTGAGGTCGGGCATCCGGTGCGCGCCTACCTGGACGTCGACGAGATCGTCGCCGCCGCCCGCACCGCCGGCGCCGACGCGGTCTATCCGGGATACGGCTTCCTGTCGGAGAACCCGAACCTGGCCCAGGCGTGCGCGGACGCCGGTATCGCCTTCATCGGGCCGCCGGCCGAGGTGCTGGAGCTGGCGGGCAACAAGTCCCGCGCCGTGGCTGCCGCCCGCGAGGCCGGGCTGCCGGTGCTGGAGTCCACGCCGCCGTCCGCGGACGCCGACGAGTTGGTCGCCGGGGCGGCGGCGGTCGGTTTCCCGGTGTTCGTCAAGGCGGTCGCCGGTGGCGGTGGTCGCGGCATGCGCCGCGTCGACCATCCGGACGACCTTCCTGAGGCGATCCGGACCGCGATGCGCGAGGCCGAGTCCGCGTTCGGCGACCCGACCGTGTTTCTGGAACGGGCGGTGGTCGACCCGCGGCACATCGAGGTGCAGGTTCTCGCCGACGCTTCCGGCGCCGCGATCCACCTGTACGAGCGGGACTGCTCGGTGCAGCGGCGGCACCAGAAGGTCATCGAGGTGGCCCCCGCTGTGGGGCTCGACCCGGCCATCCGGCAGGCGATCTGCGCGGACGCCGTCGCCTTCGCCCGGCAGATCGGCTACGTGAACGCCGGCACGGTGGAGTTCCTGCTGGGCACCGACGGACGGCACCATTTCATCGAAATGAATCCACGGATTCAGGTGGAGCACACCGTCACCGAGGAGATCACCGACATCGACCTGGTCTCCAGCCAGATCCGCATCGCCGCCGGCGAAACCCTGGCCGGTCTGGGTCTGACCCAGGACGCCGTCACCGTCCGGGGGGCGGCGCTGCAGTGCCGGGTCACCAGCGAGGACCCGGCCAACGGGTTCCGCCCGGACACCGGCCGCATCATCACCTACCGTTCGCCCGGCGGGGCCGGAGTGCGGGTGGACGGTGGCACGGTGCATGCCGGCGCCGAGGTCAGCGCACACTTCGACTCGCTGCTGGTCAAGCTGACCTGCCGGGGCGCCGACTGGCCGCAGGCGCTGCGCCGGGCCCGACGGGCGCTTGCGGAGTTCCGGGTGCGCGGCATCGCCACCAACATCCCGTTCCTGCAGGCGGTGCTGGATGATCCGGACTTCGCGGCCGGCGGCGTGACTACCTCGTTCATCGAGCAGCACCCGCAGCTGCTGACCGCCCGGCACTCCGCCGATCGCGGCACCAAGCTGCTGAGCTACCTCGCCGACGTCACCGTCAACAAGCCGCACGGCGACCGTCCGGCGGTGCTCGCCGAGCCGCGCAGCAAGCTGCCCCGGCTGCCCGAGGCCGGGCCGCCGCCTGGCAGTCGGCAGCGGTTGGCCGAGCTCGGACCGGCGGCCTTCGCCCGCCAGTTGCGCGCGCAGTCCGCCGTCGCCGTCACCGATACCACCTTCCGCGACGCCCACCAGTCGCTACTGGCCACCAGGGTCCGCACCCGCGACCTGGCCGCCGTCGCCCCGGCCGTGGCCCGGCTCACCCCGCAACTGCTGTCCATCGAGGCCTGGGGCGGCGCCACCTACGACGTCGCGCTGCGCTTCCTCGGCGAGGATCCGTGGGAGCGGCTGGAAACGCTGTCCGCGGCGCTACCCAACATCTGCCTACAGATGTTGCTGCGCGGCCGCAACACCGTCGGCTACACGCCCTATCCGGAAAAGGTCACCCGGCGGTTCGTGGCCACCGCCGCCGACACCGGTATCCAGCTGTTCCGGATCTTCGACGCCCTCAACGACATCGAGCAGATGCGCCCGGCCATCGACGCGGTCGCCGAGACCGGCACGTCCATCGCCGAGGTCGCGCTGTGCTACACCGCGGACCTGGCGGACCCCGCCGAGACGCTCTACACCCTGGACTACTACCTGCGCCTGGCCGAGCAGATCGTCGACGCTGGGGCGCACATCCTGGCCATCAAGGACATGGCCGGCCTGCTGCGCGCCCCGGCCGCTCGGATCCTCGTTACCGCGTTGCGGAAACGCTTCGACCTGCCGGTGCACCTGCACACCCACGACACCGCCGGCGGGCAGCTGGCCACCCTGCTGGCCGCGATCGACGCCGGCGTGGACGCCGTGGACGCCGCCAGCGCCCCGATGTCCGGCACCACGAGCCAGCCTCCGCTGTCCGCGCTGGTCGCCGCCACCGACCACACCGACAGGGCCTCCGGGCTGACACTGTCGGCGGTACAGGACCTGGAGCCGTACTGGGAGGCCGTCCGCGCCCTGTACGCGCCGTTCGAGTCCGGCCTGCGCTCACCTACCGGGCGGGTGTACCGGCACGAGATTCCCGGTGGGCAGCTGTCCAACCTGCGCCAGCAGGCCATCGCGCTGGGTCTGGGCGATCGCTTCGAGCAGATCGAGGCCACCTACGCCGCCGCCGACGCCATGCTCGGCCGGCTGGTGAAGGTCACCCCGTCGTCCAAGGTGGTGGGGGACCTGGCACTGCATCTGGTCGGTGCCGGTGTGAGCCCGTCCGAGTTCGAGGCCGATCCGGGCCGGTTCGACATCCCCGACTCGGTGATCGGGTTCCTGTCCGGGGAGCTGGGGGAGCCGGCTGGCGGCTGGCCGGAACCGTTCCGCAGCAAGGCCTTGGCCGGCCGGAGTCACGCCCCGCGCACCGGAACACTGTCCGATCAGGATGCCGAAGACTTGGCCGCCGATCCGCGCCCCACTCTGAACCGGCTGCTGTTCCCGGCGCCGTCGCGCTCCTTCGGCGAGTTGCGCGACGAGTACGGCGACATCGCCGTGTTGCCCACCGCGGACTACCTGTACGGGCTGGCCCCCGGGACCGAGCACGTGATCGACCTGGAGCCCGGCGTGCAATTGATCGCCGGCATCGAGGCCATCGGCGAGCCGGACGAGAAGGGCATGCGTACGGTCGTGACCACGCTCAACGGGCAACTGCGTCCGCTGCAGATCCGCGACCGGTCGGTGGCCGTGAACGTGCCGGTCGCCGAGCGGGCCGACCCCGGGAACCCGCATCACATCGCGGCGCCATTCGCCGGGGCGGTCACGCTCACCGTCGCCGAGGGGGACACGGTGGCCGCCGGCCAGGTCGTGGCCACCATCGAGGCGATGAAGATGGAGGCCTCCATCACTGCCCCCACCGCCGGCACCGTGGCCCGCACGGCGATCGGCCGGGTGCAGCAGGTGGAGGGTGGCGACCTGCTCGTCGTGCTGAGCCAGCGGTGAGCCGACGGTGACGGGAGCCCGGCGGTGACGAGGATCGTCGGTGGGCGCTGGCGTGGGCGTCGACTGGTCGTCCCGGCCGGCACCGTCACCCGGCCCACCGGCGAGAAGGTGCGCGCCGCGATCGGCAACGCGCTGGCCGCCACCGGCGGACTGGACGGCGCGTCCGTGCTGGATCTGTATGCCGGCACCGGAGCGCTTGGCCTGGAGCTCGCCTCCCGCGGCGCCGCACGGGTGGTGCTGGTGGAGCGGGATCGGGCTGCACTGGCCGCGATCCGCGCCAATATTCAGGCGTTGGAGGCCGCTGAGCCCACTGCGGTGACGGTGTTCCCCGGCGACGCCGCGGACTTTGCCCGCACCCCGGGTGAGGCCTTCGACATCGTGGTCGCTGACCCGCCGTACACGCTGCCGGGCGACGCGCTGCGCGAGATCCTGGCCGCCCTGCGCGCCGCCGGCCGGCTGCGCCCGGCCACGGATGTGGTGCTGGAACTGGCCGCGCGGGCCGGAGAATTCGACTGGCCGGAGCCGTGGCACGGGGTGCGGACCCGCCGGTACGGCGACACCCTGGTCTGCTACGGTCGCGCATCATGACGCACGCGGTGTGCCCCGGGTCGTTCGACCCGCCCACCCTGGGACACCTGGACATCATCGCCAGGGCGGCGCGCCTGTTCGACACCGTCACCGTTGCCGTGCTGGTCAACCCCAACAAGACCGGTCTGTTCGACACCGCAGAACGGCTGGAACTGCTGCGCGCCACCACCGCCGGCTGGGACAACGTCTCGGTCGACTCGTTCCAGGGCCTGCTGGTGGACTACTGCCGGCGCCGGCACATCAGCGCCATCGTCAAGGGCCTGCGCGCGGTGTCGGACTTCGACTACGAGCTGCAGATGGCCCAGATGAACTCCGGCCTGGCCGACGTGGACACGCTGTTCATCCCGACCAGCCCAGAGCACTCGTTCCTGTCCTCATCCCTGGTCAAGCAGGTTGCCAGCTACGGCGGAGACGTGTCGGCGCTGCTGCCTGCGGAGGTAACAGCGGCGCTGCGCCGCAAGCTGCCCACCCCCCTGACGCGGCGGTAGCGCCCGGTCGGTCCCGCGTGGCTCCCCGACCGGCGGGTCCGTTCTTGACACACTGAACCCGCCGCGGCGGGCGCGGTGACGCCGACGGGAGGATCAAGCGTGTATCGGGTGTTCGAGGCGCTCGACCAACTGGTGACCCTGGTCGAGGAGGCCCGAGGGCTGCCGATGACGGCATCCTGCGTGGTGCCTCGCGGCGACGTGCTGGACCTGCTGGACGATGTCCGCGACGCCGTCCCCGGGGAGCTCGACGACGCCCAGGACGTGCTCGACCACCGCGATCAGATGATCGACGAGGCGCGCTCCAGCGCGGAGCAGACCCTCGCGGAGGCGGAGACCGAGGCGCATCGGCTGGTCGCAACTGCGCAGAACGAGGCCGCCGGCACGGTGGCGGGAGCGCGGGCCGAGGCGGACCGGTTGATCGAGGAGGCCACCAAGGCGGCCGAGGCCATCCTGGCGCGCGCCCAGGCCGACGCCGACCGGACCGTCCAGGCCGGGCAGGACCAGCACGACTCGCTGGTCTCCCGCGGCCACGGTGAGGCGGATCGGCTGGTCGCCGCCGGCCGGGCTACCTACGAGCGGGCCGTCGCCGACGGGCAGGCCGAGCAAGCGCGGCTGGTGTCCACCTCCGAGGTGGTGCAGGCGGCGCACGCCGAGTCCGCGCACATTCTGGACGCCGCGCACGGCGAGTCCGACCGGCTGCGCGGAGAATGCGACCAATACGTGGACGGCCGGCTCGCGGAGCTGGAGGAGACCCTCACCAAGACGCTGCGCACCGTCGGCCGCGGGCGTTCCGCACTGCGCTCCGGGGTGGCTGCCGACTACCGGGACTGACCGGTTCAGCCCGCCGATTGGGAACCGGGCGCATTCTCCACTACTCTGGAACGGTTGCCATCGGTCCACCCGTGACCGCCCACCGCCACGCGAGAGAGCCATGACTGACACGCGCCCGCGGCACGCCGCCCCCTGGGTGATCGACACCCGGGCGCTGGGCCTCGCCAAGCGGCGCGGCCCCGGGCAGTCGCATCCGCTGGAGCTGCACGCGCCCGCCCCGGAACGCACCGCCACCGCCGTCGTGGAGATCCCGACCGGCGGCGACGTGCACCTGTCCGGGTTGCTCGAATCGGTGGCCGAAGGGGTGCTGGTCACCGCGACCGCCACCGCCGAGGCGACCGCGAGCTGCGCGCGTTGCCTGCGGGAGATGACGCTGACGGTGCGGGCCCCGCTGCGCGAGATGTACGCCTACCCCGACTCGACCACGGCCGAGACCACCGACGAGGACGAGGTCCCGCGGCTGGTCGACGACCTGATCGACCTGGAGCCGCTGGTCCACGACGAGCTGGTGCTCGTCATGCCGTCGGCTCCGGTGTGCTCGCCGGACTGCCCCGGCCTGTGCCCGCAATGCGGCGAGCGCCTGGACGCGGTTGGGCCGGACCACCGGCATGACACACTGGACCCGCGGTGGGCCGCGTTGGCGAACCTGTTGGAACCCACCGGCCACCGCGCCGGCGAGATCGAGGAGAAGTAGAAGTGGCCGTTCCGAAGCGCAAGAAGTCCCGCAGCACCACCCGCGCCCGCCGGGCCCAGTGGAAGGCCAGCGCGCCGACCCTGGAGCCATGCTCGAACCGGGCCTGTCGCGAGCTCAAGCCCCCGCACGTTGCGTGCCCGAACTGCGGTCAGTACGACGGCCGCCAGGTTGTCGGGGTCTGATACCCGCGACCGGGCCGATTCGGCGGCCCGGGACGGGGGGAGTGCACGGGCGGCGCTGCTGCGTCGCCTGGAGTTGGGTCTGGCCGACGACCTGTTGGAGCTGGCGCTCACGCACCGCTCCTACGCGTACGAGAACGGTGGCCTGCCCACCAACGAGCGCCTGGAGTTCCTGGGGGACTCGGTGCTGGGCGTGATCATCACCGATGAGCTCTACCGCGCGCACCCGGATCTGCCCGAGGGACAGCTGGCCAAGTTGCGGGCGTCCATCGTCAACATGCACGCCCTGGCCGCGGTCGGCACTGAACTCGGCCTGGGGGACCTGCTGCTGCTGGGTCGCGGCGAGGAGCTGACCGGCGGCCGGGAGAAGGCATCCATCGTCTCGGACTCGGTCGAGGCGGTGATCGGGGCGCTGTACCTGCAGCATGGGTTGGAGCCGGTGCGCGCCGCCGTGCTGCGGATCTTCGCCGACCTGCTGGAGTCCGCGCCGCGGTTGGGGGCCGGGCTGGACTGGAAGACCTCCCTGCAGGAGCTGTCCGCGACCGCTGGCGCTGGCGTCCCGGAGTATCAGATCGACGAGGAGGGGCCCGATCACGACAAGACGTTCACCGCGCGGGCATTGGTCGGGGGCGAGGTGCTCGGGCACGGGGTGGGTCACACGAAAAAGGAGGCCGAGCAGCACGCCGCCGCGCAGGCCTACCAGGCCCTGCAGGAGCGCGCCGACGCCTGATCTGGCCTCGACGGTCGACAGTGCCTGAGCTGCCCGAGGTCGAGGTGGTGCGCCGCGGCCTGGCAGCCGCGCTGACCGGCCGGACGATCGAGTCCGTGCAGGTATTCGGCGCGTTGGGCGCCCGATCGGTGCGACGTCACCCGGGCGGACCGGCCGACTTTGCCGGTGTGCTGGCCGGCCGGACGGTGCTGGATGTGCGACGGCGCGGCAAGTACCTGTGGTGGGTGCTGGACGGCGGTGACGCGGTGCTGGCCCACCTGGGCATGAGCGGCCAGTTCCGAGTCAGTGACCCTGGCGGCGTCAGGCACCAGCACGTCCGGATTCGGGTCCGCCTCGCGGACGACGGGCCCGTGGTGGACTTCCTGGATCAGCGCACCTTCGGGGGGCTGTCGTTCGCGCCGGGCGGGGCCGAATTGCCGGCGCCCATCGCGCACATCGCCCGGGACCTGTTGGACCCTGAGTTCAGCCGCCCTGCCGTGGTGCGAACCATCCGTGGCCGGCGTACCACGATCAAGCGTGCGCTGCTGGACCAGTCGGTGGTGTCCGGGATCGGCAACATCTATGCCGACGAGGCGCTGTGGGCGGCCCGGGTGCACTTCGAGCGGGCTACCGCGTCGCTGGCCCCGCGGACGGTGGGGGCCGTGCTGGACGCGGCCGCGGAGGTGATGCGGCGTGCCCTGGCGGTCGGCGGCACCTCATTTGACGCGCTGTATGTGAACGTCAACGGTGAGTCCGGCTACTTCGAGCGTTCACTGGATGCCTACGGCCGGGCCGGGCTACCGTGCCGCCGATGCGGGGCTCCGATCCGGCGGGCCGCCTTCATGAACCGGTCGTCATTCTTCTGCCCGCGCTGCCAGCGCCCACCACGGCCCGTCAGTAGGTAGCGGCAGCCGCCCGGCCGCCGCGCAACACGGCCTCACTGTGCCGCAGTGGGCGTCGTGGACCAGGGATGCGGCGATCGCGGGTGGCCTGCTCGGTCAGGTGTCGCAGCAGGGTCTCGGCGGGAATGGTCGGGTGCATGGGATCTCCTCCGTCAGCATGAGCGGGGTCAAGATGGCGCCGTGATGACACCACATTAGCACACAATGGTGTCATCACGTCCAGAGATTGACACCACCACGCGCGGCCGGTGTGATGTTGTATGGCGTTGGCATCCGCAGACCGCGCAGGTAGGGGCTGCCGGAGGTCGCGCACCCTGTCTCGCGCGCGGCGTTCCGGGTGTCGGTGCCGCCAAGGTCGTGCGGCGGCCGTATCTGGGCAGTCATACTGTGGCGTCGGTTGTACCCGTGGCGTCTGTGGCGTCGGCGGCGTCGGCTGTGGCTTGTCAAAATTCGCACCTCGTCGGGATCTTGATTGCCCTCACCTGCGCAGATACCGACCATGATCCCGACGAGGTGCGAGTCTTGCCGGGCCCGCGCCCTTCAACCCGCGCCCCCAGCCCGAGATCGAGCCCGAGCGCAAGTCCGAGCCCGAGCCGCAGAGTTATCCACATTTTCGGGCGTTCGGGTCTGGGCGAGCCGTGGGGCGCGATCATGGCTCGATGGACTGGGAGATCACCCGAGCGCTGAGCGGGCTCGCGGTGGTCGGCCGCCGGCAGCACCCCGAACTCGCGCGCCGGCTGACGGTGCTGTGCGGGCGGGGAGAGCTCGTCACCGTCCTACCGGGTGTCTACACGTTGCCGCACCTCGCCACCGACTGGGAGACGCGTGCGGTGGCCGCGTGCGTGTGGGACCCGACAGCCGTGATCGTCGAAGATGCGGCCGCGGCGCTGAGCTATTGGCCGGACATGATCCCGGATGTGGTCGTAGTCGCAGGGCGTCGAACCACACTGCGGCGACCCGGATTCCGGTTCGTCAAGCGCGTGGTGCCCCGGGATCTGATCCTGGACCGGGCTGGAATCCGGCTGACGATGCCGGCGCTCACTGCGCTCGACCAGGTGCCTGCGCGCGGCGGTGAGGGGATCGACCGGGCGTTGCGCAGTAGGCAAGCGACGCTCGCGGGCCTGCACCAAGCGATGCTCCTGACTCCGGCCAGGCGCGGCAACATCGATCGCCGAAGCATGCTGTTGGACTCGAGAGATGCCCCCTGGTCCGAGGCGGAGCGGCTGGCGCACCGGATACTGCGTGACGCCGGGATCACGGGTTGGTCGACCAATGTCCGGCTGGATTGTCCGAGTGCGACGTATTTCCTGGACATCGCATTCGATGAGAATCCGCTCTGTATCGAGATCGACGGGCGGGAGTTCCATGGCGCCGAGCGGTTCGAGGACGACCGGCGCCGCGGTAACGACCTGCTGCTGGCCGGCAGGCGGGCCCTGCACTTCACCTGGCGCATGCTCACGCAGGAACCAAGTCGGGTGGTGACGACGACCCGGCGCGCGCTCGCGATCAGTGCCTGACGCGGGCCCCGGCCGGTGGCTGCCGCCCTGCGACGGTGGCGGTGGTTCATTGCCGGTGGGCGCGGGTCAAGGGCCTCCCCCTGGCGCCCGTCAGAATTCGCACCTCGCGGGGATCAAGGTCGAGCCCACCTGCGCGAATACCGACCATGATCCCGACGAGGTGCGATTCTTGCCCGAGCCCGAGCCCGAGCACCCGAGCCCGAGCCCGAGCCCGAGCACCCGAGCACCCGAGCACCCGAGCCCGAGCACCCGAGCTCAGCGCGACAGCCGGGTGAACACCCGTGACGCCCACGCCACGCATACTGTGGCCAGCGCCACCGCCACCGCCAGCCCGATCCAGAACTGATGGCTTGCGAAGTCGCCCAGGAACGCCGCCCGGCATGCCTCCACCACGTACACCACCGGGTTGCACCGCGACAGGTAGTACAGCCAGTCCGGCGCCAGCCCCTTGGTGATCGGCAGCATCACGCCGGCCAGCAGCATCAGCGGCACCATAATCCCGTTCACCAGGGGTGCCAGCGCATCCTCGCTCTTGACCTTCAGCGCCACGGCGTATCCGCCGGAGGACATCGTCACCCCCATCACGGCCACGATCAGGATCGCGACGATCACTCCACCGATCGGCGCGCGCAGCCCCATCAGCACCCCGGCCAGCACCAGCAGGACGGCCTGCACCAGGAGCACTGCCACGTCCCGCAGTACCCGGCCGAACAGCAGCGCGAATCTGCTCATCGGGGTGACCCGCATCCGGTCGACCACGCCGTCCCGCCACTCGGAGATCAGCCCGAACCCGGCAAACGCGCCGCCGAACAGGCCGAGCAGCACCAGGATCGCGGGCACGAACACCTGCCACGCGTTGCCCGGCGGGAAGCCCGGCATGTCGGCGAACTTCACCAACAACGGGCCGAACAAGAAGATGTACAGCAGCGGCTGCGCGGCGCCCATCACCAGCCAGACCGGGTTGCGCACCGAGATGCCGATCGCCCGGGAGAACACCAGCAGGGTGTCCCGGAGTGGGTTCGACCCGGCGGGCCTACCAGCGGTGACGGGGCCGGCGGGCGACACCGCGCCCACGGCGATCGGCTCCGCCACCCGAACAGAGCGCGTCATCACGCCGCCTCCTCGCGCAGGGTCCGCCCGGTCAGGGTCAGGAACACATCGTCCAGGGTGGGCCGGTGTACCGAGACGCCGGTCAGGGCGACGCCCGCCGACTCCAGGTCGTGCAACAGCGAGATCACCACGCGTTCCCCGTCTGGGACCCGGAAGGTGACCCGGCTGGCGCCCGCCCCGCCGGCGCTGGCCAGCCCGGCCGCCGGGGCCGGCTCCACCGCCGGCTCGGTGGCCCCGGGCAGTCGCCTGGCCAACACCAGCACCTCGCCGGGATCGCCGGTCACGCCGAGCGCGACCAGGTCGCCGGACACCTGCCGCTTGAGCTCGTCCGGAGTGCCGGTGGCGATGATCCGTCCGTCGTCGATCACCAGCACCCGGTCGCACAGCGCGTCCGCCTCGTCCAGGTAGTGCGTGGTGATGAACACCGTCGTTCCGGCACGGGTCCGGAGCCCCGCGATGTGACCCCACATGTTGGACCGACTCTGCGGGTCCAGCCCGGTCGTCGGCTCGTCCAGGAACACCAGCGCGGGGGAGTGCACCAGGCCGAGGGCGATGTCCAGCCGGCGCTTTTGCCCGCCGGAGAGCGTCTTGACGTCCCGGCCGGCCAGTCCGCCGAGGTCGAGGCGCTCCAGCAGCTCGTCGGTGCGGCGCTGTGCCTCCGGGCGGGTCAGCCCGTAGAAGCGGCCCTGATACAGCATCTCCTCGCCGACCCGGGCGTCCGATCCGGCGCTGCCGCCCTGGGCGACGTAGCCGATCGAGCGTCGCACTCCCGCCGGGTCGGTGCGCAGGTCGTGGCCGGCGACCCTGGCCTCGCCGGAGGTCGGCTCCAGCAGGGTGGTGAGCATCTGCAGCGTGGTGGTCTTGCCTGCGCCGTTGGGGCCGAGGAAGCCGACGATCTCGCCGGCAGTGACGTCCAGATCGACGCCCCGCACGGCATGCACGGGTTCCTTCCGTCCGGTGTAGGTCTTGGCCAGCCCTCGGACATGGATCATGGATCCGACGGGTTCTGATGTCGTCACGGTGCCTCCTATGGTCACTGTGGTGTCATGAGCGACGTCATAGTGCGGCAGAATGGCGTCAGAAGTCAAGAGTGGCGCTGCGGGAAGATGAGGCGGTGACGAACGAGCGCGTGCGGATGACGGCCTGGGTGCATGGGCAGGTGCAGGGGGTGGGGTTTCGCTGGTGGACCCGGGCCCGGGCGCTCGAGCTGGGCCTGGTGGGGCGCGCCGCCAATCTCCGCGACGGCCGGGTGGAGGTCGTGGCCGAGGGACCCCGCGAGCGCTGCGAGCGACTGCTGGACCTGCTGCGCGGCACCGGCACGCCCGGGCGGGTGACAGTGGTCGTGGAGCGCTTCGATACCCCGCGCGGCGACCTCGCCGGATTCGATGAGGCGTGATCGTCCCGCGCCGCGGCCGGATCCCGAGCCGCGGCGCGGGTGCTCGCCTGACCGATCCGCACCCGCGCGGCTAGTACCCTGACCGGGTGCTGCGGGCGAGCGTGCCCGCGGGCCCGGGGAGGATTCGCGTGACGTATCTGCGCCACGTGAGGATCCCGGCCGGGGCCCGGAGACCAGGGAAGGGACGCGCGAGCCGGTGCATCTGAAGTCCCTCACGCTCAAGGGCTTCAAGTCCTTCGCCTCGTCGACCACCCTGCGCTTCGAGCCGGGCATCACCGCCGTCGTCGGCCCCAACGGGTCCGGCAAGTCCAACGTGGTCGACGCGATGGCCTGGGTGCTCGGTGAGCAGGGCGCCAAGGCGCTGCGCGGCGGGAAGATGGACGACGTCATCTTCGCCGGCACCGCCGACCGCCCGCCGCTGGGCCGCGCCGAGGTCACCCTGACCATCGACAACCACGACGGCGCCCTGCCCATCGACTGCACCGAGGTCTCCATCACCCGCCGAATGTTCCGGGACGGCGCCGGCGAATACGAGATCAACGGCAAGGCCTGCCGGCTGCTGGACATCCAGGAGTTGCTATCCGATTCCGGGATCGGCCGGGAGATGCACGTCATCGTCAGCCAGGGCCACCTGGATTCGGTGCTGTCGTCACGGCCGGAGGACCGGCGAGCGTTCATCGAGGAGGCGGCCGGCGTCCTGAAGCATCGCAAGCGCAAGGAGAAGGCGCTGCGCAAGCTGGACGCGATGCAGGCCAACCTCACCAGGCTGACCGATCTGACCAGCGAGCTGCGCCGGCAGCTGGGTCCGCTGGGCCGGCAGGCGGAGGTGGCCAGGCGGGCCGCGGGGGTGCAGGCCGACCTACGTGACGCGCGGCTGCGGCTGCTGGCGGACGACATCGCCGCGTTGCGCGGGGAGATCGAGGCCGACTCCGCAGCCGAGAAGGCGGCCGTCCAGCACCGGGCGCAGGTGCAGGAGCAGCTGGCGCGGGCTCAGGCCGCCCAGGAGCAGGCGGCCACCCGGCTGGCGGCGTCGGCCCCGATCGTGACGCAGACCCAAAACACCCACTTCGCGCTGTCCGCGCTGGCCGAGCGGTTCCGCGGCACCGTCTCGCTGGCCGCCGAGCGCGCCCGCAATCTGGCCGCCCCCGCACCGCAGGCGCGCCCGGGACGGGACCCGGAAGAACTGGAGGCCGCGGCCGAACAGGCCGAGGCCGAGCAGAACGAGAAAGACCGGCTGGTCGCCGAGGCCCGCGCCGAGCTGGCGGCCGCCGTCTCCGAACGCGCTGAGCAGGAGTCCGCGCTGGCCGCCGCCGAGGCGGAGCTGCTGGCCATCTCGCGCGCCATCGCCGATCGACGGGAGGGCCTGGCCCGGCTGGCCGGCCAGGTGAACACCGCGCGATCCCGGTTGACCGCCGGCGAAGACGAGGTCGCCCGGCTGGCCACCGCCATCGCCGAGGCGACCGACCGGGCGCGGGCCGCGCAGACCGAATTCGATGACCTGCGCGGCTCGATCGGCGACCTGGACTCCTCCGAGGTCGGGCTGGACGAGGTGCACGAGGCGGCCAGCATCGCGGCGCAGACCGCCGAGGATCGGGTCGCAGAGCTGGCGGAGGCGCTGCGGGATGCCCGATCTCGGCAGTCCAGCCTGCGCGCCCGGGTGGACGCGCTGGCGATGGGTCTGGACCGGCGGGACGGCGCCGGAGCGCTGCTGGCCGCCGGCGGTGAGCTACCCGGGCTGCTCGGCTCGGTCTCGACGCTGCTCGACGTCACTCCCGGTGCGGAGGCCGCGATCGCGGTCGCCCTGGGATCTGCGGCGGACGCCGTCGCGGTGGCGGACCTGGCGGCCGCGGCGGACGCGCTGGAGTTGCTGAAGGCCAGCGATGCCGGCCGAGCCGGCATGCTGGTGGGTGCAGACGCGGGCGGTGACGAGCACGACCGGTCCGCGCCCCCGCGGCGAACTGAGCCGCCCGCGGGCGCGCAGTGGGCGCTGGATCTGGTCCGCGCCCCCAACCCGCTGATGCCGGCCCTGCGTCGGGTATTGCACGACGTGCTGGTGGTCGACGATCTGGCGACGGCCGTCGGCCTCGTCACCGCTGATCCCACTCTCACCGCGGCGACTCGTGCCGGCGACCTGATCGGCGCCGGATGGGCGTTCGGCGGCAGCACCGGGCGGCAGTCGGTGATCGAGATCCAGGCCGCCGTCGATGAGGCCGAGGAACAGCTGGCCGGTGTCACCGCCTCGATCGGCGACGTGGGGGCGGCGCTGGCCGGTGCGCGCGCCGAGGCTGCCGCCCGCATCGCGGAAGCCGAGCGGGCGCTGGCCGCGCTGTACGAGTCGGACGCCAAGATGTCGGCCGTCGCCGAGCAGCTCGGCAGGCTGGGCGAAGCCGCTCGATCCGCGGAGGCGGAGGCACAGCGGCTGGTGGCACGGCGACAGGCCGCGGACGCCGCCCAGCAGGACAGCCGCCAGCAGGTGGCCGACCTGGAGGCCCGGCTGGCCGCCGCCGAGTCCGACGAGGCGCCCGCCGATGTCGACCCGGTGCGCCGCGACGAGCTGGCCGCCGCGGCAGCCGCAGCGCGGCAGACCGAGGTGGAGGCGCGGCTGGCGCTGCGCACCGCCGAGGAACGGGCCAGGGCCTCGGCCGGCGCGGCCGACAACCTGCGCCGAGCGGCCCGGGCCGAGCGGGAGGCGCGAGCCCGGGCCGAACGCGCCGCCGCGCGCCGGGTGCAGGGCGCGGCGCTCGCCGAGCGGATCGTGACCGTCGGGCAGCAGGCCGCCGACCGGCTGGCCGCCTCCGTCACCGCGGCTGCCGCCGCCCGCGCCGCCGCAGAGTCCGACCGTGCCGCCGCCGAGCAGGCCGTCGGCACCGCCCGGGCGGCGGCAGCCGAGCTGCAGTCCGAGTGGGACTCGCTGACCGACTCGGTGCATTCGACCGAGGTGCTGCGCGCCCAACAGCGGCTGCGGATGGAGCAACTCGCCGAGACTGCCGCCACCGAGTTCGCCATCGGTGTCGATGATCTGCTGGCAGAGTTCGGGCCGACGACGCCGGTGCCGCCGTCCGCCGCCGAGATGGCCGAGTACGAGGCCGCCAAGGAACGTGGCGACCAGGTCAGCGCGCCCACCCCGATGGCCTTCGACCGGCCCAGCACCGAGCGGCGTGCCAAGCGCGCCCAGCGTGACCTGACGCTGCTGGGCAAGGTCAATCCGCTGGCGCTGGAGGAGTTCGCTGCGATGGAGGAGCGGCACGCCTTCCTGGCCACCCAGCTGGAGGATCTGCGCTCCACCCGCAAGGATCTGCTGGCGGTGGTGACGGAGGTCGACGAGCGGATCCTGCAGCTGTTCACCAGCGCATACCACGACGTGGCCGCCGAGTTCCGCACCGTGTTCGACACGCTGTTCCCCGGCGGTGAGGGTGAACTGGTGCTGACCGATCCGCAGGACATGCTGGCGACCGGGGTGGACGTCACCGCCCGACCGCCGGGCAAGAAGGTCAAGCGGCTGTCGCTGCTGTCCGGCGGCGAGCGATCGCTGGTCGCCGTTGCCATGCTGGTGGCGATTTTCCGGGCCCGGCCCAGCCCGTTCTACGTGCTGGACGAGGTGGAGGCCGCGTTGGACGAGGTCAACCTGACCCGGCTGGTCGGGCTGCTGCACGAACTGCGGGGGTCCTCGCAGCTGCTGGTGATCACGCACCAGAAGTACACGATGGAGGCCGCCGACGTGCTCTACGGCGTGTCCATGCGCGGAGACGGCATCAGCCAGGTCATCAGCCAGCGGATCCGGCAACCCGGCGGTGACGGGGGTTCCGGTGCTGCGCGCGGCGACGAGGGTGCCGGTGATGCGGAGGCGGTGGAGCCCGCCACGGCGGTGCCGGCCGGCGTGAATCCCGGAACGTGATCAATCCGACAGCGTGACATGGCCCGCACACCGCGGTTCGAGTTGCCCCTGACGGGTGCCGCGGTTGATAGTTTCATCCAGCGACGGGCGTACGACGATGTGGTCCTCCCCGCGGCCGGTGCGGGGGCGGCGTCGACGCCGGGAGGCGACATGTCGAGCACTGCCACCCCGGGTGTTGGTCCGGAAGGGGCTGGGCCGATGATGGGGCGGCTGCCCGGGCCGGGAATCAGCGCTTCCGGCGCGCCAGGGCGCACGAGAACAGCAGCAGCCGGCCGAGGGGCCCGGCACGGACGCGGCCGGTCGGCCGAGGGCGAGAGCGAGAGCTAAATGGTCCAAGCGAAAGCACCGGAGGGCGTCGATGCGCCGGGTCGCGCTTCCATCGGCAAGCGCACCCTGCGCGTGGACCGGTGGTGGGCGCAGCCGCTGGTCACCTGGATCCTGCTGGCGATCTGGGTGATCTATGCCACCATCCGCGCGTTCGTCAACAAGTATTTCTTCGCGGCCCAGACCAGTTACGCACCCGGCGGCGGTGGAACCGTCGATCCGGCGTTGCCGCACTACCTGACGCCGTTCGCGTCGCCGTGCGTGACGGCGACCTGCCCGCCCGAGGCGCAGGGCTTCGGCCAGTGGTTCGGCTCCTGGTACCCGGCCTTCCTGCCGGCGGCGCTGATCGCGCTGATCTTCGTGCTCGGCTTCCGGCTGACCTGTTACTACTACCGCAAGGCGTACTACCGCAGCTTCTGGCGCGCGCCCTCCGGATGTGCCGTGCCCGAGCCGCATGCCAAGTACTCCGGCGAGACCCGCTTCCCGCTGATCATCCAGAACGCTCACCGCTACTTCTTCTACGCCGCGTTCCTCGTCGGGATCATCCTCACCTGGGATGTGATCGACTCGCTGCGTCACGGGTTCGGCTTCGGCACCCTGCTGATGGCGGCCAACGCGATCCTGCTGTGGTGCTACACGCTGGGCTGCCACGCCTGCCGGCACGTGATCGGCGGCCGGCTCAAGCACTTCTCGGCGCACCCCATCCGCTACAAGATGTGGGGCTGGGTGAGCGTGCTCAACGGCCGGCACATGCAGTTCGCCTGGACCACGCTGGCCACGTTGATGCTGACCGACTGGTACGTCTGGATGCTGTCCGCGCACGCGGCGGGTGCCGGCGGCTTCGCCGACCTGTTCTACATCGCCTTCTAACTGCAGACATCACTGACAGACAAAGGACTGCGTCACGCCATGACTTCCGAATCGACTCCCGCCGCGAAGCCGACGATCACCCGGCATTCGTCCGACGTGCTGATCATCGGCGCCGGCGGGGCCGGGTTGCGCGCCGCGATCGCCGCCCGCGAGGCCGGCAAGACCGTCACCATCGTGTGCAAGTCTCTGTTCGGCAAGGCGCACACCGTGATGGCCGAGGGCGGCATGGCCGCCGCCATGGGCAACGTGAACCCGCACGACAACTGGCAGGTGCACTTCCGCGACACCATGCGTGGCGGCAAGTTCCTGAACAACCCGCGGATGGCGGAGTTGCACGCCAAGGAATCCCCGATGCGGGTGTGGGAGCTGGAGACCTACGGGGCGCTGTTCGACCGCACCCCCGAGGGCAAGATCAGCCAGCGCAACTTCGGCGGGCACGAATACCCGCGGCTGGCGCACGTCGGCGACCGCACCGGGCTGGAGCTGATCCGCACCCTGCAGCAGAAGATCGTCTCGCTGCAGCAGGAGGACAAGAAGAGCCTGGGCGACTATGAGGCCGCCATCAAGGTATTCGCCGAGACCACCGTCACCACGCTGCTGATGCGCGACGGGACCGTGGGCGGGGCGTTCGCCTACCAGCGGGCCACCGGCGACTTCCACGCCTTCAGTGCGCCGGCCGTGATCATCGCCTCCGGTGGCATCGGCAAGACGTTCAAGGTCACCAGCAACTCGTGGGAATGCACCGGCGACGGGATGGCCCTGGCGCTGCGCGCCGGAGCCAGCCTGATCAACATGGAGTTCATCCAGTTTCACCCGACCGGCATGGTGTGGCCGCCGTCGGTCAAGGGGATCCTGGTCACCGAGTCCGTCCGGGGTGACGGTGGAGTGCTACGCAACTCCGAGGGCCGCCGGTTCATGTTCGACTACGTGCCGGACGTATTCCGTGACCAGTACGCCACCACCGAGGAGGAGGGTGACCGCTGGTACACCGACCCGGACAACAACAAGCGGCCACCGGAATTGCTGCCCCGCGACGAGGTGGCCCGTGCCATCAACTCCGAGGTCAAGGCCGGCCGCGGATCGCCGCATGGCGGGGTGTTCCTGGACATCGCCTCGCGGCGCAGCGCCGAGTTCATCCACCGCCGGCTGCCCAGCATGCACCACCAGTTCCTGCAGCTGGCCGATGTGGACATCACCAAGGAGCCGATGGAGGTCGGGCCGACCTGCCACTACGTGATGGGCGGCATCGAGGTCGATGCCGACTCGCAGATGACCAGCGTGCCGGGGCTTTTCGCCGCCGGTGAGGCATCCGGAGGGATGCATGGGTCCAATCGGCTGGGCGGCAACTCGCTGTCCGATCTGGCGGTGTTCGGCAAGCGCGCCGGCGATGCGGCCGCGGACTTCGTGGACGGGCTGGCCGGCAAGGGGGCGCCGGAGTTCTCCGACGCGGAGCTGGCCGGGTTCGCCGAGCAGGCCCTTGAACCGTTCCGGCACGTCGGCGAACAGGGCTACGAGAGCGCCTACGACGTGCACGCCGACCTGCAGCAGACCATGAATACCCTGGTCGGCATCATCCGCAAGGACGGCGAGATCCGTGAGGCTATCGCCAAGCTCGACGAGTTCGATGTCCGGGCCGGCAAGCTGTTCGCGGACGGGCCGGTGGCCTTCAACCCGGGCTGGCACCTGTGCTTCGACCTGCACAACATGCTGCTGTTGAGCCATTGCATCGCGCGCGCCGCGTTGCTGCGCACGGAGTCTCGCGGCGGGCACACCCGGGAAGACTTTGGCGGCATGAATGCCGAGTGGCGGCGCAAGCTACTCGAATGCCGGATGGACGGTGACGGAGTATCGGTGACGGAGAAGTTGGCGCCGCCGGTGCGCCCGGACCTGATGGCGCTGTTCGAGCGCAGCGAGTTGAAGAAGTACTTCACGGACGCCGAAATCGACGAGGCAGCAGCGGCCGGTACCGGCCCGGCACCGCTCGAGGGAGAGTAGAGAGATGGCCTACCAGGGACACTTCCGGGTGTGGCGCGGCGACGCGTCGGGCGGGGCGTTGGTGGATTACACGGTCGAGGTGAACGAGGGCGAGGTCGTCCTGGACATCATTCACCGGATCCAGCAGACCCAGTCCGGCGACCTCGCGGTGCGATGGAACTGTAAGGCCGGCAAGTGCGGCTCCTGCTCGGCGGAGATCAACGGCAAGCCCCGGTTGATGTGCATGACCAGGATGAACATCTTCGCCGAGGACGAGGTCGTCACCGTCACCCCGATGCGCACCTTCCCGGTGATCAAGGATCTGGTCACCGATGTGTCGTTCAACTATCAGAAGGCGCTGGAGATTCCGGCGTTCGCGCCACCGGCAGACCTGGGACCCGGCGAGTACCGGATGGCGCAGGTGGATGTGCAGCGCAGCCAGGAATTCCGCAAGTGCATCGAATGCTTCCTGTGCCAGGACGTCTGCCACGTGATCCGCGACCATGAGGACAACAAGAAGGCTTACGCCGGGCCGCGATTCCTGATGCGCATCGCCGAGCTGGACATGCATCCGCTGGATGCTGCCGACCGGCAGCAGGCCGCACAGGAACAGCATGGCCTCGGGTTCTGCAATATCACCAAGTGCTGCACCGAGGTGTGCCCGGAGGGCATTCACATCACCGACAACGCACTGATCCCGCTCAAGGAACGCGTGGTAGACCGCAAGTACGAGCCGCTGCCGTTCTGGCGCCGCCGCAAGACGGGTGCCCGGAGCTGACTGCGGTCCTCGGATCGGTCAGCCTTCGGCGTAGAGCCGGGTGACGGCGTCCACCAACGCGTCCAGCAGCGGTGGTCGTTCGTCCTGCCACCACATCAGCCGCACCGGGATGCGTGGGCCGTCCTTGATGGGCCGGTAGGTTACGCCGGGGCGGGGATGGTGATGCGCGGTGGCTTCCGCGGTAGTGCCCACCCCGTGGCCCGCTGCGATCATGTCCAGCCAGCTGTCCACGTCGGTCGACTCGATAAACCGCGGTGAATGCTGGGCGCCATCCCACAGCGTGCTGCTGGTCGTGCCGACCCGAGGGTCGATCACCACGGTGCGGCCCGCGATCTCGGCCATGCTCAGCAGCCGGCGGCGTCCCCACTGCGCATCGTCGGAGGCGAACGCCGCGAGCCGGCGCTCCAGGCCGACCACCAGAGAGGTGAACCGGCTGTCCGGCACCGGGCGGCGCACGATCGCCACATCGCACATACCCTCGCCGAGACCGGCGCTGGGGGAGTGATGCCGGACCATCACCAGATCGGTGGACTCGTGCTGTCGGGCCCATTGTCGTTGCAGCGGCGCGGTGTGTCGGCCGAGCGCCGCCCAGGCGTAGCCGAGCCGCAGCACCCCGTGCCGAGAGCGCAGGAATTCGGTGAACCGCTCGGCCTCCGCCAGCACCCGCCGGGCCTGGGGCAGCACCTGGCTGCCCGCGCCGGTGAGTTCGCAGCCGCGCGGCACCCGGCGCAGCAGCCGCTGGCCCACCGCGCGCTCCAGACCCGCGATGGTGCGTGATACCGCGGCCTGCGAGACGTAGAGCTGGACGGCGGCCTGGGTGAACGAGCCGGCGTCGGCGGCGGTGACGAAGAATCGGAGTTCGCGCAGATCCCAATCCATAACCACAGCGTATGGCACAGCGACATGACGCACTAGGCGAATCGCATCAGCCCGCCTACCGTTTGAGACATGGTGACCGTGCCCGCGACCGATGGCATCGGTGCTCCGGTGCCGCCAACGGGATTGCCCGCACCAGCGGGTCGGAGCGGGTCGAGTCCTGCTCGGCCGGCTGGGTTGTCGTCGGCACTGGCCACCCCGCGCCAGCGCGCCACCGGCATCGCCCTGGTGCTGGGGAGTTCTGCCAGCAGTCAGGCTGGCGCGGCCCTGGGTGCGATGGCGTTTCCCGTGATCGGACCGGTCGGGGTGGTGGCGGTGCGTCAGCTCGTCACCGCTCTGGTGCTGAGCCCGATCGTCCGTCCCCGGCTGCGTGGTCTGCACGCCGACACGTGGTGGCCGATCGTCGGGTTGGCCTGCGTGTTCAGCGTGATGAACCTGTGCCTGTATGCGGCGATCGATCGGATCGGGCTGGGGCTGGCCGTGGTGCTGGAGTTCCTGGGTCCGCTGGCGGTGGCGATCGCCGGCTCTCGGCGGGCACCGGATCTCGCCTGCGCGGTCCTGGCGGGCGTGGGAGTGGTCGTGCTGACCGACCCCGGTCCGTCCACGGACGTCCTGGGGATCACGTTGGCACTGGTCGCCGCCGCGGGCTGGGCGTGCTACATCCTGCTCAACCGCACGCTGGGACAGCGCCTGCCTGGCATCCGCGGCACCGCCACTGCTGCTGTCGTCACCGCCGCGGCGTGGCTGCCGATCTCCGTCGTGTGGTTTGCGCTGCGACCGCCCACGGCCGGTGCGCTGGGGTTGGCGGCGGCCTGCGGCGTGCTGTCCTCGATCGTGCCGTACGTGTCGGACCTGTTATCGCTGCGCCGGCTTCCGGCGCCGCTGTTCGGGACCTTTGCCAGCATCGGCCCGGTGTGGGCGGCGCTGGCCGGTTGGATGGCCCTGCACCAGCAGTTGGTCGTGGCGCAGTGGATCGGCATGGCGCTGATCGTGGGGAGCAACGTCGTGGTCACTGCTCGCGGGATGCGCTCCGCCCGCCGGCAATCCCCGGTTCGAGCGCAGGAAGAACGCTCGGCGTCCCCGGACACCACAGCTGGCGCGGCGCGGTCAGATGGACGGGCCGGGTTCAGCTGGCCCAGGGGCCGGTGAGCTGGCTCCACTGCCGGATCTCTCGCCCGGCCAGCACGCCGGCCGTGCGATACGGATCGCGGTCCAGCGCCGCCGCGACCGACGCGGCGTCCTGGGCCCGGACCACCAGCAGCCCGCCGGGCTGGCCGTCGTCCTCCCAGGCGCCCGCCGCCAGCAGTACGCCGGCATCCTGCAGGCCGGACAGGAACGCCCGGTGCCCGGGGCGGGCCTGCATGCGCAGCTCGGTGCGGTCGTCGTAGGTGTAGATGACGGCGAAAACCGGCATGCGGCTGCTCCTTTGGCGCGACGGCGGTAGGGCGATTGCCCCGACGGTGACGTTACGCCGCGGCGCGGGCAGCTATCGCATCACGGGTCCGGGTCACAGATCCGGGTCAGGCCCGCATGACGGGTCCGCGTCACAGGTCGTAGTACAGGGCGAACTCGTACGGGTGCGGACGCAGCCGGATGGGGTCGATCTCGTCGGTGCGCTTGATTCGGATCCAGGTCTCGATCAGGTCGGGAGTGAATACGTCACCCTCTAGCAGGTAGTCGTGGTCGGTCTCCAGGTGACTGATCACGGCGTCCAGCGAGGATGGCACCTGCGTGACATTCGCTGCCTCGTCGGGCGGGAGCTCGTAGAGGTCCTTGTCGATCGGTTCCGGCGGCTCGATCCGGTTGCGCACCCCATCCAGGCCCGCCATCAGCATCGCAGCGAACGCCAGGTACGGGTTGGAAGACGGGTCGGGGCAGCGGAACTCGATCCGCTTGGCCTTCGGATTGGTGCCGGTGATGGGGATCCGGATGCAGGCCGACCGGTTGCGCGAGGAGTACACCAGGTTCACCGGCGCCTCGTAGCCGGGCACCAGCCGGTGATAGGAGTTCACGGTGGGGTTAGTGAAGGCGAGCAGGCTGGGCGCGTGGTGCAGGATGCCCCCGATGTAGTGCCGAGCGATGTCCGACAGCCCGCCGTACCCGGTCTCGTCGTAGAACAGCGGAGAGCCCGCCTGCCACAGCGACTGGTGGCAGTGCATGCCGGAACCGTTGTCCCCGAACAGCGGTTTGGGCATGAAGGTCGCCGACTTGCCGGCCGCCCACGCGGTGTTTTTCACGATGTACTTGAACAGCATCAGATCGTCGGCGGCCGCCAGCAGCGTGTTGAACCGATAGTTGATCTCCTGTTGCCCGCCGCTGCCCACCTCGTGGTGCGCGCGCTCCACCTCGAAGCCGGCGGCCGTCAGTTGCGCCACCATGTCGTCGCGCAGGTCGGTGTAGTGGTCGTAGGGCGCGACGGGGAAGTAGCCGCCCTTGGTCCGCACCTTGTACCCGAGGTTGCCACCGGGCTCCTCCCGGTTGCTGTTCCACGACCCGGACTCGGAGTCCAGCCGGTAGGACTGGCTGTTTCCGGTGGACTCGTAGCGCACATCGTCGAAGACGTAGAACTCGGCCTCCGGGCCGAAGTAGGCGAGGTCGGCGATGCCGGTGCCGGCCAGGTATTCCTCCGCCTTGCGTGCCACGTTGCGCGGGTCGCGCGAGTAGGGCTGCACGGTGAGCGGATCGTGCACGAAGAAGTTCATCGTCAGTGTGCGGCGCCGGCGGAACGGATCGATACGCGCGGTCGAGATGTCGGGCAGCAGCAGCATGTCCGACTCGTGAATGCTCTGGAAGCCTCGCACCGAGGAACCGTCGAACGCCATGCCGGAGTCCAGCGACTCCGCCGTGACCGCGGACGCCGGCATGGTCAGGTGCTGCATCACGCCGGGCAGGTCGCAGAAGCGGATGTCGAACACCTCCACGGAGGTGTCGTGCAGGAAGGCGAGTAGGTCGTCGGTGGTGGCAAACACGCGCGGGGCTCCCGGTGTGAGTGGGCGGGTGGTGGGGACGCGTTAACGGTAGGGGAGCGGTGTTGCCCGCCCGCGTCGCGGTTGTTTCCGGCGCGTTACGTGCGGCGGTGACGGGGCCGCCCGCGCTGCCGGTCCGTGCGCGATGCCCATGTCACTGCTGCCCGCCTGGGAGCAACGTCACCTTCCGTTCGTCACTCTGTTCTGCGCTGCTCGGCCCACGGGAGCACGGGCACAGCGGTCCCCGTCACCTCGTCACCGCTCGCTGATGGCGGCCGTAGGCTGGGACTCGTGGCGACCACCGAGGAGCAGACCTGGCCGGGCCGCACGTTCGGCGCCACCCGGACGGGCGCGGGTTCGGTCGCCTCGATGGGTCGTCGGGTGGGCGCGTTCGTCATCGACATCGCGTTGAGCGCGGCCCTTGCCCTGGCGTTCACCTGGCCGGAGCCGCCGAAGAACCTCTCGCTGTACCTCTGGGCCGGCGTGACGGTGCTCACGGTGGCGCTGTTCGGCATCACGCCCGGGCACGCCGCCCTCGGTCTGCGAGTGGCCTCGGTTCGTGGCGCGACGTTCCTGGGTGCCTGGGCGATTCCGCGGACCGTGCTGATCTTCCTGATCGTGCCGCCGCTCTTGACCGACGCCGACGGCCGCGGTCTGCACGACAGGCTGTGTCACACGATCGTGCTGCGGACCCGCTGAACTCGGGTCCGCTGAACCCCGGGTCCGCTGAACCTCGGGTCCGCTGATCCAGGGGAGCTGGTCGGCCCCGCGGACCGCGTCAGCGCCGGCGGACCGCCCGCTGCATGCTGCGCATCTTGGCGCCCGCTGGCATCGGGCCCTTGGGCAGGCCGGTCTGCGGGGCCCGCGAACCCAGCGCCGCTAGCTTGGTGTCGAGCTCGCTGACCCGGGTCGGGGTGATGTTGCGCGGCAACCGCATCAGGAATGGGTTCAGCTTGCGCAGTGGCGTCTGACCTTCCTCGGTCCCCACGATCACGTCGTAGATGGGGGTGTCGCCGACGACCCGCGCGACGCGCTTTTTCTCCTGCGCGATCAACGGCTTGACCCGGTGCGGAGCGCCCTCACCGACCAGGATGATGCCCGGCCTGCCGATCACCCGGTGCACGGCGTCCAGATGCGTGGTGCCCGCCACCGCGGGGGTGATGCGCCAGCGACCCTTGAGGTTGTTCTGCAGCGACCAGGCGGCCGCCCCCGGGGTCCCTTCGGCCTGCTTGTACACACTGCGTTGCACGCGACGAGCAAACACGATCAGCGCCGCCATGCCGCCGATGATGGCGCCGAAGATCGCCCCCACCCACCAGGGCATGCCCACCAGCCAGCCGAGCGCGGCGAACACCGCCGCACCCAGCAGCAACGTGCCGATCATGTAGGGCAGCAGCCGCTTGTCCTCGCGGACCTGGGTCTTGAAGACCTTCCAGATCTGGCCGCGCCGCTCCTTCTTGGCGGCCCTCGATTCTGCCTTCGCCGCCTTGCGTTCCTGCTTCGACGGTTTGGGCGGCTTCGACGACGCGGAGGAGGGGCGCGCAGACTTCGGTGACGAGGTGGCCATGACAGGCATTTTACGGGGCACCGACGCACCCTCCGACGCTGCGCGCTCACTCTCGGTCGGCCGGACGGTCGTCCGGCTGGCCGAGACTACCGCGCTGCCGCAGCCTCCCGAGCGGACATGGCCTGCCGATACAGCGTCCCCGCCCGGTAGGACGAGCGCACCAGCGGACCGGACATCACCCCGAGGAATCCGAGCCCCAATGCCTCGTCGCGCAACTCGACGAACTCCCCGGGCTTGACCCAGCGCTCGATCGGGTGGTGCCGGGGTGTCGGCCGCAGGTACTGGGTGATGGTCATCAGGTCGCATCCCGCCGAGCGCAGGTCGACCAGCGCCTGGGAGATCTCCTCGCGGGTCTCGCCCATCCCGAGGATCAGGTTGGACTTGGTGACCATCCCCGCGGCCCGACCCCGCTCGATGACCTCCAGGGAGCGCTCGTAACGGAACGCCGGGCGGATCCGCTTGAAGATCCGCGGGACGGTCTCCAGGTTGTGCGCGAACACTTCGGGTGCCGCATCGAAAACCTGACTGAGCAACTCGGGCTTGCCGGAGAAGTCGGGGGTGAGGATTTCCACCCCGGTGCCCGGCGCCTGGGCGTGCACCTGACGGATGGTCTCCGCGTACAGCCACGCTCCCTCATCCGGCAGGTCGTCACGGGTGACGCCGGTGATCGTGGCGTAGCGCAGGTTCATGGTCGCGATGGACTCGCCGACCCGGCGCGGCTCGTCGCGATCCAGTGCGCCCGGCTTACCGGTGTCGATTAGGCAGAAATCGCAGCGCCGGGTGCAGGCGTCACCGCCGATCAGGAAGGTGGCCTCGCGGTCCTCCCAACACTCATAAATGTTGGGGCATCCCGCCTCCTGGCACACGGTGTGCAGGCCCTCGCGTTGCACCAGATTCTGCAGTTGGGTGAACTCCGGCCCGGTGCGCAACCTGGTCTTGATCCACTCCGGTTTGCGTTCGATCGGGACCGCGGAGTTACGTACTTCCAGGCGCAGCAGTTTGCGCCCCTCGCTGGTCACGGCCATCAGGCCTCCTTCTCGGGGGCGTCTTCGACGCTGGCGGACACCGCGCTCAGATCGGACGCGGGAGGTTCGGACTGATCGGCAGCGACGCCGGCTCGCAGCGCGGCGACCAGGGCCGCCACGGCGGCGGCCAGCACGCCCAGGATGAGCGCGGTGCGCAGCCGGTGACGGGCAGGCTTGCCGGTTCGGTTCGCGGGTGCCTCGGCGACCTCGGACTGTGCCGTCTCGGTCGGCGTACTCACGGTCGATCACTCCCTCGTCGGATGCGGCGGTACGGGGCGAGTACCCACACTTGCCGCCTCCATACTGCCGGTGTCGCCGCGGTACTCGCCGTGCGCCGCTTGCAACGCAGGGTCCAGCCGCCAGCGCACGCCGTCCGCATCGGGTGGGGTCGCCAGCGCCCGGGGGATATCCGCCTGGGTGACGGGGAGTTGGCCGTCCAGCGCGCGGATCAGCAACTCCTTGACGATCGGCTGCATCGCCGACACCGTCACCGGCGCTCCGGCCTCCTGCGACAGCGAGGTCACCCCTGCGTCGCGGATGCCGCACGGCACGATCCGGTCGAAGGCAGCCAGGTCGCAGTCGCAGTTCAAGGCGAATCCGTGCTGGGTGATGCCCCGCGCTACCCGCACGCCGATGGCCGCGATCTTGCGCTCCGGCCGGATGCCATCCGCGGCCACCCACACCCCGCTGCGACCGGCCACCCGACCCGTCGTCACCCCCACCTGGGCGCACGCCTGGATGAGCACCTGCTCCAGCAGTCGCACGTAGCCCACCACGTCGAACGGGGTCGCCATCGCCACGATCGGGTACCCCACCAGCTGACCGGGGCCGTGCCAGGTGATCTGGCCCCCGCGGTCCACATCCACCACCGGGGTTCCGTCGACGGGGCGGTCCGCCGGCCTGGTGCGTTTGCCCGCGGTGTACACGCTGGGGTGCTGCAGCAGCAGGACCGTGTCCGGCTCCGTCCCTGCGGACCGCGCGTCGGCCAGTTCGCGCTGCCAATTCCACGCGGCCGTGTACTCCACCATGCCCGGCTCCAGGAACCGGACCTGCTCTCGACCCTGGCGCATGCCCGGAACGGTACGCCGCAGGTCGGACACCGCAGGTCACCGGGACGGGACTCGGTCCCGGCGCTGCCGGTGGCGCGAACCACGGGGCCGGGTGTGCTCCTGACACGGCCGCCGCAAGGTCGCTCACCTGCGCGTTGTGGACAGCCTCGGGGAGGAGTCGGTCGAATGGCCTACCGTCCGCTCCGTGAGCGTCGCGCTGCCCGGGTATCGGATTGTCGAGTCACTGGCGCCCGCCGCCCGGGGCGACGGGTCTACCGGCCGGCGCGGTGCCGACGGTGCCGGGCGCGCGCCAGGTGGGCCGGCCAGGGCCGGCGTGTGGCGGGCGGTCCGGCTGGCCGACGGGGCGTCGGTGGCCCTCAAGGTGTTCGGCCCGGATCAGTGGGACCGCGCCCAGCGAGAGGCCGACCTCGCCCGCACCGTCGATCACCCGCACGTGCTGCCGGTGCTCGATGTCGCCGCCGGGCCGGACGCGGTGGCGCTGGTCCTGCCGTTGGCCACCGGCGGCAGCCTGGCCGGCCTGCTGTCGGTGCGGTTGCGGCTGCGGTGGGCCGAGGTGCTGACCGTGCTGATCCCGGTGGCCGATGCGCTGGCCGCGGCGCATGAGCGCGACATCGTGCACGGCGACCTGTCGGCGGCCAATGTGCTGCTACAGGGCGACGGGCGGCCGATGCTGGCGGACCTGGGCGCGGCCCGCGCGGCCGGCGAACTGGGCGGGTTGGTTGCCGCGACTCCGACCGATGTGGCGCCGGAGACCGCCCGCGGCGAGGGCCCGACACCGGCCGCCGACCTGTTCTCGCTGGGCTCGGTGGCGCTGCACAGCCTGTGTGGCCGACCGGCGTGGCCGGCGCAGGATCTGCAGGACGTGCTGATCTGTTCGGCCACCGGTCAGTGGCCCGACCCGGACGACCTGATGGGACCGCCGGAGCTGCTAGCCATCATCCGCCGGCTGCTCGATCCGGATCCGCGGTCGCGGGGCAGCGCGGCGCAGGTTGCGGTGGAGCTGCGCCGGGTCGGCGAGCCGGAACCCGTCGAGCTGGTGACTCACCGCTCCGACGGCTCCGTCTCCGGACCGGCACCGGCCACCATGGTGCGGCCGGATGCGGCCCGGCCGCCGGGACGATCGGGTGCCGGACGGCGGGCGGGCTCACGCCGTGGTGCGGCACGCCGCAGCCGGGCTGGCCGAGTGGGTCGCGTCGTCGGGCAGAGCCGCACGGCCGCCATTCCGGCCGGCCGGCATCACCGGCGGCGGCGTTGGTCCCGGCGATCGCACACGGTCGGCGGCGGAGTGCTCGGTCGAGGCTCGGGGCGAGCCGTCGGTGCCGGCGATTCCGCTGGGGTGCGCCCGGGGCGCCGCCGGGAGCGGTTCGTGGCCGGGCGCCGCTCGGTCGCCTGGCAGCGGGTGGGCAGGGTCGGCGGCCGAGACGGTGAAAACGCGGCGCCGGCGGCCGGGCGGGCGCCCGCCGCGCCGCGCCGCTCGACCTGGCCGCCGATCATCGCGGTGGCGATCGTGGTGCTCCTCGGATTCGGCGCGGTGCGCGCCGGGCTGTGGTGGTCCAGCTGGGGCGACCCGCCACCGGTGTCGGCAGCCGACGGCACGGTGGGCGATTCGGCCGCGCCGCGTGGCACGCCACCTGCGGTGACGGGCCCAACTCCCACAGGCGCCGCGACCGGGGACACGGCGAGTTCCGCGACGTCCCCGTCACCGTCGGAGTCCTCGGAACCCGAACTGCGGCCCGGGGGCGTGGACGACGTCGCCGGGTCCGACCAGGACTGGCTGGCCGTGGTGGCCGCATTGGATGCCTCCCGCGCCGCGGCACTGACCACCCGGGATGTCTCGCGGCTCGGCGAGGTGTACACCGCCAGCGCGGCCGCCCGCGCCGCCGACGCCCGGCAGATCCGCGCCATGACCGCGGCCGGCTACCACGTCACCCGGGCCGCGCATCGCCTCAGCTCGGCCACCCTGGCGCACCTCGACGTCGGCGGCGCGGTGACGGTGCGGGTCGTGGCGTCGCTGCCCTCCTACCCGGTGCTGAACGCCGACGGCCTGCAGGTCGGGCACACGGCCGCGGCGGAGCCGGCGACCGTCCTGCTGCGACTGGAGCCGACGGACGGTGGCTTCCGGATCAGCCGGATCACCCGGTCATGATGCCCGGCGATAGCGCCGGGGCGAGGTCCGTCCGGCGCGCCGGGAGGGCACTGTCGGTGCCTCGTTCTACCGTCGGGCCATGCGGTTGCTGCACACGTCCGACTGGCACATCGGCCGGACGTTCCACGGGCACGATTTGCTGGCCGACCAGCGGGTCGTGCTGGGTGCGCTCGCCGACCTGGCGGCCGAGCATCGGGTGGATGCGGTGCTGGTGGCGGGCGACCTGTACGACCGGGCTGTGCCGTCCGCAGACGCGATGCGGGTGGCCAATCAGGCGGTGACGAGGCTGCGGGCGACCGGTGCGCAGATCGTGGCGATCGCTGGTAACCACGACTCCGCGCCCCGGCTGGGCATGTTCACCGACTTCCTCACCCAGGGTGGCCTGCACCTGCGCACCGATCCGGCCCGGCTGGCCGAGCCGGTGCTGCTGGCCGACGGCGACGGGCCCGTCGCGATGTACGCCATTCCCTACCTGGAGCCCGAGGTGGTGCGTGACGTCCTGGGGTTGGACGGTCCGGCCAGCCACCAGCGGGCGATGCAGGCAGCCCTGCGGCTGGTACATGAGGATCTCGGGTCGCGCCCTGCGGGTACCCGTTCGGTCGTGCTGGCCCACGCATTCGTGGTGGGTGGGCTGGTCAGCGGCTCCGAGCGGTCCATCGCCGTCGGCGGTGTCGAGTCCGTGTCGGCGGACATCTTCGACGGCATCGACTACGTCGCGCTGGGGCACCTGCACGGGCGGCAGCGGCTGTCGGAGACGATGCGCTACTCCGGCAGCCCGCTGCCGTACTCGTTCACCGAGTCCGGTCACCGCAAGGGCGCCTGGTTGGTCGACCTGGCCGGCGACGGCGTGACGAGCGTCGAGTGGCTGGATCTGCCGGTGGTCCGACCGCTGGCCACCGTGCGCGGCACGTTGGCCGAGATCCTTTCCGGCAACGACGATCTGCTCGAGCACTACCTGGCGGTACAACTCACCGACCAGGAACGGCCGATCGAGGCGATGCGGCGGCTGCGGGAGCGATTCCCATTCGCCCTGACCGTCGCCTGGGAGCCAGCAGGCGCCGCTGCCGGGCCAGTCTCGTTCCCCACGGTGTCGTCGGCGGTCAACGAGATGGACATCATTGAGGCGTTTCTGGCCGACTGTCGCGGCACCGGCGCCTCCGCCGAGGAACGCGCGGTGATCGCCGCCGCGGTATCCAGTCTGCGCGCCGCGGAGGTGACGGCATGAGGCTGCACCGGCTCGAGGTCACCGCTTTCGGGCCGTTCTCCGACACCGCCGCGATCGATGTGGACGCGCTGGGTGCGGACGGGTTGTTCCTGCTGCACGGCGAGACCGGCGCCGGCAAGACCACCCTGCTGGACGCGGTTGCGTTCGCCTTGTACGGGAGGGTGCCCGGGGCGCGTGGGGAGGCGAAGCGGCTGCGCTGCGATCGTGCCGACCCATCCACCCCGACCCGGGTGCGGCTGGATCTCACCATCGCCGGCCGGCGCATGGAGATCACCCGCAATCCGGAGTATCCGCGGCCCAAGGCCCGCGGCACCGGGACCACCATCCAGAAGGCGTCGGTGACGCTGCGCTGGATCGGCACCCCGCCCGAGGGAATGGCGCCGGCGAACTTGACGCGGGCCGAAGAGGTCGGGCAGGTAGTGGTCGACCTGCTGGGTATGTCGGCCGACCAGTTCTTCCAGGTGGTGCTGCTACCGCAGGGCGAGTTCGCGCGGTTCCTGCGCGCTGACACCGCCGAGCGGGAGGTGCTGTTGGAAAGGCTCTTCGACACCGGCCGATACGCAGACCTGGAGGAGTGGTTCGCCGAACAGCGGCGCCTGGCCAGGTCGGCGGTGGAGTCCGCCGACGGCGTGGTCGCCCAGGAGTTCGCGCGGGTGTGCGAGGCCGCCGGGCTGGCCGCAACCGGCCCGGAGGCGCCGCCGGAGCCGGCCGATGGCGACGCGTCGTGGCTGACCACCCTGCGGGCCGATCTGGCGCAGCGGGCCGAGCGAGCAGCGGCCCTGGCCGACGAGGCACGCGAGACCAGGAGCGGCGCAGCAGCGGCACTGGCCGCGGGGCAGCGACGCGACGAGGCCGTGGCGACAGTGCTGACGCTGCACCGGGAACGCGCCGAGCTGGCCGCCGGTCAAGGGGCTCACGATGCGAGGGTACAAGCGATTGCCGCCGCCGAGCGGGCGGCTTCGGTGCTGGCTGCGCGCGACGCGATGGTGGCGGCCGAGGGTGCGGAAGACGCTGCGCTGCACGCAGTGTCGGCTGCCCGCGATGCCGTTCCCGTTGATCATCGCCCGGAGCTCGGCATCGCGGGCACGCACGAGCTGGACCTGGACGCGGCGCTGTTTAGCCTCACCGAGGAAGGGGCGCCGCATGTGCCCGACTCGGATGCCACCGTGCTGCGCGCCGCGGCAGACCTGCTGCGCGATCAGGCGGGGTCGCTGCGGGCGCTGGTAGGCCTGGCCGGCGAGCAGCAGCGTGACGAGGCCGAACGGGGCCGGCTGGCCGAGGCGCTGGCGCAGGCCGAGCGCGACCTCGGCCGGCTGGAGTCCACGCTGGCCGCGGCGCCGACACTGCAGGCCGCCGCCGAAGCCGAACTCGCGGCCGTGCGACGGGCGGCCAGCCGGCTGTCCGGCTGCGAGGACGCCGTCGCGACCGCCACCGAGGTGCACCGGGCGGCATCATCGCTGTCTGGTCTGTCGGACGCGCTATCCACAGCTCAGCAGCGGTGCGCCGAGTCCGTCGACGTGCACCAGCGGGCGCGAGACGAGCGGCAGGCGCTCGTCGAGCGGCGCATTGCCGGCATGGCCGCCGAACTGGCCGGTCAATTGCTGGACGGTCGGCCCTGTGCGGTGTGCGGATCCGCGGAGCACCCCAACCCCGCGGTGGTCGGCGACGAGCAGGTCGACCCCGCAGCGATCGAGGCCGCCCGCATCCGCGAGCAGCAGGCGGAAGGTGCCCGCCGGACGGCGGACATCGCCGCCGCGGATGCCCGGGCGGCGCTGGCCATGGCGACGGCCGCCGCGCGCGGCCACGATGCCGACGGCGCCCAATCTCAGCTGGACGCCGCGCTGGCCCAACGGGACGCCGCCCGCGAGGCGGCCGACCGGCTGCCCATGCTGGAGGAAGGCGCCCGGAAGTCGGCAGACCGGATCACCGAACTCGTCGAGGGCCGGGCCGCGCTGGTTGGCCGGGTAGGGAGCCTGCACACCGGGGTAGCGACGCTGCAGCGCGCGATTGCCGAACGCGCGAACCGCCTGTCGGACGCGGCGGCCGGCTTCGACTCCGTCCCAGCCCGGCGCGACCATCTGATCGGCATCGCGGAAGGGCTGGACGCATGGGCGGCCGCCGCCGAGGAGCTTGAACGCTGCCGGACCGCACTACGCATGGCCCGACAGCGATGCGACAAGGTGGTCGCCGACGCGGGATTTCCAACCCTGGCCGCGGCCCTGCTGGCGGCGGCGCTGGACCTGCCCGCCGCGACCGCGGAGGTCGCGCGCTTTCAGCAGCGCAGGCTCGTGGTCGAGACCCAGCTCGCCGCTCCGGAACTCGATGTGCAGGGCCCGCTGGAGCGGCTGGATCTGGACACATTGCGTACGCGCGCGGCCCAGGCGGACAGCCGCGCCGACGCCGCCACCGCCGAGGCTCATGAGGCGGCGCGCCGCTGCGAGCGCGTCGCGGTCGCCGCCGGCCGGCTGGAGTCCGCCTGGGCCGCGCGAGCACCGCTGGCCGAGCGGGCGTCGCGGATGTCGGCGTTGGCCGACGTCATCGCCGGTCGCGGCCAGAACGCCAGGGCGCTGTCGTTGCGCAGCTATGTGCTCGCCGGGAAGCTGCAGCAGGTGGCCGCCGTGGCGGGTCGACGGCTGGAGGCGATGTCCGGCGGGCGGTACAGCTTCGTGCACACCGACGAGCGCGAGTCACACGGTCGCAGCGGCGGTCTTGGGCTGGACATCCTGGACGGGTACTCCGGCCTGGTGCGACCGGCCAAGACGCTCTCCGGCGGTGAGTCCTTCCTGGCGTCGCTGGCGCTGGCGCTGGGCCTGGCCGACGTGGTCGCTGCGGAATCCGGCGGTCGCCTGCTGGACACGATCTTCGTCGACGAGGGTTTCGGGTCGCTGGATTCCGACACGCTGGATCTGGTGATGTCGACGCTCGACGAGTTGCGTGCAGGCGGGCGGGTGGTCGGCGTCGTCTCACATGTCGATGAGATGCGGCAGCGCATCCCCAGCCGGCTGCGGGTGCGCAAGACCGCGTCCGGGTCGGCGGTTCAGGTCACCTCCGGATAGTCCGGCGCGCGCCGGGTCAATGTCGACGCGGGGATGCCGCAGGAATCCCTGTCGGTACGATCGAGCCTGTTTGCGGATGCGCGTGCTGGGCGGACACTTTGCCGCGGGTACCCGATCAATTCCACCATGTGGAAACGGCTCTGGAGCAAGGAGTGCGTTGATGAGTCGAGCCATTGCCGTCATCCCGGGTGACGGTATCGGGCCGGAGGTTGTGCGGGCGGCCGTGCCGGTGCTGCAGGCCGCGCTCGGGGCGGCGGCCTCCGACTGGCGCTGGGACGAGATGCCGTGGAACTCCGAGCGCTATCTGCGCGAGGGCGCCATGATGCCCGACGACGCCTTCGACACACTGCGCCGCTACGACGCCATCTTCCTCGGTGCCGTCGGCGACCCGCGGGTGCCCGACGCGATTCCGGTATGGGGGCTGGTGCTGGCTATTCGCCGGCAATTCGAGCTGTACGTGAACCTGCGGCCCATCCGCTGGCTCGACGGGGTGCCCGGCACCCTCGGCCGCCGCCGGCCGGAGGACGTCGACATGGTTTTCGTTCGGGAGAACACAGAGGGCGAGTACAGCGACATCGGCCAGGTAGCCGCCGATGTCGCCGAGCAGACCGCGCGGTTCACCCGATCCGGCACCGAGCGGGTGGCCCGTTACGCCTTCGACCTGGCCCGATCCCGCGGTCAGAACCTGATCAGCATCACCAAGTCCAACGCACTGCGACACTCGATGGTGTTCTGGGACGGCGTGGTGGCCGACGTCGCCGCCGGCTACCCGGACGTGCCATGGCGCTCCATGCTGGTCGACGCCGCTGCCTACGAAATGGTGATGAACCCGGGCCAGTTCGGGGTGGTGCTGGCCAGCAACCTGTTCGGCGACATCCTGACCGACCTGGGTGCCGCGCTGCAAGGCAGCCTGGGGCTGGCGGCGTCCGGAAACATCGGTGGGCCCGCGGGTGCCGGCGCCGGACCGGCGATGTTCGAACCAATCCACGGCAGCGCGCCTCCGTTGGCGGGGCGGAGCGTGGCGAATCCGGCCGGCGCCATCTGGGCGGGCGCGATGATGTTGGAACACCTGGGGGAGCAGCAGGCGGCGGGCCGGGTGCTCGCCGCGTTACAGCAAGCGCTGGCGGACGGTCACGCCACGGCGGATCTCGGCGGGTCCGAGGGCACGGACGCCTTCGCCGCCGCCGTGCTGCAGCGCGTGACCGACTGAGACCGGGCGTCGAGGCCGGCACCGAGGACCGGAATGCCGGCGCCGGCAGCCGTCAGCGCCGTCGTCGAAGCGGGGGCGCTGGCACCGGGGCTGGGCGCCCTCAGCGGTACAACAGCGATATCGCCACCGCGACGCAGATCAGCACCACGAGCGCCCGGAACACCCGAACGCGCTCGTCCAAGGCGTTCCAGCGCAGCGCCAGCAAGATCCCGGCGCCCACGGCGAGGACCGCGACCAGCAGCGCGCCCAGCACACCGGCGACCACCACGCCGACCACGAAGACCGCCAGCACCACCAGCATCGCCAGGATCTGCGCGGGGCGGATCGTGGGCGTCGGCCGGCGATTCCGGCGCGGACCACGCCGCGGGGCCGGGCTCATCCGCGCCCGATGTACGGCATGGCGGTGGCCATGATCGTCATGAACTGAATGTTCGCCTCCAGTGGCAGCGATGCCATGTGGCCGACCGCATCGGCCACCTGGGCGACATCCATCGTCGGCTCGACGACAGACGTCAGGAATCCGACCGGCTCCTGCGCGGGCGTTCGCACCACAGCGTTGCCGATATCGATCTGGCCGCAGGCGATGTGATAGGGCCGCCCGTCCAGCGACAACGACCTGGTCAGGCCGGTGATCGCGTGCTTGGTAGCCGTATACGCCGCCGAGTCCGGCCGGGGAACATGCGCCGACACGGATCCGTTGTTGATGATCCGGCCGCCCTGCGGTCGTTGGGACTTCATGGTGCGGAAGGCCTCTCGAGCGCACAGGAACGCCCCCGTGAGGTTGGTGGCGACCACGTCGTTCCAGTCGTCCAGATCCATCTGGTCCGTCGGGCGTCCGGTGCTGATGACCCCGGCGTTGTTGAACAGCACGTCCACCCGGCCGTAGGCCTCGCGTGCCGCGGCGAACAGGTCCACCACCGACCGCTCGTTGCGTACGTCGCACGGCACCGCGACCGCCTGGCCGCCGCGGGCGGCTATCTCGTCCCGCAGGCCGGCCAGCCGGTCGGCGCGCCGGGCAGCGAGCACCACCTGGAAGCCCTGCTCGGCCAGCACCAGCGATGATGCCCTGCCGATGCCGCTGCTTGCGCCGGTGATCACCGCGACCCGTGCCGTCATGCGGGTATTCAACCAGTCGAGCCGTGCCGGGTGCCGGATGCCCGATCGATGGCCCGACGACGGAGGAGAGTGCACCAGCAGACGGGGACGACGGCGTGACGTTCCTCCGCGGCTACGAATCGGCCGGCCGGAGACACTGCCCGGGCGTCCCGGCGTGATCTTCGCGGAACCAGGCGTCCAAGGCGCTGATCAACGCTCCTGGGGCCCGTCGGGAGCGCGGGAACGTTCGACCGGTCAACAGCAACGGTGTCGCCGATCGGCCCTGTTCCAGTGCAGCCAGCAGCAGCGGGCGAAAATCCTTCACGTTCTCGGTGACGATGCGTCGATGCTGCTCGCCGGCCCAGGAGAGTAGATCTCCTGGTCGGTCATGCCGCGCAGCACCGGATCTGCCGCCACGGCGACGACGTCGCGTCCGCGCTCCACCAGTGCCCGGGGCCACGGCCGGCGAGTGCATCTCGTCGAGCAGCAGGCGCTCAGCCACGGCGGTCCATCCGTCTCAGCGGGACTCAGGCCAGCAGCCGCTGTTCGCTCAGCCAGGCCCGTTCCGCGGCCTCGGATGCGGCCTTCGCCGCGTCGACCTCGGCGTCAATTTCGTCGGCGTAGTCGGCATAGTAGGCAATCGCCACCCGAACCGCAGATTCAGTGAGCCCGAGGAGTTCCGCCGTGCCGCCGACAGCGGCCGGCCCGCGCTCGTCGAATTCGTGAAGTGCCTTCGTGACCTCCCACACGTCGGGCCCGAAAGCCAGCGCGGCACACCGTCCGGTCGGCCTATCCTTGAACACGATCTCCGGGTGCTCGGCCTGTCGGAGTCCTTCCTCCATCAGTCGGATGGCCAGGCCCGAGGGAGTCGAGCCGGGGATGGACTGGGCGCGACGGCGCAGGCGGTCCAGCACCCCGGGCGGAAACCTGACGGACAGCGGCATCGTCATGTCGCGCGGTGTGTCAAGTGCGCTACACCGCAACGGGCTTGTGGGCGTCAGGACCGAGTCTTGCCCTCCCGGATCATCGTCACCGCCTGGGCCACCCGCCGATCCCGCGTCTGTGCTCGCTTGGCCTCGGCGACCCACCGGGCGAACTCCTTGCGATGCGTGTAGGCCAGCGCGTCGAACGCGGCCCGCACCGAGGGGTCGGCGTCCAACGCCGCCGCCAACGGATCGGGGACATCGACCTCCCGCGGGGCAGTGTCCAGGGCGATCGTCACCGTCACCTCGTCGCCCACCCGCACCCCGGCCGCGTCCCGGATCTCCCGGCGCAACCCCAGCAGGAACTCGCCGCCCATCCGTGCCACGCTGCCCCGCCAGGCGTAGCCGTTGATGATCGTGGCCACCGGGAACCGCTTCGGACCCTCGCCGATCACGGCGACCTGCTCGTCGCTGAGCACCACCGCGGCCGCCGGCCCACGCGCCTGAAGCCGGGTGGTGAAGGTCAGATTGCCCATCGATCTCCTCGCGAGGCGTCGGTGCCGGTCGCACGATCGCCGCCGGCGTGATCAGTGGGATGCTACCCAGCGCCACCAACACGCGGCGGTTAGCAGCCGGAATTGCCCTAGTATGCACCGGTTCTACCGGTGCTGGGCCGGGCCATTCTGCCGTGGTGCCGCGGCACCGTCGCTGGTTACCGTCGCCCTGGCCCTCCTGCGGCGTGGCACGCAGTCGGGTGGAGGAGGTTGCGATGGCGGCAGGGTTCGGCCGGATCGGGGCGGCGCACCAGGCACTCGACGGCGGGCGACCCGCCGACCCCGATCCGGCCCGGCGGGAGCGGCGACCCCCGTCACGCCGCTCCCGCCGCGGTCACCATCGGTGGCCCGGAGCGCTGGCCGTGCTCGCGGTGATCGCGGCCATGCTCACCATCCCGGCCAGCGCGTCGTCCGCGGCGACCGGCGCTCCGGCACCGGTGATCACGGATGCGGGCGGCAACACCTACATTCCAGCGGCTGCGTGGCTGGAGCAGACGGCCATCGGCCAGGTGCTGGCCGAACACCAACTACCGTCGACCGACGCCGCCCAGGTGATGACCTGGGCGCGCGACGAGGTGCGCGCGCAGGAATGGCTGGACCTCACCCAGATCATCAGCCTGCCGGCCACCCAACGCAGCGCCGACGAGCAGGCGGCCTACGACTGGTTCGCCACCAAGGTCCGGGCGATCAAGGTTGCCCAGGCCCAAGACGCGGTCAACGAGTACATCAAGTGGTCGGGGCTGTCCGCGTCGACCTACCTCACCCAGGATCCGGTGAACATCGGCGGTACCGGCGGCTACTGCGCCTACCAGCCGCCCGGGCCGTTCGCCGCCGGCACCTCGCCGGGATATAGCGGCGCCAGCTCGTCGCAGTGCTATCTGGCGTGCACCATCCAATGCCTGGTCGGCGCCTCGCCACCCACCCCCACCATCAAGGACTTCGAGACCTGGGGGGCGTACGACGCGCGAGCCGCGATCTACGGCACGTCGGCCGCCCAGCAGGCGGACTTCGTCAAGCGGGCCACCGGCACCGCTATGGCCGTCGGCATGTTCGCAGTGGCCGCCGCATTGCCGACCGCCATCACCGCCAGCGCCATGTTGGCTGCCGACCTGGGCTGGAGCGGTCTGTCGGCGATCTTTCCGTTCGCGATCGCGGCGTTGGCCGCCGAGAGCGCCGTGGCGGTGTCTTCCGTCGTCGGGATCGTGATCCTGGCGGTGATCGGCAGCGCGATGGAGATCATCACGGTCGTGCAGAATCGTCAGTTGCCCGTGCAACTGCACGATGCCCTGATCAAGGCCGAGGACACCAGTACGCCACTGGATCTCGCGGGAGAGCTGAGTTCCAATGACGGCTATAACGCGCTGTTTGGCACGTTCATCGCCGCGACCGATCCCGAGGTGCCTCCCACCGGAGCCCCGGTGGCTCCCGCCGACGCCGATCAACACATCACGGTCACGCCGAAGGGCTCGACCACGTCGACGGTGCAGAGCACGACGTCCCTGCTGGACGTGCAGGACGGTGCCGCCCTGCAGATCCGGCCCACGGTGGACAACTGGACGGTCGCGACGGCCTACCAGTTGGGTACCGACACCGTCCAGAGCACGGCGCAGGTGCTGCGCTTCCCGTACCTGTCCTGGTCGGGCATGACGGGCTGGGCCATGCCGTTCACCGACACCGACGGCACCACGAAGTTCCTGACCAGCCCGGTCGGCGATCCGCAGGCGAACAGTGCCGCCGGCGCCGTCTGTCCGCTGCTCACCGGCACCGCGTCCTGCGTGACCAGCGCGCTGCCGGTGACGTTGTCCACCGGCACGCAGGCCACCATCTCGTTCGTCAAGACCGAGGTGACCCCGAACGTCGACTCCATCAGCTACGGACCGACATCCGGCAAGGACACCGTCGACGCCGGAGCGCCGATCAGCTTCGTCGCCACCGGAACCGACCCGCGTGGCCTGCCGCTGACCTACACGTGGTCGTTCCCCTGGCAGTGCCCGCCGAGCTACTACAGCGACCCGTTGGCCGAGACCGGTGTGACCGGGCTGTGCGTCCAGGTGGGCAACCAGGATCCGCCCACCGTGCTGCACGGATCGTTCGCCGGGCACACCTTCTACACCGCGGGCGTGCAGGCGGTGACGGTGACGGCGACCAACTCGCACGGTGAATCGACCACGCGCACGCTGTCCATCACGGTGCTCGGCGACAGCACCGCCCCCACCGTCACGCTGGCCAACACCCCGGCGACGCCGACCGGGGCAAACGGGTGGTACACCTCGGCCGTGCACGGCACCGTGGTCGCCGCCGACCCGGCAGCCCGCGGCGCGGGCAGCAGTGGGGTTCGCACGCTCGCCTGCAGCGATCAAGTGACCGGCCGCACGTTCGACCTGACAGCCGATGGCGTGTACCGGGTTTCGTGTGCCGCCAACGACAACATGGGCAACAACAGTGCCATCGTCACCGACACCGTCAAGATCGACAACACGCCGCCCACCGCCACTGAATCCGTCGAGCCGGGCGCCACCGCGCTGGTCGGCAGCAACGGGTGGTACCGCAAGGGCCCGGTCACCGAAAAGATCGACATCGTGGACGGGACCTGCCCGATCGTGATCGACAACGACGGCAGTGGCAGCGGCGGCGGCGGCGGTTCCGGGGGCACCGTCATCCCGATCACTGTCGGTCGTTCGGTGCCTGCCTCCTACACCTGCCAGCCCAGCGGTCTGGCCATGACCAGTTGTCCCGGCATGACCGGTGGCAATGGGCAGTACTCGATCAACCTGGTGGCGGACGGCTCGGCGAGCCCCACCTGCACCGCCACCGACAAGGCCGGCAACAGCGCGTCCTTCACCCTGCCCGTCCGCGGGATCGATTCCACATCACCGGATCTGACCGTCTCGGTGCAGCCGAGCAGGGTGCTGGTCGGTTCGGCCCCGCCCGCCGTCATGCCGCACCCGGACGATACCGGGTCGGGGCTGGCCACGGTGTCCTGCGACCCGGCCGGCACGGGCAGCGCCGGCGCCGCGACCGTCACCTGCCGCGCCGTCGACAAGGCGGGCAACACCACCAGCACGTCGGCGACATACACGGTGGGATACGCGGTCTCGGGCGCGGTGAACCCCCTGGCCGGTGACGACTCGAAAATTCCGGTGACGGTGTCCCTGAGCGACGCGCGCGGCCGGCTCGGCGACAGCGCCGCCGCCGCGCTCGCCGCGGACTGCTGGGTGACCGTCGGCCTGGACGGCGCGGCCGCCCCGGGAACCGGCTGCGCCAGCTACGACACCACCCAGCACGCGTTCACCGAGAGCGTGGCGATCCCCAGCGGATCCACCGGATCGCACCGCCTGATGATCGAAGCCCGCTCCGGCAACACCGTTATCGGTGACGAGACCATCCCGCTGCAGCTGGCTGCCGACGGCACGCCACAGCTGCCGCTCCCGGTGATCCTGACCTCCGCCCCGCACGACCAGACGGTGCCGCAGGGCCAGACCGCGGCCTTCGCCGCCACCGCGCTGGGCACGCCGAACCCGACCGAACAGTGGCAGGTCTCCACCGACGGCGGCACGAGTTGGTCCGACATCAGTGACGCCAGCGGCACGGTGCTCACCCTGCCCTCGGTGGCCACCGGCATGGACGGCAACCAGTATCGTGCGGTCTTCGGCAATGACTTGGGCACGGTGATCACCCCGGCCGCGACGCTCACCGTGGGCATCCCGGCCGGCCCGCCGGCGAATCTGACCATCACCACCTCGCCGACCGACCAGGTCGCGGTGCTGGGCGGCAGCGCCACCTTCACGGTGGCCTCCTCGCCGCCGCCGGAGTCGCTGCAGTGGCAGCAATCCACCGACGGCGGCGTCACCTGGAGCACCGTGACCGGCTCGCAGGCCACCGGCGCCGGCCCCGGGGGCAACACGCTGACGCTCTCCGGCGCCACCGCCGACATGGACGGCAGGCGCTATCGGGCCGAGCTGTTCTCGACCGGCGGCACCGATGAGCCGGCCGCCATCACCACCGCGGCCACCCTGCACCTGGCCGCCGCACCGACGGTCACCCGGCAGCCGGCCGACGAGACCGTCGGAGTCGGCGCCACCGCCAGCTTCTCGGCCGCGGCGTCCGGTGAGCCCGCGCCGCAGGCGAACTGGCAGGTCTCCACCGACGGCGGGCACTCCTGGCGCCCGGTGCCCGGGTCACCGGGATCCACGACCACGCTGGACATTCCCGCGGTGACGGCGGCCCTGTCGGGCGCCGAGTACGAGGCCGTGTTCCACAACGCATCCGGCACCGTCGCATCGGCACCGGCGACGCTGACGGTGGGCCAGCCATCGGCCGGGCCATCGCTGCGGGTGACCGCCGCACCGCAGTACCAGACCGCTCCCATCGGCACCGACGCGACGTTCTCCGCCGACGCGACCGGCACTCCGGTCCCGACGGTCCAGTGGCAGTTCCAGCTGGCCGGCACCGCCACCTGGACGCCCATCGACGGTGCCATCTCGACCAGGCTCAGCGTCCCCCGGGTTGGCACCGACGACCCCGATCTGACCGGTGCCTGGAACGCCGACGGCACCAGCTATCGGGCGGTGTTCACCGCCCAGGACGGCAGCCGGCAGACCGCCACCACCGACGCGGCCACGCTCGAGGTCGCCACCCCGCCCAGGGTCGTGCTGAACCCGGTGGACGTGACCGGAGCACCCGGCGCCTTCACCGCCGCAGCCTCCGGCGTTCCGGCGCCGTCGGTGCAGTGGCAACACCGGGTCGGCGGCACCTGGACCAGCATCACCGGCGCCACCACCGGCAGCCTCGTCCCGCACGATGCCTCCGGCACCGCCTACCGCGCCGTGTTCAGCAATCCCGCGGGCACCGCGATCACCACCACGGCCACCTTCACCACGGGCGGGGACCGGCCACCGGTGCTGATGCTCTCGCCCCAGGACCAACGGGTGGCCGCGGGCAGCACGGCGACATTCACCAGCCTCGCCGGCGGATCCCCGGCACCGACGGTGCAGTGGCAACGCAGCACCGATGGCACCACCTGGTCGGACGTGCCCGGCGCCACCTCCAGCACGTTCGTCACCGCCAGCCTGACCGCCGCCGACGACGGCACCCGCTACCGCGCGGTGTTCACCTCCGGCGGCGCGGCTGCGATCAGCCTGCCGGCCACCCTGTCCGTCACCGGGCCGGACCCGATCGGCCCCACCGTCACCACACAGCCGTCGAGCCAGCAGGCCGAGGTCGGCTCCGACGCGACGTTCACCGCTGTTGCCGCCGGCGTGCCGGCGCCCACCGTGCAGTGGCAGACCGAGACCGACGGCAGCTGGGCCGATATCCCGGGCGCCACCGCGGCGACGCTGGTCCTGCACTTCGTGACGGCCGGCATGCAGGGCGGCAGCTACCGGGCGGTGTTCAGCAACGGATCCGGCAGCGTCACCAGCGACGTGGCACGCCTGGCCGTGTACCAGCCGCTGGCCGTCACGACCGCTGCGCTGCCCGGCGCGACCGCCGGAGCGCCTTACTCGGCGCAGCTGCGCGCTTCGGGAGGCCCGGAAGGCGCACGGCCGTGGTATTTGCCGGCCGGAAGCAGCCTGCCGCCCGGCCTGACCCTGAGCCCCAGCGGATTGCTGTCCGGAACCCCGACCGTCGCCGGACGCTTCACCTTCACGGTGGCCGTGGGCGACCCGGCGCAGGCCACCCTCACCCTGGTGGTCGCGGCGGCCGCGCCACCCACGACCACCGGCGGCGGAACGACCACCACTGGTGGGGCGACTACCACGACGTCCTCCGGGAACGCAACGGGTTCCAGCCCTGGTGCCACCACCGGCGGCACGGCGTCGCAGACCGCCGCGCCCGACTCCACGACGAGCCCGGTGACGACCACCGGATCGACCGGCGGCGGCGGATCGGCGACCGGTGCCTCGTCCGGGTCCGGTCGGGCCGGCGCGTCGACCGCCGATCACGGGGTGTCCGGCGCCGCGACGAGTGCCTCCGCGGGGGCCGTCGGACCCGGCGGCGACCGGCCGGGACTGAGCTACACCGGTGTCCCGGCGATCAGCGACCTGCTGAGCGCGATCGGCCTGGTGCTGCTGGGAGGCCTGTTCCTGCTCGCCGGGAGCCGCCGTCGCCGTCGGGGGCGTCATGCGTGACGACCGTGGACAGCGCATCAGGGTGCTGGTGCGTGACCACAGTGGCCAGCCCGTCCGGGTGTTGGGTCGCCCAGATCGCGGCCTGAGTGCGGTTGCTCACCCCGAGCTTGCGCAGCACGCTGCCGGTGTGGTGTGAGGCGGACCGTACCGAGATCCGCAACCGGTCCGCGATGGACCGGGTGTCCTGCCCCTCGGCGATCAAGCTGAGCACCTGCGCCTCCCGCGGCGTGAGACTCGTCGCCGCCGGCCGCTGCGGCCCGGCAGGTGGCGCGGCGGCACCCACCCGGTAGGTGTACTGCAGCGCCGCCGCGGCGGCGTCACGCCACGGCAGGACGGCGCCGGACCTGGCCAGCCGGTCGAACTCCTCGGCGTCTCCGGCGGAGCGCAGGCCGCTCACCAGATCCCGATATTCGGCGGCGGCATGCGGGGGCATGTTCGCCGTCAGCACCGCGAGCCGGTCCATCACCATGCCGTGCAGCCTGGCCGCCTCGGCGAGTTCGCCGCGACCGGCCGCGACCGCCGTCAGGAACATCACCGCGAACCCCGCCCCGTACCAGGTGTCCAGGCTGCCGACCAGCTCGAGAGCCTGGGCGCACCAGTAGGCGGCGTCGTCCCACCGGCCCGCGCGCACCGCCCGGTCCGCGAGGATGGCGAGCACCACCGACTGCAGACGCGGCTCGACCAGCTCGGCGGCCAGTCCCAGCAGGTCCTCCGGGGTGGGCAGGCCGCCGGGGATCTCGGACGCCGTCTCCGGCAACGTCTGCAACAGGATGCCGGCCAGCAGGCGGCCGCGCCGGTCACCGCAGCGGCGCGCGCGGGCCAGCGCCCGGGCACCCCACGCCGCCGCCCGGTCCGGCTCACCCTGCTGGTGCGCGAGCATGCCGGACCAGGCCTCGAACCGGGCCAACCATCGGGCGCTGCCCACCCGCCGCGCCAGCGCCAGACCCTCGTGGACGCAGCGCGCGCCGAAGGCCGGATCCTGCGTCACCGGCCAGGCATTGCAGGCCGCGGCCAGCGCGCGCAGCTGCGCGCGCGGCGTCCCGCACCGTCGCACCATCGCCACCCCGGCGTCGAGCCGCTGGTACGCCAGCTCCCGCACGTCCACCCCGACCACGCCGGACAGCATCAGGTCGGCATAGCCGATCAGCGCATCGCCCAGCTCTGCCGAGTCGGACAGCCCGTCGGCGCGCAGCAGCTCGTCGATGCAGCGGGCGGCATCGACGAACCTGCCGGCCTGGCTCAGCCCGGGTGCCGCATCCCCGGCCAACCGCAGCGCCCTGCTGGTCTGGCCCGCCTCGCGCAGCAGGGTCATCGCGGGCAGGTAGTCGGCGATGTCATCCCGAGCGGCCAGGGTGGCCGCCGCCTCGTCACCGCCGTCGAACAGCTCTACCGCTCGGGAAGCCTTGGCGCACACCACATCCACATAACGTCGCCGGGCCGTACGCGCAGGCAGGGCGCGGTCGAACTTGTGCCGGGCGAACTCGCCGGCCGTGGCGGTGGCCCGGAACCGGTCGGACCCGGCGGTGGTCAGCAGCCCGCAGGTGGCCAGGCCATGGACCGCCCGGGTCGCGTCGCCGATCGTCAATCCGGCGACCGCGCCCAGGTCGGCGGCGGTGGCCGCGCCACGGAACAGGCAGGCGGCCCGCATCGCCGCCCGCTCGGGCGCCGGCAGGTGTCGCCAGGTGTACTCCAACGCCGCCCGCACGCTGGGCAGGTAACCGGTCCGCCGGCGGGAATCCCAGGCCGGCTGGAACAGCAGTTCCGGGCGCGAGCCGAGGCGATCGACCAATGCCTCCGGCGGCAGGGTCCCCGTCCAGGACGCGATGGTCTCGATCAGCAGTGGCCAGCCGGCCGCGATCCGGCAGAGCTCGGCCACCGCAGGCGCGTCGTCGTCCACCGCCTCCGCGGGTCCGAGGTCGGCGTGTTGCAGGAACAGCCGGATGGCCGGACTGTCGTCGATCCGATCACCCGGATCCGGCAGCGGCAACGGTCCCACGGCGAGCGGATGCACCCGAGGATCGGTCGGGCGCCGGATCGCGCAGGCCACCAGTCGGGTGCCCGCCGGGAGGCCCGCCGCCATCTCGCCGAGGTGGCCGGTCGCATCGTCCGCCCGGTCGAGAACCACCAGCCCGGGGCCGGTCTCGTCGGCGGGCCGGCGCAGCAGGTCCAGCAGGGCGGATTCCGTCTGGTCGGCATCCACCACTCGCACCCCGGGTCGAGCCCGGTCGGTCATCCCATGCCAGACCGCCGCGGCCAGGTCGACCGCGCCCATGCCCGGCAGACCGTGCAGCACCACGACCGGCCAGCGCGGGTCGGTCAGCGCGGAGGTCAGTTCGGCGGCCTCACGATCCCGGCCGATCGGGATGGTGGGGCCGTTCGGGCGGAGCGGCATCCTCACGTCTGCGGTCCGACGGGCACCGCCGCAGTATGCACCCGGCGGCGCCGGGCGGCAGGTGGTGCCTGGCATGCGGTATCCGGGTTGCAGCGGGACCGGACGGGCCGGTGGCTATCCTGTCCGGTGCAGTCGGGTAAGGGAGCACGTGGTCATGCCTGGATGGATGCCTGCGCGGCTCGGTGCGACGCGACGCCGCTCGCGGGCATCGGCCAGCATCGCCGTCGATGACGCGCACTCCGGACCAGCCGTCGCGGGCCGGGCGGGGTCGATTCCGGCTGCCTCGTCACCGCTATCGATGCGCTCCGACGGTCCGACTGTCACCGATCTGATGCGCGCGGGCGTCGCCGAGCGGCGCGCCGGCGGCTATCGGTTGGGGTTGGCCGTGGAGGGCGGAGGCATGCGCGGCATCGTGTCCGGCGGCATGTTGCTCGCGTTGCGCGATCTCGGCCTGATCGACGCCTTTGACGCCTGCTACGGCACCTCCTCCGGATCGCTGAACCTCGCCTACCTGCACGGCGGCTCGGATTGGGACGCGCTGAGCGTGTACTACGACCACCTGACTGCCGGGTTCCTACGCCGGCAGCGGTGGAACCTCAGCCGGCCGCTGCTCGACATGGCCTACGCCTTCGACCAGGTCATCGGGAGCGCGGTGCCGATCGGCTGGTCCAGGATTGCCGGGCTGGACCGGCCGATCAACGCGGTGCTAACCAATGTCGACCGGGCGCGATCGGAGACCCACGACATGCGTGCGATGGGTCCGCTCGGGGTCAGCTACCTGAAGGCGGCGTCCTGGTTGCCGGTGCTGGCCGGGCCGCCGCCGGTGCTGAACGGCGTGCGGTACCTGGACGGGGGAGTGCTGTGCCCGGATCCGGTGTATGCGGCCCTGGACGATGGCTGCAGCCATGTGTTGCTGCTGAACACCTTCCCGCAGGGGCACTGGCCCGCCGCGCCGCGCTCGCGTGCCCTGCTGCGCCCGATCCTGAACAGGTGGCAGGCTGGTCTGGGTGAGGCATATGTATGGTCCCGGCGGCGGTGGGACGCCGACCGGGCGAGGGCGCGCTTCGACGGTGACGTGGCCATGGGTGCCGGCGCGGTGCTGCGGGTGGCGGCCCCGCCCGGATCGCACCACGTGGAGCGGCTGACCATGCGCCGGGACCTGCTGCTGGACGGGGCGCGGGTGGGCTATCAGACGATCACCGACCTGTTCGGCCGCGGGACACACCCGTACTTCTCGGTGGCGTTGAGGTAGCGCGGCGGATGAACCGTCGGCGTCCGGTGATCGTATGGACGGTATGAGCTCACGCGGTCGCCGGCTGCCTGGCGGCTGGCTGGTGGTGGGCACCACCGGCCTGTCCGTCGGCGTCGCCGTCTTCCGCGGGCTGCGCCGCAGCGGGGCGACCGGACCGGGGCCGGCGGACCTGGTGACGCTGACCCGGGCCCTGCTCAGCTGCGCGGTCGCCGGGCTGGTGGCCGACGCCCCGAATCGGAAACCCCCGGCAGGACCGATGTTCTCGTTGACCGCGGTCGCGCTCGCGCTGGATGCGCTGGACGGCGCCGTGGCCCGCCGCACCGACTCGGCAACGCCGTTCGGGGCCCGCTTCGACGGTGAGGTGGATGCCTTCCTGATCCTGACCGTGAGCGTTCAGGCGGCCCGCTCGTTCGGCCCGTGGGTGCTGGGCGCCGGGCTGGCGCGATACATATTCGGCGCCGCCGGATGGGCACTGCCGTGGTTGCGTCGTTCGCTGCCGCCGCGTTACTGGCGCAAGGTCGCCACCGCCACCGAGGGAATCGCGTTGGCGGCGGCGCTGACCGACGGCTGGCGCTGGGCGCCGCCGCACCGCGTCCTTGCCGCGGGGCTAGTTGCCGGGTCGGCGCTGATCGGCGAGTCGTTCGGCCGGGACGTGTGGTGGCTGTGGCGCCGACGGAACCAGGTGCCATGACGGGCAACCGGCGGGCGCTGCTGGACCGGGCACTGCGCGCGGCTCGGGTTCGCGCGTTTCCGCCGGGGCAGTTCATCGACCAGGAAAGCTTCATGCGGGCCGGCGAGATCCTCGAACTGGCTCGGCGCGCCGGTGTCGGGCCGGGCAGCGCGGTGCTGGACCTGTGCTGCGGGGTGGCCGGACCCGGTCGGTTCATCACCCGCGAACTCGGCTGCAGCTACCTGGGAGCGGACGCCAGCCGGCCGGCGATCGCCGTGGCGCGGGGGCGGGCAGCGGGGCTGTCCTGCCGGTTCCGCATCGCGCGGGTACCGCCATTGCCGCGCGGCCGGCGCGATGTGGTGCTGCTGTTGGAGACCATGCTGGCATTCCGCGACAAGGCCGCGCTGATCAGCGACATCGCCGGCGTGCTGGTCGAAGCGGGCCGATTCGCGTGCACGCTGGAGGAGGGGCAGCCGCTCGATGATCGGGAGCGCGCGGCGATGCCCGAATCCGATACGGTGTGGCCGGTTCCGCTCGACGAGTTCACCTCGATGTTGCGGCAGTGCGGGTTTCGGGTGACCTGGCAACAGGACCAGACCGCCTCGCACCGGCAGGTCGTCGACGCCCTGATCGACGCCTTCACGAGGTCGCGACGAGACATCGCCGCGGCCATTGGCGAATCGACCATCGACGGGTTGCTGGCGGCACACCGGATGTGGAGCGGGTGGATGGCGACCGGCCGGATCCGCAAGATCGCCCTGGTGGCGGGACGGCGGTGATGTGCGCTGCCGGCGGCGCCTAGCCGGGTGGTGGCACGCCGAGCACGTCGAGATGCCCTACAGTGGCAGCAAAGTCGCCAGACCGAACGGCATTCAGACGGCGGTGCAACCACAACCGGACGAGTGCGCCGTCGCGGGGTGACTGCTCGGCGGCCGCGGCGGCGCGGCCGTCCAACCACCGGGTGGCCAGGGCACAGCCGTCGAGCCGCCAGGGGGTGGGCACCCCGGTGACGACGTAGCCGTGTCCGCGCAGCACCGTGGCCGCCCGTGCCGCCGCGTCGGGGCCCAGCCGACCGGAGCGACGCTGGTGCGCGTTGAAGTGCGCGCTCACCGCCGCATCGTCCGGGTCGGGTGGCGAGATCTGCACCTCGCCCGTCACGGTCAGGCCCAGCAGCACCGCCGACCGAGCGGCGATGGCCGGTTCGAGCATCGCGTCGACCTGCCCGGCGGTGAACAGGTCCAGCAATGCCTGGCAGGTGACAACGTCCGCGGGCTCCGCGGCCAGCAGCGTGCCCAGGGCGGTGACGTCGGCGACAATGGGCCGGGCCCAGCCCTCCCGGACCGGGCCAGCGGCTGCCAGCAGCTCTGCGTCGCTGTCCAGCAGGCGCCAGTCCTGCCGGAGCGGCAACAGTCCGCGCAACCAGGCCGCCCCGGCGCCGGTTCCGGCACCCACGTCCACCAGCGACGCGGGCCGGCCCGATCGATCGAGGCGCTGCCGCAGGTGTCGGGTCAGCTGCGCGGCGAGGGGAACGGCGGCGGGGGAGCGGGCGGCCGCATCCGCCGGACCCCGCAGCGCCAGCCAGCCGCGGTCGACCCGGGCGGCGGCAGGCCCGGCCGGATGGCTCACCGCACACCGGCGGCGGTATCGACATCGACATCGAGCTCGTCGTCGGTGTCGGCGGTATCCGTGTCGGTGTCGGTGTCGGCTCCGGCAGCGAAGAGATCGGCGCGGAACCGGTCGGACAGCGCATAACGCAGCAGCACCACGTCGCCGATCTGGCGCACATCCACGAGCCGGCCCCGTTCCGCTGAGTGCCAGGGGAAGCGTCCGTCGTCGACGAATCGCCGCGCCCGGGAGTCGCCGACGAACAGCGGTGCCAGCACCAGGTGCAACTCGTCGGCCAGGCCCTGCACCAGGAATTGGGTGTGCACCGTCCCGCCACCCTCCACCAGCAGCCGCCGGATGCCGCGGCGGCGCAGGTCGGCCAGCACGCCGCGCAGCCGGACCGGACTTCCGGCATCCAGCACGGTGGCCGCCGGCCCGAGCAGCCCGTGTGCCCGGCCCGCCGCCCCGGACTCGCAATACACCAGCTTCTCCAGCCCGGTGGCGAAGAACAGCGCAGCCGGATCGAGGTCGGCACCCGCCGTCACCGTCACCTTCACCGGCGTCGCCGGTAGCCCGTGCGCCACCCGCCGGGCGGCTCGGCGCGGGTCGCGCACCAACAGGCGCGGGTCGTCCCGGCGAATGGTGGTTGCCCCCACCAGGATCGCGTCGCAGCGCGCGCGTACCCCGTCCACCCGATCCAGGTCCGCGGCATTGGACAGGATCAGCCGCCCACCGGTGGCACTGCTGATGTAGCCGTCCATGGACATGCTGCAGGACAGCACCGTGTAGGGCAGCCCGCACTGCCCCGACCCATCGGCGCGGGGGTGCTCGGCGCCACAGCCTGGACCGTCGGTGGAGGCGAGATCGCCTGCCGCCGAGTCGGAGTCAACCATGGGATGCCCTTCGTCGGCGGGTCACCAGCACCACCACACCCGGCAGCGTGCCGACCAGGGCGAGCACGCCGAACACCACCGACACGCTCAGACCCTGCTCCGCGTCCCACCCGGCCGCGGCGAAGGCCCAGGCGGCGGCGCCCTCTCGCGGTCCCCAGCCGGCTACGTTAATCGGCAGCGCTCCGACCAGCAGCACCACCAGCGCCACCGGCAGCAGCCTGCCGGTGAGCAGGCCTGGGTCGATGGCGACGGCGCTGAGCACGAACAACGCGACGGTGCAGGCCAGCGTGGCCACCGAGGCCAGGGCGGACCGGAGCAGCGCGCCGGGCGGGTGCGCGATGGCTTGCCAGTCCTGCCGGACGGTAGTGATCATGCGGCGGCGCGGCCGCGGATGCCGGCGCCGCCGACGCGCGCGGACACCCGCGTCCAGGCGGCGCGCGCGGACACCCGCGGCCAGGCAGGCCAATGCCGCCGCCGCGAGCGCGACTAGCGCGGTGACGACCGGCCGTGGCTGCAGCGGGGACGGTACGGCCAGCAGCACCGTCGCCGTTACCAGCACCGAGATTGCTTGCCCCAGCGCGCGTTCCCACGCGACCGAGCGCAGCGACCGGCCGAGTGGGTGGCCGTCCTGCCCATGCCGCAGGCCGCGATGCAAGTCGCCGAGCACTCCGCCGGGCAGCGTCGAGTTCAGCAGTTGCGACCCGTAGTAGGCGCCCACCGCCCTACGCCACCCCACCGGAACGGCCAGCGCCGTGGCGATCTGCCGCCACCGGTAGGCGGCGCACAGTGTCCCGCCCGCCGTCACGGCCAGTCCGGTCATCAGCACCCACGGGTGCAGGCTGCGCAACGCGGCCAGCAACGGTCCGCCGCCGAACCGCACCAGTAGCGCGACGACGACCGCCACCCCGAGGGCGGCCTGTAGCCATCCCCGGGTCAGTCGCCCGGGCAGCCCCCAAGCCGAGGGTGTGGCGGCACCTACCGTGACAGCGATGGCCGACCCTCCGTTCCGGCCGTGGGACCCGCACCGACACCGGCCACGTTCCGCCGCGGCCGGGCGGACACCGAGCATGCATCGGCGGGCGGGCACTGGCCATATAACGCCAGGGCCAGGCCCGCCGCCGTGGTGTCCCAGCCGGGCAGACCGGTGCGCCGCAGTTCGGCCGCGGCCCGCAGCTCGCGGCGCAGCGCCGGATCGTCCAGCCATCGGCGTAGCGCGCCGGCCAGCGCGGGCGGATCCCCGGCCGGCACCAGCAGCCCCGGCCGTCGGCCGTCGCCCGCCCGACCGTGCCGTCGATCGCCGCCCGCCCACCCGAGGGCCTGCGGAACCCCTCCGACATCGCCGGCAATCACCGGGATCCCGCGGGCCAGGGCCTCGGTGATCACCAGCCCCCAGGTCTCCGACCGGGACGGCAGTACGAGCAGATCGGCGGCGGCGTACCGCGCCGCGAGCGCCTCGCCGGTCAGCGGCCCGGTGAACCGCACCTGCCCGCCCAGTTCGGTTGCGCCGGCCAGCATCTGACGAGCGAAGGCCGGTTCCACCTCCAGCGAGCCGACACACCAGCACCGCCAACCGGGCTCGACTGCCGGCGCGAACGCGTCCCCTGACCCGTCCTCCGGCGCAGCCGGGTGGTAGTCGGCCAGTTCGGCGAGCGCTGCCAGCAAGACGTCGTAACCCTTGGCCCGGGTGACCGCCGCGACGCACAACAGGCGCCCGCCGGTCGTGCTGCGCCGCGCCCGAGTCACCGGATCCACGCCCGGGGTGGCGACCCGGACGCTGCCGGCCGGCACCCCTGCGTGTGAGATGAGCCAATCCCGGGTCCAGTCGCTGGTGGCGACCACCGATGCGACGGCACGCAGCATCCGTGCCTCGGCCGCGGCCAGTTCCGGATGGGAGGGACCCAGCGGCAGGTGCACCAGCACCACGATCCGGCGCCGACGCGCCGCCTCCGTCACCAGATCCGCGGCCGCGGAGGCGATCAACCCGTCCACCAGCACCGGCTCGCCCGGTGGTCCGGCGGCCAGCAACCTGGCCAACTTCTGGCGGGCGCCCTGGTCGGGGCGTGGCCAGATGCCCGCGGCGAGAGCCTCCCGCACCCGCCACCCAGCGGCTCGCAGCGCGTCGAGAACGGCGCGGTCGTACCGGTTCCCGCCGCTCGGCCGCCGCGGGTCGTCGATCCCCGCCGGGACGATCGCGGTCACGGCCGCCCGCTCGGCGCTCACGGGGACCGCCGGTAGCTCGCCGACGCGACCGGCGACTCCTGCAGCGTTACCGCAATCTCGGCCAACGGGCCGCCACCCAACGCCCCCGCCGCGACCCGGGCGGCCAGCCGGTCGGCGATCTCCTTGGCCAGGACCTCGGTGGTGGTGTTCCGGCCGCCGAACGCCGGCTCGTCGTCCAGGTTGCGCCGGTCGAAATCGTCCAGCACGACACGCAGTTCCGTGGCGGCGCGGCCGATGTCGACCACGATGCCGTCCGCGTCCAGGGCCGGGGCGGAGAACGCGGCCTGTACCACATAGGTGGCCCCGTGCAGCCGCTGCGACGGTCCGAACACCTCGCCGCGCAGGCTGTGCGCGATCATCATGTGGTCGGAGACGGTGACGGTGTATATCGCCCTCACCTCGCGTCCGGGTAGTCGATGGTGTGGCACACCGCGGATAGGCGGCCCGCGGCGATGCGGGGCATCACGTCCGGCAGTTCGTCGAACGGCGACGACCCGGTGAGCAGGACGTCGAACGCCGGGTCCCGCAACAGGTCCAGGGCCAGCGCCAGCCGCTGTGCGGACGTCCGGCGGCCGTGCTGCGCCGGCGAGACGGTGCCCACCTGGCTCGCCACGATGCTCAGCCGGGATGAATGGAAGGCACCACCCAGGGACACCGTCACCGCCGTGTCCCCGTACCAGCTCAACTCGACCACCCGGCCCTCCGGTGCCAGCAGCTCGAGTGCGCGCTGCAGCCCGGCAGCGCTGGCGCTGGTGTGCAGCACCAGATCACAGCCGGTGGGCGCGTCGCCCGGCGACGCGAACGACACGCCCAACTCCGCGGCCATCGCCGCCCGGGACGGGTCCACATCGACCAGGGTGGCCCGGACGCCGGGGATCTGTCCGAGCAGCCGGGCCGCGCAGCAACCCACCATGCCCGCGCCGATCACGGCGATCCGGTCTCCGATCAGGGGGCCGGCATCCCACAGGGCGTTGACGACCGTCTCCACCGTCCCGGCCAGCACCGCGCGCCGCGCCGGGACGCCGTCCGGGACCTTCACCACCGCCGCCACCGGTACGACATAGGCGCTCTGGTGTGGGTACAGGCAAAAGACGGTGCTTCCCAGCAGCCAGCCCGGGCCTCGCTCTACCCGCCCGACGTTCAAATACCCGTACTTGACCGGGCCGGGGAAGTCGCCGTCCTGGAAGGGTGCGCGCATCGCGGTGCGCTGCTCGGCCGGGACGGCGCCGCGGAATACCAGCGACTCGGTGCCCCGGCTGATGCCGGTGTGCAGGGTGCGCACCAGCACGTCCCCTTCCGTCGGCTCGGGCAGTGCGGCGGAACGGATCTCGCCGCGGCCGGGCTCGGAGATCCAGAAGGCGCGCGCATCAGGGGACAATCAACCGCTCCTTTCCAGCGAGCGTGCCCGAGGCCGGCCGGTGAACCGGAGCCGGTCGAACGGCGTTCACCCTCATATCCCGTTCTACGTAGACGCGGGGGCGGTGGTTCAGGAGCGTGGCGTGATCAAGGAGCCTGTGCGGCGCGTGGGGGCCGACCCGGTCGGCCGGCGTGCGCGCGGCGGGACGGGTTTCTCATCGGGGGCCAGCCTGACCGTGCTCGCCGGGGTGCTGGTGTGGCTGGCGCTGGCGGTGCCGATCACGATCGGCCGGACCGGCCCGGTCGGACTGCTGGGCATCCCGGTGGAGGCGCTGGTCATCGTCGCGCTGTCCGTGGTGCTGCCGCGCCGGGCTGCCCGGATCGGCGCCGCGGTGGCAGGCGTCCTGCTGGCCCTTCTGGTCGTCCTCAAGGGGCTGGATATCGGCTTCCTGACGTTCTTCGATCGAACCTTCGACGTCGTCGGCGACTGGTACTACCTGGGGCCAGCGGTCGGGGTGTTGGCCGATTCGGCGGGCCGGGTCGTGGCGGTGCTCGCCGTGATCGGTGCCGCCGTCGCCATCGTCGCGCTGCTGATCGGGGTGCCGGCGGCGCTGATCCGGGTGTCCGGCGCGCTGGCGCGGCACCGCAGGCGGTCGCTGATCGGGCTGGCCGTGCTGTCGGTCGCCGCGCTGGTATGCACGCTGGCCCAGGCGCGGATCGCGCCGGGCCTGCCGGTGGCGGCCGGGAACACCAGCCAGGCGGCGTGGACCGCGCTCACCCAGGCCGCCGGGGACGCCTCCGACCGCCAACAGTTCACCGCTGCCGTCGCCACAGATCCGTACGCGGCCGCACCCGCCGACCGGCTGCTGGCCGGGCTGCGCGGCAAGGATGTGCTGCTGGTCTTCGTGGAGAGCTACGGGCAAGTGGCGCTGACGGACCCGGAGATCGCCTCGGTGGTGCGCCCGGCGCTGCATGCCGGGCAGGCGGAACTGCAGGGGGCCGGCATCTCGGCCCGTAGCGCCTGGCTGGTGTCACCAACCTTCGGCGGCGCCAGTTGGCTGGCCCACTCCACCGTGCAGTCCGGCGTGTGGGTGGACAGCCAGCAGCGCTATGACCAGTTGATTGCTGCACAGCGCCTGACACTGACCCGAGCGTTCACCCGGGCCGGCTGGCGCACCGTGACGGCCATCCCGGAGATGACCGGGCGGTGGCCGCAGGGCCGACCGTTCTATGGCTTCGACCGGCTGCTGACCGGCACGGACCTGGGTTATCGCGGCCCCCGCTACGGGTACGCGCTGATGCCCGACCAGTTCATCCTGAGCGCATTCGCCGCGCGTGAGCTGACCCCCGCCCCCCGCCCGCCGGTGATGGCCGAGATCGACCTACTGTCCAGCCACAGCCCGTGGGTCACACCGCCGGCCGCGGTGCCGTGGGATCGGGTCGGCGACGGCTCGATCTTCCGAGGTCCGGCGGGCGCCTCGACCGCGTCGCCGGCGCCCGATGCGCGCGTCGCCTACGCCCGCACCATCGCGTACAGCATGCGCACCCTGGCGTCGTTTGCCGCCACCGTGGACGACCCGAACCTGGTGATCCTGGCGATGGGAGATCATCAGCCGCACACCGAGGTGTCCGGGACGGATGCGAACCACCAGGTGCCCATCATGATGATCACCAGCGACCGGGCGGTGCTCGATCGCACATCCGGCTGGGGATGGACACCCGGCCTGCAACCCGCGTCCGATGCGCCGGTGTGGCGCATGGATGCCGTCCGGGACCGGATCCTGTCCACATTCGGACCGGGCGCAGGAACGTGACGGATTCCCCGCATCCGGCGGGGAGAGCCGGCACTGGAATCGAGGAGGAGTCATCGTGACGCTACGAATCATCGGGGCGCTCGCCGCGCTGGTGTCCGCTGGGATCCACCTATGGGAGTACTTCGGCAACGGGTACAACACGACTGGGGTCGGTGTGCCATTCCTGATCAACGGGATCGGCGGTGTGATCATCGCGATCGCGCTGCTAACCTGGCGGCACTGGATCCCGCTGCTGTTGCTGTTGGGCTTCGGCGCACTGACGCTGGCCGGCTACATCGTCTCGGCAACGGTCGGACTGTTGGGGGTGACCGAGACCTGGGACAACGTCGCGGGCTGGATCACCATGGTCGCGGAGGCGATTGCGATCATCGTGGCGCTGCTCGCCGCCGCGCGGGAGGGCTACCTGTCGCGTCGTTCGGTCGCCGAGCGGGCATGAGCCCATCGGGTGGGCGGGCCATGGCGCCTGGGCCACCGGGCCGTTCGCTAGGCTCGAGGCCTCATCCGGCCCGCTCCGGCGAGCCTCCACCCGCACGATCAGGAGTACCACCGTGGCCGCCGACCGTTTGGATGCCGTCGTCTCCCTGGCCAAGCGCCGGGGCTTCGTGTTCCCCAGCGGCGAGATCTACGGCGGTACGCGGTCGGCCTGGGACTACGGCCCGCTCGGTGTCGAGCTCAAGGAGAACATCAAGCGCCAGTGGTGGAACGCCGTCGTGCGGGGTCGTGACGACGTGGTCGGCCTGGACTCCTCGATCATCCTGCCGCGCCAGGTGTGGGTCGCATCCGGGCACGTGAAGGCATTCACTGACCCGCTGATCGAGTGCACCTCCTGCCACAAGCGGTTCCGCGCCGATCACTTGCAGGAGGCCGTGGCCGCCAAGAAGGGCAGCACGGATCCGGATTCGATCCCGCTGGCCGAGATCGCCTGCCCGAACTGCGGCGTGCGGGGCCAGTGGACCGAACCCCGGCAGTTCAACATGATGCTCAAGACGTTCCTCGGCCCGGTGGAGGACGAGTCCGGCCTGCATTACCTGCGTCCGGAGACGGCCCAGGGCATCTTCGTCAACTTCGCCAACGTGATGGGGTCGGCCCGCCGCAAGCCGCCGTTCGGCATCGGCCAGATCGGCAAGAGCTTTCGCAACGAGATCACGCCGGGCAATTTCATCTTCCGCACCCGCGAGTTCGAGCAGATGGAGATGGAGTTCTTCGTCCAGCCCGGCACCGACGAGGGGTGGCACCAGTACTGGATCGATGAGCGCACCAACTGGTACGTGGATCTCGGTGTGGCACGCGAGAATCTGCGCCACTACGAGCATCCTGCCGAGAAGCTGTCGCACTACTCCAAGCGCACGGTGGACATCGAATACCGGTTCGGCTTCGCCGGCAGCGAGTGGGGCGAACTGGAGGGCATCGCCAACCGCACCGACTTCGACCTGACCACCCACTCGGAGCACTCCGGGCAGGATCTGACCTACTTCGACCAGGCGACCGGGGAGCGCTGGACCCCGTATGTGATCGAGCCCGCCGCCGGCCTGACCCGCTCGCTGATGACATTCCTGGTGGATGCCTACGCCGAGGACGAGGCGCCCAACACCAAGGGCGGTGTGGACAAGCGCACCGTGCTGCGCCTGGACCATCGATTGGCGCCGGTCAAAGCGGCGGTGCTGCCGCTGTCCCGGCACGCCGACCTGTCGCCGGTAGCGCGGGATCTCGCCGCGGCGCTGCGCAAATCATGGAACGTCGAGTTCGACGACGCCGGGCAGATCGGCCGCCGGTATCGCCGCCAGGACGAGGTCGGCACGCCGTATTGCGTCACCGTCGATTTCGACTCCTTGCAGGATCAGGCGGTCACCATCCGAGAGCGGGATTCCATGGCACAGCAACGCATCTCGCTGGATCGAGTGCAATCGTTCCTCGCCGAGCGGCTGGTTGGCTGCTGAGGCTCGAGGGTGAAGCCGTTCTCGGTGGCCGCGGTCGGCCGCAGCGACCAGGGGTTGCGCTACGACCACAACGAGGACTCGTTCCACCTGGGCGAGCAGCTGGCGGTGATCGCGGACGGCATCGGTGGGTCCGTGGCCGGTGAGGTCGCCTCCCGGACCGTGGTCGACGTGTTCGCCGAGGCGGATCCCGCCGAAAGCGGGGACGACCTTTACCGGATCCTGGGCGACTGCGTGCGGCGCAGCACCGACGCCATCAACGACCTGGTGCGCCGTGACCCCGACCTGGACGGGATGGGCACCACGGCGACCGCGATGATGTGGGTGGCGGACCGGATCGTGGTGGCGCAGATCGGTGATTCCCGCGCCTATTACCTGCCGGGGCGCGGGGCGCGAGAGCTGGCGCAGATCACCCGGGACGACTCGTTCGTTCAATACCTGGTGGACGTCGGCACGATCACCGCGGAGGCGGCCCGCTCGCACCCGAGGCGGAACGTGATCCTGCAGGCGCTCAACGGCATGTCGGTGACGCCGACGTTCAGCACGATGGCGCCGATGCCGGGGGACCGGTACCTGCTGTGCTCCGACGGGCTGTCCGACTATGTGGAGCATGCGGAGATCGAGCGGGTGCTGCGGGACGGGTCCGACCGGGATGCGGCGGCAGGTGACTTGATCGCGCTGGCGCTGGCGGCGGGGGCTCCGGACAACGTCACCGTCATCGTCGCCGACGTCGTCCCGGCCTGACCATCACTCCCGGCGCTTATCAATTCGGCCGGCTTGTGAATGGAGGGACAGGAGTTGCCGAGTTCGTAAGCGCCGGATTGGGGCCGCTTATCAACTCGGCCCGTTTGTGAAAGCAGTGACGGGAGTAGCCGATTTCGCACGCGCGAGGGGAGTTGATAAGCGCCGTGCCGGGGCGGGGGCTGGGCCTGGCTCAGCCCAGACCTGGGGGTGTGCGGTAGGGCTCCGGCGGGATGACGGTGCCCCGGAACCAGGCGTCCATGAAGGGTGTGAGATCCTTTCCGGCCAGCTGCGAGGCGTAGGCCTCCAGGTCGTCGAAGCTGGCGTTATGCCCGCCGTAGGTGCTGATCCAGCCCGTGAGTAGCTGCGCGAACGCCTGCTCGCCCATCTCGTGCCGCAGCGCGTGAATCGCCAGCGGGCCCCGGTCGTAGACTGAGGTGAACTCGTTGCCGGCACCCATGTCCACCAACGGGATCGACCAGAACGATGTGTCGCCGGCGACCTGTGACATCTGCGAGCGCCACCGCGCATCCAGGTCGGCGCCGTCCACGTCCTGGTGATACAGCCAGGGCGCGTAGGAGGCGAAGCACTCGTTCAGGCAGATGTCGCTCCAGTCCTTGATGATCACGTCGTCGCCATACCACTGATGTGCCGTCTCGTGCACCACCGTGTCCAGATCCACCCAGCTCGCGTACACCGGCCGGGTCGCTGTTTCCAGGGCGAACGAGAGGTTCTCGCCGGTGTAGATGCCGCCGTAGGAGTCGAACGGGAAGGGCCCGAAGTGCTTGCTCAGCACCTCGAGGATCTGCGGCGTCTTCGCGGCGAGGGCCTTGGACTCGGATCCCGCCGAGGTGAACGCGTTGAGGATCGGTTTGCCGTCGTAGGTGTCGGTGGTGAAGGTGAGCTTGCCGATCAGGATGGTGGTGAGATAGCTGGCAATGGGACGATTCTCGTCGAAGCGCACGGAGTGCATGCCCTCCGGTGCCTTCGGTAGCGCGCCGTCGAACTTGATGCCGTTCGAGATCACCTGCCAGTCGTCGGGCACCGTAGCGGTCACGGAGAACGTTGCCGGGTCCGACGGGTGCTCGTTGACCGGATACCAGGCGGACGCCGAGAACGGCTCCCCGGCGGCCAGTGCCCCGCCGTCCTGGGTGTGGTACCAGCCGCCCGCGCCGCCGTCGATCATCCCCGGCGTGCCGGTGTAGCTGACCACCACCGTCATCTCGCCCGCCGGGTCCAGTGCCCGCCCCGGGGTGATCACCAGTTCCGCGGCCTGCTGATCGAAGGCCGCCTTCTGATCGTTCACGGTCACCGACGACACCACCAGGCTCGGTTGCAGGTCCAGGTCGAAACGGCCCAGCGGCTGCCCGGCCGTGACGGTGCCGGCGATCGTGGTGGTGGCGTCCAGGTGTTCGGTGGCCGGGTCGTAGGTCAACGCCACGCGATAGGAGTCGACCTGGTATCCGCCGTTTCCGGCGGTGGGGTAGTAGGGGTCTCCCGCGCCGGCGGAGCCGGCCATCTCGCCCGGGGGCAGCGCGTCGGGTTGCGATGACCCGGTGGCCGGTGACGAGGACCCAGTGCCGTCGGGCGGCCGTGGACGTATCGGTGACGGGTTCGTTGAGGGGGCGTCGGGGGCCGGACTGGACCCGGACGGCCCGGTCGACGTGGACGACCCCGCAGTGGCGGTGGCAGTGGTGGGGGCGGCGCGGGGCATACCGGAGACGGCGGCAGAGCACCCGGACACCGCCACCAGCGTCGCCAGCAGCACGGCCCCCCGAATCGTGGCGCGGCGGCGGCGCATCGTCATCGTCACGCCCGCACCGTAACAACTCTCGCACGCACTCCGGGGTCGAACCGAGAACCCTGATGACGGATGTCATGCCGAACGGGTGACGTCCGGCGCTGCCGGCGCTCGCCGCCGATCGGCAGGCTACTGGGCATGACGACTTCAGCTGCCAGAACCACCCCACCCGCCGCGCCGAGCGTCCGGGACGGCGCCGCCGTCCGGCTCACCGGCCTGCACAAGAGCTTCGGCCAGGTGCACGCCGTCCGAGGCGTCGACCTGACCATCGCCCCCGGGGAGGTGGTCGCCTTCCTCGGCCCGAACGGAGCCGGCAAGTCCACCACCATCGATATGCTGCTCGGCCTGACCGCACCCGATGCCGGCTCGGCGACGGTGTTCGGTGCCGACCCCGTCACCGCCGTGCAGGCCGGCAGCGTCGGCGCCATGCTGCAATCGGGTGCGCTGCTGCCCGACGTCACCGTGCGGGAATTGGTGACGATGTTCGCGGCGCTGCACCGCCATCCGCTGCCGGTCGACGAGGCGATCGAGCGCGCCGGCATCAGCGAGATCGCCGGGCAGAAGACCACCAAGCTCTCCGGCGGCCAGGCGCAGCGGGTGCGCTATGCGCTGGCCCTCGTGCCCGACCCGGACCTGCTGGTGCTGGATGAGCCCACGGTTGCCATGGACGTCGAGTTGCGCCGCTCGTTCTGGGCCTCCATGCGGGAAGCCACCGCCGCCGGCAAGACCGTGCTGTTCGCCACCCACTACCTGGAGGAGGCCGACGACTTCGCCGACCGCGTGGTGGTGCTCGCCCGCGGCCGGATCGTCGCCGACGGCACCGGCGCGCAGATCAAGGCGACCGTCGCCGGGCGGGCGATCACCGCCGCCATACCGGGCGCCACCGTCGCCGCACTTCGAGACCTGCCCGGGGTGGCGTCCGCGGAGCAGCAAGGTCCGCGGATGGTGCTGCGCTGCACGGACTCCGACGGCGCGCTGCGCGCGCTGCTGGCCGCGTTCCCGGCAAGCCACGACATCGAGATTCGCACCGGCAACCTGGAGGATGCATTCCTCGAACTCACCGCGAATGCGACGCAGGTGGCGGCATGAGCACCTTCGCCGCCGCGCCGGCCGCCCGACCCGACCCCACCACCCGTCCCGAGAAGAGGACCTCCGGCATGAGCATTGCGCTGAGCTACACGCTGATCACGGCGCGCTCCACGTTCCGCAACACCCGATTCATCTTGTTCACCGTCGCGCTACCGGTGGTGATGTACCTGCTGTTCAACAACCTCTATGGCGATCAGACCGAGGCCGGCATCAACGTCGGCGCCTACCTGATGGTGTCCATGGCTGCCTACGGCGGCATCGGAGCCACCATCAACGCCGGAGCCCGCATCGCCATCGAGCGGCAGACCGGCTGGAACCGGCAACTGCGGCTGTCAGCGCTGTCCGCTCGCGGGTACCTGATCGCCAAGGCGGCCGTGGCGATGCTGGTGGCGCTGCCGGCGATCGTGCTCGTGTTCCTGGCCGGGGTGGCGTTCGGCAGCGCACACCTGACGTTCGCCCAGTGGCTGGGATGCGGTCTCGCGCTGTGGCTCTCGCTGATCCCGTTCGGGGTCCTGGGCCTGGTGATCGGCTTCGTGGCGACCGTCGATTCGGCGCAGCCGTTGACCATGCTCACCTACATGGCGCTGGCCATCCTGGGCGGACTGTGGTTCCCGGTCAGCCAGTTTCCGTCGCTGCTGCAGCATGTGGCCAAGGCGTTGCCGTCGTACTGGGCCGCCGAGATCGCCCGCGAGCCGCTGGCCCATCAGGCGATCCCGCTGACCGGGGTGCTGGTGCTTGCCGCCTGGGCGGTCGGCCTGGGGCTGCTGGCGATGGCCGCCTACCGGCGCAGCGGCCGCAAGGCGTGACGGCCGGGCCGGGGACCGTGCGGCATTCGGCGACGCCGGTCCCCGCACGGCCCGGGCAGCGACGGCGGCCGTCGGGGGAGGATGGGACGGTGACGCAGCCCAGCGGTGACGAAACCCCGGAGCACACCCCGGCTCGGGAACGTGCCGAAGGCGCGGACTGGCAGCGTGACCAGGCGCTGGGCCGGGGCGCCGGGCTGGCCGGGTTGCGCGGCGGTTGGCGCGATCTGTTCGGTGCCTCCGCGGCGTCCGGCCTCGGAGGATCGGCCGCCGCCGCGGCGGAGCGCACGGCCGTCCCGCCGCTCGTCGTGGCGCCCGGGCCCGAGGAACTGCGCAAGCGGCGGATCTCGGGGCGGCGGCGCTGGTACGCCGGGTCGTTGGTGGGGCTGAGCTTCCTGGTGATCGCCATGGTGCAGGCGGCCACCTCGGGTGGTTCGACGGCCTCCGTGGTGGCCTTCGAGGCGCTGGCCGTGGTGTTCGGCGTCTGCTACATGCTGCTTCCCGTTCGGGTCGCCGGCGGCTTTACCGAGACGCCCGCCGGGTCGTGGACCAAGCTCGGCTCGCTGGCCGTGATGGTCGCCATCACGGTGCCGATGATCGTCGTCGGTGGCACCGGCGTGACCGGGCTGTGGATCTATGTCGGCGTCGCCGCGGCCATGATGTTCCCGCTGGCCTGGGCGGTGGCGATCGCGGTGACACTAGCCGTCGCGATGCTGGTGGTCTCGGGCGCAGCGGGCGACGCGTTGCCGTGGGAGCTCGCGCTGACCCTGGTCGCCCTGACGTTGTGGATGGCGGGGTTCGCCGGGAACATCCGCCTGACCATCGAGTTGCGCGAGACCCGCGACGAACTGGCCCGTGCCGCCGTCGCCGCCGAGCGGGCGCGCATCGGTCGCGATTTGCACGACATCCTGGGCCACTCGCTGACCGCGATTGCCGTCAAGGCCGGGCTCGCGCGGCGGCTGCTCGATCGATCGGCAGCGGATCCGACGGGTGCGGCGACCGAGATCGACGACGTGCAGCGGCTGGCGCGAGAAGCGCTGGCGGATGTGCGGGCGACCGCGGCTGGCTACCGGGACGTGTCGCTGGCCGGCGAGCTGGCGGTGGCCAGGTCGGTACTGACGGCTGCCGGGATCCACGCCGACCTGCCCACCGCGGTGGACGACGTGGAGCCGGCCGGCCGGGAGGTGTTCGGTTTCGTGGTTCGCGAGGCGGTGACGAATGTGCTGCGCCACGCCGATGCCCGCCGCTGTGTCATCGAGCTGACCCGCACCAGCGTGCAGATCACCGACGACGGCAGCGGATCACGCGCGGGTCGGCCCCGGATGGTCGGCGCCGACCTTCCCGGCGTGGCCCGACCTGCCGACGGGGTGCGCAGCGGCGGCCTGCTGGGGCTGGGCGAGCGGATGCGCGCCGCGGGCGGCACGCTGACGGCAGGTCCGCTGGCCGAGAGGGGCTTCCGCGTGCTGGCCGTGGTCCCGGCGGCGGCCGGACCGTCCGGATCCGTCGCACGGCGGCCCCGATGATCCGCATCCTGTTGGCCGACGATCAGGCCCTGATCCGCGGTGCGCTGGCCGCGCTGCTGGGCACCGAGGACGACCTGCAGGTGGTCGCGCAGGTGGGCCGCGGCGACGAGGTGGTGCCCGCCGCGGTCGACTCGTCACCGGATGTGGCGCTGCTGGACGTGCAGATGCCGGGGCTGGACGGGCTGGCCGCGGCGGCTGCGCTGCGCGAGCGGGTGCCGGACTGCCGGGTGCTGATGTTGACCACCTTCGGGCGACCCGGCTACCTGCGACGCGCCCTGGAGGCCGGAGCGTCGGGATTCTGCGTCAAGGACGCCCCGCCGGAACAGTTGATCGACGCCATCCGCCGGGTGCACGCGGGCCTGCGGGTGGTGGATCCGGCGCTGGCCGTGGAGACCCTCGCGGTGGGCGATTCCCCGCTGACCGCGCGGGAGTGCGATGTGCTGAACGCCGCCGCCGACGGGTCGACCGTCGCGGATATTGCCCGCCGGCTGTACCTCTCCGAGGGCACGGTGCGCAACTACCTGTCCGCCGTCATCGGTAAGACTGGGGCCCGAACCCGCGCCGATGCGGTGCGCATCGCCACCGACCGCGGCTGGATCTAGTCCCGGGCACCGCGCCGATCGACCGGCTATGGTCGAGCAGCGGATCCGGCGGGCGAGACGGCGGGAAGCCGGATGACGAAGGTGGTGCCGTCGCCGAGCGTGGAGTGCACATCGATCGATCCTCGGTGCGCCTGGATGATCTCGCGGACGATGGACAGCCCCAGGCCGGTGCCGGGAATCTCCGCCTGGACCGCGTTCGACGCGCGGAAGAAGCGGTCGAACAGATGCTCCACCTCGGTGTTTGGGATTCCGATCCCGGTGTCGGTGATCGTGATGGTGGCGTTGTCGGCATGGTCCGGGTCGATGCCGGTGCCGACGGTGACCGTCCCGCCCGCCGGCGTGAACTTGATCGCGTTCGCCACCAGGTTGCTGACCACCTGTTCGAGCTGCCCGAGGTCGCCGTCGACCATCAGGGATCCCCGGCTGTGCGGCTGCAGGCTCAGCGCGACCCCGCCGGCCTCGGCCACCGGCGCCAGCGACGCCATCACGGTGGACAGGGCGTCGTGGATGTCGACCCGGGTGAGGGTGGCGCGCATCCGGCCGGCCTCGATCCGGGATTCGGTCAGCAGGTTTTCGATAAGGGCGCGTAGCCGCCGGGTGTTGCGGTCGACCACCGAAAGCATGTCTCGCGCTCGACCCGGAAGCGGGCCGCCGTCACCGTCCAGCACCATTTCGAGGTATCCGCTGATCGACGTCAGCGGGGTCCGCAGCTCGTGCGAGACCGTCGACACCAGGGCGCTTTTCGTCTCGTCGAGGGCGCGCAGTTGGGCGATCACCTCGTGCTGACGGCTGAGGATGGTGCTCTGCACCAGGCTTTGCGCGAGTTCCGCGCCGACGTTTCGGATCAGGCCCAGCTCGGTATTGGTCCACGCGTGCGGCGCCGTACAGTGCGACAACGTCAAAAGGCCCATGGCCGACGAGCCCTCGCCGATCGCCACCAGGACCGACGAGCGAGCCTGCGCGAAGCGTGCCGAGGCCAGCACTGCGCTCCAGGGTCGCTTCTCGCGCATCGTGCGGTGATCGTCGACGGCGAGCAGCCCGTCGCCGAACCACAGCGCATTGGCCAGCGCCCGCAGCGCGGTGTCCTCGGCGTCGTCGGGGTCCGGCAGCGGAGCCATCGCGCGGGCGTGCCACTGCAGGGCGAAGTTGGGCACTCGATTGTCGTCGAAGGTGCGAAGCCACACCCGGTCCACTTGGTAGGCGGCGCCCAACCCGATCACCAGGGTCTGGCTCATGGTGCGCGGGTCGAGCCCGACCCGCAGTGCCGCGGTCAGCGGCCGGACACGCTCGCGCATGGCGGCCGCGGCCCGGGAGGCCTGCTGGGCGGTCAACATCGCATCGATGCCGCGGTTGGAGGCGTGCGCGATCGCCCGAACCTCAAGCGGTCCGTCCCGCTCGTCGGCGCGAAGGTCCAGGTCGCCGGCGGTCCACCGCTCGGCGGCGCGTGCCAGACCCGTCAGCGGGTGCACCAGGCGGCGTGACATCCGTAGCCCGTACCCCGCACCGATGAGCAGCGCTGCCGCGGCCGAGCTGGCGATAACGATCAGCGCGACGGTGCTGCGTTCGGTCGCGGCCGTTCGCATCTGATTGCGAGTCGCGGTCAACGCGGTGCCGACCGCGGCGTTCACCAGCCGGAACCGGTCCATCAGGGCCTTGCCCGTGGCCTGCAGCTGTTCGGTTGGTTGCCGTCCGGCCATCGTGGGGGCTGCTACCTCGGCGAGCCACCGCCCCGCGATGGACCGCTGCTCGGCGATCTGCGCATCCAGCGAATGATCGCCGACCGACGCCAGCGCGCCGCGGAGATCGTCGAGGCTGTCCAGCACGCGCGGCGCCCCGTGCTGGTACGGCTCCAGATACGCCTCCTGACCGGTGAGCAGGAAGCCGCGCACCCCCGTCTCGGCGTCGACCATGTGGGTCAACGCCGCGTCATTGGCATTCGCAGCCGGCCCGTACCCGTTGGTCAACTCACCGAGGTCGGACGTCGCATCGAGCAGGGCCGATACCGCGACCACGCCTACCAGGACGATGAGCGCCAGCATCGCGCCGACCAGTCGGCGCACCCGCCGGCCGAGCGTGTCCCTGGATCCAAGCAGCAGCCATGACCGTGGGCGGCTCGCCGCGCGAGGCGGTGCGGCCGGCTCCTCATCCGGCACGCCCGGCCCCGGCACGCCCGGCCCCGGCACGCCCGGCCCCGGCACGCCCGCGCTCGGGCCGGCCGGATCCGCCGCACGACGCCGCTGCCCGGCCGTGGTGCCGGCCATCTCAGGCGTCTCCCGTATCGAAGCCCTCGCGGGTCATGGTTCCCCAGACCTGCTTGCGCCTGGCCAGTGCGGCCGCCAGGCCCTGCACCCGCCACCAGGCCGTCAGCTGCCGGTAGCCGAAGTTCTCCGCCACGCAGGCCAGCAACGCCACGCCCAGATCCCGCCACCGGTGGTAGCGGTGGAAGGAGAACTCCTCGATGCACAGCGCGACCAGCGCGACCAGGATGGCGTACACATAGGCGACCAGCACGAACGAAATGGCGTAGCGGACGTTGACCAGTCCGCTGATCAGCCCCAGCGGGATCAGCACCAGACCAGCCAGCTCAAGCACCGGCGCCAGCAGTTCGAACAGCCAGTAGTAGGGCAGCGCGAACAGCCCGATGCGTCCATAGCGGGGATTGCCTGTCATTCCCCGGTACTTCCACAGCACCTCCCACAGCCCGCGGTGCCAGCGGCGCCGCTGCCGCGCCAGCACCGCCAGCGTCGACGGGACCTCGGTCCAGGAAACCGGTTCCGCGACGAACACCACCCGGTACGCGCGCCGCCGCCGGCGCATGGCCCGGTGGATGCGCATCACCAGTTCGAAGTCCTCGCCGATGCAATCCGGATCCAGCCCGCCGGCCGCCACCACCACGTCCCGCCGGAACAGGCCGAAGGCACCGGAGATCAGGATCAGCGAGCGCAACCGGGACCATCCGGTGCGGCCGAGCAGGAACGCGCGCAGGTACTCGATCACCTGGATGCGAGCGGTCCATCCGCGCGGCATGCGAACGTCGGTGACCCGGCCGGCGACGACGCGACAACCGTTGGCGGCCCGGATCACGCCGCCGGTGGCGATGGTGCGCAGCGGATCGTCCAGGAACGGCTTAGAGACCACCAGCAGGGCGTCCGGATCCAGGATCGAGTCCGCGTCGACCATCGCCACCAACGGCATCCGAGCGGCGTTGATCCCGACGTTGATGGCTTCCGAGCGCCCGCTGTTGGTCTTGCGGATCACCACTAGGGGCGTGCGGCCGTCACGCGGCACCGCGACCGAGATCACCGTGGCGCGAACGGGTATCTCCTGCGGGATGACGCGCGGGATCTCGACGAGGTCGAACTCGTCGCACAACCGGCGGTAGGTCTCGTCGGTCGAGCCGTCGTCGACCACGACCACCTCGTGTGTCGGATAGCGCAACGCGAGCATCGCCTTGACCGCGACGGTGATCCCGGCCTGCTCGTTGTAGGCGGGCACGATGATCGATGCGCCGGGGGTCAGCGGGCTGCTGAGTGCCTGCTCGCTCCCGGCGAATGCCTGCCGACGCAGGTGCCGTCGAAACTCGAGCCCGGCGAGGCAGATGATGATCAGATAGCCGGTGTTGATCGCGACGAAGTACGCCAGTACCGGCAGTCGCAGCGCGTCGAAGATCGCAGATAGCGTATCCCGGAGCCCGATCACCGCGACCACGCCGCTCCGCGGAGCGAGGCGACCGCCAGCGCGCCGGCGGCGGCCGATGGCTCGCCTGGGCGCGCTGCCGCCTGCAGCGCCGCCAGCCCGGGCGGGCCGAGCCGCACCAGGGCACGCGCCGCGGTGTCGGCCAGCATCGCGGGCGCGTCGAGCAGCGCCCGCAGATGCTCGGTGGCGGCGGGCTCGACGAGCGCACCGAGCGCTTCGGCCGCTGCCCGCCGGACTCCGGATGGCTGGTCGGGGAGCGTGGCCCGGGCCAGGTGCGGCAGTGCCGCGGGTGCTCCGAGCCGGCCCAGCGCACTGGCGGCGCGGGCGCGGACGTCGGGATCGCCGTCCGCGGCGAGGATCTCGCGCAGGGCCGGCCCCAGGGAGACGAACCCCCGTAGCCCTGCGACGTCGGCGGCGACGCCCCGGGCGGTCGCATCGGGCAGGGCGAGCGCGTCGCGAAGCGCGTCCTGCACGTCGGGTCCCAGACCCAGCAGGGCGTCGGCGACGACCCCGGCAGGCACGGAGCGCGGACCGGCGAGCGCCGTCAGCATGGTCCGTGCCGCCCGCGCGTGCCCCAGGCGGCCCAGTGCGCGGCACGCGACGACCCGGATTTCCGGGTCTCGGTCGCTCACCAGACGTTCGATGTCCGGCAGGGCGGAACTGTCGCCGACCAGCCCCAACAGGTGAGCGGCCCGACCCCGGCGGACCGCGGAGCATGCGGTCAGGTCGCGGCGCGCGTCCTGCAGCACGTTCCGGTCGGCCAGTAGGCGACGCACCGGTGCCAGTCCCTCCCCGCTCACCCGGGCGAAGAGCCCCACCAGCAGATCCTGCAGCGGCGGCCAGGCGGCACCGTCGACCGTTTCCAGCTTGCGCAGTGCCTGGGAGACCTCCGCGGGGTCACCGATGACGAGTTGGTAAGCGCTGGGCCGCAAGGGGTCGAGGGCCCGGGCGGCGCGACGTTCGCGGTGCCGGCGCAGCAGCCGCCACCCGCCGGTGCACGTCGCCACCAGGATGCACAGTGTCGCCAGGCAGCCCAGGAGCCAGCCGAATGCCGCGGCCAGCGTCATCCGCGCAGGCGGGCCGCGACCGCGTTGACGCGGTGCACCAGCTCCCGAGGGCTGAAGGGCTTGATCACATAGTCGTCGGCGCCCACCGCGAAGCCGCTCTCGACGTCGAACTCCTGGCTCTTGGCGGTGAGCAGGATGATGCCCATCGAGTCGTGCTCGCCGTTCGCGCGGACCTGTCCCACGATGTCCAGCCCGGACAGCCCCGGCATCATCACGTCCAGGACGGCGACGTCGGGTGGCTCGTCGTTGATCGCCGATAGCGCGCTGAGTCCATCTCCGACTACCGACACGTGGTAGCCGGCGTTGCGCAGCTTCGCCGCGACCAGCTCACGGATGTCCCTGTCGTCGTCGGCGACGAGCACGTTCCGCTGGCGGGATTCCCCCTCCGCTGTCCCATCCACCGCTCGATCCTCACGTTGGAATGTTCCGACCCTCAGCAGATGGTAGGACACTTCGTCACAGAATGTGGATAAGTAGTCAACCGAACGTGACGAGACTCGGGGCCGCCGGGACCCGAGCCCGCGGCCGGGGGTCGGGGTCGAGAGCCGCGGGGCGGGTAATGCCGGCGGAGCCCGGAGCGGGCCCTAGTCCAGCAGGTGCCGCAGGAATCCCTCCGGTGCGCCCAGGAACGAGCGCCAGCGCTGCACCATTTCCAGGTCTTCCCAGCGGGTTTCGCGCCAACCCCAGTCGCCCAGTTCGATCAGCGTGGCGCCGGGCAGCGCCGCGATCAGCGGGGAGTGGGTGGCCACGATGACCTGGCTGCCCTCGGCGCGCAGGGTATCCAGCAGCGACACCAGGCCCAGGCAGGAGGCGAACGACAGTGCCGACTCCGGCTCATCCAGGAAGTAGACGCCGACGGTGGTGAACCGCTCGCGCAACACCGCCAGGAACGACTCACCGTGGCTGCGGGCCAGCAGCGGCCGCCCGTCCCAGGAGCGCTCGGTGCGTCCGGCCTGCAGATCCCGCTGCGCGAGGTAGTCGTGCATCGCCTCGGCGCGCAGGAAAAAGCCCGCCCGGGAGGCCATCGGCGCGGTCTGCAGGGAGATCCAGGAGCCGAGCGGCGACTCATCCCCGACCACCGTCGGGCCCACCAGGTCGTTGCCGAGTCGCGGATACCGGCCGGCCAGCGCCTCGATGACGGTGCTCTTGCCGGAGCCGTTCTCGCCGATCAGCACCGTCACCCCCGGCGGAACCTCCCAGCCTTCGGCGAGCAGCTGCGCCACCGCCGGAATGTCGAAGGGCCAGCCGGAGGGCAGGCCCTCATCGCGGGCACGCAACCGCACCCGTAGCAGGTGGCGGGGCATGTCCGGCATGCCCTCGATTGCACCATGCCTGGCAGACGGCCGGCACCCGGTGCCCGCAGCGCCGCGGCGTGGTACTCGCTGCGCGCGGGTGTCGCCGGATCGGCTGGCATGATTGACACCGCGGTTCATCACCGATCACAGCACTGTGCGGCCCGGTTCGTCGCCCGCGGGAGGGAGCGCCCATGCGCCTGGGCCGGACGCTGCTGCGCTGGCTGGCGGGCGCGGTGCTGGTGTCGGCGCTGGTGATGGGTGGGATCGTGGTGCGCATCGTGCAGTTTGCGCACGCCGACCAGCACGCGGCGGCCGACACCATCGTGGTGATGGGCGCCGCCCAGTACAACGGCCGCCCGTCGCCGGTGTTCGCGGCGCGGCTGGATCATGCCGCCGCGCTGTACCGGGCTGATGCGGCCGAGCACATCATCACGGTCGGCGGCGGTCAACAGGGAGACGCCGTCACCGAGGGGGAGGCCGGCCGGCAGTACCTGGCCGATGCCGGCATCCCGGACTCGGCGCTGGTGGCGATCGGCCGGGGGGTCGACACGTTGATCAGCCTGCGCGCCGCGGCGGCCGAGATGGCCGACCGGGGGTGGACGTCGACGATCATCGTCACCGATCCGTGGCACGAAGCCCGCTGCCGGATGATCGCCCGCGACCTCGGTCTGTCCGTGCAGGTGTCGCCGGTGACGACCGGTCCGGCAACCGACCGTTCCGTCGAACTGCGCTACCTCCGGCGGGAGGTGCTGGGCACGCTGTTCTACCGGTTGGTCGGCGGTTCCTCCGGTGCCGGCTCGGCGGTGATCTGATCGGATGACCGAGCCGATGTTCGTCCCGGTGCAGTACCCCGACCGGCCGCGACGCGGGGTGTACACCGACGAGGATCTGCAACGCCGGGTGCACGAGCCGGCCAAGTCGGCGGCGTTGCCGATGGCCGCGCACGCGGGCGGGCGCACCGAGTTTTCTCGGGACCGTGCCCGGGTGTTGCACTCGGGCTCGTTTCGTCGGCTGGCCGGCAAGACCCAGGTGGTTGCACCCGGCGAGGACGCGGTGCCCCGGACCAGGCTGACGCATTCGCTGGAGGTCGCCCAGATCGCCCGGGAGATCGGCGAGCAGCTGGGCTGCGACCCGGATCTGGTCGACCTGGCCGGGTTGGCACACGACATCGGGCACCCCCCATTCGGGCACAACGGCGAGTCGGCATTGAATGAAATCGGATCCGCAGCAGGAGGTTTCGAAGCGAACGCGCAGAACCTGCGACTGCTGACCCGGCTGGAACCGAAGGTGATCGGGCCGGGTGGAGAGCAGGACGGGCTCAACCTGACCAGGGCGTCGCTGGACGCGGTGATCAAATACCCGTGGCAGCGGCCGGCGGGTGGCGGCAAGTTCGGGGTGTACGCCGACGACGTCGACGTCTTCGGCTGGATCCGGCTCGGCGTGCCGCGACCGTCCGCGCGCTGCCTGGAGGCCCAGGTCATGGACTGGGCCGACGACGTCGCCTACTCGGTGCACGACGTGGAGGATGGAGTGTCGGCCGGCCGGGTCGACCTCGCGCTGCTCGCGCGGGATGCCGATGAGCGGCTGGTGGTGGCCGGCGCCGCGGCGGCGACCTACTCCCCGGAGTCGGCCGACGACCTGGCGGGCATACTGGCCGACCTGCTGCGGCTGCCGGCGGTGGCGGCCGGAATCGGGCTGGTTCCCGGGATGGCCGCCAACTCTGCATTCAAGCAACTCACCAGCGAGCTGACCGGCCGGTTCGCCACCGGGGCGGTCGCCGAGACCCGCAAGCGCTGCGGGGACGGGCCGCTGACCCGGTACGCCGGCGACCTGGCGGTGCCGCGGCTGCTGTCGGCAGAGGTGGCCGTGCTCAAGGCCATCGCCTTTCACTACGTGATGCTCGATCCGGAACACCGGGCGCTGCAGGACCGGCAGCAGCGGCTGTTGGCCGAGCTGGTGACGGTGATGTGCCGGCGTGGGCCCGACGTGCTCGACCCGGTGTTTGCCGAGCTGTACCGGTCGGCCGGTGACGATGCAGCCCGGCTGCGGGTGGTGCTGGACCAGGTGTCGCTGCTGACCGACGCGCAGGCGGTGGGCCGGCACCGCCGGCTGTGCGCTGGCTGATCCCGCCGCTGCGGGCCGCGAACATGGGGCGGCCGGGTGGGCGTTCGCCCTGCGTGAAAGCCCTGGTACCGGGCGTGCGCGACGATCACCATCAACGTCATGGAGCGTGCAGGCAGGGGTCGGGTTCGAGCGGTGCTGGCCGTACTCGCGACGGTGGCCACGGGTGGCTTGCTGTACCTGCTGCGGCGCCGCCGCCGGGTGCCGGCCGGTGGTGGGCGCGGACCGGACGACGGCGGCGGCCTGGCCGGTGTGCGGGAGCCGCGCCGACCGCTGCCCCGGGACCTGGTGGACGCGGCCGCGGCGACACCCGCCGGCTAGCGCGGCGGGATCACCGTCACCGCCCGGCTGTGGACAGCCGGCCTCCCTCGCCCCGCCAGCCCCTACACTCGCTGACGTGGCGGGTCGGATCTCCGAAGCGGATCGGGAGCGGGTCAGGCAGGCCGCCCGCATCGACACCGTCATCGGCGAATACGTCGCCCTCAAGCGGGCCGGGTCCGGAAATCTCAAGGGCCTGTGTCCTTTCCACGACGAGAAGACCCCGTCGTTCAACGTCTCGGTGGCGCGCGGCTACTACCACTGCTTCGGTTGCGGCGAGGGCGGTGACGTCTTCGACTTCCTGATGAAGATCGACCAGCTGTCCTATGTCGAGGCGGTGCAGCGGTTGGCCGACCAGGCCGGCATCACGATCGCGCTGGTCGAGGGCGGTGCCACGCACCGACCGGACCGCGGCAGCCGCTCCCGGCTGGTGGCCGTCACCAAGGCGGCCGCCGCGTTCTACGCCGAACAGCTCAGCGGTGACGAGGCGGCACCGGCGCGCGCATACCTGACAGAGCGCGGGTTCGACGCCGACGCGGCCACCCGCTTCGGGTGCGGATTCGCTCCTTCTGGCTGGGACAGTTTGATCAAACACCTGGCCCGGCAACGATTCTCGGTCGAGGAGATGCTGGAGGCCGGGGTGGCGCGGCAGGGCCAGCGGGGTCCGATCGACGCTTTCCATCGACGCCTCGTGTGGTCGATCCGGGACGCCGCGGGCGACGTCGTGGGCTTCGGGGCCCGGCGGATCTTCGACGACGACCGGATCGAGGCCAAGTACGTCAACACCTCGGGCGAAGGCCGGTTGTACCGCAAGTCGCAGGTGCTCTACGGCCTGGACCTGGCCAAGCGGGACATCGTCCGGCAGCGGCAGGTCGTCGTGGTGGAGGGGTACACCGACGTGATGGCCATGCACCTGGCCGGTGTGACCACCGCCGTGGCCGCCTGCGGCACCGCCTTCGGGGACGGGCACATCGAGGTGCTGCGGCGGTTCCTGATGGACTCCGAGCTGATCCGTGGCGAGGTGATCTACGTCTTCGACGGTGACGCGGCCGGCCAAAAGGCTGCGCTCAAGGCCTTCGACTCCGACCAGCGCTTCGCCGCGAACACCTTTGTGGCCATCGCCCCAGGGGACATGGATCCCTGCGAATTGCGCCAGGCGCGCGGCGATGTCGCCGTTCGAGACCTGGTGGCCGGCCGGATGCCGCTGTTCCGGTTCGCGATCACCCAGACGCTGGCCGGTTACGACCTGGAGACCGTGGAGGGCCGGACCGGGGCGCTGGCCGCGGCCGTGCCGATGGTCGCGCGGATCAAGGACGAGACTGCCCGCGACGGCTATGTTCGGGAGCTCGCCGAGCGGGTCGGCGTGGATCCGGGAAGGGTGGGCTCCCGGGTTCGGGCCGAGATGCGCGCGGCCCGGCCGAATCGACAGCGACAGGGGCGGGGAGTGGGGTCCGGGCGTCCAGATGGGCACCCGGATCGAAGTGGCCCGGCGGGCCCACCGCGTGCCGCGGCGGGCGGCGCTTCCGGCGGCTCGGGTGGGGGCGCTGCCGGGGACATTGCGGACGGCCCTGCGGGGGGCCCGGCGGATCAGGGTGCCGGCGCCAACGGGGACGGTGACGGGCATGTCGCGGACGGCGCCGGTGCCGCCGCGCCGCGGCCGAACCCCGCCGATCCGGCCACCTTCGTCGAGCGAGAGACCCTCAAGCTGGTGCTGCAGTATCCGAGCCTGGTGGCGCCGGGGTACCCCCAGGTGCACGGCGAGGCGTTTACCCACCCGGCCTACGCGGCCTTGCACGACGCCATCACCGCTGCCGGCGGGCCGACGACGGCGGGGGTGAACGGCGACTGGGTAGCGGGGGTGCGCGACCACCTGCCCGCGGGCTCGCTCCGGTCGCTGGTCACCGAGCTCGCCGTGGAGCCGCTGCGGCACACCTCCGAGGAGCCCGAGCCCCGGTACGCCGGCGCGATCCTGGCCCGGATGGCCGAACGCGTCGCGGCCGCCCAGGAGCGGGATCTGGCCTCGGCGCTGCGTCGCGCCGAGGCGGCTGGCAACAAGGAGCGGGCCGGCGCACTGCACGCCGACCTCAACCGCGTGATGGCCTACCGCCGCGCGCTGTCCGACCGGGCCAGAGGCGCCGAGTGAGCTGGCTGCGACCCACCGGGCGGGCACCGGCGGCATTGGTGGCCGCGCTCGGCAAGGACGAGCAAGTGATGGGGCTGACGCCGACCCAGGACGGCCGGATACTCGCCGCCAGCCGGTTCGGGATCTGGCTGGTGGACGGCGATGTCGCCGAGCGATGGGACTGGCACCTGATCTCCAAGGCCCGGCTCGCGGACCGGGTGTTGGGCCTGACGGTGGCCGACCAGGTGGATCGCTGGCCGGACGGCACCGCGGTGCTGGTGGACCGGCCCGAGGTGCAGATCCGCCCCGAGCGACTGTCCAAGCTCACCGACACCGTGCATCACCGGGTCCGTCGGTCCGTTGCCGCCAGCCGGTACCTACCCTGGGCGGGTGCTGGGGGTTGGGTGGTGCTCCGCCGCGTCCCCGGTCGGGACGGGCTGGTGGTGCAGCTGAGGTTGGACGCCGGTGCGGACCCCAGCGCGCCCGGCTTCGCGCAGGCTGTCACCGCGGTGGTGGGCGACCTGTGGCCGGCGGGCGTGCCCCGACGCATGACGGAGCCAGGGACCGGGCCTGGCACGCGGACTGAGACAGGAACCGACTGACGTCATCACGACACCAATCGGGTGGTCATTGTGGCGTCATGCAGTAGCATGTCCGGCGTGAGCGAGCAATCCGGCCAGCCCGACCCCGCGCTGCTGCGCGCTTCCGATGCCGATCGCGAGCGGGTGGCCCGCGTCCTGCACCAGGCAATGGGGGAGGGTCGGCTCACAGTGTCGGAGGTCGATGAGCGCCTGGCGCAGGTCTATGGCGCCAAGACTCTGGGCGACCTGGAGCCCATCACGCGCGATCTGCCGGGGCACCAGCTGGCCGTGCCGCCGCCCGCGACTCCCGTCGCGGCACCGAATCCGGCGCCCGTCTCCGCGCGGATCGGCGGTACCCCCACGTCGCACACTGCGGTCGCCGTGATGAGCGGCGCGGTCCGCAAGGGGCCCTGGGTGGTACCGGAGAGGTTCAACGCCGTGGCCGTGATGGGCGGGGTCGAGTTGGACCTCACCGACGCGCGTCTGGCCGCGCCCGAGGTGACCATCCAGGTGTTCGCACTGATGGGCGGCGTGCAGGTGACGGTGCCGCCCGATGTGACCGTCGACGTGCGGGGGTTCGCCTTCATGGGAGGGTTCGACAACTCGGTGCACGCCGGCGGGCCGCCCGGATCACCGGTGGTGCGCATCACCGGGTTCGCGCTGATGGGCGGGGTGGAGATCCGGCCCCCGAAGCGGCCTAGGCCCGCTCGCTGATCGCCCGTCAGCCGCTGCGCTTGGCTCCGGGTAGAACGTCACCGACCTTCGCCCGCACGACACCTGCCGCGCCCTGCACGGCGGGGTGATCTGCCAGCTTCGTGGCCCACCGCTTGATCTGTTCGTAACGCTCATGCCCGGCGCGCGAGCCCAGCACGTACCCGATGGCAGCACCCACCAACAGTCGGATCACGTCACCCCTCCTTCGTCCTGACCTGTCATCACAGTCTTCCCGATCGGGTCGGAAACAATGTCCGCGGCCGTACCCCGCGTTCCCGCGGGAACGCCTGTCACCCCGCGGTCGGGCGTGTCGCCCGAGGCCGGGCGGGGTGTCACTGCAGCCGAGGCTCGGGGCGGGACGGTGGTCAGGATCCGGGGGGGCGACGGGTGCGAATCGGCTCGCGTCATCGGCTATCCTGAACAGGCACTCGCGCGCACGCGTGGGAGCCGGCAATCGTCAGACTGTTAATCGGACGGTTGTTGGTTTGCATGCACGTGTGGGAGCCGGTCCTCCGTAGCTCAATTGGCAGAGCATCCGACTGTTAATCGGACGGTTGTTGGTTCGAGTCCAACCGGGGGAGCCCTGACCAGCCGAACGCGCCTGGCCCTCGACACACCGCTCCCGTCGCGCGATCCCGAGTGCTGGACGCGCCTCCGATCCTTCTATCGAAGGCGTCTGGGGCGTTCCCGCTTCAGATCGACGGGACCCACCGCGTGAGTGGTCGCGAGCAGTCCGCAGGGCAATCGTGGGCGATCACAACGGCCGTTGCTGCGGCGCAGCCGAAGCGCAAGCAAACCGTAGCGTTGCAGGTGGGAGGGCGCGCACGCGATCACGTGTGGTGGCTCGATGGTTGTTGTTCGGACTGTTGCCCGTGCGGTGTGCCTTCGCAACCGGGCGGAGGAGTGCGGGATGTCGTCCGGCCTGCCGGGACCGATTCTAAGGCGGTCGTCAGGTGGGCCGTCATGCTGACTCGGACTCCCGGGTACTCGTCCTCGTCATGGATGACCTGCGCCGTCGTGCTCCGGGTATCGAACGCGAGCCCGTCGTCGCGTGGGGGCTCGGTGCGTGCTACGTCGATGATCATGGACGTAACGGGCGTCGACCTCGTTCGACAGGAAGAGGCTGGACAGATCGAGGTCGGCGGTCGGGCGACGCAGATCGTAAGCGGCGAGAGGCGCACCGCCTTTGACGACCAGGTCCGTCCTGCGAGGGGAAGCGGCCAGCCGAGCGACCAGCCCCTCCAGCGCGTACAGGCGCAGGTATTCGTCTGTGGCGCGGTCGGCCGCCTTTGCCCGCGCCCGAAGTTGAAGGTAAGCGTGCCCGGCCGCGCTGTCGTGCCGGGCACGATCCGTCACAGCAGGATCTCCAGCGCGGTGAGCATCGCGGGCCGGGCGCGCGGGAACGCCCGGGCGGTGTCTAGCAGCGTTGCTCCGGCACGCGTCGATCGTTGGAAACCGAACCGGTGATCTGGCGTGATCGTCCGGGACTTGGAGAAGTCCGAGAGCGGTTGCAATACAAGCGATATCAAATGCTATGATCTGCGTTTTCCACCGTGATGTGCGTCATATTTACTCGAGTCCAACCGGGGAGAGCCCTGACCAGCGGGAACGCTCGGCTTGGTGTTCGTGAACCGACCGCGGGGCGAGAAGCCGACATCTCCCATGCTGGCGTCGTTCTTGGTGCCGACCTGCCGGGTCAGGGTGGACAACTCGTGCCCCATTTGTGTCATCGATTGGCGCCGTTGTTCGTCGCCGCGATTGGCGGCTCGCGCGATCCTCGGTCTACCGTCACCGGCCGTCCACCCGAGGCACCCGCGCGGGCGCCTCGAGCGCGAATAGCTAGATGATGCGGACCTGCGTGGGTCGCGCTGCGCATCTTGCCGGCGTAAGTTCCTCACGCGACTTGGGGATCTCGGAGTGCACCTGCGGCAGATCGCCGACATGGCTGGCCACGCCAACCCGGCGATGGCGCCGCTTCGCTACCTCGGTCGGCAGGGAGCGCGCCGAGTTTCAAGCGGCGCTCACGTCGGTTGACTATCTGTTGTCGGCACAGCGTTCACGGCGTGACAGTCTTGCCTCGCACCACGGCCCGTCCGTATGGCACCCAGCTCCGGCGATGCGTCAGGGCGGGTCATGTGGTGACGAAGATCCAATTGCGCACGGCTGCTGAGCAGCCGATCTATGCCGGTCCGGTCAGGGCTCCGCACCTGGTGCCGGGACGCGTCCGACCCACGGGAGAAAGGTGAAGCCCGTTCTACTGATTTCGAGCGTCGTGGTTCGTGCTGCTCTCGGGCGCGCCGCAATGTCGATCATCTCTCGACGTCATCTCGCAGTGCTACGCGGTGCCGGCGTGCGTTGGGTGGGGGTACGGGGCTCGGCGGGGCTGATGCCGTGGAAGATGAGGTCGGTGATGGCTGAGGTGGTTTCGGCTTGTGATAGGTGGAGGTCATCAATCAGCGTCGGGGTGCTGTAGAGCAGTCGGATGATCAGGGTAGCGTGCACGCCCGCGGGCGCGGCGCGGAAGATCCCGGTTTGTACCCCGTCGTCGAGGATGCGTTCCAGTATTTCTGGGTGGCGCTTTCCGTGTGCGGTGGCCGAGTCGGCCTCGGGGACTGCGGCACCGATTGCGGCCAGTGCAGCGGCGACGCGGTGGTCGTGCCCGGCCGCGTATGCAACTTGCTCGCTGATGTAACGGCGCAGTTGCGCTTCGGCGCCGGTTTCTTCGGCGACGGCGGTGGCAACAGCGGTGTAGAAGTCCTCTGTATGCGCGGCGAGATAGCGCCGGATCGCAGTGGCGACGTCCGGGACGTAGTTATAGAGCGTGGCCCGCGAAACGCCGACCGCCCGGGCAAGAGCGGTCATTGTTGCCGCGGAGATTCCTTGGCCGGCGACCAGCTCGACGGCAGCTCGACCGATGCGCAGTAGCTGCTGGTGCTTGTGTTCGGCCACGGTCGCGTCCCACCGCGCGACTGGACCTGTCGGCGTGACTGACATCGCTGTGCACCCCCTTCCTTACACGTTGTATAGTACCTGTACATAGTGTCAATCACGTGCGCTGTGCCCTTCTTACGTTAGTGCCGATCGCTGTAGCGACTGGCAGGCAGGAAGTTCGATGCAAACACGACAAGCCCCGTGCGAGATCAGGGTGGACGCGGTCCGTAAACGATTCGGCCGGAACGCGGCGGTCGATGACGTGAGTTTCACGGTCCAGCCGGGCCGGGTGACGGGGTTTCTGGGCCCGAACGGAGCCGGCAAGACGACGACGCTGCGGATGCTTCTGGGTTTGATCACGCCGACGGCGGGTCAGACGCTGATCGGCGGGCGGCGGTATGAGGAGTTGGACTCGCCGAGCGCGACGGTCGGTGCTTTGTTGGAAGCCAACGGGTTTCACCCGGGCCGTTCGGGCCGCGATCATCTGCGCACGTACGCGGGCGCCGCCGGTATCCCCGACAAGCGGATCGACGAGGTCCTCGACCGGGTTGGCCTGGCCGCCGCCGGCCGGCAGCATGTGCGGGGCTATTCGCTGGGGATGCGTCAGCGCCTCGGGATTGCCGCCGCGCTGTTGACCGACCCGCCGGTGCTGATCTGTGATGAACCCACGAACGGACTCGATCCCGAGGGCATCCGTTGGCTCCGCGGCCTGCTGCGCGATGAAGCCGCGGCCGGCCACACCGTGCTGGTATCCAGTCACCTGCTCACCGAGATGCAGCACATCGTGGACGCGGTCGTCGTCATCGATCACGGGCGCGTCGTCTTCGACGGTGACGTGGACGCGGTCGGAACAACCGCGGTGCGTGTCACCTGCACCGACGCGGCCGGCCTGTCGGCGGCGATCGCTTCGCATGGCGATGCATCGGCGGTGGTCGACACCGTCGGACAGGACACGCTTGTGCTGCACGGTGTGGATGCCGCCAGAGTAGGCGAGCTGGCGCGCGATGCGGGCATTGCGCTATCCGAGCTGGTCACGGAGTCAGGGAATCTCGAAGACCTCTTCTTCAAACTCACCGACACCGATGCCGTGTCGGCCGACACGGTGGGAGCCAGCCGATGAGCGCACCCACACTCGAGCACGTCGCCACGACACGTCAGGGCGGCGACGCAAGTGCCAGACTGCGCGTAGCGTTGCATATCGAGGTCAGCAAACTCGTCACTACCCGCACCTGGTGGGTCCTCGGCCTGGTTGCAGTCGCCGTCGCGGTGCTCGTGACGATCCTGACGGTCGCCGGTGCGAACCCCAGCGACCACAGCCCGCTGGACATCTTCACCGGTGCGCTGATCGGCGGCGTACAGACCGCCTACATGATCACGGCGATCGTTGGAATCACGGCTGTCGCCGGGGAATACCGCCACCGGACCATCACCGCGAGCTATCTTGCCGTCCCCCATCGCGGCCGGCTCATCAGCGCCAAGCTGATCGTGCTGGCCGGCTACGGGCTTATCGTCGGCGTCATCGTCGTCGCGGTGTGCACGGCGGTTGCCGCGCCGTGGCTGTCGGCCCGGAGCCTGCTCAACGGCACGTTGTCCGCGGCCGGGCTCACCCGCGCCATCGTCGGCGGCACCGCGGCCATCGCCATCATGACGGCCGTCGGGGTCGCGGTCGGCGCGCTGCTGCGCAACCAGATCGTCGCCGTGGGGGTGCTGCTGGTCTACCTGTTCGCGATCGAGCAGACCATCAACAGCATTGCCGCCGTCCGGCCGATCTACCCCTACCTGCCGGGCGGTGCGGTTCAGTCCCTGGCGTTCAGCGGGCACCGCGCGTTCGGCTCCGCGACCGGCGCCGTGCTACTCAACCCGTGGCTCGCCGCGCTCGTCATGATCGGATACGCCGTCGTGATCACCGCCATCGCCGTGCGGACTTCGATCCGCCGCGATGTCAGCTAACACTCCACCGCCGGAATACCACCAGGACCCGACAGGGAGGAATCAATGTATACCGCTGTTACCGAACTGACCGTCTCGCCGGGCAACCGGCCGGAATTCGAGCAGGCATTCACCGCCAGCATGAAGGCAACCCTCACCGCCGTGCCCGGACTGCGGCGCTCACTCCTGCTACGACCCAACGAGGACGACCGTAGCTATCTCGCCGTACTGGAGTTCACCGACAAGGACGCCTATCAGGCGTATCTCGCATCCGATGCCTTCCATTCCGCGCACCACGGGCAGCGGCGCGTGTTCGCCGACAGCCACCGGCTGTCCACCTACACCGATGTCGCCGGCTAGTGCCGGCGGGCCCGGGACCACCCGTCATCCTGCCGGGCCGGGCAGGTACGTACCCAGCACGCTGACCGCACGTGCCGACCGAGGAGACCACGCGTGATCGACCAGACGCTGTCCGACCTGTCGGACCTCGCCTTCGAGGGCGCGATGGCCGGCTACCTGGTCGCCCTGGTGTGCCACGTCGTGAAGACCGCCGCCCACCGGGCGCCCCGCGCGGCGCAGTCGGTCGCGGCGCAATCGGTCGCAGCGTCGGCCAGCGCAACGCCGCACGTGCCGGCCAGCAGGCCGGAACTGTCCGCAGGACCCTCCCTGCCGCCGACAGCGCCCGGCTCCACCGGCCCGTCGATGATCGAACGTGTCGGCAGGGCAGCCGTCATCGTCACCGCCGTGGGCTTTTGCCTGCACGTCGCTGCATTGGTGTTGCGCGGACTGTCTGTGCAGCGCGGGCCGTGGGCGAACATGTACGAGTTCGCGCTCGTGGTCACCGGCGCCGCGGTCGCCGGATGGCTCATCGCGCTGTGGAAGAACCACGCCGCGCGGGCGATGGGCATTTATGTCATGACGCCGATCGCGGTACTGGTCTTCCTCGACGGTACCGTGCTCTACACCCGATCGGCACCCGTCGTGCCGATCCTCAACAGCTACTGGCTCAACGTCCACGTCACGGCGATCTCACTGTCCTCGGGCGTGCTCCTGTTCTCCGGGCTGGCCTCCCTCGCCTACCTCGCCCGACTGCGATACGACAACCGGGCCCTCACCGGGGCGCTGGCCGGCCGACGCGCGGTGACGAGGCTGCCCACGGCCGACACCCTGGACCGGATCGCCTACCGCGTCGCGATCATCGCGTTCCCGTTCTACACATTCGCGATCATCGCCGGCGCACTGTGGGCCGAAGTCGCCTGGGGCTCCTACTGGAGTTGGGACCCGAAAGAGACCGTCTCGCTGGCGACCTGGATCGTCTACGCCGGGTATCTGCACGCTCGCGCCACCGCCGGCTGGCGCGGAAAACCCGCCGCCTGGATCGCCGTCGCCGGCCTGGTCACCATCATCTTCAACCTCTTCTTCGTCAACCTCGTCATCTCCGGCCTGCACTCCTACGCCGGACTGAACTAACGCCCACAAACGCCGACCAGCATCGCCCGAGACCCGATGACGGGACACCGCACGATGACCGCCTGCATCGCCCCGACATGCCGCCAAGGAGCATCGAAACAATGAGTCGCCCCATCACCGTCACCACAGGCCGAAAGAGCGCCAACGCCGATCGGACCTCTCCCGGCGCGCTCTATCGAAAGGCTGCTGTCGCGGAGACGGTCACCTGGACGATCCTGATCGTCGGCATGGTGCTCAAGTACGCGGCCGACCTGCCCGTTGCGGTACTGGTCGGCGGGTCCATCCACGGGCTCATCTTCATCACCTACGCGCTCACGGCCGGAATTGTCGGGGTCAATCAGCGGTGGACGGCCCGGCGGATCGCCGCCGCCGTGGCCATTGCGATCGTGCCCTACGCAACCATCCCGTTCGACCGGCACCTCGAGCGGAAGAACCTGCTCGACGGCGACTGGCGCCACACCCCCACTGACGACCCGCGCGATCACACCATCACAGAAAGGCTGCTGCGCTGGTTCCTCGCCCGCCCTCTGCTGCTCGCCATCACGTTCGTCGTGGCGGTCGCTGCCATCATGACGACGCTGCTGATCATCGGACCGCCCGGCGGCCGAAAGTAGCACGCCGCCACCTAAACCGGCCACCAGTTGACAAAGCCCCGCCCGGCACCCATGAAACCACCACTGCATGTCCGCAAGCCGATCCTCAATCGGCGCAGTTTGCGGCATCGTATCGGGCCCTCACTCCGAGGTAACGGTGCGCGCCGACCACATCCCCCGGACTCTCCAGCCCTCTGCCGTAGCCCGAACACGCTGTGGTGAGGGGCGATCTCGACATCCGGCATCGCCGAACGGCACTTGTCGCCGCTCGCGGTCGGCTGCCGGGCCGGCCTTGGCGCTTAGGCCGGTGACGGCGCACACTTGACCATGGCCATTGATCTGCGCGAGCAGGCGCTTCGCTCGCTCCCGGAACTGCGCTTCGTCAGCACCCAGAAACGTGTCCGCGCCGCGTTGCACGGCGAAACCGTCGTCGATTCCTGCGACGCCGTGCTGGTGTGGGAACCACGCCGCGTCGTGCCGCAATATGCTGTGCCGCCGAGAGATCTGCATCTCACCCTGACCGAGCATCGACCCGCGCCACTTCCGGAGCGTCTGGGCCCGGTGCTTGAGCCGTACCACCCGGAGTGGCACACCACTCCGGGCACGTCCCTACACGCCGACGGTGTGGGCGAGGTCGCCTTCCGCCCCGACGATCCGTCCCTGGACGGCCGGCTCGTCGTTCGCTTCGATCGGTTCGTGTGGCGAGAAGAGGACGAACTGGTGGTGAGCCACCCGCACGACCCCTACGCCCGCATCGATGTGCTCCGCAGCGACCGGCACGTACGGGTGGAGATCGACGGCACGTTAGTGGCCGAGTCCACGCACCCCGTGGCGCTGTTCGAGACCGGGCTGCCGGTGCGGTGGTACTTGCCGCGCGAGGATGTACGCACGGATCTGCTGACACCGTCGGACACGCACACCACCTGCGCCTACAAGGGACAGGCGTCGTACCTGAGCGCCGGTGACGCGCGCGACGTTGCATGGTTTTACCCCGCACCATTGAACGACGCTGTGCCCGTCCAGGACCTACTGTGCTTCTGGCGTAGCGCCACCGTGTACGTCGATGGTGCGCCCGTGCCCACCGGAATGCCGGGCGACTGACACTCCGGGCCGCAGGTGCCTGAGCCCGCAATCATGTACCAGTCGAAGTGCTGGTATGGGCCTTTAGCGTCGGGGAACTAGCAGCCAAGATTGCGAAGAAACGCAAACCGGGCGCCTGGTCATCGTATGAGCGACCGCCTGAACAACACCGATCGTCCGCACGACGATCCTTCACCCCGCGGAGTCGCTGCGCCGAGCGCTTGCTGGATCATCCGATGGCCTTGTTGCTCGAAGAGTTCGTCTCCGACCTGGTGCGCCCAGATCGCCGTGCCGACAGCTTCAGCGAGCAGTTGGCGCTGCCATGCGGCAGGTTCTCGAGGGTCGTCGCCGTAACCGTCCAGGAACGCTCGCTCCAGCTCTGGCCTGACGCTGAACTGTTGCGCGGCGAGCCGCAGAAGGTCGGTGGACGCAGGACGCAGGTCGGCGCGGCCGAGGTCGATCACTTTGATCACGCCGTTGTCGACGAGCCAGTTCCGAGGTTGCCAGTCGCCGTGGGTCGGCACGCATCTGCTGCTGGGCGTGGGCCATGCGGCAACGATTCGACGAATCCGCTCTTCTACCGTCGCGGGGATCGCATGGGGCAGGTCTAGGCAGGCGAGCACCTTCCGCTGCTGGCGGGCCTCGAACGAGTTATCCTCGACGGCCGCTTGGCCGTGCAGTTGGGCCAGCAGCCGACCGGCCTGCCGGTACGTGTCGGGCGTGTACTCGGCCGGATGGCCCTGCACCAACTGGCCGGGCAGGTAAACCGTTACGAGCAGTTTGGCGTCGGCGTCGGCGTGGACCAGGTGTGGCGCCCGGCCTGATCTCACCCAGGGACCCAGCCACTCGCGGTGTGCTCGCAGCTCTCGGGCGATGTGATGGTCGCAAGCGTCGCCCGCCTTGGCGATGTAGTGCTCGCCGCGCCACTGCAACTGCAGCACAGTCGTCCCGACCAGACCCCAGCTGTGGTCGTGCACCAGATGGGCCCCGGGCAACCATTCCGCTAGCAGGGCCGACTGCACTGCGGTCAACGACGCCACTGTCATCCACCACTCCACCGGGGGCCGCCCTGCACGCTCACCAGCCTACAAAGCCGCGGCCATCGCAAGACCCAGCGGCGGCGCCGACTCCTCCACAGTCGGTGCCACGCCCGCTCACTCCTGAACGCCCGGAAGCGACCCACCATGAGCAATCCCGCAACAGGAATGCTGAGCGGCACCATTGCTGAAGAACGAATCGGACGCCGCCCCACGATCGCTACATCGTCATGGCGGGGATGTGCTCACGGTGCGGCGGTCGTTGGCGTCCGCGATCGCGTGTCCGTGGCTATCTGGCGTATCGCGCGGAGCGCCTGGCCGAGCCGGTCGGGTAGGGGTGCGTCCAGTTCGAGGATCGGCGTGTCAGGCCACGCGTCGAACGGATCGTCGTACGCAAGAGTGAGCAGTGCGTCATTCGCCGCGCTTCGGAGAGCGGGCAGCGCCGGTGCGGGCAGTAGTGCGTCGGCAGCCGCGCTGATCGGGACGATCACGAGGATGTCGACGGTGGCGAACGCAGCGCGAAGCGGGTCCGCGGCCACGGCGTCGGCTGGGTCGGCGCCGAGCGCCGTGAGGTAGGCCAAATAGTCCAATGGGGTGCGATCGAAGATGACGTGTGGATCGCGCGACGCGACGAGGCTGCGGACCGTGAATTCGATCAGCACACGCAGATCGTCCGTCGATGGTGGGAATCCAAATTCGTGCCCGCGCTCGACCAACACGTCATACGGCTCGTCGGCGACAACGTGGTCGGGCAGGCACTCCCTGAGCCCCGCAGCCAATGTCGATTTGCCGACGCCGTGGGTTCCGGAAACTCCGATTCTCATGCGCTGACCGCCCTTCCGCCGCCGGTGCGACCGGCTGGATGACGATAGACGGCCGGATCTGGCGACACAACACGCAGCGGCAGCCGAACGCTGGGTGGCTACCACTGCAGGTCGTCTCGCGCGGATAGGTGGTTAGAGTTGCTCGGGTGGCTCCCGTCGAACTTGTCCGCACCGAGGAACGGCTTCTCGGGTCGGTCGGTGAGCAGCGGGTCGATCTCGTCCTCAAGATCCCGGCCAGCGGTTCTGGCGTGCACGGCCAGAGCCTCGGCGCGCAGGTCGGAGGTTACTGGAGAGTCGAGTCCAACTCGAGCAACCTCGATCCGGTCGGGCTGTTTATCGGTGAGTACGACGGTCAACCGGTTCATCTGCGAAGCCAGATCCATCTGACGTCGCACTACGCTGTGCGCCAGGCCGAGGTGTCCGGCGCGGTCGGCGAGCGCGAACTTCGGGCGCACCTCACTCCGGTTGAGACTCCCGCACACGGGCCCACCGTCATCGACGTCGACGGTGATTTCGACAGGGCCACCATCACCTTGTTCGTCACAGTCGCAACCGACCTGAGCGAAGCTCACATCAACGGAGTTATCGGTGGACATATGGTCCGCATGGGCGCAACACATTCGTCGGTCAGTGGGGAATATGAAGGCCCAGCCGCGCTGTTTCCCCTTCTTACGTGCTCACTGCTGTGCTTCATCTGACGTAAAGATGGCGCGCAAGTCTCGACAGGGGTCGGTGGGGGATTCGGCTCAGCACCGCGGATGACCGTGGCGCCGGTGCCATTCATCATCTGCCTCGATCAGGCGGATTCAGACGGCGAGTAACAATCTACCGGGCGTGATGAGCACGGAGTCGGTCGAGACGTTGTTCGTGGGGCTGGCGTCGGTGGGACTGATCGATGCCCGAGCGTGCAGTGTCTGGCCCGGGGGCGCGGCGATCCATACCCACACCTGGAGTTTCGCGGTGCCGCCGGGATGCAGCGCGCGCCGCAGCGTACAGGTGGCGCTGTGGGGATGCACCGTGCACCGCATGTCGTCGCCTCGCGCGGCGAGGGTGACGAGGCCGGCCGGCAGGTGTACCTGCGCGGTGATGGTGCCGTGGGTGGCGCGTGCACCGTTGTTGCCTATCCGCAGGGTGTACTGGCCGAACCAGCCGCTGCGAAAGGTTCCGTCGTGGGTCAGGCGTGCGGACAGGTCGGCGGCGGGGGCGGGCGCGATCGTGATGGTGACCACGGACAACGCGACCTGCCCCGTGAGGGTCGTGTCCTGCACTCGGACCGCGAACTGCCACGCCGTAGCGGGCGTGGTCGGTGTGCCGGTGATCGTCCCGTCGGCGTGCAATGTGAGACCTCCGGGCAGGCTGCTGCCCGCCTCGACCGACCAGGAGTAGCCACCGGAGCCGCCGGTGGCGTGCAGTACCGCCGAGTAGGCCGTGCCGACGGTCGCGCTTGGCAGGACGGCGGTCGTGACATTGATCGGAGCGACAGGCGTGAACGGGTCGCTGGGCGCGGACGGTGATCCGATTCCAACGGCGTTGATGGCGGCGACCGTCGCCGTGTAGGTCACCAGGTTCGTCAGGCCGGTGAGCGTGATCGGGGAACTGGTGCCGGCGGCTCGTACCGCGGGGCCGCCGCCGACTGGGGTGGCGAGCACGGTGAAGCCGGTGATGCGCGAGCCACCGTCGGGTACACCCCCGTTGAAGAAGATCTGCGCCGTGGTGTCTCCTGCCTCGGCAAGACCGATCACCGGTGCGGCGGGAACCGTCTGGCGTTCGGTGACGGCCAGGCTGGTGCTGCCGTGACTGCCGTCAGCGACGGTGTCACCGGAGAAGGTTGCGGTGATCGTGTGCTCGCCCACAGCCGGCGCAGTGGTCGTGCAGGTGGCGTGGTAGGCGCCCATGCTCTGGATCAGTGAGACCGCGGTACAGCCGGAGATGACGGTGCCGTCGTCGGTGAAGCCGACCGATCCGTGGCCGTTGGCGTGGGTGACGGCGGCGTCCAGGGTGACGGAATCTCCGGGGTGGACCGGGTCTGCGGGCGCTGTCACGGTCGTCGTGGTCGGCTGGTGGATCGTCCAGAACCCGCTCGATGCGCTGCCTGCGTATGCCTGATCACCCGAGAACGTCGCACTGATCTCGTGCACGCCCGCCGCGAGCGCCGAGGTCAGGCAGGTCGCCTCCCAGCTCTGCCCGCCGCCGGAGGTGAACGCGACGGCACCGCAGTCGGGGACCGTCACACCGTCGCTGGCGAACCGCACGGTTCCGCCGCCATCGGACGGCTCCACGAACGCGTGCAACGACACGGCCGTGCCCACATCCGCCGTGCCCGAGGAGATCGACGTCGCAGACGGTGCGCCCCAGGTGATCGTGACCGAACCGTCGTCGCCATGCGCGCCCGAGGAGGAGAAGAAGGTGCTGGTCACGCTCGACGCGGCGAATGAGGTACCGCCCCCACCGCCGCCGGTAATACCGGTCCCCATGCTGTCCACGTGCCCCCCGCCGCCGACGTTCGGGCACACGACACCGCAGCCGCCGTAACCCGCGCCGCCGCCACCACCCCCACCACCGAACGCGCCGGGCGGAGGGGTGTCACCGGGGAAACCGGAGTGATCCGCGGACGAATCTGACGCCGAGCCGCCACCCGCCAATCCGTCGGACCCGGGGCCGTCCTGGCCGTCCTGTGCCGGCCGGCCGCCGTTTCCACCGCGGCCGCCGCATTCATACACCGCGGGACCCTCTCCGCCGCCGGCGCCGCCGCCACCACCGACGAGCAGCAGGGCCGAGTCGCCCCGCGCGGTCGTCGACCAGACCGCACTTGCCGCGCCGCCACCGCCGCCGTTGCCCCCACCTCCGGTCACGGTGAGGCCGACCCCGGCTGCGCCACCGGCTCCACCGGCGAACAAGCCGTCCGGAGTGCCGGTGCCGCCGGCGCCGGTGAGGTGTCCGCCGTCGCCGACCCAGACCGACAGTGTCTGCCCGGGCGTGACCGGAACTGTTCCCTCGACCCAGCCGCCCGCGCCGGCATTGTCGGCCGTGCAGGTCGAGTCGACCACGGCGCCGTCGCCGCCCGCACCGCCGACAACGCTGAAGGAGGCGAAGTGAACGCCGGTTGGCACCGTCCAGCTCTGGTAGCCGCCGGTGAAGCCGAAGCTCGCCTGGCTCAACGGTGCGGCCGCGACCGGAGCTGCGACGGCGAGCGAAGCGGCGACAAGGCCGGTGACGACCATCGCGGCAACACCGGTCGGATGGCGAAGCCGGCGTGCGGCCCTGCCGGTCGATCGCGCGTCCCTGCGATACCCACGGATTTTCATGACATTGCTCCTTGATGCTCGCAGCGTCGCGATCGTTGAGAGTGGATGGGCAGTGAACGTTCCGCTGTTCGAACGTGCAATGCCATCGCAGATCAGTGATCTCGTGAGACTGGGGCGTTACAGCCGTGGCAGAGCTGGCGCGTCGGGCGATAGGAGCGGCCGGCCAATTCGGCCGGGAGCGGGTTCTAATTGTCGGTGGGCTTGTCACGGTCGACTGCGCGGAATGCCTCGACCAGTCCGCGGAGTACCTGATCCGGAACCCCGCCGGCTTCTTCGCGAAGCCGGGCGGCCGCGGTGATCGCAGACCGGTACTGATCCAGGTAGACCACGCACGGCGTGCAGTACGTCATGTGGAATTCCAGCGCGGTCCGTTGCTCTTCGTCCAGGGCGTCTTCCAGGTAGTCCGTCACCAATTCGACGAACTCGGCGCACGTCACGTCGTGCGGGCTCACGATTGCACCCCCTGCTCGAAATGCTCCTCGAGCGCCGCCCGTAACTTGGCCCGGCCTCGGTGCAGCAGCACCCGCTGATTGGCCTGTGTCAACTCGAGAGCGTCACACACCTCCGCTGCCGACCAGCCCTCCACATCCCGCAACTGCACCACTTGCGCTTGCACGGGTGGCAGGGCATCCAACGCGGCTTGCACGATATGGCCGGTCTCGGCGGCCAGGGCGCGAGGCTCCGGATCCGACCACCACCGATGCGGAGGCGCTGCCCAGAATCCCGCGTAGGGCTCGCCAACGGGGCGGAACCTGGACGGGTTGACGGTCGGCCCGCCATCGATGTCATCATCGTGAGCGTAGGCCAGCGCGGAGAACGGCAGACTGCGCCGTTCGCGGGCCGCCCGATTCCGCGCGGTACGCACCAGGATGCTCATCGTCCACGTGCGCAAGGTCGAGCGTCCCTCGAAGCCCGGCAGGCCGCGGATCACCGCCAGCCATGTCTCCTGCGCCACCTCTTCGGCCACCGCCTGCGAGGCGACGAAGGTTCGCGCGAGACGGACCATGCTGGAGTGGTCACGATTGACGAGGGCGGAAAAGGCACGCTCGTCACCGGCCCGCAACCGCGCCAGCAGATCGCTCTCCGCGGTCTCGGCGTCCACCTGCTGCACGACTGGGGACGCTACCACCGGCCGCGAGGGCGGCCGGTGATAGCACGTCCGAATGAGAGCAGCGGTCAACTTGCGGCGATTCCCTCAGGGCCGGAACCGTCGTCGACCGGCAGGCCGGCCACGGAGCCAATCAATGTCAGGGACCCGTCGGCTCCGATTCGGAATTCATCGATCTGGCCGGCCCCAGTGGCCTGCTGGTACAGATAGTGGCCATCGCTGCTGGCCGCCAAATCGACCGGCCCCGCTCCCGTCGTGGCGGTGATCCCGGAAGGCTGCAGCAATGACAGGCTTCCCGTCGGTCCGGTCCGGTATCCGGTGATGGTCGCCGATCCGGCGTTGGCCACGTACAGGAATCCCCGGGTGCTCACCGACCAGCAGGTGGCCACCTGACCGTTGCCGACAAAGTCCGAGATTCGCTGCAGCGCGCCGTTGCTGTGCACCCTGTAGGAATAGGCGCCACCGGTGGCATCGGCGACCTGCAGCCGATCTGCCTGATCGAAGGTCAACGCGAACGGCACGGTGCCCGTCCCGGTATCGGTGACCACCGGGTCACCGACCGGCCGGCCAACGCCATCCAACGGGAACGTCACAAGCGTCGCGTGCGTCTTCGTGGCAACGATCGCGTCGCGACCGTCCGGGGTCAGCACCACCTGGGACGGCGAGGCAAGAAACGGCGGCAACGCGGGGTTGCCCAGGCCTAGGCTGCGACGGGACCCGGCAATCGGAACCAGTCGCTGACCGCGCACCCGGAAGCCGCTGATCAGTCCATCACCACCAGCGTCCAGCACATACACCAGGCCGCCCACCTGGGTGATAGACACCGGGAAGTGGCCCCCGCTGGAAAGAACCTGCACCCGGCGCAATTCCAACCCGTGCACCGCAAACACGGTAATCGTGTCGCTGCCTGCGTTAACCCCGTACAGAAGTCGATGAGTGGGGTCGTAGGTTAGCGACCCCTGCGAAGCAAGCGGATCGACCACCGAGCCCGGCTCTGCACCACCCAGGCCGCCGGTTTGATAGGTGTGCAGCTCAACCAGCCTGCCGTCCCGCCCTCGGACAAACACCATGACAGCGTTGCCCGTCGGATCATTCGTCTGGACGAACACCGCCCCGCGATCCGCCGGATGCGGCGACACCGCCGGGATCGTCGCGTGTGCTGCGCTGGTCGCCCCGGCCGCCGGCGCGACCCCGATGATGAGGGCCGAAGCTGTCGCGGCCACGGCCATGGCTCTGCGGATGTTCATGACACTGCTCCTATACATTCGGAACGGACTGGGGGCGATCACGCCGATGGCGGGCCGCGGGCGGCGACGAAGAATCGACCGCCTAGCCAGAGGTGGCAGGAACGGGAGCAAACCGGGCTCGACCACACACCCCGCGGGAATCTCTCGGTCGTAGACCGGCAATATCGACACTCGGAACCCCGACATCAGACACCGTTCCCCCTCCCATCTGTCAACCAACCCGGGCACGGAACACCGTCGCGATCGTGTATTGGTGTCGGCGACCCGGGGCAGCGTTACACCACCTCGCCGGAATCCCCGCACCGCAGAGACGGCCAAGAAATGTCCAGTCCCGGTGAGCAGGCAATCTGCCGTTAGCTGGCGGTGAAGTTCCCCATCATGGCCATGTCTTCGTGTTCGAGATTGTGGCAGTGGAAGACGTAGCGGCCGGGGTATCCGATGAAACGGGTGACGATGGTGGCTTCTTCGGCCGGGCGCAGGTCTATGACATCTTTCCAGCCGTGGTCGTGGGGGCCGGGTCCGTTCAGACCGCGGGAGAGGATCTGGAACTGCACGAGATGTAGGTGGATCGGATGGTGGAAGTCGGCGATGAGTGTCCAGACCTCAGTGTCGCCGAGTCGCGTGGCAGCGTTGACGACGGTGGGTTCGAAGGGTTGGCCGTTGATCTGCCAGCCCATCGCGCCGCCCCGGTTCTGGAACAGGAAGTGTCGGGTGGTGGTGGCCCCGGAGAGGGGCACCGGCTCGATCGTGGCCAGATTGGCGGGGATGTGAGAGTCGTCCCGGACCCGGCGAGTGACCTGGAACCGCATCACGTTTGCGGTGCCGCCGCCGCCGAAGGCGTTGCGCAGCACGACATTTTGCCCGGGCCGGTATCGGCCGAAGTCGATAACAATGTCGAAGCGTTCGGCTTCGGCAATGTCGATTGCGTCGTGGGCGATGGGGCGCTCCAGCAGGCCGCCGTCGGAGCCGATCTGAACCAAGCCCCCGCCGCCGGGTGGGGGCGGGTCGAGGGTGAGCCGGTAGCGGCGGGCGTTGGAGGCATTCAGGATGCGCAGCCGGTGCCGCGCGCCGACGACCTCGGCGTAGGGCCAGGGGCGACCATTGACCAGAATGACGTCACCGAGCACGCCGGACGAGTACGGGTCATGCACGCCCGGAGTGTCGTACAGGTCGGGTTCGAGGCTGGGGTAGCGCAGGGTTCCGTCGGCGTCGAAGGCCCGGTCGGTGAGCATGATCGGCAGGTCGCGGTCACCGCCGGGCAGCGGCAGTGCTTGCTCGGTGTCGTCGTGGATGAGGAAGAACCCGGCCAGGCCGCGCCAGACGCTGGCGCCGGTGAACCCCATCCGGTGGTCGTGGTACCACAGCGTGGCCGCCTGCTGGGTCATCGGGTAGACGTAGTCGCGGTGGCCGACCACGACATTCGCGTGCGGGTCGGCTGGCAGCATCGGCGTGGGCGGAGGCCTTTGCCAGCCGGGTGGGACGATCAGATCGGTGGGATAGCCGTCGCTGCCGTGCGGCGTCCGGGAGCCGTGCAGGTGAACGACCACCGGCACCGGAAGGTCGTTACGGTGGTGCACCGTGACGGTGCGGCCCCGGCGGGCGTGGATGGTCGGCCCGGGAAATATCCCGTCGTACCCCCAGATCGGGGTGTTGACGCCGGGCAGGATCTCGACTCGTGCCCGGCGCTGCGTCATCTCGTAATGGTCGCCGGTGGCGTCGCTGCGGGTGGGGGACAGCACCGGGGGAATGCTCAGCGGTACCTGGAAGGGCGCGGGCAGCCGCAGCCGACTGGTCAGCACGACGCCGGTCGAGGACGAGCCGGAGATCCCGGAGAGCAGGGGCACCCCGATGCCGGCGCCGGCCCCGGTTGCGGCGGCGATGCGCAGGAACTGGCGCCGGGACAGCCGGCTCACCGCCGCCCCGCCACAGGCATCCGGTGCGGACGCCAGGCCCACACTGCCAACGCGACGCCGGCCACGATGATGGACACACCCAGCGGGATGTGCAGCGCCAGGGCTCGGGAGAAGCCGAGCACGATCTGCACCGCGATCGCCCCGAGCAGTCCCAGACAGGCGGCGATCGGCCACCACGGGCCCCGACCCGGCCAGCGGATCGGTATGGCGGCGACGGCGGCCAGCAGCACCGCGATACCGGCGAAGGTGGCGTTTTCCCGATGGGTGTGCAGCGCCGGGAATGTACCGGCCAGGAACTGCCCGGCGAACACGGCCTGGTCGAACAGCAGCACCGCCGCCGCGATCGTCGTCACCCGAAACGGCCAATACACCCAGCATCGACCCGGGTTCTGTCGTGGCGACCCGGCCCGGGCCGCGGTGCCCTCCTCGACATCCGTCACCGCTCCATCATATAGGACCGAATGAGATAGTCTCAATCGGACCTAGTCGGGTAGCCTAGGCAGATGAAGCAGAGCCAGCCGGTGGGCCCCGAGATCGGATTGCTGTTACGGCAGGCCCACCGCAGGGCCGCCGAGCTGGCCACGGCCGCCCTCGCCCCGCTGGGTGTCACCGGTCGGCACTTCGGCGTGCTGCTGATGTTGCACCGCGATGGGCCGCTGAGCCAGCGCGAGCTGATGGACCGGCTCGGAGCCGAGAAGTCCTCGATGGTGCGCACGATTGACGAACTGGAAGACCGCGATCTGTGCGTGCGACGACCGAGCGCCAGCGACAGGCGTGCCAATGCCATCCACCTCACCGAGGCGGGACGACAGCTGTTCGCCAACGCCCGGGGCGCGGCCACCACCGTGAGCGAGACGCTGCTGGCCGATCTCGCTCCCGAGGAGCGGGCCCAGCTGTGCGATCTCTTGGCCCGCGTCATCGCCACGCCATCCCGATGAACGTCCATCTCGGGTCCTGTGCCACCGTCAATGACTCCGGGGTCCGGTCAGTGCTGGCGCTCGCGATCCCGGCCTCGAGGGTGGAAGCGGTCGTTGGTCGGTGCATCGCCGAGGGGCTCTGTCTCATTGCGGTTGGTGGTCGCCAAGGCCAGGTCATAGGGTGCTTGTGCTTGTCCTCGACGGACGTCGCTGGCGAGTGGGTGATTGACGCGGTCGCTGTCGTCGCCGTGCAGCAGTTCCGTGGCGTTGGAAGGCTTCTTATTCGAGAAGCTATTGCGCGGGCCGGTGCCGAGGCGCTCCTGGCTGAGACGGACCGTGACGCCGTGGACTTCTACGTCCGATGCGGGTTCTCGATCACATCGCTCGGCGAAAAGTATCCTGGTGTCGAACGATTTGCGTGCCGCTGGTCTCGCTAGTCGATCGGTGACCTGTGCCGATTTACGGCTGCACAAGGTACGAGTAGGAATCCGTCGATTCACCATCCCCTCAGTTCTTGACGCGACATCGGCTCGGCCGCCTTCTCGTCCACCGACCGAGGCTGCGGACGTTAGAGTCAGCCCCTAGGACAGTGTGACGCTAGGGAAACGGCCATGGTCGGTGTCGTCAGGGACTTCGGAAAGCTCGAGTGGGAAACTGCGGGATGCAGATCGACGAGGTCACCGAACTGGCTGGCAGGCTCGCGGGGGTCCGACTGAGTGCCGGGGCTGGCTTGGCTTGCTGGCGTTACCACGGCCGGCTGGTGGCCAGGCAACTGGACGACACGCACGTCGTGATCCGCGCGGACTTCGAAGTGCGCGAGGGGTTGCTCCGGCAGTTTCCCGCCACGTTCAGCGTGCCGGACCGCTTCGCCACGCACATGATGGTGGTCGCCGACCTCGTCATCGGCGATCCCGGAGCCATCGAAGATGCACTGATTGCCGCGTGGGATCTGCAGCGTGCCGCCGACTGACCGGTGCCCCGCAGGACGCCCCCGCAGGCAACGGGTCCCGGCCGGCCGCCATCGCGGTGGTGGGCACGCTGGTCACGTGGCTCTGCTACTCGGACGAGGTGCAGATCACCGTCGGCTGAACCGGCCTCGGCTCAGTTGCCCGCCTTCGCCAGCAACGCCGTCACCGTATTCCAGTTGCGTTGGGTGCAGTTCACGCCCAACCGATCCCAGGGCAGGGTGAAGTATGGCGAGCGGCTGATCCCGTTCGGGCACCATAGGTAGAAGTGCAGGCCGGCGAACGCGTGTGCGTCGCCATCACCGGGCCGCTCCGCGATGCGCCGCTCCAGGTCCGCGAGACGCTCCGGGTCCGGCGCCGCTGCGAGAAACCCCAGCACATGCCGGGATGGGTCGGTTGCCACCGTGCCAAACGGGTCGGCGTCGATGGCTGCCGCCAGCTCGGGGGCCGAACGGACCATCACATCGGTGCGCAACGTCAGCCGATCGGCCAGTACCCGCTCGATCGCCGGTGCTAGCTCCCCGGCCGGCAGGTCGGAGTCCAGCACCACGTTCCCGCTCTGCAGGTGGGTGACGACGTCGCCGAATCCGGCGTTGCTGAGCGCCGCTCGCAGGTCCGCCATCGTGACCCGGTTGTGGGCTCCGAGGTTGACCCCGCGCAGCAGCGCGATCTGCCTCGCCATGCCGGCCTCCGATCCGGTAGCGGGGTCTCCGCCCGGTACGCTGCCGGCAGCGGGGCGGTAGCTCAGTCGGTTAGAGCAGCGGACTCATAATCCGCCAGGCGTGGGTTCGAGTCCCACCCGCCCCACCGACAGCCTGTGTGGCTTCGGCTGATGCTGGACACGTTTTCGGTTGATCCTTGACACTCCCGGCTATATGACTTCGCCTGATGGGTGCGTTCGGCCTTCGGTCGAGGCGGGACACATCTTCGGTGATGGCTACTTCGGCCCCACTGACAGCCGCACTGACAACCCCATCGAAGACCGACAGCCTCGCCAGATACCCGCTTTGACCTGCGATAACGGCGGACAGCCGGGCTTGTTGCGAATCCCCGCTCGGCTCCGTCCCATGTCCACGGGCCGGCGACGCCCGGACGCGGTCTTTGAGCCTGACGATCGTTGCCGCCCGGGAGCACTGGCGCAACAGCGGCCTCTCGGTGCACAATGGTCACACAACTGCACAGCACAGCGGTGAGCACCGTCGCATCGGTCCGTGCCCGCACCACGTTGGGGAAGACGAGGGAGCGGAAGCGGAGAGGGGCGTTGTCGGTGGTCACTCGCGGTGTGGTCTACGTCCACTCGGCACCGCCGGCGATCTGCCCGCACGTCGAGTGGGCGCTGTCGGACGTCCTGGGGTCGCGCGTGTCGCTGGCCTGGACGGAACAGCCGGCCTCGCCCGGCCAGTTGCGTGCCAGCGTGTCCTGGTCAGGGCAGCCCGGGACGGGCGGCCGGCTGGCCAGTGCGCTGCGCAAGTGGCAGATGCTCCGCTACGAGGTCACCGAGGAGCCCAGCCCGGGTGCCGACGGCGAGCGGATCTGCTACCTGCCCGGCCGGGGATTCTGGCGCGCCGCCATCTCGGCCAGCGGTGACGCGATGCTGGGCGAATCGCAGTTGATGGACCTGATGGGGCGCGCGGACGGGCTGGACGACCTCATCAGCCGGATCTCGTCAGCCTTGGGCACCGAGGTGGATGCCGAACTGGAGCCGTACCGGCGGGCCGGCGAGGGCACCGCTGTCACCTGGCTGCACCAGGTGGGATGACGGCGCCGGGGCCATCGATGCCCCGGCGCGACCGCGTGGCGATTCCTGGCAGGCTGATATCCGAAGTCCGGCGCGTCCGGGTCGGCATAGGGCAACCGGGAACCCGGCAGACGCGTCTGATGGGCGAGCAACAACACGTGCAGAATCGGCAAGGGGTGGAGGTTGCCCATGGGCCTGTCCGGCCGGCGCCTGACCATCACCCTCGCTGGGGTGCTGGCGGTGCTGCTGGTGCTGGGTGCGAGCGCGGCGTTCGCGGTCGGCCGGGCACAGCGGCTGGCCGGTCAGCCGTCCGGGCCGGGCGGCGGAGCCAGCAGCGGATCCGCCGGCGGGTCCACGACGATCGACCGGGGTGGGCCCGGTCCGTCCGCCACACCGGACCAGCCGGGCATCTCCCGGCCGTCGGAGTTCCCGGACACGCAAACGGCGGTGAGCCCGACGCCGCAACCCGGGGAGTCGTCGGCCGCGTCGAATGATCAGCCCGTCCCGGTCACCCTGTCGGCGAGCGCCGAGGCGGCGCCGCACGCCCAGGAGGTGCGGGATCTGATCAGCCGATACTTTACGGCGATCAATCGGCACGACTACGACGCGTGGTTGTCCACCGTCAGCACCTCACAGGCCAAGCGATCGCGGGATAACTGGGTCAACGACTACCAGACCACCCACGATTCGAACGTCTACATCTCGGACATCTACCCGGGCGATCCATTGACGGTGCGTATGCAGTTCACCTCCCACCAGTCGGTCGAACTGGCGCCCAGCGCGTTGCCCGAGGAGTGCGTCCGGTGGGATGTCACCTACACAATCATGGACGAGGGCACCGGGCTGCGGGTGGGCACCTCGGCGAAGTCGCCGTCCATGGCGAGGTGCACGTGATCGGGACGCGGCCGCGCCGGTTGGCGGCGCGGCGAGCGGTGGCGCTGGGTGCGGCGGTGTTGCTCGCCGCGGGCTGCGGATTCGCGGGGGAGTCGTCAGCGCCGCGGTCCGGTAGCGACGTGGGCACGTCGATGGCGGTGACGGAATCCTCGGCGCTGGCCCCGTCCGCGGGGCCGACACCGACGTCGCTGCCGCCGTCGTCACCGGGGGCGTCCTCGTCCACGGCCGCCTCCGGTGACACCTGGGATGCGCCCAGTGGCCGGCCTGGGGCGAGCGGTTCCGGTGCGCCGTCACCCGGCACGCCGGCACCCGGGGCATCCTCGTCGGACCCGTCGCCGTCAGACGCTTCGTCACCCGCCGCGTCGTCACCCAGCACGCCGCCAGCGGGTTCGGAGCTGGCGACCTCGCATCCGACGCCCCGCCCGACGAACGGCACCTCGCCGGACACCGCTGCCACCGGGGCCCCGATGCCCGACGCCCTCGTCGTCACCGATGCGGACCGGAACCAAGCCGCTGCCATCGTGTCCGGGCTGTCCACCAGCGACAAGGCCGCGTCCGTGATCATGGCCGACGGAGACCAACTGGTGCACTCGGACCTGTTGGCGCAGTACCACTTCGGCGGTGTGATCTTGATGGCCACCCGCGGCGTCGTGGACGGTACGTCGGGCGGGACGCCGCAGCAGGTCGCGGCGGTCACGGCGCGCCTGCGGGACCAGGCGTCCGGCGATCCGACCGGAATGCCCCCGTTGATCGGCACCGACCAGGAGTACGGCGACGTGGTCCGATTGCGCTACGGATTCACCGCCTTCCCGGGCCAGTCCCAGTTGGCAGCCATTCCGGACACCGGCACCGCGGTCGCGCTGACCGGCCGGGTGGCGGCGGCCGCCGCCCAGGAGTTGCTGGCAGTGGGCGTGACCGTGAACTTCGCGCCGGTCTCGGACGTGCTGCCATCCGACGGGTCGGCGTCGGCCATCGGCACCCGGTCCTACGGGTCCGACCCGCGGCGGGACGCGAAGCTGGTGGCAGCGGCGGTGACGGGTTACCAGCAGGCCGGGGTCGCCGCGGTGCTCAAGCACTTTCCGGGGCTGGGCCGGGTGGCCACCGACAGCCATGTGGCGCTGCCCACGCTGGGGGTGAGCTGCGACTCGTGGAATACGCACGAGGCCGTGCCGGTGCGCGTCGGCGTCGCGGCAGGCGTGTCGATGGTGATGACCGGGCACGTGCTGCTGCCGGCGGTGGGGGACAACTCCGTGCCGGCCAGCGTGTCGCAGGCGGTCGTCTCGGAACTGCTGCGCGGACCGGGTCTGGACGGCTGTACCGGGATGAATTTCTCCGGCGTCACCGTCACCGACTCGCTGCAGATGGAGCCGATCGCGGGCGTCTTCTCCTCCGGGCAGGCGGCGGTCCGGGCGCTGCAGGCCGGGCAGGACCTGCTGCTGATGCCGGTGGACCCGGCGGCAGCGGTGCGCGGGATCGTGGCAGCGGTCGACTCCGGCGAACTGCCCGCGTCCCGGCTGGACCAGGCCGCCACGTCGGTGTTGGCGCTGCGGCTGGCGGCGGCCCGGGTGCCGCGGCCGTCCCTGGACGTCATCGACTCGGTGGCACACCGGGCGCTGGCCGACAAGGCCCGCGCCGCCGCAGCGGGCTGAGCCCCGAGCCCTCCGTCACCGCTTATCAACTCGCCCGGCGCTTGGCAACTCGGCGGTTTTGTGACGCGTGTGACGGGTGACGCCGAGTTGGCAAGCGGGATCGAAGGTGATCAGCGCCAACCGGAGGCTACAGCGGAATATTGCCGTGCGCCCCGCGCCCGGCCGGTGCTGACGCGAGCGCCTCGGCCACCCTGCGCCTGGTCTCGGCCGGCGCGATCATCTCGTCCACCACGCCGATCTCCACCGCGCGAGCGACGCCGCCGGAGATCCGCTCGTGCTCGGCGGCCAGCTGCTCGTGCAGCGCCTCCCGGTCGGCGTCGGGCGCGGCGGCCAGCTTGCGCCGGTGCAGGATCGACACCGCAGCCTTGGCGCCCATCACGGCGATTTCAGCGTCCGGCCAGGCGAACACCGCGGTGGCACCCAATGCCTTGGAATTCATCGCGATGTAGGCCCCGCCGAACGCCTTGCGCGTCACCAGCGTCACCCGCGGCACCACCGCCTCGGCAAAGGCGTGCAACAGCTTGGCGCCGCGCCGCACCACGCCCTCCCACTCCTGGCCAACCCCGGGCAGGTAGCCCGGCACATCGACAATCACCAGCAGCGGGATGCCGAACGCGTCGCACAGCCGCACGAACCGGCTGGCCTTCTCCGCAGAGGTGGAATCCAGGCACCCGCCCAATCGCAGCGGATTGTTGGCCACCACGCCGACGCTGCGGCCGGCCAACCGGCCCAACCCGATCACCACGTTCGGCGCCCAGCGGGCCTGCAGCTCCTCCATCGGACCGTCCAGGATCCGGTCGATCAGCGGCTTCACGTTGTACGCACGCTGCCGTTCCTTCGGCAGCAGGTCGATCAGGTCCGGATCGTCCGGCAGACCCGCAACCCCGGCGATACCCGGCCGGGAGAACAGCAGCGTCACGTGCCGGGCCCTGGCCAGCGCGTCCGCCTCCGAGTCGGCGACGATGTGCACCACGCCAGACTTGCGGCCGTGGGTGCCCGGGCCGCCGAGGGACTCCATGTCGATGTCCTCGCCGGTCACCGACCGGACCACGTCCGGGCCGGTGACGAACAGGCGACCCTCCGGAGCCATGATCACGATGTCGGTGAGTGCCGGCCCATAGGCGGCACCGCCGGCGGACGGGCCGAGCACCACGGAGATCTGCGGCACCCGCCCGGAGGCGCGCACCATGGCGGCGAACATGTTGCCGACCCCGTCCAGGGACGCCGCTCCCTCGGCGAGTCGCGCCCCGCCGCAATGGAACAGCCCGATCACCGGGATCCGCTCGCGGATCGCCGTGTCGATCGCGTCGACGATATGCCGGCAGCCCTCGAAGCCCATCGCGCCGCCCTGCCGGGTGGCGTCGGTGCAATAGACGATCACCTTGGCGCCGTCGATACGGCCCCGCGCCGCCTGCACCCCGGAGGTGTCGGCCGGGTGCAGCGGGACGACCGTGCCGGGGTCGAGCAATGCTGCCAGCCGGACCTCCGGCTCCCGCGGGTCGATCTTGCGCGGACCCAGTGGGGCGGCCGGGGCTGCCGTCGGCGGCGCGGTGGTGGTGGGATCGGTGACGGTCATCGAATCGATCACGCCCTCGTGAAGGCCAGGGCCACGTTGTGACCGCCGAAGCCGAAGGAGTCGTTCACGGCGGCCTGCAGCTGCACGGCGCGGTTCTCGGTCGGCACGTCGAGCTCGATCTGCGGGTCGAGGTGGTCCAGATTCCGAGTGCCGGGCACCACTCCGTCCCGGATGGCGAGCATGGTGGCGATCGCCTCCACGGCGCCGGCGGCGCCTAGCAGGTGGCCCGTCATCGACTTGGTCGCCGTCACCACCGGGTGGTCGCCCAGCGCTCGCCGGATGGTCTTGGACTCCGCCAGGTCGCCGACCGGGGTGGAGGTGGCGTGCGCGTTGACGTGGCCGACGTCCTGCGGGGTCAGCCCGGCGGTGCGCAGCGCCTTGTCGATGGCCCGAGCGCCGCCCTCGCCCTCCGGCTCGCCTGCGGTGATGTGATACGCGTCGTTGGACATGCCGACCCCGGCCAGCACGCCGTAGATCTTCGCGCCGCGAGCCTTGGCATCCGCTTCGCGCTCCAGCACCAGGATTCCGGCGCCCTCGCCCAGGATGAAACCGTCCCGGTCGACATCGAACGGCCGGGAGGCGTGCTCCGGGTCGTCATTGCGGGTGGACATGGCGCGCATCTGGGAGAACCCAGCGATCGGCAGTGCGGTGATGGATGCCTCCGCCCCGCCGGCGATGGCGACGTCGATATCGCCCTCCTGGATCAGCTTGTAGGCCCAGGCCAGCGCCTCGGCGCCGGAGGCGCAGGCGGACACGGGGGCGTGGACCCCGCCACGGGCCTTGGCCCACAGCCCGACGGCCGCCGCCGGGCCGTTGGGCATCAGCATCGGGATGGTCAGCACCGCGACCTTGCGCAGCCCCTCGGTCTCCAGCAGATCGTCCTGGCCGAGCAGGGTGAGCGCCCCGCCGATGCCGGTGCCGACCACGGCGCCGAGCCGTTCCGGGTCGATCTCGGGCTCGCCGGCGTCCGCCCAGGCCTCCCGGGCGGCAACCAGCGCCACCTGCTGGCAGCGGTCCAGCCGCCGTGCCTCGACACGCGGCAGCACCTCGGTGGGCTCGACCGCCAGCGGTGCGCTGATCCGCACCGGCAGCTCGAACTTTTCGACCCACGGCTCGGTCAGTGGCTTCACGCCGCTGCGGCCGTCGAGCATGCCCTGCCAGGTCTCGGCGGCGGTGCCGCCCAGCGGGGTGGTGGCACCGATCCCGGTGACCACGACTCTTGGTTGTGTGGACATCAGCCCTGTCCTGCCTGGTGGTGTGGTTGACGGTGGCACCGGCCGGGCGTGCCGGTCGGTGTGCGCGTGCGTGTCTCGTCCGACATCCCCGCCCGGCCGGCGCCTGGTGACGTGAGCCGGGCGGGGCAGATGTCAGGCCTGGTTGCGCTCGATGTAGCCGACGGCGTCGCCGACGGTCTTGAGGTTGGCCAGTTCGTCGTCCGGGATCTTGACACCGAACTTGTCCTCGGCCTGCACAGCGATCTCCACCATGGACAGCGAGTCGATGTCCAGATCGTCGGTGAAGGACTTCTCGGCGGTGACGTCGGAGGCGCTGACCCCGGCGACCTCCTCGACGATCTCGCCGAGCCCGGCCAGGATCTCCTCGGAGCTGCTCACGGTGTGGTTCCTTTCCTCAAGAGGGCGTCCGCCGCGGCGCGGTGCCGGGCGGCGGGACCGCACGGTCCCGGGGGCGATTCTGCCCCAGGGCGCGCTGGACACAGGCACATTAGGGGCACACGAACACCTGCGCGGCGTAGGTCAGCCCGGCGCCGAACCCGACGGCCAGCACCACGTCGCCGCTGCGGGCCTGGCCGGCCGCGCGCATCCGGTCCAGCGCGATCGGCACCGAGGCCGAGGAGGTGTTCCCGGTGGTGACGATGTCCCGGGCGACCCGAAGATCGTCACGCGCGCCGGCGGCGGACAGCCGCTTGGCCACCGCGTCGATGATCCGCAGGTTGGCCTGGTGGCAGGCCAGCACGTCGATGTCGGCCAGGTCGACGCCGGCCAGCTCGGCGGCGCGGATCGCGACCGGCGCGATCTGGGTGGTGGCCCACCGGAAGACCGTCTGGCCCTCCTGGTAGATGAAAGAGTTCCGGTCGGTGACGTGGATGGTCTCCGTTTGGTCCTCGTCACAACCCCAGGCGACCGGACCGATCTGCTCATCGCCCGACGCGGTGACGACGGCGGCGCCGGCACCATCGGCGAAGATGATCGCGTTGGCGCGGTCTGTCGGATCGATCCAGGCGGTCAACTTCTCGGCGCCCACCAGCAGCACCCGGCGGGAGTTGCCCGAACGGACCGCCTGGGAGGCGACCGCCAGCCCGTAGCAGAAGCCGGCGCAGGCGGCATTGATGTCGAACGAGCCGGGGGCGTGGATGCCCAGCTTGGAGGCGACCTGGGTGGAGGCGTGCGGGATCTGCGCCTCGAGCGTGCAGGTGGCGGTGATGACGGTGTCGATGTCGGCGGCTGTCAGCCCGGCGTCGGCCAGCGCGGCCTTGCCGGCCTCCGCGCCCATCGAGGCGACCGTCTCCTGATCGCCGGAGAATCGCCGCTCGGAGATGCCGACCCGGGTGCGGATCCACTCGTCGTTGGTGTCCATCAGCTGGGAGAGATCGTCGTTGGTGACCACCCGTTCCGGCCGGTAGTGGCCCAGGCCGGCGATCCGGGTGCCCGAGACCGTGGGGGGCGTGGCTATGCGCACTGTGTTCATCGGTCCGTCATCCGTTCGTGTGGGCGTGGGCGTGTTGCACGGCGGCGGAGTCGCCGTGTTCGGTGACGAAGTCGGCGACGGCGGCCAGGTCGTTGGGGGTCTTGATCGCCAACGTCGCCACGCCCTTGAGCTCCCGCTTGATGAGCCCGGTGAGCGTGCCGGCCGGCGGAAATTCGATGACACCGGTGACGCCCAGTCGGGCGAGGGTGGCCATGCACGAGTCCCAGCGCACCGGGCGGGTGAGCTGCCGGACCAGCAGCCCCAGGTACTCGGCGCCGTCGGCGATCACGCTGCCGTCGGCATTGGTGAGCAGCGGCCGGGTCGGGTCGGCGGGAGTGAGGTCGGCCACCGCGGCGGCGAGATCGGTCTCGGCGCCGGCCATGTAGCGGGTATGGAACGCGCCGGCTACCGACAGCGGGATCACCCGGGAGGCGCCGCCGGGCGGGTCGTCGGAGATGGCGGCTAGCGCTTCGACCGGCCCCGCGGCCACGATCTGCCCTCCGCCGTTGACGTTGGCGCCCACCAGATTCCGCTCGGCCAATGCCGCCAGGACGGCTTCGGTGTCGCCACCGAGCACGGCGGCCATCGAGGTCGGGGTGGCGGCGCAGCAGGCGGCCATCGCGCGGCCCCGGCGAGCGGCCAGACCCACGGCGGTGACGGGGTCGATGACGCCGGCCAAGGCGGCGGCGGCCAGCTCACCCACCGAGTGACCGGCGGTCGCTGCTCCGTTCGGAAGCTGCACGGTCGAAGCGGCCAGCAGCGCGGTCGCCACCACCAGCGGCTGGGTGACCGCGGTGTCCTTGATCTCCTCGGCGTCGGCGGTGGTGCCGAGCGTGATGAGGTCGAGCTGCGCGGCCTCGGACATCTGAGCCGCGGTGTCCGCCAGACCGGGCAGTTCCAGCCACGGTGTGAGCATGCCGGGTTTCTGGGCGCCCTGACCGGGCGCGAGAAGCGCGATCACTCATTCAGCCAACCACGATCCGGGGTGGTGCGTCGGGGTCAGCGGGCACCAAGTCGTCCCGACAGACTTGTAGGCTTCCTCCAAACGCTACGGTCGGATCGTCCCAAAGTTTGCGGGCGTCGGATCCGCGTGATCGGCCAGCCCAGCGTGCGGCTCGCGCACGGGCTGGACCGCAGGCCGGCTCGGGCGTGGTTAGGGCGCGGTTCGCCCTGTCAGGATTCGCACCTCGTGGGGATCATGGCCGAGCCCACCTGCGGAAACCGTTTCAAGATCCCCGCGATGTGCGATTCTTGCGGATAGCGGGGGACTACCAGATCGGGTTGAGCACGCCTGGGCGCCGGGGCCGGGGCGTCGGGCCCGTCCGGGTGCCGCGGCCTCGCGCGGGGACTCAGCGATGCCCGTCCTGCGGGGCAGCGCGCTCGGTCCCCAGCCGCCCCAGGATGAGCGCCACGTTCAGCGCCAGCATGTCCCGCGGCGCCCACGGATCGCGTCCGGTGATCTCGGCGACCCGGCGTAGCCGGTAGCGCATCGTGTTGGGGTGCACGAACAGCGAGCGGGCCGCCGGTTCCAGCGCGCCGCCGTGCCCCAGGTAGGCCTCCACCGTGTCCAGCAGGGGTGACCCCGTCACCGACAGCGGGGTGAACACCTCGGCCCGCAGGATTTCGGCGGCACGGGTGTCGCCGCCCAGCACCCGCTCGGGCAGCAAGTCCGCCGCGTTGACCGGGCGGGGCGCCGCCGGCCAGGCTCCGGCCACCCGGTAGCCGGAGAGCGCGTCGGCCGCGGACCGGCTGGCGCCGGCCAGCCCCGTGCCGGACGGCCCGCGCACCACCGGGCCGGCCCCGAACAGGTCCGCCACGTCCGGATGCGGCGCGCCCGCGCCGGAAAGCACCAGCACCAACATGGTGCCGTGCACCGCGGACAGTGCGGGGCGGTGTGCGGCGGTGGCCCACTCGGCGACCGCGGCGACCGCATGTTCCCGATCGACCAGCGGTGCCGCTCCGACCAACACCTGCCCGGGGGTTGCCGGGTCCCAGTTCAGCGCGGCGGCGCGGGAGGACAGCGACTGGGGGTCCTCGCCCCGCACGATGCCGTCCACCACGGCGGCCTCGACCCGGGCGTCCCACGCACCCCGGGTCTCGGCGGCCGCCGCGTATACGGCGGCCGCGGCGAAGGCGATCTCCCGGCTGTAGCGCAGCAGCGACTCGCGCAGCGCGGCCCGCTCTGCCGGATCGTCGGCCAGCGCCGGCAGGTGCTCCTCGGCGACCGTGATGGCCACCCGCACCAGTTCGACGGTGCGCCGCAGCGACACCGCCCGGATCAGGTCCCGGGGCGCGGTGCCGAACACCTGCTCGGCGATACGGAAGTCGGTGCCGGGGTTCTCGACCCACGACACGTAGCCGGCGATGCCGGCCTGTGCCACCAGGGTCACCCAGGACCGCTGATCGGCGGGCAGGGCGCGGAACCAGCCCAGCTGCTCGTCCATCTGGGCCACGGACCGGGTCGCGAGACTGCCGGCCGCGCGCTCCACCGCCCGGAGGGTGGCGGTGCTGATGGGTCTCACCGGCTCAGCATGCCAGCGGGCCGGTATGCGGCGGGGCCGGCACCGTTCGGCGCCGGCCCCGCCGGTTGCTGTGCTGGGGTGATCAGACGACGGTGACGCCCGTGGCCTGCGGCCCCTTCGGTGTCTCTTCGATCTCGAACGTCACCCGCTGGTCCTCCTCGAGGGTCTTGTACCCCGACCCGCTGATCGCGGAATAGTGCACGAAGACCTCACGGTCGCCATCGTCGGGCTTGATGAAGCCGAAGCCCTTCTCCGCGTTGAACCACTTGACCGTGCCCTGCGCCATGCTTGCTCTCCTCGAGCGGTTGTCCGCGGAGCCCACTCCGCGGGGTGTTGACACCCCGGGCGGGTCATATCCGACCGGGGGGATGCGCCTTGCCCCGGAGGATGCCATCGGCATCAGGAGAAGAGCAACAACGGGGGAACACTAACCGGTCAGCAGGGCACGTGCATAGAGTTGCAGGGCCGAATCGTGACCGTACCGATATCGGTGACGGGATCGTCAGGGTAGTGGCGATTCTCCGGCACCCTCCGCGACCGCAGGACCGCTCATCGGGCCGCGCCGTCCCAGCCGTGCCGCCAGCGCGACCGCCCAGCGTCCCGCGGGCTCGCCGGCACGGGCCAGCAGCGGGCCGCCGACCGCCATCAGCAGCACGTAGGTGGCCGCCAGCGGCCCTAGCCCGGGCGCGACGATCGCGGACCCGGTGGCCAGCCCGGCGATCACGATGGAGAACTCGCCGCGGGAGACCATCACGGTGCCGGCCCGGATCTGGCCGGGCAGCGCGATGCCGGCGCGCCGGGCCGCCAGCGCGCCTGCGGCGACCTTCGTCACCGTCGTCACCACCACCAGCGCCAGGGCCGGCAGCAGCATCGGCGGGATATCGGCCGGCTCGATGCGCATGCCGAAGAACACGAAGAACACCGCGGCGAAGAAGTCCCGCAACGGGGTGAGCACCTGCTCGGCGCTGGTCGCCACCCGCCCGGACAGCGCGATGCCCACCAGGAACGCGCCCACCGCCTCGGAGATCTGCGCCTGCTGTGCCAGCCCGGCCACCAGCAGCGCGAGCCCGAACACGATCAGTAGCAGCACCTCGGAGTTCTCGCTGAACACCAGCCGGCCCAGCGGCCGGGACAGCCGCAGCGCCACCAGCATCGCGGCGGCCACTGCCACCAGTGCAATGCCCACCGACAGCACGCCGGCCAGGACGCCGACCCCGGCCAACATGGCGGTCAGCACCGGCAGATAGACGGCCATCGACAGGTCCTCGAGCACCAGCAGCGAGAGCACCACCGGAGTTTCCCGGTTGCCGACCCGGCCCAGGTCGGTCAGCAGCTTGGCGGTGATGCCGGAGCTGGACACGCAGGTGATGCCGGCCATCGCGACCACCCCGGCAGCGGGCCAGCCCATGATCAGCCCGACGGCGACGCCGGGGGCGGCGTTCAGCACGATGTTGACCAGCCCGGCGGGGGCCTGCTGGCGCAGGTTCGTCACCAGCTCGGCGGCGGTGTACTCCAGGCCCAGCAGGAGCAGCAGCAGAATGACGCCGATCTCGGCGCCGACGGAGATGAACTCCTCGCTGGCTCCCAGCGGCAGCACTCCGCCGTGCCCGACCAGCACGCCGGCCAGCAGATAGAGCGGGATGGGTGACAGGCCGATCCGCCCGGCGAACCGGCCCAGCAAACCGAGCAGCAGCACGATGCCGCCCAGCTCCATCAGGGTGATGGCATCGCTCATGGCCGGGTGCTCGCGGCCGTGGTTCGGCGGGTGTGGGCGAGCGCTGGGCCGGCGGTGACGGGGATCGGCGGATTACTCGGCAACGATGTCCCGGAGGGCCTCGATCGCCTCCGCGGTGCCGACCACGACGAGCACGTCACCGCCCTGCAGTGCTGCCTCCGGGCCGGGGGAGGCGATGGCCTGGCCGGCGTGGATCACCGCCACCACGGAGGCCCCGGTGCGGGTGCGGGCCCGAGTGGCGCCCAGGGTGAGTCCGTCGTAGCGCGAGCCGTGTGCGATGCGTACCTTGCCGGTCACCAGGTTCGCCACCTGCTCGGACAGCGACGCGAGCCGCTCCACGATGCGCCGCGAACCCAGAAACTCGGCGAGTGCGTCGGCCTCGGACCCGTTCAGCCCGACCACCAACGAGCAGGCGTCCGGATCGTCCTTGCCGAACACCACGAGGTCACGCCGGCCACTCTTGCGGCTGACCACTCCGACCCGTCGGCCGTCCTCGGTGACGAAGTCGTGCCGCAGGCCGATGCCCGGGAGCTTGGTCTCGGTGACCTCAACCTCGCTGTCGCCGTCGAACACTATGCGCCTCCTCGCTCGCCCGCTGTGGATACAACGCGCCGGCGGGCCAGCGTAGTCCCGTCCCGCCCACCAGGTTGTGTGGTCCAGCGGGCGGTGGGGCGCGCGCTGGACCACACAACCGGCCCGAGCGGGCCGACTCAGCTCTCGCCGCCGGCCGAGCCCGACGTCCCCGCAGCGGCATCGTGCAGCCGGTAGCGCGTCACCGCTTCGGCGGCCGCCCCCGCCCGGTACTCGCCGCGCCGTTCCAGCGCCGCCAGCGTGGCCGCCGCCAGCGACGGTCCGTCGATCAGGAAGTACCGGCGGGCCGCCGCCCTGGTGTCGGAGAATCCGAAGCCGTCCGCCCCCAGTGCGGTGTAGTCGCCGGGTACCCAGGGGGCGATCTGGTTGGCCACGGCCCGCTGGTAGTCGCTGGTGGCCAGCACGGGGCCGGGCCGGTCGGCCAGCGCGCGGGTGATGTACGGGACTGCCTCCAGGGTCGGGTCCAGGATGCGGTCATGCTCGATGGCGTCGGCCTCCCGGCGCAGCTCGCTCCAGCTGGTCACCGACCACACGTCCGCGGCGACATTCCAATCGTCGGCCAGCAGCTGCTGTGCCTCCAGCGCCCAGCGCACCCCGACTCCGGAGGCCAGCAGTTGGGCTCGCGCCCTGCCCTCAGCCCCCTGCTGCAGCCGGTCGGCGGGCGAAAGCAGATACATGCCGCGCAGCAGCCCGTCGACGTCCAGGCCGTCGGGTTCGGGCGGCTGCACGTAGGGCTCGTTGTACATCGTGATGTAGTACAGGACGTCCTCGCCGCCGAACGTGCCCGCGGCGGGGTTCGCCGGGTTGTGCTCGGCGCCGCCGTACATCCGGCGCAGTCCGTCCCGGACGATATGCGCGATCTCGTAGCCGTAGGCCGGGTCGTAGGCCACCACGTGCGGGTAGGCCGCGGCCAGCAGGTGCGAGTGCCCGTCGGCGTGCTGCAAACCCTCGCCGGTCAGCGTGGTCCGGCCGGCGGTGGCGCCCAGCACGAAGCCGCGGGCCATCTGGTCGCCCGCCGCCCACAGCCCATCGCCGGTGCGCTGGAAGCCGAACATCGAGTAGAAGATGTACATCGGGATCATCGGCTCGCCATGGGTGGCGTAGGACGTCCCGACCGCCGTCATGATCGCCGCGCAGCCCGCCTCGTTGATGCCCTCGTGCAGGATCACGCCCTGCTCGGACTCCTTGTAGGCCAGCATGAGTTGCGCGTCCACGGCCGTGTACAGCTGCCCGGCCGGGTTGTAGATCTTCTGGTTCGGGAAGAACGAGTCCATGCCGAAGGTACGGGCCTCGTCGGGCACGATCGGCACGATCCGCTTGCCGACCTCCGGATCCTTGAACAGGTCCCGCACCAGCCGCACGAAGGCCATGGTGGTGGCGATCTCCTGCTTGCCGGAGCCGCGGCGCAGCACGTCGTAGACCTTGTCGCCCGGCAGCACCAGCGGGGTGGCCGTCACCCGCCGCTCCGGGACGAATCCGCCCAGCGCGCGGCGCCGCTCGACCATGTAGCGAATCTCGTCCGACTCCGGACCGGGGTGGTAGTACGGCGGGGCGTACAGGTCCGCCTCCAACTGCGCGTCGGAAACCGGGATGTGCAGGGTGTCGCGGAATTCCTTGAGGTTGGCCAGGGTCATCTTTTTCATCTGGTGCGTGGCGTTGCGCGCCTCGAAGGACGAGCCCAGGTGGAAGCCCTTGACTGTCTTGGCCAGGATGACCGTCGGCTGGCCGACGTGGTGCACCGCGGCGTGGTAGGCCGAGTAGATCTTGCGATAGTCGTGGCCGCCACGGCGCAGGAACCAGATGTCCTCGTCGCTCATGTCGGCGACCATCGCCTTGGTGCGTGGGTCGCGGCCGAAGAAGTGTGCCCGAACGTAGGCGCCGTCGTTGGCCTTGTAGGTCTGGTAGTCGCCGTCCGGGGTGACGTTCATCAGGTTGACCAGTGCGCCGTCCTTGTCGCGCGCCAGCAGCGGGTCCCAGTTGCTGCCCCAGACCACCTTGATGACATTCCATCCGGCGCCGCGGAAGAACGCCTCCAGCTCCTGGATGATCTTGCCGTTGCCGCGCACCGGGCCGTCCAGCCGCTGCAGGTTGCAGTTCACCACGAAGGTCAGGTTGTCCAGTCCGTCCAGCGCCGCGGCGTGCAGCAGCCCCCGGGACTCCACCTCGTCGAATTCCCCGTCACCGGTGAAGGCCCACACGTGCTGATCGGAGGTGTCCTTGATTCCCCGGTGGTGCAGGTACCGGTTGAACCGGGCCTGCTGGATCGCGTTCATCACGCCCAGACCCATGGAGACCGTGGGGTACTCCCAGAACTGCGGCATCAGCCGGGGGTGCGGGTAGCTGGGCAGCCCGCCACCGGGGTGCGAGACCTCCTGCCGGAACCCGTTGAGGGTGTCCTCGGACAGGCGCCCCTCCAGGAACGCCCGCGCGTACATGCCGGGGGAGGCATGGCCCTGGAAGAACACGTGGTCGCCACCGCCGGGATCCGACTTGCCCCGGAAGAAGTGGTTGTAGCCCACCTCGTACAGGCTGGCGGAGGACGCGTAGGTGGAGATGTGGCCGCCGACGCCGATCGACGGGCGCTGCGCCCGATGCACCATGATCGCGGCGTTCCACCGGATGAAGGCGCGGTACCGGCGCTCGATCTCCTCGTCGCCGGGGAAGAACGGTTCGGACTCCGGCGGGATGGTGTTGATGTAGTCCGTGGTGGTCAGCGCCGGCAGTGCGACATGCTTCTCCCGGGCCCGGCCGAGCAGCCGCAGCATCAGGTACCGGGCCCGCTGCTGGCCGGTGGCGTCGACCATGGCGTCGAACGAGTCCAACCATTCGGCTGTCTCGGCGGGGTCGATGTCGTAGAGCTGGGCGGCCAGCCCGTCCCGGATCAGGTGGTGCGGCTCGCCGCGATGCTGCAAACCGGGGGATACCTCGTTCTGCGACCCGCTCGAATCCGTTGACACGGCCACGGCGAACTCCTTGCCTGATCGGCCGGCGGCGGGGTGGCGCAGCCGGCGGCGTACTGGCCCGGCGGCCTCGCGGTTGGCGGGTCGTCGGAGTGATGTCCGGCTGCCATCCTTCCGTATCGATGGGTGCGGCTGCTGCACCGGAGGGTGACGAGGTGTGGGGCGCGGGCGCTGCGGCGTTTAGGGTGAGCAACGCCGGACCGCAGCGGGCGGCTGGACGGGACCGAACCGGGAAGGAACGGAATCACAGTGAGCGAGACGTCGGGGAGGGCGGCGGCGGCCGTCTCCCGGCTCGGCCTACGGGCCGGCAACGTGGTCGGCGAGATCGGATATGACGACGACGTCGACTCCTCCCTCCGGGACGGGATCGAGTCCGTCACCGGGAACGAGCTGCTGGACGAGGACGCCGACGAGGTACTGGACGCGGCGCTGCTGTGGTGGCGCGAGGGTGACGGGGATCTGACCGACGCCCTGGTCGACGCCATCACCCTGCTGGCGGACGACGGCGTCATCTGGTTGCTGAGCCCACGCACCGGGCGCGATGGGTATGTCGATCCCTCCGATATCGGTGACGCGGTGCGCACCGCGGGGCTGGCGCAGACCACCAGCGGCCCCGCCGCGGGCGACTGGATGATGACCAAGCTGGTGCGGGCCCGCTCGTCGGGCCGGCCGCGTCGCTGAGCCGGGTTCGTGGGGCCGTTCGCACGGGTGTGACAGCGCGCCCCCGATCGTGGCAGGCTGTGGCAGCACCGTGAACACCCCGCGGTGCCAGGGCGCGTAGCTCAGCGGGAGAGCACCCGGCTTACACCCGGGCGGTCGGCGGTTCGAACCCGTCCGCGCCCACCGTCCTACGATGCGAGCGTGAAGCAGCGCCGCGAGGGGACGCGAGATGCCGCGACGAACCGGTGAGCAGACCAAGGATCTGCTGATCCGCACCGGGATCGCGATGCTGCTGGACCGGGGCATCAGCGCTGGGGTCTCGCACATCCGGTTGCAGGAGGTGGTCCGCAGGGCGGGCCTGACGACCGGGGCCGCCTACCGGCTGTGGGCCGACCAGGACGCCTTCCACCACGATCTCGCGGTGGCCGCCGCGACCTGGCGTGCCGCCCTGCCGATCGCCGACACGTGGGCCACGATCGGTGATCTGGTCCACGCCGGGGCGCCGCTGATGGAGGTCGTCCGGGTGGGCGCGCAGGCGCACGTGGACACCTTCGACGATGAGGATCGCCGGCAGCAGCGCTCGGCCCAGTCGTTCCTGGTGGCGCTGGCGCTGCGGGCCACCTCCGGCAGCTGGTCGGACCTGCGGGATGCCAGCGTCGAGCGGCACGCGGAGTCGGTGCGGGAGTTCGCCGGGATGTACCGGTCCCTGCTGGCGCGCTACGGCCTGCAGATGCGACAGCCGTTCACCGTCGAGGACTTCACGGTGGCGATGGCTGCGCTCGGCGAGGGTTTCGCTCTGCAGGCCATCGAGGGCATCGCGCATCCGCACGTTCGCCGGATCGGCCCGCCCGGCGTGGGGCAGGACTGGACCCTGTTCGGGCTGTCCGTGTGGGCACTGATCGAGGGCTACACCGAGCCCGTGTCGAGTGATCCGGCCGGGAGCTCCGCCATGGCCGAGGGCCCCGCCAGGTGAACCCGGCGGGGCCCGTCGCCCCCGGAACCGCGGTGCCGTTACAGGTGGGTGTAGATCTTGATCGCCACGTAGTAGGTGTAGGCGACGGCATAGCACTTCCCCTTGGAGACGACCTGGTACCAGTGGGAGTACGCGTAGTGGCAGTTGGTCTTCATGTTGCTCAGTAACGGGCCGTCGCAGTAGCTGTGCGAGTGGCCGGCGGCCAGACACATGTCGTGGCGCGCGCAGGGCCCACGAAAGTCGGCCGAATTCCACGAGTCCGGTGAGTGCGTGCAGTAATCGTGCCAGGCTCGGTGGTAGCTGGTGGTGGGGTCGTAGCAGTAGGACCAGGGAACCACCACCTTGCCGCTGTGAGGCGTGCTCTCCGCGGTGTGGCTGCGGCAGTCCAGCGCGGATCCTCCGTCTCCCGGTGGCGCGACCATCGACGGCGAGATCGTGACCGCGGCCGCCGGTGCCACCGATGCGCTCGCCACCGACACCCCCAGCGCCAGCAGTGCTGCGCTGATCATGCCGACCAGCAATGCCCGAACAGCGTTCTTCATGCCCACTCCTCGTGCAGGGTGACCGAACCGGTCACGGGTGGTCGGTCCCCGACTCGTGGTCCGACCTGGTTCTTACCCTGCGGCGCGCGACGGAGGCTGTCCAGAAAGATCAGTTATTTATCCTCTCGCCGGCCGGGGTGCGGTTCGACGGCCTTCTCCTGCAGGTGCACTGTGCGGTCGACATTGGTGAACGTGCCGGTCTTCTCGGCCCACAGCGCCGCCGGCAGCACCACGTCGGCCAGCTGGGCGGTCTCGGTGAGGTATGCGTCGGACATCACCACGAAGCACTGCTCGTCGGGCAGGGTGTCCCGTACTCGGGTCAGATCGGGCATGCACACCGCCGGGCTCGTGCCGGAGATCCACAGGAAACCGATGGAGGCCTGCTCGGCGTACCAGAACAGCTGCATCGTGTGGGTGGGCGGCGCCCAGTGCGGGATCACCGCCTGCTCGACGTTCCACCACCGCGCCAGCTCGGCGACGTGTTCCGGGTTGTCCCAGTTTCGGAATCCCGGAAGTGCAGGGCCGCACCCCGTCTCGCGGTTGTTTTGTGCCGACGGCTGGCCGTTCATCTGCAGGATGCCGACGCCCGGCCGGCGAGCAGGCCCCGCAGCAGGTGCCTGTTGTTGACCGGGCAGGATGCCGCCGTCGCCTGGTGCGACTGGTAGCCGCGGGTGTACCCGCGTGGCGCCCGCGGCGTCAAGACCCCGTCTCCTGCCGAGCGCCCCGGGCGGGTGCCTCGATCGGTCACGTCGAATGGTGGCTCGCTATCGTCGCGAGATGGAAATCCTGGACTCCGTCGACCCCGAGCGGATCCACGCCCTGCGCCAAAGTGGCGAGAGCTTCTGGCTGGATCTGATCGACCCGACCGCCGCGGACCTGGAGCAGATGCGCGGACTCGTCACGATGCACCCGCTGGCCTTCGAAGACACCGTAGAGTTCGGCCAGCGGGCCAAGCTGGACAACTATCCGGGCTCGGCGCTACTGGTCGCCTACGGCGCCGTTTCCGGCGCCGATGCACGTTCGCGACTCGGCGAGGTGCACTTGCATATCTCGCCGGGTGCCCTGGTTACCGTGACACGCGAGCCGCTGTCGGCACTGATGGACGCCCGCCGTGACGTTGCCGCACATCCGTCCGCGCATCCCGGCCACGCGGTACACGGGGTTCTGGATGCGCTGGCCGACAGCTTTCTGACCGCGCTCGATGGGGTCGAGGATGCCATCGACGACCTGCAGGAGTCGGTCGTGGAGCATCCCACGACGGCGCACCGCCAGCGGATCTTCGAGCTCAGACGGCAGCTCATCGACATGCGCCGCGTGCTCGTGCCGCAACGGGACCTGCTCGCGCCCGGAGCCGAACTCGCGGGCGCGATCCGCGATCTGCACGACGAGCAGGGATTCCGGCATGCGCTGCGCGACGTGCACGATCATCTCGATCATGCCGCGAGTCTGTTGGCTGCGCATCGCGAGCAGCTTGCGGGCCTGCTGGATCTGTACCTCACCGAGGTGTCTACCCGGCTCAACGAGGTGATGAAGCGTCTGACGGTGATAGCCACCGTGTTTCTGCCGCTGTCGTTCCTGGTGGGGTTCTTCGGAATGAACTTCGCCTGGCTGACGGCGGCGCTCACACCGTTGTGGACGTTCGCGATCTTCGGCGTCGGGCTGCTCCTGGTCTCCACCGTAGCGGTCGTCTGGTACCTGCGGCGCACTGACTGACGGTGGCGGCGCCCGCGGTGCTTGGCCGATCGGGTGCGCCGGGCGGTCCTGTGGTATACCAACAATCGGAATCGTTGCTGGGGGTGCGGTGGACGAGAAGGCATTCGAACCGGAATCCGATCGGGTGGTCCGGCGGCTCCGCGACGAGATCATCGACGGGGTTCGCCGACCCGGCGAACGCCTGGTCGAGCGAGATCTGGCCGACGAGCTCGGGGTGAGCCGGGTTCCGATTCGCGATGCCCTGCGGGCGCTGGTCGCCGACGGCCTGGTGACCCCGCGTCCGCGTTCCTGGGCGGTGGTACGGGAATTCACCGCCGGAGACCTCGCCGACCTGAACGAGGTGCGCAGCGCGATCGAGCCACTCGTGTTCAAGCTCGCCGCGATTCGGCGCACCACCGATGGGCTGCACCGTCTTCGGGCCATCGTGGACGACGAGATCGCGGCCGCGGAGCGGGCCGACGCGGCGCGGGCACGCCGTGCCGCCGCGGACTTCCACGAGGCGGTGACGGAGTTGGCGGCCAACGACCTGCTGGTGCAGATGCAGCGCCCGCTGCGCAGTCGGCTGCGCTGGCTGCTCGGCCAGCATGGCGACCTGCTGGCCGTGGCCGAGGAACACCGTGAGCTCTACCGGGCCATCGCGGATCGCGACGTGCGGCGGGTGCAGGTCCTGGTCGGCGAACACCTGGGTCGCCGTCCCGGCAGCGCCGTGTGACGGTTCACCGTCACCGATCGGTCCATCAGCGAGTTTGGTATACCATAACCGTATGAGATCTTTGCTGGTGACGAATGTGCGGCCGTGGGGTGCGGCGGCGACTGACCTGCTGATCACGGAAGGCCGGATCGCGGCCCTGTCGGCCCCCGGTGAGGCCGTCGGCGCCGGGATCGACCACGTCGACGGCCGCGGCCTGCTGGCGCTTCCGGGGCTGATCAACGCGCACGCGCATGTGGACAAGAGTTGGTGGGGCCTGCCGTGGGTCTCCTATGGCGGTGAGCCCACCACCCAGGGGCGGATCGCGCACGAGCGCGCGGAGCGCGACCGCCATGGCATCCCCAGCGCGGGCATCAGCGTGGCCGTGCTGCGTGAGTTCCTGCGGAACGGCACCACCGCCGCCCGCAGCCATGTCGATGTGGACCTCGGCCTGGGGTTGCGGGGTCTTGCAGCCGTCCGGGAGGCGGCGCAGGAGTTGGGCGGCGCCGTCCAGGTCGAGATCGTGGCGTTCCCGCAGGACGGTGTGGTGCGCCGCCCGGGCGTGTTGGACCTGTTGGACCGTGCCGCGCAGGCGGGTGCTACCAGCATCGGTGGCATCGACCCGGCATCGATCGACCGTGACCCGGTGGCACAGCTCGACGGGCTGTTCCGGATTGCCGAGCGCCGCGGCGTCTGTCTGGACATCCACCTGCACGACGGCGGCGAGCTCGGCGCGTTCCAGTACGAATTGATCATCGACCGCACCCTGCGCAGCGGGCTGCAGGGCAAGGTGACCATCTCGCACGGGTTCGCGCTGGGCGAGGTGCCGCCCAGTCGTCAGGAGCCGCTGCTGGATCGGTTGGCGGAGGCGGGAATCTCGTGGTCCACGGTGGCCCCGGTCGGCTCGGCGCCGTTGCCCTGGCGCGGCATGCGCGAACGCGGCATCGGCATCGGGCTCGGTACCGACGGTATCCGAGACCTGTGGTCGCCGTTCGGCGATGGCGACATGCTGCGCATCGCACTAGGTTTCGCGCGCCTGCATCGACTGCGCACCGACGAAGACCTGACCACGGCCGTTCGGCTGGCCAGCAGCGACGCAGCCGGTTACGTGCACCGCGGCGCGCACGATCTCACCGTCGATGCCCCCGGGGACGTGGTTCTGGTCGACGCCGAGAACGTCCCCGATGCGCTGGTGCGCTCCCCGCGGCGAGAGTTGGTGATCTCGGCCGGCCGCGTGGTGGTTCGCGAAGGAGAGGTGCTTGTCTAGGGCATCGGCGCTGGACGGACCAGCCCGCGGCGGCATGCTCGCCTCGGTGCGCGGCAACCCACGGTTTGGCCGGCTGTGGCTGTCCAATCTGTTCTTCTTCGGTGGCGCGTGGACCCAGACACTGGTGCTGGGTTGGTTCATCTTCGAAACCACCCAATCCGAATTCGCGGTGGCGCTGTTCACCACCGCCCGCATGGCGCCGATGCTGGCCGGCCCGTTCGCGGGGGCCTTCGCCGACCGGCACGACCGGACGACGCTGCTGATCGTGGCCAACTGGTGGGCGTTGGCCGCCTCGATCGTGCTGGCCGCGCTGGTCAGTGCCGACCTGGCACCGTACTGGGCGCTGCTCGCCGGTGGGCTGGCCATCGGGCTGGCACAGTCGCCCTCGCAACCGGCCCGTTCGTCCCTGGTGCTGGATCTGGTGGGACGGGAGCACCTGAGCAACGCCAACGCGTTGAACTCGCTGGCGATGAACGCCACTCAGGTGGTCGGGCCGGCGCTGGGTGGAGTACTCATCGGCCTGGTGGGAGTTCCCGTCACGCTGTGGATCTCGACCGCCTGGTATGCGATCGCGCTGGTGTCGGTGCTGCCGCTCCGCGGTGCGGGGACCGTGTTGGCGCCGGGCACGGAGTCGGCCACTCGAATGGTGATCTCGGGCCTGCGGATCATCAGTCGAAACCGACTGGCCGCGACGGTGCTGTTGATCACCGTGGCGGCCAACATCTTCATCTGGCCGGTGTTCCAGTCCTTCATGCCGGTCTTCGCCGAACAGTCGCTGGGCCTGGGGGCGGGCGGTCTCGGTGTGTTGCTCACCTGCGCCGGAGTGGGCGGCCTCATCGGGTCACTCATCATCGCGCGGCTGGGTGACTTTCGCTATAAGGGGGGCGTTTTCCTGTTCGGAACGCTCGCCTGGGCGCTGCTGTGGGCCGTGTTCGCCCAGTCTCGAAGCGTCGTGCTGTCGTGTGCCCTGATGGCAGCGATCGGCGTGCTGGGATCCACGTTTGGAGTGCTGCAGACAACCCTGTTGCTGATGACGACCCGGCCGTCCGTGCACGGCCGAGCGCTCGGTCTGCAGGAACTGGCGATCGGGGCGATGCCGCTGGCATCGGTGGCACTGGGAGCGATAGCCCAGCACGTGGGAACCCCGTGGACGACGACGATGGCGGCGCTGCTCCTGGTCGGATGCCTGGCCGCGCTGGCGGTGGCCACCCCGGCGCTGCTGCCCTACAGCGGCACCCCGCGAGTTCGGCGCCTGGCTGCCTCGGACGACATACCGGACATGCCGCACGCCTACGGCCGGTAGGGGTACAGCCGGTCGAGGGCCAGGTTGAGTTGAAGCACGTTCACCCGGGATTCACCCAGGAAACCGAGGTCACGACCCCGCTGGTGAAGGGCCACCAGCGCGGCGACCTGCGCGACACCGATGTCGCGAGCCCTGGCCACGCGGGCTTCTTGGATCGCGGCGTAGGCGGGGCTGATATCGGGATCCAGTCCGGAGCCGGAGGCGGTGACGGCGTCGGGTGGCACCGCGGGCTGGGTGGGCGCGTTGCCGCGGATCGACACGATCTGGCCAGCCGCGTAGTCCTGCCCGTATTCCGCGCAGCGCACCGGAACCCCGTGGTAGGCGGGCAGGAACGGGGTGGCCGGGCAGGCCTGATTGACGCTGACGACCCTGGTCACCCGGCCGTGGTAACCGGGCCCGGTCCAGAACACGGCGAGCACTGCGCCGACCCCCGTGTCGGTGCAGTACGGGCGGGAGCCGTCGACGCCGTCGAACCGGCCGATGTCCAGGCTGCGGGTGCAGACCTGGGTGAGCAGACTCTGGGTACCGGTGTCGGCATTGTCGGCAGGATTGGGCAGGGTGTCGACGATCGACTCGGGCCCGAGATTGCTCGCACCGGACGCGGTGGGGTCGTAGCCGCCAACCGAGGGTCGGGGTTGGAAGTACTGGGGGAGTGGCATGCCATTCGGATCGGTGAAGTTCTGCCCGATCAGCGCGGATCCAACGACCGCCCCGTCGTGGGTGACGAGCGAACCGTCAGCGGACTCGCGCAGCCCGGGAAGCTGCGCGATCCCGGTGATCAGCAGCGGGTAGGCGAGCCCGAGGACCGCGGTGAACGCGATCAGCATGCGCAGCGCGGCCCAGGCGATGCGCAGGTCATTCAAGACGGCGCGCATGCTCGTCACCCGATTCCGGGAATGAGTGCGATGATCAGGTCGATGGCCTTGATGCCGAGGAATGGCGCGACGATCCCGCCGAGGCCGAAGCGGCAGAGGTTGCGGGCCAGCATGGCACCGGCGCTGGCCGGCCGGTAGCGCACACCGCGTACTGCGAGCGGGATCAGCGCGATGATGACAAGCGCGTTGAAGATGACGGCGGACAGGATCGCCGACTGCGGTGAATGCAGCCGCATGATGTTGAGGACGCCCAGACCCGGGTAGACGGCGGCAAACATCGCCGGGACGATCGCGAAGTACTTTGCGACGTCGTTGGCGATGGAGAAGGTGCTCAGTGCGCCGCGGGTGATGAGCAGTTGCTTGCCGATCTGGACGATCTCGATGAGCTTGGTCGGGTCGGAGTCGAGGTCGACCATGTTACCGGCCTCTTTGGCTGCCGAGGTGCCGCTGTTCATGGCCACACCGACGTCGGCCTGGGCGAGCGCGGGGGCGTCGTTGGTACCGTCACCGGTCATCGCGACCAGTTTGCCGCCCGCCTGCTCGCGCCGGATGAGTGCCATCTTGTCCTCGGGTTTGGCTTCGGAGAGGAAGTCGTCGACGCCGGCCTCTTCGGCGATAGCCTTGGCCGTCAGCGGATTGTCGCCAGTGATCATGACGGTGCGGATGCCCATGCGGCGCAGCTCGGTGAATCGGTCGCGCATGCCGTGCTTGACGATGTCCTTGAGTCCGATCACGCCGAGCACCCGTGGCGACTCACTGCCGACGCATTCGGCGACGACGAGCGGGGTGCCGCCCGCGGCGGCAATGCCGCCGACGATCTCGTCGATCCGCTCCGGAGGTTGTCCGGCATTGTTGCGAACCCAGGCCAGCACCGCGCCCGCGGCACCCTTGCGGATTACCCGGGCTGGAGTCGTTTCGCGCGCGGCGAGATCGACGCCGCTCATGCGGGTCTGGGCGGTGAATGGCACGAAGGTGGCGCGGCCAAGATCGCCGGCGGCTCGCTCGCGCAACCCGTGGGCGGCCGTGGCGAGTATCACGATCGAGCGGCCTTCGGGCGTTTGGTCGGCGAGCGAGGACAGTTGGGCGGCATCGGCGAGATACTCGACCGGAGTGTCGGCGACGGGGATGAATTCGCTGGCCTGCCGATTGCCCAGGGTGATGGTGCCGGTCTTGTCCAGCAGCAGGGTGCTGACGTCCCCGGCGGCCTCGACCGCGCGGCCGCTCATCGCCAGCACGTTGTGCTGCACGAGCCGGTCCATGCCGGCGATCCCGATCGCGGACAGCAGGGCGCCGATCGTGGTCGGGATAAGGCAGACCAGCAGCGCGACCAGCACGATGCCGGAGATGCCATTGGCATTCAGCGCGATCGAGTCGGGGATGCCGGGCTGGGTGGCCCTGGCGTAGATCGCCAGCGGCTGCAAGGTGACGGTAGCGAGCAGGAAGATGATGGTGAGCGAGGCGAGCAGGATGTTCAGCGCGATCTCGTTGGGGGTCTTTTGTCGGCGCGCACCTTCGACCAGCGCGATCATGCGGTCGATGAAGCTGTCGCCGGGCTCGTGGGTGATCTGCACGACGATCCGGTCGGAGAGCACCTTGGTGCCGCCGGTGACGGAGCTGCGGTCTCCGCCGCTTTCCCGGATGACGGGTGCGCTTTCGCCGGTGATCGCGGATTCATCGACGCTGGCGATGCCGTCGATCACATCACCGTCGCCGGGGATGACGTCACCGGCCCCGCACACCACTCGGTCGCCCCGGCGCAGCTGCGCCGCCGGGACCTGCTGCTGCGCTCCGGTCAGGTCGTCCCGATCGATGAGCCGGTGGGCCAGCGTGTCGGTCTGGGCGCGGCGCAGTGTGTCGGCCTGGGCCTTGCCGCGGCCCTCGGCAACCGCCTCGGCGAGTGTGGCGAACAGCACCGTAAGCCACAGCCAGGCCACGACGGCCCAGGCGAACACCGACGGGCTACCGATCGCGATCACCGTGCTGAATGCCGCGCCGATCTCGACGATCAGCATGACCGGGTTCTTGTATAGGGTGGCCGGGTTCAGCTTGCGCAGCGCATCCGGGGCCGACGCCGCGAGCGTTCGCGGGTCCAGCAGTCCGCGCGCGCCGGAGCGCCCGCGGGTATCGGCCCCCGATGGTGCCGCGGGGATACCGGGACCAAGGAATGTGGCGGTCATCAGTGCAGACCCTCCGCGAGTGGCCCGAGCGCGAGGGCAGGGAAGTACGTGAGCGCGACCACGATCAGCGTCACACCGGCGAGCATGGCCACGAACAGCGGCCGGTGCGTGGGCAGCGTGCCCGCCGAGATCGGCGTGGACTGCTGGCGGGCCAGCGACCCGGCCAGACCGAGAACGAACACGATCGGCAAGAACCGGCCGAACAGCATGGCCAGTGCGAGAGCGGTGTTCCACCACACGGTGTTGACCGACAGCCCGGCAAACGCGCTGCCGTTGTTGTTCGCCGCCGAGGTGAACGCGTAGAGCACCTCGGACAGCCCGTGCGCGCCGGAGTTGAGCATCGCGGCCCGTTCGCCGGGCAGCGCCATCGCGCTGGCCACGCCGACCAGCACGATCGCCGGGGTGGTCAGCAGGTACAGCGACGCGAACTTGAGTTCGCGGCCGCCGAGTTTCTTGCCCAGGTATTCCGGCGTCCTACCCACCATCAGGCCGGCGACGAACACGGTGATCACGGCCAGGATTAGCATTCCGTACAGGCCGGAACCCGTGCCGCCGGGCGCGATCTCGCCGAGCATCATGTTCAGCAGCGTCATCGCTCCGCCGAGGCTGGTGTACGAGTCGTGGGCGCTGTCCACCGCCCCGGTCGACGTGAGGGTGGTGGCCGAGCCGAACACGGCCGAGTCGAGTACCCCGAAGCGACGTTCGGTGCCTTCGGTCGCGGCCCCAACGGCGGCCGGCACGGTGCCGTGGTGCATGCCCTGGAAGACGGTGAGCAGCACGACGGACGCGATCGCGAGGGTCGCCATGACGGCGACGATGGCGTAGCCCTGCCGCTTGTCGCCCACCAACGCGCCGAACGTGCGGGGCAGCGAGAACCCGATGCCCAGGATCAGGAAGATCTGCAGCCAGTTGGTCCACGTGGTGGGGTTCTCGAAGGGGTGCGCGGAGTTGGCGCCAAAGAACCCGCCCCCGTTGGTGCCCAGTTCCTTGATGACCTCCTGGCTGGCCACCGGTCCGCCCGGAATGGTCTGGGTGTCGCCGGCCAGGGTATGGATCGTGGTGTAGTAGTGGAAGTTCTGGATCGTGCCGGCGGCAACGAAGAGCACCGCGAAGACGATCGCGATCGGCAGCAGGATCCGCACGCAGATCCGGGTCAGGTCGACCCAGAAGTTGCCCAGCCGGTCGGTGCGGCGGCGGGTGAAGCCGCGCACCAATGCCACCGCGACCGCGATCCCGACTGCAGCCGAGACGAAGTTCTGCACCGCCAGGCCGCCCATCTGCGCGACGTATCCCAGGGCGCTTTCGCCGGAGTAGGACTGCCAGTTGGTGTTGGTGACGAAGCTGGCGGCGGTGTTGAACGATTGATCCGCGCTCATCGGCGGCACGGCATAGGGCGGCCACAGGTGCTGCTGGATCCGCAGCAGAACGTACAGCAACAGGACGCCGACGACGCTGAATGCGAGCACCGAGCGCAGATAGCTGCGCCACGGTTGGTCGGCCGCAGGGTCTACGCCGCCGGCCCGGTACACGACCCGTTCCACCATCAGGTGCCGGGTGCTGGTAAGCGCTCGGGCCATATAGTCACCGAACGGCCGGTGCACCACCGCGATCGCGACGATCAGGGTGGCCACGAAGATGACGGTGGCCGCGGTATCGCTCATCACAGCCTCTCGGCGAAGATCAGCGCCAACACCACGAAGATGGCGATCAGCGCGGCCAGGCCCAGCCCAACCAGGTTCACTGCGCTCACAGCCGATCCGCTCCCTTCGCGCACAGCGCGAGCACGGCAAATACCGCCAGGATCACCACGACAAACACCACGTCCGTCACGCTTGCTGCCCACCCTCATCGCCTGCGCCGTCCGCCGGCCCGTTGGTGCCGCCGGTTCACCTGGCAGTCAACGCGCCCAGAAACCCGAACTTGGTCTGCGCCGCCGGATCTTCACGGAACGCTCACGCGTTCCTCCCACCTCCGACACGCGTCATGCTGTTGGCTGGTAGGCAGCGCTCTCGGGCCACGCACTCGACCAGGTGGTCGGGCACAAAAGCCAGGCACCGTTGCCAGCAATTCAGGCAATGCTGTCAAGCGACGGGTAAGGCAGGAGGTCCGATGGCCGCACGTGGCGTGTTGCGCATCTACCTCGGCGCGGCGCCGGGTGTGGGCAAGACGTACGCCATGCTCGACGAGGGCCGCCGGCGGCGCGCACGCGGTACCGACGTCGTCGTCGGCTACCTGGAAGACCACGGCCGCCCGCACACCGCCGAGCGGCTCGGTGACCTCCCGGTGATTCCGCGCCAGCGGGTCGATCACCGCGGCGCCACCTTCGAGGAGATGGACCTGCAAGCGGTGCAGGCGCGCCGCCCGGAGGTCGCGCTGGTCGACGAGTTCGCGCATACCAACGTCCCCGGCTCCGGCCCCCACGCCAAGCGCTGGCAGGACATCGAGGCGCTGCTGGACGCCGGAATCGACGTGATCAGCACCATCAACATCCAGCACCTGGAATCGCTGGGCGACGTCGTCGCGCAGATCACCAAAGTGCCGCAGCGCGAAACCGTGCCGGATGCGGTCGTCCGTGCAGCCGAACAGATCGAACTGGTCGACATGACACCCGAGGCGCTGCGGCGCCGGATGGCGCACGGGAACATCTACCCGCCGGAAAAGGTGGATGCCGCGCTGGGCAATTACTTTCGCCCCGGCAACCTCATCGCGCTCCGAGAATTGGCACTGCTGTGGCTCGCCGATCAAGTCGAAGAGGGAATGCAGCGCTACCGCGAACAGCACGGCATCGCCGCGCCGTGGGAGACTCGCGAGCGGATCGTGGTTGCGCTCACCGGTGGCCCGGAGGGCGACACGCTGATCCGCCGAGCCGCCCGTATCGCCGCCCGCAGCGCCGGTGGCGAACTCCTGGCCGTCCACGTCACTCGCGGCGACGGCCTTGCGGAGAGCGGCATCGCCGCCCTGACGGCGCAGCGCAGACTGGTCGAATCGCTCGGCGGCAGCTACCACTCGGTCGTCGGCGGCGACGTCGCCCAGGCCCTGTTGGAGTTCGCCCGCGCCGTCGACGCGACTCAGATTGTGCTGGGCGCCTCCCGGCGTCGTCCGCTGTTCGCCGCCCTTGCCGGCCCAGGCGTCGGTGCCACCGTCACCAGGCTGTCGGGGCCGATCGACACTCACATCGTCAGTCACGACTACGCCGGACGCGGCCGGAGCCTGCCCTCGTTCGGCTACGGTCTCTCACTACGCCGCCGGATCACCGGGCTGTTGGCCGCCGCGGTGTTGCTCGCGGCCGTCACACCCATCCTGACTCTGGTCCGAGGCCAGATCAGCTTCGACAGCGACCTGGCGATTTACCTGCTGATCGTGGTTGTCACCAGCCTTGTCGGTGGGTTTTGGCCCGCCCTGCTCGCCGCGGTTGCGGGCAGCTTGCTGCTGAACTACTTCTTCGCCGAGCCGATCTACACCTTCACCATCGCGGAGGCCGACAACATCCTCGCGGTCATCATCTTTCTGCTGGTGGCGCTGTTGGTGTCCCAGGTCGTCGACCGGTCGGCGCGGCGTTCGGTGTTGGCGGCGCGGCGCGGTGCCGAGGCGGAGATCCTGGCAGCGCTAGCGGGAAGCCTGCTGCGCGGTGAGCAGGCGCTGCCCGCGCTGCTCGCCCGGGTGCAGGAGACCTTCACCATGCGAGGCGTCAGCCTGCTGCGCCGCGTGGATGGGGCAGCGTCCAGCACCGGCAGCGGATGGACGGTTTTGGCCGCGGTCGGGGACGAGCCCCCGGTCCAACCCGCGGATGGTGACGGCGCCGCCGAGATCGACCCCGATCGCGTCCTGGTGCTGCGAGGCCACCAGCTGCACGCCGAGGATCAGCGCCTGTTGTCGGCGTTTGCCGCCGAGGTCGCCGTCGCCTACGAGCAGCGGCAACTCGCCGAAGCCGCCAGGGCCATGGACCTGCTCACAGAGTCCGAGCGGGTGCGCACCGCGTTGCTCAGCGCCGTCAGCCACGACCTGCGGACACCGATTGCCGCGGCGAAGGCGGCGGTCTCCAGCCTGCAGGTCGGCGACGTCGCCTGGTCGGACGCGGACCGGCGGGAATTCCTGGCCGACGCCGATTCCGCGCTGGATCGGCTCACCGGGCTGGTCACCAATCTGCTGGACATGTCGCGGCTGCAAGCCGGCGTGCTCCCCGTGCTGGCCATGCCTGTGGGCCTGGACGATGTCGTGGCCCGCGCGCTCGATCACCTCGGCGCAGCTCCCGGGTCGATCACCGTCGACGTGCCCATGGACCTGGCCGAGGTACACGCCGACGCCGGGCTCCTCGAGCAGGTCGTGGTCAATCTCGTGCAAAACGCCCTGCGTTACTCGCCGCCCGGACATCCCGTCCACCTCGCCGCGAGTGAGCACGCCGGACAGGTGCAGCTGCGGGTCATCGACCGGGGCCCCGGCGTCCCAGATGCGCAGGTCGGGGACATCTTTGCCGCTTTCCACCGCCATGGCGATGCGCCCCGGGACGGCGTCGGCGTCGGACTCGGGCTGGCCGTCGCCCGCGGATTCACCGAGGCCATGGGCGGAACCGTCGCTGCCGAGGAGACACCCGGCGGCGGCGCGACCTTCGTCATCACGCTGCGCTCGGCCGGCCAGGTGCCGCGATGAGCGCTGGCGTGAAGAGCCGTAGGTACCGATGAGCCGGGTGCTGGTTGTCGAGGACGAGCGCCCGCTGCTGCGCGCGCTCGCGCTGAACCTGACCGCCCGCGGTCACCAGGTGATCGAGGCCGACACCGGCTCCCGAGCGCTTGCGGCGGCGACAAGCGACCCCGCACCCGAGGCGATTATCCTCGATCTCGGGCTGCCCGACCTGTCGGGCTTCGACGTGATCCGGGGCGTGCGCGCCCACCTCCGAACACCGATCATCGTGTTGTCCGCCCGCACGTCGAGCCAGGACAAGGTCACCGCCCTCGACCTTGGTGCCGACGACTACGTCACCAAGCCCTTCAGCATCGACGAGCTACTGGCCCGGCTGCGGGCGATGACCAGGCGCGCGAACCCGGCCGAGGCCACCGCCGCTCTCAGGATCGGGACCGTCACCGTTGACTTCACCGCCAAGACCGCCAGCGATGCCGACGGCAGCCGGGTGCACCTGACCCCGACCGAATGGCACCTGCTGGAAGTACTGGCGCGTCAGCCCGGCAGGCTGGTGCCCCGACGTGAACTGTTCGATCGGCTCCGCGGCGGACCCGATCACACCGACCCCAGCTATCTGCGCATCTACGTGGCGCAGCTGCGTCGGAAGCTGGAACCCGAAGCCAACCGGCCACGACACATCATCACCGAACCTGGCATGGGCTACCGCCTGCAACTCTGACGGCGCGTCTTGCGCCGGATGCGCGGGAGGTCGCCCGCCTATTTCCGATGCTCAGGTGGGCCGGATGATGTGGCGTTCGATCGCGGCGGCGACCGCACCGGCCCGGGTGTCGACGCCGAGCTTGCCGTAGATGTGCGACAGGTGCGATTTGACCGTGGCCTCGCTGACCAGCAATTCCCGGGCCATCTCCTTGTTGCCCAGGCCGCGCGCGAGCAACCGCAGTACCTCGACCTCTCGATCCGTCACCGTGGGCTCCGGGCTGCTGGCCCGTCGCACCAGCGTGGCGGCCACTGACCCGGAGAGCGCGGTGTTACCCCTGGCCGCGGACCGGATCGCGTGGAACAACTCCTGCGGCGGCGTGTCTTTCAGCAGATAACCGGTCGCACCGGCCTCCATTGCTGCCAGGATGTCGGCCTCGGTGTCGTACGTGGTCAACACCAGCACCCGGAGCGCAGGACCGTTGCCCTCCGCGCGTGCTCGTTCCAGTAGCGCAGTGGTGACGGCAATTCCGTCCACGGTGTCGCCCAGGTTGAGGTCCATCAACACCAGGTCGGGTCGTTCGGTTTCGACGACCGCCAACGCGGATGCCAGATCGTGAGCCTCACCCACGACCGTGAGATCGTCGGTCGATCCGATCAGCGCGCCCAGCCCCGTCCGCGCTGCTCGGTGCCGCCGAGTCCGGTGACGCCGACCTGGTCGCTCTGGCGATGCGGTCGGGGGCCGATCTGGAGGCACACAATGGGCGGCGGCGCACCGCGTTGCTGCTGGCGGCCGCGGCGGACCGGCAGCCGGCCGCGCGGGTGCTGGTCGGGCTCGGGGCCGACGTCAGTGCGATCGATGATCAGTCGGATACGCCGGTGCTGGTAACCGGGGTGACGGGCAGCCCCGCCATGCTGGAGGTGCTGTTGCCGCACCACCCGGACTTTACGATCTACAACCGTTTCGGCGGCACGGCGCTGATTCCGGCGGCCGAGCGTGGGCATGTCGACTACGTCCGGCAGCGCGGTCCGAACTGGCATCGACATCAATCACGTGAACGATCTCGGGTGGACCGCGCTGTTGGAGGCGGTTATCCTCGGCAGCGGCGGCAAGGATCACCAGGAGATCGTCCGGATCCTGCTGGCGCACGGCGCAGACGCGTCGATCGCCGATCGGAGTGGGGTCACGGCACTGCAGCATGCCCGTTCGAAGGGCCAGACGGAGATCGCCCGGTTGCTGGCGGCGTAGCCAAGGGTGCCGGGCCCGGCACCGTGTCGGCGCTGGATGTGGATACGCAGGCGGTGACGGGGTAGGCGACCGCCGGGTTGACAACCGTGTCGGACACCGAATACGCCGGCGAGCCAATCAGGATCGTTGCGGCTACCACGGTTACGACTCGCGGCCGGGCATGCCTGACCCGGCGGCGCCGGCGCCGGCCGCGTCGCACCGAGGCCGCAGCCCCGTCGTGGCTGAAACGAATTGCATCGGCCAGATCAGGGAGAACTGTTCCTCCACCGATCGGAGCCAGTACTACTGGATCGGGCTCCCAGTGCCCTGCGTGGCGACGTAGTTGGCGGCGTCGTCGGCGAGCGCCCAGTTCTCGATGGACAGCGCGGCGGCCCGGACGTCGGTCGCTGCCGTCGATGGCTGGGAGATGGCAGCCGCCCGGTCAGCGAGATGACCACCAGTACCGCAAGGGCACGCCTCGTGACCGGCGCCGTGAACCGAGCTGTCAGTCGACCTGGACTTCCAGCCGAAATGCCTGGTTGATATGCACATCGTCGGGCTGAGAGTCTCCGGCAACATCAGTTGCGCGCACCGCGATCGAATGGGTTCCCGGTCGATCGAGCGTCACCTGGGCGGTGAACCTCTGCCACGCGAAGTCCTCTCGAGGCCCCAGATCCGCGCGGGCTGTCGCCCCGTCGTCGACCTGAACCACCACATTTGCCACCTCGAGATCTCCCCACGCCCAGCCTGCTATCGCGTGGACCCCCACGGCCAGCCGCGCACCCTGGTCATGGCTGGTGACGAGCGAGTTGACGCCGACCCGACCGGCTTGCCGCCGCTCGATCGCGCCGTCGACGATCACTGGGTCGTTGTACATGACGCTGGCGAAGAGTCCGGACGGACGCCCAGACGCCACGATCAGGCGACGGATCCACTTGACCGAATTGGTCCCGTAATATCCAGGGATCAGCGCGCGCACCGGTGCCCCATGGATGGGCGTGATCGGCACACCGTTCATGTGCGTGGCCAGAAGCGCGCCGCCGGAGACGGCTCGCTCTAGTGGGATGTCCTTTCGGTAGTACGAGACGCGTTCTGCCACAGCAGACCCCGGACGGTACACGCCGTGGTCTGCCCCGTCCATCCACAGGTATCCGTCGGTCGATCGGAGGCCGGCCAGCTCCAATACGCTGGCTATCGTCACGCCTGTCCAGCGGGCCGTGCTCACCCGCCGGACGGGCAGGTCGGGTCGCAGCGGATCGCCGGCGCATTCGAGCGTGGCGCAGAAGGTGGTCTGCGGCATCTGCATCAAGGTCGCGAGGTCCAGCACACTGGGGTTGTCCAGGTCACCGATGATCTCGATGCACCATTCGTGATCATCCTGATGCGCGACTCCCAGACCGACCAGGACGTAGTGCTCGTCGTTGTCGGTGATGAAGCTGTCCAGCGCGTCTCTCGGCGGATCGTAGATGACGGTCTTGTCCGCTGGGTCCATCCGCAGGTCGTCTAACACTGCCCTCTTGACTCCCATCGACGTGGGAGCTGCATTCCCGCAGCTCCGCTCAATCCAACGCGGGTGCTTCCAGCCCGGCTGCCTCCAAGGTGGGTACAGCGGGCTTGGCGGCCACCGCCGGATCCCCCTTGGGGCGGGGCGCAGCGCCGATCGCCACCGTCAGGATCGCGCTCAGCACCATGGCGACCCCGACGATCCACAGACCGGTCCTGTTCGACCCGGTCAGATCGGAGGCCCAGCCCGTCACGTACGGCGCGATGAAGCCCGAGATCTGTGCCACGGTATTGACCACCCCGAAGCCGCCGGCCAGCGCAGCGCCGGTGAGGAAGTTCCCAGGGATGGACCAGAAGACCGGCAGCGCCATAAGCACTCCGGCAGTCGTGACTGTCAAGGCGATCATCACGGCAAACGGCGAGCCGAGATATAGTGCCACCGGCACCGCGATGCCGCCCAACGTCATCGGGATCGCGACGTGCCACACCTGCTCGCGAGTCCGGTCCGCGTGGCGGCTCCAGATGATCATGGCGACTCCGGCCACAGCGAATGGGATCGCCACGATCAGTCCGGTCTGGATCAGCGAGAACTTCGTGTTGAAGACTTGGGAAAAGCCCGCGACGATCGTTGGCATGAAGAAACTCACCGCGTAGAGCCCGTATAGGACGCCGAACCCGATGAGACCGATCAGCAGAACGCGCCCGTTGAGTAACGCCTGACCCACCGACAGCTTCCGGTGTTGCTTGGTGACGGCGGCTTCCTCTTCCGCGAGAGTGGCGACGAGCGCCTCACGCTCGTCGGTGCGCAGCCAGGTTGCGTCCTTCGGGGTATCGGTTAGCACCCGCAGCACCACGAAGGCGAGCAAGATGGCTGGTATGCCTTCCACTAGGAACATGATTCGCCAGCCGGCGTGACCGAGGAAGCCGTGCGTTGCTTGCATGATGTAGGTGGACAGCGGCGAGCCAATCACCGAGGACACGGGGATCGCCACCATGAACCAGCTGATCATCTGCGCGCGATACTGCTTGGGGAACCAGATGGCCAGGTACATCACGGCTCCGGGGAAGAGCCCAGCCTCTGCCACCCCCAGGAAGAACCGCAGGATGGACAGCACCGTCATGCTCGGCACGAATGCCAGCAGGGTGGCTATCACCCCCCACGCCAGGACGATGGTTGCCATCCATCGCCGTGCTCCGAACCTGCTCAGCGCCAGATTGCTGGGTACCTGGAAGAGCAAGTAGCCCAGGAAGAACACGCCGGCGGCGAAGCCGTAAGCAGCCTCGTCCATCCCGAGTGCATCGTTCATGTCGAGCTTGGCGAACGAGATGTTCGTCCGGTCAAGGTAATTAACAAAGTAGAGGATGGCGATGAGCGGTACCAGGCGCACGGTTGCGCGCCGGACCGCGCTGCGAAGGGCTGGAGACTGCGGCGGAATCGCCATGGTGTCGCGCTGTTCAGACACTTTCGGTCCCTTCGGAGCTGTCTACGAGCCGAGAGGTCAACCACCGGGTGATTCGCTCTTGGATTTCCGGATTTGCGCTGATGAAGTGGTCGCCGGTCAAGGGTTCGTCGTAGTCCGCCCGCCCCTGCATGGCTCGGGCTAGGCTGTCGGACTGCGCCTTTGCCACGACGCGATCATCTTCGGCGTGAATGAGCAGTAAGGGAGTGTCGCCAATCCCGTCGATCTGGTCGGTCAGGTTGATCTTCACCAGCTCCCGGACCGTCTGGCTGGTGAAGTGCATCGGAGTGTCCGGCGGCAGGTAGTGGCGCATGTCCTCTGGGATGGGAACAAGGTCGTATCGCGTGATGCTGACCGCGGAGATTCCCGGAGCCGCAGCGATCGACGTCGTTGTTGACCAGTCGTCGTCAGACGCGGCCAGGCCTCTGAGCCACTGGGCGCCGTTTACGACCGGGCACATGGCGACGCATGCCGCAATGCGCTTGTCTGAGGCGGTGGCGATCATCGCCACGCTTCCGCCGAGACTGGAGCCGACGATGGCCACGCGCTCCACGTCCACGCAGTCAAGATCGGACACGAAGCCGACGGCGAGCATTGCTTCCCGCGCCTGCGCAACCGGATCGACTGTGATTGGTGCTGCCGGCTGCCCGTTGTAACCCCTGAACTTGAAAGTCAGGGCGACAATGCCTGCTGTCGCGAGCATCTTGGCCAGGGCGGGCGCCGTCTGCCCAGCGAATCCGTGGCACAGCACGGCAGCCGGCCGCGGTTGCGGCGGGCCATCCGGTAGGTACAACGCGCCTGACAACGACAGCCCGTTCGCGGGTATCAGGACTTGTTGAATTTCGGTCATGTTCGATGCCTCTCGTGATCACGTGAAACGGGATCGATGCCGATGTCCCGAAAGCTCGGGCCGGTTGGTCATCCGTTGTTGGCGGGGTGGTGCAGGTCAATGGCCCGGCCATCGCCGGTCCCAGGCACCTCACGGCTCGTGCCGGGCACGGCCAATGGGACCACGCTGTTTGCCGCCGCGTGAGAGTCGTTGCCGATGAGCGTTATTGGATCGTAGCGGCGCTTGTCGAGTGTCACCTTGAAGACGTCGAATCTGTTATACGTGCCGACGATGTCGTGCGCCTGCTTCAGCGCGATCGATTCGTTCAGGTCGGCATCCGCGTACAGGATGCCCTCGTCGCCGATCAGTGGGCCTGCGACCACCTGGCCGCGTGGTCCGACGATGAGCGAGACGGGCGGCCGGGTGGATAACAGTTCGCCGATTCGGGGGTCCCCTCCCGAGGTGGCCTCAACCGCCTCCTGATTCAGCGACGTTGCCGCCACGACGTTATAGAGCTTTCCTTCGAAGGAGTGCGCGACACTGCGGATTCGGATGCTGTCTTCGAGGTCGTAGTCGTAGTCCGGCTGCCGCCGATCGAACGGCCAGCTCGGCGGGTAGCTGGAGATGTGGAGGTTCTCGCCTTGCGCCAGGAGGGCGTACCGCGCGAGGGTATTGGTGTTCTCGCCGCAGATCAGCGCGCCGACCATGGCGCCGTTTTGCCCGTCGAGGGGGACCGGTGCCAGGTCATATCCGTCTCCGTGCGACCACGTCAGGCGCTCATACCAAGTTCCGACCAACTTGCGGCGGTGATTGCGCAGGCGACCGTCTGGGCTGAACATCAGGTTTGCGTTCCAGACTTGCCCATAAGTGACGGCGCTGCGCTCGTTGACTCCGATGGACAGCATGACGCGGTGCCGTTGCGCGATGGATGCCAAGCGGGCAGTTTCCAGGCCCGGGACCGTGATCGCGGACAGGACCAGCCGCTCGTGCAGCGCATGTTGATCGATCGGAGCGAGGACGCCATTCCAGATCGGGAACCCGGACAGGAAAGTCTCGCCGAACGCGACTAGGTGGGCCCCGTTCCGCGCGGCCTCTGCCACCAGATCGGCGACCTTCTCGATGGTCGCCTGACTGTCCAGGAACGCCGGTGCCGCCTGCACCGCCGCCACCCGGACGGTCGGCAGTCGATGGGTTGCCATGAATCTCCCAGGTTCACCGTTGCGATGGGCCGCTCTCGACCTCACCAGTGTCGAGATACGTCGACAACACTGACCTCGCCTGTACTGCGAGTTGTGTTCCGATTAACCGCAATTATGGACACAGGAACGCGGCTGTCAAGGCCGATAACCCAGATGCTGAGTTAAACTTTGTCGATGTTTCTCGACAACACTGGAGGTCGGCGATGTTGGACAAGCTGTTGGAACTCGGACTCGATGAGAGGGATGCTCGCTTCTACCTGGCGGTGCTGGAGAAGGATGCCCCCACCGTCGCGGGCGTGGCCAGGTCGGTGGGGGTCAGCAGAACCAACGGCTACGACATCGCGAAGCGGCTCACACAGCGGGGGCTGCTCTCGGCGACTGAGACCTCCCGTCCCGGCGAACGACCGCGGGTGGAACTACATGCCACCGACCCCCAGTACCTTCTGGTGGAGTGGGAGGCGCGCAAACGACTGCTCGAACACCTGGTTCCGCAGCTCCGGGCCATGCATCCCAAGACCGGTCGCCAGCCGCGCGCCAGGTATCTGGAGGGAGTCGCCGGAATACACAGCGCCCTGATGCAGACCCTCGATTGGCCGTCGCCGCTGCGCGCCATCCTGAGCATGCGGGACCTCTTCCAGGTCCCCGGGCAGGATGCCATGAACGAGTACGTGTCTACTCGGATCGCCCGTGGTCTGCACCTTCGGGTCATTCGCTCACGCGAACGCGAAGCCGGCGCCGCATGGTCGACCAGCCAACGCGAATTCCGCGAGGCGCGCTTTGCCCCGCGGAACTACGTATTCACCATGAGCATGGTCATCGGTGCTGATTCGGTGGCACTCCTGTCGTCGTCCACCGAGAATTTCGCCCTCATGATCGACAGCCCGGAATTCGCAGATATGCACTCTAATCTCTTCGAGATTCTGTGGGAAGCCAGCAATTCTGCGCTTTGAGCACCGGTAGCGCAGTACGATCTTGATTTCGTTCAGTCCAATTCCTCGTCAATAACCTGCTGATCACTAAGGCTCGTCATCTGTACCATCACCTGCGGCATCGGCATAATCCAAACGTCGGTACAGGACTTCAGGAATTGTCCGAAGGCGAGAATGACAGCGATAGTGATCATTGACAGGCGCATTGCCGACGAGGACCGGCCACCGCTGCTGGCCGTCAGCGCGTCGACAACACGGTGCGATTCTCGGCCGGGGATGGGCACATCACCTCGTGCAACGAACACGGAGCCCTCCGCGAGCGGATTCGGCGGGCCCGACGCCACGGGCTGGCCGGGCACGAGCCGACCGAATCGACGACCGTCGACGCCGGAAGGCAGCCCAACCATGATCACGCATCGCGTCTGGCTGGATATCTCCAACTGCGAGTCGCAGATTGCGGCCGCGTGGTCGGACGGCACGGATCTCGGATGACCTGGCGTTCATGGCGGCGGGCAGCGGAGTGCTCCGGCATCGGGTAGCGCGGACCTCCTGGTTCGATGCTGCGATCAACAAGCGGGCTGCCCGGACGGCTGTTGCTCGCAGCAGATACGCGAGACGGCAGCGTCGCGGGCGATCGGCGCAGCGCCCAACGTGAAGGCGGTCCGGAGACTTCTCGGGTGCGCCTCCGTAACGGTGAATGCCCGAGATCGGGGACGCTGGAACACCGCGTCTGGCGTGGCAGGTATGCGGTTGAAGATCGATGGACAGCTTGTGGGTCAGTTCAGGACGATTAGAAGGCATCCGAGGGCGCCGTTCGGACCGGGTCGGCGCGCGGTGTCGCATGGCGTAGGTCACGCTTCCTTGCGCCGGACCGCATAGGTAAGGCTATCCTTGCCTGCATGATGTTGGCTGCTTCCGAACGGCCGCCGTCCCGTCGCCAGCGGCGGGACGGCTTGAACGCGCAGGGTCTGGTGGTCGGCTACCGGAGCGGACCGGTGGTGCACGACGCTCGCCTGGAGGTCGAGCCGGGGCGGATCACCGCGCTGGTAGGGCCGAACGGCAGCGGCAAGTCGACGTTGTTACGGGCCATGGCCAGATTGCATCCGACGTCCGCCGGGACGCTGGCCCTGACCGCGTCGGTGGATGGGGGGCCTCGGCATCCGGATGCATCCGATGCCGCGGACGCACGCAGTGGCGACGTGATGGATGCCTGCGCGCTGAGCCGACGTGAGTTCGCGCAAAAGGTCGCGATGCTCACCCAGCAGCGTCCCACGCCGGACGGTGTGACGGTGCGGGACTTGGTCGGATATGGCCGGAACCCGCACCAGGGGCGATTCCGGCGACACGATCCGGACGGGCCGGCGATCGTCGCGCGAGCGATGGCGGTGACGGGTGTCGGCGAGCTGGCCGACTGTCGGGTGGACGAGCTCTCCGGGGGGCAATTGCAGCGGGTGTGGCTGGCTGGATGTCTGGCACAAGACACCGGGGTCTTGCTGCTGGATGAGCCGACGAACCATCTGGATCTGCGCTATCAGTCCGACATGCTCGATCTGATGGTCGATCTCGCTCGCGCCGGCATCGCTGTCGGAGTGGTGCTGCACGATCTCAACCACGCGGCTGCCATTGCCGATCACGTAGTGCTGCTGCATCGGGGCCGGGTCTACGCGACCGGCAGCCCGCGGGAGGTGCTGACGGCACAGATCCTCACGACGGTGTACGAGGTTCCGGTGGTGGTGCACACCGACCCGGTCACCGGCCTGCTGACCACGCGCACCCTCGGCCGGCACGAACGGCTACGGCTGCGAGCCCCGGACTCCGCCGGTCACGCTGGCCCCGCGCCCGAGTCTCTTTCGCGATCCGCGTTACCCGACGGGCCGGTGCTGGAACCGGCGATAGTCGGCTGAATCGACGCATCCTCGCGCGTCCAGTCGGCTCGGCGGTGCCCGTCTGGCTCGCGGCTGCTCTCGTCCGTGATACCCAATCCACTTCCCCGACAGGAGTTTTTGTGCCCAGATCCCTTATCGTTGTGATCGCCGCCGTCGCGGCATTGTCGTTGACCCTGGCCAGCTGCGGCACCACCGAGGACCCAGCCTCGGCCAGCGGCCCGCCCACCGCCTCATCGGCCGGTTCGTCGGCCGGGAATTCCTCGGCAGCTGTCCCGTCGTCCGAACAAACGCCCTCGGCATCGGTCGGCGACGGCTCGGCGTCCTCCGTCATTTCGTCCGCGCCTGCTGAGTCCTCGTCACCGTCCTCCTCCGCTTCAGCCACCGGCCCGATCACCCTGACCGACGGGATCGGGCGCGCCGTGCGCCTGGATAAGCCGGCGACCCGGGTGGTGGCGCTGGAGTGGGGAGAGGCCGAGATGCTGGTCTCGCTGGGCGTCATGCCGGTGGGCGTGGCTGACATCGAAGGCTACGGAACCTGGGACGTCGCAGAGAAACTCGATCCCAGCGTGAAGGATGTCGGCACTCGCGCCGAGCCGAGCATCGACGCGATCGTCGCGCTGGGGCCGGACCTGGTGGTCATGAACGGCGCTGGCGGTGCCTCCCTTGCCGACCAGCTGGCCAAGACGGTGCCGGTGCTGGTCACCACCGGCGCGGACACCTCGCGGCAGATGGATCGGCTCCGCGACGACGTGAACCTGCTCGCCAAGGCCACCGGCACGCAGGACCGCGCCGCCGTCCTGCTGGAGCGCATGGCCTCGACGATTGCGGCCGGCAAGGCCGCGCTGGGCAAGGCCGGCGCGGACGGTACGCCGTTCCTGATCGCCGACGGCTGGATGCAGGGCTCCGCCGTGGCGATCCGTATGTTCGCCAAGGGATCTCAGATGTCCGATATCGCCGAGGCACTCGGGTTGCGCAACGCCTGGACCAAGGCGGGGGACAAGCAGTGGGGCCTCGGCCAGACCGACGTCGAGGGCCTGGCCGGCATGACGGACCCCGACCTGCACTTGTTCTACAGCGCCTCCGAGGAGGACGTGTTTGCCGACGGTCTGGGCAAGAATCCGATCTGGTCGTCGCTACCGTTCGTCCAGAAGCATCAGCTGACCAAGCTGGACAAGGGGACCTGGACCTTCGGCGGGCCGGCGTCGGTGGAGTTCGTGGTGCACCAGATCGTCGCGGCCTACGCCGGCTGACGGTGATCATGTGGCGCCTGAACCGGCCCGCCGACCCCGCAGCTGGGCTGCGGTGATGACGGGCATTGGCCGGGCCGTCCAACATGGCGAGCACACCGGGGCGGGGCAGGACGGGCGGGTGCCCCTGATGGGTACCCCGTCACCGGCACTCGCCACCGGCGCGGGTCCCCGGGCGGGCTTGCTGTTTGGGCTGGGCCTGCTCGTCGTGCTGGTGCTCGCCGTCATTCACCTGACCCAGGGCACCTCCGCGCTGAGCCTGGGCCAGTTGGTCGGCTACGTCACCGGCAGGTCGGACCCGGACAGCCGCGAGGTGGTCGGTGCCATCCTGTCCGGCTCGCGCATTCCCCGCTTGGTGACCGGGCTGCTGGTCGGTCTGGTGCTCGGCATCGCCGGGGTGGCCATGCAGTCGCTGGCGCGCAACCCGCTGGCCTCCCCTGACACTCTGGCCGTCAACGCTGGGGCAGAACTTGCCGTGGCGGTGTCGGCGGTGCTGGGTATCTCGCTGCCCGGCGCGCTGGGTGCACTGATCGCGTTCGCCGGCGGCCTGGTGGCCGCGGCGATGGTGGTGCTGCTGGGCGGCAGTGGCAGCTCCGCGCGGCTGGTATTGGCTGGAACAGCGCTGGCGCTGGCGTTGGGCGCCGTGACCGGGTCGCTGAAAATCCTGTTCCGGGAGGAAACCGGCGGGCTGTTCGCCTGGGGGAGCGGTAGCCTGCTGCAGGTCAATCTGGATACCGCGGTGCAGGTGCTGCCGGTGATGGCGATCGGTATCGCCGGACTCCTGATGCTCTCCCGGCGAATGGACCTGCTGGCGCTCGGCGACGACACGGCAAGCCTGCTGGGCGTGCACGTCGGCCGGGTGCGGGTGGTTGTGCTGGTGCTGGCGGTGCTGCTGGCCTCCTGCGCGGTGACGCTGGCTGGGCCGATCGGATTCGTCGGCCTGTTTGCCCCGGCCATCGTGACGATGCTGGGGCGCTGGGCACCGGGACTGGCCCGGCACCGGCTGCGTTACCCGGCCGCCGCCATTGCCGGAGCGGGCATGGTGCTCGGCGCGGACGTGGCGTTGCGCGCGCTGTTCGGCGCCACCGCTGGCGTCAATGTGCCCACCGCGGTGGTGACGTCGATCTTCGGCGCCGTGCTGCTGATCGTGGTGGCCCGGCGCATGGCGGCCACGCGGTCGGCGCGCAGCACCGGTTCGGTCGCCACTGCCTCGCCCCGCCGGTTCGCGATCATGCTCACGGCGGCGGGGGTGCTGGCGGTCGCCGCCCTGGTGGTGGCGCTGCTGTTCGGCGGGCGGCTGGTGCTGCTCGGTGACGTGGCCAACTGGCTGCGCGGCCTGTCCGGGTGGAGCCTGACCGCGACCCTGGATGAGCGGGTGCCGCGGGTGCTGGCGGCCTTCCTGGCCGGGGCCGCGCTGGCCGCCGCTGGGACCACCGTGCAGGCCGTGTGCCGCAACCCGTTGGCCGAGCCGGGATTGCTGGGCATCAGCGCCGGTGCCGGACTAGGCGCGGTGTTGACCATCACGCTGGTGCCGAACGCGGGTATCTGGACGATGGCGGGCGCGGCGGCGGTGGGCGCGTTTGCCGCGTTCGCGGTGGTGTATCTGCTAGGCCGCCGGGGCGGGCTGGACTCCGGTCGGCTGGTGCTGGTCGGCATCGGCGTGTCGGCGGGCGGGACCGCGCTGATCGCCATGCTCATCGTGTTGACCGACCCGTGGAACAAGGTCCGGGCGATCACCTGGCTGTCCGGTTCCACCTACGGGCGCACCTTCGGTCAGATCCTCCCGGTGGCGGCGGCGCTGGTCCTGCTGGTGCCGATGATGATCGCCGCCCGGCGGCGGCTGGACCTGCTGGCGTTGGACGACGACGTGCCCAGACTGCTGGGGGTGGAACTGGAACGCACCCGTCTGCTGCACCTGGCCGGCGCGGCGATCCTGACCGCCGCGTCCGTGTGCGCGGTCGGCGTCATCTCGTTCGTGGGGCTGGTGGCGCCGCACTGCGCCCGGGCGCTGGTCGGTGCCAGGCACGGCCGGGTGATCCCGGTTGCTGTGCTGCTCGGCGGTGTGCTGGTCAGCGTCGGAGACACCGTGGGCCGCACCGTGATCCACCCCGATCAACTGCCGGCCGGGCTGATCGCCGCGGTGATCGGCGCGCCATACTTCATCTACCTGCTGTGGAGGACCCGTGACTAGCTCGACAACGACCCGCCCGCTCGGCACCGCCGTCCATGCGGATACCCCGGCGCCGGTGGAGCAGCGGGCATGGTCGATCTTCCGGGTGCGACCGGTGCGGGTGGCCACGCTGAGCCCACATCTGGTGCGGGTGAGCTTCGGCACCGATCCCCACCCGCCAGCGGGCTCGGCGACGCTGCGGGAATTCGCCGACAACGGTTACGACCAGCGGATCAAACTGATCCTGCCGCCCGCCGGCGGTGACCTGAACGGCCTGTCCGGCGGCGCCGACTGGTATCGACGGCTGCGCGGCATGCCGGAGGCGACCCGGCCGGTGGTGCGCACCTACACGGTGCGGGCGGTGCGCTCGGCGGGGACCGAGGATGCCCAGGTGGATGTGGATCTGGTGCTGCACGGTGTGGCCGGACCGGCGTCTGCGTGGGCGTCGCGGTTGCTGGCCGACGGCGCCCGGCTGCCAGCCTTCCAAGCGGCGCTGCTCGGTCCGGACGCGCGGTTCGTCGGATGGCACGGCGGCCTGGAGTTCGTCACCGACGTCACCGACGATCTGCTGATCGTGGGGGACGAGACGGCGATGCCGGCGATCGCCGGCATCCTGGAGCGCCTCCCGAAGCGGGCCACCGGCACCGTCCTGATCGAGGTGCCGGAGCCGGGGGACAGGCTGGACCTGGCGGCACCGGACGGCATGCGCATCGACTGGCTACCCCGCAACGGCGTTGCGAACGGCGCGATGATGACCGCTGCGGCGCTGGGCTGGCGGCCCGGTGACGGGGATCCGCAGCGAGGGTTGGTCGCAGAGGTGAGCGACCCCGACGGCTGGGACGAGTTGGCCTGGGAGGTCCCCTCACCGGAGGGCGGTGACGGAATCCGGGCCTGGGTGGCCGGCGAGGCGTCGGCGGTGCGGACCATCCGCCGGCACCTGGTCGGGCCGTGCGGCCTGGACCGAGAACACGTGGCATTCATGGGCTATTGGCGCCTGGGCCGCGCAGAAGAATGACGAATCTGGGGGCGTGATCGACGGTGGCGTTGTGCGCCAACGGGACTCGAATTCCGAATGCTCCCATTCCCCGACTCTGTCGGCATGGAGTGGTCTGGAGACACTGAGCAGCGATTGTGTGACCGCTTGACATGTGTCGAACCGAGCGTTGTCCTTGGCGATGTTCCGGCCGGGCATGGTCAGGGCCACTGGCATGCAGTCGGTGTGGCTGGCGGAGCAGTCACCGCGGCCGTTGCGTTCTGGGATGACGCGCTCGGAGGTACGCACGACGAGCCGACCATGAGGGTCGCGTGTCGGGTGCGTACCGGGCGATCAATCATCGGGGTGTGGCATTCCATGCAGTCCTGGAGGGGCCGGGGAGTGGAAATCGGATCTCGACCTGAAGCCCGCCGGCGGGTGCGCGGCCCAGGGTGAGGGTGCCGTGGTCGGCTTCGACGAGTCGTCTGACGACGGCGAGTCCTAGCCCGGTCCCGCCGTTGCCAGCCCGGTCGGTGGTCCATCGGTGCAGCGCCTGGGTTTGCTGCTCGGCGCTCATGCCAAGACCGCTGTCCCGGACCGTGACGACCGCCCCGGAGTCGGTCTGGCGGACGGTGAGGACGACCCGGCTGCCAGGCGGGCTGGCGGCGATTGCGTTGTCGAGGAGATTGTCGAGGATCTGCTCGAGGTAGCCCGGGGTGATGTCCGCCGCGGTGGGCGCGGCTTCGATGACTAGTTCGATCTGCTGGTCGGTGGCGACCGGCTGCCATGCGGCGACCCGCTCCGCGGCGATCACGCTGGGGTCGGTCCGGGTGGGTGATGCGCTGGTGGCTTCGGCGCGGGCGACGGCGAGCAGTCCGTCCAGCAGCCGAGTGAGTCGGCCGATCTCGTCGATCATGGCGGTGATGTCGGCGGATCGGCTGTCGGGCAGTTCGTCACGATGCAGTTCCAGCCGGAGGCGCAGCGCGGCAAGCGGTGTACGGAGCTGGTGGGACACCTCGGCGGTCATATCGCGTTGGGTGGTGAGCAGTGCGCCGACTCGGTCGGTCATGGTGTTGAACGCGGTTGCCAGGTCACGCACCTGCACAGGACCGCTGTGCTCGTCGGCGCGAACAGGCCGGTCATTCCGGCCGACGCCGTGCGCCGCTCCGACCAGGTTGGTCAGCGGCCGGGCTATCCAGCGGCTGAGCAGCCAGGCGACTGCCGCGCCGAGAGCGAACGTCACGACGGCGGCTCCGGTCAGCGCGACCCATAGCTCGCTCCTGCGGTGGTCGAGGGTTGAGGTGTCGTGTACGAGCACCACGAGGCCGAATGATCGGCCGGTGTCACCGATCGGTGCGGTGACTGCCAGGAGGTCGGGCGGCTGGGGGAGTGTCACCCTCGTGCGGGCGGCGCGGGTTACGGCCGCGGGCACAGGGCGTCCCGCTCGCGCGATCGATCGACCAGCGGCGTCAAGCACGACGGTGCCGTACCCGTCGGCGGCGAAGCGATCCAGCGCGTTCTGCATGCCCGTGGCCGCGGCGTGGTCGTCGAGGTGCTCCTCGGCGACGGCGCTGATGGCCTGGGCCGCCCGGTCGGTCTGGTCGGCGAAGTCGGCTGCCTGCTGCCTGGTGACGATGATCCCGAGCGGGATCACCACGGCGATCAGCACGGCGGCGAGGACACCGAGGAATCCGGTGACGATGCGTCCGGTCACGGCCGGTCCGGGACGGCCAGCCGGAAGCCCCGCCCGTACACGGTCTCGATCATCGATGGGTCGCCCAACTTGCGTCGCAGCGCGGCGATGTGTACGTCGAGCACCTTGCGGGGGCTGTACCAGTGCTCGTCCCAGACCCGGTCGAAGATCTCCTCCCGGCTGACCACGCGCCCCGGTTCCAGGGCCAGGCAGGCCAGGATGTCGAATTCCTTGCCGGTCAGCGACACCGCATCGCCATCGAGTTGTGCCCGACGAGCGGGCACGTCGACGCGCAGCAGGCCGCACTCGATCGCTCCGCCGCCGGCGCGGCGGAGCACCGCGCGGATGCGGGCGGTCAACTCGTCGAAGCCGAACGGTTTGACGATGTAGTCGTCGGCGCCGGCGTCCAGCGCCGCCACCCGGGCAGGCTCGGCGCCCCGGGCCGTCACCACGATGACCGGGACCGCGGATCGGCGCCGCACAGCCAGGCAGACCTCGACGCCGTCCAGGTCGGGCAGACCCAGGTCGAGGAGCACCAGGCCCATTCCGGTTTCGCCGAGCGCCTCTCGGGCCGAGGTCACCAGTCGCGGGGCGCAGCCCGCTCGTGTCAGCCCCCGGACGAGTTGCGCGCCGATCGCCGGATCGTCCTCCACCACCAGCACGTGCAGCCCGACGAGCGCCAGGTTGCGTGGGTCTGTGAGGGGCACGGTTCTACCGTAGGTCCTGATGGTGCCGATTGTTGGTGGGTGAACGGGTTCTGAACCATCGGCGGTCGAGACTGGCCGTCATGCCTGTCAGATCGTCACCGTCACACGCCCGCTCCACATCCGTCTGGGCTCGGCGGCGGGCGGATCCGGGGTGGTTGTTGTTGCCGTTGCGGGGCTTCCTCGGCGCCACGTTCGTCTATGCGGGTCTGCAGAAGCTGGCCAACCCGAGCTTTTTCGACCCGTCCAGCCCGGTGTCAATAGTCGGCCAGATGCGAAGCCTGCAGCACACCAGCCCGATCGGGCCGCTGCTGACGATCTCCGCGCACATCCCCGTGCTGGTCGGCCTGCTCATCGCGCTCGGTGAATTGGCGGTCGGTGTCGGCGCGCTGCTCGGTTTGTACACCCGGATCGCCGCGGCCGGTGGCACGTTGCTCGCGCTGACGTTCTTCCTGACCGTCTCCTGGTCGACCACGCCCTATTACTACGGGGCGGACATCGTGTTCCTGTTCGCCTGGTTGACGCTGTTGGGCTTCGGCGACCGCGGCGTGCTCAGCCTGCAGGCCTGGTTGCGCGACCGCGCACGGGCCGGCCTGGGTCTCCGTCCCGAGCCGGCGACTGTCGCGGTGTCGGCTGAGCGGCTGCACGCGCTGTGCCCGCGCGGTGCTGGGTGCGATCTGCGGCGCGACGGGGTCTGCCCCCGGGCCCGCGGCTGCCCGGTGTTCCCCCTGACCGAGCACCTGTCGCCCCCCGCGCGGGCCGAGATCGACCGGCGCACGGTGGTGCAGACCGGAACCGTGGCCGCGGCAGTGGCCGGCGGGGTGGCGCTGCTCGCCGGCCTGACCGCGGGCGTCGGTCGGCTTGTCGACGGCACCGGTAACCAGCCGGGACTGGCCGCGCTGAACGGTCCCGCCGCCCCGGTGACGTCGTCGTCGGCTGCCTCTTCGTCGGGCGAAGCGGCGTCCTCGGCTGCCCCACCCGCGTCGTCGGTCCCGTCTTCGGCGGACCCGTCGACGGCGCAGAGCATCCCTGCGTCACCGGCCGCGGCGACCACCTCCAAGCGTCCGAAGCCGGCGCGGACGTCCGCGGCTCGGGCGGGTACCGCGATCGGCGCCGCCAGCGCGGTGCCGCTGGGCCAGGCCAGGTCGTTCACCGACCCTGCCACCGGCGACCCGGCCTGGGTGGTGCACGCCGCCGCGTCGCGGTTCGTGGCCTACGACGCGGTCTGCACGCACGCGGGCTGCACGGTGAACTACAGCGCCAGCGGCGTCCAGTTCGTCTGCCCCTGTCACGGCGGGGTCTACGACGCGCGCACCGGCGAGGTGCTGCAGGGGCCGCCGCCCGCGCCGCTGCGCCGCATCCCGGTCCAGGTGGTGGGCGGCGAGTTGCGGGTCGACGCGTGACCGGCGAACGGGCCGCCGCAGCCGATCCCGGAGCCGCGGGCCGCACCGGGGTCGAGGGCAACGGCCGGCTCACCGCGGTCAACGGCATGGTGCTGCTGGTGCTGCTCGCCGCCGAGGGGGTGACGATCCTTGGCATCAGGCAGCTGATCACCTGGCACGTGTACATCGGCCTGCTGCTGGTCGGGCCGGTGGTGCTCAAGTCCGCCAGCACCGGGTGGCGGTTCGTCCGCTACTACGGCCGGAGCCGCCCCTACGTCGAGAAGGGCCCGCCGCATCCGATCCTGCGGGTGCTGGGCCCGATCGTGATGATCTCGACCTTCGCCGTCCTGGGTACTGGCATCGGCCTGATCTTCACCGGACCCGACCGCCGAGAGCCGCTGCTGACCTTGCATCAGGCCAGCTTCATCGTATGGATCGGTGCCACCGGGATCCACGTACTCGGTCACATCCTCCATGCCAGCACGACCACCTGGCGCGAGCTCCGCGACCCGAGGGCGACCCCCGCGACCCGCCAGCGGCGGTGGCGCACTGTCGCGATCGCGGCCGCCCTGATCGTCGGCGTCGGGCTGGCCACCGCCCTGACACCTGCAGCGCACGCCTGGACCAGCCTGCAGTATCAGCGCGACGAGCATCACGACCGGAGTGCTGCTGGTTTGCAACTCACCACTGCCGCGGTCCCACCCGGGTGGCCGGTCGGCAAGCCCGACACCCGGGACCAACGTCCCCGCCCGATCAGGTCCTTGGACGCTGGAGCCAGCTCGTTGGCTGCGGCAGGGTCAGAACTGTCCAAGCCATTCCGGCAGAGGAGGAAGAAATGACCACCCAGGTGTCCTCGCGAAGCTCCGGCACGATCGAGCGCCCCGCCGAACCCGTGCCCGATCCGCAGGGCTCCGTCGTGCCCGCCGATCTGAGCAGCATCATGCAGGTCCCCGTCGCCGACCAGGCGGTGACGGCGTCCGTCAGTCCAACAGGTCGGGGCACAGGCATCGCATTGGCCGTGCTGCGGATCGCCACCGGCGCGGTCTTCGCGTGGGCCTTCCTGGACAAATTATTCGGCCTGGGCTATTCGACTCCGGGCGACCGCTCCTGGCTGTCCGGTGGTTCACCCACCCAGGGTTTCCTCTCACACGTGCAAGTGGGCCCACTGCAGGGCTTCTTCACCGACATCGCGGGCGTGTGGTGGGCGGACTGGCTGTTCATGCTCGGTCTGGCCGGCATCGGGATCGCCACGATTCTGGGCATCGGAGTTCGTCTTGCCGCGGTTGCCGGCGTGCTGATGATGGCGATGATGTGGCTGGCCGAGTATCCGTTGGCACGGTTCACCTCCGGCGGTGACGCCACCGGTTCGACCAACCCGATCTTCGACTACCACGTCATCTACGCCGTCGCCCTGGTCGTTCTCGCGGCGAGCGCCGCGGGTACGGTGTGGGGCCTGGGACGCTGGTGGGCCGCCCTGCCCATCGTGCAGCGCCACCCCTGGCTGCGATGACGTCCTGGCGGCGGCCGCGACGCAGCATCGACGACGGCCCGCCAGCCGACGACAACGGCCGGAATGCTTCTGCCGAAGCATTCCGGCCGTTGTCGTGCTGCCGCCGGAGTCGGCTCACCGTCCAAGGTCCCTGGCCGACCGGACGTTCGCCAGTATCGATGGGCCGGGCGGCCGCCGCAGGCTTGGGGCAGGCAGACTGCGCCGAACGAAGGTCGGAGTGCAAAGGGTCGCCGGATTGCGAGGGTGAACATGTCCACGTTCCGCGCCGTCCCGCGGGCTGTGGCTCGTCAAGTGGCTGCTGCTGCCGCACTTCGTCGTGCTGGCCTTCCTGTGGCTTGCGTTCGTGTTTTTCAGCGTCGCGGCGTTCTTCTCGATCCTGGTCACCGGGCGTTATCCGCAGGCGTTGTTCGAGTTCAATGTCGGTGTCTTGCGGTGGAGTTGGCGCGTGCAGTACTACGGCTATGCGGCATTGGGGACCGATCGGTACCCGCCGTTCACGCTGGCCGACGTGCCGGACTATCCGGCACGTCTCGAGGTTCCTTATCCCACCCGTTTGTCTCGCGGTTTGGTGTTGGTGAAATGGTGGCTGCTGGCACTCCCGCACTACGTCGTGCTTGCATTGTTCGTGGGTGGGGGCATCTGGTTCGGCGCGCGCCAGTCCTCGGGCAATCCGTGGTGGGAAACCGGTTGGGGCGCCGGCGGTCTGGTTGGCCTGCTGGTGTTGATCGCGGCGGTCGTCCTGCTGTTCACCGGTCGGTATCCGCGGGCGCTGTACGACTTCGTGCTGGGCATGGATCGATGGGTGCTGCGGGTGGCGGCCCACGCAGGCTTGATGACCGACGCCTATCCACCGTTCCGTCTCGATATGGGCGGCCCGGACCCGGGTTCGGTGCTCGCCGCCGGGAATGGCCCGCTGCCGGCCGGCCCAGTCGGGCCACCTGCGGGACCGGCTCACGGTGCGTGAACTGCGGGCGGCCCGCGGCGTTGCGCCGGATCGCAGCTCGGCCACCGCGGCCCGCACGGCCTCGAGGTGGAGGACGGTCCCTGCCGCGAACAGGAATACTGTGCCCCATTGCCGCGGGGCAGGACCGATGTCGCAGGCCAGTTCCATCATGTCGGCCGAACTGGCCCGCGCTATGCGACGGTTGCTCATTGATCCCACTCCCGTGCCCCCTATCGAACTTGTAGGTTCGACGCTGACCGGTCGTCCAGATCCCTGCGACGATAAACCGCACGGCTCGCCGGTCCGCTCGCGATTATCTCCGCCGTCAAGACTAACGTACTTCCGCCGGCCACGGCCCTGTGCTTATCGAAATGTCGCGGCAGTGATCTCGGCGCGGAAGAACTCGCCGTCGGCCTGGCGATCGGTGCCCCACCACCAGCCGGCGCGGAATGCGGCCGGAATGCTGATCCCGGCGAATCGTCGTTCCTCCTCGACCGTGATACCGAACGGATAGCGGTCGTAGGGTTGCCCACTCGGGTTGCCCCATCGTTGCATGCGCAGTTCGGCGAGGCCGCCGTCGGGTCGCACAAACAGATGGACAGCGTGTTCTTCACCGTCGAGGTGCCACACCGCGACGGCATTGTTGTCGTCAGCGCCGGATTTCCAGTGGGCGTGGGGGAAGCTGGTGGGCACCAGCACGGTGCTCTCGGCGGCCAGCCGGCCGGCTGCGCTGCGGGTGACGTCGGGGCCGCTACCACTCATGACCGGTAGCAGACCGAGGATCCGCCACCGCATCGTCCCCGTGCCACGCAGGTAGCTGTCGAAACCGACCACCGGCAGCCCGGCTACCCGGACGGTTGCCGACCACACGAAGCCGGCCTGTGCCGTGAGGATTTGGTGTGCTTCGAACGGCCGCCACCGGCCCAGCCGGATGTGCCCCCGCATGGCCAGTTCCACCGAGCCGGCCAGTTGCGATCCTGGTTCGATCGCGTGGGTGAGCCATCTACGAGCCGGTTCCGGCAGCGGGCTAAGGAGCCGGGGAGTGAATTGCTGTCGTTCGGTGGCGGGTGTCTTGGCCAGATAAGCCCAGTCGGCTCGTGCCGCTTGCGCGGTCATCGTGGGTTCCGCAGCGCCCGGCGACGTTCAGTGGCGCCGATTGTGATCGCGACGGCCAGGATTGCGGCGTCAACGACGAGCCCCGCGACCGTCACGCGGATCGATGGTCCCAGCACAGCCGCCGATAGCAGGGCGGCGATCACGGCTGGGCGTCACGCGCGCAATCCTCGTGCGACCAGCACGGCGACGCCGACGAACAGCGCTGCGGTGATGAGCCAGCCAACACCAACGATGATGCCGCCTGTGGACCCCGGTACCGGGCGCATCTGGCCGTAGTGCAAGCCTGCCGGCTGCGCGAGCCGCCACAGCAGTACGACTCCCATGAGGTGGACCAGGCCGTGCGCCACCACAACAATCGCGATTGCATAACGCCAGGTGGGTGAGCGGGTGGTCTCGCGGCGTCCTCCAGTCGGGACGGCCTTGATGAGCAACATCATGTTCTCCCTGTTCTTGGTTCGCGGCGCAGCGTGCTTGCCCTGGTCGTCGTGGACGATCCCTCCCGGCGCAGCTACATGTCCGCAACGGAGGGAGTCTCGGTGATCAGGCAGTCTTCGACCGGGCGCCGTGGAACAGCGGGCACGGGCGTCCCGTAGCCGATGCGGATGGCCGCCTGCGGGTGCGCAGATCCGCCCAGCAGCTGCTGCAATTGAGCGCGGATGTCGGCGACCTCGATGACCTGGGACAGGAATGATGCTGAAAGCCCGAGTGTGGTGGCGGTGAGCAGGACCTGCTGTAGTGCTTGCCCTGCTTGGATTTGCGCGAATGGGTCGTCGACGTAGCTGGTGAGCACCGCAATGAGCGGTTCGGATTCGAAGTCCTTGCCGGGCACGCGCACATGCCCGTGACCCTTGCCGAAGTCACGCAGCACCCAGGCGTCCTGGATCTCCGGTTGCGGTCCGCTGGCGGCGAGCGTGATCCCCTCTCGGTCGGATGGTGAGCGCATCAGCCACGAGTTGAACTCCTCGACCCAGTGGGGGTCGGCGAGTTGGTGCTGGTGGGCTAGCACCAGCAGGCGGCGCAGGTCGGCCTTCTCCTGCGGGTCGGAGACGACCCTGAGCCGACAATGTTCTGTCTCGGCCGCCTTGATCAGCAGGTGCCGTTCGCGCACGCCGATCGGCTGTTCCAGGAACGGCTTGCGGTTGGTGCGGCGATTCCTGATGGCTCGGTAGAGTGCGGCTTCCTCTGAGAGCATGGTTGCGGGGCCGCCGTGGCGAATAGTCGCGATGCGGTCTGGATGCGCGCTGGGTCGGATGCTGACCTTGGGCTCGATGCCGGCATTCAGCAGTGCGAGCCGGAGGTTGAGAAGGGCCGCGCCGCAGGCCAGTCGCAGTTCTCGGTCGTCCGGGTCGGCGGCGGGCAGGCGGCGCGTCGGGTCCGCCTGTAGCTCGATGCTGTCGGCGGTCAGTAGGAAGCGCCACGGCTGGCTGTTATGTACCGAGGGCGCACGAATTGCTGCCTCTAGGACTTCGTAGGTTTGTTCGGGTGAAAGTCCGAGCGCTCCGATAATCATGAGCTCACTCCCGGATCTGGAGGCAATGGCGGTGCTCGCCGGGGTCTGGGTCGAGCCGTGAGGGGCGCCGATCCCTATACTCACGCCCTTGCCGGGTCCAGAGTGGCGAATGGCCCGGTCGCGTGCTGGAAGATCTCCTCCAGTCGCAGTCGTGGTGTCGCGGGGAGCGGGTCGGAGTCTTGGGTGCGCCATCCGATCCGTATGAGCAGTTGCGGTTCTGTTGCGTCGGCTAGGACCCGCCGGCGCAGTTCGGATCGCGTTGTTTCGACCTCCGTGACCAGCGAGAGGCTGCAGGTGGACAGACCGGAAGCGGTGGCTTCCAGGAGCAGGGCGCTCGTCGCCTCACCGGTCTGCAGGCAGGACTGTGGATCGTCGCGGTCTGTTGCCAGCAGGAGGATCTCACCGGACTCGGCGGTGCTGGTAATCGTGTCTGTCAAGGCGCCGGCGTAGAAGGGCCGCTCATAGAGTTGCTGGTCATGAGTGGTGTTGGATAGGGGCACACCCACGCCCGGGGCGGGATACGGTCCGGTCCACATCCTTTGTTCGATCCGCCACACTGGATCCGCTGTCTGGGTATCCAGGGCCTCGTGGACCAGTTCGTCAAGAGAATTGCGGGCGACGGCAAGGTTGAGGTGGTGGACGTGTACGCCTTGCCGCCGTGCGGCGGCTTCGACGGGTTGCAGGTCGTCTTCGGTGACGGTGCGGGCGCCGTAGGGTCGGCGGTCGCTGCGGCGTGTGCAGATCGCCGCGGACAGGGCGATGTCGTGTTCGGTTGGCTCCTTGGGCCAAAACTCGAGCGCCGCCAGGCGGTCCGGATGACGGCTGCTGGGCAACCGGTGTACGCGGGTGGCCCAGCCGAGGCTGGCGAAGGCGATCTGAGCATGGTGCAGGGCCGCGCCGCAGCTGAGCAGCAGGTCCCGGGCCGCGGGGTCCGTGGCGCCCAGCCAGCGCTGCCGCTCGGTCGTCAGATGCAGCGTCATATCGCGCATCGTCCAGAGCCAAGGTTGCGAGTTGTGGATCGACGGTGCTCGCCCGGCGAGCGCGATGGCTGCCTTGACCGTGTCGATACTGGGTACGCCGTGTGACATGTCGATGCTCCTGTTCGGAGCCCGCCGCTGGACCAGAGGCTGGCGGCCGGCTGGCTGCTCTTGCTTCTCAGCGTGCGCCCGCCTGTCAGCTACCGGGTAGGGTCCTAGGTCCGTATCACCGGTGCCGAAGGGTCGGGCGATGCTGCAGTGCGGCCCGACCCCGGCTGTGTCGGGGACCTTAGCCCCTGTGGACTTCGCGGCACGCAGTGTCAGCATGAGGATGTCCGCGCCGGTTCCCGTCAGCAGGGCGTGGACGGTATGCCGGTTGGCTCGCGGCGGAAAGAGAGGTTTCGATGGCCGGCTTCGTGCAAGCGGTGGCCGTCGATCTCGACGGGACCATCACGCGAGGCGGAGCCCTGGACCTCTCGATCATTGCCGCACTGGACGAGTGTCGGTGGGCCGGTGCTGCCACGATTCTCGTGACGGGTCGCATCGAGGCCGAGCTCGAAGCAGAATTTCCGGATCTGCTGACCCACTTCGACGCGGCAGTGCTGGAGAATGGCGCGCTGCTGGTCGTCGATGAGCACCGGACGGTATTGGCGTCGGTGGATCCGCTGCTGGCACCTCGGCTGCGAGACCGGTCCATCTCGCTCCGAGACGGCGTCGCGATTCTGGCATGCAGAAGTTCCGACGCGACGACGGTGCTCGACGGCATCGAATCCTTGGGATTGGATGCGCAGCTAGTGCATAACCGCAATGAGCTGATGGTCGTGCCGTCCGGCGTGTCGAAAGGGACGGGCCTGCGCGCTGCCCTGTCCGAGCTAGCGATCTCCGTGCACAACACGCTCGCGGTCGGTGATGCGGAGAACGACCTGGCGATGCTGTCGACCGCGGAGATCGCGGTCGCGGCCGCCGGTTCCATTGACTCGGTACGGCGTGTCGCCGATATCGTGATACTCGAGGGACCCGATGAACTGGCCAACTTCCTGCGCGGTCCGATCGTGTCCGGTGCGCAACCGGTACGGTCCCGCCGACGTGAGCTACGCATCGGACGATCCGACGAAGGCTCCGACGTGACGGTCCCGGGTGCCCAGGCTGGAATTCTGGTGTCCGGTGAGAGCGGTGCCGGCAAGTCTCATCTGACCGGTCTACTCGTGGAGCGTTGGATCGAAGCCGGATATACAGTGTTGGTCATCGATCCGGAGGGCGACCACTCGTCCCTGGCGGACTTGCACCAAACGGTGCTGGTCAAGGCGGACGGCACGCAATCCGTCGACGACCTGGTTCAGATGCTCTGCCAGCGGTCCCTGTCGGTCGTGCTTGATCTGTCGTCCATGGAGCCGTCGGTCACGGTGCCATATCTGGCCGCCATCGCGTCCGGTGTCGAAGCGACGCGGAGCCAGTACGGATTGCCACATTGGATCGTCATCGACGAAGCGCATGGCGTGCTGGGAGAAGATGGAACCCTGGCGCACATTTTCCGACCCAGCGACGGCGGGTACTGCTACGTCACGTACCGCCCGGAGACATTGTGCACGGCCGCCAAGACCACCATCGACGTCTCCCTGACCGCGCTCGGGCAGCGCCGCGACGGTGGTTCTCCGGCGGGTTCCCGGGCGGTGATCCGGATGTCGGGTAGGACTGATCGAGAGTTCACACCAGATCCACGGGTAACCTCACACGTACGCCACCGCAACAAGTATCGAGACACGCCCCTCCTGCGGCAACTTCGTTTCCATTTCCGGGATTCCACCGGGAGGGTCGTATCGACTGCGGCGACGGTCGGAGAATTAATCAACGGCATCAAGACGGTTCCCGATGAGACGATCCTTCATCATGCGCTGCGCGGGGACTTTTCCCGATGGGCTCTGGGGGCCGTGCAGGACCGGTCTCTCGGCTCTGCCCTCGCGGCCGTCGAAAATGATTGTTCCGCCCGGGTGTCATCTGCGGTGAAGGTATTCCGCCGGCGTGCGGCGTCTGCGCTGGAGCAGCGATACGGCGCCAACGAGCCAGAGCCTCGATGAACGTCCACACAGCAACGGTCACTGGACACGACGACGGCCCGCTCCCGGTGGCCGGGAGCGGGTCGCGCCGGTGGGGCGGTCAGCCGCGGAACAGGGCCACCTTGAGCGCGGATGTCTCGGCGGCATTGGTGAAGACGTCGTAGGCGTCTTGCATCTCGTCCAGGCCGAACCGGTGGGAGACGAACTCGGCGGTGGTCAGTTGGGCCGTCGTCAGCATCGATAGCAGCATCGGTGTTGAGGAGGTGTCGACCAGCCCGGTGGTGATCGTGACGTTGCGAGACCACAGTGCCTCCAGGTGCAGGCTGACAGGGGCGCCGTGGACGCCGACATTAGCCAGATGACCGCCCGGCCTGATCAGCCCGGCGCACAGCTCGAAGGTGGCCGGGACCCCGACCGCCTCGATCGCCACGTCGGCGCCCAGACCGCCGGTCATTTCGCCGATGGTAGCGATGGCGTCGTCCGGACCCACGGTGACGTCGGCGCCGAAGTCCCGGGCGGATTCCAGCCGGGATGGGGCGAGGTCGATGGCGACGATGCGTGCGGGGCTGAACAGCCGGGCGGTCTTGATCGCCGCGAGTCCGATCGGGCCGGCTCCGACGACGACGACCGTGTCACCGGGCCGCACGTTGCCATTGAGTACGCCGACCTCGAAACCGGTGGGCACGATATCGGACAGCATCAGCGCAGACTCGTCGCTGACCTGTTCGGGGACGGTGTAGAGTGAGCGTTCGGCGAACGGGATCCGCACCGACTCCGCCTGGGTGCCATCGATGAGATGGCCCAGCACCCATCCGCCTCCGCCCAGGCACTGGCCGTAGCTTCCCAGGCGGCAGTATCGGCAGCGGCCGCATGACGAGATGCACGAGACCAGCACGCGGTCGCCGGGATGCAGGGCGCGGACCGCGGAGCCCACCTCGGAGATGACACCGACGGCCTCATGTCCAAGGATGCGGCCCGACGTCACCTCGGGCACGTCACCTTTGAGGATGTGCAGATCGGTCCCGCAGATCGTCGTGGCGGACACGCGGACGATCGCGTCCTCCGGCTCGAGTAGTGTCGGGTCGGCCACCTCTTCCCACGTCCGCCGGCCGGGTCCGTGGTAGAGCAGTGCCTTCATGGCATGTTCCTTTCGCGCGGCGGCATCCGCACTCTCCTGTCGACGGACGCCTGTTGTCCGTCGAGTCTCGCTCCGGGCACGGTGACCTCGGCACGATCTTTCGACCCGTTACCTCGGGCCGTTAGGCCCTGGCTGTGAGCAGGAGCATCACCGGTGGTCCACCGCATGTGACGTTCGTCCCTGGTCTCACATCAGGCGACCTGCCACTGTCGGAGCTGCGTGATGGACGCGCCGTGAATGTGGGTGGTGTCGATGACCCGTCGTGATAGCGCATCGCAAGGCGTGGCGCCGCAGCCGAAAGGCAGCCGGGGCGAATGGCCGATGAACGGTGCGGTCGTGGTCTATGTCGACTCCGACGCGGTCCTGCCCGCCGCGTCGTGGGCGGCGCAGCAGTGTCGGCGCATCGGAGCAGCACTGCGGTTGATGGGGTATACCGGTGACGGGATAGGGCAGCGGCATGTGGCGGTAGTGACACTGCTCCACCGCGTGGCTGCGGACCTCAGGCGCCGCGTGCCGGACATTCGGATCACCACTGGGCTGCTGACCGGGGCAGCCGCGACGGCCCTGATCGATCTCTCTGCGGAGGCTTCGATGATCGTGATCGCTGACGCCGGCTCCGAGCGGGAGTGGTCGGAGGCGGGCGCGCTGTCGTGGACGCTGGCCTCGCACGGACGGTGCCCGTTGATCGTGTGGCGCTCGCCGGCCAGCGGTGCGCCGTCGGCACCGGTGGTGGTGGGGATGGATGGATCACCGGTCAGCGTGCGGGCGTTGGACTTCGCGTTGCTGCAGGCTTCGACGCTGCGGGTCCCGCTGGTGGTCGTGATGGCCTGGTCGGACGTGTTCTTCGACAGCGAGCGTCAGGTCATCGGAGTGGTCACCGACTGGACGACGGTGGCAGAGGGCTATCGTCGGCTTCTGGCGGAGCAGCTTGCCGGCGCGCAGGAACGATTTCCCGACGTCCGCATCGAGCGGGTGCTCACCCACGATCGTCCGGTTCGCGCACTGCTCAAGGAGGCTGCCACCGCCCAACTGCTGGTGGTCGGCAGTCACGGTCGGGGCGGGTTCCCCGGCATGCTGCTGGGATCCGTCAGCAGGGCGCTGGTGGACTATTCACCGTGCCCGCTCGCCGTGGTCCGTGCTGCGGCGGTAGACGAGGCAGCCTGAGCTTCGGGCGCATGTGGAATGCGTCCGGGTTGTGTCAGAGGTAGGCGGCGCTGTCTAGGCGCCACTCGAGTTCGCCGGGGACGATTCGCCGGCCCGAGACGCCGTCCGGTGTGATGCGGATCCACAGGTCGCGGGCGCCGGGCGCCCATGACACGAGTCCGGTCGCGGTGGTCCGCGCGTACAGCTCGTCAATATCGTCGAAGTGAACCGCCCGCCCCCGACCCTTGAGCAGGACGCTCCAGCCCGATTGCCGCTCGACGTCGAACTCGTCGACCTGCAACGTGACCTTGGCCTGGTCGGCATCAATGATCACCGTGCCCGGGGCCGTGCGGAGCACCACAGTGTTGCGATCGAGGAGGTAGTTCACCGGGATGATCAGCGGGTACTGATCGACGATCACTCCGATACGGCCGACGGTATGTGAAGCCAGCTTCTGGTAGCACTCGGCGGTGGAAAGTTCTGCAATCACGGGCTCGGGTCGATCGTTGTCCATCACACCCTCCTGGTTGCCGGTGGGGTAGCCGGTTCGTCGAGGTGTCGCGAACGCCGCTGGGCGGCAACCCACATACCCCATGTCATCGTATGGCCGGATACGCCGAGCCAGGGGTGCCGCGGCGCCAGTGATGACGAATGGCATTGCCGATCGGGACCTTGGTGCCTGCGTGGCACCGCGCCGCGGCGGCGACGCTGTACCTGTGCAACCCAGCCGGAGGCTTCGGCTCTCCGCGACGAACAAGGGGACAGGCCGATGCGAGCCCTAGTGGTGTACGAGTCGATGTTCGGCAATACCGAGCGCGTCGCCCAAGCGATAACCCACGGACTTGCCACGCGCATGGCGGCGAGCGCGACTCCCGTTACCTCGTTTCCAGCAACACCGTTCGCTCAGCCCGATCTGCTCGTGGTCGGTGCGCCGACCCATGGGCTGACCCTTCCGACACCGGACACGCGGCAGCAGGCCGCCGTCCGCTCGGACGACGAGATCGACACCCGTACCGGGATCAGGGAGTTCCTCGCCGCTTTGCCCCCCGTTCCCGGCTGCTTGGTCGCGACCTTCGACACCCGTCACCGCCGGATGCGATACTTGCCGGGATCGGCTGCGCGAGCCGCCGGCCGTTTGCTCGATCGGGCCGGATGCCGCATGGTAATGCCGGCGCAGAGCTTCTACGTTGCAGGCATGGCGGGCCCGCTGCTGCCGGGCGAATGGGATCGGGCGGTCGACTGGGGTGAACAACTCGGTCGCCTCGCGGAGCTGTTCAGATCGCCGTCGGAGAAGTCTCCGCCGGAGCCGGTGGGTGAGCCCTGATGCATCCCACCGCTGAGAACCGCAAGGACCTGGCAGCCCAGCTGGATCACTGGGTAGCGGCCGGTCTGATCTCCGCAGAACAGGCAGCGGGAATCGCCCGCTGGGAGCAGCTGGCCGGCGCGGCCCTGACCGGGCCGGATCGCGTGCCGGCCACCGGCCGGACCGAGGGGGCGATACCGCGGCGATCAGTGGCGGTCGAGGCGCTCGCATACCTGGGTGGCGCGGTGATTCTCGCGGCCCTGGTCGTCGCGACCGTCGGGTACTGGTCCGAATTGACCCGGGCAGCCCGCATTGCAATCCCGCTTTCGGCAACGGTGGTGCTGCTGCTGGCGGGCGTCGCGGCACGTCCACGATTCGGGGCGGCATCATCACGAGTTCGCGGTGTGCTGTGGTTGCTCTGCTCAGCCACCCTGGGGGTGCTGCTGGTGGTGCTGACCGATGTCCCCTCCACTACCGGGTCAGCCGCGCTGCTGGAAGTGGCGGGGGGTTTGACCATTGGAACGTGGGCGCTGTGGCTGGCGCATCGCGCGGTTCCCCAGCAGATGGCGGCGTTCGCCGCGGTGCAGGTCTTGGCGGTGGCCGTCGCGAACGCCGCGGCGGAGCCGGGCGGTGTCCTTGACGGCGCCGCGATCGCCGTAGTGGCGCTGGCCTGGGGTATTTCGGCATGGTATGGGTTGCTGCCGGGCGTCGAAGGCCGGCCAGCGTCAGCGGGGGACGCAGCACGCCGGGCCGGTCGGCCCATCGGTGCGGATCAGCGCCGCGTTGGCCTGCTGCTGGCGGCGGTCGGGACCTGTATCGGCGCGGTAGTCCTTGCCGTGCAGCAGGAAACTGCCTGGCTGGGAGTCCTGCCGGTGGTGTTGGTGGTGGTGGCAGCGGTGATGACAGCCGACCTTGTCATGGTGGGCATAGGTGCGGCGGGGACGCTGATCGTTCTGCCCATCGTGGTACACGCCTACGTCGAGTCGCTGCTGTCCATGGCCCTGGTTCTGTTGGCGGCCGGTGCGGCGTTGGTGGCCGTCGCGCTGTGGGTAGCGCGACACAGGCGGACGCGGTAGCCCGGGAGCCGGGAACGGATCAGGGCCAGCGCGGCACGCAAACGGGGTTTTCCGGCCGGGAGCCGACATGATCTGCCACGGATATCACTCTCACAGCAGAGCATCCAGCGTCACGAACCGGTAGCCACGTGCCTGAAGCGCGGAAATGATGGTGGGCAGGGCGTCTGCGTCCAGGGTGGTGCCATCGTCAGGGCTCGAGCCCAGGTGCATCAAGACGATGCATCCCGGGCGTGCGGCGGCCAGCACCCGGTCCATCACTGCCTGCCTGGTCATACCTCCGTTGGTGCCTTGCCAGCCCAGGGTGTCCACGGTCCATCGGACCGCCACGTAGCCAACGCGGTTGACCGCCTCGATGGTGCGGGCATCCCGGTCGCCGAACGGGAACCGGAAGAACGGCAGCGGATCCGTGCCGCCGGCAGCGAGAATCTTCGCCCTGGCAGCAGTGAGTTCGGCACTGATCGCCTCCCGGGGCAGCGATGTCATCATGGGATGGGTATCGGAGTGATTGCCGATGCGATAGTGGGCCGCCGCGATCTGGCGCACACCGGCGGGAAAGGTCGTCGCCCAGCGGCCGGTCAAGAAGAACGTCGCTGGAACACCGGTCGCGCGCAGCGATGCCAGGATCGACGGTAACCCGTCGGCATTCGCACCGGCGTCGAATGTCAGGGCGACAACGGGGCGGTTGGTCGGAATCCGCTCGATATCCAGCCCTGCCAGCGCTGCCGGGAATCCCTGAGTCGGTGGTGGCGCGCTCGTCCACGAGGGCAGTGGGGATGTGCGCGTGGTTGGGGAACGATTGGACGCGGGCGTGGAGCCCCGAGTATTCGGCGGCGAGACGTGCCCGCTGGTGGTAGTTGTTCGCGCTGAGGTGGCTTGGACGGTGGATCGGCTATCGGTCGCCCGGGTTGTGGTTGTGGTGGGCCGGGAAGTCGGGGCGACGCCGCTCGATGCTGTGCTCGGCGGTGTCGAGAACACGGTGGGTGGTGTCGTCGATTCAGATGCTGACGATGCTGATGTCGACGGCTGGCTCGGTTCCGATGTTGATGTCTGCGACGGCGGTGCGTGCGGCGATGGTGACACGACCGAGCTGATTGATGGCCTGGAGGTCGGCGTCGGTGCGGTGGCGGGTGAGCATGCCTGCGCCGAGAGCACAAGTAGCACAGCTAACACCAGTGGGCTGCGTCCGTGCGCCGCGTTCGCAGCCGCGTCAGAGCGATTCATCGCTCGTCGAGGTTCGGTACAGATCCTGCGTTCCGTGCATCACCAGGACGGGGCAGGCGCTGTGGCGTGCGCATTTGGCGCTGACCGAGCCCATCATCAAGCTGGCGAACCCACCCAGGCCCCGGCTGCCGACCACGAGCATGGTGGCCTGATGGCTTTCCTCGATGAGTACCCGCGCGGGATCACCGCGGACCACGTTCAGCGGCAGCCGGTCAGGGCGCCGGCCGGTGTCGATCTCGCGCACGGCGGCATCGAATTCACGCTGTGGGTCGATGGCCGGGTCCCAGCCCTCGAATGCGTAGGGGAAGTCGTAATTCGATGGAAGGTTCCACGCATGGAACGCGTGGACCTCGGCGTGGAGCAGAGCCGCGAGGTCGACGGCCCAGCGGAGGGCCTGCTTGGATTCCTCGGATCCATCGAACCCCACCAAGATCCGGTTCGGAGTATCACTCATGGTCGCTGTGCTCCCCGTCGTGGTTGGTTGACCCTTGTCGATGACTTGCCGGCTACGCGAAGGTTCACCAGCAGGACCAGCACCGCACCGGTGATCATCATGGTCGGCTGCAGCGGATGCCATCCGATGAGAGCGAGTTGCACGATCTCGAAGGCGATCAGACCGGATCCGGCCGCGACGGAAACCGCCGATGCTAGCGGCATGCCGCTCCATTCAGCCGCACAGGCCACGAGGAATCCGCCGCCGACGAGGACAGCGAGCAGCACTCCCGGGACGGTCCAATTCTCGAACGGCGTCACCGTGAGAACGGTCGGGTCGGCGGCGAGCAGAGAGCCGTCCGGTCGGATCAGCATCAATGCGCCCGCGGTGACCGCTGCGGTACCGACCAGGAATTCGATCACGGCAAGGGTCCGGGCGAATCGGGGCCGATGTGCAGGTGGTGACGTCGGGGGTTGAGAATCTGGAGTGCCGACGGTCGGAAATGCATCCATGGTTCCAGGCTGGCCGTCGTTGCTTCGGGCGGGCAGGGTCGCAAGTCCCGTCTCGACGCGGGCGGATGTCACTGTTGCGCGCCGAGGTTTCACGGGCCCGTGGTCAGTACGGCTGCGCCGCTGAAGGCGCCGCGTGCCAGGTCCGCCAGCGCCCGGTCGGCCTCGGCGAGCGGGTACTCGGTGATGCTGGCCCGGACGCCGAGTCGCTCCGCCAGTGCGAGGAACTCCACGCCGTCCTGTCGGGCGTTGGCGGTGACGCTGCGCAGCCGGTTCTCACCGAACAGTTCGACGCGGTAATCCAGCGCGGGGATGTCCGAGAGCCAGATTCCGGCGACGGCCAGTGTTCCGCCGCGGTCGAGGGCCCGCAGCGCCACGGGCACGAGATCGCCGGCGGGGGCGAACAGGATCGCCCCGTCCAGCGGTTCCGGTGGGGCGCCGTCGGCAGGGCCGGCAGAGTCGACCCCGAGTCGCAGCGCAAGCGCGCGGTTCGCTGCGCCGCGGGTCAGGACGTGAACCCGCAGTCCCTGATGCAACGCCACCTGCGCGGTTAGGTGCGCGCTGCCGCCGAAGCCGTAGATGCCTAATCGGCCCCCGGGGGGTACCTCGGCCAGGCGTAGCGCGCGATAGCCGATGATGCCCGCACACAGCAGCGGCGCCGCAGCGCGATCGTCGAGGCCATCCGGTAGGCGATAGACAAAGTCGGCGTCGGCCACGCACCGCTGCGCATACCCTCCGTTGACGTCCCAGCCGGTGAAGACCGGGCTGATGCAGAGGTTTTCCCGATCTGTCCTGCAGAAGCGGCACCGCCCGCAGGTGCGGGCCAGCCAGGGCACGCCGACCCGGTCGCCGGGCGCGAAATCCCGTACACCGTCGCCGATTGCATCGACCGTGCCGACCACCTCGTGACCGGGCACTACTCGCGCCGTGTGCGCAGGCAGATCGCCCTCCGCAAGGTGTAGGTCCGTGCGGCAGACGCCGCAGTGACTCACTCGGATTCGCAGCTGACCGGCGCCGGGAATGGGTTCGGGCAGGTCGACGCGCCGCAGGGGACCGGAAGAGATCGGACCGGGGGCGTCAACGACCCAGCTGTCCACGGGCTACCTCCCGTCCCATCCAAGACTCAGCCCGATCCGCCGCGGGGCGGCACGGCTCAGTGACTGCGAGCCACCACGGCAACCGGGCAGGGGGCCAGTTTCATCACCGCACGGCCGGTCGATCCCAGCAGGGCGCCCGCGACGCGGCCGCGGCCATGGCTGCCGACCACCAGAAGTTGCGCGGACCGTGCCTGATCGAGCAGCGCTCGCGTCGGTCGGTCGTAGACGATCACGGGCCGCACCGCCACCTCGGGGTAGCGTTCGCTGTATCCGGCGAAGCCCTCGGCGAGTAGCCGTCGTTCGCGTTCAAAGATGGCGTTCCAGTCGTCGTGCTGCCCGGTGATCCGGTCGATATCGGGCAGCGGTGAGTCGCTCCAGCTGTGCACGGCGATCAGGTCGACTCCCAGCATGGATGCCTGTTCGAAGGCGAAGGCGACGGCCGGATGGTCGAGCGGTGTTCCCACCACACCGACGACTACCGGACCGTCGGCGGCGTCCGTGCCGTCGGCGGGCTGCCGGACGACCACCACGGGGCAGTGCGAGTGGGCTGGGAGTGCCAATGCGGTGGAGCCGGCGAGGAGTTCGATGAGACCGGTCTGTCCGGTCGCTCCCACGGCGATCACTCGAGCGGTGGCGGAGGCCAGGCTGAGCACGTCGACGGGATCGCCGACCTTTTGCCAGCGGGTGATTTTCACCTCGGGTGCGACGTTTCGTGCGGCTGCCGCCGCCTTGTCCAGGAACTCCTCGCCCTCCTGGTGAGTGGCTCGCCGTAGGGTCTCGATGTACACCCCCATCGTGGGATAGGCGTTGGCCGGCAGCGGAGGGATCGCATGCACGAGTTGCAGCGGTAGCCCGTAGCGCATGGCCGCGGCCGCCGCCCACTGTGCGGCCTGGACGCTGGCGGTGGAGCCGTCAACCCCTGCTACCACCGAGTTCGCCGATAGTGGGATGTCCATCGCCGTGATCCTTTCCGCGTGAACCGATGTCAACACTCAATCCAGCACCCGGCGGCGGCCCGAGGCCAGAGACGAAAGACCTTGCGATCTGAGTCGAAAGCCGCAGACCACAGAACCTCGGATGTGCCTACGGTGACGGAGTACCAGCCGATCACCGCCTCAGAAGGGCGCGGCATGACGCAGGCGACCATCTCGCAATCCGCCGGATCGGTTCGGCCGTCGACCCGCCGACCGGTTCTCCTCTTCGCTTCGCTCGCGGCGGCCGCCGCGGCTGCACTCTTGTCCTGGGCAGGCGCAGCCGGCGCGGCGCGGTGGGTCATCATCGTGGCCGCCGCTGCAGTCGGAGTCTGGCTGACCGTCGACATGATCCGCGATCTGATCCGCGGCCACGTCGGCGTCGACATCCTGGCGGCGACGGCGCTCGCAGCGACGCTCGCGGTCGGCGAGTATGCCGCCGCCATGGTCGTGGTGCTGATGTTGACCGGCGGCCGTGCGTTGGAGAACTATGCGAGCGGTCGAGCGCAGCGCGAGTTGAGCGCGTTGCTCTCCGCGGCGCCCCGTTCGGCGCACCTGGCAGGCGATGGAACCGTCCGTGACGTACCCATTGATGATGTCGCCGTAGGCGACACGGTCTTGGTGCGTCCGGGCGAAGTGGTCCCAGTGGACGGCGTCCTGGTCTCTGCGGCGGCCCTGTTCGATGAGTCGTCGCTGACCGGCGAGGGACTACCGGTCGAGCGCGTGGCGGGGGAGCGAGTGCTCAGCGGAGCGGTGAACGGAACCGGGGCCGTGACGATCACCGCGACCGCTTGCGCCGCGGACAGCCAGTACGCGCAGATCGTGCGCCTTGTCAGCCAAGCCACCCGCAGTAGATCCCGCATGGTCCGGCTCGCGGACCGGTACGCGGTCCCGTTCACGATCCTTTCGTATGTCATCGCGGTGATCGCCTGGCTCGCCGGGGGCAGCGCCGAGCGGTTCGCGGCCGTGCTGGTGGTGGCGACACCCTGCCCCCTGCTGATAGCCGCCCCGGTGGCGTTCCTGGGTGGGATGAGCCGAGCCGCCCGGCGCGGCATCATCGTCAAGGGCGCATCAGCCCTGGAAGCCGCGGCGCGAGCGCGCACGGTCGCATTCGACAAGACCGGCACCCTCACCCAGGGGCGACCGACCCTTTCCGCCGTCGTCAGCGCCGACTGGATCGGCGCCGACCGGCTGCTGGCCCTGGCGGCGGCAGCCGAACGACACTCCTCGCACGTCCTGGCAGAATCCGTCACCCGCGCCGCCGTGGATCGAGGACTGGCGCTGCCGGCGGTGGAAGACGGCAAGGAGTGGGCCACGAACGGAGTTGTCGCGATCGTCGACGGGCACCGGGTCCGCGTCGGAAAGCCGGCGTTCGTTGCGCAGAGCGGCGCGGCTGTCCCCGACCTGCCGCTGGGCGGCGGTGAGGTGGCGGTCTACATCGGCGTCGACGACAAGTACGCCGGCGCGCTGCTCTTGGCCGACAATCCGCGCCCGGAGGCTGCCCGGACGGTCCAACGCCTCCGAGATCTCGGGGTCTCGCGGACGCTGATGATCACCGGCGACGCCGAGCCCACCGCGCTTGCACTGGCGCGGCGGATCGGAATCACGGACGTGCGGGCAGAGTGCCTGCCCGCCGACAAGGTCGCCGTCATCCAGAGCCACACGGCCGGACCGGTCATGATGATCGGTGACGGGGTCAATGACGCACCCGTGCTCGCCGCAGCGGACGTCGGGGTGGCCATGGGCTCGCGGGGCGCCACGGCCGCTGCCCAATCCGCCGACATCGTCATCCTTCCCGACCGGCTCGACCTCGCGGCGGACGCCGTGACCATCGGGCGCAGAACCATGTCGATGGCCAAGCAAAGCATCATGGTGGGTATCACGTTGAGCATCGGCCTCATGGTGGTGGCGGCGCTCGGTGGCCTGGCCCCGCTCTGGGGGGCGATCAGTCAAGAGGCCGTGGACATCATTGCGATCGTCAATGCGCTGCGGGCATCGACGAGCGGCCGACGCGCAGACGCAATGCACGAGGACGTTAGACCCTAGCGGGCCTGGCCGGAGGGGAGAAGCCTTGGCAGAGCCGGGATCACACGCCGCGAGGCGTGCTCCATCCCACCGTCTGAATTCGAGGTACGTGACATGAACCTCACCGGTGTGCGCGAATCATTGGAACGCGATCACGAGGACGTACTCACCGACGCCCGGTACGCCGCCGAGGGCCTGGACAGGGCGGCATGCCCGCCGATGCGCAAGTATCTGGCGCAACTGGCTGCTGGCGCGAACTGCCACGGCCTGAGCCCGGAAGGCTGGCGCGAATGGGTACGCGCCGATGGCGGGGATATGAGCGATAGCGACATCGATGCATTGCTGGATTCGGCCGAGGAATGCATGCATCACGCCGGACTGTGGCCGTGGATCGATCCACCGGCGACGCCCGGACGGCTCGTCGGCCACCGAGCCATGCCGGGACACGGGAACCTCGAAACGTCCCAAGACTAGGAAGACAGGTGTTGGCCCGAAGGAGGCCGTCATGGCTGTGAATCGCATTCTCATGGCACTCACTGCGGGGTTGATGGCGGTCGTCGTCATGACGCAGCCCGCCGGCCCGGGGCAGCCCGCCAGTTCCGCCGCACCGGGGATTACCACGCCGCCGGTGGTGACCCTGACGGCGGCCACCTACAATAATTCCCGGTGCGGCAACACATCCGGGCGGGTGCTGCTCACCCTGGACGATTGGGCGTACGGCGATGCGTACCGGGCGACCCGGACCGGCGCCTACCTGCAGTCGCGCGGCATCCGTGCGGCGTTCTTCCTGATCAACGAGTATGCGCGCCGGTACCCTGGCATCGTCTCGACCCTGCGCAAGCAGGGGCACTGGGTGCTGAATCACACCTACTCGCACCCCGACCTGACGACATTATCGAACGGCAACATTGCCTGGCAGATCCGCAACGGTATCTACAGCAACCGGCTGCGCCCACCCGGCGGCGCCTACAACTCCCGGGTGTCGGGCATCGCCGCAAACTTGGGATACCGCATCTGCACCTGGACCATCGACACCCGGGACTGGCAGTACGTCAATGGCAGCCGCAGGAGCGTGTCGAGCATCCGGTATATCGTGCGCACCTCGTCGTACTCGGCGAAGTCCAGCGGCGTGATCCTGGGCCACCTGTTCACCAACTACCCCACGGCGCTGTCCGGCATCATCGACGACCTGCACCGTCAGGGATTCCTGTTCTGCCGCAACCGGGGGCCGGTGGGAGCCTTCGCGCCGTTCCCGCTGGCCTGCACCTGAGTAGGTCAAACGCTGTCCGAGGTGAAAGGACTCTGCTATGAAGGCCAAGCCGGGCGACTGGCTCATCGTCGCCGCCAAGACCGACCACGTCAGCGGACGCCGAGGCGAGATCGTCTCGGTGGGCTCCCCTTCCGGGGAGCCGCCATTCGTGGTCCACTGGGTCGATACCGGACGGTCAACGCTGGTCTTTCCCGGCGCTGATGCCAGCGTTGTCAGCGCCACCGAGCTGGCCGAGGCGGATCGGCTGGCGAGCAAACGCCTTGTGCGGCACGCATCCGAGGATCGCAGCACTGGTTGATGGCGTTGACCGCAACGACAGGGTCCACGCTCAACGGCACCGGTCAGGACAGGGCGCGGCGCGCCTCGCGGGCTATGATCACGTCCTCCCGCGCGGCGATCACCAGGGTGCGGGCCCCCGCGGCTACGGCACTGACATCGGTGTCGGGTACGGCCGCGTCGTTGGCTGCCGGGTCGACGACGATTCCGAGGTGGGCCAGGCGGTCGGCGGCCATGCTTCGGACGGTGACGGAGTTCTCGCCGACCCCGCCGGTGAAGGCCAGGACATCCAGGCCGCCGGCCGCGGCGGCCATGGCACCGACCGCCGTCACCAACCGATGCACATAGGTGGCCAACGCGAGCCGCGCATCGGCGTCCCCGGAATCTGTTCGAGCCTGTACTTCCCGCATGTCCGCGGTGCCGGCCAGAGCCAGCAGACCGGAGCGGTGTTCGAGGGCATCGGCGATCTCGTGCGGGCTCATATTCTCGTGCTCGGTGAGCCAAAGCACCAGCCCGGGATCGACCGAACCCGACCGGGTGGCCATGATCAGGCCATCCAGCGGCGTGAAGCCCATGGTGGTATCCATGCACCGGCCGTCCACTACCGCGGCCAGCGACGCGCCAGCGCCGAGATGGCAGCTGACGAGACGACATCGACTGCGCCCCAGCAGATCCGCGACCCGGCCGGCGCAGTAGGCGTGGGACAGTCCGTGGAAGCCATACTTGCGGATGCCGTAGCGCCGCTGCCATTCGCGAGGCACCGCATAGGTTCTAGCGGCCGGTGGGATCGTGGCATGGAATGCGGTGTCGAAGCATGCAACGGCCGGGACTCCTGGTAGCACGGCGGTGACGGCATCGAGCGCGGCCAGGGATTTCGGCTGGTGCAGCGGGGCCAGATCAATCAGATCACGCAGGCGAGCCGTCACCGCGTCGTCGAGCACTGTGGCCCGCGTGAACTCCGCCCCGCCGTGCACGATTCGATGCCCGACGGCGGTGATCGCGTCCGCTCGGGCGAGGCGCTCGACGGCCTCCGGCAGCGTTTCATGCTGGAGGTGATCGACGTCGGGCAGATCCTCAGCTCCGAGGGTGTTGTCGCGGTCGTCGAGCAGCCGTAACTTCAGGCTGCTGGAGCCGGCGTTGACCACCAGGACGGCCACGGTCAGTGCTGCCAAGTCCAGTCGCTGATCGTGGGATCGTCCACGCCGTGCTCGCGGGTGTACGCGCGGGCGGCCAGCCGGGCGTCGGCCATCTGCTGGCGGATCACCGCGGCGTCCGTGCCGAGGGACGGCACGCGGTCGATGACGTCCATCACCAGGTGGAACCTGTCCAGGTCGTTGAGCATCACCATGTCGAACGGTGTCGTGGTGGTGCCCTCCTCCTTGTAGCCGCGCACGTGGATGTTGGCGTGGCCGGTGCGGCGGTAGGTGAGCCGGTGGATGAGCGTCGGGTAGCCGTGGTAGGCGAAGATGACCGGCCGGTCGGTGGTGAACAGCGCGTCGAAGTCCCTGTCGGACAGGCCGTGCGGGTGCTCGGTGTCCGGTTCCAGGCGCATCAGGTCAACGACATTGACAACGCGGACGGCCAGGTCGGGGAAGTGCTGCCGCAGCAGGTCGGCGGCGGCCAGGGTCTCCAGGGTGGGGATGTCGCCGGCGCAGCCGAGCACCACGTCGGGGTGGCGTTCGGGATGATTGCTGGCCCATTCCCAGATGCCCAGCCCGCGGGTGCAGTGTGCGACGGCCGTGTCCATGTCCAGGTAGGTCAGGGAGGGCTGCTTGCCGGCGACGATCACGTTGATGTAGTCGCGGCTGCGCAGGCAGTGATCGGCCACCGACAGCAGGGTATTGGCATCCGGCGGCAGGTAGACCCGGACGACCTGGGCCTTCTTGTTGACCATGTGGTCGATGAAGCCAGGATCCTGGTGGGAGAAGCCGTTGTGGTCCTGGCGCCACACGTGCGAGCTGAGCAGGTAGGTCAGCGATCCAATGGGGCGGCGCCACGGGATCTGCTTGGTGGTCTTGAGCCACTTCGCGTGCTGATTGACCATCGAGTCGACGATGTGGATGAACGCCTCGTAGCAGGTGAACAGGCCGTGCCGGCCGGTGAGCAGGTAGCCCTCCAGCAGTCCTTGGCACAGGTGCTCGGACAGCACCTCTATGACCCGGCCGGTCGGGGCGAGGTGATCGTCGCCGTCGCGGATCTCGCTCTGCCAGACCCGGTCCGTCGCCTCCAATACGGCGGAGAGCCGGTTGGAGACGAGTTCGTCGGGCGCCAGCAGCCGGAACGTGTCGGGGTTGGCGCGCACCACGTCGCGCAGCCAGCCGCCGAGCACTCGGGTCGCCTCGGCGAATCCAGCGGCGGGGTGGGGGACAGGCACCGCGTAGTCGCGGAAGCCCGGCAGTTCCAGATCGCGCAACAGCAGGCCACCGTTGGCGTGCGGGTTGGCGCTCATCCGCCGATCGCCCGCCGGGGCGAGGGCGGCGAGATCGGGGCGCAGGGACCCGTCCGTCGTGAACAGTTCCTCGGGGTGGTAGCTATGCAGCCAGTCCTGCAGTTGTCGCAGATGGGCGGGGTTCGTGCGGACCTCCGCGAGCGGCACCTGGTGGGATCGCCAGGTTCCCGCCACCGGCAGCCCGTCCACGGTGGCCGGGCCGGTCCAGCCCTTGGGGGTGACCAGCACGATCGCCGGCCAGGTGGGGCGCTCGTGCAGGTTGCCGGATCGGGCCGCCTGCCGGATTCGGCCGATATCGTCCAGTGCGTCATCCAGTGCGGCGGACATCTGCTCGTGCATGACGGCCGGGTCGTCACCCTCCACGACGATCGGCCGATGCCCGTAGCCGCGCAACAGGTCCAGCAGCTCCGCGCGAGGTATCCGGGCCAATAGTGTGGGGTTGGCGATCTTCCAGCCGTTCAGGTGCAGGATCGGCAGCACTGCACCGTCGCTGGACGGGTCGAGGAACTTGTTGGCGTGCCAGCTGGCCGCGAGCGGACCGGTCTCGGCCTCACCGTCACCGACCACACACGCCACCACCAGATCGGGGTTATCCAGCGCGGCGCCGTAGGCGTGCAGCAAGGCGTACCCGAGTTCGCCGCCCTCGTGGATCGACCCGGGGGTCTCCGGCGCGACGTGGCTGGGGATGCCGCCGGGGAAGGAGAACTGCCGAAACAGCCGCCGCATGCCCTCGGCGTCCCGGCCGATGTGCGGATAGACCTCGCTGTAGGTGCCCTCCAGGTAGGCGTTCGCCACCGCCGCCGGACCACCGTGCCCCGGCCCGAACACGTAAATCATGTCGAGGTCGCGTGCCCGGATAGCCCGGTTCAGGTGGGCGTAGACGAAGTTCAGCCCAGGTGTGGTGCCCCAGTGCCCGAGCAGCCGCGGCTTGATGTGCTCGGGCAGCAACGGCTCGCGCAGCAGCGGGTTGTCCATCAGGTATATCTGCCCGACCGACACATAGTTGGCGGCCCGCCAGTACTCATCCAGGAGATGGAGATCGGTGTTGTTCACCCCATCGACCTTCCTGCAGCGGTGGACCCGGCGCAAGAGGCGCGGGACCGATCGGGACGTTCGTCCCCGGGATCGGTGACCAACGGCCTATCGGTCGGTTACCGAGCCCCGCGCACGCTGGCATCGTGCGAGCACCGGCGATTTCGCCGCCGGCGAGTGACCGTGAGTACGACGGCATCGTGGGCGACATTGGTGTCGCTGGGCGGCTGCCCAGCGACGCGGTGCTGGCACGGCTCGGCAGCGCTCTGGGCGGGCTGAACAGTCAACAGGTCACCGATCGTCAGGCACGATTCGGATACAACGTGCTGTCCTCGCACCGGTTGGGGCCGCTAGCCGTGTTAGTGCGGCAGGTGCGTTCGCCCTTGCTGATCTTGCTCGTTGCGGCTGCTGTCGTTTCGTACCTCGTCGGGGAACGATCGGACGCGATCATCATCGCGGTCATTGTGGCGATGTCCGTGGGCTTGGGGTTTGGCAACGAGTACCGCGCGGAACGCGCGGCCGACGCGCTGCATTCGCAGATCCAGCACCGGACCCTCACGATCCGCGACGGTGCGCCGGTCCAGGTCGATGTTCGTGCACTGGTCCCCGGCGATGTCGTCGAGCTACGCCTCGGCGACATCGTGCCGGCCGATCTTCGGCTGCTGACGGTCAACCGGTTGGAATGCGACGAGTCCGTGCTCACCGGCGAGCCCATTCCGGCCGCCAAGTCCAACGCGCCGGTCGGGGACGGCGCCACCATCGCCGAACTGTCGTGCTGCGCGCTGATGGGCACGGTCGTGCACGGCGGGGCCGGTCGCGGCATCGTGATAGCCACCGGCGCGCGCACTCAGTTCGGGCGCATCGCGGCCGGGCTGGGCACGCACCATCTGGATACCGAATTCCAGGTCGGGCTTCGGCGGTTCTCGATGCTGCTGGTCTACGTGGCAGGGACGCTCACGACCGGAATCTTCGCCGTCAACGTCGTGCTGCACCGGCCGGTGATCGACGCGCTGTTGTTCTCGCTGGCGATCGCTGTCGGCATCACACCGCAGCTCCTGCCGGCCGTGGTGTCGACCAGCCTGGCCGCCGGGTCGCGCCGGATGAGCCGAAACAAGGTCCTGGTCAAGCGGCTGGTCTGCATCGAGGACCTGGGCGACATCGGCACGCTGTTCACCGACAAGACCGGAACGCTCACGGACGGCCACGTGCGGTTCATGCGCGGTGTGCCGGCTCCCGGACGACGAGCGGCCGACGTGATCACGTTCGGGCTGATGGCCTGCGAGATGACCGGGGAGGGCGGTGCGGCCGTCGGCGCCAACGCGCTCGACGCGGCGCTGTGGGCGTCCCCGGTCGCCGCCGAGCAGCGCCGCCAGCTAGAGCGCACCGTCACGATCGGCACGCTCCCGTTCGACCACGGACGCCGGCTCGCCTCCACGGTGGTGCAACTGGAATCCGGCGTGCGCACGCTGGTCACCAAGGGCGCCCCGGAGGCCGTGCTGCACCGCTGCCGCGACATCCCGGCCCAGACGCAGCGGGCCCTCGCAGCCGAATATGCCGCAGGCAACCGAGTGATCGCGGTGGCTGCGCGTGCCGCCGATGGCCTCCGGCAGCCGACGCCGGCGGACGAACAGAACCTGGAATTGATCGGCCTACTGGTGTTCCTGGACCCTCCCAAACCCGAGGCTGCTGCGGCGCTGACCCGACTGCGTGAGCTGGGCATCGCCGTCAAGGTCGTCACCGGTGACAACCCCACCGTCGCCGCGCAAGTCTGCCGCGAACTGGGCCTGGAGTCCCCCGACTCGCTGACTGGCGCCGATCTCGACCGGATGACCGATGCCGAGCTCACCGCGGCGATTGCCGGCACCACCGTCTTCGCACGGGTCAGCCCCGAACAGAAGGCCCGCATCGTGCGGCTGCAACACGCCTCCGGCGGCGATGCGGCCTTCCTCGGGGACGGCGTCAACGACGCGCTCGCGCTGCACGCGGCCGACATCGGAATCTCGGTCGACACCGCGACCGACGTCGCCAAGGACGCCGCCGACGTGATCCTGCTGGAAAAGGACCTGAATGTGCTCGCCGACGGCGTCGTCGAGGGCAGGCAGATCTTCGCCAACACGATCAAGTACGTGCTCATGGGCACGTCCAGCAACTTCGGCAACATGTTCAGCGCCGCCGGCGCTTCGATGTTCCTGGCGTTCCTGCCGATGTTGCCGTCACAGATTCTGTTGAACAACCTGCTGTATGACACGAGCCAACTGGCGATCCCCACCGACGAGGTGGACGCCGACCAGTTGCGCCGGCCGTCGCACTGGGACATTGCCCTGATCCGCCGGTTCATGCTGCTGTTCGGCCCGATCAGTTCGGTGTTCGACTTCGTCACCTTCGGGGTCATGCTCTGGCTGCTGCATGCCGGCCCGGTGGAGTTCCGGTCCGGCTGGTTCGTGGAGTCGCTCGCCACCCAGACCCTGGTCATCTTCGCGATCCGCACCCGTCGGGTGCCGTTCTTCCGCAGCCGGCCCAGCCTGCCGCTGGCGCTCGCGGCCATCGGCGTTGTCCTGGTTGGGGCGATCCTGCCGATCACCCCGCTCGGCCCGGTGCTCGGCTTCCGCGTGCTGCCGCTGGAGTTTTACGCGGTGCTGGCGGTGATGGTCGCGGTGTATCTGGTGTTGATCGAGTTCGGCAAGCGGGTGTTCTATCGAGTCGGCTCGCCGTTGGCGCCCGTTGCGCCGACAAGGCCGTACCGGCACCAGCGGCGACGGGCGGCGGTGTTCAGCCCCTCCCGCGGCCACGCCCGCCCTGTCCGCGGCACAACACCACCGGATGGGGCGCGGGACCACAAGACATGACCCCACGGCATCAATACCGCATCTACCGGTGAGCGATTTCCCGACACTCGCGAGATCGGGACCAATGACACTGGTCGCGGCCCGTGGAACGGCGCATCGTCGACATCGTGCTCGTTGAAGTAACCACCGGAGCGAGACCAGATTCCGATGACCATGACCTCACCCGCTCGTAGCGCGCCGGCCCGCGCGCAGACCGAAACGACGCTCCAACGCCGGCTCTCGACGTTGGCGGCGTCCCTGACCGCCGAACTGGCCAGCAGTCTCGCGGTGCCGGTCAGGCGGAGCGATGTGAAAGCTGAAGTGAAGGCCGCGTTACAGGATCTCCATGGTTCTGTGGCATTCGAAGCGCTCCCAGAAATGGCCTGTCGCCTGGCGGTATACCGACTGTCCTGCGAGCGAGAACGCGACGCCACCACGCCACCTGCCCGGTCGCGGTGGTCCCGATCAACTCCGACGACGGCCCCATGACGCGACGCACCACGATATGGACCCAATGTCGTGCGCCGCGAGGCCCAAGGAATCTGCCGCGAGCCGCCGCCGTGCGGTGGGCTGAATCGGTCGGACTGTCCTCCGCTGCTGAACCGGGCGCCCCGACACGGTCGTCACCATCTGACGCCGTGCAACAACCACCGACATGAAAGGCACCAGCAATGACCACCGCCCCGCCCAAGGACGTCGACGCCCTGCGATCGGATGGAGCACTGGTCCACATCCGTGCCGCCACCCGAGCCGACCGCGACGGGCTCATGGCCCTGTACGAGCGTGCGTCCGACCGATCACTGTACCTGCGGTTTTTCGGCCTGGACCGCGCGCGCGTCCGTCGACATGCCGAGATGCTGGCGGCACCTGGCGACGCCGACCAACTCTCATTAGTGGCCGAAATAGGTGGCCGACTCGTCGGTGTCGCCGAGTTCGAGCGCGTGAACGAACACGATGCGGAAATCGCGATCCTCATCGACGACGGGCAGCAGCACCTCGGCATCGGAACCCTGCTTGCCGAACACCTCGCGGACGTCGCACGCGCATACGGATACCGTCGCCTGCTCGCCGATGTTCTGGCCGAAAACGGCGACATGATGCGGCTGCTGAGGGACCTGGGACTGCCGGTAATGAGATCGTACGAGTACGGCACCGTGCGCCTGGTCATCGACCTGCACGCGGGACCGGACGCGATCTCCGCGTCCGACCGCCGGGAAGCGCAGGCGGATGCCGCCAGCCTGACCGCCGTCCTAGGCCCGCGGTCAGTGGCTGTGATCGGTGCCAGCAACCGACCTGGCGGCGTCGGCCACCAGGTGCTGCGCAACATCATCGAAGGCGGTTTCACCGGTCAGGTCTACGCGGTCAATCCTCACGGCGGGACCATCCTCGGCATGCCAACGGTCACCACACCGGAACAGCTGCCGGTCGCCGTCGACCTCGCTGTCGTTGCGGTCCCCGCGCCGCGAGTGCCCGACGTCGTGCGAGGATGCGGGCGACGGGGCGTGCGCGGACTCGTGGTGCTGACCTCCGGCTTCGGCGAAACCGGAACGGCCGGTCGGGACTTGCAGCGGCAGATACGCACCCTCGCCCGCCAATTCGGGATGCGTCTGATCGGCCCGAACTGCCTGGGAGTGCTGAACACCGATCCCACGGTCCGGCTGAATGCCACCTTCGCGCGCCTTCAAATGCAAGACGGGGCCCTCGGCCTGGCATCGCAGTCCGGCGCCCTGGGCATCGCGGTGGTGGAGGCGGCTGCCCGGTCGGGACTCGGTGTCGCCCAGTTCGTGTCCGTGGGGAACAAGGCCGACGTCAGCGGCAACGACCTGCTGCTCGCCTGGGAGAACGACCCGCGCGTGAAAGTCATCGCGCTATACCTGGAATCCTTCGGCAACCCGCGAAAGTTCGCGCGCATCGCTCGCCGGATCTCGGCGGCCAAACCGATCATCGCGATCAAGGGCGGCCGCACCCCAGCCGGTGAACAAGCTGGACGGTCACACACCGCCGCGGCGGCCAGCATGAACGTGGTCGTGGACGCGATGTTCACACAGGCGGGGGTGCTCCGGGTGGACACCATGCCCGAGCTACTGGACGCTGCCCGTCTGCTGGCCAGCCAGCCGGTGCCGGCCGGTCCTCGCATCGCGATCATGGGCAATTCCGGAGGTCCGCAGATCCTGGCAGCCGACGCGGCAGCGGGGGCGGGCCTCCAAGTGGTGCAGCTGACCGACGTCACCATGTGCCGCCTGCGAGAGGCTGTTCCGGACGCCGCATCCTGGGCGAACCCTGCCGATCTCGGTGCGGCCGCCGACGCCGATCGTATGGGGCGCGCCCTGCAGGTGCTGCTGGCCGCCGACGAGGTCGACGTCGTCATGACGGTGTTCACCGAAACCGCCGTGGGCGACCCGCAGGCGGTCCTCACCCGGATCGCCGACATCGCCGCCGACGCCAGCAAACCCGTGATTGCCACGCTTGTCGGCGGTCACGACGCCGTCACCTCCTCCCGGCCCGGGGCCGGCCTCCCGGTATTCGCCTTTCCGGAACCGGCCGCGCGGGCGATCAGCGTGGCATGCCGGTACGGGCAGATCCGTCGAAGCCGTCCGATCTCGCCGGAATGCCTCCCCGGTACGGACCCCGTGGCGGCCCGTGCACTGGCGACGGCAACGCTTGCGGCGGGCGGGGAGTGGCTGTCCGCGGAAGCCACCAAGGAACTGCTGGACTGTTACGGCGTGACCACATGCCCGCAGCGGGTCGTCGATGACGCCGATGCGGCGGTCCGGGCCGCAGCCGACCTGGGCTACCCCGTCGTAGTGAAGGCGGCCGGTGGCGGGCTGCACAAGACCGAACTGGACGCGGTCCGAGTAGGCATCGCGGACGAGGACTCCCTGCGCCGCGCAGCGGCCGATGTCCTGTCGGTGGTGCCGGATTCTTGGCTCTTGGTGCAGCCGATGGCGCCGAACGGTACGGAACTGATCGTCGGCGCGTTGCAGGATCCGCGATTCGGGCCGGTCGTGATGGTTGGTGCGGGCGGAGTCCTTGCCGATCTGCTCACCGACCGCCGCTTCGCCCTCGCACCGCTCGACCACGCCACGGCGATGGAGCTGATCGACGGGCTTCGGATAGCCACACTGCTTGACGGCTTCCGCGGTCGCCCTGTGGTGTCCAGAGACGCGGTAGCCGATCTGGTGACCCGGATCGCGCAGATGGTGGACGACGTACCGGAGATCGCCGAACTGGACCTCAACCCGGTGATCTGCAGCGAGACGTCGCTGATCACCGTCGATGCCCGCGTCCGGATCGCTCCCGCTCCCCACGTCCCTGACGCGGTACTGCGTCGCCTGAGCTCCGACGACGCGTAGCGCATGGACGGGCCTTCGATAGGTCCGGCATCGTCACTCGTAGGCAAAGCTCCCCATGATGCGGGTGGACTGTGCCGCGTTGCGGTTCCTTGCGATCCACGAAGCGCGGCTTCAGTCACCAAGGGGATCACGGCGCCAAATCGAAACGATTGACAGTCGGCACTAGTGGCGGGCGCCGTCGGCTCCACGCGTATTGACGGCGTGGGCTCTGCGCAAGAGTGGATTCATGGGCAAAGTACGCTGTGACCCGTTAACGAATTCTGCGCGAATTGCCTTGCGCGCGTACTCCTCGAACCGCGCCATCTCGGGGCGTGTCCAGATGAGGATCGCCTTGGCCAGCCCTAACTCCGCGCGCCCTCTCGCGTGGTGGGGATCTCCAGATGTGTCGTGATCACGTGCGAGCGTGTGCGCCAAAGGAATATTGAACCGGAACAGTTCCTCCTGCGCCTCGGCAACGGATGGTGGATCACTCGCGTTCCGCAGCCGGATCAGCCGGGACCACAGACTCAGGGCCATTTCCGAATCTGGCTAGTGTCGCGGCTCAGTCTCGCGCCGCGCAGTGACATGCAGCGATGCAGCGGCGTCCCCGCGCCGTGCGGGCCGCTGCCAAAGGATCGACGGCGCCCATCTTGACGACCTCCGAGCTACGCCGAACACCCACGGATCGAAATGCTGACGATGCTGGGATCGGCTTGCGCTGCTGGCAATCGAGGGCACGGTCCGACTCGTAAGTCTCTTGCGAACGATGACCAAGCGGCAGAGGCGGACGTCCCGAACCTCCCGGTCTCGGCGAACTCGTGAGCGTCTTGACATTCCGGAGGCGTGACCTGCACCTCGGCCTGGTGCGGTTGCGAGGATCGGCGTGTCGGTCCGGGCGTTGAACGGGGTCGAACGCAGCGGGCTCGTGGGCGCCTACGTTGTCTGCCATGAACGATACGACGGGCCAATGAGTGTCATGGGGGTCAACCTCGGGCACGGTCAGCGAGGTGGCGGATCAGTGCCTGAGGATCGCGGCCGGCGAGCGGTGGTGGGCGGATAATACGGGCATGGCGAACACGAAGTGGGCGGACCTGCCGCCCTGGGCACGCGCTGGAATCGTCGCTGCGGGCGCGCTGGAGGTGGGCTTGCTGGCCGCAGCCCAAATCGACATCACGCGCCGTCCCGCCAACAGCATCCGCGGCGGCAAGCTGCGCTGGCGGCTGTTGTCGCTCATAAACGTGATCGGCCCGCTGTTGTACTTCCGCAAGGGGCGGATTGACGCCGCAGGCGCTGTCACTGTTCCGCATCCGCAGAGGTGAAATGTAGCGCTGGGCGTGTTGGTTTGTCCTGCAGGCTCGGCTGACCGCACTGGCGGAGGACCTGCTGGATCAATTGCCGTGTGGCAGCAAGGTGGTGTCGGCGCGCATGGCACTGGTGAGTTTCGTCAAGGCCGAGATAGTTCCGAGTGCGACCGCGGAGGAAGCGATCGCGCGAAACACTGATGTGTCTGTGCAGCCTTTACTTCGCGCTTTGCCTGGCACCACCGATTGCTCGGGTGTTGGCCAACGAGATTGAGGCGGGTTCGGGGGCTGTCGCCACCGCAGCTGCCGTGGGGGCGCTGGTACTGCTGTGTGACGCTCGATGGGACGGCGAAGATGAAGGCTTGCTTCGGGCGTTGGCGGCGACCGGGATGGACCTCGAGCGGTTGGTTCGCGCGAACTCTGCGCGGCGGCTCGCGGGCTAGCGAATGTGCCTGTCCCGGCATGCGCTACGGATCCCTCGATGTGCCCAGATCGTTCGGGGGAGGGCGTGCTTCAGGTCACGGATGGGAGGTGGGAATGCCGCTGAGTGTCGGTGTCGGGTGCCACCCACCCGCCCATCCGGCGGAGCGGTCGCGGACGACCTGGAGGACGTTGCGATCCACCTGGAGCGGGCAGCCATCGCCAGAGGCTGTGCGCAGACGGTCATGACCTTGAAGCGGAAGATCATTTGAAATGACTATGCCTGAAAGACCGTGGGCGCCCCCGGCAGGATTCGAACCTGCGCACCCGCCTCCGGAGGGCGGTGCTCTATCCCCTGAGCTACGGGGGCCCGGTGGTCCACTCTAGCGCACCGCCGTGCCCTCTGGCGCCAGCGACTACCTCCGCTCGCAACCGGGTGGCCACAGTCGGGCCCGCCGCCCCGGATTCTCGCATTGTAGGAATTGCAACCACATCATGAGAAGCGGGAGGTACGGTGACGGGGTCGTTGGCGAAGTCGCCGGCCAGAGCTGGAGGTGTTGTGCCCGAACCCCGATACACCCACGGCCACCACGAAACCGTGCTGCGATCGCACACCTGGCGCACCGCCGAGAACTCGGCCGGGTACCTGCTGCCACACCTGCGCTCGGGCATGAGCCTGCTGGACGTCGGCTGCGGCCCCGGCACCATCACGATCGACCTGGCCCGCCGGCTGGCCCCGGGACGGACGGTGGGCATCGACCCCTCGGTGGCCGTGCTCGAACGGGCCCGGACGGCCGCGTCCGACGCCGGCGTCCAGGTGAGCTTCCTCACGGGTGAGGTATATGCGCTGGACCTGCCGGCCGGCTCCTTCGACGTGGTGCACGCCCATCAGGTGCTGCAGCACCTCCCGGACCCGGTCGGGGCGCTGCGCGCGATGCGGCGGCTGTGTGCCCCGGGCGGCATCGTGGCCGCCCGGGATGCCGATTATGCCGGCATGTTCTGGTACCCGCGGCTGCCCGAACTGGACCGGTGGATGGCGCTGTATCAGCAGATCGCGCGCGGCAACGCGGCGGAGCCCGACGCCGCCCGGCACCTGCTGGCCTGGGCCCACGCCGCGGGGTTCGCCGACGTCGCCGTCACCTCCTCCGTCTGGTACTACGCCAGCCCGGCGGACCGCGAATGGTGGGGCGGGATGTGGGCCGATCGGATCCTGCAGTCGGCGCTGGCCGACCAGGCGATGCAGCGCGGCCTGGCGACCAGCGCCGAGCTGCAGGCGATCTCGGCGGCTTGGCGGGAATGGGCTGCCGACCCCGATGGCTATTTTGCGATCGTCAACGGCGAGATTCTCTGCCGGGCGTAGCGTCCCGGGTCTGGTGAGGGGGCTACCGGCAGGTGTCACGCCGAGCCCGGCAGGTCGACCACGAACCGCACCCGCCGGTTGCGTCGACCCTTGTTCTCCACCTTGACGATTCGGAACGGTGACGATATTCCGGTATTCGCCAGGTGGGTGCCACCGCACGCCTGTCGGTCGATGCCCGCAATGTCGATCACGCGCAGCCGGCCGTCCGGTGTCGGCGGCGGAGCGACCGACAGGCTCCGGATCAGCCCGGGTGTGCTCTCGGCCTCCGACACGGGTACGTAGTCCTGGCGCACCGTCACCGCCTGGGAGATGATGTCGTTCACCGCCGGCTCCAGCGCGCGCAGTTGATCGTTGTCCACGTCCGGCAGGTCGAAGTCCATCCGGCCGGTGCCGTCCCCGTTGATCTGTGCGCCGGTCACCAGCGCCCCGGAAAAGGCGTTGAACACCAACGCATTGAGTACATGCGAATCCGTGTGCAGCTGCGCCACTCGCTTCCGGTGTGCGGCGTCGATGCATACCTGCACGGTGCCGGACAGCTCCACGGTCGGGTCGGAGAGCAGATGCCACCAGTCGTCGCCGTCTCGCTCGATACCCGTCACCGATAGCACCCCGCCGGCGTGCTCCAGGGTTCCGACATCGCACACCTGGCCGCCGCCACCGGGATGGAATGCCGACCGGGACAACAGCACCGCACCGGGGCGCGCGCCCACCACATCGGCGTCGTGCTGGTACAGGTCGGGCTCGCTGTGACACAGGTACACGCTCATACCCGCCGATTCTGCCCGGCCCGGATCCGCAATGCTCAGTTGGTCGGCAGCACCGGGGCGGTGTAGTCCAGCGGCCTCGCGCCGCGAGCCGCGAGCATGGCGGTCATGTCCGCTACCTCGGCGCTCTGCGTGGCGAGCATTTGCTGGGCGAAGTTGCGCACCACTTGATTGGCCGCCCGCTGCGCGGCGTACTGCATCATGGGCGTGCCGCCCTCGTGGTGCCGGATCATCAGCTGCAGGAAGTAGATATCCGAGGCCTTGCCGTGCAGCGACTGCAGCCGGGCCACCTCGTTAGTGGTGGCCATGCCCGGCATCAGTCCGGTCGTCGCCAGCGGAGCGTCCGAGGAGCCGCCGTGCTGGTGCCCTCCCACCGTCATCCACGCCATATGCGGACCGGTACCGATCTCCGGTAGACCCCACAGCGCCAGCCAGCCCTCCATCTGACCGATCTGCGCGGTCTGCGTGTAGGCCATGTCGTAGGCATAGCGCTGGATCTCCGGGTCGTCGGTCTGTCGGTCGGCCAGGCTGGCCATCAGCACACCCTGCCGGTGGTGGGCGATCATGTCCTGCGCGAATCCGGCGTCCACCGATCCGGCGTCCGGGACGACACCGGCGCTCCTGCCGGAGAACAGCGCGATCCCGGCGGTCGCACCGAGCACCAACAGCGCCACCGCCCCCAGGGCAGCCAACGCAACCGTCCAGGAACGGGTCCACTGGTGCGGCGGTTCCACCGGCTGCTGCTCGCCGGGACCGCCCGCCACCACGGCTCAGCCGCCCGTGGCGCCTGTGCCGCTGGACGGCGCAGCGTTCATCTCGGTCGTCACCGGCGCGAGGTCACCGCCGTCCAGCGGCACCGCGTCGGCTCCGCGGGGGCTCGGGTCGAACTGCAACTCGGCCGGGATGTTCGAGGTCGGGAAGCTCGGCTGGTCGCAGGTGGCGCCGATCTCGGGATAGACGTACTGATTGCGCCGCAGCGCCGTGATGAATTGCTGCACCCGCTCGTCGGAGGCACTGTCCACCTGCAGCTGATGCCCCCACGCCTGCAGCGAGATCGGATGTTTCGTCAGGGTCGGGTAGGGGCTCATCACCATGTACTGCTGGCCTTCGACCAGGCCCTTGAGGATGTCCAGGTCGCCCTTCGCGATGGTCTTGGGGTTGTAGGCGATCCAGATCGCACCGTGCTCCAGGGTGTGCACCATGTTCTCGTCGCGCATCGCCACCGGGTAGACGACACCGTTACAGGCCGCCCAGAACCCGTCGTGCGGACCGCCGACCGGGGGATACCTGTCGTAGTCGACCCGCTGGGTGGACTCCACGTGCAGCTTGGCCTTGTACTTGTCGGGCTCGGCGTAGACGCCGCTGATGTTCACCGACGGGTCCTTGTTGGACGCCGAAGGCGAGTAGGACACCGTACTCATCACCACCACGCCGATGGTGACGCCCAAGGCGACGACCAGCGCGACGGCGCCGATGGTCAGCCAGGGCAGCCCGCGCCGCTGGCTGATCACCGGCTTGCGCGCGCGGGATTTCTTGGCGTTCTTGCCACTGGCCATCAGGGTGCACCGATCTCGTTCCGTGGGATGCGCGCCCTAGGGTCAACACCGATCGGCCGCGCAGGACCGGCGCCCAGTGTACGGGCATGCGCGGTGTCAACCCGTTCGCGCGGCCTTCCTAGAATGGGTCGGTGAATCCCGCTCAGCTGGCCGACGCCGTGCGCGCTGCCCTGTCCGCCGCCGTCACCGACGGCGACCTCGCCGTCGCCATCCCCGACGAGATCACCATCGACCGGCCACGCTCGCGCGACCACGGCGACTACGCCACTCCGGTGGCCCTGCAGCTGGCCAAGCGGGCCGGGCTGCCGCCCCGCGCGGTAGCCGAGAAGCTCGCCGCACGCCTGTCGGCCACGCCCGGTATCGCGAGCGTCGACATCGCCGGCCCCGGCTTCGTCAACATCCGGCTGGACGCCGCCGCCGCGGGCGCGCTGGTCGGGGACATCGTCGCCGCCGGAGCCCGCTACGGCACCGGCGACGCGCTGGCCGGCCGGAAGATCAACCTGGAGTTCGTCTCGGCCAATCCCACCGGCCCGCTGCTGGTCAGCCACGCCCGCTGGGCCGCGGTCGGCGACGCCCTGGGCCGGGTGATGGCGGCCAGCGGTGGCGCCGTCACCCGCGAGTACTACTTCAACGACGCCGGCGCGCAGATCGACCGGTTCGCCCGCTCGCTGCTGGCCGCCGCCCGGGGCCAACAGACTCCGGAGGATGGCTACAGCGGCAGCTACATCACCGAGATCGCCGAGCGAATCGTCGCCGGGCACCCCACGGCGGCCGCCCTGCCGGACCCGGAGGCCACCGACCTGTTCCGGCGCGAGGGCGTGGAGTTGATGTTCGCCGAGATCAAGGCCTCGCTGCACCACTTCCGCACCGACTTCGACGTCTACTTCCACGAGGACTCGCTGCACGCCTCGGGCGCGGTGAACGCCGCCGTCGAGCGCCTCAAGGGCTCCGGCCACCTGTACGCCAAGGACGGCGCCTGGTGGCTGCGATCCACCGACTACGGCGACGACAAGGACCGGGTGGTCATCAAGTCCGACGGCCACCCGGCCTATGTCGCCGCCGACCTTGCCTACTTTCTGGACAAGCGGTCTCGCGGGTTCGACCTGGCCATCTACATGCTGGGCGCGGACCACCACGGCTACATCGCCCGGCTCAAGGCAGCCGCCGCGGCCTTCGGAGACGACCCCGCCACCGTGGAAGTGCTGATCGGCCAGATGGTCAACCTGATCAAGGATGGCCAGCCGGTCCGGATGGGCAAGCGCAGCGGCAACCTGGTCACCCTGGAGGACCTGGTGGATGCGCTGGGGGTGGACGCCGCCCGCTACGCGCTGATCCGTTATTCCGTGGACACCAACATCGACCTCGACCTCGACCTGTGGGCCAGGCAGTCCAACGACAACCCGGTGTTCTATGTGCAGTACGCGCACGCCCGGCTGGCCTCACTGGATCGGCACGCCGCGGAATTAGGAATTGATACGGGCATCGATACCGGGGACGGCTATCACCCGGAGCTGCTGGACACGCCGCAGGAATCCGAGCTGATCGCGCTGCTGGCCGGCTACCCCGGCGTCGTCGCGACCGCCGGTGAGCTGCGCGAGCCACACCGGATCGCCCGATACCTGGAGGATCTCGCCGCCGGCTACCACAAGTTCTACGACGCCGTCCGGGTGCTGCCGCTTGGCGACGAGGAGGCCGGGCCGGCCACGATCGCCCGGTTGTGGTTGTGCCGCGCCACTCGGCAGGTGCTGGCCAACGGGCTGGGGCTGCTCGGCGTGACCGCCCCGGAGCGCATGTGATCGCGCACCCCGCCGGCCCCCGGCACGCGGACGTCGTGCCAGCGGACCGCCCGGCCCTGACCCCTAGCGACGACCTGATGGCGATCTCGGACGTCGTATGGCCGCGCGGCGCCCGGCGCGTGCCGGATGGGCCACTGACCCTGGCCGGCGTCGACGTCCGGGAGCTGGCCGAGCGCTACGGCACCCCGCTGATGGTGTTGGACGAGGCCGACTTCCGCAGCCGCTGCAGAGATTTCGCCCACTCCTTCGGTCGGGCCGACACGGTGCACTATGCCGGCAAGGCCTTCCTGTGCGGCGGGGTACTGCGCTGGCTCGACGAGGAGGGCCTGGGGCTGGACGTGTGCTCCGGTGGCGAGTTGGCGCTGGCCCTGCGCGCCGGATTCCCGGCGCACCGCATCGCCCTGCACGGATCCAACAAGTGCACCGCCGAACTGCAGGCGGCGGTGCAGGCGCGCGTCGGTGCCATCGTCATCGACTCGTTCCACGAGATCGCCCGGCTGGCGGCGGTGACGGAGTCCGTGGCCGAACCCGTCCCGGTGATGGTGCGCGTCACCGTCGGGGTGGAGGCACACACCCACGAGTTCATCGCGACCGCGCACGAGGATCAGAAGTTCGGGTTCTCGCTGACGGCGGGCGACGCCGAGGAGGCGGTCCGCCGGGTGCTGGCCGCGGGCGGCCTGCGATTGATCGGTCTGCACTCCCACATCGGGTCGCAGATCTTCGATGCAGCCGGGTTCGAGGTGGCCGCCCACCGGGTGGTGGCGCTGCTGGCCCGGCTGGTGGCCGCATATCCCGGGCTGGCCGACACGATCACCACGCTGGACCTGGGCGGCGGTATGGGCATCGCCTACACCGCACAGGACGACCCCCCGACCGCCTCCGACACGGCTGCCTCGCTGGCCGAGATCGTGGACCGGGAGTGTCGGGCGGCCGGGATCCCGACCCCCCGCATCGAGGTCGAGCCCGGCCGGGCGATCGTGGGCCCGTGCGGCATCACCCTGTACGAGGTGGGCACCATCAAGGACGTTCAATTGGACGGCGGGGCGGCGCGCCGGTATGTGTCCATCGACGGCGGCATGAGCGACAACATCCGCACCGCGCTGTACGGCGCCGAATACACCGTCGCGCTGGCGTCCCGATCCACCGACGCACCACCGGTGCTGTCTCGCGTTGTGGGCAAGCACTGCGAGAGCGGCGACATCGTGGTGCGGGACTGCTATCTTCCGCACGACCTGGCGGTGGGGGACCTGCTGGCCGTGGCGGCCACCGGTGCCTACTGCTACGCCATGGCCAGCACGTACAACCGGCTGCCGCGGCCGGCCGTGGTGGCCGTCGCCGATGGCCAGTCACAGGTGCTGCTGCGCCGCGAAACGATCGACGACCTGATGAACCTGGAGCCGTGGTGAACACCGAACCCGGGCCGCAGCGGCCGAATCCGAAACAGCCGTCCCTGGTACCGGGAACCGTGCTGCTGATCGTGGCCGCCGTGCTGATCGTGGTGGTGCTGGTGGCACCCGACTCGATGCCGCACTGGCTGCGGGTGACCATCGCGATCGTTGCGGTCTGCGTGGTGGTGGCTCTGCTGGCATATTCCGTTCTGGTGTTCCGCGGCACCACCCGACGCGGGAGCGGACGATGACCCGGGACCGCATCGGCGTGGTGGTACTGGGCGCCGGGGTAGTCGGTTCCCAGGTGGTGCGGCTGCTGACCGAGCACGCCGACGACCTGGCGGCCCGGGTGGGCGTGCCGCTGCAGCTGCTCGGCGTGGGTGTGCGCCGGCCGCACCGGCACCCCGAGGTGCCCGCCGAGCTTCTGACCACCGACGCCGAGGCGCTGGTAGCCCGCCCGGACGCGGACATCGTGGTGGAGGTGATCGGCGGCATCGAGCCGGCCCGCAGCCTGCTGCTCACGGCGCTGCGGCGCGGCGCCCGGGTGGTGACGGCGAACAAGGCGCTGCTGGCCGAGGACGGGCCGACGCTCTACGCCGCGGCCGACGCCGCCAATGCCGACCTGTCCTTCGAGGCGGCCGTCGCCGGTGCCATTCCGCTGATCCGCCCGGTTCGGGAATCCCTTGCCGGGGACCGTATCTCGCGCATCATGGGTATCGTCAACGGCACCACCAACTACATCCTGTCGGCCATGACGGCCACCGGTGACAGCTACGAGCATGCCCTGGCGGAGGCCACCCGGCTGGGCTACGCCGAGGCGGATCCGACCGCCGACGTGGACGGGTTCGACGCCGCCGCGAAGGCGTCGATCTTGGCTTCCATCGGCTTTCACACCCGGGTGGGCGCGGACGACGTGTATCGCGAGGGGATCGCCGACGTGTCCGCCGCGGACGTCGCCGCGGCGGCCGAGATCGGTTGCGTCATCAAGCCGTTGGCGATTTGCGAGCGAGTGGCGACTCCGGGCGGCGCGGCCGTCTCGGTGCGCACCCACCCGATGATGCTGCCGCGCAGCCATCCGCTGGCCGCAGTGGACGGCGCGTACAACGCCGTGTACGTGGAGGCAGAGGCGGCCGGCCGGCTGATGTTCTACGGGCCGGGCGCGGGTGGCGCGCCCACCGCATCGGCGGTGCTCGGCGACGTGGTCGCCACCGCGCGGGACCTGGTGGCCGGTGGTCACGGCCCCCGCGAGTCGGCGTATGCGGCCCTGTCGGTGCAGCCGATGGGCCAGGTGCCCACCCGGTACCACATCTGCCTGGATGTGCTGGACCGGCCCGGTGTGCTGGCCACCGTCGCCGGGGCATTCGCCGAGGACGGGGTGTCGATCTCCACCGTCCGGCAGGAGGGTCGCGGCGACGACGCGACCCTGGTGCTCGTCACGCACGTCGCACCGGACGCGGCGCTGGCGGGCACGGTGGCTCGGCTGGGCGAGTTGGCGGCGGTGCGCAAGGTAACCAGCGTGATGCGGGTAGCGGAGGAGTACTGATGACGGTGACGCAATCCGGCGGGGTCCGCCCGTTCGGCGTGATCGCGGCCTATGCCGACCGGGTGGCCGTGCCCGCAGGTGCGCGGGTGATCACGCTCGGCGAGGGTGGCACCCCGCTGGTGCCCGCTCCCGCGCTGTCCGAGCGCACCGGCGCTGAGGTCTACCTCAAGGTCGAGGGTGCGAACCCGACCGGGTCGTTCAAGGACCGCGGCATGACGGTGGCGGTGACGTATGCCCTGGCGCGTGGTGCGAAGGCGGTGATCTGTGCCTCCACCGGCAATACCTCGGCGTCCGCATCCGCGTATGCCGCGCGCGCCGGACTGACCAGCGCGGTGCTGGTGCCGCAGGGCAAGATCGCCGCCGGCAAGCTGGCCCAGGCGGTGGCGTATGGCGCCCGGATCCTGCAGGTGCGCGGCAACTTCGACGACTGCCTGGAACTGGCCCGCAAGACCGCCGCCGACCACGACGAGATCGCCCTGGTCAACTCGGTGAACCCGGTGCGCATCGAGGGGCAGAAGACCGCGGCATTCGAGATCTGCGACGCGCTGGGGCGCGCCCCGGACGTGCACCTGCTGCCGGTCGGCAACGCTGGCAACATCACCGCGTACTGGCGTGGCTACCGCGAATATCACGCCGACCGGGTGATCGACGCGGTGCCGCGGATGTTCGGCTTCCAGGCCGCCGGCGCGGCGCCGCTGGTGCTCGGCCACCCGGTTGCCGAGCCGGAGACCATCGCCACCGCGATCCGGATCGGTGCGCCCGCCTCGTGGGATAGCGCGATCGCGGCCCGGGACGACTCCGGTGGGTTGATCGACGCCGTCACCGACGAGCAGATCCTGGCCGCGTATCGGCTGTTGGCCAGCGGCGAGGGCGTCTTCGTCGAACCCGCGTCGGCGGCCTCGGTCGCCGGCCTGCTGGCCACCGCGTCCGACGGCCGGCTTCCGGCGGGGTCCCTGGTGGTGTGCACCGTCACCGGCCACGGGCTGAAGGATCCGGACACGGCGCTGGCCGCCATGGCCGACCCGGTCGTTGTCGACGTGTCCTCACGGGCCGTCGCCGACGCCCTCGGTCTCGCATGACGCCGCCGCCCCCCCCGAGTCGAATGCCCGGGGACGCGCCATGACGCGCCGCCAGGCATTCGACTCGGGCGCACGGCAGGCGCGAGCGCGGGTGCGCGTCCGGGTCCCTGCCACGTCGGCCAACCTGGGGCCTGGGTACGACAGCTTCGGGCTTGCCTGGGGGATCCACGATGAGGTCACGGCGACCCGGACCGACGGCGATCTGCAGGTGCACGTCGTCGGCGTCGGTGCCGATTCGCTGCCCACCGACGCCTCACACCTGGTGGTGCGCGCCGCGCGCGCCGCGTTCGACGCCATGTCGGAGCCCGTGCCGGGACTGGCGCTGGACTGCGTCAACGCGATCCCGCACGGCAGCGGGCAGGGCTCGTCCGCCGCGGCGATCGTGGCCGGGATCCTGCTGGCTCGCGCGCTCACCCCCGGCGGCGACTCCCGATTACCGGATGACGCCGTGCTGGCCCTGGCTACCCGGTTGGAGGGTCACCCCGACAACGTCGCTCCCGCGTTGGTCGGTGGCTTCACCATCGCGTGGTGTGCCGCCGACCGGCCGTGGGCGGTACGGCTGTCGCCGCACCCGGACCTGCGCGCGGTGCTGTTCACCACCGACCGCACCTGCGCCACGCACACCGCGCGGGCCGCCCTGCCCGACCTGGTCCCGCACGCGGATGCCGCCGCCAATGCCGCCCGCGCCGGGCTGCTGGTGCATGCCATCACCGCCGACCCCGACCTGCTGTTCGCCGCCACCGAGGACCGGCTGCATCAGCCCTATCGGGCGTCCGTGATGCCCGAGTCCGCGGCATTGCTCGACCGCCTGCGGGGTGCCGGAGTGGCCGCCGTGCTGTCTGGTGCGGGACCCTCGGTGCTCGCCCTCGGGCGGGACCTGCCCGAGCCGGAATCGTTGGGCGGGAGCGGATTCCGCGCGCGAGCGGTGCCCGTGTCGGTGGTCGGGGCCACTGCCGAGATCCTGGACTGACCCCTAGGGATCCGCTGTTTCTTGCCGTCTCGATCGCGGCCGGCCCGCGTTTCCGCAGGTCGCGGTGATCTTGGTCCGATCGAGACGTCATTTTCCAGCACTTCCCTAGTCGGGGCAGGGCAGCGGTGACGGCGCCATTGGGATGCCCTCCGGCCCGGAACAAACACGCCAGCCGCGATGTTGCTAACCATGGCTACGGGCCGGTAGGCTAAAGGCGGTCGACCGGCCGCCTTGTGCAGTGCCGGAGTCTTGTGTGGGGGTCCATTGCCGATCCCTGTCGTTCCCGTGAAGGCGGCTGCGTTGCCGCATTGCGGAGGGCGACCGGAGCCGCCGCCGTCTGAACAGCAGGACGCGCGGGCCTGACGCCGGCACGCGAGCAGCCGACCGTCGAACCTCAGCCGTCGCACCGAGTGGCGGCCCACGCTGGGTCGGATCGACACCAGCGATTCCTACAGATCCCGGGCACTATCACCGCCCGGGCGGGAAGGATCTTCGTGACCGAAACCACGGAGCTGCCCACCTCCACCGGACGCACTGCCCGGGGTTCTGGGCTGTCCGGCATGGTCCTCGCCGACCTCAAGGTGTTGGCGGGCCAACTGGGCCTGAAGGGCACATCCGGGATGCGCAAGGGCGATTTGGTGGCGGCCATTACCGCACACCGCGCCGCTGCGACCGGATCGTCCTCGCGCACCACCTCGCCGACCACCGAGCGGGCCGGCACCACGAACCCAACCAGCACCCAGCGTGCCGGTGCTGCAAACGGCGCCACCACCGGCCACCTGAATGGCACCGCCGACGGTACGGACGCCGCAGCCACGGCGGCCACCAGCCGTCCCCGTCGCGCGGCCAGCCGACGGGCCGGGGTCCCCGACACCCAGCCGGCGCTGACCGACATCGCACCTGCCCCCACTGCCACGGCCGTGAACGGCACCGGCACCGGTGGAGCGGCCTCTGGGCGCGCCGACGGACCCGATGGCGGGGCCCGGGCCGGTGCCGACGCGGGCGAGTCCCTGCGAGACGGCGCCCGCGGTCGCCGCGGACGGCGCGGCAAGCGCGACGGTGACGGTGGCGAGGCCGGCAGCCCGCGGTCCGACGGGGCCGCCTCAGAGAGCGGATCGCACCCCGACGCGACCGCAAGCGCCGACGCCCGGACCGATCAGCGGGCCGGGGCGGGGCACCAGGACCAGGGCACGCCCTCCCAGCGGCGCTCCGATGGTCGGGCCGAGGGCCGCGACAAGGACTCCCGCGACGCCCGCACCGACAGCCGGGACAACCGCAATGGCAGCAGGGACGGCAACCGCGACAGCCGGGGCGACAGCGGCGAGAACAATCATCGCGACGACGACGACTCGGACGGAGGGGGCCGGCGCCGGGGGCGCCGCTACCGGGACCGTAACCGGCGCGGGCGCGACCGGTTCTCTGACTCCACGGAGCCGGAACTGCGCGAGGACGACGTCCTGGTTCCGGTCGCCGGCATCGTCGACGTGCTGGACTCCTACGCGTTCGTCCGCACCTCCGGCTACCTGTCCGGACCCAACGACGTGTACGTCTCCATGTCGCAGGTGCGCAAGTACGGCCTGCGCCGCGGCGACCGCATCACCGGTGCCATCCGGGCCCCGCGGGAGGGTGAGCAGCCCTCGCAGCGGCAGAAGTTCAACCCGTTGGCGAAGCTGGAGACCATCAACGGGCAGGAGCCGGAGGCCGCCAAGCACCGGCCGGAGTTCACCAAGCTGACGCCGCTCTACCCGAACGAGCGGCTGCGCCTGGAGACCGAGTCGCACATCCTGACCACCCGCGTCATCGACCTGGTGATGCCGGTCGGCAAGGGCCAGCGAGCGCTGATCGTGTCTCCGCCGAAGGCCGGCAAGACCTCCGTGCTGCAGGCCATCGCCAACGCCATCACCACCAACAACCCCGAGTGCCACCTCATGGTGGTGCTGGTGGATGAGCGGCCGGAAGAGGTCACCGACATGCAACGGTCGGTCAAGGGTGAGGTCATCGCCTCCACCTTCGACCGGCCGCCGAGCGATCACACCATGGTCGCCGAGCTGTCCATCGAGCGGGCCAAGCGCCTGGTCGAAATGGGCCGCGACGTCGTGGTGCTGCTGGACTCCATCACCCGACTGGGCCGCGCCTACAACCTGGCCGCGCCGGCGTCCGGGCGCATCCTGTCGGGTGGGGTGGACTCCACCGCGCTGTTCCCGCCGAAGCGGTTCCTCGGCGCCGCCCGGAACATCGAGAACGGTGGCTCGCTGACTATTTTCGCCTCCGCCCTGGTGGAGACCGGGTCGGCGGGTGACACGGTGATCTTCGAGGAGTTCAAGGGCACCGGCAACGCCGAGCTGAAGCTGGACCGGCGACTGGCCGACAAGCGGATCTTCCCGGCCATCGACATCGATGCCTCCTCCACCCGCAAGGAGGAGCTGTTGATGAGCCCGGACGAACTGGCGGTGACGGTCAAGCTGCGCCGGTTGCTCTCCGCGCTGGAGGCACAGCAGGCGCTGGAGCTGGTGCTGGAGCGGCTGCGCAAGACCCGCACCAACATCGAGTTCCTGATGACCGTCGCCAAGAACATGCCGCTGCAGGACTGAGTCGGTCCGTACCGGGGTTGTGTGGTCCAGCGGGCGCCCCTGCGCCCGCTGGACCACACAACCCCGGCCAAGGGGTGCTCAGCTCCAGCCCGCGATGAGCGCCACCCCGATCAACGCGAGCAGCACGCCGCCCTGCTGCAGCCGGGTCAACCGTTCGTGATGCAGCACCCGCGCCAGCAGCACCGTCACCGCCGGGTACAACGACCCCAGGATTGCGACGATCGCCAGCGCTCCCCGCGTGCTGGCCAGCGCGAACACCAGGTTGGCCGACACGTCGAACAGGCCGGCCACCACCACCCACAGCCGCGTACGGGTCGCCGACGGCGCTGCAACCGCCGCGCCGACGGCGACTCGATGACCCTCACCGTTGTGGGGTTCGTCACCGGCACCGCTGATGCCGTCGCGATGGACCTGACCGCCTGCCACGTCCCCGGGCCTGTCCCGCCGGCCGCGCAGCGCCAGGCAGATCACCGCTAGCGGCGCCACCGAGGCCACCCGCATGGCGACCATCGTCATCAGCGGCGAGTGCTCCGCGCCGCGCGCGATGAACAGCAGCGTCGCGCCGAAACACACCGCCGAAAACGATGCGAGCAGCACCGGGCGCAGGCTGCGACCGGCCGTCCGCTCCGGGCCGCCGGCGGCGACCACCCCGATCACCGCGAGCACGATGCCGGCGCCCACGACCGCCGACGGCCAGTGCCCCCCGGCCAGCCCCACGACGACCGGGATGATCACGCTGAGAGCGGCGATCGGGGAGACCACACCCATCGTCCCGACGGCGAGCGCTCGGTAGTAGGCCAGCAGCCCGGTGGCACCCGCCAGGCCGGCCCCGAGCGCCCAGGGCAGGTAGCCCAGGGCCGCGTCCCATTGCCCGGTGATCACGGCCACCGCCGCCACGGCGGCCAGTCCGACGGCCTGCGAGGCCGTCACCACCACCAGCGCCGACAGCCGCCGGCTCGCGGTGCCGCCGGCGAAGTCCGCGATGCCCCACAACATGCTGGACAGCAGGGCGAGGATCACGGCCACGACCGGCACGGTAGCCGGGTCCGTACGGGCCCGTGCTGGCGGTGCGGCACGCGCGCGGGAACATCGCGAGCCCGCGGCGTGTTTTGGTGTGCATGTCAGGGCTCTGGCACACTGAACGGTCGAGCTCCGGTTCACGTCTGCGCAGTCGCGCCGACGACCCGGCGGCCGCAGCACCGAGAGGAATCCAAGAATGAAGACCGGCATCCACCCCGACTACACAGTCACCGAGGTGACCTGTGGTTGCGGGAACCAGTTCACCACCCGCAGCACGGCCAAGGGCGGCAGCATCCACGTCGAGGTCTGCTCCAAGTGCCACCCCTTCTACACGGGTAAGCAGAAGATCCTGGACACCGGTGGTCGGGTGGCCCGCTTCGAGGCGCGGTACGGCAAGCGTTCCTCGCGTTAGCTCCACCGACGGCGTCCGCGCGGCCATCCGGTCGCCGGGCGCCGTTTGTCGTGTTCGGAGTCGAAGCGTGAAGGAGCTGGGATGGGATTGGCACCCGCTGATGCGCCGCAGGCGGCCGTGTCCACGCTGCGGGCCGAGTATGCCGAGCTGGAGCGGGCGCTGGCCGATCCGGCCCTGCACGCGGACCAGTCACGCGCCCGCCGGGTCGGGCGCCGCTACGCCGAGCTGACACCGATCGTGCGGACCGCCACCGAACTGGAGGCGGTGCGCGCTGACTGGGTCACCGCTCGCGAGCTAGCCGCCGAGGATCCGGCGTTCGACGCGGAGGCCGACGAACTGGCCGGCCGGGCCGCGGACCTCGAATCGGCGCTGGCCGAGTTGCTGGCCCCGCGGGACCCGGACGATGCCAAGGACGTGATCCTGGAGATCAAGGCGGGCGAGGGCGGGGAGGAGTCGGCGCTGTTCGCCGGCGATCTGCTGCGGATGTACCTGCGCTATGCCGAGCATCGGGGCTGGAAGACCGAAATCCTGTCGGCCGCCGAATCCGACCTGCACGGCTACACGTCGGTGACGGTGGCCATCAAGGCGCCCGGCAATCCAGCGCCGGCCGACGGGGTGTGGGCGCGGCTGAAGTTCGAGGGCGGCGTGCACCGGGTGCAGCGAGTACCGGTGACGGAGTCGCAGGGGCGGATCCACACCTCGGCGGCCGGCGTGTTCGTGGCCCCGGAAGCTGATGAGACAGCCGACATCGACATCTCCCCGGCCGATCTGCGCATCGACGTGTTCCGCTCCTCCGGGCCCGGCGGCCAGTCGGTGAACACCACCGACTCGGCGGTGCGCATCACCCACCTGCCCAGCGGGATCGTGGTGTCGTGCCAGAACGAGAAGTCCCAGCTGCAAAACCGCGAGCAGGCGATGCGGATCCTGCGCTCCCGGCTGCTGGTCGCCGCCCGGGAGGCCGCCGAGGCCGCTGCCGCCGACGCCCGCCGCTCCCAGGTGCGCACCGTCGACCGCTCGGAGCGGATCCGCACCTACAACTTTCCGGAGAACCGGATCGCCGACCACCGCATCGGCTTCAAGGCCTACAACCTGGACGCGGTGCTGGAGGGTGAGCTGGACGCGGTACTGGACGCGCTGGCCGCGGCCGAGCGCGCCGCGCTACTGGCCGGACAGGCAGCAGGGCACACGACGGGGGCCGGTTCGCGATGAGCAACCCCTCCGGCCCGCACCAGCCCGGCGGCCACCGCCAGTCGCTGCGGGTGGCCATCCTGGCCGCCACCGAACGCCTGGCCGCAGCGGGTGTGCCGTCACCGCAGGTAGACGCCGAGGAGCTGGCGGCCCACCTGCTGGGCGTGGGCCGCACCCGGCTCGGGCTGTACCCACTGGTCGACGACCCGGTGCTGGACGCCTACCGCGAGCTGGTGGACCGGCGGGTCACTCGCGAGCCGTTGCAGTACCTGATCGGCGCCGCCACCGTCGGCGCCGTCACCGTTCAGGTCGGGCCCGGAGTGTTCATCCCGCGGCCTGAGACCGAGGTGCTGGTGGAGCGGGCGCTGGCCGCGATCACCGACACGCCCTCGCCGGTGGTGGTCGATCTGTGCGCCGGCTCCGGAGTGATCGCGCTGGCCATTGCCGCCGCCCGCCCGGACGCCACGGTGCATGCGGTGGAACGTTCGCCGGGCGCGCTCGCCTGGGCGCGCCGCAACGCCGACCTGCACGCCGCGGCCGGCAGCACCCCGATCCTGCTGCGTGGGGGGGACATCACCGACGAGCGCCTGCTGGCCGATCTGGACGGTACCGCCGACCTCGTCACCGCCAATCCGCCCTATGTCCCGGACGGGACGCCGGTGGAGCCGGAGGTGTCCGAGTACGACCCGGCGGAGGCGGTGTTCGCCGGCCCGGACGGGCTGGACCTGATCAGGCCGCTGATCTCGGTCGCGGCCGGACTGCTGCGGCCGGGGGGCTTCTTGGCGATCGAACACGACGCCAGCCAGGGTGAGTCCGTTCCGGCCCTGCTGGCCGCACGCCGCGTGCTGGGCGACGTCACCGACCATGTCGACCTGGCCGGCCGGCCACGGGTGGTTACCGCGCGCCGGGTGCGACTGGCCACCGCGGCGGACCGCGACTGATCCGCAGTGCCGTTCGCCCGGGTTCCTGACCACCGCCATCCGGGGCGTGCCGACGGGGAGGCGCTGCGGCCCGGATGGATCGCGCAGCCGGTGAGCGCCGGGTCGTCGGTGGCGCTGGCGGTGGGTGCGCTCGCGTTGGGTCGGGCGCTGACCGACGCTCGCGGCGTGGACGCCCTCGTTGGCCGGGCGCTGGCTGCCGCGCTGGCCGCGAACGCGGCCGGTAGCGCGGGGTTTCATGGCCCGGGTGATCGACTCTCCCGCCGCGTGCACGACCTTTCGCTGGCCGCGATGGTGACGTCCTGCGCGGCAGGGGTGCTGCTCGGACTCAACCGGCAGGCCGGGGCAAGCCTGCGTGCGCTGGCGACGCCCGCCGGGCTGCTGATTACGGGGGCACTGGTGGCCCGGCGCAGCCGAACCGGCCGCCCCTGGTGCCGGCCGCAGGCGCTGCTGCAAGGGCATGCCGTGTGGCATGTGCTGGCCGCGGCGGGAGTGACGCTGGCCGGTCGCCGGATGCTTGCCGGGCGAGTGACAGACTGACCCGGTGACGATGTACGACTGCGCGGATCACACACAGCGACATGACGGCCTGGATGCAGCAGCGGCCGCGGCCCGGTCGGGGTCGCTGGTCGTGTTGCCGACCGACACCGTTTACGGAATCGGCGCGGACGCCTTCAATGCGACGGCGGTTCGGGCGCTGCTGGCGGCCAAGGGGCGTGGGCCGGATATGCCGGTGCCGGTATTGGTCGGGTCATGGGCGACCATCGACGGGCTGGTGCTGCAGGTCACGCCGACCGCCCGCACCCTGATCGAGGCGTTCTGGCCGGGCGGGCTGTCGCTGGTGCTCCCGCATGCTCCGTCGCTGGCGTGGGACCTGGGGGACACCGCGGGCACCGTGATGGTGCGGATGCCGCTGCACCCGGTGGCGCTGGACCTGCTGCGCGCGGTCGGTCCGATGGCCGTGTCCAGTGCCAACCGCAGCGGCCAGCCGCCGGCCACCACCGCCGAGCAGGCCCGCGAACAGTTGGGCCCGGATGTTGCGGTGTATCTGGATGGCGGGGTCGCCCCAATCGGGGTGGCCTCCACCATCGTGGACTTGACGGGGGAGACTCCCCGGGTGCTTCGGCAGGGGGCGGTGACCCTGGACCGGCTGCGTCAGGTGGCGGGTGAGGTCGTTCCGGCAGGCGGCTGAGGAGTGGTTGCGCCGCCGCTATGCCCTTGCCCGGGCAGACCGGGCAAGGGCATAGCGCGGCGGCCGAGCAGCCCATCGGCGCGCAGCGCGATGATCAGCAGCGCCATGCCGGCCAGATAGGCGATCTGCCCGGCTCGGGGACGCAGCCCGGCAAGGACCAGGCCGACGCCTGCCAGCAGCACCGCCGCGGTCGCGAACGACGGCCGGTGCCGACGGCGGGCCAGCGCCACCAGCGCCACGATCGCCACCAGGAATACTCGGATCTCGGTGTCCTTGCCGCCGTAGGCGCCGATCCCCGGCATGAAGATGCCAGGCGAGATCATGCCCGGCGTGCAATCCATCGTCGGCCAGCCGTCGCTGTCGTGCACCGTGGTGCACATGCCGGGCACATACCAGCCGGGGATGTAGGTCGAGTCGGTGCCGGAGGACCAGGGCAACGCCAGGGCCAGCACCGCGCAGCACGCGGCTCCCACCAGCAGCGCGCCCGATCGCCCCAGCCGTGCCGTGGCCGGTTCGGTACGGTGCCCGCGGAGCCCCATCAGAACCTCCGGCCAGGCCCGAACAGCGATCCGGCCGCCGCGGCCGCGGCCGCCACGGTCAGCGTGAATCCGGTGTTAGACCCGACACTGGGCAACGCCACCAGCAGCCAGAACAGCAGGAGCGCCGCAGTGCCGACCGCGCCGACCGTCCAGCCGCGTCGCGGTGTCCAGCCCAGGCTCGCGGACAGCAGCGGGGCCGCCTGGACCAGCGCCGCCAGCATGGCGAACGCCGCCCAGGCTGTCGTACTGGCCCACAGGCAACTCGAGTCGAACGGGATGGACAGGCCCAGCGGCGTCGCGAGTAGCGCGAGCACTCGGCACAGTGCTACCGCAGTGGGCGATCCGGGCCCGGCAGCCTGACCCTGCTGAGCCGGCTGTCCCGGTTGGCCCGGCTGGCCCGGTACACCTGGCTGGCCTAGCACGCCTGGCTGACCTTGCTGAGCCGGCTGTCCCGGCTGGCCCGGCTGACTCTGCTGTCCCGGGTGCGCGCCCGCCTGGGGATTCCACGGGCCCGCCGCGGCGTGCTGCCACGACCCGGATGGTGGCATCCAGCCGGGCGCGCCCTGCCCGGCCGGCTGGGGCGGTCCGGGCTGGGGCGGTCCGGGCTGGGGCGGTCCAGGTTGGGCCGGTCCTGGTCCGGATGCGGGGTGTGTCATGGGATCTCGTGGCCCTTCGTCGGTCATGGTGCCGGCACGGTGTGGATACTGCGCCGGCGGCGGACAGCGCCGTCGCTGCCGGACATGGTGGCATCCCCTTTGCAAGTGGCATGGCCGCCACCGGATCCGGAGGTCCGCGGTGTGACGCCCGCCGCGCGCCGTCGGTTCCGCCGCCGGGCGCGGCCCCCCGGCCACTACCCTGGGTCGGTGCCCACCTTCATCCTGCCAATGCGGGAGTATGCGCTGATCTTCGGCGTGTCGGCGCTGGTGGCGTTCCTGGTGACCGGGGTGATCCGGCTCGCCGCGATCAAGATGCGCGCGTTCACGCCGATCCGCGACCGGGACGTGCACTCCACCCCCACACCCCGGATGGGCGGTGTCGGGGTGTATCTCGGATTCACCACGGCCCTGCTGCTGGCCGCCCAACTGCCGCAGCTGAATCGGGCGTTCAGCTCGTCCAGCCAACTGCTCGGCGTCGTGGTGGCGGGCGGCGTCATTTGCGTGGTCGGGGTGGTGGACGACCGGTTCGACCTGGACGCCGTCACCAAGCTCGCCGCCCAGGTGTTGGCCGCCGCGCTGCTGGTGTTCTTCGGCGTGCAATGGATCGTGATGTGGCTGCCGTTCGGGGGAGATGGGGACGGCACCACCGTCACCCTCGATCAGTACCAGTCGACGATGGTCACGGTGCTCATCACGCTGGTGCTGACCAACGCGATGAACTTCATCGACGGGCTGGACGGCCTGCTCTCCGGTGTGGCCGCCCTGTCGGGCATCGGCCTGTTCGTGTTCTCCGCACACGTGCTGGCGGCGTCCGCGGACGACAGCTCGGCGTCCCAGGCACCGCTGATCGCCGCGGCCCTGGTCGGGGCTTGTGTCGGGTTCCTGCCGCACAACTTCTATCCGGCTCGCATCTTCATGGGCGACGCGGGATCGATGTTCATCGGACTGGCGATGTCCGCGGGCGTGGTAGCGGTCGGCGGCACGATCAGCTCCACGAGCTACGGGGGCGCCAGCACCACGGTGGCCGCGCTCGCGCCGCTGATCGTCGCGCTGGCCGTGGTGTTCATTCCCTCGCTGGATTTCCTGATGGCGGTCGTCCGGCGCACCCGCGAGGGCCGGCACCCGTTCAGCGCCGACAAGCGGCACCTGCACCACCGGCTGCTCGCGCTGGGCCACACGCATCGACAGGCCGTGCTGGTGTTCTACCTGTGGGCCGCGGTGGTCTCCGGCGGCGCCGTGTCGCTGGCGTTCGTGCCCTGGCAACGCATGGTGTGGCCGGCCGTGCTGGCGGTGCTGGCGGTGCTGGCGGTGACCCTGCGACCATGGATCAGGGCACGTCGGCTGCGATCGCGGCGGGCCCTGGCAGCGGTCGAGGCGAGCACTGCGCGAAAGGAGCCCCGATGACCGGGCGTGAGCAACCCGTGACGGAAACACCGGTGCGCAAGAGGTTGGTGGCGGGAGCGGCGACGGGCGAGCCGGTGACGGATCCGTCGGCCGGACACCCCGACCTCCCACTGGCACAGGTGCGACGGGCCGAGCAGCGCAGTCGCACGGCGGGGCCCTGGTCGACCGAGCACCTGCGGCTGTGCTGGATCGTGTTGCTGATCGCCGGAGCGGTACTCGCGCTGATCGTCGGGCTCACCGTCGGTGGACGAGGGCTGGCCGGGGTGGCCGTCGGCATCGGCATCGTCGGCGCCTTCTTCACCCTCTCCACCGTGGTGATCGCGGCGGTGGGGGCTCGTCACCCGGGAGCGGTGCTGGTGACGGCGCTGGCGGCGTACCTGGTCAAGATCGTGGCGCTGGGCATGGTGATCGTGCTGCTGCCGCCGGACGGGCCGGTCGCGCCGCGCTGGATGGCCATCGCCGTGGTGATCGGGCTGGTGTGCTGGATGGGTGCGCACCTGCGGTACGTGTGGACCGCGAAGCTGTTCTATGTCGACCCGAGCTGAGTCGACCCGCACTAATCGGATATCTGCCCGGCGAGGCACTCCCACGCCCCGTTCCGCCCGACAGCCACGCCGACCCGCGGGGGAGAGGCTCGCCACAGGGCGTCCGGATGGGCAGTCCGGGTGCCGATCGGGGCCAACCGTACTGATAGGGTCGCATCTGCCATGACAAAGCGGTCTGAGCCGGGAGCCGCGTCCACCGGGACGCAGTTGGGTTGGGCCGCGACGTCTACCCTGCTCGGCGGTCTGGTCGTGTGGGGTGGCCTCGGATGGTTGTTGGATCACTGGTGGGGAACCCGATTCGCCACTCCGATCGGCGCGATCCTCGGCATGGCCCTGGGTGTGTATGCGGTAGTGATGCGTTACGGCCGCGAACCACAGCCGGGCGCAGATCGACCGAAAGACCCGGCGACCGGGTCGCAACCGGCCAGCCTCGAGAGGTAATCCACGGTGGGTCCCAGTTCGGCACTGACCACCCTGCTCGCAGCGCAGGGAGATGATGGCGGTGGCTTCACGCCCCCCTCGGTCCACGAGTCGTTCTTCTACGATGCCGTCGGCGACGGCACGTTCATCGCGTCGTGGAAGGTCGTCGGCCTGCTGATTATCGGCACGGTGGCGATCATGTGGTTCTTCCTGGCGGCTGCCCGGCGCCCGCAGATCGTGCCGACCAAGTTTCAGTTCTTCGCCGAGGGCATCTACGGCTTCGTGCGCAACGGCATTGCCATCGAGGTGATGGGCAGGGTCGGCAAGGGCTGGGCCCCGTTCCTGGCGACAATGTTCTCGTTCATCCTGGTGATGAACATCTACGAGATCATTCCGGTGGCTGCCGTCCCCGTCACCTCTCATTTCGTGTTTCCGGCGGGCCTGGCCCTGATGGTCTGGGTGCTCTACAACTTTGTGGGCATCCGCAAGCACGGCGTCTTGGGATACCTCAAGAGCCAGTGCGTCATCCCCGGCATCCCCTGGCCGATGCACGTGCTGCTGATCCCGATGGAGTTCCTGTCCAAGATCCTGCTGCAGCCCTTCACGTTGGCGGTTCGGTTGTTCGCCAACATGTTTGCCGGCCACATGCTGGTCGTGGTGGCCGGTGCGGGCACCATCTACCTGCTGGAGTCCGGTGGCCTGGACTACGTGATGGCGGTGTTGCCCGCGCTGGCCAGCGTCGGCCTGTGGTTCTTCGAGCTGCTGATCTGCGCCCTGCAGGCCTACGTGTTCGTCCTGCTGACCGCCATTTACCTGGAAGGCGCCATGGCGGATTCGCACTGACATCCTCTCCACACCGCCGGCCGTCCGGGCCGGGGCTGACACGCACCAACCGATGCAACCGCAGTAGCAACCCGACCCGCACCGGCGGATCCGGGTACCACCGAAAGGGAGAAGCACCACATGGCCATTCAGGCTCTCGCCGCAGCAGGTGACGTGACCATCGACATCGCCGGCAACCTCGGCGCCATCGGATACGGTCTGGCTGCCATCGGCCCCGGTATCGGGGTCGGCATCGTGTGGGCGGCCTACATCCAGGCCACGGCCCGCCAGCCCGAGTCCGCCGGCCTGACCCGCACCTATGCCTTCCTGGGCTTCGCGGTGTCCGAGGCGCTGGCGCTGCTCGGCTTCGTGGTGCCGTTCATCTACTGATCGTCCCTGCCCAGCGGACACCCTGCCCGGCGCGGTGGGGTGACCCAAGTGAAAGGTTTGATGGCCCGTGCCAAGCATCCTGGCCGCCATGGCGCCACCGGTCGAGGAGTCCAACTCCCCGGCCGTCCTGGGGCTCCCGTGGGGTGAACTTGTCATCGGGGTCGTGTGTTTCGCGATCCTGGTGTTCGTGCTCGGCAAGTTCGCCTGGCCGATGTTCGAGAAGGCCTACGCCGCCCGTACCGAGGCGATCGAGGGCGGCATCGCCAAGGCCGAGCAGGCCCAGTCCGACGCGGCGGCCGCACTGGAGAAGTACAACCAGCAGCTGGCGGGCGCCCGCGAGGAGGCGGCGAAGATCCGCGAGGACGCCCGGCTGCAGGCCCAGAGCATCCACGACGACATGCTGGCCAAGGCGCGCGCCGAGACCGAACGGGTCGCCGCGGCCGGCCGCGCCCAGCTGGACGCCCAGCGGGCGCAAATCGTCGCCGAGCTGCGCGCCGACCTGGGCCGGACCGCGGTCGAGTTGGCCGGCAAGGTGGTCGGGGAGTCGCTGGAGGATGAGGCCCGCCAGCGCCGCACGGTCGACCGCTTCTTGGCCGAGTTGGAGCGCTGATGGCCGGCCTGGCATCCCAGCAGGCGCTCGCCGAGGCGACGGGCGAGCTGCTGACGGCAGCCGCCACCATGGACGAGATGGCGCTGTCCGCCGTCGGCGAGGATCTCGCCGCGGTCGCCGGCGTCCTGGCGCGCGAGCCGCACCTGCGTCGGCTGCTCACCGAGACCACCATCGCCGGCGACGCCAAGTCGGACATGGCCACTCGGCTGCTGTCCGGCAAGATCGGTGACCGCCCGCTGCAGATCCTCATCGGCGCGCTGGCACACCGCTGGTCCACTGGCAGCGACCTGGTCGACGGGTTGCGACGGCTGTCCCGCACGGCGCTATTCCTGCAGGCCGAGCGCGCCGGCGAGTTGGACGAGGTGGAGGACCAGCTGTTCCGGTTCGGCCGCATCATCGACGCCAACCCGGAGCTGTCGGTCATCCTGGACGATCCGGCGACCCCCCCGCAGGGGCGGGTGGACCTGGTCACCCGGCTGCTGGACCGGCGGGTGAACCAGTTGACCGTCAACCTGCTGACCAGCCTGGCCCGCGACACCGGCGGCCGCGCGTACTCGCACGGCGTGGCGCTGCTGGTCGAGCAGGCCGCGGAGCGACGGGACAAGCTCGTCGCCGTCGTCACCTCCGCCACGCCGCTGGACGCCGAGCAGGTCGCGCGACTGCGTGGCGCGCTCGGGTCCGTGTATTCCCGCCAGGTGGCGGTGCATGTGATCGTCGACGCCTCGCTCGGGGGCGGGCTGCGCATCCGGGTCGGTGACGAGGTCATCGACGGCAGCATCTCCGGCAGACTGGACGCCATCCGGCAGCGGCTGGCGAGGTGACCGACCCGCCCGTCACCACACCGCACAGGCATGCATGGCTTGACACGGCACCACCACGTAACACGCTAAGGAACGGAATCAGATGACCGAGTTGACGATCTCTCCCGACGAGATCCGCTCCGCGATCGAGGGCTACGTCGCCGACTACGCCCCCTCGGTGAGCCGTGAGGAGGTCGGAATCATCTCCTCCACCGGTGACGGCATCGCCACCGTGGAGGGGCTGCCCTCCACCATGGCCAACGAGCTGCTGGCCTTCCCCGGCGGCGTGCTGGGCGTGGCGCTGAACCTGGACGTGCGCTCCATCGGTGCCGTGATCCTGGGTGACGCCGAGAAGCTGGAAGAGGGCCAGCAGGTCACCCGGACCGGCGAGGTGCTGTCGGTCCCGGTCGGTGACGCCTTCCTGGGCCGGGTGGTGGACCCGCTGGGCCACCCGATCGACGGGCTGGGCGACATCGAGGCGGAGGCGCACCGCCAGCTCGAGCTGCAGGCGCCCACCGTGGTGCAGCGGCAGGCGGTCAAGGAACCGCTGCAGACCGGCATCAAGGCCGTCGACTCCATGACGCCGATCGGTCGTGGCCAGCGGCAGCTGATCATCGGCGACCGCAAGACCGGCAAGACGGCCGTCTGCGTGGACACCATCATCAACCAGAAGTCCAACTGGGATTCCGGTGATCCGACCCAGCAGGTGCGCTGCATCTACGTGGCGATCGGCCAGAAGGGCTCCACGATCGCCGGTGTCCGGCAGGCTTTGGAGGACTCCGGAGCGCTGGAGTACACCACGATCGTCGCCGCCCCGGCATCTGACTCCGCCGGGTACAAGTGGCTGGCTCCGTACACCGGCTCGGCCATCGGCCAGCACTGGATGTACGCCGGCAAGCACGTCCTGATCATCTTCGACGACCTGTCCAAGCAGGCCGAGGCCTACCGGGCCATCTCGCTGCTGCTGCGCCGCCCGCCGGGCCGCGAGGCCTACCCCGGTGACGTGTTCTACCTGCACTCCCGTTTGCTGGAGCGCTGCGCGAAGCTGTCCGACGACCTGGGCGCCGGCTCCATGACCGGTCTGCCGATCATCGAGACCAAGGCC